>CAVRTB010000005.1:0-437326 GCA_963724065.1 uncultured Solirubrobacterales bacterium
CGCGACCTGGCCGCTGTTGAAACCTCATGGCAACTATCGCCAGAGCTACGTGATGGGAACCCGGCTGCCTTGAGAGACAAGGACGCTCAAGTACCAAAGCATCCCCTCACACCTCCTTGGAGTCCTCCGGCGGCAAGCTCAGCGATCAGCGCGACATCGAACAGTTCGCCAACCTCGCCGCAGCCGAGATGATGGCGATGCCAGGGGACACCCCACACGGCGCATATCACCGATCTTCATTCGAACGGGCGAGTGAGGGTCCCGTCAGGAAGATCGGTCGCGCCGCATACCCGGGAGCCCTGGGCGCGGGCGCGGAGCAGCGAGATCCGCTCGTAAACGCCAATCAGAGCGACAGGAATGCGCTATCTGAGAAATAAAAAACTGCACGCAAAGCGCAGCGTCATGGCAACGGCATAACATTTTCATGGCGTGACTCGCCCCGAACCTTCGCTCGCCTACGACACCGAGTCGGAAGCGGCGTGGCACGGCGATGCAATGAGACCTCAGGAGCAATGCAAGGACGAGACGGTCGATCTGATCATGACCTCGCCGCCCTTCGCCTTTCAGCGGCCGAAGGAGTACGGGAACGAGACCAGGAGAACTACGTCGCGTGGTTCTCGGCCTTCGCCGACGAGTTCTGGCGAATCCTAAAGCCCATCGGGAAACTGGTGTTCGACCTCGGCGGCGCCTGGGAACCCGGACAGCCCGTAAAGAGCATCTACGCGTTCGAACTCGCTTGTGAGCCTGTGCCGGCGGCCTCGCTGCCAATACGTCCTAGCCCAGGACTTCTACTGGTACAACCCTGCGCGCCTTCCGACGCCAGCGGCATTGGGTGACCGTCGAAGGGGACCCCGGGTGAAAGATGCTGTCAACACGATCTGGTGGCTTGTCGAAGGAGGCCGGCTCCCGAAGGCTGACAATCGGAGGGTGCTGCAGAGAGTACAGCGAGGGGAATGAAGCGCCTGATCCAGAGCGGCGAATATAACCGTGGCCGACGCCCGTCCGGACACGTCGTCCGTGAGGGATTCACGCAGGACCACGGAGGAGCGATTCCGCCGAATCTCCTAGCGGTATCGAACACCGGCAACGATCCGGAGTACATGCGAGGGTGTCGCGAGCGTGATCTCAAGCCCCACCCTGCTCGGTTTCCGGATGGAGATTCCAGCTTTTTTGTGGGCATGCTGACGACGCCCGGGATCTAGTCGTCGATCCGTTTGCCGGAAGCAACATAACCGGCAAGGTCGCTGAGCCCTAGGCCGTCGTTGGCTTGCCATCGATGTCGATCGAGGAATACATCTCGAGGATCGTCTGCTCGTTTCGACGAACCTCCAAACTGCATTTGGTTGACGGAACCGAAGCCGCATGACTGCATCCGTGTTCTCGCACCGCTCGCTGTGACCACAGGTAAAGCGAGGCAAGGTACCGGTTGAACTCCGGTATGAGGCGCGCGCCGGCCTCCTTCCGGAACTGAGTCGTCAGACCTACGACTCTCTCTACAAGGCCCTCCGGGAAACGGTGCTGAACTCGGTCGATGCCGGAGCGAGCCGGGTCGAGATCGATCTGTCGCGGGTGAACTCGGATCTGGAGCTCGTCGTAGCCGATGACGGGGTGGGATGGACCTGGCGAGTTCTGCGATCACTTCATGAGTCTCGGCGGGTCGACGAAGTTTGGTCGAGCGAGCCAGTTTGGCCGAATAGGTATCGGTTCTCTCGCTCTTCTCCAATACGGGCGTTCCACCACAATCGAGACCAAGCAGGAGCCCGACTCTCCAGTGCTCACCGTGGCCCACATCGACCATCCTTGGTCGCTGGATGAAGTCGATCGACGAACGCATCTCGACGAGCTGCCGGCAGGGCATGCGATGGAGCATCCCTATGACGGTGATCCGCGTGATCACTTCGCTGGAGTACGGTTGCATGGGGTTACCGATACCGTCGCGGACGTTGAGCGTGATCCGTCGTCTCTGTACCGCCTCCTGGAGGATCTCCGCCGCGTCCTGCCTCTCAAATGGGACGACTCGCCGATAAGTCAGTCCCTGGCGAGGAGCCATCCCGATCTCGCTGATCTGCTTCAAGAGCACATGCACGAGTGGTCAGTGCCGGTACACGTAAAGAGCTCTTGGGACGGTGACGTACAACTCACCCGTCGAAGCTACGGCGACGATCCCAGCGGGACAGAGGATTGGGCGGGAAGGATCTATCCGATCCTGAGAGAGCTTCGTCTCGGTCCCGGCGACTCTCGAAGCATCATGGTTGCCGGGTTTCTCATCAATCAGAAGCGCGCTTTCGCGTCATGGTCGGGATTAACGGCTCGTGTACAGAACGTGGCCGTAGAGGAGCGAACCTTTTTCGATGTGACTAGCGATCCGGGTGCCGAAAGTACGTGACCGGAGAGGTCTTTTTGCTCGGCGACATCGACCGACAGCGTCTCATCAACATCGACCGAGCGTCATTCAATCGCGAGTCTGCCGACTATCGGGTCGTGCAACGCTTTATTGGCGCTGAGATCTTGACTTTCAAGGCCAACGGTGTCCAGCGGCCTCAGCGGCGAAAGGTAAGCGTTCGACGAGTCATCGAGCACCATCGAGACGACATCGCTCGTATTGCCGACGTTGTCGAGCACGTAGCCGATTTCGACGAACCGACGGAACGGCGCGGTCTCCCAAGCTTCGCAATGGTCGGATCGCTGCTGCGTCCCGAGTCACAGTTATCTCTGCCCTGCGCGCGTTGAATGCGGACATTGAGGAGAAGAAGAATGCTGGCCCAAGTGGTTATCGGATCGAGGTGCGTCCAGACGACGACCACGTCCGCGTTCGACTCGGCACCGAACTCACGTCACCCACGGTAACGGCGCGAGGCGCGCAGTATGCGATTTCCTTTGTGGACGGCCGGCCTAGCGACCCCCCAGTACTGATCAAGAACCGGCCTAGAGAGATCGTCTTCAACCGCTCACACCCAGCTAATGGAGCCGAAATTGAGCACGGAAGTGGCACCTTAACCTTGCGCTGGAGATCGCATACCTATTGGCGGAGGAGAGCGGCGCGGATGATTTCTACGACCGCATGCTCCGGTTTGTCGCTGCGATCTAGAAGACCTCTCCTCCTCGCCGGCGTGTAGGTGCTTACCCCTAGTCGCTGGCAGAGGGAGGCGCTCGAACGGTGGGAGGAAACCGGCCTCGGCATCGTTTCGGTCGTAACCGGGGGCGGTAAGACCGCGTTTGCAATCCTGGCTTTTCTCGGCCTCAGAACACGACGGCCGGATGCGCGCTTAGTCGTTGTAGTTCCGTCCTTGGCGTTGCTCGATCAATGGGTCGTCGCGCTCACGACGGATGCCGATCTTGACCTCAACGAGATCGCGACCTACTCCGGTGAGGGTCGCGCGCTAAAGCCACGGCGCGCCAACGTTCTCGTAGTAAACAGGGCCAGGGAGATGGCTAGCACGGTCGCCGGGAACCGTGACACGTTGTTTGTGGTCGATGAATGCCACCGAGCCGGGTCGCCTGGGGGCCCGCGCCCTGGACGTAGCTGCCGAATTCAAGCGAGCTGACGCGACCCCGGTCAAGGAAGTTGACGAAGGCTTTGAGCGCTACGTGGAACCGGCTCTCGGGCCGATCATCTACGAGTATGGCTATCTGGATGCAAAGAGAGATGGCGTCATCTCTGACTTTGCCCCTCACAACTACCGCTTCGGGCTGCTGCGTCGGAAGAGCAGACCGCGTACGACAAACTCACGCGCCGAGTCGGCCGAGCGATCGCCCAATCCCACGGAGGGCTCGAAGACCCGGCGGTCAAACGTCTGTTTCTTTTGCGCTCACGCATAGCTGCCGACTCAGCGCGGCGCACCGTCGCTGCTGTCGCGGTCAGCCGCCGGCTTCGAGGGACGGCAGATCCTCTTTCATGAACGTATCGCTCCAGCGACCCGCATAGCCGAATTGCTCGATGACGCTGGGGACCGTGTCGGCCTGTACCGCTCTGGTCTCGGGCCAGCTTTGAGTCGGCGAAACCTAGAACTTTTTAAGACCGGCCAGTTTGCGAAGCTGGTGACGTGCCGAGCGCTCGATGAAGGGCTCAACGTTCCCGACGCGAGCACCGCCGTTATCGCCGCCTCGACACGAAGCACGAGACAGCGCGTGCAACGTCTAGGCCGAGTGCTTCGAACGGCACCCACCAAACCGTTTGCGGATGTGGCCACTCTGTATGCGACGCAGATTGAGAGCGATACCCTTCGCCACGAAGCGGTTGCGATTCATGACATTGCTTCGTTGGCTTGGGTTCGAAGTCACGCTATGACTGCTCAGGTCTTGACTATCGACGGAGAGGTCTTTGCGCCGTCTCAGTGCTCCGAGGCCATGTTTCAAGGACTGCTAAAGACCATTGCGCCCGACATATTTCACGGCTACACGTACTTCGACTTCCGCCCGCCAATCCCAAGTCGATTCGGCGCGCGTCGTCCGAACGAGCCTGTATCCTGGCGCCTGACTGTGACCAGTGGTGGGTCGTGGAGGTCGACTTCACACGCATGACGTGCAACTCCACATCGAACCTCAACTAGAAGCACTAGCCGAAGGTATGTACGGCGCCCAAGCGTTTGACTATCTACGGCGGCATCCGGGTTTCGCCCCAGAACACTACAAGGCCATTGACGTGTGGCAGCCATCTTTCCTTCTTGTATGCGATGTTGTCACTCCACAGATCAGCCGGGCCGCCGCTCGTACAAACTTCGAGGTGTTGGAATGTGGTACCTCCGCTCTGAGCGAAACCGCTATGCCTTGGGGCTCGCCGGCACACGACCGCACGCGAAAGCCAAAACATTGTCGCCCGGTATCGATGTTTCCTCGAAGGTGCCGAGGGGGTGACACTCCTGGTCCCGCTGGGCCGGAGAAAGATTCCAGGACGTCCGCGAGACGATCTTGCTAGGAGAGCGGGAAGCGCAGCTCCGCAGCACTGCTGACGGCTCGGCCTACGTCGTTCCGCTCGCTCCCGTAGCGGTGCGTGATCTCGTTGGTCTTGCCGATCGCTACCGCCTGACCTTCGATTCACGACTTATCCCAGCCGATCCTTAGACCAGCTAAGCCATCGAGGAGGTACTAGACCCATGCCCACCGTTCCCCTCCAAGCCAGCAACCGAATCTGGCTACCTATCGTCACTTTCCCTACAAGGCATGGAACGCCCTGGCGGAACTGGTCGACAACAGCAGCCAGTCATACTTGGACAATCGCGACGGTCGTCGATGAGCGACTCAAATTGGAATACGGGTAACTCATTCGCGGTGCGTATCCATTCGGCTCGACTAGATGTTCAGCGTCGTCGACAACGCCCTCGGGATGGATCTCGGAAGATCTCCAGACGCGCGATCCAGACTTGCTGCCCCTCCTCCGGACACCGCAGGGCGTGTCGAGTTTGGGATGGGAATGAAGACTCGTGCTGCTGGCTCGGGGACCGATGGAGAGATCGATAACGAAGAAGTTAGGTCAGTACGGACGGAGTTCACCGTCGCGATCGACGTTGCCGAGATTGCTGGACAGCGATGCGCACGATCTGCCGGTCTGGAGAAGACGGTCGAGGACGTCGACGAGCCATTACACGCGGCGTCGAGATAACGAGGCTTCACCGTCGACTGCCAAGGGACGGGCGCTAGGTGAGGCGAAGGAGAATCTCGTCGAGATGTTCCGTAAGGACGTCGACAGACGGAACTTGATGCAGTCTGGACTGGGATGGGGTCACTCGAGCTGAGCCTGAGGAGAGTACGACCCTCTCGTCGACGGACGAGGGCGGCGTCCACCACGTTTGGCGTCAAGAACGTTGAGATCGAGTTCGACGGTATACGGGTTACTATGAGGGGCTGGATTTGCATTCTCAAGAATGGTGGTCACTCAGCAAGGCTGGGTTCGACCTCTTCCGGAGAGGCCGCGTCATTCTGGGTCGCCATGGGCTATCGGCCGCGACACGATCTTCGGTGAGCAGCGGAACGACCTGATCAACCAGAGACGTCTACGGTCAGCTACACCTCGATGACTTCCCTGTCAACCACTCTGAAGGACGACTTCCTGTGGGACGGCCTTAGAGGACGAGCTTCAAACGAAGCTGAAGGAAGTCTGCTCAGATTACGTTGACTTCGCTCGAAGCTACCGCAGCCGGGCGGCGGGAGAGGCGGTCGCGCCGGCAGTCGTTCATGCCGAACGCCAACGATCAGGTGCGGACTGACCGAGCAGCAGATGTTGGAGCGGCTGACCATCGCGGAGGTAGGCCAGGTGGCCCCTGACCCGGATCCCGGCTGTGCTTGAAGCGAAGGCCGAACTTCTCCGGTCTCAGAAAATCGACCCAAGGATTGTCGAAGTCGGCTCATGTATTCCGGATCTACCACCCGGAACCCGCCCTCTGATGCTTACTTCTTTAGGCAGTCGGCCGAAACGGGAGTCATCGACATCTTTTTGAACGATAACCACCCCTACGTCCTGGAGATCACCGACGAGAGTGACTACTTGATGTTTGCGCGGGGGTGTGTCGTCGATGCGATCACGGAGCACTTTCTTCTGCATCATCCAGGAGAGATCAAACCCAACCTCCCGGCACGGATCAAGGACAACCTCTTGCGGGGCTTCCACGTTTAACAACATCCTGGATTCCGCACTCATCGGCCGGCGAGGCATACGGGACTTTGTACGACCTGCTGTCTCGATCCTCGGAACGCCTGTCACGTCCCTAGGCTCCCCACTTCTCCGGTGCGCGCAAATACGGCTCGGACCACGAACGGGGCCGAAGCGGGGTCAGGCGACACCGCGCTTCCGTACGTCTCCATCTGTCCGCGGTGGCGCGCGACGGCGGCAGCAAGTGGCTCGTCGACGCGTTCGTCAGTCTTGAAATCGATTACGTCGAGTCGCTCGCCACCACGACAGAAGATCGATGCGCCCGATGAGGACCCGATCCCCGTCCGGCACGACGAACGGCACCTCACGGTGCATGCCTTCAGCCGATATCCCCTCGCGCTCAAGCGCGGTCATGGCCAGCCGCGCCATCGCGACGACGGCCTCCGCACTCTCGGGAATCCCGTGCTCCTCGCAGATCGCCTCGGCAAGCGGCTCCAAAGTCTCCGCCTCCGGAAGATCGACGAGCTCCATGACTCGGTGGAACGCGTCGCCGAGCTCGAGCGGCGGCGCGGCGTCGGTCTCGATCCCGGCCGGCGCCTCGTCGCTCGCGCCGTCGGTCGCGTCGGCTTCGGCGACCAGCGGGCGCACCGAGGACTTGACGCTCGACGCCGTGACCAGCTCGATCCCCTGAGACGCGGCCTTCACCGACGCATCGCGCTCAGCGAGCACGCGACCGCGCTCCGCAACGGCGCCTGAGTCCGCAGGCTCGTCGGCGCCCACGGTCACGACCTCCGGCGGCTGCTCCGACGACACCATCCAGCGCCCGCGTGTCGTACTGCCAGCAGCGACCCACGTCCTGGCCCCACCGCTCCGGATCGACCTCCCCCACCGACTCCGACATCTTCGCCATGAATCCCTTCGCCGTCTTCTCGGGCGCCGTGCTGACCGGCACCACCAGGTGGTCGCGCGCGCGCGTCACCGCGACGTAGAGCAAGCGGTCGCGCTCCGCCTCGAGCGCCGTCCTTCTCCGACCCCTTCTCGCCCTCCCAGTCAGGCGTCTGGAAACGCGCCCAGTCATTCCCCACCGTCAGGTGGATCCGGTGATCGACCGCATCCGGGATCGGCGGCACCTGCTTCTGTCCCTCCCACTCGACGTTGGCCAGCGCGACGATCGGGAACTCGAGGCCCTTCGCCGCGTGAATCGTCATCACGCGCACGATGTCGTCGCGCTCCTCGGCGACCGGCGCGTCGACCTCGCGCTCCTCCTCGTCGCGGTTGCGCACCAGCCAGTTCGTGAAGCCGCGCAGCGCCCCGCCCCCCGCTCCCGCGAACTCCTGTGCGACGTCGACGACCTTCAGCACGTTCGCCGCCGCCTGGTCGCCGCCGGGCACCGTCAGCGCCGCCTCGACGAGGCCCGAGCGCTCGACCGCCAGCGCGCACGAGGTCGCCCAGCGACAGCGAGCGCTGCGCGCGATGCAGGTCGGCGCAGCACCGCCAGCGACTCGCGCACGCTCGCGGGCCCGTCCTCGCTGACGCGGCGGTAGTCGAAGCGCTCGTTCGCGACGCGCCACAGCAGCAGGTCGTCATCCGAGCAGCCGAACGCCAGCGAGCGCAGCGCGGCGACGATCGCGATCGAGTCCAGCGGGATCGTCGATCGCCTCCAGCAGCGAGATCAGGTCCCGCACCTCCTGGCGCGCGTAGAACCCGCGACCGCCCTCCAGCCGATACGGCACGCCGTGGCGCTGGAGCGCCGCCTCGAGCAGCTCCACCCGCGTGCGCGAGGGAATCAGGATCGCCACGTCGCGCCAGCGCGCCGGCCGCACGGCGTCATCGGCGCGGCGGTCGCGCACCGGCCAGCGCTCCTCCTCGACCGCGCGCCAGAGCGTGCGCGCCAGCAGCGACGACTCCTCCGCGCGCATCGCCTCCGTCGACGTCGTCCGTCCTTGGCCCACTCGCCCAGCGAATGCACGACCACGACCGCCGAGCGGTCGAGCTCGCCATCGATCGTGGTGTCGCGCGCGACGAGGTGCGTGTTCGCCGGCTGGATCCCCGGCTGCTCCACGAACACGCGGTCGAACAGCTCGTTCACCCAGCCGAGCACGGACTCCGTCGAGCGGAAGTTCTGCTCGAGCCGCTCGAGGCGGCCGGCCAGCGGCCCGCGCTTGACCGCGTCGTAGGCGGCGATGTCCGCGCCGCGGAAGCGGTAGATCGACTGCTTCGGATCGCCGACGACGAACAGGCTCCCGGGCTCGGGCACGATCTCGCGCCAGTCGCCCTCGGCTCCGGGCGGCGCGCTGATCCAGGCGATCAGCTCGGCCTGGATCGGATCGGTGTCCTGGAACTCGTCGACCAGGATGTGGGTGGAGCGGCGGCGGAAGTGCTCGCGCACGCGCAGGTTGTCGCGCACCAGGTCGCGCGCGCGGATCAGCAGGTCCTCGAAGTCGGCGGTGCCGTCCCGGCGGCGCTGGTCCGCGTAGCCGAGCACGAAACGCTCGACGTGAGGGAGCATGTTGCAGAGCGCCTCGGTGCGCAGCGCGTCGCGCAGCGCCGGGCGCGGCCGTTCGCGGATCTCCTTGTAGATGTCCTTCACGCGACCGCAGTTCGTGCCTCGGGCGACCAGTTGCCCTGCGCGCCGGCCTGCAGTGCCGGGCACGGCGACTCGAACAGCACCAGCCGCTCGACCTCCGCGTCGTCGGCTTGCTCGACCAGGGCAAGGTGCTCGCGGACGCGCACGAGCTGCCGAAACGCTCCGTCGTCCTCGTCGGTGCACGTCGGCTCGCACTCGTCGAGCTCGGCCTTCGCCCACGCCGCCCATGCGCGATAGCCGGCGATGTCAGGCACCTCAGGCGTCGAGCGCCGCCAGCGGCAGCACATGGCGATGCTGGTGCACGATCTCGGCGACCTGGCGCAGGTGGCGCAGCTCGAACCCGCGGCGCATCGCGACCTCCACCTCCTGCCGCGAGGTACGCCAGCAGCTCGTCGAGCCAGCTCCCGGTAGGCCGCGTCGAAGTCGAGCGAGGCGGCGAGGTCCTCCAGCACCTGAAACCGCGGATCGATCCCGGCCTCGACCGGGCGCTCGCGCAGCAGGTCGCCGGCGAACGCGTGGATCGTCTGCACGCGCGCGCGATGCAGGCCGAGCAGCGCCGCCTCGAGCCGCGCGCGCTCGTCGCTCGTCGACCGCCTCGCTCGCCGCGACCTCCAGCTCGAAGCGCACGCGCGCCGACAGCTCCGCCGCCGCCTTCTCGGTGAACGTGATCACCGCGAGCTGGTCGATGCGTCGCGCGCCCGCTGCGCAGCAGCGCGACGATCCGCTTCACGAGCATCGTCGTCTTGCCCGTGCCGGCGCCGGCCTCGACGCACATGCTCACGTCGAGGTCGGTCTCGATGCGCTCGCGCGCGGCAGCGTCGATCAGGGGCTTCACTTGACCTCCCGAGCCGCGACCAGATCGGCCAGGCGCGGGTCCTCGACCTTGGTCTTCATGCGATCGGCGTGCTCGATCGGGTGCGGGCAGAGGCCCTTGAAGTCGCACCACTTGCAGGTCCATTCGTCGGGTCGGGCCGGGTAGAGGCCGCCGAACATCCCCTCCGCGAAGGCCCCGAGCACCTGCTCGAACTCGTCCGTCGACGCCGCGAGCTGCTCCCCGGTCATCTCGTGACGGGCGAAGCGCGCCGCGGCGGCTGACGTAGAAGTACTCGGCGGTGCCGTCCTCGGCCTCGCGCTCGAGCAGGTGCGCGGCGCCGTGGAGGTAGAGCGGCAGCTGCAGCGCGTTGCCGCCGTCGAACACGGCCGTCTTCTTGTCCCTCTGGCGTCCCGTCTTGTAGTCGATCACGAGGAAGTCCGGCGCATCCTCGCGCCATTGGAGGCGGTCGATCTTGCCGCTCAACTGGATCACGCGATCGCCGACCCGGAGCGGAACGGGGTCGGCGCGTGACAACGCGGGTGCGCCGGCGTCGACCGGCATGCCGTAGGTGACCTCGAACGCCGCGCCGTCCGATGGGCGCTCGAGCGCGTCGATGATCTCCGCGTCGTACCAGAGCCGCAGCTCCGCGCGCATCACGCTCTGCTCGATCTCCCACAGCTGCGGGTGTCCCGTGAGGCCGCGCGCGGCGAAGCTCTCGAACTCCTCCGTGGCGATCTTCTCGATCAGCGCCAGATGCTCGTCGCGGCGCGCCTCGGACGGCGGATCCGCCGGCAGGAGCTCTGGACAGGACGCGCTCGAGGATGAGGTGCATGAGGCTGCCCGCGATCGAGCGCGTTGATGCGGGGCAGGTCCTCGGGCTCCTCCAGCGCGCGCAGCCCGAGCACGCGACCGAGGAACGACTTCAGCCCGCACTCCGCGTAGCCCTGGAACGCGCTCGCCGACATCGGGCCGCGACAGCCTCGGATGCGCGGCCAGCGCCTCCTGCAGCCGCCGCGGTGAGCCCGCCGTCATACGCCGTGAGCAGCGGGTCGAACCGGCGCGCCAGCCACGCGGTCCGGCCGCGGCCGACCGCGGGCCGCTCGCCGGCGACGACCGGGATCGCCAGCTTCGGGTCCTTCTCGACGAGCGTGCGGTCGTAGTCCACCGCGTCGAGCGCGTCCTCGAGTGTGCAGGGCGCCGACGCGGCCGCCCGGCAGGCGCACGAACCACCCCGCCTCCACGTCGTCGAGGTCCTCCGCCTGGATGCGCTCGCCCGCCAGCGCCTCCGCCGCCGAGCGCAGGAATCCCGACGCATACAGCGGGCGGCCGGAGCCGTGCTCGGTGCGCGGGTAGCTGAGCTGGAGGCGCTCCTCGGCGGCGCCGAGCGCGAGCGCGAACTGCAGCGGCTCGGGGTCGGCGCCCTGCGCGCGCAGCGGCAGCTGCCAGCCCCTGGTGTCGTTGAGGTGCGCGCGCTCGGCGTCGAGCAGCAGCGGGTCCTCCTTCGGCGAAGGGGGGAAGTGGCGCTCCGCGAGCCCGACCACGCACACCGCGCGGAAGCGCATGTGGCGCAGGGAGTTGACGTCCACGACGTTGATGCCGCGCGCGCGGAAGGCGCCCGGCCGGCCCGCTCGCGCGTCGTCCGCGGTGAGGCCCTCGATCACCGAGCGCACGGTGCGGTCGAAGCGCTCGGGCGTGACCTCCGCGGTCAGGCCGTCGAGCCGGGCGAGCGCGGTGAGCGCGTCGGTGATCGGCTCGTGGCCGTCGAGGATAGGGCTCGAACAGCGCGGCGAGGTGCGCGAGGTGTTCGCTCCAGGTTCCCTTGGCCGGGCGCTGCGCGATGCGCTCGGCGAGCTCGGCGACGAAGCCTCGCAGGCCGTCGATCTCGGCCAGCCGCTCGTCGAGCCAGTCGGGGCGGTTGCCGTCCTCGTCGGTGCGCTGCGCCTCGGCGTCGCGGTAGGCGGCGAGGCGATCGCGCCACTGGTCGCCAGCCGCGCACGACGCCGGCCCTTCTCGAGAAGCCGTCCCAGGCGGCGGCGCTGCCCGGGAAACGCTCGCGGGTCGCCTCCGGGAAGCCGCCGTCGGCGGCGAACGCGATCACCGACGCGCGCTCGAGGTCGCCGCTCAGCAGGTCGAGCAGCGCGAGCGCGCGCCGGCCGAGCGGCAGCTCCGCGAGCGGCGTGCCCTCGTCGATGTAGGCGGGCAGCTTCGCCTCGCGCAGCGCGCCGGCGATCAGCGGGCGGTAGGGGTCGGCCTGGCGGTAGGCGATCACCATCTCGTGGAAGGCGATCCCGTCCTCGCGCGCCCAGCGCAGGCAGGTGCGCAGCGCGTCGCGCACCTCGCGGTTGGGGTCGGGCGCGGAGGCGATGCGGACGGTGCCGTCCGCGGGGTCGGCGAGCCGGAGCGCGCTGGCGCTGGATGGTGCCGAGCGCCGTCGTGCGCTCGTCGGCCTCGAGCTCGGTGCGTCGTGGCGCCGAGCTCGGTCGTCGAGCCACTCGCGGAAGTCCGCGTGCGCGCGATCGGCCACGGGGCTCGCCTGTGGGCAGGTAGACCGTCAGCGTGCCGATCGCGGCGATCGCGCGGCGCGGTCAGCGCGGGCGGATCCCAGAGGCCGTAGACGAGCAGCTGATCGGCGCCGAGACGCGCTCGGGTCGGGCGCGGCGAGCGCGGCGTCGGCGTCGTAGTGGCCGGCCTTCAGCTCCTCGTGGCGGCGCGCGAGGGCGGCGAGCGCGGCGAGCTTCTCGGGCTCGAGCGAGTCGGGCGCGGCCTCGCTCAGCTCGTCCGGCGTGATCCCGGCGCGGCGGATCTCGACGAGCGTGCGGTGCAGCGCGTGGCCGAACCCGGGGGTGGCGGCGACGGCATCGAAGTAGGTGCTCGTCGAGAGCGCCGCCTCCTGGGCAAGCATGCGGTCGGCGAGCAGCGGTAGCGGCCGCTGGCCCGCGAGGATCAGCGGGATCTCGCCCAGCCGCAGCGCCAGCTCGCCCGGGCGTCACGATGTGGACGTTCAGATAGGGGCCGTTGATCTCGGCGATGCGCCGGCGCAGGTAGGCGCGCAGCAGGGTCTCGCCCACGAGCACGACCACCGGCCGCAGCGGGTCGTCGCGCTGCAGCTCCGCGACGTCGGCGGCGAGCCGGCGCTCGAGCGCGTCGATCGGGCCGAGGACACAGGGCACAGTCAGGCATTCAAACTCCGCGATGCGGGTGGGCGAGCCATCACTTCGTTGAAGCGTGGAAACTCGCACGATGGGCGACAGGTGCCTGGATCGACCTAGTCTCGGACCTCGCCGCGGACGCCGGCGCCGCGCCGCACGATTGCGCGCCGGAACTCGAGCGAGCTCGCGCGTCAGCTCCTCCAGGAACGGGTTGGACGGGTCGGCGAGCTGCACCATGCGCACGTCCCGCTCGGTCTGCGCACACGCTTCTCGTCGAGCGTCGCGTTGAAGCGCCGCGCCGAGCGCCTCGCCCTGGCCCGCGTAGGCGGCGGCCGGCCACGGGTCGCGCGCTAGGTTGGCGAGCTTGGGCGCGCCGTCCTCGCGGCCAGGCGACCGACGTCCCGCGCCACCCCCTGGAGCGCTCACTCCGGGACGTTCGGCGCGGATTACTGGTCCGGCCCGAGCACCGTCACTCCGACTCGTGCAGCTCGACGAGCCACTGCCAGCCGCGGCGCGCGACGGCGGTCTGCCAGAGCGAGTCGCGATCTGCTCCAGCAGGTCGTCGCGCCACTCGTCCGAGAGTTCGTCGCTCGTCGTCATCCTCGTCGGGGATGACCGCGTCTGCGTCGCGGCGCCGAGCACGTCGGCGACCGTGAGAGGCGGACCGTCGTCCTCGTCCGCCGGCAGGGCTTGACGCCCTCGATCCGCGACGCACTGGCACGCGCCGAGCATCGAAGCCATGCAGCACTTCGGACAGCATGCGGGCGACCTCGTAGAAGTCGGGGCTGGCGTCGAGGGGCTCGCCGACGTCAGTATCGAGCTGCTCCTGGTCGGTCCGTGCACCGGGTCAGCTCGCCGGGAGCGCCATGCAGGTCGGGCGATCGCCGGAGCGCGAACCCGGCGGCGCCCATGAAGTACACCGCGACCTGCAAGAGGCACGTCGCCGTCCGTGCGCGTCCCACCATCGCAGCCTCCCAGTGCGATCGCGCACGCGGCCTGTCGGCCTCGTTCAGCGCGCGGCGTCGCCGGCTCGGGTACGGCGAGCGGCGGCCTCCTCGTCCACGCCACGAGCTGGGCGCGAGGCCGGCCGCGTGTCGGCATACTGTCCGCCGTCGCTCGCTCATCCACTGTTCAAGTCGAAGCCCGCCCGCCGATCTGACAACCATGCGCCATTTGACACATAAGCCACAATGCTTCCCGCGTGTTGTGGGGATTTGTGTGCCCCCACGATGGAGATTCGCCTCGGACTGTCCAATGCGACGGAGCGACAGCGACCTATTACGCGTACCGGAGAGCCAGTTCGACTCGCTCAGCCGAGACGAGCTCCTGCGCATCGTGGTCCTATGTCGAGAAAGCGATGACCCCAAAGCAAAGCGCCGCACGGAGGAGGCCTGGGCGATGCTCGTGGCCCTCGACCGCGACCGGATCAGGGTGCTGGTCGCGACCTTCCGCTTCGCGGGGCAGGGCAACGTGCAGGTCGCGCGCGACAAGGTCGAGGACGTCGTCCAGGACTGCTACCTGCGGATGCTGGGCATGCTCGCCGGCTTCAAAGGCGCGGTGCTGCCGCAGTACGAGGCGGCAATGGCGACCTGCACGGACTTCGAGTGCCGCGACCACTGCCGGCGCGAGATGCGGCTCGACCAGCACAGCGGCGGCAGCCTCGACGAGCAGGTCCAGACCGACGACGGCGGCACGCGCGGCAAGTTCGAGTCGGTGGTCGGCAAGCAGGAGCGCGCGCGGCTCGCGGAAGAGCGAAGCTCTCGAACAGGAGATGGAGCGATGGGCCGAGCGCCGCGCGCAGGTACGCGCCAAGATCGAGCGCATCGAGAACGACAACAAGCGCGAGGTGCTGCTCATGACCTGGGACGGGAAGTCGGTCGCCGAGATCATGGATAAGCTCGACCTGAGCAGGGACAACGTGTACCAGCTGCGGCGCCGCGCGCTGAAGCTCGTGCAGGACATGCTGAGCGGTGATGACGAGCCTTGACGAGATCCTGAGCGACTTCATCGACGCGTGGAACGCCGGCGAGCGGCCCGGCCTGGACGAGTACCTCGAGCGGGTGCCGGAGGCCGAGCGCGAGGAGCTCGCCGGCCTGATCCGCGCGTTCATGGTCGACGCGCCGGTGCCGGCCTACTCGCCCGAGACGCTGCGCGAGATCCAGGGCGAGCCGGCCGTGCAGCGCACGATCGAGCTGGTCGAGGCGCGGTCGGGGTTGTGGGCCGAGCTGCTTCCGCGCCTGCGCACGCGCGCTGCGGTTGACGCGCGAGCAGGTCGTGTCGCGCCTCGCTGACGCGCTCGGCCAGAAGCCGCGCGAGGCAAGCGTGCACTCGTATTACCACCGCATGGAGAGCGGCACGATCGAGCCCGTCGGGCGTGTCGCGGCAGCGTGCTGGACGCGCTCGCCGGGATCTTCGGCGTGACGACCGACGACCTCGAGGCGGCCGGCAACTTCGGGTCAGCGCCGGAGCCGGATGCGGGCGCCATGGATGTTCGCGCGGCCGCTCGAGGGCGGCGTCGTCTACGACGTGCAGTCGGAGTCGCTCGAGCACCGCTCGCCCGACAAGCCGCCCGCGGAGTGGGACGAGGTCGACCGCCTGTTCCTCGGCGGGCGCTAGCCGCCGGTGAGCGACGACGTTCTGGAGCGCGCGCTGCGCGCCGAGGCCGCGGCCGAGGCGAGAGCTCGCGCGCATCCCGGACTGGATGTGGGACGGGCGCACCGCTGCCGGTCCCGATCGAGACGCTCGCGGACAGCCACTACGGGCTGCTCGTCGGCGAGCATTCCGACCTGGCGGAGATGGCCGCGCTCGGTGACGATCACATCAGCGGACTGCTGTTCCCGCGGCGGCGCGAGATCTGGGTGGACGAGAGGGAGGCGGCGCGCGCGCCCGCGCGGCGGCGGTTCACGATCGGCCACGAGCTGGGGCACTGGGTGCTGCACTCGTTCCTCGGACGAGCCGGAGGAGGAGGTCGTGCACTGTCGCGGACCGAGGTCGTGCTCGACGAGGCGGCGGTCGAGGGACCGCCGGCCGACCATCACCTGCCGGACTGCTCGCCTATCCGCCGCGCGAGCTGGACGCGAATCAGTTTGCGGCGGCGGTGCTGATGCCGCGGGGGTTGGTGGAGGCGCAGCGCGACCGCGCGGCCGACCTGAGGGAGCTGGGCAAGGCCTTCGGCGTTTCGCCGATCGCGATGGAGCGGCGACTGTGGTTTCTTGATCACGTCTCGGCGTGATGACCGCCAAGAATGCCGGCGCGGCAAGCATTGGCAGCACTCTTGGGCTCGCGGCTGGTGACTGCCTCGGCGCTGCGCTCGAGGGCGGGCCGCCGCCAGACGTTCCGGTGCGCGACTTCCTACACGAGCCGACCGTTTGGACGGACGACACTCAGCAGGCGCTGGTACTGATCGAGGCAACGGTACGGCTTGGCCGCCCGGATCCCGAGTGGGTCGCCCAGCGCTTCGCCGAGATGAGGCTCGAACCTGGCGGCCACTTCGGACTTCACAGGGGGACCGGCCGCGGGTTTCGCGCGGCGGTTGCCTCTTTTCAAGAAAGCGGCGACTGGCGTTCCTCCGGGCGCACGGATAGGGCGGGCAACGGGGCGTCGATGAGAATCGCGCCGGTGGCTGTCGCGCTCGCCGCGCGGGAGCCTGGCTCCTGTTGGGAGCACGTTGCTGCCGCTTCCATCGTGACCCACCGGGAGATCCGTGCGCTGGCGGGCGCCCTCGCCGTGGGGTGGACGGCTGCTCGCCTCGCCGAAGCGCAGGGCTATCCGCTTCCGAGCGCGGAGAGGTTCCGGGCCTTGGCGGAACTGGGTCGATGGCTGCGCGAGCGCGAGCGCTGGCTCATGGACGAGCTTCCCGCGGAATGGGGAGACCCCCTCGGGTCGTCGCACGAGCATCGTCATCAGGTCATCCGACGCGCTGCTGGGACTGGCTGAGGCCGAGCCGGCAGACCGAGCCGCGGCATTCGAGTGGATCGAGAACAACGGCAGCGAGAAGCTGGGTCAGCACTGTTATGCAGGAGCCGGATTCGTGCTGTCGTCCGTTGTAAGCGCGATCTATCTGGCGCTGTGCTCCGACGAGAACTTCGAGGAAACACTGGTCGCCGCCGTGAACATGGGCGGGGACGTCGACACGATCGGAGCGATGGTCGGAGGCATGGCGGGCGCGGCGGCAGGACCGGACGCGATACCGAATCGGTGGCTGCGCATGGCGGGCTCGGAGGAGCTGCGCAGCTGGGCCAAGGCTCTCGCGAGCGCCGAGGATCGCGACGAGCTGCCGGATCTGCTCGAGCTCGAAGCGCGGTTGACGGCGATCAGGCGCCGCGGCTGAACGCGATCCGATCCGTCGGCACGCCGCTCCCATACGCCTCCACGACCTTCTCCCAGTCGAGATCCGCACCCTCGACGATGTCGCAGCCGAACCCGACGAAGTCGAGATCGAACTGGCGGGCCGGCTTGGTCGACAGGTACTTGCGGTCCGGCATGATCCCCACGCGCCAAAGAGTCAGCCGGTCGGCGTCCCAGCATGCCCCGATCGTGGCGTCGTCCGTGGTCTCACCCTGGTCGTGGCCGATCAAGGCCGCGTGCAGAAGCTCGAGCTGACCGTCCGCCAACGCGAGAGCGCCGCCGCGGTGCAACCGCTTGATCAGGTCCGCGGCCCGCGCGCCGTGCTCAGGATCGTGGAACTCGTTGTGCCGCTGCGTATCGTGCGTGGCGGCGAACAGCAGCAGGACGTCACGGTCCGCAGGCACTCCCTCTGCCATCAACGCGGTCCCGACGCGCGCGACGTCGCGCCAGTGCCGCGGCCCATGGTCACGAGACGAGCGCGCGACGTCGGTCGCGTGCTCATGGATGGCCTCTATGTCGTGGCGAGAAATCAGCTCTGCGCCTCGACCAGCGCCTTCAGCAGCTCATTCTGCCGCTCGACCAGCCGACGCAGCAAGCGGAGCTCCTCGAGGAGCTCCGCCCACTGGTGACCCGACCGATTCACCCGCGCTCTTGGCGCCGGCGGCGCGACGGCCTGCGGATGTGGCTCGACGCGGCTCGGGCCGCTGCCCGGCTCGCCGCCGTCATCCGGGAAGGCCGTGAGTTGCACGAGACCGCCGTCCGTGGCGAGGCCCGCGCCGGCGACTCCGTCCGCCGCGAAGCGCAGGTCCTGCCCTAGTCCGATGGACGTCGCGCGCCTGGCCTCCGTGCCAAGCACCAGCGAAACGAATCCGCTCCCCTCCGGGAGCGACGGCGCCTCCGCCATCATCCCCGGCCTCGAGCGCGTCGAGCGCGTAGCCCTGCACGAGCGGGCCGAAGAGGTCCGCGAACACGTCCGCGCGCCCGACGTAATCGAGCACGGCGAACCGGCCGCCGATCGCGACCAGCGCTCCGCACTGGCCCTCGCGCAGCCGCATCGCGCCGCTCAGCTCCGCGAGCCGGCCGCGATGGGTCTCGTAGATGTCGTGCATCGCGCCCGTCGGCGACGACACGTCGTGCGCGTCGCTCTTGCTCGCGACGTTGTCCCACACGGCGGACTGCACGGCGCGCGCCTCCCTGCCCTGCATGACGGCCTCGCGGGCCTGGCGGTTCTTCATCCTGCGCAGCTCGGGGTAGGCGTGCTGCGGAGCGGGCGTGAAGTCCTCGGCGTGGCGGGAGCCGTCCCAGCGCCCGGCCTCGACGCAGCTCACCGGCACCCGCAGCTGCTCCTTCTCGGGCACCAGCACCGACACGTCGAACGTGCGGTTCTGCTGTGCGCCGAGCACCTCCTCCCCCTCGTAGAGGAGGACAGGGGTCTCGGCCCCGTTCTGCACGACGATGTCGCGGACCGAGGCTCCGCGGTCGTCTTCGCCGATCTTCACGCCCAGCGCGCGGCCCTTCGCAAGCGACAGGTACTGCTCGCTCGGCTCGGGCCCGAACAGGGGGAAGACGGCAAGCGGGCCGGCGACGTCGGGTGCTTCGACGCGGATCGGCTCGCTCAGGTGATCTCTGATGGTGGTTGTGGTTGAGGTCATGGCACTCAGGTCGAGCGGCCCGGCCCGGATCTGACACGGCGGCCGTTGTCAGATCCGCGCGAGCGGCTCGACCTTCGTGTAGCGCCAGCGAAGCTGGAGGGGGAGCATTCTGGAGAAGAGGCCCGCATCACGAAGTCGAGCGCGCGGCGTCTGACGGTCCGCATCAGCTACGACGCGGACCTCGACTGCCTGTGGGCGCTGAAGTTCGGCGAGGCGATCGACGGCCAGCTCGAGGACGAGATCGAGAGACCCGGCGGAGGACTTCTTCGTCTTCCGCCGCGGCGCGGCGCGGCCCCGTGATCGGGTTCGGCGTCGACGGGCTGTACGACTTCGAGCTGCCCGAGCCCGAGCGTCCGCTCGCGCCGGAGCTGCGCTTCGACGCGCCGACGCTCGCGCTGCGAAACGCCACGGCGGAGCACGTGATCCTCGCCGCGCGATCCACCCTCGCCGGCCTGCCGACCCCCGACGTCGTCTTCTTCGACCTCGCGGTGGAGGAGGACACCGAGGGCGACGACGAGCAGGCGGAGATCTACTGGCGCGCCTGTCTTGCGGCCGGCGACCCGAAGGCGCACTTCGGCCTCGGCTACACGCTCTGCGACCTCGACCGCCCGCGCGAGGCCTACGGCCACCTGCGCGAGTACACGCGCATCCTGCCGCGCAACGCCTGGGCCTGGACGTGGCTCGGGCAGGCGTGCGAGGGCATCGGCGAGCCCAGCCAGGCGGCCCGCTGCTACCGCCGCGCGGTCCGCCTCGAGCGAGACGAAGGCTTCGAGACCGACGCCGGCGAGCGCCTCGAGCGGCTGCAGACCCGCGGGCGAGGGGCACGCCGGAAGCGGGGAAGGCGTTGATGCCGCGGCCGGACTTCAGCGAAGATGAGGACTGACGATGCGCACGCTCGATGACGGCAAGCTGATCCACTCGGCGACCGACCTCATCAACTTCGTCGAGTGTCCGCATCTCACGGGCATCGATCTGGAGGTCGCCCGCGGCCGCCGCGACATCGAGCCCACGCGAACGGACTCGAGCGACTCTCGTCGCGAGCAAGGGCGAGGAGTTCGAGGCCGCCTACGTCGAGTCCCTGCGCGCCGACGGCAAGGAGATCGTCACGATCGCCGCCGACGGCGCGGTCGGCACTGCCGCGCTCGAGGCCGCGCGCGACCGCACGATCGCGGCAATGCGCGACGGCGCCGAGATCATCTTCCAGAGCGCGCTCTACGACGGCACGTGGGCCGGCTACGCGGACTTCCTCGAGCGTGTCGAGCGGCCCTCTGACCTCGGCGGCTGGAGCTACGAGGTCGCCGACACGAAGCTCGCGCGCACGGTGAAGCCCCACTTCCTGCTTCAGCTCTGCTTCTACTCCGACCTCGTGACCCAGATCCAGGGCTCGATCCCGGACGCAGATGCACGTCGTGCTCGGCACCGGCGAGCGGGCGAGCTTCACGCCGGCGGAGTTCCTCGCCTACCACCGCCGCGTCCAGGAGCGCTACCTCGCCGAGGTCACGGCGCTGCCCGAGACTTATCCGCACTTCACCGAGCACTGCGGCCTGTGCCGCTGGTCCGACCACTGCGACGCGCAGCGCGTCGACGGACGACTACCTCGGCCTCGTCGCGTGGATGCGCCGCGACCAGATCGTGCGCCTGGGGACGGAGGCGATCGAGACGATGGCGGATCTCGCGGTCGCCGACCCGTCGCGCAAGCCCGGCCGCATGATGCCGGCGACCTTCGACAACCTGCGCCTCCAGGCCGGGCTCCAGGTCGAGCAGCGCGAGACCGGGGAGCACAGCTACGTGCTGCTCGAGCCCGAGTCGGGCCGCGGGTTCGGGCGCCTGCCCGCGCCCTCCCCCGGCGACCTGTTCTTCGACATGGAGGGCGATCCGTTCTTCGACGAAGGGCTCGAGTACCTGTTCGGCGTGACGTGGATCGAGGGCGGCGAGCCGCAGTTCAAGCCGTTCTGGGGGACGAGCCGCGCCGACGAGAAGCGCGCGTTCGAGGAGTTCATGGACTTCGTCGCGGAGCGCTCGCCGCGCTCACCCCGACCTGCACGTCTATCACTACGCGCCCTACGAGCCCACTGCGCTGAAGCGCCTGATGGGAATGCACGCGACGCGCGAGGACGCGCTCGACGACCTGCTGCGCAACCACGTGCTGGTCGACCTCTTCGCGGTCGTGCGTCAGGCCATGCGCATCTCGCAGCCGAGCTACTCGATCAAGAAGGTCGAGGCCTTCTACATGCCCGAGCGCGAGGCCGCCGTGACGGACGGCGAGGACTCGATCATCCAGTTCGAGCGCTGGCTCGACGAGGACGACCCCGCGATCCTCGAAGCGATCGAGCGCTACAACGAGGAGGACTGCGTCTCGACCTGGAAGCTGCGCGAGTGGCTGCTGGAGCGCCGGCAGCAGGCGATCCGCGAGCACGGCGTCGAGATCCCGTGGCACGAGGGCGGACGACGCGTACGTGCCGGACCCCGAGGAGGCGGCGGAGCTCACGGCGATCCGCGATGCGCTGCTCGCCGGCGTGCCGGAGAGAGGCGACCGGCGACCCGCGCTGGCTGATGGCCCAACTGCTCGACTACCACCGCCGCGAGGCGAAGCCCGGCTACTGGGCCTACTACGCGAGGCTCGAGATGGACGACGAGGAGCTGTTTCACGACTCCGAGGCCTTGGCCGAGCTCGAGGACGCCGGGGTCGCGCCGCGCGCGCTCGCCCATCCGAAGAAGTCCACGGTCTACACGCTCCGCTTCCCCGCTCAGGAGCACAAGATCACGCCCGGGGACGTGGTCGATCCCGCGACCGAGAAGGACGTGACGGTCGAGCGTGTCGACGACGTGACCGGCATCATCGAGATCTGCCGCGGGACGGCACGTGACGAGGAGCCGCTACCGCGCGCGCTGATTCCCGGCACGCCCTACAACACGCCCGAGCAGCGCAAGGCGCTGCAGCGGATCGGAGCGGACGTCGCCGCGCGCGGGATCGACGTCGCCGGTCGCTACAACGCCGCGCGGGACGTGCTTCGCCGCCGGCCGCATTCGTCGCCGGCGCTCCAGGAAGGCGGATTCGACCTCGATCACGCGAAGGCGGTCGTCGACGGGCTGCGCGACAGCTACCTCTTCATCCAGGGCCCGCCCGGCTCCGGCAAGACCTACACGGGCGCGCACCTGATCCTGCATCTGCTCGCGCAGGGAAAGCGGATCGGCGTGACCTCGAACAGCCACAAGGCGATCATCAACCTGCTGCACGAGGTCGAGTTGTTCGCCGCCGAGAAGGGCCAGCACTTCATCGGGCTGAAGAAGTCGGGTGACGACTCGCAGTTCGAGTCGAAGCTGTCCGAGCCGCTGATCGGGAACACCGGCAGCAACCAGGCCTGCGCCGATCCCGAAGTCGACCTCGTCGCGGGGACGGCGTGGCTGTTCTCGCGCGAGGACATGGAGACCCAGGTCGACTACCTGTTCTTCGACGAGGCCGGCCAGGTCTCGCTCGCGGACGCGCTCGCGATGTCGGGGGCCGCGCGGAACCTCGTGTTCCTCGGCGACCCGCTCCAGCTCGCGCAGGTCTCGCAGGCGATCCATCCGGCCGGGGCCGGCTGCTCGGTGCTCGAGCACCTGCTGGACGAGGACGTGACGATCCCGCCCGACCGCGGCATGTTCATCGAGCACACGCGGCGCATGCACCCCGACGTGTGCGAGTTCATCTCCGAGGTGATCTACAAGGGGCGCCTGGAGTCGTTCGAGGACTGCGCCAAGCAGTCGATCCAGGCGCGCGGCGAGCTGGTCGGCACCGGGGTGCGCTGGGTGCCCGTGGAGCACGAGGCCAACACCCGCCGCTCACCGGAGGAGGCGGCGCGCGTGAAGCGACTCGTCGAGGATCTGCTCGACGGAGGCACGTATACGAAGGCCGACGGCTCGACGGTGCCTCTCACGGCCGACCAGATCATGGTCGTCACCCCATACAACGCCCAGGTCCGCGCGCTGCGGGAGGCGCTGCCCGACGAGGTCGACGTCGGGACGGTCGACAAGTTCCAGGGCCAGGAGGCCGCGGTCGTGCTGTTCTCGATGGCGACCTCGAGCGGCGACGACATCCCGCGCAACCTCGACTTCCTGTTCAGCCGCAACCGGTTGAACGTGGCCGTGTCACGCGCGCGCTGCCTCGCGGTCGTGGTCGCCAGCCCGAAGCTGCTGCACGTGCGCTGCCGGACGGCCGATCAGATGCGGCTGGTGAACGCGTTGTGCCGGTTGGTGGAGATGGCTGGCGTACCCAACAAGCAAGGCGCGACGAGTTAGCTTCAAACTTGGTCGAGTTACACGCCTAACCGATCCCATCCGTGACACCCTGCCACGTAGCGTCAATCTGCGTGAGCACACCACCCATCGCGGAAATTGTCGATCCTGCCGGCCGACGCGTGGTTCTCGACCACGTCGGCTTGGCGCACATCCTCAAGAGTCACGGAGAGATGGAGGACTTCCGGATGGAGATCCTTTCCACCGTGAACGCCCCGGACGTCGTCGAGCCGGATCCACGGCCCGGCCGCGATCGGTACTTCAGACGGGGTGCGGGACCTTCGACTTGGTTGATGGTGGTCGTAGACTTCAACGTATCGGAGCCACGAATCGTGACGGCTCATGCTAGGCGGAAAGGACCGACGTCATCCGAAAACAGGTGAACATCAAAATCGGAGACACCACCTTCGACAACGCCGCCTATGACGAAAAGGGCGATGTCCTTTACCTCCATGTCGGCCAGCCTCGAGCAGCCTCCGACGGGGACGAGACTCCGGAAGGACACGCCGTCCGGTTTGGTGAGGACGGCTCGTTGATCGGGCTGACCATCATCAACGCGCGCTGGCTCCTCGATCGCGACGGCGAGATCGTCGTGACGATGCCCAAGGCACAACATGTTCCGGCGTCAGCGCTCGAGCAGGTGCTCGCCGCCTGAGTGCCTGCCACGCTTGGCTAGGTCAGCGCCTGACGCGCGGCCCGTCAAGCCTTGAACAGCTTGCTCGGTGGTGCCTCTTCCGCATCTTCGTCGGACGGGTAGACCTTCAGCCCCACGCCATCGATCGCCCCCGTATCCGGGTGCTTCGCGAAGCACGACCTCAGGCGACGGTGCCATCCGGCCGCCTCGCCGCCACCCGCACGCGCCCCAAGCGTCGTCGCCACCACCAAATCCGCCGTCTGTAGCCCGATCGAGTAGTGCGACGGACCGAGCAGCAGCGAGTCGACGATCCGGCCGAGCTTCAGGTACGGCGTGCCTTCCTGCTGCAGGCGCTCGAAGAAGCGCCGGAGGCGATCATCCATCTCCAAGCGGCGGCTGTCGAGCACGACCGCTCCATAGGAATCCTCGCGCGCGAGGAACCTCTGAAAGCGCTCCGCGATGAACATCAGCGCGGTCGCGTACGTGTCGTCGTCGCTCGCGAACATATCCGGCGACCGCTTGCCCCCGTCCTGAGGCTTGAGCACGATCACGAAGCAGGTGATCGGTGAACCCGCGATCGCCTCGAGCAACTCGTCGCCCAGCGCGGGAGGAACTCCGCCCGTTCGGATGCTGTGCCATTTGATCTCCAGCTCCAGCGGCCAGTCGTGCTTTTCGAGCGCCGCCTGCCAGCGGTCCCGCAGGACCTGCCACTCGTCCGCGCGCACCGCGAAGCCGCCGACGGCGAACACGCGGGCGTCCGGCTTGCCGGACTCGTCGAGGAAGAGCAGGTGCACCGCGGTTAGCTCCTCGATCGAAGGCGGAAAGCGTCAACCGCTGCGGTCGACATCACCGCGTCGTTGCTCTCGGACCCAGGCGGCCGGGTCGGCATCCCACGCGTGACCCGTTGCGTCGATCGCCCCTAGGGACGACTCGATCAGTTCCCACCGATGCGCGTCGAGCGCGCGCTTTACGGCGTCGGCAATGAATGAGCTGCGTCGCCTCGCGCCAACGCGTCTGTCGACCTCGTGGACGAGATCCTCGCTGAGGGTGATGCTCAACCGCATGACCCGACGCTAACGCACCACCGAGCATCTAGCCCCTGTCAGATCCCACGGGCCCCTTCGACCTCCCTCACATGAACCTCAACGCCATCCTCGACCTCGACGTGATCGCGCTCGAATCGGAGGACCGGATCTCGGTCCTGCTCGAGCTGACCGCGCCCGAGGCCCCCGCCGATCGCACGCGGCCACCGGGGACGCTCCAGATCGTGCTCGACCGCAGCGGGTCGATGGGCCACGGGCGCCTCGATGCCGCTGGGGACGCGATCGACTCCCTGCTCGCCCGCCTCGATCCGACCGACAACTTCGGGCTCGTCACGTTCGACTCCGGCGTCCAGGTCGCCGTCCCGGCCGGGCCGCTCACGAACAAGGAAGCGGTCCGCCAACTCGTCCGCGCGCTCCATCCCGGCTCGATGACGAACCTCTCGGGCGGTCTCCTTCGCGGGATGCAGGAGGCGCGGCGCGTCAAGGGCGACGCCGGCGCCACGCTCGTGCTGCTCTCCGATGGTCACGCGAACGAGGGCATCGTCGAGCACGACCGCCTCCAGTCGATCGCCGCCGCCGCGCAGGGCCGCGGCGTGCTCACATCGACGATCGGCATCGGCCTCGGCTACGACGAGCTGCTGATGGACGCGCTCGCGCGTGGCGGTGGCGGCAACTCCCATTTCGCCGAGCAGGGCGACGACGCCGGCGCCGCGATCGCCTCGGAGGTCGACCACCTGCTCGACCAGGCGATCCAGGCCGCGTCGCTCGCCGTCCGCCCCACCTGGGACGTCGAGACGGTCTCCCTCTTCAACGACCTGCCCGCGGCGCCGATCGACGGCGGCTTCATGGTCGAGCTGGGCGACTTCTACTCGGGCGAGCAGCGCAAGCTGCTGCTCACGATCGACGTGCCCGCGATGACCGGGCTCGGCGCCGTGACGGTGTGCGAGCTCGAGCTCTCTTACGTCTCCGTCGGCGAGCTCAAGAGCGAGACGATCACGATCCCCGTCAACGTGAACGTCGTGCCCGGGCGACGTCGCCGCGGGGCGGGTGCCGAACGTCACCGTGCGCAGCGAGCTGGCCTTCCAGCAGGCGCAGCGCACGAAGCACGAGGCCGCCGAGCACCTGCGCGCAGGCGACATGCGGAGCGCCTCGCGCCTGTACAAGGAAGCCGGCCAGCGCCTCGACGCGGAATCCGCCGCCGCACCGCCCGACGTGCGCGAGGAGATCGAGCGCGAGGCGCGACTCTTGGAGGACCTCGGCGAGCGGGCGCTGCGCGAGGACTCGAGCCGCGTCGCCAAGTTCTCGGACGCCGACCGCCACATGAAGCACCGCAAGCGCGGCCGCCGCCCGCCCTCGGGCGGCTAAGCACGAAGCCCGAGAGCCGGGGGGTCAGCGACTCAGCCTGGTGACCTCGGCGGTATCGGTGGCGCTGGCGTGGCCCGGCCGGGTGGCGCCGCCGAGCGCGTAGAGCGCGCCGCCGATCGCCTCGACGTCGAGCCCGTGCCTGGGCGTGCGCATGGTCGGGCCGCGCGACCAGGCCTCGCGCGCAATGTTGTAGGACTCGACCTCGCCCAGGGCGCGCGTCGGGCTCTCGCCGCCGACGGCGATCAGATGGCCGCCGACGATCGCGGCCCCGAGCCCGCCGCGGGGGGTCGGCATGTCGGGCAGCCGCTTCCAGCTGTCGGAGGCGGGGTCGTAGCGCTCCAGCGACGCGAAGTTCTCGTCCGGACCGAGCGCGCGCCCGCCCACCGCATATAGGTACTCGCCGTCCGAAGCGGCCGCGACGTGCTCACGCGGCGTCGGGATCCTCGCCGCCTCGCTCCATTTCTCGCCGTCGAAGACCTCCGTCTGCTTGACGAGGTTGCCTTCGTCCTGGCCGCCTGCGACCACGATCTTGTCGCCGACGACGGCGGCCGCGCCCGCCGCCCGCGGCCGGCGCAGTGGAGGCAGCGGCGTCCACTTGCCGTCGCGCAGCGCGAACACGCGGTCGGAGACCAGCGCGCTTTGATCGGATCCCTGAGGTATCCAGCCACCCATCGCGACCAGCTCGTCCTTGTAGGTCACGACCATCGGGTGGTGCAGCCTGACCGGCAGGTCGGGAGCGGTCTTCCAACCGTTGATCACGGGGTCGAAGCCCTCGACCCGCGCCGAAGCGGTGGAGCTTTTGGCGAGGCCGCCGATCACCCAGATCGTCCCGTCCAGCACCGCGCCGTCCATGTTCTGGCGCGCCGTCGGCAGCGAGACCTTGCGGCGCCAGTCGGACGCAATCCCCACGGCGGCGGGCGACGTGGACGGAGACGCCGTGGAAGATTCGGTGCCCGGATCGTCCGATCCCCCCAAGAACACGATCGCCGCGACGACCGCGGCCAGGAGCAGCCCAGCAGCCCCCACCAGCATCGACCGGCCGCGGCTGCCGCCCCATCGATGTGGCTCCGCCGTCGCAGAGATCGGCGGATCCCCAGCAGCAGGAGGAGGAGGCGGTGCGGCCCGCTCCGGCGCAGGAGGTCCGTCATCGAGCGCGGCCAGCGCCCCCCGGCCGACCTCGCCCGCCGACGCGTAGCGGTCCGCAGGGTCCTTGGCCAGCGCCCGCTGCACGACGCCGTCGAGCCGCGCCGGCGCGTCCGGCGAGAACTCGCCGAGCGGCGGAGGCGCCGTATACATGTGCGCCCACAGCGTCGCAAGGTCGTTCTCGCGTTTGAACGGGGGCCGGCCCGTCAAGGCCTCGAACAACACGCAGCCAAGCGAGTACACGTCGGTGCGCGGGCTGACGGCCGCTTCCTCGATCTGCTCGGGCGCCGTGTAGTCCACCGTCCCCACCCACTGGCCCGTTCTCGTCAAGCCCGCTGATCGAGCTGGCGTGCTTCGTGAGCCCGAAGTCGCTCAGGTAAGCGTGGTCCTGTCCCGTGATCAGGATGTTGGCGGGCTTCACGTCGCGATGGATCAGGTCGCGCGCGTGTGCCGCGTCGAGCGCGTCGGCGACCTGGGCGACGAGCCGGACGGCGCGCGCGGGGTCGAGCGGCTCGCGATCGATCAGGTCGCGCAGGTTCGTCCCCTCCACCCATCGCATCGCGATGTAGAGGACCCCGTCCTCGTCGCCCGCCTCGTACACCGGGATGACGTTCGGGTGATCGATCGAGGCGGCGACCATCCATTCGCGCCGGAACCGCTCTCGAAACGACGGGTCTCGCGCCAGCGCCGGGGTCACGAGCTTGAGCGCCACGGTGCGGGTGAGTTGCGCCTGGGTCGCGCGATAGACGACGCCCATCCCCCCGCGCGCGGCTATCTCTTCGATCCGGTAGCCGGCGAACTCGTACCCGATCGGTAGCTCCGCTGTTGCCTGCTGGCCTGCCATGGGTCCCCGAAGCTACTAAAGCAGGTGGCGCCTAGGTTTCAATGTGCCCTTCCGCACTCAGTGCCCGCAGCGCGCTTTCCTTGTCTCCGAAGATCGTCAGCCGGAATGGCGCCGCCCCGCGCATCGTCCAGACGTGCGCGATGTTGCCCACGACCTCGGCGCCACTGCCCTTGCCGCGCACCCGCTGGTGCAGGGCAACCACGATCTGGTCGCCGGCGTCGATGAACTCCTGGGGCTCCAGGCGAAGCGCGTCGAACGCCTCCATATAGGAGTCGAAGAGCTGCTTCAGCCCTTCCTTGCCGTAGCGAGTCTCCGCCCGGTCGGGGGAGCTTTCGCGGTCGCGAAGCTGGAACTCGGGGGCAAGGCGCTCCAAGAACGCCTCGACACCACCGTCGTTGAACGCCTGGTAGGCGTCACGCAGCCGATCGGCGTCTTCCCGGAACACACGGGAACGCTATCGGACGCGAACGCCGGGCAAGCTATTGCCGGGCCTGCAGCCAGGCGCGCGTGACGCTGCCGATCCGCATCCGCTGCGGGTGGTCCCCGACCGCGATCTCGGCGACCGTGGCCCCGGACTTGTACGAGATCGCCGAGATCTTGTCGTCGCCGCTCCAGGACACGAAGCAGTAACGGCCGTCGGCGCTGTTCGTGGACCAGTACGGCTTCGACCCGCCGTGGACCAGCTTGTACGCGAACGTGGCGCGCTCCACGATCGCCGCGTAGTCCGACATCGTGCCCGCCACACACAGCCGCGTGTCGTCGGGGTTCATCGCGATGCCGTGGTGCGCAGAGTCGAGCAGGTACTCCTCACGGAGCATCTGCGGGACCAGGTTCGGGAGGTTCGCGACGCGCGTGATCCGGTCCCGGGCGAAGTCGTATTCCGCGAAGCCGTGGAAGAAGGAGACCTGGAAGTAGACGAACCGCTCGTCGCGCGAGAGCGCCATCGGCCGCACGGCGGAGCTCATGTCCGGGTAGCCGGCCTCCTCGAGCTTCTGTCCCATGTCGAGCTGCTCGATGATCTGGTTGGTGTTCGCGTCGACGATCTGGAAGCGGCGATCGCCCTTCGTCGTGTCGAACACCGGCTGGTCGGCCGGCGTGTAGACGAGCCCGATGCTGGCGTGGTAGATCCGCTGCCCGTCGGCGGAGTAGTTGTTCTCGTGCGGGGAGTCGCCGGAGGCGAAGCGCCCGACCTCACGGCCGGTGAAGGTGTCGAGGATGTGCACGACGTTGCCGGTCGACGCCGACACGGCGACGCGCGTGCCGTCGGGGGACATCGCCATGTGGTCGGAGCGCTGGCCGGCGACTCGGAAGCGCCAGACGATCGCGCCTGTATCGAGGTCGAGGCCGATCACGTCGGCGAGGCTCGGCCGCGAGACGACCAGCAGGCGACCGTCCTTGGAGGCGAACATGTCGTCGACGAACTGGTCGTGGCCCTCGCCGACCGCCTGGCGGATCGCGAGGAAGTAGGCGAGCCGGACGGGGTCGGTGGCGATCTCGGCCATCCGCTGCTGGATGTCGGGAATGATGTTGAGCCGCGCCACCCGCGCGAGGGTCGGCTGGCTCGGCGTCCCACCTTGGCGAATCACGTCGGCCGTGCCGTCCCAGTTGTTGCCGACGAACAGCACGGGGACGGTCTGGGGCGCGGTCGCGGGCGCCGCAGAGGCGAGCGACGGCGCGGTGGCGGCGACAGCGGACACCGCGATCAAGGCCGTCACTATGTTCAACCGGAGCCGACGCACTACTGAACGACGGTTTAGCTACCCTCCGGGCGCTGCGCGCAAACCGCTTGTTGCCTAAATGCCCCTCTGGAGCAGCTCACGCCAGCGGCCCGACTCGACGTCCGCCGCCGTCGTCTCGTCGAGGAACTCCGTGAGCACCTCGAGGAAGCGCTGCGGGTCGTCGACGTGGGGGAAGTGGCCCGCCCGCTCGAAGATCTCCAGCCGGCTCGTCGGTACGTGCTCGTGCACGGCGTGCGCATGCTTCACGGGGATGACGCTGTCGCGCTCGCCCCAGATGATCAGGAACGGGACCTCCTCCGCCAGGTAGAGCCGGTCGTTCGCGTTGACGCGCTGACCCATCGGGTCGACGATCGTGCGCAGCGTGTGCACGAACGCAGCACGCGCCTCGCGCTCGTTCAGGGACGCGTGGCCGCGGGCCATCTCGGAGAGGTCGGTCCGCAGGCGCAGGCCGAACCGATCGAAGAAACGCCCGACGCCTCGCCCGACGCCCAGCACCCGCTCGCTCGCGAGCAGCGGCAACACGAACTCCGACCCCGGCAGGGTCGCCATCCGCAGCAGCAGATTGACCTCCGACCCGAGCCCGCCGCTGTCGACCAGCACGAGCCGCTCGCAGCGCTCGGGGAACTGGTAGGCAAGCTGCATCGCGACCCCGCCGCCGAGCGAGTGCCCGACGAACGTCGCGCGCTCGTGCCCGAGGGCGACGAGCATGTCGCGTACTCCGCTGGCGTACGCGCCCAGCGAGTAGTCGCCGCGCGGCTTCGCCGACCCGCCGTGGCCGAGCAGGTCGGGTGCGATCACGGTGAAGCGCTTGGCCAAGGCCGGCATCACCCGTTCCCAGGTCTCGGACGTCGAGGTGATGCCGTGCACGAGCACGATCACCGGGCCGCTGCCCGCGGACCGGTATGCGACCTGGTGGCCGTGAAGCGTGATTTCCTTCAGTTCGAGGTCAGGATGCATGACTCGCCCGCGAGGATTGCAGCGAGCGGCGAGAAGCGCAAGCGCCCAGCGGTGTCAGCCTTCGGGCGCGCGTGGCGCGTAGCGGTGGTGGAGGTCGAGCACGTTGCCGTCGGGGTCCTCGAAGATGGCCTGGTGGCAGACGCCACTGTCGATCGTGTCCCCCTTGAACGAGACGCCGCGTGACATCAGCTCCGCACGTGCGGCCTCGACGTCCTCGACGCGCAGCGCGATCGGCACCTTATTGGGTTGGAATGGGATGCCCAGCCGCTCGCAGGCGATCAGGGCGATGGTGACGGTGCCGGTCTCGAATTCGGCGCCGAGTGGCTCCTCCCCGGGCCCCTGCCACATGCTGGAACGCGGCAGGCCAAGCACGTTCCCGTAGAAATCCATCGACGCAGCGAGATCCGTGGTGGGCACCGACACGAAGTCGACGCCTGTGACAAGGGATGCGTGAGTGCTCATCGCTGGGCGGAGACTACTTCGCCCACGTGCTCTAAGGTCAGCGCCTCTCCACCCGTAGGTCCCGAATGCGCCTGGTTACCTTCCGCGACAGCCCTCACTCAACGCGCGTCGGCGTGCTCGAGAACGAGCAGGTCCACGGGCTTGCCGCCGAGACGATGATCGAGTGGCTGAACGGCGAGGGCACCGTGCGCACGGGCACGATCCACCCGCTCCACGACGTCCACCTGCTCGCGCCCGTCCCGGTCCCACCGTCGTTTCGCGACTTCTTCTCATACGAGGAGCACGTCGCGAAGGGCTTCGAGCTTCGCGGCACCGAGATCCCCGAGGCCTGGTACCAGCAGCCGATCTTCTACTTCTCGAACCCGGCGTCGATCCGCGGCCCCGGCGACGAGATCGCGCGCCCGGCAAACTGCAACCTGCTCGACTTCGAGCTCGAGATCGCGGCAGTGATCGGGACAGACAACGAGATCGCCGGCTTCACGCTTCTCAACGACTGGAGCGCGCGCGACTTCCAGATCACGGAGATGACGGTCGGGCTCGGCCCCGCGAAGGGCAAGGACTTCGCGACGAGCCTCGGCCCGATGCTCGTCACCCCGGACGAGCTGCCCTACTCGGACGGCCGCCTTCATCTCGAGGCCACCGTCACGCTCAACGGCAAGGAGATCGCCCGCAGCGACGCTTCGAAGCAGCACCACACCTGGCCGGAGATCGTCGCGCACGCCGCGCGCGACACGACGCTGTGCCCCGGCGACGTGCTCGGCTCGGGCACGCTCGGCAAGGGCTGCCTGCTCGAGCTCGGCCCGCTGGAAGGCGACCGCTGGCTCGAGCCCGGCGACCTCGTCGCGCTCGACGCCCCGGGGCTCGGAACGCTCGCGAACCCCGTCGTCTAGCGCAGCGCTATCCGCCCTGGCCCTTGATGTGCGCGATCACCTCGTTGAACTCCTTCGTGGGCGAGTAGTCGACGTAAGCGCAGTCGGTCACCGCCACGGGCACATGGCCTGGTGACCAGTAGAAGGCTTGGCCGGCCTCGTAGATCTCGTCCTCGCCGGAGGTCTTCATCTTGAGCTTGCCTTCGAGCATGTAGCCCCAGTGCGGACACTGGCACTGGTCGTCCGGCAGGCCGGCCAGGGCGGGGGTCATGTCGGCCCCCTCCTTCAGACGGATGAACGAGACGGTCATGTCACCGACCTCGGACATGCGCAGCTCGACGTTGTCGTCCGCGATCGCGACCGGGACCTCCTCACGGTTGATGATGCCCATCTGGACCCTCCCCTTGTTGATGGAACCAAGAAGCCGGGAGACTATTGCCAATGGACCACCCCCAACTCGCCGCGTGGATCGACGCATACGAGCGGCTCTGGCGAACGCCCGGCACCGATGGGCTCGGCGACCTCTTCGCGCGCGACGCCACGTACCGCACGGGGCCGTTCGAGCCGACGCAGCAAGGCCTCGATGCGATCGCTGAACTGTGGGAGCGCGAGCGCCGAAGCGCCGACGAGCCGTTCCGGATGACGAGCGAGATCGTCGCGGTCGAGCAGGACACCGGTGTCTCACGTGTCGAGGTGTTCTACGACGGTCCGCCGCCGCGCCACTACCGGGATCTGTGGGTCGTGCGCATGGACGAGTCGGGGCGCTGCACGCACTTCGAGGAGTGGCCGTTCTGGCCCGGCAAGGGGACCTATGCGCGAGAGGCGATCGGCGACGCTGAGTAATGCGACGGCATTGCTACACTCGCGCCCGTCAGGCCGGATAACGTCCGGCATAGGAAGTGCAGGTTGGCGCAGTCGATGTCTCTCGTGAGCACCTCCGCGTAGCCAGCACACGTACCTGGAGGCATCACATGCCAATCGGAACCGTCAAGTGGTTCAACGCCGACAAGGGCTTCGGGTTCATCACCCCGGAGGACGGCGGCAAGGACCTGTTCGTGCACCACACGGGCATCGACGAGGAGGGCTACCGCTCCCTCGAAGAGGGCCAGAAGGTGTCGTACGAGACGACGGACAGCGACAAGGGCCCGAAGGCCGTCTCGGTCAGAAGGGCTTAAGTCCCACCGGACTTCGATCGAAGGCCCGCTCCGGCGGGCCTTCGTTCTTTTTGCGATCGGCTATTTTCAGGGCATGTGCCGAAACATCCGCACCCTTCACAACTTCGAGCCGGTCGCGACGGATGACGAGGTCCGCGCGGCCGCGCTCCAATACGTACGCAAGGTCAGCGGCTCGACGAAGCCCTCGCAGGCGAACGCCGAGGCGTTCGACCGCGCGGTGGACGAGGTCGCGCACGCAACCGCGCACCTGCTCGACGCACTCGTGACAACCGCTCCGCCGAAGGACCGCGAGGTCGAGGCGGCGAAGCGGCGCGCGCGGGCCGCCGAGCGTTACGCGGCCTGAGCGATCTCTGAGAGGATGGGCCGCGTGGCGGACCCCGTCCTCTACGAGACAGACGAGCGCGTTGCGACGCTGACGCTCAACCGGCCTGACCGGCTGAACACGATCGTCCCCGAGATGATGGAGGCGTTCGACGCCGCGATGAAGCGCGCGCAGGACGACCCGGAGATCCGCGTGATCCGCCTGCGCGGCGCGGGCCGCGCCTTCTGCGCCGGGTACGACATCGACTGGGGCGCCGACCTGATGGGCAAGGAGCCGAGCCCGTGGGACCCGATCCGCGACTACCAGGTGATGTCGGGCTACGTCACCTCCTACATGTCGCTGTGGCGCTCACCCAAGCCCGTGATCGCACAGGTGCACGGATTCTGCGTCGGCGGCGGCACCGACTTCGCGCTGTGCTCCGACCTGATCGTGTGCGCCGAGGACTGTCGCATCGGCTACCCGCCCGCGCGCGTGTGGGGATCGCCGACGACCGCGATGTGGATGTACCGGATCGGCCTCGAGCGCACGAAGCGCCTGCTGCTCACCGGCGATCCGCTCGACGGGCGCACCGCGGTCGACTGGGGGCTCGCATCCGAGACCGTCCCGGAGGACCAGCTCGACGCCACCGCGCTCGCGCTCGCGCAGCGTGTCGCGCAGGTGCCCTCGAACCAGCTCCACATGATGAAGCTGCTGGTGAACCAGGCCTACGAGCAGATGGGCCTGCACACGACGCAGCTGATCGGGACGCTGCTCGACGGCTCCGCGCGGCACACGCCGGAGGGCGCCGAGTTCACGCGCAGCGCGATGGAGGACCTCGGCCGCACGATCCGCGATCGGGACAAGCCGTTCGGGGATTACGGGCAGGAGGGCGCCAGCCGTTGAATCGGCGAAAAGACTAAGAGGCCCGGCTAATCCGTGCCGGGCCCCTTGTCTATTACCTCGGCAGGCGAGGCTTGAAACTTAGGCCTGTGGTTGCGGCTTCAGGTCCTCGCGGGCCGTCTTCGCGACGCACTTGCCGAACGCGTTGCGCTTGTTCGCATTCGTCCCGTACTTCTGGCGGAAGGCAGCAGCATCCGCCTCACGCTCTGCCTTGCACTTGGCGGCCGCGTTCTCGAACGCCTCGCGCCGCTCGGCGACCATCGTGGCGAGCTTCGCCTTCACGCAGTCGCGGAGCGCCTGCTTGTCCGGCTTCCCGCCGGTCGGCTGCTCGGCCTTGCACTGCTCCCTCGCCTGCGCGATCAGAGCCCTCACCGCGCGGCGGTGCTTCGATACGCACTTGCCGTGAGCGTTGCGGCGGTTGTGGTTGGTTCCGTAGGCGGTCCTGAACGCGTCGGTGCCCATCTGCGCCCGGAGCTGCTTGCAGAGCTTCGATGCGTTCTTGGGCGTGCTGGCTCCGTCGCCGTTGCCATCGGCGAGCGCAGTGCCCGACACGGCCAGAAACGCGACAGCCACCATCGCTGTCCATCTGATTCTCATTCTTCCTCCTTGATTTGGGCGTCCTCTCCTATGTCGTCCATAACGAACGGTGCCCGGGAAACATGCGTTTTTGCTGGACATTTGTCCGGGTCGCGATACCGACGACGATATCAGCGGCCCGGAGGAGGAAAGGAAAACGGGGACCGATAGCGCCGGCGATATTCCCGATAGCGCCGGCGATAGTGGTCGCGAAAAGCAAGGGGTGGGGCCCGGACGAGCGATAGCGCCCGCGCTATTGCCGACGTTCGTCAGGGCACGAAAACGCCCGGCACCGCGAACAGCGTGTTCCCCGCCGGCGTGTCTGCGTCGCCGTCGGGGCCGCCGTCGAAGATCTGCACCGACCCGAGCTGCCAGATCGCGCGCTTGCCCTCCACGACGCTGCCCGGCGAGATCGCGTCTGCGCTCGTCGACAGCGAGCAGTCAGCGCCGGCCGCCGACCCCGTCGCCGTGCACGGCACGGTGAACGTGCGCACGAGGTCCTGCACCGTCGCGGAGTCCGCCCCGCCCGTGCCGTTCTGCTTGTCGGTGAGGCGCAGGTCGAGCCGCGCCTGCAGCTCGCCCGTGTAGTCGGCGAGTGTCGGCTTGCGGCGCACGTCCGCCGCCTCGACGGTGACGGCGACGTCGGCCTCGTCGGCGGGCGTCCCGGGATCGCCGACCACCGTCGCGAGTCGCACGAACCCCGCGAAGGCGGCCACCTGCCCGTTCGCGTCCGGCGAGCCCACCGTGAGCTGGCCGGATGCCTGCGCCGGGGGGTTGCACGCTGGGTGCGCGAGCGGCGGGCCGTGCGTGCGGTTCGCGCTGCCGGCGATGCAGGCCGCGTACGCGGGGACGAGCGCGAACCGCACGGGAGTGGCGCCCTTCGGCCGCGGGAAGGCCGGGTCGTTCACGCCCGCCGAGGTGTCGACCATGAACTGCCCGCTGCCCCTGAACGAGCGCACGCGCACCGTGTAGGTGCCGGTCACCGTCGGCTTGAAGCCGACCTCCTCCTGCCGCGTCGTGAACTCCGATGCGGCGACCTGCACGCCGCTCGGGTCGAGCAGGTACACGTCGAAGTCGGGCGAGCTGGTGCTCCCGCCGGCCACCTGGGGCATGATCATCGTCGCCGCTATCGGGAACCGGGTGTCGCGCACGACGACCGAGAAGTTGGCCTGCGCGCCGGTGCCGGTGAGGCTCCCGTCGAAGTGCTGGTGCACCGGCCCGGGCGGCGCCGTGCCGAGCGCGGCGCCCGCCGACTTCAGCGCCTCGTAGGCATCGAGGCGGCCTGCCCCGTACTCCGGATCGGCGCCCACCGTGCCGGCGATGTTGCTCGCGCCGCGGCCCCAGTCCTCGGCCGTCTGCATGATCTTGTCCTTCACCTGTTGCGGTGTGAGCGCCGTGCCCGCCTGGAGCATCAGCAGCGCGACGCCGGTGACGAATGGCGTCGCCGCGCTCGTCCCGGTGCCGGTGGTGTAACCGGTGCCCGTGCCCGCGTCGGCGGACGTGATCTCGACACCGGGGGCGGAGACGTCCGGCTTCACGCGGCCGTCGAGCGTCTTGCCGCGGCTCGAGGTGAACGCCTGGAAGTGCCCGTTCGGGCCCCAGTCCGCCATCGACCCCACGGTCAGCGCCTTCGCCGCGGCGCCGGGGCTCCCGATCGTGCAGGTCCCGGGGCCGTCGTTGCCCGCCGCGACCGCGACCACGAGGCCCGCGTCGAACGCGGCGCCCACGGCCTGCGAATCGGCTTCGGTCCCGTCGGAGCACCCCTGCGACCCGAGTGACAGGTTGATCGCCTCGATGCCAAATGCCGCGCGGTTGAGCGTCGCCCATTCGATGCCCGCGATCACGTCCGCGAGCGTGCCGTCGCCGTTCGAGTCGAGCACCTTCACGCCGACAAGCGCCGCGCCGGGCGCGACGCCGCGGAACTTCAGGTCGCCGCGCGCGTCACCCTCCCCGGCGAGCGTCGCGGACACGTGCGTGCCGTGCCCGTGGTCGTCGTAGGGAGCGCTCTGGCCGTTGACGAAGTCACGAAAGCCGATCACCTTGCCCTCATCGAGGTCCTGGTGCGTGACATCGATGCCGGTGTCGAGCACGGCCGCCACGAGGTCGCCCGCTGAGTATGCGGCGAGGTTGCCGTCCGCGTTGCCGTCCACCCCGGGCACGTTCGCGCGCGCCGCGGTGACGCCGAAGGACTCCTGCGCGGTGTCGTTCATCGCGTGCACCGGCGCGTTGCGCTCGACGTGGTCGACGAGCGGGTGCTGCGCAAGCGCGGCGAGCCGACCCTTCGCGACCCGGCCCGCGACCGCGTCGATCAAGGTGAACCGGCGCGACACTTCGAGGTCCGCGTCGGCGCGCAACCGCGCCACCCGGCCGGGCAGCGCACGCTCGCGCATCACGACGATCACGTTCGCCTGCTCGGCCGCCCCGAGCGGCGCGACCCGCGCCTCGAGGTCGTCGAAGAGCCTGTCGCCGTCGCGGTCGAGGCCGGCTGCGCCCCCCGCCGCCGGACTCGCCAATAGCAGCGCGGTCGCCAGCGCCGCGAGTGTTCCCCAGCACCTCACCTTTCCGAGTCTAGGCCGGATTCAGGCCGGGAGCCAGTACGTGAACCACTCCTCGCGCTCGGCCCCGGTCGAGTCGTAGAGCGCCTGCGCCTGCACGTTGTCCGGCGCGGTGTCCCAGGTGAGGCCCGGCAGGCCGGCCGCGCGCACCTCGTCGAGACAGGCGCCGATCAGCGCGCGGCCCACCCCCGCGCGGCGTTGCGCGAGGCGCACGTAGAGGTCGTGCATCGTGCCGACGCGCCCGCCCTCGAGCGTGTTCAGCGTCCAGTAGACCGTCGCGAACCCGAGCGGCTCGCCGTCGCCGTCGCGCGCGATCAACATCACGCCCTCTTGCGGGCTCTCGATCAGCTCGAGCGCGAGCGCCCGCAGCTTGTCGTCCCCGGGCGCGACCCCGTAGAAGTCGCAGTACGCGCTCATCATCGGCACGAGGGCATCGACGTCGCCCTCGCCGACGCGCGTGACGTCCACTACTCCTCGAGCTTGGGCGAGCGCCATTCCGAGTGCAGGCGCCCGAGCAGATCCTCGCCGAGGCCCGCGGCCGGCACGCGCACCTGCTCGAGCGAGTCGCGGTCACGCAGGGTCACGGTGTCGTCGGCCATGGTCTCGCCGTCGATCGTGATTCCCCAAGGGGTGCCGATCTCGTCCTGGCGGCGGTAGCGCTTGCCGATCGAGCCGCCCGCGTCGAACTCAGCGGGGATCACGCGCCGCAGCTCCTCGTAGATCTTGCGCGCCTTCTCCGGCATCCCGTCGCGCGAGACGAGCGGCAGCACCGCGACCTTCACGGGCGCGAGGCGCGGGTGGAGCTGGAGCAGCGTGCGCGTGCGCCCCGAGACCTCCTCCTCCCGGAAGGCGTCGACCATGAACGCGAGCGTCCCGCGGTCGGCGCCGGCGGAGGGCTCGATCACGTAGGGGACGTAGCGCTCCTGGGTCGCCTGGTCGAAGTAGGAGAGATCCTCGCCCGAGAACTCGGCGTGGCGGCGCAGGTCGTAGTCGGTGCGGTTGGCGATCCCCTCGAGCTCGGACCACCCCATCGGGAACAGGTACTCGATGTCGCTCGTCCCGGCCGAGTAGTGCGAGAGCTCGTCGTCGCCGTGCTTGCGCAGCTGGAGGTGGTCCGCGCGGATACCGAGGTCGGTGTACCAGCGCATGCGGCGGTCCATCCAGTCCTGGTGCCAGCGCTCGGCCTCCGCGGGCGGCACGAAGAACTCGATCTCCATCTGCTCGAACTCGCGCGTGCGGAAGATGAAGTTGCCCGGCGTGATCTCGTTGCGGAACGCCTTGCCGATCTGCGCGATCCCGAAGGGCGGCTTGCGGCGCGAGAACTGGAGCACGTTCTTGAAGTTGACGAAGATCCCCTGCGCTGTCTCGGGCCGCAGGAAGATGCGGTTCGCCTCCTCGCGCACCGGTCCCATGAACGTCTCGAACATGAGGTTGAACTGGCGCGCGTCGCCGAGCTCGCCGCCGCACTGCGGACAGCGCAAGTCGCCGCTCTCGTTCGACTCTAGGTGGTCGGCGCGCCACCGCTTCTTGCACTTGCCGAGGCACTGGATGAGCGGGTCCGTGAAGCTGTCGACGTGGCCCGATGCCTCCCATGTGCGCGGGTGCATCAGGATCGCGGCATCGAGCGCGACCATGTCCTCGCGCTCCTGGATGTTCGCCCGCCACCACTCGGCCTTGACGTTGTTCTTGAGCAGAACCCCGTAGTGGCCGTAGTCGTAGGTCGAGGCGAGGCCGCCGTAGATCTCCGAGGACTGGAAGATGAAGCCCCGCCGCTTGCACAGGCCCACGATCTTCTCCATGGTCACGGTGTCCACGAAGGGGTTGTCGGCGTCGAGACCGTCCACTCCTGCCGACGGCAGCGCCGTGGGCGCCTGATTGCGGGGGTTTTGTGAGGTTTTCGCCATTCCGATGAGGGAAGGAAGCCGGAAAGTCCTTCAAAGGCTAGCCACGAGGGTCATATATGAGCCGACGGGGTATATAAGGTCCCGTCCGCGACGTTATTAGAAGTAATGGGCCAGGGACACATACAAGACGAGTCGAATCAGTCGCGCCTCAGGGACGTGCCCGTGCTGCCGTTCAGGGCCGGTCGCCACCTGACCGCCTGGATCATCTGGCAGACCGCCAGGGTCTCGCTGCTCACCGACCACGCGGCTCCCCAGCCGCCGGACGAGCGGCGCAGCGCCCACGGCGGCCGAGCGGCCTAGGCAAGCGCGACGAGATTCACCGTAGGAGCGGGCACGGACCGGCCCGTCGGTCGCGCGTTGGCCGTATGGGCGCCGAGAAACCTCTCCATATACTGAGTCGAGTGCCCACCTACGAGTACCGCTGCGAAAACGGTCATCAGTTCGAAGTCATGCAGAAGATGAGCGATGACCCCGTGACCAAGTGCGAGGTTTGTGGCGCGCCGGTCCAGCGCGTGTTCCATCCCGTCGCGGTGCACTTCAAGGGCTCGGGCTTCTATTCGACCGACTACGGTCGCAACCGCGGGAGTGGAAGCAAGGAAGACGGCGCTTCCAAGTCGGAGTCCTCCTCCACGTCGGAGTCCTCGAAGTCGGACTCCTCCAAGGAGTCGACGACGTCGAAGTCCGAGACGTCGTCCGACTCCTCGAGCGGGTCGAGCAGTGGCGATACCAAGTCCGACTGAGCGCTAGAGGCCGTCCGGGCCGGCGGGCTCGTCCTCGCCCGGCTCGTCCTCGTTCTCGGAGTCGTCCGCCTCGTCTTCGCCGGGCTCGTCGTCGCCGGCCTCCTCGTCCGCATGCTCGGAGACGCACTTGCCGAAGGCGTTCGGTCCGTCACCGTATTCGTCCGCAAACGCCTCGGGGTCCTCGGCCTGCTCGGCCTGGCACTTCGCGGCGGCGTTCTTGAAGGCATCTGGCGAGGCGGAGTTCTTGGCCCGCGTCTTATCGGCGACGCAGCGCTTGAGCGCGTGCCCGCGCTTGCCCTCGGCCCGGCACGCCGACCTGGCGCGCTTGCGGGCTGACCTCGCGAGCTTGCGCTGCGTCTTGACGCAGCGCTTCATCGCGCGCTTGCCGTCCTTGCCGGCAAATGCGGACCGGAAGGCCTCGACGCCCATGTCCGCGCGCAGCGCCTTGCAGTGCTGCTTCGCGGCCTTTCCTACGTCCTTCCTTACCTCACCCCCGCCTTTCGCCTGTGCGGCGGCGGGAACAACCAGTGCGATCAAAGCGACAACGAGCCAAAGTCTTTTCATGCTCCCTGTGTCGGCCCGCGGGCCCACTCCCTGAGGCGGGAGCGGGCCCAGCGGACACGTGTCGGAGCGCGTCTGCCTGTGGACTAGCTGGATGTGCCCGGGGCGACGGGAGCCTCGGGTGCGGCACTCGGCCGCTCGGGCGGTGAACCGCCCCGACCGAAGGCCTTCGGTCCGTGGCCACGACCGTGACCCATCTTGTGCGGGCCGCCGCGCCGCGCGTGGGTGAGGAACTCGGTCAGCTTGCGCGCCTGCGCCGCCGTGACCTTGTCCTCGTCGACGGCCTTGTCGACGATCGGCTTTGCGATGCCGGGCGTCTTGGCGGCGACCGCCGCGAAGATGTCGCCGAGCACCTCGCGCACGTCGGAGTCGCGCAGGTTCAGGCCCTTCGGCGGGCCCCCGCGCGGCTTGCGGCCGACGAAGTCCTGCGCTGCCTTGCGCAGCGCATCGGCCTGCGCCTCGGTGATCTTGCCGTCCTTCTGCGCCTTGTCGATCACCGGGCCGGCGATCGCGGGCGCTTGCTTGGCGACGGCCTCGTGGACGTCCTCGAGCACGGCGCGCACGTCCGCGTCGCCGAACGGAGCCGGCGGCCCGCCTCCGGGGCCGTGGCGCTTGCCGAAGCCGCCACGCCCCGCGGGGCCGCGCTTCAGCATTTCGCGGATCCGGTCGGCCTGGGCCGACGTGATCTTCTTGTCACCGACGGCCTTGTCGATGATCGGCTCCGCGATCGCGGGTGCCTTCTTGGCGGCCGCCGCGAACGCGTCGTGGACGACCTCGCGCACGTCGGCGTCATCACCGATGTCGCGCAGGCTCGGGCGCTTGCCGTCGGCGATGTCCTGGGCCGCCTTGCGCAGCGCTTCGGCCTGCGCAGCGGTGATCTTGTCGTCGCTCTCGGCCTTGTCGATCACCGGGCCGGCGATCGCGGGCGCCTGGTCGGCGACGGCCTCGCGGATGTCCTCGTGCACCGCCCGCACGTCGGCGTCCGGGCTGAACCTGCGGTGGACGCCACCGTCGCGGCGGTTGCGCTCTCCGGCCCCGTTCGCGACAAACGCGGTGGGCGCCGCCTTCGCGGAGGTGGACGAGTCGCTGCCCTTGTCGCTGCCGCCGGCGGCCAGCGAAAGCCCCGCGGCGGCGACCGCCACCACGAGGGCCAGGGGGACTATCAGCTTGGCTTTGCTTCGCATTCGACGCTCCCATCTAGAAGTCTGCGGCCGCCCGACCCGCCCGGGTTGCGCTGGGCGAGTGGAGGATTCCGGGCGGCCGCCTCTTGTCCGTGCGCCATCCATGGAAGCGCCCGCGCCTTAAGAACGAGTGAGATCAAGGTAAGAATCACCCTGTGAGCAACCTGAGGGCGCCCAGCGCCGAACTTTCTCCCGCTGCGTCCACCCCTCGGGCGCGAGGAGCGAACGTTCGACACTGCACCGGGAAGCGGCTGGACGGCCGGCGCAGACCTAGCCGTCGAGGAAGCGCTGGACCTCGGCCTGCTTCTCGGCGTCGGAGACCTGGAGCGGGTTCGCGCCTGGGTCGATCGGGCGCAGGATGCGCGGCTTGAGGTCGCCGCTCGTCTCCATGTTCCAGTAGAGGCCCATCAAGCCGAGACCGCCGAGGTCCGAGACGATCGCCTTCGGCGCGCGCCACGCGGCCCACGGCCAGCGCGGGAACGTCAGGGGGCTGAAGAGCTTGCCCTTCACCGCCTCGAGGAACTGCTGCTGACGGCGCGCGCGTGTGAGGTCTGACTCCTCGGGTGCGCACTCGTTCTTGCGGATCCGGACGACGTCGAGCGCCTCCTCACCGCTGAGGTGGTTCTCGCCCTTCTTGAACCGGTGGGTGCGACCCTCGAACCGCGAGCGGATGCACTTCTCGAACGTCATGTCGACGCCGCCGAGCGCGTCGACGAACTTCGGAAAGCCCTTGAAGTCGACCTCGATCAGGTGGTTCACCTCGATGCCGAGGTATTGCTTGATCGTCTCGATCATCAGCGGCGGGCCGCCGATCGCATAGGCCGCGTTGATCTTGCTGGGGCCCACGCCGGGGATGTCCACGAGCGTGTCGCGCGGGATCGACAGGCGCGCCGCCTTCCCGCCTCCGTAGCGCATCAGCATGATCGTGTCCGCGCGCCCGCGCGCCTCGCCGGGCCGGCGATCAGACCCCAGCACGAGGATGTTGTTGGGGGAGGTGAGCAGGTTCCCCGAGTCGTCGAGCGCCGAAAGCGCCCCCTCGGACATCTTGTCGTTCTGCTGGCTCGCGCTGAGCATGAAGAGCCCGAAGCTGAGGGCCGACCAGCAAAGAATGAACAGCAGCACGCCGGCCACGACGCGCTTCCAGGTGATGCGGCGGTACCAGGGGTCGCCGGGCGCCTCGTAGGGACGAGGTTGGGCCGGCGCCGGCGGCGCGACCGGCTGCGCCGTTTCGCCGTTCGCCGGGCGCCTCTCGACGAGCTTGCTGAGGCGCCCCGGTGAGCCCTCCGCGGGCGGCGCCGCGCCCTGCTGGGCGGCACGGGTGCGCTCGAAGCGCTCGGCGCTGCGCCGGTTGAGCAGGCGACCGAGGAACCCGGAGCGGGCGCGATAGACGCGGTATTCAGGCTTGTCGGGAGGCATAGCGACGCGGGGCGCGAGCGCCCGTCCTTGGGATTCGGGCGGCGACGGCCTGTCCCTGCCGGCGGGCGGACTCCATATATTGCCTCAGTGGCCGCATCCTCTCCACGCATGAGCCGGAAGACGATCGGCCTCGACCTCGGCGGCACCAAGCTGCTCGCGGGGGTCGTCGACCAGCAACTCGAGGTCCACGATCGCGTGCACCAGCTCGTCGCAGGCCTCTCGGAGCAGGCGCTCGTGAGAGCGATCGTCGAGGCCGCGACCGAGTTGCTCGAGCATCATCCGGACACGGAGGCGATCGGCTTCGGCATCCCGTGCCTGATCGACCAGCACAACGGTCACGCGGTGATGTGCGTGAACCTGCCGCTCGGGGACATCCCCTTTCGGGATGTCATGTCGGAGCGGCTCGGGCTGCCCGTCTTCATCGACAACGACGCGAACGTCGCGACGCTCGTCGAGCAGCGGTTCGGTGCCGCGCGCGGCGCGGAGCACGTGATCGGGCTCACGATCGGGACCGGGATCGGCGGCGGCCTGGTCCTCGACGGCAGGCTCTACCGGGGAGCCTCCGGCGGGGGCGCCGAGCTGGGGCACATGGTGATCGACGAGAACGGGCCTCGCTGCCAGGGCAACTGCCCGAACCACGGTTGCCTCGAGGCGCTCGCGTCCGGGACGGCGATCGGCCGCGAGGGCAAGGTCGCGGCCGAGGAGGACACGGACTCCGATCTCGCGCGCGCAGCGGTCGCGGGCCAGGCGATCACGGGTGAGCTGGTAACGCAGCTCGCGCTCGGCGGTGACGAGGTGTCGCGCATGGTGCTCGGTCACATCGGCCGCCAGCTCGGCATCGCGTTTGCCAGCTTCGTGAACATCTTCAATCCCGAGGTGATCGTCGTCGGCGGTGGCGCGATGGCCGCGGGCGACCTGCTGCTCGATCCCGCGCGCGAAGAGATGCGCGCGCGGGCCCTGCGCCCGAACCGCGAACAGGTGCGCATCGTGCCCGCGCGGTTCGGGGCGGACGCCGGGATGCTCGGCGCCGCGGTGCTCGCGCTCGACGAGCTGGACTGACCTCGTGGCCGACGGGCGGCTCGTCGTCTGCCCCACGCCGATCGGCAACCTCGAGGACGTGACGCTGCGCGTGCTGCGCGTGCTCGGCGAGGCGCACGTGGTCGCCGCCGAGGACACGCGCCACACGCGCAAGCTGCTCGCCCGTCATGCGATCGAGGCGCGGCTCGTGAGCTTCCACGAGCACAACGAGGTCGCGCGCGCGCGCGACCTCGCGGACCGCGTGGCGGCCGGCGAGACCGTCGCCCTCGTGAGCGACGCGGGGACGCCGGCCGTGTCGGACCCGGGCTTCGTCCTCGTGCGGGAGTGCCTCGCCCGCGACCTCCCGGTGGAGGTGCTCCCCGGGCCGACCGCGGTCGTCACGGCGCTCGTCGCGTCGGGGCTGCCCGCGGATCGCTGGCGCTTCGCGGGCTTCCTGCCGCGCAAGGCGGGCGAGCTGCGCGCGGAGCTCGAGCGCGGCGACGAGACGCTTGTCGCCTTCGAGTCGCCCGGGCGGGTCGCGCGCACGCTCGCGGCGCTGGCCGACCTGGACCCGGGGCGCGCGGTCGCCGTCTGCCGCGAGCTCACGAAGCTGCACGAGGAGGTCGTGCGCGGTACGGCGGCCGATCTCGCGGAGCGGTTCGCGGACGGCGCCCGGGGAGAGATCGTGCTGGTCGTCGGGCCGGCAGCAGAGCCGGCGGGAGACGAGCCGGCCGCAGTCGCCGCCGTCGCGGCGCTCATCGAGGCGGGTGCGCGGCGGCGTGGCGCGGCAAAAGTCGTGTCGGCGCTCACCGGCGTTCCCGTCAACCGCCTTTATCGCGAGTAGGATCAACCCATGGACCTCGCCGAGTACCGGCGCAACAGCCACGAGACGTGGCAGCGCATGGCCGCGGGCTGGGAGCGTCACCTCGAGTGGATGTGGAACGCGTCGCGCCCGGTGGGCGAGCAGATGGTCGCGGCGCTCGACCCCCGTCCCGGCAACACCGTGCTCGAGCTTGCGGCGGGGACCGGGGAGACCGGATTCGCGGCGGCGGCCGAGCTCGGTCCCGGCGGCCGGCTGATCTCGTCCGACTTCGCGTTCGAGATGGTCGAGGCCGCACGCAGGCGCGCCGCGGCGCTCGGCCTCGCCAACGTGGAGTTTCGGGTGATGGACGGGGAGCGCATGGACCTCGCCGACGACTCGGTCGACGGCGTCCTCTGTCGCTGGGGCTACATGCTGATGTCGGATCCCGCCGCCGCTTTCGCCGAGACCCGCAGGGTGCTCCGCGACGGCGGGCGGGTCTCGCTCTCCGTCTGGGGCGAACCGGGTCGCAACCCGTGGGCTGCGCTGGGTACCGGCGCGCTCGTCTCGCACGGTCACATGCCGGCCGCTGAACCGAACCAGCCGGGGATCTTCGCGATGGCGGACCGCGCGCGGATCGAGGACCTCGTCACCGGCGCCGGCTTCGACAGGCCCGAGATCGTGGAGGTCAAGCTCGCCTGGCGCTTCGACGACTTCGAGTCCTACTGGAACTTCCTCCGCGAGCAGGTGGGAGTCGTATCGGTCGGACTCGGGAAGCTCTCCGACGAGGAGCGGGCGACGGTCCGAGCGACGATCGAGCGGAACGCCGACGCATTCCGACACGACGAGGGCTTCCTCGTCTTCCCCGGCCTCGCGCTGAACGCGGTCGCGAGCTAGCTGGGCGCCGCGGGCGCCCGCGGTATCTCGGGCTCGCCGTAGGGGATCGGAACGTAGGTCACCGACGGTCGCTGGCGACCGGCCTGCGGGTAGAGGTCCATCAGCTCGTACACCTCGACCGGGAGCCCCGTCACGGCGGGCAGCCCGAGCCCCGTGAGCACCTCGATCGTGAGCGGATAGTCGTGCGTCCAGCGGCCCGACGAGAGCTGCTCCGCAAGCTCGCTCGCGCGTTCCTGCGGGAAGTCGTCGAGCAGCACCCCGAGGATGAACTCCCTGATCTGCGTCTGCGCCTTGCGCGCGAGGTCGGCGAGGATCAGCGTCTCGTCGTCGACGCGCTCGAGCGGCTTCGACTCGACGACGCTGATGATCGAGGCCGCCGGCCACTGCCCGATCTGGGGGTCGACGGGGCCGAGCACGGCGTTCTCGTCCATCACGATCTGGTCGGCCGCGAGCGCGAGCAGCGTCCCGCCCGACATCGCGTAGTGCGGGACCAGCACCGTGACCTTCGCGGGGTGGCGGTGGAGCGCGCGGGCGATCTGCTCGGACGCGAGCACGAGCCCGCCCGGCGTGTGCGCGACGAGGTCGATCGGCACGGTGTCGGGCGTGAGCCTGACCGCACGCAGCACGGCCTCGGAGTCCTCGACGTCGATGAAGCGCCGCAGCGGGATGCCGAGCAGGCTGATCGACTCCTGGCGATGGATGAGGGTGATCACCCGCGAGCCGCGCACCTGCTCGAGCTTGCGGATCGCGCGGTAGCGGCGGGTCGCGAGCAGGCGCTGCGTGATCATCGGCACCAGGAAGGTGAGGAAGATCAGCAGGAAGACGATCGAAGAAAGATCCGGCACTGCGGCGACAGCATAAGCACGACGGTGTGAGAACAGCGTCACATCACGCCCACGCGGTCCGTCACCCGCGCTAGCGTCGGCCCCCGTACCGATCGACAAGGCAAGGAGGCTTCGATGCGCTCTTCACTCGCCGCCGTTGCGGCCGTACTCGTCGGACTGCCGGCCGCCGCGCCCGCGGCGCAGGCCGAGCAGGGGTGGACATGGCCGGTGCGCGGCCGCGTGCTCACCGCGTACGTGAACGACAACGCGCGCCCGTACGCCGGCGGCATGCACCGCGGGATCGACATCGCGGCGCAGGAGGGCACCCCGGTGCTCGCCGCGCGGGCCGGGACGGTGACGTACGCCGGTGCGCTCGGATCTTCGGGGATCGTGGTCGCGGTGCGCAGCGACGACGAGCGCCACGTCGCGAGCTACCTGCACCTCGCGGCCGAGTCCGTCTCGCGCGGGGAGCACGTTGGCGCCGGGGCGCGGATCGGTGCGGCCGGGACGACGGGGCGCCGCTCCGTGAGCGAGCCGCACCTGCACTTCGGCGTGCGACTCGCCGACGTCGAGGACAACTACGTCGATCCGCTGTCGCTGCTGCCGGCGCTCGGCACGGCACCGGCGCCACCGGTGCCGCCGGTGCCATTGGCCGCGCCGGCGCCGCTGCGGGCGCAGGAGCAGGTGGTGCGCGCGCCGGCCGGCGCGATCGCGCGGCCCGTCGGGGCGGTGGCGCCGCATCGCGCGCGGGCGCGCCCGCGCGATGCACGGGCGAAGGTGCCGGCGACGGGACGAGTGGCCGGGTTGCGCGGGCGTCCGGTGCGCCATCCCGTCCCGGCACCGGCGATCCAACCGCGCGCGGCCGCACCGGACCGCGGGCGGCCGCTGCTGCTCGGCGGGCTCGCGCTGCTCGCGGTCGCGCTGTTCGGCAGTGCGCTCGTCCGGCTGAACGGGGCGGTCAACCGCCGCGCCGCGGCGCTCGCGACCGCGGCTCGGCGTTCGCTGATCGATTCGAGCCCCCGATCGCGACCAAAAAGCGTCAGCGAGCGATCAGGCCACATGATCGATCAGCGCCTCGGCCTCGATCTCGACCTTCCAGCGGGGATCGAGGAACCCCGTCACGACGACCATCGTCGACACCGGCCGCGCCTCGCCGAAGGCCTCGGCATGAGCGGCTCCGATTGCCTCGCCATCGCCCGCGTCGGTGATGAACATCCGGGTGCGCACGACGTCCCGTGGCTGGGCGCCGGCCTCGCGCAGCGCGGCGACGATGATCTCGAAGCAGCGGCGCGCCTGCACGCCGGGGTCGGGATCGCAGGACCCGTCCGGCCAGATCGGCGCGGTCCCGGACACGAGCACGCGGTCGCCGGCGCGCACGGCCCGCGAGATGCCGATCTTCGGCTCCCAGGGCGAGCCGGACGAGACACGCTGGCGGTCGGCCATCGAAGCGCGCATCCTACGCCGTCGCACAGGGCTGCCCGCACGCGCGTTCTATATTCACCTACCGCCCGTGAGCTTCTACGTCACCACCCCCATCTACTACGTGAACGCGCAGCCGCACCTCGGCCACGCGTACTCGACGATCGCGGCCGACGCGCTCGCGCGCCACATGCGCCAGCGCGGCGAGGACACGTTCTTCCTGACGGGCACGGACGAGCACGGCGAGCCGGTCGCGGACGTGGCCGAGCGCGAGGGCATCCCGCCGCGGGAGCTTGCGGACCGCAACGTCGTCCACTTCAAGGAGATGGCCGAGCGGGTGAACGCGTCCAACGACTTCTTCATCCGAACGTCCGACCCCGAGCACGGCGCGGCCGTCCGGAGCTTCATGCAGGGGCTCTACGACCGCGGCGAGATCTACCCGGGCACCTACGAGGGCTGGTATTGCCCGCGCTGCGCCGACTTCAAGAACGAGCAGGAGATCGTGGACGGCAACCGCTGCCCGATCCACAAGATCGAGCTGACCTGGGAGAAGGAGGACAACTACTTCTTCCGCCTCTCCGCCTACCAGGAGAAGCTCGAGCAACTGTATGCGGAGCGACCCGATTTCGTGATGCCGCGCGAGCGCTTCAACGAGGCGGCCGGCTTCATCCGCCAGGGCCTCGAGGACGTGTCCTGCACGCGCGCGCGGCTGCGCTGGGGCGTGCCCGCTCCGTGGGACGAGAGCCAGGTCTTCTACGTCTGGTTCGACGCGCTGCTCAATTACTACAGCGCGCTCACGTACGCGCGGTCGGGCGAGGACCTGACCGAGCGCTTCTGGCCGGCGAACTTCCACCTGATCGGCAAGGACATCCTCAAGTTCCACTGCGTGATCTGGCCGGCGATGCTGATCGCGGCCGGCGTCGAGGTCCCCCGCCACGTGTTCGTCCACGGGTTCCTGCTGATGCAGGGCGAGAAGATGTCGAAGTCGCTCGGCAACGTGCTCGACCCCTTCGAGGTGATGGAGGTGTTCGGCACCGACGCGCTGCGCTACTACTGCCTGCGCGAGATCAGCTTCGGCCAGGACGGGTCGGTCTCGACCGAGGGCTTCGAGGCGCGCTACAACAGCGAGCTCGCAAACGAGTACGGCAACCTCGCGAGCCGCACGCTCGCGATGGTCGCCCGTTACCGCGAGGGCGTGGTGCCCGCCGCTGACCCACCCGCCGATTTGGCCGGCGACTTCGACGGGCTTGCGAGCGAGGTGTGCGAGCGCTTCGACCGTGCCGAGCTGACGGTGGCGCTCGAGCAGATCTGGTCGCGCGGCGTGCGGCGGCTCAACCGCTACGTCGAGGAGCAGGCGCCCTGGACGCTCGCGAAGGAAGGTGCGGACGAGCGCCTCGACCAGGTGCTCTACGGACTTGCCGAGGGCCTGCGCGTGATCAGCGTGCTGTTGCACCCCTACATGCCCGACACCACCACGCGTCTGCTGCGCGCGCTCGGCCAGGACGACTTCTCGCTCGAGCGCGCAACGTTCGGCGCGGTGCCGGGGGGCGCGAGCGTCGCGAAGCTCCCGCAGCTCTTTCCGAAGGTCGAGCCGGGCGAGCCGGGCGAGCCGGCCACTAGACGTTGACTCCCCGCCAGCTCGCGATGCTGGGCGGCGTCTCGGCGATCTGGGGCGCCTCCTACCTGCTGATCAAGATCGCGCTCGAAGGCTTCGACCCGATGATGATCGTCTTCGCGCGCGTGCTGCTCGCGGCATTGCTGCTCTACGCGGTGATCGTCGCGAGCGGCGCGGAGGAGCGCGCCGCGCTGCGCCTGCTGCGACGACAACCCGGCCGCACGCTGATCCAGGGGACGCTCGCGGTCGCGATCCCCTTCTCGCTGATCAGTCTCGGCGAGACGCAGATCTCGTCCGGCCTCACCGGGGTGCTGATCTCCCCCGGCCCGCTCTTCATCGCGATGCTGGCGCCGCTGATCGACCCGACCGAGAGGGTCGACCGGCGTGGGACGGCCGGGCTCGTGATCGGCTTCGCCGGCGTGATCCTGCTGATCGGCGTCGACACCGTCCACAGCCTCGGCGAGTTCCTGGGCGCGCTCGCGATGGTGGGCGCCGCGCTCTCCTACGGTCTCGCCGCGATGTACGTGCGGCTCAAGTTCCGCGGGGTGCCGCCGCTCGTCGTGAGCTTCTCCGCCTGCGCGACCGCCGCCGTCGTGACGCTGCCGGCGGCGCTCGCGACCGTCGGCGCGAACAGCCCGGACGCCGGAGAGATCGCCGCTGTCGTGTCACTGGGCGTGGTTGGCACGGCGGTCGCCTTCTACCTCTATTTCGGGCTGATCCAGGAGGTGGGCGCGGGCAAGGCCGCGCTCTGCGGGTACCTGATCCCGCCGCTCGCGCTCGTCTACGGCGCGGTGCTGCTCGACGAGGAGGTGAGCGCTGCCGCGATCGGGGGACTCGTCCTGATCCTCGGCGGAGTGGCGCTCGCGAGCGGCGAGCGCGGCCGGGACGACGCCCCCGGCGAGATCGCGGCGGGGGCTGCCGGGGCACGACGCTCCTAGACTTCGCGGCGATGGTCGACACCCACTTCCACCTCGACCACATCGAGGCTCCACCGGCGCACGTCGTCAGCCGCGCGGTCAATGCGGGCGTCGACCGCATGCTCGCGATCGGCATGACCGGCGAGTCGTGTCGCCACGCGATCGCAGCCGCCGAGAAGCACGACGAGGTCTACGTGTCGGTCGGGCGCCACCCACACGAGTCCGAGGGCTTCGACGACGACGCACTCGCCGAGCTGCGGGAGCTGGCCGCGCACCCGAAGGTTCGCGCGATCGGCGAGGCGGGCCTCGACTACAAGCGCGACTACGCGCCCCGCGCCGACCAGGTGCGCTCGTTCGTCGCCCAGATCGAGCTGGCGAAGGAGCTTGGCAAGCCGCTCGTCGTCCACACCCGCGAGGCCGCGGACGACACGATCGCGCTGCTCGACCGTCACGCGGAGGGCGTCGACGTGATCATCCACTGCTTCTCGCTCGCCGGCCGCGTGGGCCAGTGCGCCGAGCGCGGGTGGTACTGCTCGTTCGCGGGCAACGTCACCTATCCGAAGGCGACCGACCTGCAGCGCGCAGCAACCGAGGTTCCGGGCGAGCTGCTGCTCGCCGAGACGGACGCCCCCTTCCTCTCGCCGCAGAAGCGGCGCAGCAAGCCGAACGAGCCCGCGTACGTGACCGCCACGGCGCACCACCTCGCGCAGCTGCGCGGCACGTCCGTCGAGGACATGGAAAAACTGCTGGTGGGCAACGCGGCCCGCCTTCTCGGCTGGTGAGCGAGACACGCGACAGCCTCGACCGCATGTCGCGGTTCGACATCCGCCCCAACCGCGAGCTGGGCCAGAACTTCCTCGTCGACGACAACATCCTCGAGCTGATCGGCCGCACCGCGAAGCTGGACGCCGCGGACGTCGTGCTCGAGATCGGCGGTGGGCTCGGCGTGCTGTCCGCGTACCTCGCTCCGCGCGTGAAGCACCTGCACGTGATCGAGACCGACCGGCGGCTCGAGGCCGTGCTGCAAGAGGCGCTCGAAGAGAGCGACAACGCGACCCTCGTGATCGCGGACGTGATGAAGGTCCGCCTCGGAGGCCTCGACCCGTTGCCGACCAAGGTCGTCGCGAACCTGCCCTACGGGGTCGCGACGCCCGCGATCCTGAGGACGATCGAGGCGCTGCCCGAGGCCACGGACTGGACGTTGATGGTCCAGCGCGAGATCGCCGACCGGCTCGCGGCTGGGCCCGGGTCGAAGACCTACGGGATCCCGTCGGTGCTGGTGCAGCTCGCTGCGGACGTCGAGTTCGTGCGGCCGATCTCGCGCAACGTCTTCCGCCCGGTACCGAACGTCGACTCCGGCCTCGTGCGCCTGCGCCGCACCGGGCCCGCTCCAACCGACCAGCTGACCGACCTCGTGCGCTCGTCCTTCGCGCACCGGCGCAAGGCGCTCGCGCGCTCGCTCGAGGAGGCGGGTGGCCCCGCCGGCGTGCGCGAGGCCGCGCGCGAGTCGCTCGAGGACATGGGGCATCCGCCGGACGCACGCGCCGAGATCCTGAGTCCCGCCGACTTCGTGCAGCTCGCCCGGGACCTGGAGCGCTTCGGTTGAGGCTCGCGACCCGCGCGCCCGCAAAGCTGAACCTCTGCCTCTACGTCGGACCGCGGCGCCCGGACGGCCTGCACGAGATCCTCTCGCTCTTCCAGCCGATCACGCTCGCGGACGACATCGTGCTCGATCAGGCCCAGTCGGGCAGGGACGAGGTCGTCTGCCCGGGCGTCGAGGGGCCGAACCTCGCCGCAGCGGCGCTGCGCGCGTTCCGCGAGCGCTTTGGATGGGACGGCCCGCCCGTGCGCGTCTCGATCGAGAAGCACATTCCCGTGGCGGCCGGCCTCGGCGGCGGCTCGGCCGACGCGGCCGCCGTGCTGCGGCTTGCGGCCGTGGCGTCGGCGATGCGCCCCGCCCAGAGCGACATCGCCGACCTCGCGATGTCGCTGGGCGCGGACGTGCCGTCCCAGCTCGCCCCGCGGCCCGCGCTCGTGACGGGCGCCGGAGAGGGCGTGGCGCCGGTGCCCGCGCGCGAGCTCCAGGGGGTGCTGCTCGCCGGCCGGGGGGCGCTCGACACCGCGCGGGTCTACGCCCGCGCCGATCAGCTGGGCCTCGCGCGCGACTCGCTCGAGGGCCTCGGCACCGAGGACTTCCACAACGACCTCGAGGCCGCCGCGCTCGACCTCGAGCCCGAGGCCGCACGCGCGATCGAGCTACTGCGCGAGGCCGGCGCCACGACCGCGCAGGTGACGGGCTCGGGACCGGCGGTGTTCGGCCTCTTCGACGAGGACCCCGCACCGCTCGCGCGCGACCTCGCCGAGCGCTGGCGCGGCCTCACCGCCGCGTTCGAGGCAGCCCCCGCCGGCTACGCCGACGTACGCTCCGCCTCGGACTCCTGAGCCGGTTCCCGAGCCGGTTCCCGAGCCGGTCCCCGAACGGCCGCCGCCTGCGGCAATGCGCAGTACTTGCCCTCGGTGAACCCGGCCGGCGTGATCGCGAACGCGCTGTTGAAGCGCGCCCGGAAGTTCTCGATCGCGATCGCGGTCGTCAGCTCGACCATCTGCTCGTCGCTGAACTGCTCGCGCAGGCGCGCGAACAGCTCGTCCGAGATCGACACGGGCGCCTCGCACATCGCCTCGGCGTACTCGAGCACCAGTACCTCGGTGGGCGAAAAGGCCGGGCTCTCGCGGTAGGCGTGAAGCGTTCGCAGCTGCTCCTCCGTGACTCCCGCCTCGCGCGAGACGTGTGACCCGATGTCGATGCAGAACTCGCAGCCGATCAGGCACGCGGCCTTCGTCGCCGCGAGCGCCTTCAGCTTTTCCTCGACGCTGTGACCGCGCTGGTGGAACCACTCGAACATCCCGTAGCCACGGAAGTTCGGCGGGCTGTGCGCCATCACCCCGGAGATCTCCGTATCGCGGCCGTAGCTGCGGCGGGTGTACCAGTTGGCCATCCGCACGGTGGCGTTTTGCTTCTCCTCGATGCGTGCCATCAGTTCTCCTTTCGGCTCGCCCGCCGGTGTATTTACCACGGCCACGGACGCGAGACAAGCGCTGGTCGGCGTTCGCGCCTGCAAGACTGCCGCTCTCGATGATCGAGAACTTCATCGAGAACCTCGCACAGAGCCTCGGTCAGTGGGCATACCTGCTCGTCGCGTTCATGGCGATGGCCGAGACGGCCGCGTTCGTAGGGTTCGTCGCGCCCGGGGAGTTCACGATCATCCTCGGCGGCGTCCTCGCCGGGGAGGGGACGCTCTCGATCCAGTTGCTGATCGGGATCGCCTGGGCTTCCTGCGTGGCGGGCGACACGATCGGCTTCTTCCTCGGGCGCCGGCTCGGGCGCGACTTCGCGCTCAAGCACGGGCCGAAGGTGCGGCTCACCGAGGAGCGCTTCGGCAAGGTCGAGGCGTTCTTCCACAAGCACGGTGGCAAGACGATCGTGATCGGGCGGTGGCTCGGCCTGATCCGGCCGCTGATGCCGTTCACCGCGGGCGCGTCGCACATGAGCTACCGCCGGTTCCTGCCCTACGACGTGCTCGGCGCGGGCCTCTGGAGCGTCACGTGGTGCCTGCTCGGCTACATCTTCTGGCAGAGCTTCCAGCAGCTCGCGAGCAACGCCGGCCGCGGCACGATCGCCTTTGCGGCCCTCCTCGTGATCTTCATCGGGGGCTACCAGGGCATCAAGCGCCTGCGCCACCCTGAGCAGCGGCAGGCGCTCGCGCGGTGGCTCGAGCGCCAGGGCCAGCGGTCGCTCCTGCGGCCGCTGGCATGGGTCGTCCGCGGGCTCGCGACCCTGCTGCGGCCGGCCTGGCGCTACTTGCTGCGACCGCTGTGGCGGCTGATCGCGCCGCCGCTGCGGTTCCTGGTCAAGCGGCTGACGCCCGGCGAGCTCGGGATCGAGCTGACCACGCTGCTCGCGATCGGCGCGGTCGGGATCTACGTCGTCGCGCTGCAGATCGACCTGCTCCAGGCCGACGCCCTCCTGCCCGGCGACAGCACGGCCCTCGTCGTTGCTCGCGACCTCGAGTCGGGAATGCTGACCGCGGCCGCGCAGGTGCTGCGCGTGGTCGGGGCACTGTGGTTCGTGGGCCTGTGCACCGTTGCCACTTGTGCCTTCCTGCTCAGGCGCCGGCGCTCGACCGATGCCGTCGCGCTCGCGGCGGGCCTGGCGATCACGGAGATCGCGATGCAGGTCATGAAGCGCGCCGTCGAGCGGCCGCGGCCCGCTGACGGCATCTATGACGCGAGCGGGTTTTCCTACCCCTCCGGCCACGCCGCCCTGTCCGTGACCTTCGTCGCGATCGGAGTGCTGCTCGCGCGCCGCCTGCCGAGTCGCATCGCGCTCGTGGTGATCGGCGCATCGCTCGCTGCCGCGATCGGCCTCTCGCGCGTCTACCTGCGGGTCCACTACCTCACCGACGTCGGCGGAGGCTGGGCGCTGGGCCTCGCCGCTTTCGCGATCTGCGGAGCCGTCGCCCTCGTCGTGGACTATCTGCGTCAGAATTACGAGCGCTCGGGCGATGCCGGCCCCCGGCCCGCCGAGCGCCCGCCCTCATGGACAGCCTCACGGTCACCTACATCGTCCTCGTCGCCGCGGGACTGATCGGCTTCGGCTGCTTCGCCGTGCTGATCTTCGCCCCGGCCTGGACGGCGTACGGCCGCACCTGGGAGCGGTTCGCGGCCGCGTTCCTGAGCGTGTTCGTGCTCGCCGGTTTCGCGGGCGCGGGGGTGGGGGTCGGACTCGTGCTCCTCTACTACTGGGACCAGATCCTCGACCTCATGGGGATCCAGGCCGCGCTCGTACCTCTCCTCTGAGTGGTCATTCTCGGAACGTTCGCCAGTAAACGGCGCCGCCGTTGGAATCCCACGTACTGGTTAGTACCTGGGTGACCGAGGACGCCTGGGGGAGGCGCCGCTCGGCTGGCAGCGAAAGTGCAGCGGCCGCTGAACCTTGCCCCGCGCCATGCGTGAAAACGGAACTCAGGAGACAAAGTTCGTCGAGCGGCGCCAGTCGAGCACGACGACCCATACGAATCACGCGCAGTCGGCTCTTTTCGCGACCGCCGCGTTCGCTTAGCGTTCGCAGGCGAGGCGTGGTTTGCGATCCTCCGCCGCGTCCAGAGCCCACTCCCCTACCGACCCGGTTTTTTCGCACCGGCCACCAGCGCGCGCAGGATGAACAACGTCCTTGGGAGCTACACCTAGACTGTGCGGGGGATCCTGACCCGCTCGAATGGCCGACGCGCGCACAAAAAGCCCTGCAAACACGCCTGATGTCGAGCCCGATCCGGTGTCCGCGCTCGACGCGCTCGCGGAGTCGGTCGAGTCCGGCGCCGGCTTGCCCGAGACCGCGCGCCGCGCCGCGGCCGCGCTCAATGCGATCGTCGCGCTGATCGACTCGCGCGGCGCCGTGCTGGCTGTCGCGGCCGGGTCGCCCGCGGAGGAGCGCGACCTGCTCTCCAAGCGCGACGGCGTGACCTCGATCGACCTGCGCGTGTCCGAGGCGGTCGTGGGCCAGCTTCGCTTCCGGGCCCGGGAGGACGTGCCCGAGCCCGCGGCGCTGCGCCTCGTGACGACGCTGCTCGCGCTCGAGGTCGAGCGCACGCGCGCGCCCGAACGGGCCGGCGAGGCCGCGGTCGGAAGCTTCGTCAAGGCGATGCTCGACGGCGACATCGATGACCGGCGCGACCTCGTCGCGCGCGGGAAGGAGCTCGGCGTCGACCTCGAGAACGGCGCCAGCGTGCTGGTCGTGCGCATCCACCCGGTCGCGCCGGCCGATGGCGACTGGCAGGCGCGCGCCCTCACGATCATCGGCCGCGGCGCTCGCGGCGCCGCCCCGGGAGCGCTCAGCTCCCTGCGTGCGGAGCGGATCGCGGTGATCGTGCCGGGCGCGGACGAGGCGCTCGGCCGCCGCACCGCCCAAGCGGTGTTGCGCGCGATCGACGACGGGATGCAGGGGTTCGCCGCAGTCGTGGGACGAAGCCGGATGGCCGTCGACCCGATGGACATGCACCGCGCGGCCGGCGAGGCAATGCTTGCCGCCAACGTCGCCGCGCCCTCCGCCGACGAGCCGGGCTCGCGTCTCCTGTCATTCGAGGACACGGGCGCCTACCGGCTGCTGCTCCCGGCGATGAGCGACGACCCCGCAGAGCTCGACCGCTTCTACCACGACACGATCGCGCCGCTGGTCGCCTATGACGAGCAGTACGGCACCGAGCTGGTCCACACGCTCGAGACGTTCCTCGCCAACGACGGCTCGATGGCGGCAACCCACAAGGAGCTGTTCACCCACCGGCACACGATCCGTTACCGCCTCGAGCGGGTGAAGGAGCTGACCGGCCTCGACGTGAACTCGACGGACGGCCGCGAGCGCATCGGGCTCGGCCTAAAGGCGATGCGCGTGCTCGGAGTGCGCGCGCCGAGCGCCCCGGTGTTCGAGCCGGGGGCCGAGACGGGGCGCGTGCCGAAGCCGCAGGGGGACATCCACGCGCGGCGCAAGTACGCGTTACTCGACGAGCCGCCGCTCGACCGCCCAGCGGCTGAGCTCGTGGCGGCTCGAGAGCTGGAGCTTGCGCAGCACCGCTGAGACGTGCGCCTCCACGGTCTTCACCGAGATGCCGAGCCGCGCCGCGATCTCCTTGTAGAGGTAGCCGCGCGCGATATGGCGCAGGACCTCGCGCTCGCGCGTCGTCAGCTGGTCGAGCTCGGGGTCGACGTCGGGCGGCAGCGCCCCCGCGAAGGCGTCCAGCACGAATCCCGCGAGCCGCGGCGAGAATACGGCGTCGCCCTCCCGCACCCGGCTGATCGCATCGGCCAGCTCCGGCCCGGAGATCGCCTTGGTGACGTAGCCGCGCGCGCCTGCGCGGATCACCGCGATCACGTCCTGGGCAGCGTCGCTCACCGACAGCGCGAGAAATCGCACGTCGGGGTCCGTGCGCATGACCTGCGCGATCACCTCGACGCCGCCGCCGCCCGGCATGTGCACATCGAGCAGCACGACGTCGGGCTTCGCAGAGAGCACGCGCTGCACCGCCTCCTCGACGTCGCCCGCCTCGCCCGCGACCTCGACGAGTCCCTCGAGCTCGGAACGCACGCCCGCACGGAAGAGCGCATGGTCGTCCACGATCACCACGCGCGGTGGTGTCTGCGCTTCGCTCACGAGCGCTCCACCTCCAGCTCGATCTCGGTGCCCGCGCCCGCTCCGTCGACACGCACGCGGGCCTGTCCGCCGATCCGCTCCATGCGCCCGACGATCGACTCGCGCACACCGTGGCGGTCCGCGGGGACAGCGCTCGGATCGAAGCCGGGCCCGCGGTCGCGCACGAACACCTGGAGCCGGTCGCCGCTCAGCTCCGCGTAGAGCGAGATCGGCGCGCCCCCGGCGAACTTGGCGGCGTTGACGAGCGCCTCGCGCGCCGCGCCTGCCACGGCCTGCGCGCGCTCGTCGACGGGGCAGTCGCCCACGACTACGACCTCGACGGTCACCCCATGCGCATCTTCGACCTCGGCCGCAGCCGCCTCGAGCGCGCCGCCGAGTGTGACCTCCCCGCCCGTGCGCCGCTTGCCCTGGAGCCAGGCCCGCAACTCGCGCTCCTGGCTGCGGGCGAGCCCCGCGACCGCCTGCGGGTCGCCGGCGCGGCGCTGGATCAGGGTCAGCGTCTGGAGCACCGAGTCGTGGAGGTGGGCCGCAAGCTCCGCGCGCTCCTGCGATCGAACGCGCTCGGTGCGCTCGGCCGCGAGCGTGCGCACGAGGCGCAGCCACCACGGCGCCAGTATCAACGCGAGGCCGATCACGATCACGACGGCGGCGAGCACGACGTCGCGCGCAGGCCCGAGCACGTCGTTCGCCTGAAGGAAGAGGATCGCCGCGCCGATCACGAGCGTCGCGCCAAGCGCGGCGCGTCCCACGGCGCCCGCGCCGATCCGCGGCACCGTCACACTGCGCGCTCGGCTGCGCTCGGGAACGGGCAAGGACGCGACGCGCGGCGAGCCGGCCGACTGGCGCCAGATCACGGCAGCTCCCGCGGACGCGAGCACGACCGGCCATACGATCGCGTCGCTGAACCAGACTCCCAGCTCCCTGAACACGAGCAGGGCGCTCAGCACGAGCAGGGCCGCGCCGAGCGCCGTCTCCCAGCCGGCGCGCCGGTCGCGCACGCGCTCGCCGACACTCTGGTCCGAGCCCTCGACCGGCAGCACCGCCCATGCCAGCCCGTAGGCCAGCACGCCGAGGCCGCCGGAGAGCGCAGCGACGCCGAAGCCGATCCGCACGATCACCGGGTCGACGCCGAGCCTGCTCCCGATCCCCGCGCAGACCCCGGCCAGCACCCCGTGCCTGCGATCGCGGCGAAGCGGCGGCGGTGCTGTGCGCGTGTTCACGGCCATCGGCGCATCATCCCACCGGCCCGTGCGACGCTCGGCGCGATCAGCCGCCGCGGCTCAGCCCGCTGGCGAGCAAGATCGCCCCGAGCGTCGCGGCGATCGCCGGCCAGAAGTACGCGAACCGCAGGTCCAGCACGTCCGTCTGGTCGAGCAGCACCAGCGTCCCGAACGCCGCCAGCGCGAGGCCGGCGACGAACGAGATGGTGTCGAGCTCACGGCGTTCCACGCCGCTCCGGGTCGCACGCGTCGTTGCCCGGACCGCCGGCGCCTTCGTCGTTGACGTCGGATGGGTGGTGCACGACGAACAGCGCACCGATCCCGACGTCGGCATCGAGGACCAGCCGCGGAACGCGGGCGGGCGCGACCGCGGCCGTGTCCCAGTCGACATCGAGGCCGCTGCTCTCACGGTTGAAGAGCCGCACGTAGCCCGCGCCGGCACGGGAGTCGAGCGCCACGCAGACATCCTCGGGCACGATCACCTCCGCCGCCCCCGCACCGACCTCGACCTTCATGCGGTGGTCCCCTGGCGGCAGGTCCGCCGCGCGCAAGTCGATCTCGAGCCGTCCGATACCGAGCCGGTAGCTGTCGCGCACGTCCGCAGCGGATGTCGGCAGGTACTCGCGCTCGCCGACGCCCCCGTCGAGGTCGACGTCGGCGGCCGACACGACTCCGGCCGGGAAGGCGAGCAGCAGCGCGGGGACGATCAGCCAGCGCGCACCGCCGTTGAACGCGGCGACAATCAGCAGGACGCCGATCACGATCACGATGCCCGCCACCGCAACGCCCCCGCCGGCCGCCGTGGCGATCGCACTCCCGAAGAAGAGCAGCGCCGCGGCGGCGAGGATCGCGACCCCGAGTGCGGCACGCCCGATCAGCCAGCGAGCGCCGACGCCCTCCCTGCCTTCCCGGCGCTCGCGCAGGAAGGCCCACACGAGCAGGCCGCCGAGCGCGATCAGGGCGAGTGGTCCGATGAAACCGCCCCACCAAAGCCCCCAACCCCAGTCCCCGATCTCGCCGAGTATCGCGAGGATCGCGCAGCCGATCACGATCGCGCCGGCGAGCGTCATCAGGCGGCCTCGGCGGCGCGGGTCCAGCGCGGTCTCGCCTCCCTCGTCGGGGACGAACAGCCATGCGAGGCCATAGAGGATTGCGCTCAGGCCCCCGAAGAAGAACAACGCCACGAACCCGATCCGGAAGAAGATCGGGTCGACGTTGAAGTAGCGGCCGAGCCCTCCGGCGACGCCGGCGAGCACGCGGTCGTCGCGCGAGCGATAGAGACGCCGCGGCCCTTCGGGAGCGGGCGGCTGCACCTCGGTTGTCCGGGTCTCGTCGTTCACAGGGCCTCCAGGTTTCGGGAACGATCCCAGCCTGAACCGTGGGAGGCCGCTTGCCTATCGGGAATGACCCTGACGCAGACCCTGAGGCCCACCTAGGTGGCGCCTACCGCAGTGCCTCGACCTCGCGCATCTCGGCCAGGCGCGCGAGCGCCCTCGCCTCCATGTTGCGCACGCGCGTGCGCGGGATGCCAAGCCGCCGCACCGCCTCCTCGAGCGTGCACGGCTCCCCGTCCTCGCCGCCGCTGATGCCGAAGCGCACCCTCACCACCTCCGCCTCGGCCTCCGGGAGCAGGTCGAGCGCGCGCGCCAGTGCGTCACGGCGCAGGCTGATCTCGAGCTCCTCGAGCGGATCCGAGCTCTCGCTGGGAAGCACGTCCCCGAGCGAGGCGTCCCGGTCACCTTCGCGATCGCCGACCGGCTTGTCGAGGCTCGTGACGGTGCGCCCCGACTGGCGCAGCTCGCCGAGCTTCACGACCGACAGGCCGGCGGCCTGCGCGACCTCCTCGTCCGTCGGGGCGCGGCCGAGGGTCACCGTCAACTCCCGCTCCGCCCTCACGACCTTGCGCTCACGCTCGAGCATGTGGACCGGCATCCGGATCGTGCGCGCCTTGTTCTGGATCCCGCGCTCGATCGCCTCGCGGATCCACCATGTCGCGTAGGTCGAGAACTTGAAGCCGCGCGCCCCGTCGAACTTCTCGCTCGCGCGGATCAGGCCGAGCACGCCCTCCTGAATCCGGTCCAGAAGGGACAGCTCGTCGGTGCGGAACTTCTTCGCGATCGACACCACGAGCCGCAGATTCGAGTTGATCAGGAGATCCTTCGCGGCGGCGTCGCCCTCCTCGATGCGTTTCGCCAGCTCAACCTCCTTGCGGGCGGACAGCAGCGGATAGCGCGCGATCTCGTTGAGGAACAGCCGCAGTGCATCGGTCGTCGCACCGGCGAGCCGGTCGTTCGCGTAGATCACCTGCTCCGGTGCGTCGCGCCCGCAGTCGTCGGAGATCTCGATCCCCTCGGCGCGGATGCGCTCGAAGGCAGCGTGGACCGCGTCATCGTCGAGCCCGAGTGACTCGACCAGCTCGCTGACCTCGGAAAGCTCGACGCAGCCCTCGTCGCGCACGCGGTCGAGTAGTTCCGACACCTCGATCTGGCCTCTTCCCACAGTCCCTTATCGGTACCCGCTGCATCGACGCGGAAACCGGGCGGGTCAGTCGCGCAAGGGGAGCCGCTCGGACGCTGTACAGCGGTCTAACCTCCCACTATGACCCTGCGGAGTGGTCTAACGGTAGGACGCCGGGTTTTGGTCCCGGAAGTCGGGGTTCGAGTCCCTGCTCCGCAGCCTCACTTCAACCCCGTCGCCGCATGCGCCTTGCCTGGCCGCGAGGCCGAGCTGGGCGAGCGCGCCTTCGCCCGGCGCGCTGACCGGTCGGTTTGATCGCCGTCAAATGGGCGGCTAAACTCGCCTCGAGGTTGAGCGACCAAGAACGTCCCGAACACCTTCGCGTGCTCATCGCCAACGAGCGCAAGGAACGCCTTGAGCTCACCACGGGCATCGTCACGGCCCTGGGGCATGAGGTCATCGCGCGATCGCTCGATGTCGCGCAGGTCGCGGCGACGACCGCCGATACGAAGCCGGACGTCGCGCTCGTCGGGCTGGGCGAGAGCTCGGAGCACGCCCTGGAGCTGATCTCGAGGATCGTCCAGGAGGCGGCATGCCCCGTGATCGCCCTGCTCCAGAGCGATGACGCGGAGTTCATCAACGAGGCGGCGAAGCGCGGCATCTTCGCCTACATAAGCCACGATCAGCCGGAGGAGCTCCAGAGCGCGATCGATATCGTGCTGCGCCGGTTCGCCGAGTTTCAGAATCTCGAAGGGGCATTCGGGCGACGCGCCGTGACCGAGCGTGCCAAGGGCATCTTGATGGAGCGCCATACGATCGGTGAGCAGGCGGCATTCGAGATGCTCAGAGACCACTCGCGACGCACCGGGCACAAACTCGTGGATGTCGCCGCGGCGATCGTCGACAGCCACGGCGTGCTCTCGGCCTAGCAGATCCGGCATTCAAGGCTTGCCCGGTGCTACGCTGGTCGGTGCCTCGTCCCAACCCTCGGCAAGGTGCCGCTGACCTCAAACCTCGGTCAGCACGTCAAGCGGCGGCCGACAAAGCTGCCCGCCACCTACCGAGACGTTGGAGACGATCATGGCGATCAGCGCTTTTCGCCGCCCCGAGCCCTTCCGGTCGATCTTTGAAGCCCGCGGCGAGCACGAGGGCGGTGTTGTGCGGGTCCTGCTGTTCGGAGAGCTCGACATAGCAGCGGTCCCGCTGCTCGAACACGAGTGCAAACGCGTCGAGGAGCTCGGCAGCCCGGTCACGGCCCTTGATCTCAACGGTCTGACGTTCATGGATGCCGCGGGTCTTCGCGCCGTCTTGTGCGCCCAAGCGCGCGCGAACGCCAACGGGCGCCCGCCGCTCCTGGTCAACGCTGGCAAGGCCGTCCGCCGGCTCTTCGACCTGACCGGCAACAGCGGTCGCCTCGGCGACCGTGCCTAGCTGGCGCAGGCAAGATGCGGCGCGCCAGGCGCACCGGCGCGACCTGAACGAGTCGATCGAGAATGTCGGCGCAGCGATGGTTCCCAGACGACGTGTCGACACCTTCATATGCGAATGCGGAGACCCAGGCTGCGCCACTAAGATCAGCCTCAGCCTCCTGGAGTACGAAACGGTGCGCTCACATCCGAACCACTTCGTGATCGCCGCCAACCACGAGAACCCCGACGCCGAGTCGGTGGTGATGGAGACGATGCGTTTCTCGATCGTCGCGACGCTCGTCGGGGAGGCATCGAAGGTAGCCCTGAGAACAGACCCGCGCCTGCCCGATTCCAGCGGCACGCAGGCCTGACCGTAGTTTCAAGAGGCACGACAGCCTGGACGGAGGACACGGACGCCATCAACGGAGGTCATTCAGATGAAACCATTCGTCAACGCGGATACGGCGCTCGCAACGAGCATGCCGGCCAGCTTTCGGACGAGGAGCTCTTCGACCAGCTCGGCTCACGCGCCTACGGGCTGGCGCTTCGGATCGCGCGTGACTCCTCGGCCGCGGAAGAGATCGTGCACGGGAGCTTCCTCGCTCTTCGACGGACCGCGTTTCCGCGCGACGCGGGACTCGGTAGCGCGCATAGCAGGCTCATGGCGCTCGTCCACCGGCGCGCGGTCGAGTTCGTGCGCACGAGGACGACAGGTCGAGGAGCTGCAAGCATCGATGAGCCGCGTGAGCGGCGCGGAGGAGGTCTGGGCGAGATCGATCGTGACCACGCGCGATCGTTGCTGCGCCGCCTTCCCCGGACGCAGGGTCGTGTGATCGAACTGGCGTACTTCGATTCCTTGACGCTTCGCGAGATCGCGGACCAGCTGGGCGAGCCCAGCGAGTCGATCAAGGCTCGGATGGGTGCCGGGCTTGTCGGCTTGCGCCACATGCTTGCCGAACCCTCGATTCCGGTGACCGGGCACAAGGCCCCCGCGGGAACGTCGTCGTGAATCTGCGCTTGAACCCTCATGAGCGCGCGGTCGGCTCGTCATCCGTCGTGACGCCGGGCGAGGCCGACGTCGCCCCGGTCGAGCACGAGCGGGTCCACGCCGCCGCGAGCGCGATCGTGACCGCCGTGCCCTTCCTCTGCCTGGGGTTCGTCGCGTGGCAGGTCTGGGATCGGGCGCTGTACTGGCACGATCTCGTCGTGTTCGCCGCGACCTATATCCCGATCGGGCTCGGGGTCACGGTTGGGTTCCACCGGCATTTCACGCATCGATCGTTCAAGGCCCCCCGGTGGTTGCGGGGCGTGCTGGGCGCGCTCGGGTCGGCCGCGCTCGAGGGACCCTTGATCTCATGGGTCGCGGCCCACCGCAAGCACCACGCGTTCTCCGACCAGGAAGGAGACCCGCACTCGCCTCACGTCGACCACGGTGGAAACGTCAGCGGCGCGCTACGCGGCCTGTTCCATGCGCATCTCGGGTGGCTTTTCCTCCACACGCAGCGCCCGAACAAGGAGCGCTACGCGCCCGATCTGCTCGACGAGCCGGCGGCCCGGCTGGTCGACAGGATGTGGTGGGCGTGGGTGTTGCTCGGCCTGGCCTTCCCGTTCGCGCTGGGCCTGACCTTGAGCGGCTCGCTCGTCGGCGGCCTCACCGGGCTGCTGTGGGGAGGCGCCGTCCGCATCTTCGTGCTGCACCACATCACGTACTCGATCAACTCGCTGTGCCACTTCTTCGGCCGCAAGCGGTTCGCGACCGGCGACGAATCGCGCAACCTCGCATGGCTCGCACCGTTCTCGCTCGGCGAGGCATGGCACAACAACCACCACGCGTTCCCGACATCGGCCGAGCATGGGCTGGGCCGGCGGGAGATCGACCTGTCCGCCTGGGTGATCCGCGGGCTCGAGCGACTGGGGCTGGCTTGGGACGTCGTGCGGGTCGAGCCCGAGCGCCGGCGCCGGAAGGCTGTCGCCGGCTAGCCCCGCGGAGGGATCTGCTGCCCTCGGTGACCTCGACCCCGTTCCCCTGAAGCTCCGAGCGCGCGGCTTGGACGTCATCGACCACCAGCTGGAGCCCCTCGACGGACCGGGCTTCATCTCACGCTGGACGAAGCGGATCCCTCCGCCCACCTCGACGTCGACGTCCGCATTGAAAGTACGATCCCGCGCATGCGCCGAGAGCTAAGAGCGGCGATGGCCGGGCTCGCGGGCTTCCGCATCGTGCTCGGCGCCGCGAGCTGGATCGTCCCCGGCCGGCTCGCGCGCACCTACGGTGTGCCGGAGGACCGGCTCACCGCTGAGCTGGAGTACATGACACGCGTGTTCGGCGTGCGCGCGGTGGCGCTCGGAGTCGGCTACCTGGCGTCTTCGGGAGATGGGCGCCGCCAGTGGCGCCTACTTTGGCTGCTGTGCGACGCGGCCGACACCGCGATGGGCGCCGGCATGTTGGCCCGCGGCCGGCTCAGCCCGGCGCAGGGAGTATCGGCGCTCGCAACGACGGCGCCCTCGATGGCGCTCGACATCGCCGCGATCGCAGCCGGCGACCGGTAGCCGGCGCAGTGGGGCGCGCCCGCCTCGCGGCGGACGCGCCCGTGCGTGCATCGAGGCCCGCTCAGTAGGTGAAGCTCGACCTGATCAGGCCCAGCTCCATGTTCGGCGCGAAGACCTGGGTCTGGAAGAGCGTGTTCAGGACCAGCGCGGTCGCTTGGGTGATGACAGCGCGGCCGGCGATCGTGACGGTGCCCGAGTTGTTGTCGGTGAACGTGAAGTCCCTGATCTCCGCCAACTCGTTCGGCAGCACGTTGTTAGCCGTGTTGAGCGCGTGGCATCCGGCCAGCGGGATGGTCCCTGCATTCACGCACGCCACAGTCACGTTCGTGACGTCGATCGCCTGGCCGATGCTCGACTTCTCGATGTGCAGGCCGCCCTGGTGTAGCACGGTCGCGGTGTTCAGCACGGCATCCGCGACGCCGGACGACGCGGGGAAGATCGCGGCCGGATTGGAGCCGAACTCGAGACGCGCCGGAGCGATCGGTGTGATGAAGATGCCGTCGCCGAGGAGCTTGACGAAGTTGGAGATGTTGACTTCGAGCCGCGTCTCACCGCCATTCACGACGCGCGTGTCCGCGCGTGCCGGCTGTGCCAGAAGCGCGAGGGCGATCAGCCCCACGCACAATCCCAAGAGGACGCGAAAGCGAGTTATTCCCGACGCAGCAGCCATCTGTACCCCCCCAATCGTTTTGCACCCTGTCACCGCGCCTTACCCTCCCACCGCGCTGCTGAAACCTGATTTATTTGAGGCTCGATCCGGCAACCGAATCGCGCCCTGACAACGGTGCGACCTGACACACTGAGCGCCGCGTGACCCGCATCACTCATCCCCTGCTGGCAGGCTTGGTCGCCGCGGCGCTCCTCGCGGCCGCGGGGTGCGGCGACGACCAGAAGAGCGCCGAGAGCACCGGCGCCGCTCCCTCTGCGACCGGGCCCGCGCAAAGCGACGACCCGGCCACGACGACCGGCGAAGGCGAGAACCGCGCGACAGGACCGCGAACCGAACGGACGGAGCCGGCGGAGCCGTCCACGCCGGACGGCCGGCGGCTCGGCTCGGAGCTTCGCGACCGCTTGTCCGGGTCGGGGGTGACGGGTGTCGACGTCGGCCGCACGACCGTCACGGTGCGCACCAAGCTGGACCGCGACGCGGCGAGCACGGCCTCCGGTATCTGTGCCCAGATGCGGCTCTTCCTCGCGCAGGAGCCGTCACGCACCTCGACCGACACGGTCACCGTCCTCGGCGGGAACCGCGCGGTGCTGACCCGGTGTTGAGCCGGGCGGGTGGCGCGTACTCCTAGGCGACGACCACGCCGCTGCGCCGCTCGACGGATACGGCGTAGGCGCCGTGACGGTAGCGCAGGATCGGGTCCTCGGTGAGCTCGATCCCGTCGATCACGCGGGTCGGGTCGAACACCAGCACGTCGCCGGCGCGCTCACGCCCGGTCTCGGGCCCGGTCAGCTCGAGGCGGCCGAGGACCACGGTCTCGCGCTCGGGCGGCCAGGCCTCGGTCGGGTCGTCCACGGGGTCGCCCAGCTCGGCGAGCGTGACGCACAACCGGAACGCGACCGCCTCGCGGGAGAGGCGCTCGAGGATCTCATCCTGGAGGTAATCGGGGCCGCGCTCGCGCGCCTCCTCCGGGGAAAGGCTCGCGACCCCGGCCTCCGGCTCCCACCGGAAGCGCACGAAGCGGGCTTCACCCTCCGCGTTCAGGTACCTGAACGCGTGCAGGCCGTTGTACTCGCATCGGCCGTAGCCGGCGGGCGGCGGAGCCGTGACGGCGGCCTGGATCGCCGGGCCCGCCTCCGGGTGGTCGGCGAGCCACTTGCCGAGCCGCCCCATGTCCGGCCGGCCGGTCGTGGGATCGGGCTTGCGCGCGCGGGTGAACTCGAAGAAGTCCTCGGGCGTGCGCGCGAAGAAGACCGGGAGCGACAGCGCGACCATGTCCGTGCGCGCGCCGTCGTCGAGGTAGAGCTTGACCGCCATCCCGCGCGCCTCGGTGGCGTAGTCCGGGGTGCCGGGGTCGCCGCCGCCGTTCGAGAAGCGCACCGTCGCGCGCACGGCCTTGCCCTGCATGTGCGGTGCGCGCGTGAGCGCGGCCGCTGCGCGCGTCGCCTTGAATGCGCCGGCGCACAACGTGCCCTTGGCATGGGCCGCCCGATGACCGGGATGCACGCCGGAGATGTCGTTGATCGCGTCGACGACCTCCTCGTGGCTCGGCTCGGGCATGTGCAAACCCTAACGAGGCGGAGCCCAGCCGTCACCCCAGCCGCGATACTCAGGACGTGATCACGGCGCGCATCGACCCGCACGTCCACCTGTGGCCGGTCGAGCGCACGACGAAGCTGATGCGGTGGCTTCACCGCGCCCTTCCGGGCGTCGGGATCCCGGCCGGCATCACCGCGCCGGTCGCGCTCGCCGACCTGCGCGCGGCGGGCGCCGCGCGGATTGTGAACCTGCTGTTCCCGCTCGAGGCCGGCGAGGCCGACGAGCTGCACGCCTATGGGGCCGCGCTGCTCGCCCGCGAGGCCGACCTCATCTGCGTCGCCGGGGTCCACGCTGAGGATCAGGATCCGGAGCGCGTCGTGCGCACGGCGATCGAGGACCATGGGATGCGCGGCCTGAAGCTCCACCCGATGGTGCAGCGCTTCTCGCCGGGCCATCCGGCGCTCGCGCCGGCGATCGCGGCGCTCGCCGAATACGCGCTTCCGCTCTACGTGCACACCGGCTTCGACGAGTGGTACGGCTGGGGTTACGACCTGGGCGAGCTCGAGCGGATCGCCGAGCGCCATCCCTCGATCCCACTGGTGCTGTGCCACTGCGCCTTCCCGCGACTGGAGTGGGCCGCCGGCATGGCGCAGCGCCACCCGCAGGTTTGGCTCGACACGACGAACGTCTTCGCGAGCATCCCGCTCGCGCCGGCGGGCGCAGCGCGCGAGCGCCTGGAGCGTGGCGTCGACGACCTCTTCGAGGCTGCGCCGGACCGCATCTTCTTCGGCACCGACTACCCCGCCGCGATGGGGACGCTCGCACACCTCCACAGTCAGGTCGCCGCGGCGAGCGGCGAGCAGCGAGCGGCGCAACTCGAGTCGAACGCGCGTAGGTTCGTGGACGAGTCCTTCGGGCTCGACGCGGGCCGCCCGATCTCCTCTTCCGAAAGGCAGGCCGAACCATGAGACGACGCAACCTCGGACCGCTCGACGTTCCCGCGATCGGGCTCGGCTGCATGGGAATGTCCGCTTTCTACGGGACCACCGACGAGGGCGAGGCGCTCGCGACGATCGACCGCGCGCTCGAACTGGGGTGCAACTTCCTCGACACCGCCGAGATGTACGGTCCTCACACCAACGAGCGGCTCGTCGGCAAGGCGATCGCGGGCCGTCGCGACCGATTCGTCGTCGCGACCAAGTTCGGCATCCGCTGGGAGCCGACTCCAGAAAACCCGACGAACCGCGTGCTGGACGGCTCGCCGGAGAACGCGCGTAACGCGCTCGAGGGTTCGCTCGAGCGGCTCGGCACCGATCACGTCGACCTCTGGTATCTGCACCGCGTCGACTTCAACCGGCCGATCGAGGAGACCGTCGGCGCGATGGGCGAGCTGGTCGCGGAGGGCAAGGTCCGCCACATCGGCCTCAGCGAGGCAGCGCCCGAGACCATCCGGCGCGCACATGCCGTGCACCCGATCACCGCGCTGCAGACGGAGTATTCGCTTTGGACGCGCGACGTCGAGGCCGAGATCCTCCCGACCTGCCGCGAGCTCGGCATCGGCTTCGTGCCCTACTCGCCGCTCGGGCGGGGCTTTCTCTCCGGGCGCTTCAAGTCACCGGACGACCTCGACGCCGACGACTTCCGCCGGCACGGCCCACGCTTCCAGGGCGAGGCGCTCGAGCAGAACCTGCGACTCGCCGCGAAGGTTGAGGAGCTGGCCCTCGAGAAGGGCTGCACACCGGGCCAGCTCGCCCTCGCCTGGGTGCTCGCGCAGGGCGATGACCTCGTGCCGATCCCCGGCACGAAGCGCCGCACCTACCTCGAGGAGAACCTCGCGGCGGCCGACGTCGAGCTGACGCCCGGCGAGCTCGCGCGCATCGCCACGGAGGTGCCCGCGGCGGCGGGCGAGCGCTACGACCGCATCGGGATGATGACCGTCAACCGGTAGACGGGTCAGGGGCGCCGAGCTTGCCGAACTCGCCGGGCTCGTAGGTCTGACCGGGCGTGCCGCCCAGCGCGAGCAGGCGCACGCCCTGCTGGCCGGGATAGATCTTGCGCTTCGTGGACGGGCCCACCCGGATCATCGTCCCGCTGTCGATCGGCACGCGATCGCCCTCCACGTCCACCTCAGCGGAGCCGCGCAGCACCACATAGACCTCTTCCTGCGCGGTCTCGGAGTGATCGTGCTCGGGATAGTCCGTGAAGTCCGGCGGCATGTCGATCACCTGCATGCCGAACGCCTCGACGCCCAGCTCCGCGCGCGCACGCTTGAAGCCACCGCCGTAGATCGCCTCCATCTCGTCGATCTTCTTTGCCGTGTAGTCAGCCATCACAACTCCCTCGTTCGTTTACCCGACGGGTCTGCGCGCCGCGCCGATTACGTGCGGCTCGATTGCCTTCAACAGGAACAGCGGCTTGAAGCCGAAGCGCTCGCAACGCTCGATCCCGAACCCCGCCGCCTCGATCGCGGCAGGCGTGTCGCGGTTCGGATGGCAGCCGCCGGCGAAGCGCGGCCACCAGCGGTCGGTGCGGTGCTGGCCCCGGGCCGCATCCGGATCGTGCGAAAGGACGTGCTCGTAGAAGCGCAGCTCACCGCCCGGCCGGATCACGCGGCGCAGCTCGGCGAGCGCCGTGGCCTGGTCCGGCACGGAGCAGAGCACGAGCGACGCGACACCCGCGTCGAACTCGGCGTCCTGTGCGGGCAGCGAGTCCGCGAGACCGTCGAGGATGCGCACCGGCACGGGCGCGCGGGCCGCCGCCTCCTCGGCCTTCGAGCGCAGATACGGCTCCGGCTCGACCGCCACGACCTCGGTGACCGTCGCCGGGTAATGCGGGAAGTTCAGGCCGTTGCCGGCGCCGACCTCGACGACGCGCCCGGACAACCCCGCCAGCATGCGCCGGCGGTGCTCGGTCTGCTCCGCGGGCGCGTTCGACGCCCCCCACGCGAACAGCCTCGCGAAGATCGGGTGATGGACGCTCACCTCACTCGCCATGCGCAGGCAACCCTAACGGCCCGCGGGCGGCTCGTTGTGTGACGGTGGACCGCTCGGCGCTCAGGTGCCGCCGGTGATGACCGAGTCGGGATACAGAGCGTGCACCCACACGGGGATGATCGCCTCCACGACCTCCTCCGGCGGGCGTCCCTGGAGCCCGATCAGCATGTGGTTGCAACGCTCCACCATCAAGACGAGCGCCGGCGCGACGGTTGCCGGGTCGAGGTCGCGCAACCGACCTGCGGCGAGATCGCGGCCCAGCTGCTCCGCCGTGGCCGCCACGAAGCGCTCGGTCAGCCCGTTGTAGAAAGCCGCGAACTCGGCGTCGTAGGTCGCTACCTCCACCGACGTGCGCAGCACCGCCTGGTGACGCACGTAGACCCCGACAACGCCCTCCAGCGCCTCGCGCACGAGTTGCTCGGGCGCCCCCTCGCCACTCCACCAGCGGTCGGCCTCGGCGTAGTACTCCTCGGCGACGTCGGAGGCGGCCGCCATCAGCACCTGGTTCTTCCCCGGGAAGTAGAAGTAGAAGGCCGTGCGCGAGAGGTTCGCGGCGCGCGCCAGCTCATCGACCGTGAGGTGCTTGAACGGCTTGCCCACCGAAAGCAGGCGCAGGAGTGCCGCGCGAATGTCGCTCTCCACCTCCTGGCGGTTGCGCCGGCGGACGGTCGCGGAACTTTGTGGGTCAACATTCATTCGTATCGGAGGCTATACCCATCCTGCTCCGCTCGGACGCCGGACTCCAGGTCCTGACGGCGCCGTCCGCGGCTTATTGACAGGAGGTCAGTGGGTCCTCCGGAGCAGTTAGAGCCCCCGCAGCGCGGCACTGGAGAGCTTCGCGTCACAAGTGCGGTAGAGGCGCTGGCCCGCGAGGGTCCTGCACCCGGACGAGCCTCTCAGCTCGGCCCGCGCGGCGACAGGGCCGCGGCGCGCTCTACGATGGGTGCTCAGTGAATCCCCCTGCCGTGCTGATCATGGCCGCGGGGCGGGGCACGCGCATGCGCTCGAAGCTGCCGAAGGTCCTGCATCCGCTGTGCGGCCGCCCGATGCTGCTCTGGACCGTTCAGGCCGCCCGCGCGGCCGGCGCGGAGCGGATCGTCGTCGTGCTCGGTGAGGAGGCCGACCAGGTGCGCGCGGCGCTGCCCCCCGGCGTCGAGGTCGCGATCCAGGACCCACCGGCCGGGACCGGCGACGCCGTCATCCAGGCGCGTGACCTGCTGAGCGGCTGCGAGCACGTGATCGTGCTCTCGGGCGACAACCCCCTGCTCGACGGGTCGTTCGTGACGGCGCTGGCCGAGCGCCACACCTCCTCCGGCGCGGCGGCGACCGTGACCACCCGCGAGCTCGAGGACCCGGGCCAGTACGGACGCGTCGTGCGCGGGCCCGACGGCGACGTCGAGCGGATCGTCGAGACCAAGCACCCCGGCGACGCCACACCGGAGGAGCTCGCGATCCGGGAGATCAACGCCGGCACCTATGCCTTCGCGGTCGAGCCGCTGTTCGCCGCGCTCGGCGGAATCGGGGCAGAGAACTCACAGGGCGAGTACTACCTGGGAGACGTGCTTCCGTTGCTGCGCGCGGAGGGCCACCGTGTCGTCGCGCATCTCACCGAGGACGAGGCCGTGGGCCTCGGTATCAACACGCGCGTGCAACTCGCGCAGGTCGAAGACGCGACGCGCGCGCGGATCCTGGAGGAGCACATGCTCGCCGGGGTCACGATCGTGAATCCCGGCGCGACGACCATCGACGTGGACGTCACGATCGGCGAGGACACGACGATCGAGCCCTACTGCGTGCTGCGTGGAAACACCGCCGTCGGTCCGGGCTGCGCAGTCGGGCCGATGACCACGCTGATCGACGCGACGCTGGGCGAGGGCGCGCGCGTCGTGCACTCGTATCTGCAGGAGTGCGAGGTCGGCGCGCACAGCACGGTCGGGCCGTTCACCCACCTGCGACCGGCGACGCGGCTCGCCGGGAGGACCAAGGCCGGCGCCTTCGTCGAGATCAAGAACTCCGAGGTCGGGGCCGGGGTGAAGGTGCCGCACCTCTCCTATATCGGGGACGCGGACCTCGGCGAGGGCACGAACATCGGCGCCGGCACGATCACCGCGAACTACGACGGGGCGCGCAAGCACCGCACGCGCGTGGGCAAGGACGTGCGCACGGGCGTCCACACGTCCCTGGTCGCGCCGGTGAGCGTCGGCGACGGCGCCTACACTGGCGCGGGTTCCGTAATTACCGAAGACATCCCCTCGGAGGCGCTTGGCATCGCGCGGGCGCGCCAGGAGAATGTCGAGGGGTACGCCGAGCGGGCGCCGGCGACCGAGAAGTCGAAGGCGGACGAGAAGGTGAAGGCCGCGAAATCCGACAAAGGGGCTGACGTTGAGTAGTGGTGCACCAATGGAGCTGCTCGAGGTGGAACCGCGACTCGGCTCCGGCGAGGAGCCGACCCACACGAGTGTTCCGACGCCCTACGACAAGCGGCTGATGGTGTTCGCCGGCCGTGGCAGCCAGGAGATCGGTCACAAGATCGCGGGCAAGCTCGGGATCGCGCTCGGCCAGGTCGAGCTCAAGACCTTCTCCAACGGAGAGGTCTACTGCCGCTATCGGGAGTCGATCCGCGGCGCAGACGTGTTCATCGTGCAATCGACGCACGCGCCCGTGAACCGCAACCTGATGGAGCTCCTGCTGATGATCGACGCGGCGCACGGCGCATCCGCGCACCGCATCATCGCGGTGACCCCTTGGTACGGATATTCGCGCCAGGACAAGAAGTCGATGCCGCGCGAGCCGATCTCCGCGCGTCTCGTGGCCCGCATGCTCGAGACCGCGGGCGCAGACCGCGTGCTCACGATGCATCTGCACGCCGGTCAGGTGCAGGGCTTCTTCCAGATCCCGGTGGACCACCTGATCGCCCGGCCGATGCTGACCCAGTTCTTCCTCGACAAGCTCGTGCCGGAGGAGTACGTCGGCGTGTCGCCGGACGCCGGTCGCGCCAAGCTCGCGGAGAAGTTCGCCGGTGAGCTGGGCGTGCGGCCTGCGTTCATCACGAAGTCGCGGCCCGAGCACAACGTCGCCCAAGCGGGCTACGTGGTCGGCGACGTCGAGGGCAAGGCGGCGATCCTGATCGACGACATGATCGACACGGCGGGCACGCTCGTCGAGGCCGCGCGCGTGCTGCGCGAGGCCGGCGCCGCGCGCGTGTTCGCGACCGCCACGCATGGCGTGTTCTCGGGCCCGGCATTCGAGCGTCTCGCCGAATCGGAGATCGAGGAGATCGTCGTGACCGACACGATTCCGCTGCCAGCCGAGGCGCCGGACAAGATCAAGGTGCTGAGCGTCGCCGACATCCTCGCCCGATCGATCCGCTCGATCTTCACGGACGGCTCCGTGTCCGAGTTGTTCGCCGGCGAGAACCAGCTCTTCTAGCGAGGCAGGAGCTCCAGCAGCGGGCCGCCGCGGGCCGAAGCGTCAGCGCGGCGTGGCTCGCGATGCCCAGAACTGGTGCTCTTGGCGGCCGAGGTCCGTGAGCGGCTCGTCGCCGAACCACCACTCGCGCGCGATCCGGTGCCAATTGCGCCGCGCGCGCAGCTGGCCGAGCACCGCCAGTACGCCGATCTCCATGCGCCGGCCCATCAGCTCGTTCGCGGGAATGTTCTCGCGGCGCATCAGCGCGTAGAAGTCCGAGCGGGGGTCCGAGACGGCGGAGATCACGCTCATCACGTAGTCGGGGGTGATCTCGAGCTCCTCGTCCTGGAAGTACCAGCCGCCCACCGCATCGACATGCGCCATCAGCCGCTCCGCGTCGATGCGCTTCGGATTACGCAGGAACCCGAGCTCGTGCAGCTTCTCGCGCAGGCGCTCCGGGTCGCGGTCGAGACGCGCCTTCACGACCTCCTCCTCCAATCGGATCTGCTCCGGGTCCAGGCGCTTCGTCATCCCGAAGTCGAGAAAGGCGACGCGGCCGTCCCCGAGCAGCACGTAGTTGCCGGGGTGCGCGTCGGCGTTGAAGTGGTTGAGCTGATAGATCGACCCGAGGTAGAACCTGAAGACGATCTCGGCGAAGCGGTTGCGCTCCTCCTGGCCGAGCTGCTTGACCTCGTCGAAGCCGTCGCCCGTCACGAACTCCGTGACGAGCACCTTCTCGCGCGACAGGCGCGTGACGACGTCCGGGACGTAGATGAACGGATGGCCGCGGTATGCGCGTGCGAACGCGCGCTGGTTCTGCGCCTCGATTTCGTAGTCGAGCTCCTCGAGCACGCGCTCGCGCAGCTCCGCGGCGACCGCCTTGGCGTCGAGGCCCGGTGCGAGCGCCTTCGCGAGGCGCAGGATCATGCCGGCGTTCGACATATCGGCGCGGATCGCCGCCTCGATCCCCGGGTACTGGATCTTGACCGCGACCTCGCGGCCGTCGTGCAGGACACCGCGGTGCACCTGCCCGATCGAGGCAGCCGCGACCGCTTCTGGCTCGATGCGCTCGAACAGCTCTTCGTACGGCTCGTCGCACTGATCGTCGAGGACCTCGCGGACCTTGTCCCACGGCATCGGCGGCGCCGAATTGCGCAACGCGGCGAGCTTCTCCTGGTAGAGCTCGCGGTATTCATCGGGCAGGTAGTCCGTGTCGATGAACGAGGCGAGCTGGCCCATCTTCATCGCCGCGCCCTTCATCATGCCGAGCATGTCGACAAGCCGCTCGGCGGACTCCAGCGCCACGGTGTCCATCCGCTCCTTGCGCCGCTCCTTGGAGCGCACGACCCCGCCCGCCTTCGCCCCGGCGAACCGCACCCCCTCCACACCGGCCCGCGCGCCGATGCGCGCGGAGCGCCCGAGGCGCGACTTCGGCATCGGATTGTCCCGCGGTTCTTCGGCCATCAACCGCCAGTATGAGGACCGGCGCTAAACTCCGCCGCCGATGGCCCAGGGTCCCCGGACAGTCCTCAAACTCGAACCGCGCGACGAGCGCGGATCCCGCGCGAACCGCAGGCTGCGGCGCGCCGGGCTGATTCCGGGCGTGATCTACGGCATCGAGGACGAAACCGTGTCGTTCAAGGTCGACTCGCGCCACTTGCGCCACGTGCTCGGCGAGGGCCACGCCCTGTTCGACATCGAGGTCGACGGAGGCAAGCGCGAGCCGGTGATCGTGAAGGACGAGCAGCACGACCCGGTCCGCGACCACGTCGTCCACATCGACCTGCTGAAGGTCCGCCTCGACGAGAAGATCCAGACCACCGTGGCGCTCGAGCTCGAGGGCGCGGAGGACGCACCAGGCGTGAAGGAGGGGGGCGTGCTCGAGCACGTGACCCGCGAGCTGAACGTCGAGGCGCTGCCCACCGAGGTCCCCGACCGCATCGTCGCGGACGTCTCGGGGCTCGGCATCGCCGAGACGATGACCCTCGCGAGCGTGACGCCGCCGCCCAGCGTGACCCTGCTCGACGACCTCGAGGAGACGGTGGTCGCCACGATCACCGCTCCCAGCCGCGCCGAGGAGCCGGAGTCCGAGATCGAGGAGGAGACCGAGTTGGTCGGCGAGGGCGAGGCCGAAGGAGCCGAGGAAGGCGCCGAGGAAGGTGGCGCGGAAGGCTCCTCGGAGGGTGGCGACGAGGGCTGAGCGCCCTTGCGCCTGTTTCGTAGCCGCCGGCCGGGCACTCCCGTCGACTTCCTGCTCGTCGGCCTCGGCAACCCCGAGGCGCGCTACTCCGGCACCCGGCACAACGTCGGGTTCGAGGTGGCGAACGTGCTCGCGCAGCGCTGGGAGCTGCCGCGAGCGCGCAAGCTGTTCGGTGGGCTCGTGACCGATGGGCGCATGGCGCCCGGGATGCCGCGGGTCGCCGTCCTACTGCCCCAGACGTACATGAACGAGTCCGGCCGGGCAGCGGGGCCGGCGCGCGGGCAGTACCACCTCGACGTCGATCAGGTCGTCGTCGTGCACGACGAGATCGACCTTCCGTTCGGCGAGGTGCGCACGCGCAAGGGCGGCGGGCTCGCGGGCCACAATGGACTGAAGAGCGTCAAGCAGCACCTCGGGGGAAACGACTTCTGGCGCGTGCGCGTAGGCGTCGGCAGGCCCGACTCGACAGATCCGGAGTTGGTCTCCAGGCACGTGCTGAGCCGGTTCACCGAGCCGGCCGTCGACGTCCGCGCGCTGATCGAGCGCGCTTCGGACGAGACCGAGCGCTTGCTCGAGCGCGAGCACGCCGCCATAGAGCCGGGGTGAGCGGCTCCCACGCCGGCCTCGCCCGGTTCGCGGCCGTGCTTGCGCTGCCCGGCTTCAAACCGCTGCTCGCGGCGGCGTTCGTGGGCCGGCTGCCGATCTCGATGCTGTCGCTCGGCATCGTGCTGCTCGTCAGCCAGGAGAACGGCTCGTACGCGACGGCGGGCGCGGTCGCCGCCACGCAGGCGTTCGCGGGAGGGGTGACGCAGCCGCTGATCGGCCGTCTGATCGACCGGCTCGGGCAGACGCCGGTGCTCGTGACGTGCGCGATCGCTTTCCCGATCTCGGTCGCGGCGCTGATCGCGGTGGCCGAGGCCCGGCCGGATCCGCTCCCCCTGATCGCGTGCGCGATCCCCTTCGGCGTGAGCTTCCCACCGCTGTTCGCCGCGTTTCGCGCGCTTCTGACCGACATGGCGGGCAGCGACGGCCTGGCCGCGAGCGCGTTCGCGCTCGAGGCGATCGTGCAGGAGCTGTTCTTCATCTCCGGGCCGTTGCTGGTCGCGTTGCTCGTGGCGGTCGCCTCGCCGCAGGCAGCCCTCGGGGTCGCGGCGGGGCTGACTTTCGCCGGGACGGTGGCGTTCGCGGCGACGCCTGCGTCACGTGCGGCGCGGCCGCAGCGCGGAGCGCAGCGCCCGGCGGCCCGCGCGCTCGCGTCGCCCGGGATTCGCACCCTGCTGTTCGTGAGCACCGCGGTCGGGCTTGCGTTCGGGATGCTCGAGGTCTCGATGCCGGCATTCGCGGAGGCGCAGGGGTCGGCCGGACTGGCCGGCGTGCTGCTCGCGATGGTGGCGCTCGGCAGCATCTGCGGTGGTCTCTGGTACGGCTCGCGAAACCTCTCGTCGCACATCTCGACGCAGATGACCGCGTTCGCATCTCTGTTCGCGCTTGCGCTGGCGCCGCTCGCGCTCGCCGACTCGATCGCAGCGATGGTCGTGCTGCTGTTTGCCGCGGGCCTGTTCGTCGCGCCCTGGGCCGCCACGAGCGCCGCGCTCGTCGGCCGGCTCGCGCCGCCGGGCGCGGTCACCGAGGCCTACACCTGGGAGATGACCGCGGTGGTGCTCGGCTTCGCGCTGGGCGGGGTCACCAGCGGATTCATCGTCGAGGCGGCCGGTGTGCCCGAGGCGCTGCTGACCGCGGCCGTGCTGGCGGGGGCCGCAGGAGCGGTCGGGTGGATGCGCCGGGAGACGATGTGGGTGTGACGGCTGCGCTACTGCTGTAGCACCCAGGCGTTCGCGATGGCGAAGAACGCCGCCGTGCCGGTGACCATCACGGCCGCGGAGGCGGGAATCGTCCCCCGGATCCCAGCGAGCGCGCCTGCTCCCACGTCCGCGACGTCGCAGGCCATTCCGGCGGCGACCCACGCGTCCTTCTGCTTCTTTGAGCTGCGGATCGCCCCGGCGCCGAGCGCCACGTCGCGGGCGCCGAACAGGCGGCCGAGGTAGGAGGACTGCGGGTTGCCGTCCGGGTCGAGGCCGAACAGCCGCCCGGCGAGGTTGGGCGCCACGTAGGCGCCGACGCCGATCGCCACGCGGCCCGCCGCCATCGCGTTCACGACCTTCTCCTTGTCCTTCTTGCTCATCGCTGCTCCGATCTGCAATGGGCACCGCCCGGCGCGGCTCCCGGTGGACGCGCATTCTTGCGCTATTGCGGCTGCGGCGTCCGTGAAGGCGCCCTGCGGCCGGGCTCTGCGCGCCGCATCTATCCTTCACATTCGCGGCCGGGCCCATTGTCCGGTCGCTGCGCATGCCGCCGAGATGCTGAGACCAGCCCTTTCACGAGCGATCCGCAACGACGAGGTCGAGCGCCTCGCGCGGGAGGCTGCCGCGAACCCGCAGCGGGCGTTTGCGTCCTCCGCGCTGCGGCCGTTCCTGATCGCGTCGCTGCTCGACACGCCCGGCGTCGGTGGCCGGCCCGCGCTCGTCGTGGCCGGCGACGACCGCATGGCGCGCGACCTCGCGCTCGACCTGCGCGCGTACCGGGCGCCTGCCCCGGTGCGCTTCTACCCGGCGCGCGGAGTCCGCTACGAGTCCCACCTCGCGCCGCCGCCGCACCTCGTCGGCCTGCGGATCGCCGCGCTCGACTCGCTCGACGAGACGGCCGGGGACCCGCCCGTCGTCGTCGCGAGCGCCGTCGCGTTGATGGAGCGGATCCCCGACCCGGAGCTGCGCCCCCACGGCTTCGGCATCGAGGTGGGCGAGCTGCTCGACCTCGAGGAGACGCTCGAGCGGCTGGTCGCACTCGGCTATGAGCGCGACGAGCAGGTCTTCGAGCGCGCGCAGTTCGCAGTGCGCGGCGGCATCCTCGACATCTACCCCGCGACCGAGGAGCGCGCAGTGCGGGTCGAGCTGTTCGGCGACGAGGTCGAGTCGCTGCGCTGGTTCTCGACATTCACGCAGCGCTCGCTCGGCGACGCGCAATACGTGGAGATCGCCCCCGCGGCGGAGCTCGCGCCCGAGTACCGCGAGCTCGCGGAGATTGCGGCCGCGGAGGAGGAAACCGATGACCGCCCCGACATCGCGGAGGTGCTCCCGGTCGACCGCTTTCACTCCTTCCTCGAGCTGGTGCCGGCTGAGGCGACCGTGATCGTCGCCGCCGAGGAGGAGCTGGCGCCCGCGCTTGCCGACCACTGGCAGGACGTCACCACGAGCTTGCATTCCAACGACGCACACCACCTCTACCTCCCGCCGCAGGAGGTGACGGAGCAGCTCGCGGGCCGCGCGTCCGTGTCCTTCTCGGCGGTGTCCGGGGACCAGCCCCACCAATTCCGGGCGCAGGCCGCCGATACCGCGGCACGCACGATCGCCGAGGCCGAACCGGAGCTCGAGAAGCTCGTGCGCTCAGGCTACGAGGCAGTCGTCGCGTGGGACCGCCGCGGTGACGCCGAGCGCGCCGCCTACAACCTCGCGCGTTTGCGGCCACAGTTCATCGAGGGGCAGGAGCACCTCGGCGAGGGCCTGTGGTTCGCGCAGGCACGCCTCCGCGAGGGCTTCATCGCTCCCCAGCTGAAGGTGGCGGTGATCCCCGACCACCGGTTGCTGCGCCGCCGCCGCGCCGAGCGCCCCGAGGGCACTCGCGGGCGCGCCTTCCAGGCGTTCACGGAGCTTCGCCCCGGCGACATCGTCGTCCACAGCGATCACGGGCTCGGGCGGTTCACCGGCTTCGACACGAAGACGGTCGCGAACGTCACGCGCGACTATCTCGAGGTCGAGTACCGCGACGGCGATCGCGTCTTCGTGCCGACCGATCAGCTCGACCGCCTGTCGCGCTACGTCGGCGGCTCGGAGGGTGCGACGCCGCAACTCTCGAAGCTCGGGTCGAAGACCTGGGACAACATGAAGGCCCGCGCGAAGCGCGCGGCGGCGGAGATGGCGGGCGACCTGATCAACCTCTACGCCGAGCGCAAGCGCCGCCCGGGGCACGCCTACGAGCAGGACTCCGAGTGGCAGCTCGAGTTCGAGCGCGCGTTCCCCTACCGCGAGACCGACGACCAGCTCGAGGCGATCGAGCAGACGAAGGCCGACATGGAGTCCGACCGGCCGATGGACCGCCTGATCTGCGGCGACGTCGGCTACGGCAAGACGGAGGTCGCGCTGCGCGCCGCGTTCAAGGCCGCGGGCGACGGCAAGCAGACGCTCGTGCTCGCCCCGACGACGATCCTCGCGCAGCAGCACTTCGGCACCTTCTCGGAGCGGCTCGCCGACTACCCGTTCCGGATCGAGCTGCTTTCGCGGTTCCGCTCCGCCGCCGAGCAGCGCGCCGTGATCAGGGACTTCTCGGAGGGGAAGGTCGACATCCTCGTCGGCACGCACCGCCTGCTCTCCCGTGACGTGCAGCCGAAGGAGCTGGGCCTCGTGATCGTCGACGAGGAGCAGCGCTTCGGGGTCAAGCAGAAGGAGTTCCTGCGCCAGCTGAGGCTGAGCGTGGACGTGCTCGCGCTGTCAGCGACCCCGATCCCGCGCTCGCTCCAGATGTCGCTCGCCGGCCTGCGTGACATCTCGGTGATCGAGACGCCGCCCGAGGGCCGGCGGCCGATCCACACCTACGTCGGAGACTTCGACGACGACCTCGTGAAAGGGGCGATCGAGCGCGAGATCGAGCGCGGGGGGCAGGTCTTCTACCTCCACGACCGCGTCGAGACGATCGAGCAGGCCGCGGAGCGCGTGCGCGCGCTCGTCCCGGCGGCGTCGGTCACCGTCGCGCACGGCCAGATGGACTCGACCGCCCTCGAGAAGGCGATGATGGGTTTCCTGCGCGGGCAGACGAGCGTGCTGGTGTCGACCACGATCATCGAGTCGGGCCTCGACATCCCCGAGGCCAACACGTTGATCGTCGAGCGAGCCGACCGGCTCGGCCTCGCCCAGCTCTACCAGATCCGCGGCCGGGTCGGGCGCTCGAAGGAGCGCGCCTACGCGTATCTGCTCTACCCCTCGGCCGAGGCCTTGAGCGGCGACGCCGCCGCGCGGCTCGCGACGCTCTCCGACTACACGGAGCTCGGGTCAGGATTCAAGATCGCGATGCGCGACCTCGAGATCCGCGGGGCGGGCAATCTGCTCGGCGCGGAGCAATCGGGCCACGTCGCGGCGGTCGGCTTCGAGCTTTACATGCAGATGCTGGAGGATGCAGTCGGCAGTCGGCAGTCGGCAGTCGGCGGGCAGCAGGACGAGGCGTGGGAGCCCGTGCGGCTCGACGTGCCGGTCGACGCCTACGTCCCGGCCCAGTACATCCCCTACGAGGTCGCGAAGATCGACGTCCACAGGCGCATCGCCGGTGCGCGCGAGCCCGCCGACCTGGGCGCGATCGTCGAGGAGCTCGAGGACCGCTTCGGGCCGGTGCCCGCACCGGTCGAGAACCTCATCCGCCTCCAGGAGGCGCGGATCAAGCTCGGCCGCGCCGGCGCCCGGATGGTCGAGTTCCGCCAGGGCCGGCTGACCGTGTCGCCGCTCGAGCTCGACTCGGGACAGGCGAACGCGCTGCGCGAGGAGGTGGAAGGGGCGGTCTACGAGTCCCTGAAGCGGACGCTGCGCGTGCGCGTCGCCGACGACGTCGAGGACCGCTTCGCGGCCGTCGTGCGGGTCGCCGATGCGGTCCTGCGCGTGAAGACGCAGCTCGCGGCCGCCGCCTGACCTTGCAGGTGAAAAGGCGCAGCTCGGCCAACCTGCTCGAGGCTCCGCGGACGCCGCTATAGTTCTCCGGCGCGCCCGGCCTCCCGGGCCGCTTCGCTGAAATGGCACGTCCAGCACGATCGACAGTCAAGGGCTCGACGCCTCCTCCCGGCCGCACGATCGGCCTGATTCTGCTCGCCTGCCTGGTGGCGATCGCGCTTGCCGCGGTCCTCTCGGCGTCGGGTGGCGTGGACGGGGGTGACGTCGCCGACGTCCAGGACGCCGGCACGATCTCCCAGGCGGACTTCGACCACTGGCTCACGGTGGTGTCGGCCCAGCCTCAGCCCGGCCAGAAGGAGAAGCCCAAGCCTCCCAAGCCGGGCAGCAAGCAGTACGACGCGGTCAAGCAGCAGGTGATGCAGTTCCTGGTGTCGGCCAAGTGGATCGAGGGCGAGGCCAAGGAGCGCGGCATCAGCGCGACGCCCGCCGAGGTCGAGCGCCAGTTCAAGGAGACCAAGGACCAGTCCTTCCCGAACGAGAAGGCTTACGCGCGCTTCCTGAAGACCTCGGGTCAGACTGAGGAGGACCTCCAGTTCAGGGTCCGCCTCGACGTCCTCTCGAACAAGATCCGCACGCAGGTGACCGAGTCGAGCCAGAACGTCTCGAACAGCGAGATCGAGGACTACTACAACGAGAACGAGCAGCAGTTCTCGCAGCCGGAGCGCCGCGACCTCGAGATCGTCCTCACCAAGAAGCAGGCCGAGGCCGCGCAGGCAAAGCAGCGCGTCGAGGGCGGCGAGCGCTGGGCCAAGGTCGCGAAGGCCCTCTCCGACGACCCGGCCTCAAAGGAGCAGGGCGGGAAGCTGCTCGGCGTCACGAAGGGCCAGCAGGACCCGAAGCTCGACGCGGCGGTGTTCGCGGCGGTCGAGAAGAAGGTGGCCGGGCCGATCAAGACGGACGCCGGCTACTACGTCTTCCGGGTCACGAAGGTCACGAAGGCCTCGAAGCAGGGCCTCGCGCAATCCAAGCAGGGCATCCAGCAGCTGCTGGTCTCGCAGAAGCAGCAGAAGCAGCTGGACCGGTTCTCCACCAACTTCCGCAACGACTGGCGCGGGCGCACAGACTGCGCGAACGACTACACGATCCCGGACTGCCGTAACGGCCGCGACCCTGTTCAGGCCGCTGCACCGGCCGTGCCGCCCGGCCAGAAGCAGCCGATCCCCGGCTCCACCGGCGCAAACCCGCCGGCGCTCGACGGCACCGGGTCGAACCTCGCCGGCGGCAGCGGCGGCGGCACCGTGATCGGCAACGAGGACCCGGCAGCCGCGGCGGGCGGTCAGCTCGGCCTCGCCGGCGGCGCGGCCGGCGCTACGCAGCAGGCCCCGCTCGCCCTCGGCGGCGCACCGAAGAAGGGCGCCGGCGCGGTTCCCGGTGGCCTGCCACCCGGAGTCCCCGGCTCGACACCGGGCGGAGCGGGCGGCCAGGTGCCGCCGCAGGGCCAGCAGCAGCAACAGGCCCCGCCGCCGTCCGGCAACTAGCCAAGGGTGCCGTTGCCACAGGCCGAGGACGAGCGGCTCTCGACGGCGCTGCTCGAGCTCGACTCGATCACGCGGCGCCTGCGCGTGGAGTGTCCCTGGGACCGTGAGCAGGACGAGCGCAGCATCGTGCCCCACACGGTCGAGGAGGCATACGAGCTCGCGGACGCGGCGCACTCCGGCGACGACGCGAAGCTGGTCGACGAGCTGGGCGACGTCCTGTTCCAGGTGCACTTCCTCGCGCTGCTGCTCGAGGAGCGCGGCGCCGGGAACCTCGCGGCGGTGGCCGACGGCGTGCGGACGAAGCTGATCCGCCGCCACCCTCACATCTTCGGGGACACGGCGCTCGCCGAGCTCCCGACCGATGCGACGACGGCATCCGAGGTGAAGCAGAACTGGGACGCGATCAAGCTGCGCGAGGGCCCGGGACGGGTCGCGCGAGACCCTGCCCGCGCTGACCTACGCGCGCAAGAGCCTGCGGCGGTCGGCGGGCGACATCGGGCCGGCAGACATCGCGGAGCGCGTGCAGCGCGTGCGGGCGCTCGAGTCGGGCGCGAGCCACGGATCGGGCGAGCTCTACGACGCGGTCGGGGAGCTTCTGCTCGCCGTGGTCGCGCTCGCCTCCGAGGCGCGCGTCGACCCCGAGATCGCCCTGCGGCGGACGGCGGACGCGCTGTGAGCGCGATCGCCCGGGTGCACGGGCGCCAGATCCTCGACTCGCGCGGGAACCCGACGGTCGAGGCGGAGGTCTGGCTCGAGTCGGGCGCGCACGGGCGCGCCGCGGTGCCGTCCGGCGCGTCCACGGGCGAGTTCGAGGCCGTCGAGCTGCGCGACGGGGGACGCGAGTGGGGCGGCAAGGGCGTCACGCGGGCCGTCTCCCACGTGAACGACGAGATCGCCGCGGCGGTGCGCGGACGCGACCCGTTCGACCAGGCCGGGCTCGACCGGGCGCTGATCGAGCTGGACGGCACTCCCAACAAGGGCCGGCTGGGTGCGAACGCGATCCTCGGCGTGTCGCTCGCGACCGCCAAGGCGGCCGCCGCGCAGGAGCGGGTGCCGCTCTACCGCTATCTCGGCGGCGAGGCGGCGCACGTGCTCCCGGTGCCGATGATGAACGTCCTGAACGGCGGCGCGCACGCCGACAACCGCGTTGACTTCCAAGAGTTCATGGTCGTCCCGGTGGGCGGCGCCAGCTTCGCGCAAGCGCTGCGGATGGGCGCCGAGGTGTTCCACGCGCTGAAGGCGTTGCTGCACACGCGCGGGCTCAGTACCGCGGGCGGGGACGAGGGCGGGTTCGCGCCCGACCTCGGCTCGAACGCCGAAGCGCTGGAGGTGCTCGTCGCGGGCATCGAGGCCGCGGGCTACCGCCCCGGCGAGGACCTCGTGATCGCGCTCGACCCGGCCACCAGCGAGCTGTTCGAGGACGGGGCGTACCGGCTCGAGCACGAGCACCGGTCGCTCACGAGCGAGGAGCTGGCCGCCTACTGGGAGGACCTCGCCGGCCGCTACCCGGTCGTCTCGATCGAGGACGGCATGGACGAGGAGGACTGGGACGGCTGGAAGCTCCTGACCGAGCGCACGGGCGAGCGCCTTCAGCTCGTCGGCGACGATCTGTTCGTGACGAACCCCGAGCGGCTCCAGCGCGGCATCGACGCGGGCGTCGCCAACTCGATTCTCGTGAAGGTGAATCAGATCGGGACGCTCAGCGAGACGCTCGAGGCGATGCGGATCGCGCGCGAGGCAGGCTATTCGGCCGTCATGTCGCACCGCTCGGGCGAGACCGAGGACGTCACGATCGCCGACCTCGCGGTCGCGACCGGCTGCGGCCAGATCAAGACGGGCGCACCCTCGCGCTCGGATCGCGTCGCGAAGTACAACCAGCTGCTGCGTATCGAGGAGGAGCTGGGCGCGGACGCGGAGTACCCGGGCTGGCGCGCATTCCCGCGCCATGCTCGGTAGCGAATACCTGTTTACTTAGCCTCGGGCGAGGGTAGATTCCGCTCGTAGTAGGGGAGGATCGCGGCGGGCAGATGCCCGCCGTATCCATTTCAAGCGGCAGGGTTTGTCGCGCTGCCGTGGAAAGCAGCCCGAATGCCTCCCACGGCGAAACGCGCCGCCACCCCACGTGCAAGGAGAGCCTCCGGTGGCCGGCGGCCTGTACGCGCGCGTGCCGAGACGGTCGGCGCCCAGGCGATATCGCTGCGCGGCATCCGGTGGGACCGGGTCGCGCGCCTCAGCCTGCTGATCGCGCTGGGTCTTGTGCTCCTGCTCTACATCAAGCCCGCGACCAGGTACTTCGAAGCCTGGCAGCTGAGCCGTGACACCCGCTCGGAGGTCCGCGAGCTGCGCACCGACAACGCCGGCCTGCGGGCGCGCAAGCGCGAGCTGCGCCAGCCGTCGCGCGTGGAGCTCGAGGCGCGGCGCATCGGCATGGCGCGGCCCGGAGAGCGGGTCTACGTGGTGCGCGGCCTCCCCCGGTAGCGGGCCCCGGCGGCAGCCGCGTTCCGGAGTGCTAGCTTGGCGCTTCGATGGAGGCCGGGCTTCAGACCGCAGTGTTCCAGTGGGAAGAGGGTTATGCGCGCGTGCAGGCGACGCGCTCGGACCCGGCGCGCCACCGGGCGCTAGCCCGTGTGGTGGCGGCGGTCCAAGACGAGCTGCGCAAGCGGCTCGGCTCCCGCTTCGCGGTCAGCGAGCTGGTCGCGCTCTATCGCGAGAGCGGGGACTCCCTGACCGACCTTGGGATCGCGGCCGTGCCGGTCGACGAAGATCTCACCGACGTGTCGGCAGCGGGCGACGCCGCGTTCTACCTGTACATGCGGGAGGCGTGGGACTTCGCAGGCGGTCGCCCTGCGCGGCCCCGGCGCTGACGACCTACTCGTCGTCCTCGTCTTCGCTCGGCTCGTCGGCTGCGCCCGGACTCGTGGCCTGCACGCGGCGGATCACGATCGAGTCGGCATCCAGCGAGACCGTCACAGCGCGGTGCCCGGCCCAGTGCTCCGAGTACACGGGGTTGTCGACGACCGACGGGTCGAGCCACAGGCCGTAGCCCTCCTCGCCGTGGTCGAAGGTCGCCTCGAGAGCGTCGCGGCGCGCCCGGTGGCGCCGGCCCCCGCGACGACCACGGCGACGGCGTGGGCGGGAGTCACCGTCCTCGTCGGAGGAGGTCGAAGCGCGATCGGCAGGGCGACTCTCGTCACGGCGGCCCTGCGGAGGGCGACTCTCGGGGCGCTCCTCCTTCGCGTCGTCGTCGCGAGCAGCGCGCGGCTCGCGCCGTCGCGGCGGGCGGCTCCCTCGTCCGCGCGACCCGGACCGCTCGCCGGACCGCGAGCGCGAGCGAGGCGGCCGCTCGTCCTCCTCGACCTCCTCCTCTTGCTCGTCCTCTTCTTCCTCGTCCTCTTCCTCTTCGATCTCGGAGAACTCGGGAGCCTCCACGGACAGCGGGTCCGCCGGCTTCAGCGCCGTGCCTTCCTCCTGCTCCAGTTGGTGCTCACGTTTGAAGCGGGCCAGGTCCCCGACGCCGATATCGAGCTTGTGCGCGATCCAGGCATCGGTGCGGCCCTGGCGCACCCAAAGCCGAATCTGGTTCAGCTGGGAGCGCAGGGATGGTTGGCGTCGCAAAGTCTCTTCCGTTGGCGGTAGGGTGAGGAGCTTGGCATCCGGTCGGCGCGCGCCGGGTCGGATGCTGCCAAGGCTCCGTCATCGATTCTACGGGGTTGTCAGGCGGGCAGGATCACGGCCACCGGTCGGGAAAGACAGAACCCATGCGAAACCGACCAGCCCCATTGATTCGGTCCTGCTTTGCTGGTTTAGTTGCCGGGCGGGACACGATGCGGGCATGGAGGGCCAGATAACTTGCTTGTCCTAACAAGAAAATCGAACCAGAGCATCATGATCGGGGACGAAATCGAAGTCTCGGTCCTGTCGATCATGGGCGAGAAGGTCCGAATCGGCATCCAGGCACCGCGCACCATCCCCGTGTTCCGCAAAGAGGTCTACCTCGAGATTCAGCAGGAGAAGGCCGCGGGCGGCCGCGAAGAAGTCGACCAGGCGCTCGAGAACCTCTCCACCGAAGAGCGAAGCTAAGAACGGCGCCGGCCTACTAGCCCATCAGCCAGGCGAGCGTCTCGAACATCGCCACGGTGACGATCACCACCGTGAGCGCGATCGAGAAGATCAGCAGCAGGAAGCGCAGCTGCTGGCCGCGCTCGATCTTGGCCCGGCGTCGGGTCCGGGTCCGTTTTATGGCCGCGCGACGTAGCTGGGCGCGCTGATCGCGCTCGAGGACCGCCTGCTCCTCGAAATCCCGTTCGAGCTGGGCCATGCTCTGACGCATCCGCATAGCTCCAGGCAAGCTACTAGAAACGACGCCCTCGCAACACGTGTTCGTCTCCCCGACGCCGCATGATCCGCGACGCGTCGAGGTGCTCGAGGATCGCCTGGGCGTGCTTGCGGCCGATCCCGAGAGCGTCGCGTAGCCCCGCGATCCGGATCGAGCCCTCGCGCTCGCAGGCAGCCACGGCGACGTCGCGGGCGGCCTCGAGGGCACCTGGGTCGAGGTAGATCCCGCGGGCGATGCGCACCAAGGCGCCCGCGCCCGCGAGCCGGTCGAGGCTCGCGATCGCCTCTTCGCGCGTGATCCCCGCCGCCTGCGCGAGGGCATCCGGGGCGCGTGGCGCGTGCCCGTCGGCGCGCACGAGTCCCGCGAGAAGCCGCCCGTGAGGGTCCTCCGGCCGCGACGCCGCGTTCAAGACGCCGCCGCGCGCGCTCAGCGCGCCCTCTGCGAGGAGTTCCTCTGTCACGGCCGAGACGGCCTCCGGTCGCAGGCCGGACATCTGCACGAGCGCGCCCAGGCCGACCCCCCGATCCGACGCTGACACGGCACGCAGCACGGTGTCGCGCGCGCTCTCGAGGGCGCGCGGCGTGAACCACCGGCGCTGCTCACGGCCGGCGGGCGCGGCCTCGCCCGCACGCACCAGGTCATCCAGGAGGGCCTCGCCCGCCTCGCTCCCGACGCCCGACGCAGCGGCCTCGAGCTCGAGACGCAGCGCCTCGAGCGGGTCGCCATCGCGGTGCGCGCGCAGCCGGCGCACGTGCTCTGGGCCGGCCCCGTGCCTGCGCGGACGTGGATCGATCACGATCCCTCCGGCGACCGTGTCGGCGGGGGCCACGCGGCGCACGACGAAGCGGTCGCCCGCGGCCGGGACGAGCGGCTTTTGCAGACGCAGCTGGACGAGGCCCTCCTCGCCGGGGCGCACCTCCTCGGCTTCGAGAGGCACGACGCGCGCCGGCGTATCGCGCGTGCCGTGATGAACGTGCACGACCGATCCGGCTCGCAGGGGGCGTGCGCCGGGGAGGATGCGCGCGGATCCGTCGATCAGGTAGGTCGGCGCGAGTCCCGCGCCGGGCGCGATCACCACGTCCCCGCGGTGCACATCCCCGCGGCCGACCCCGGCGAGATTGAGCGCGACGCGCTGTCCCGCCGACGCCGCGGCGACGCGCTCGTCGTGAACGTGCAGGGACCGGATCCGCGACGGCGTGCCGTGCGGCTCGAGGCGCACCTCCGCGCCCTCCACGAGCTCGCCCGACCACAGGGTGCCCGTCACGACGGTGCCGATGCCGCGCAGCGTGAACGCCCGGTCGACGTGCATGCGCGCCGGTCCGTCGCGGAGCTCGCGCGGGACCGCGGCGCCGGCCGCGCGCTCGAGCGCGTCCAGCAGCTCGTCGATGCCGGTGCGCCGCGCCGCGCTGACCGCGACCACCGGCGCGCCCGCGTAGGCGGTGCCGGAGAGCAGCTCGCCGATCTCTGCGGCGGCCAGCGCGCGACCCTCGCGGTCGACGAGGTCCGCCTTCGTGAGCGCCACCACCCCCGACCGGACTCCCAGCAGCTCGAGCACAGCGAGGTGCTCGCGGGTCTGCGGCATCACCCCGTCGTCGACGGCCACGGCGAGCAGGAACATGTCGACACCGGTCGCGCCGGCGACCATCGCGCGCACGAACCGCTCGTGGCCGGGCACGTCGACGACGCCGAGCGCACGACCCGAGGGCAGGTCGAGCCTCGTGAACCCGAGCTCGATCGAGATCCCGCGCTCGCGCTCCTGCGGAAGGCGGTCGGTGTTGACTCCGGTGAGCGCCTCGACCAACGCGGTCTTGCCGTGGTCGATGTGGCCGGCCGTTCCGATCGTCAGCGCCGGAGCCCGCATGATCAGCCGAGTGCCGCCAGCAGGCCGCGCACGACGAAGTCGACCTCGACCTCGGCGATCGTCCGCGGATCGAGCAGCACCGCATCGTCGTGCACACGCGCGACGATCGGCGGATCGCCGGCACGCAGCCGCGCGTGCAGCTCGGCGGCGCCGATTGCGCTCGCCGTCACCGCGACGACCGGCCCCTCGAGCTCGAGCATCGGCAGCGACCCGCCGCCCGCGCGACCCGCCGACGGGACGATCCTCGCCGACACACCGCCCTGCGCGCCGGCGGCGATCCCGCCGTGGATCGCCTTGGCGCGTGCCTCGAGCACGGCACGCTGGGCAGCGAGCATCTCGAGGACGGGGATCTCGCGCACCGCCTGCTCGGGATCGAGGTGGAGGCGCAGCGTCGCCTCGAGCGCGGCGAGCGAGAGCTTGTCGATCCGCATCGCGCGCGCGAGCGGGTGTGTGCGCATGCGATCGATCGCCGCGCCCGTCCCTACGCAGATTCCCGCCTGCGGACCACCGAGCAGCTTGTCGGCCGAGAAGCAAACGACGTCCGCACCGGCGGCGATGCTCTCGCGCGCGGCAGGCTCGTCGCGCAGCAGGTCGCGCAACGCGTCGTCGCGGTGTGCGAGCAGTCCCGAGCCGATGTCGTCGATCAGCAGGACATCGCGGTGACGCGCGAGCGCCGCGAGATCCTTCAGCGCAACGTCCTCCGTGAACCCGACCGTCTTGAAGTTCGCGGCGTGCACTCTCATGACGGCGGCGGTGTGCGGTCCGATCGCGCTCTCGTAGTCCGCGATCCTGGTGCGATTCGTGGTCCCGACCTCGACGAGGCTCGCCCCGGAGGCCGCAAGTATGTCGGGGATCCGGAAGGACCCGCCGATCTCGACGAGCTGGCCGCGCGAGATCACGACCTCCCGCCCACGCGCGTGTGCCGTAAGGGCGAGGAACACCGCGGCCGCGTTGTTGTTTACCGCGATCGCCGCGTGCGCACCGGTCAGCTCCCGCAGCAGGCGCTCGATGTGCGCCTGGCGGCTGCCGCGCTCCCCCGTCGTCACGTCGTACTCGAGGTCGGAGTACCCGCCCGCCACACCGTCGATCGCCTCGAGCGCTTCGAACGCGAGCGGCGCGCGGCCGAGGTTGGTGTGGATCACGACGCCTGTCGCGTTGATCACGGGGCCGAGCGACGCGCGCCCCGCGCGCTGGAGCTCGCCCGTCGCGTGGATCGCAATCTCGCGGGCTTCGGGGGCGGCGTCTCCGGCCCTGATCGCGTCGCGGCAACGCTCGAGCTCACGGCGCGCGGCATCCGCGGCGAGCGCCCGCGGATGATGGGCGGCGGCCGAGCGCAGCGGCTCCGTCTGGAGCAGGCGCTCTACCGAGGGAAGCGCGCGGAGCTCATCGTGCATCGCTGTCGGGACGAGTCCCTTCGACCCAGCGCCCCTCGCCCCCCTCGACCTCCTTCTTCCAGATCGGCGCCTCGGCTTTGATGCGGTCGATGATCTCGCGCGCCCCCGCGAACGCCTCGGCCCGGTGCGCGGCCGACGCGGCGACGGCGACGCTCGCCTCGCCGAGCGCGACGATGCCGACGCGGTGCTCCGCGGCCGCGGCCGCGAGGCCGTGGCGCGTCACCGCATCCGCGACGATCGCCGCAATCCGCTCCTCGGCCATCTCGCGATAGGCCTCGTACTCGAGGTGCTCGACGTCCCGGGTGGTGCCCTGAAAGGTCACGACGGCGCCGGCGGACGGACGGCCGACCAGCCGCGCGAGCCGTTCGAGCGACAGCGGCTCCTCCGACACCCGTGCGTGCGTCGCCGACGTGGCAAAGTCGCCGCCGCTGACCGGCGGGATCAGTGCCAGCTCGTCGCCCTCGGCGAGCGTCGCATCGGCACGTGCGTACTCGCGGTTGACCGCCATCACGACGGGCATGCGTGCGATCAGGTCGGCAAGACCGTGCTCGCGCGCGACGGCGTCGACCGCATCCCCGACGGTCGCGCCGTCGGAGACCTCGACGGTCACCGACCCCCTGCCGGCCCGCTCGCGCAGAATCGCGAACAGGCGAACGTCCACGAACATGCTGTAGATGCTATGCGGTAGCGGACGCTACGACCCGAGCGAGTCGTAGCTCGGCGGCGCCGAGTCGACCGGCGCCCGGGACTATCCTTACGGCATGGCGAAGGCGCCGCCCAAACCGGGAGCAGTTGACTCCTCCCATCCCGGCATCGCGCCGGACGTCGGCCCCGACGACCCCCGGCGCTTCACCGACTCCGGGATCGAGATCCAGGCGGTCTACGAGCCCGAGGACATCGCCGACCTCGACGTCGAGGAGCGGCTCGGCGAGCCGGGCGAGTACCCGTTCACGCGCGGCATCCATCCTGAGATGTACCGCTCGCGGCGCTGGACGATGCGCCAGTACGCCGGATACGCGACCGCGCAGGAGACGAACGTCCGCTACCGCTACCTGCTCGAGAAGGGCTCGACCGGGCTCTCGATGGCGTTCGACCTGCCGACCCAGCTCGGGCGCGACTCGGACGACCCGCTGTGCCTCGGCGAGGTCGGGCGCACGGGCGTCGCGATCGACTCGATCGACGACATGCGCACGGCGTTCGACCAGATCCCGCTGGACCAGGTATCGACGTCGATGACGATCAACGCGCCGGCCGCGATCCTGCTGCTCCTCTACGAGCTGGTCGGCGAGGAGCAGGGCGTGTCGTCCGAGCAACTGCGCGGCACGGTCCAGAACGACATCCTCAAGGAGTACGCGGCGCGCGGCAACTTCATCTACCCGCCGGAGGGCGCGATGCGCCTCACGACGGACATCTTCGCCTACTGCCACGCGCACGTGCCGAAGTGGAACACGATCTCGATCTCCGGCTACCACATGCGTGAGAAGGGCTGCTCGGCGGTGCAGGAGGTCGCGTTCACGCTCTCGAATGCGATCGCCTACGTGCAGGCCGCGATCGACGCCGGCCTCGCGGTGGACGAGTTCGCGCCGCAGCTCGCGTTCTTCTTCAACGGGCACAACAACGTCTTCCAGGAGATCGCGAAGTTCCGCGCGGTGCGGCGCATGTGGGCGGAGATCATGCGCGACCGCTTCGGCGCGAAGAACGCGCGCTCGCAGATGCTGCGCTTCCACACCCAGACCGGCGGCTCCACGCTCACCGCACAACAGCCCGAGAACAACATCGTGCGGGTCGCGCTCCAGGGCTTCGCGGCGGTGTGCGGAGGCACGCAGTCGCTGCACACGAACGGCTTCGACGAGGCGCTCGGGCTGCCGACGGAGCGCTCGGCGAAGATCGCGCTGCGCACGCAACAGGTGATCGCGCACGAGTCCGGCGCGGCGGACACGGTCGACCCGTTCGCCGGCTCCTATTACGTAGAGCGCCTGACCGCCGACATCGAGGAACAGGCGGGCGCGCTGATGCAGCGCGTCGAGGACCTCGGCGGCTCGGTGCGCGCGATCGAGGCCGGATTCCTGCAGCGCGAGATCGAGGAGGCCGCGTGGGCCTTCCACACGCGCATCAAGACGGGGCAGGACGTGCTCGTGGGAGTGAACGACTACGTCGAGGAGGACGGCCAGCTCGACGTGGAGATCCTGCGCATCGACCCGCGTACCGAACAGGAGCAGGTCGGCCGGCTCAAGGCCTTCAAGGAGGCGCGTGACCAAGGGGCGGTCGCGCAGCGGTTGCAGGACCTGCGTAAGGTTGCCGAGGGTGACGGCAATCTGCTGTACCCGATCAAGGACGCGTTGCGTGAGCGCGCGACGATCGGCGAGGTCTGCAACGTGATGCGCGAAGTCTTCGGCGAGTACAAACCCCCCGTTTGAGTCGCTCATGACTCTCAAGCTCTATTCGATCCCCGGGTCGCACCCCGCCGCCGCCGCGCGCGCGATGCTCGAGCACAAGGGCATCGAGTACCGGCGGGTCGACATGCCGCCGGTCGCCAGCCGGGCGCTGATGCGGGTCGCCGGCTTCCCGGGCAACAGGGTGCCGGGGCTGAAGTTCGACGACGGGCGGCGCGTGCAGGGGTCGCGCAGCATCTCCCGCGAGCTGGACACGCTACAGCCGGAGCCCCCGCTGTTCCCAACCGACCCGGACCGCCGCGCCGCGGTCGAGGAAGCCGAGCGCTGGGGGGACGAGGTGTTCCAGCAGCTGGCGCGCACGATCAGCTGGTGGGCGCTCAAACGGCACAAGTCCGACCAGGTCTCGTTCTTGGAGGGCGCCGGGGCGGGCGCGCGTTTCGGGATGCCCCCGCGTGTCGCGGCCGCGACCTCGGGGCCGATCCTGCGCGTCGCGATCCGCATGAACGACTCGACCGACGACACCGTGCGCCGCACGCTGGCGGACCTTGGCCCGGCGCTCGACAAGGTGGACCGGCTGATGCAGGAGGACGTGATCGGAGGCGACGTGCCGAACGCCGCCGACTTCCAGATCGGCGCGACGATCGCCCTGCTGATGAGCTTCGAGGACGTACGTGCGCGGCTCGGGTCACGCCCGGCCGCGGATCTCGGACGGCGCCTGTACCCCTGGTACGCGGGCAATGTGCGCCCTTCGTTTCCGCCCGAGTGGCTAGAACCGCTCGGCACCGCTGCCCGCACTTAACATCTTCCGCGGCAGGAATTCGGTGGCCCGCGTGAAACTCGCGGACATGGCGTCAATCGAGGTCGAACGCACGCTGGTGAAATCGCCCCCCGAGCTGTGGACGGAGATCGGCTCGGAGGAGGGCCTGCGGCGTTGGCTCGGGGACGTGAAGGTCGAGGCCGCCGACGCGCCCGCGCGCGTCGAGTGGGCCGGACCTGACTCGACGGGCGCGATCGACCTCGTGGCCTCGGGCTGGGGCACCCGCGTGCGGGCCGTCGCCAAGGCGAAGGGCGTGCCGTGGGAGCGGGGCGAGACGCGCCGCGAGCTCGAGCGCTCGCTCGAGGGGCTGCTCGACCACCTCGGCGCCAGCTCACTCCAGGCCGGCTAGCACTCCAGCGCTCGCTGGACACTTGGGCACCCCCACGGGTACCCAGCTGTCCATGCGGCACTCGCCGGGTGCTGCGCCTAACCCGCTTTGCAGGGCGTGGTCGCGGCAAGCTGCTGCGACGACCCGTCCCTGTAGGTGAAGTTCGCGGTCGTCGTCCAGGCGCCACTCGGTGGGCACTTGGACGGCGTGGTCAGGTATGCCTTGCGCTTCCCCTTGTACTTGCGGAAGTGGCGTGGGAGGTGTGCCTCGAACCTCGTCAACGCGATCCCGCCGGGGATCTTGAGGTTGACCGCGACCGAGCCGCGCCGCACATCGTCGCGGAAGTACGTGATCAGCCTGCCGTCGTCGACGAGCCTGACGATCACGATGATCTCGCGGCGGCCGTTGAACAGCGTCGCGATCGTGTTGAACGGATTGCCCGTCACGATCAGGCCCTGGCCCTTCACCGTCCCGATCTTGCTCGAACGCGGGCACGCGCGCACCGAGAGGTTCGCGATGTCCTCGTCCGACGCCCTGCAGCGCGGCAGGGCGGACGTGTCGAACCTCGTGCCCGGATTTCCGACGAACTCGATCTTCGTGACGGCCTTCGGCACGCCGTTGACACCGCCCGGATCAGTCCAAGTGGCGAGGACGTCCAGGCCGGACGGCGAGCCGGGCGTCGACGAGGAGAAGGTCAGTCCGACGGTCGCGGAGAACTGCGGGCTGGCGACCGCGACGCCTCCAGCTCCGGCGGCGAACGAGACAGCGAGGAACCAGCGCAGAAACCTCCGCACGCGCCGAACCTACCACTCGCGACCAGTACCATTTCGCACCCCCGCATGCGAGCCAAGGTTCCCGAGACATACGAGGAGAAGCTGGCGCAGCTCGAAGATCTGCGCTTTCAGGCCGCCCATTCCGCGTCCGAGGACGCGGTCGCCAAGCAGCACGCCAAGGGCAAGATGACCGCCCGCGAGCGGGTCGAGAAGCTGCTCGACCCCGGCTCCTTCAAGGAGCTCGACACTTTCGTGCGACACCGGACCTACGAGTTCGAGATGCACAAGAAGCGGCCCTGGGGCGACGCGGTCGTGACCGGCCACGGCACGATCGACGGGCGCACCGTATGCGTATTCAGCCAGGACTTCACGGTCTTCGGTGGCTCGCTCGGCGAGGTGATGGCGGAGAAGATGTGCAAGATCATGGATCTCGCGGCCAAGATCGGCTGCCCCGTGATCGGCATCAATGACTCCGGCGGCGCGCGCATCCAGGAGGGCGTGGTGTCGCTCGGCGCATACGGCGACGTGTTCGTGCGCAACGTCGACTGCTCGGGCGTGATCCCGCAGATCAGCGTGATCATGGGGCCCTGCGCGGGCGGCGCCGTCTACTCCCCGGCGATGACCGACTTCATCTTCATGGTCAAGGAGACCTCGCACATGTTCATCACGGGACCCGACGTGATCAAGACCGTGACCGGCGAGGAGCCGACCTTCGAGGAGCTCGGCGGCGCGATGACGCACAACACGAAGTCCGGCGTCGCGCACTTCGCGGCCGAGAGCGAGGAGGAGTGCCTCGAGGACGTGCGCTACCTGATGAGCTTCCTCCCGCTCAACAACCTCGAGAAGGCGCCGCACTACGCGCCGACGGACCCACCGGACCGCATGGACCTCGAGCTCGACACGATCGTCCCGGCGGACCCGCAGAAGCCCTACGACATGCGCGACGTGTTCGCCCGCATCGTCGACGACGGGGACTTCTTCGAGGTGCACCAGCACTGGGCCCAGAACATCGTGATCGGGTTCGCGCGGCTCAACGGCCACCCGATCGGCGTGGTCGGCAACCAGCCCCGCGCGATGGCCGGCGTGCTCGACATCGACTCGTCGGTGAAGGGCGCGCGATTCGTACGTTTCTGCGACGCGTTCAACGTCCCGCTGCTGACCTTCTGCGATGTGCCCGGGTTCCTGCCCGGCACCAATCAGGAATGGGGCGGCATCATCCGGCACGGCGCGAAGCTGCTGTACGCGTTCACCGAGGCGACGGTGCCGAAGCTGACGGTCGTCACGCGCAAGGCCTACGGCGGCGCCTACGACGTCATGAACTCCAAACACATGCGGGCCGACTTCAACTTCGCCTGGCCGACGGCCGAGGTCGCCGTGATGGGCCCCGAGGGCGCCGTCAACATCATCTTCCGCCGCGACCTCGACAAGTCCCCGACGCCGGATGAGCGGCGCGCCAAGCTGATCTCCGACTACAAGGCGCGCTTCGCGAATCCCTACACGGCGGCCGAGCGCGGATACATCGACGACGTCCTGGTCCCGCACGAGACCCGCCCGCGCCTGATCAACGCGCTCGAGACGCTCCAGACCAAGCGGATCGAGCGGCCCAAGCGCAAGCACGGCAACATCCCGCTGTAGCGAACCGGGCAGTTCGACGGCGCTCCGAGACATAATGCTCTCGTGGCCAAATCGCCTCCCAAGCCAGCGAAGCGACAGCGCCTGCGCCCGGAGGTCAGGCGCGAGCGCCTGGTCGAGGCCGCCACGCAGGTCTTTGCCGAGCGAGGCTACGAGGGCGCGCGAATCGAGCAGATCGCGGACGCTGCCGACGTCTCGCCGGGGCTGCTCTACCGCCACTTCGACGGCAAGCAGGAGCTCTACACGGAGATCCTCCAGCACGCGAACCGCGAGCTGCTGGCGCATCTCATGCAGGCGGCGGCTCCCGACCAGCCGACGGGCGAGCGGGTGCGGCGCGGGCTCGACGCCTTCTTCACCTTCGTCGAGGACCACCGCCAGCTGTGGCAAATGCTCATGAAGGATGTGCTCGAACCGGAGATCGCCGAGATCCAGGCGGGGGTGATGGACCGCTCGGTGAAGATCATCGCCGCGCTCGCGGCACAGGACTACGATCGCGGCGACGGGGTTCCCCATGAGTTGGAGCTGGAGGGCGTCGCCGTCGCGATGGTCGGTGCGGCGATCTCGCTCTCGGCGTGGTGGAACGACCACCCCGACCTGCCGCGCGAGATGATCGTCGCGGTCGCGATGGAGGTCTTGTGGGTGGGGCTCGAGCGAGCGCGCGCGGGTGAGCGCTACGGCGGCAGCGGCTAGGCCGACCTCACGTTCCGCGACGCCGGGACGTTCAACGGCTGTGGCTCCGCCTCCATTCCAGGTCTTCCTGGACGATCATCGAGAGCACGTCTACCGGTTCCTCGTGGGCTACGTCGGCCGCCAGGACGCCGACGACTGCTTCCAGGAGACGTTCATCTCCGCGATGCGCGCGTACCCGCGGCTTCGCAACGGGTCGAACCTGCGTTCCTGGATCCTCACGATCGCGCACCGCAAGGCGCTCGACACCCATCGTGCGCGGAGCCGGCGGCCGGTGCCGATGGCGGAGCCTCCGGAGACGGCGAGCCTCGACGGCGCCGGGCCCGACGACGAGCTCTGGGAAGAGGTCCGGCGACTCCCCGGAAAGCAGCGCGCCGCGGTGGTTCTGAGGTTCGCCGGTGACCTCCCGCACGAGGAGATCGGGCGGGTCCTCAGATGCTCCCCGGATGCCGCGCGCAGAAACGTCCACGAAGGACTGACCAAGCTGAGGTCGACATGGGATCGTTGAAGAAGCTGGAGCAGGCGCTGTCGAAGGCCGCGCGCGCGGACGTCTCGGCGCACGCGGAGACTGCTGCGGAGCAGCTTGCATCGCGGGCGGCCGATCAGGGCTTGCTCGACGTCGCCTACACGACGCTCGACACGCCGGTGGGGCCGGTGCTGGTCGCGGCGACGCGACGTGGGCTGGTGCGCATCTCGTTCGGCGACGACTACGACCCCGAGCGCGTGCTCGCCGAGCTGAGCCGGCGCGTGTCCCCGCGGGTCATCGAGGCGCCGGGCTACTTCGACGCCGTGCGCAGCGAGCTCGAGGAGTACTTCGAGGGCCGGCGCACGAGCTTTGCGCTCCCGCTCGACTGGCAGCTCACGGGTGGCTTCGGGAGGCGGGTGCTGCAACACACGGCGCGGATCCCCTACGGCGGGGTGTCGACCTACCGAGAGATGGCGGGAGCGGCCGGGAGCCCGCGCGGGGCGCGCGCCGCGGGTAACGCGCTTGGTTCGAACCCGATCCCGATCATCGTGCCGTGCCACCGGGTCCTGCATTCGGGCGGAGGGCTCGGCGGCTACGGCGGCGGGATCGAGAACAAGGTCTTCCTGCTCGAGCTCGAGGGCGCGATCGGGGACGACGGGCAGGACTCGCCTAGAGCGCCAGAGTCTGGGCCCGAACCGCGCCCACCCGTAGCGCCTCGAGCGCGCCCAGCGCGATCGCGAGGTCCTGGATCGCGAGGCCCGTCGAGTCGAAAAGGGTGATCTCGTCGTCGGAGCGCCGTCCCTGCGCGAGGCCGGCGCAGACCTCGCCGAGCTCGGTCACGTCCTCGCGGCTGACGATGCCCGCGGCGACCGCGCCGGTCAGCTCGCCGCCGTGGCTCGCCTGCTCCCACTCGTCGCAGAAGAGGCGGCCCCGCGCGAGCACCCGCTCGACCGCCTGAACCGACGCCTCGGCCTTGCCGGGGCCGTCGGCGCCCAGCAGGTTCAGATGCTGCCCCGCGCGCAGCGCGTCGGCCACCACCACGGTCTCGCCGCCCGGCGTGACCGTGCAGACGACCTCACACGCGAGCGCCTCCGGAAGGTCGCCGACCTCCCAGCCGAGCTCCGCGGCGACGCGGCCGGCGGCATCCGGGTCGGGGTCGAAGCAGATGCCCGGCCCGTACTCGGCATCAGCGAGGCAGCGGCCCACCCACAGGCCGTGGAGGCCGCACCCGACGAGCCCGATCGTGTCCGCGTCCTCGCGCGCGAGCTCCTGCGTCGCGACCGCCGCCGCGGCTCCCGTGCGCAACGCGGTCACGGCGCGCGCGTCGAGCATCGCGAGCGGCTCGCCGTTGTTCGCGTCCGAGACGAGCACGATCCCGGTGACCGTCGGGCAGGCCACGGCGCGGGTTCCCGGGGAACGAGGTGATCCACTTGAGGATCGCGAGACCCTCGCCGCGCACCGGCATCGCGCGGAAGTCCCCGTTCGGAGGGCTCGGCAGGTAGACCTTCGGCGGCATGTGCCACTCGCCGCGGGCGAAGCTGACGAACCCGTCGCGCACGCGGTCGATCGCCTCCCGCGGCGAGACCGCCGCCAGCACGCCGTCGTGATCGAGTACGGGTATCGTGGCCATCGCTATAGGTGAGGGCGAGGCCCTCTCGATATTCCAAAGCATGACCATCAACGGCAAAAGACGTCCGCCGCGACCGGCGATCGAATTGATCGCCCCGGCCGCGAGCCCTCGGCAGGCAGCCGCGATCGCGGCTGCGCTCGAGCGGTTCCTGCACGACACCGCGCCGGTGATCGCGCCCCGGCGCGAGGCGGGCAACCCGTGGGCGCGCGCAGCGATCGCCGAGGGCATCGGCCTCGAGGCCCCGACCCCGTGGGGCGACCCCGAGCCCTGGGGTAGTTAGGGATCGGCATGGCGAGCTTGTCGCGAAGCGGATACAACTCTCGCCATCACCCCCGAATTCGGAGGAGGAGAGCATGGCGGTAGTCAAGATCATCGAGCTGATCGGCACCTCGAGCAAGAGCTCGGACGATGCGGTCCAGCAAGCGCTCGCGGAGGCGCGCAGCTCGCTGCGGAACATCAAGGCCGTGGACCTCGTGTCCACCGGCCTGCGCGGCGACAACCTCGACGAGTGGCGCGCCCACGTGCGTGTCGCGTTCCTGATCGAACGCGTCAGCGAGTAACCGCAGCCCCACCTGCGGCGAACCCGTCCGGGCGGCTCGCCGCCGGACGGTCAATTGTTCAGAGGCCCGCCGTCGCGGCGGGCCTCTCTCTTGGCGCTAAAGGCCTCCGCCGAGTGGTCCGAAACACCCTTGAAAGCGGAATAGGGCTAATTCCAGTCGGGATTGTGTTATTTTGTCGTTCCGAAGGGAACGCTCCGCCCAACCTCGAAAGGATCTGCATGCCCACAGCAACCAAGAACTGGACAGCCGAGGAGCTGGAGCAGATCGCCGTCGAGCTCGAGCCCCAGGGACCGGAAGCGACGCTGCGGTGGATGGTCGACCAGTTCCACCCCAGCCTCTACGTAGCGTGCTCGTTCCAGCAGGAGGAGTCGGTGCTGCTCGACATGCTCCACCGGATCGAGCCTGAGATCCGCGTCTTCTACCTGGACACCGACGTCCTCTTCGACGAGACCTACGAGACCCGGGACCGCTTCGTCGAGCGGTACGGCTTCAACTTCGAGCGCTACCACAACATCACCCTCGAGGAGCAGGCGAAGCTCCACGGCGACGAGCTGTGGGCGCGGGAGCCCAACCAGTGCTGCTCGATCCGCAAGGTCGAGCCGCTGAAGCGGGCGCTCGGCTCCGTCGACGCCTGGATCACCGGGATCCGCCGCGACCAGGCCCCGACGCGTGCCAACTCGCGCAAGGTCGAGGTGGACGACAAGTTCGGCCTGATCAAGGCGAACCCGCTCGCGGACTGGTCGCTCAACGACGTGTGGGCGTACATCCACGAGCACGACGTCCCCTACAACCCTCTGCACGACCAGAACTACCCGTCGATCGGTTGCACCCACTGCACCCGCCAGGTGATGCCCGGAGAGGACCCGCGCGCGGGTCGCTGGGCAGGCCAGGAAAAGGTGGAGTGCGGACTGCACCCATCAGAGTCCAAGTAGCCCCGGCGCCGCCGGCCTTTCGATGATCGAGCCTCACGGAGGCGAGCTGGTCGACCTGCTCGCCCGCGCCGAGAAGCGCGACGAGCTGGTCAAAGAAGCAGGTTCGCTCGACTCCGTCGCGCTCACGCCGAGGCAGGCTGCCGACCTCGAGCTGCTCGCCGTCGGCGGGTTCAGCCCGCTGCGGGGCTTCCAGGGCTCCGACGACTGGCGCCGGGTGGTGGACGAGATGCGGCTCGCGAACGGGCTGCCCTGGAGCATCCCCGTGACGCTCGCGACCGACGCCGATGCGGCCGATGGCGACCGCCTCGCGCTACACGGCGAGGGCGGGCGACTGCTCGGCGTGATCGACGTCGAGGAGGTGTTCGAGCGTGACCTCGAACGCGAGGCGCGCCACGTCTACCGCACCGATGACCGCGAGCACCCCGGGGTCGCCGCCGTCTACGCCGAGGGCACGCGCTGCATCGCCGGGCCGGTCCGGGCGGTCGACCTGCCCGAGCATCCCGAGGCCTTCAAGCCGTACATCCTGCCGCCGGCAGCATCCAGGGCGTCCTTCGGCGAGCGTGGGTGGAAGACCATCGTCGGCTTCCAGACCCGCAACCCGATCCACCGTGCGCATGAGTACATCACCAAGGCTGCGCTCGAGTCCGTCGACGGCCTGTTCATCCACCCGCTCGTCGGGGAGACGAAGTCCGACGACATCCCCGCCGCCGTGCGGATGCGCTGCTACGAGGCCCTGATCGACCACTACTACGTGGCCGACCACGTCGCGCTTGCCGTGAACCCGGCCGCGATGCGCTACGCCGGGCCGCGCGAGGCGATCTTCCACGCCCTGATCCGCAAGAACTACGGGTGCACCCATTTCATCGTCGGGCGCGACCACGCCGGGGTCGGGAGCTACTACGGGACCTACGACGCCCAGGAGATCTTCTCCGAGTTCGATCCACAGGAGCTCGGGATCGAGCCGATGATGTTCGAGCACTCCTTCTACTGCAAGCTGACGAAGGGCATGGCCACCAGCAAGACGAGCCCGGCCGGCCCCGACGACCGGGTCTTCCTCTCGGGCACGAAGGTCCGTGAGATGCTCGCGGCCGGCGAGCGCCCCCCGGAGGAGTTCACGAGGCCCGAGGTGGCCGACATTCTCATCAATTCGATGCGGGAGAGCGCCGAGGCGCCGACCGGGCCGGCCTGACGGCCCAGCCATCGGGAGAGACAAATGGATCCGCTCCTGATCCCGTTCGGGTTCGGCGTTGGCTTCCTCGTCGGGATGACCGGCATGGGCGGGGGATCGCTCATGACGCCGCTCCTGATCCTCGTGTTCGGCACGGCCCCGGTGACCGCGGTGGGCTCGGACATCACTTACGCCGCGGTCACCAAGAGCGTCGGCGGATGGCGCCACCTGCGCCTCAAAACGGTGAACCTCGGGCTTTCGTTCTGGCTCGCGGTCGGCAGCGTGCCCGCGGCGATCGCGGGGGTCTGGGTGATCGAGTGGCTTCACGACCGCTACGGGGACGAGCTGGACGACATCGTCCTCACGATGCTCGCGGTCGCGCTGGTCGTGGTCGGGGTGATCGTGCTCGGGCGCGCGCTGTTCGCGGTCGCCGCCCACGCCCGTGAGCGAGAGAGCTTCGCCCTCACGCGAGGTCACAAGGTGGCCGCGGTCGCGATCGGCGCCTCGACCGGCTTCGTGATCGGGCTCACCTCGGCCGGGTCGGGGACCCTGATCGCCGTGTTCCTGATCGCGTATTACCGGTTGGTGCCACGTCAGGTCGTGGGCACGGACGTCTTCCACGCGGCTGTCCTGCTGACCGCGGCCTCGGTCGCCCACATCGCCGCCGGCAACGTCGACTTCGAGCTGGTGGGCGCGATCCTGATCGGGTCGATCCCGGGGGTCTGGCTCGGCAGCCATTTGATCGTGAGGCTCCCGAGCGGGTTGCTGCGGACGGCACTCGGTGTGGTGATGATCGCCGCGTCCCTCGCCCTCTTCGAGAAGGCCGGGATCGACGTGCCGCTCGCCGCGATGCTCGGTCTCCCCGCCGCTTTCATCGCCGGGCTGGTCGTACGAGCGCTCGCACGGCGGGCCCGCGCGGTGCGCCCCGCAGCGCCATGACCCTGACGGTGTTGCTCACCGCCTGAGCACCAACCGCGGTGTTGCTCTCGGGTGTTGCGCGCACGCAACCCGCCGTTGCCGGTCACGATCGCACCGGAGAAACACCGCCCGCGCACCACGGTGGCGCGGCTTTCGATCGCATAGCGAGAGGAATCCGCGCCACCACCGCGGGTGGCGGCGTCGGGGGGCGCGTCAGCCGAGAACGTCGGCGAGGCGCTCGAGCGTCTTGGGGCTCGGGGAGTGGTCGCCGCCCTCGATGCGCGACACGACCGTGTGGCTGATGCCGGCCCGTTTCGCCAGCTCGCGTTGTGACAGCCCGAGCGCCTCACGGCGCGAGGACACGAGCTTGGCGATGCCGGGCGCCAGGTTCCCCGCGGCTGGATCGGGCGGCGTGTCCGCGCCGTTCTGAAGCGTTGCGGTGGGCGCATCGGCCGGCTCGGCCTTCGCGGAGCGCAGCTTGCCGTTCCCGCTGAGGGCCGGCTCGGGCACGGACCGGGGGCCGGGCGCGGCCTGCGCGCGCCGCAGCGAATAGTTCCCGAGCAGGGCTCGCTGGAGCACGGCGGCCGCGAGGTACGCGACGAGGCCGACGAGGCCGAGCCGCAGCAGAAGGGTCCCGCTCTTGCCGAGGAGGCGCTCCGCGAACGACGACGCGTCCTCTGTCGTCGTGGTGGTCGTGCGGCTGACGCGCGGCCTCGACGCCTGCGACTTGCCGTCGGCGGGCTCGCGCGTGCGCAGCGTCTGCGTGGTCGTCCCGACCACGAACGGGTCGCTGCGGTAGACGTCGTCCCAATGGTCGATCGCCGGCTTGACGACGATCAGTCCACCGAACGCCATCACGGCGATCGCAAGTGCGGCGGCGCTCCAATCGGCGATGCCTCTTCTCATCGCGACGAACGATTCCAGGGAAAACGCAAAGTCGGAAGCGAATCGCGCACCCCTGCACGGCCGATTGCGCGTGCAAGTCGAGTTGCAGTTCCGACGTGTTGGTTGCGCTTCGCGGAAAGACGCGGATAGCTTCCGGATCAGAGGGGATCTGGGTCCCTCAACACGGACGTTCCTCACCAAGGGAAATTGCACGCAGAGGTGGAGGTCCTCACGTGTCGACTTCGTTTCATGGCCCAGGCCCCGTAGCGCCCCCCGGAGCATGTCCGCTCCCTTGAACTTGATTCGCGCGTTGTTCGTAGCGGCCGTCTGCGCGGCGATGCTCACGACGTGCGCAACCGCTGCGTTCGCGCAGGACGCGAGCGCGCCGCCCGTGACCGATCCGCCGGCGCAGACTCCGCCGGTCGAGCAGGTCGCGCCGGAGCCGCCCCCGCTCCCGGAGCCTCCGGCGCCCGAGCCGATCCCGGTGCCCGACCCGGAGCCGCCGCCGCCCGCCCCGGTCGACCCGCCGCCCGACGCGGTCATCAACCCGCCGGCGGCGGCCGATCATCAGCAGGCCGCGAGCAGCACGACGCAACGGGTCGACGCGCCACGTGACAGCGCCCCGCCCGCTCCGCAGACCCCCGCGCAGAGCGCCGTCCTGGGCGGCCAGTTCGCGCCGCCGGCGCAGTTGCCGGCCGCAGGCACCGGCGAGGACTGGGCATGGACCGATCAGGGCGACGCGTTCATCATCGGGACCGGCGGCTCGAGCGACAGCGGCGGACGGGACGCGCTCGCAAGCTTCACCGCGATCGGCTCGATCGCGACGGCGGTGGCGCGGATGCCCGCGCTCGGCTCGCGCGAGCGCGCCGCGCGTGACGCTGCCAAGGCGTACGCGGACGGCTCCGCGCGCATGGTGTCGGACGCCGGCAACAGCGGCCTGTTCGCCGGCCTGTTCGGTGGCAACTCCGGCGGTGGTGCCGCGGTGCTCACGCTGACGGTGCTCGGCATCCTCGCGGTGTTCCGCCTGGTGCCTCCCGACTGGAACAGAGCTTTTCGCACATCGGCGGCAACGTGGAGGCCGTCGGCATACGCACCTCCGATCGAGCGCCCCGGCTAGCCGCTCCGGCTGGCAAAGAGGGCCACGCCGGGGGTCTTTGGCCCGGCGATCAAATCGAATCAGGAGGAATCACCGTGAGAAGCAAGTTGGCTCTCGCCGTGAGCATCCTCGCGCTGACCATCGGTGGCGCCCCGGCCGTTTCATTCGGCCAGGACGCGGGCGCCGGGGACGACGTCACACAGACGCAGTCCGGCACCGACACCAACAGCACCAGTCAGAGCGCGACGGACACGGCGACCACAACGCAGGACAACACCGCAGGAGCCGAAGGCTCGGGCTCGGGCGACCGCTCGAACAACGGAGAGACCGAGCAGGGCAACGAGGCCGACACCTCTGCCGAGGGCGAGAACGAGAACGCCACCGAGCAGGGCAACGAGCAGGAGCAGGCCGCTGGTAGCGGCGACACCGAGGGCGCAGGCTCCGGGGACGTCGTCGACCAGTCGCAGTCAGGCGACAACAGCAACGGCACCAGCCAGTCCTCCACGGGAACGGCGACCACGACGCAGAGCAACGACAACTCGGGCACCGGCTCCTCCGAGGGCGGCGACCGCTCCAACAACGGAGACGCGGAGCAGTCCAACGAGGCCGAGACCGAGGCATCTGCCGAGAACGGCAACGAGACCGAGCAGGGCAACGACCAGTCCCAGTCCGCGGGAAGCGGCGAGACGGACGGTGCCGGCGCCGGGGACGACGTGTCCCAGACGCAGTCGGGCAGCAACAGCAACGGCACCAGCCAGTCCTCCACGGGAACGGCGACCACGACGCAGGACAACTCGAACGGTGGAGGCTCGGGCAGCTCCGGTGACCGCTCGGACAACGGCGACGTGGAGCAGGGCAACGAGGCCGACACCTCGGCTGACGCCGAGAACGGCAACGAGACCGAGCAGTCGAACGAGCAGGAGCAGTCCGCCGGCGGTGGCGACACCGAGGGCGCGGGCGCGGGCGACGACGTCACCCAGACCCAGTCCGGCTCGAACTCGAACGGCACGAGCCAGTCGGCGACGGGCACCGGCACCACGACGCAGTCGAACACGAACGGCGGCGAGGGCTCCGGCTCCTCGGGCGACCGCTCGAGCAACGGCGACGTGGAGCAGGGCAACGAGGCCGACACCGAGGCCTCCGCCGAGAACGGCAACGAGACCGAGCAGTCGAACGAGCAGGAGCAGTCCGCCGGCGGTGGCGACACCGAGGGCGCGGGCGCGGGCGACGACGTCACCCAGACCCAGGACGGCTCGAACTCGAACGAGACCAGCCAGTCGGCCACCGGCACGGCCGACACGACGCAGTCGAACTCGAACGGCGGCCAGGGCTCCGGCTCATCGGGCGACCGCTCGAACAACGGCGACGTCGAGCAGGGCAACGAGGCCGACACCTCGGCCTCCGCCGAGAACGAGAACGAGACCGAGCAGGGCAACGAGCAGTCCCAGTCGGCCGGCGGTGGCGACACCGAGGGCGCGGGTGCGGGCGACGTCGTTGACCAGACGCAGTCCGGCTCGAACTCGAACGGCACGAGCCAGTCGGCGACCGGCACGGCCACGACGACGCAGTCGAACGACTACGTCCCGAGTGGCACGACCATCGACTGCGAGCGTTGCTTCAACGGCGACGTGGAGCAGGGCAACGAGGCCGACACCTCGGCTGACGCCGAGAACGGCAACGAGACCGAGCAGGGCAACGAGCAGTCCCAGTCCGCCGGTGGCGACACCGAGGGCGAGGGATCGGGCGACGACGTCACCCAGACGCAGTCGGGCTCGAACTCGAACAACACCGACCAGAGCGCGACGTCCACGGCCACCACGACGCAGAGCAACAGCTACGTCGGACCGGGCGTCACGATCATCTGCCGCCGGTGCTTCAACGGCGACGTCAGCCAGAGCAACACGGCGTCGACGAGCGCGAAGTCCAGCAACAAGAACAAGACCGAGCAGTCGAACGACCAGGACCAGGCTGCCGGCCAGCACGAGGAAGAGGCAGCAGAAGAGGGCAACGGCACCCACACGCCGCCCGCCCCGGTCGTGACCACGATCGTGGTCACGCACTACGTGACCTCGGCGGCGCCTGCCGCGAAGTCCACGGCCACCAAGGCGAAGAGCAAGAAGTGCAAGTGCGCCAAGGCCAAGAAGAGCAAGAAGAGCAAGAAGGCCAAGAAGCAGGCCGGCAAGGTCAAGGGCCAGGTCAAGTGCGTGAAGAGGTCCTGCTAAGGGCGCGACGCCGATGACGAGGTCGATGGAAGAAACCGAGAAGGAGTGATGTCTATCGGCTAGGGACGAGAACGCTGGGCCCAGGCAAGGGCAGGAAAGGCTCGAGCCTGGCCCGGCGACCGATCAGTGAGGCGTCTCAACCCAGAGAGCCGCCTCGAAGGCTTCGATGCCCGCCCCACCGGGGCGGGCATCGGCCTGTCGCCTCCCCGAGCGATCCGGAGGCCGCCGATATAGTCCGCCGCCGATGTTCTCCAAGGTGCTCGTGGCAAACCGGGGCGAGATCGCCGTGCGCGTGATCCGCGCCCTCGACGAGATGGGCATCGCATCGGTCGCCGTCTACTCGGAGGTCGACCGCGAGGCTCCCCACGTCCGCATGGCCGACGAGGCATTCCTGCTCGGTCCCGGCCCGGCGACCGAGAGCTACCTGAAGGTCGACAAGCTGCTCGAGGTCGCCAAGCAGGCGGGCGCAGAGGCGATCCATCCGGGCTACGGCTTCCTCGCCGAGAACGCGGCATTCGCGCACGCGTGCAAGAAGGCGAAGATCGTGTTCATCGGCCCGCCGCCAGAGGCGATCGAGGCGATGGGCTCCAAGACGAAGGCGCGCGCGCTGATGCAGGCGGCCGGGGTGCCGATCGTGCCGGGCACCACGGACCCGGTCGAGGGACTCGCGGACGCGAAGAAGATCGCCGCGGAGATCGGCTATCCCGTCGCGGTCAAGGCCGCCGGCGGCGGGGGCGGCAAGGGCTTCCGGGTCGCGATCGCCGAGGAGGAGCTCGAGGGGGCGCTCGAGGGGGCGGCCCGCGAGGGCGAGAAGTTCTTCTCCGACGCGACCGTCTACCTGGAGCGCTATCTCCCCGATCCCCGCCATGTCGAGGTGCAGGTGCTCGCCGACGGCGAGGGCAACGTGGTGCACCTGGGCGAGCGCGACTGCTCGGTCCAGCGCCGCCACCAGAAGCTGATCGAGGAGACCCCGGCCCCGGGCGTCGACGAGCAGTTCCGCGAGCGCATCGGGAAGATCGCGACCGACGCCGCCGCCGCGATCGGATATCGCTCCGCCGGCACGGTCGAGGGCCTGCTCGCGCGCGACGGCGACGGCAACCTCGAGTACTTCTTCCTCGAGATGAACACCCGCGTCCAGGTCGAGCACACCGTCACCGAGATGGCGACGGGCATCGACATCGTGCGGGAGCAGATCCGGATCGCCGCCGGGCAGGCGCTGTCCTTCGCTCAGGAGGACGTGCAGCTGCGCGGGTGCGCGATCGAGTGCCGCATCAACGCGGAGGCCGCGCACAAGAAGTTCGCGCCGGCGCCGGGGCGCATCACCACGTACCGGGAGCCCGCCGGCCCGGGCGTGCGCGTGGACTCGGGCGTCGAGCCGGGCGCGGAGATCTCACCGATGTACGACCCGATGGTCGCGAAGCTGATCGTGTGGGACGCCGACCGCGAGGCCGCGACCGCACGCATGCTGCGGGCGCTCGGCGAGTACGAGGTCGGAGGCCTGACCACGCTGATCCCGTTCCACAAGGCGCTGCTGTCCTCCGAGCAATGGCAAAACGCCGAGACCTGCCGCGACCTCATCGAGGACCCGAAGTGGCTGAAGTCGCTCGCCCCCGAGGAGCCCGCTGCCGCTCCCACCGGCGCCGAGCAGGATCAGGACAAGGTCGAGCGCGACTACACCGTCGAGGTCGACAGCCGGCGCTTCAACGTCAAGGTGATCGGCCCGCCGCCGGCCGGCGGCGTGGTCCCCGCCGGGACGAACTCGGGCGGCGCGCGCCAGGCGCCGCGGCGCGATCGGGCGAGCGGGGCGTCCGCCGCCGCGGGGGGCGCGCTCGTCTCACCGCTCCAAGGCACGGTGCTGCGCGTGAACGTCAAGAAGGGCCAGGAGGTCGAGGCGGGCGCCGTCGTGTTCGTGATCGAGGCGATGAAGATGGAGAACGAGATCACCGCGACCGTCGCCGGCAAGGTCGCAGAGCTTCACGTGAAGGAAGGCGACTCGGTCGGCAGCGGCGACCCGCTGGCCGTCATTTCCTAAGCGGCGCCGAGCAGCTTCACGGCCGAGCGCAGGTCCTTCACGATCTCGGTCGGCTTGCCCTTCACGCCCTGCGGCCAGCCTTCCTTCTTGCGATCGATCCAGATCACGGGGACCTTCGCCTTCACGCACGGGATCACGTCGGTCTCGAGGCCCGTCGCGATGTGGACCCACTTGGTCCGGTTGCCGATGCGGCGCTTGGCCTCCTTGAAGTGGGCCGGCTCCGGCTTGTAGGAGCGCACCTGCTGGGCGGTCACGACGAGGTCGAAGTCGCTGCGCAGGTGGCGGCGGGTGGCGCCGAGCAACTTGTCGTCGATGTTCGAGACCAGGCCGATGCCGGTGACCCCCGCGGCGCTCGAGTCGTAGAACTTCTTCCGCAGGCGGTCCAGCAGGGCATTCGTGTCACGAAACGGCGCCCAAGAGGGCACGCTGTTGGGCAGGAAGCTCGAGCGCACGGGCTCCAGCTCCCATCCCAGCTCCTCCGCCACGGCGATCGCCGTGCGGCGCAGGACCTCGGCATAGAGCTCGTAGGACCCGGACATGATCTCCCGCTGCTTCTCGATGAAGAGCGGGATCAGGCGGTCCTTGTTGATCGTGAAGCCGTCCCTCTCGGCCTCCTTCTGGAAGGCGGTGTGAATCCCGTTCTCCCAGTCGATCAAGGTCCCATAGACCTCGAGGCTGATGAAGTCGACTTTCTTTGGTAGCGGCATCGGCGTCCTTGTTGATAGCGTCCCGCGCCGGTCGGCAGGGCGGCCGGAACCATATATGGATCTCCTCGAGTACCAAGGCAAGCAGTTGTTCGCCCGGCGCGGCGTGCCCGTGCCCGAGGGCCGGATCGCGACGTCCCCCGAGCAGGCGCGCAAGGCCGCCGAGGAGCTGGGATTTCCGGTAGTCGTGAAGGCGCAGGTCCAGATCGGCGGGCGCGGCAAGGCCGGCGGGATCAAGCTCGCAAACGATGCCGGCGAGGCCGAGGCGCACGCCGATGCGATTCTCGGGATGGACATCAGGGGCCTCACGGTCCACGAGGTCTGGGTCGAGCGTGCCTCCGAGATCGCCGCCGAGTACTACGCCGCGATCGTGTTCGACCGCAGCGCGAAGAAGCCGCTCGTGATGCTCTCCGCGGCGGGCGGCATGGAGATCGAGGATGTCGCGGAGGACAAGATCGCGCGCCTGCACGTGGATCCGCTGGTCGGGTTCCTCCCGTTCCACGGGCGCCGGCTCGCTTTCGAGGCCGGGATCGACGCCGACGTCGTGCGCCCCGTGGGCGCGATGCTCGCGAAGCTCTACGAGGCCTTCATCGGGTTCGACGCGATGCTGGTCGAGGTCAACCCCCTGATCGTCACCACCGATCGCCAGGTCACGGCGCTCGACGCGAAGGTGACCGTCGACGACAACGCGCTCGGGCGCCAGCCCGACATCGCGGAGATGCGCGACCCGTCCGCGGAGGACCCGCAGGAGCAGATGGCGAAGGAGCGCGGCGTCACATATGTGAAGCTCGACGGCGAGATCGGCATCCTCGGCAACGGCGCCGGGCTCGTGATGTCGACGCTCGACGTGGTCGCGCAGGCCGGCGGGCGGCCCGCGAACTTCCTCGACGTAGGCGGTGGCGCGAAGGCGGAGGAGATCGTCGCCGCGCTCGAGGTGCTGCTCTCGGACGACAAGGTGAAGGCCGTGCTCTTCAACATCTTCGGCGGCATCACCCGCTGCGACGAGGTCGCCAACGGCATCCTCCAGGCACTCGACCAGATCGATGTGAAGGTGCCGATCGTCGTGCGCCTCGACGGGACCAACGACGAGGAGGGCCGCCGCATCCTTTCCGAGTCCGACGCGTCGCAACTGCATCCGGCGAAGACGATGCTCGAGGCCGCTGACCTGGTCGTGAAGCTCTCGAAAGAAGGTGCGAGGGCTTAAGCCATGGCGATCTTCGTCGACCAGGACACAAAGCTCGTCGTACAGGGGCTGACCGGCCGCGAGGGGTCGTTCCACGGCCTGCGCAACCGCGAGTACGGGACCGACCTCGTGGCCGGAGTGACCCCGGGCAAGAAGGGACAGGACGTCGAAGGCGTCCCGATCTTCAACACGGTGCACGAGGCGGTCGGCGAGACCGGTGCCAATACCGCGATGGTCTTCGTGCCGCCGCCGTTTGCGGCGGACGCGATCTACGAGGCGGCGGACGCGGGGATCGCGACGATCATCTGCATCACCGAGGGGATCCCGGCACAGGACATGCTGCGCGTCTACAACTACCTCCAGGGCACGGAGTCGCGCCTGATCGGCCCCAACTGCCCCGGGGTGCTCTCGCCCGGCAAGGCCAACGTGGGGATCATCCCCGCCCACTTCTTCTCCCCAGGGGGCGTCGGGCTGCTGTCGCGCTCGGGCACCCTGACCTACCAGATCGGCAACGAGCTGGCCCAGCTCGGCGTCGGCAACTCGACGATCGTCGGCATCGGGGGCGACCCGATCATCGGCTCCTCGTTCATCGACGTGATCGCGCAGTTCGAGCAGGACCCCGAGACCGAGTTGATCGTGATGGTGGGCGAGATCGGCGGCGACGAGGAGGAGCGCACGGCCGACTACATCGGCGAGCACGTGACCAAGCCGGTGGTCGCCTACATCGCCGGGTTCGAGGCGCCTCCCGGGAAGCGCATGGGCCACGCCGGCGCGATCATCTCCGGCTCCTCCGGCACCGCCCAGGCGAAGGCCGATGCGCTCGAGGCCAAGGGCGTGCCCGTCGGGCGCAACCCGACCGAGGCGGCGAAGCTCGCGGCGGACAAGGTGAAGGCGAAGGCTTAGCACCGAGCCGCGAGGCCGTATCCTCACCACGATGGCCTCCCCTTCCCCCATCTCATTCGCGCGCGGCGCGCCGAGCCTCGACATCATGCCCGCGGCCGATCTGCTCGCCGCTGCGCAGACCGCCCTGAGGGACGATCCGGCGGGGGCGCTCTCCTATGGGCCCGGCTTCGGCTACGCGCCGCTGCGCGAGTGGATCGCGGAGCGCCACGGCGTCGAGCCGAGCCGCGTCGTGCTCTTCAACGGGTCGCTCGAGGCCGGCCTGATGCTGTTCGACCACCTGCTCCAGCCCGGGGACCCGGTGGTCGTCGAGGCGCCGTCCTACGACCGCACATTGCTCGCGCTCGAGGCGCGCGGCGCCGAGCTCGTCGCGGTGCCCCTACAGGCGGACGGCATCGACGTCGGGGCACTCGAGTCGGCGCTCGAAGCGGGCCTCCAGCCCGCGCTTGCGCACATCATCCCCAACTTCCACAACCCCGCCGGCTGCACGCTCTCGCTCGCGAAGCGGGAGCGGCTCGTGGCGCTCGCCGCCGAGTACGACTTCGTGATCTTCGAGGACGACCCCTACCGCGACGTGCGCTTCGAGGGCGAGGACCTGCCGACGATGCTCTCGCGCGACACATCGGAGAACATCGTCTACGCAAGCTCGTTCTCGAAGACGATCGCTCCCGGTGTGCGCGTCGGCTACCTGATCGGCCCGGAGGACCTGATGGCCGCGGTCACCAAGCAGGCCGTCAACACGTACATCTCCCCGAACATGCTGGCGCAGGCGATCGTCGGCGAGTTCTGCCGGTCGGGCGCGATCGGGCGCTCGATCGACACGGTCAAGCAGGCGCTGCGCGAGCGCCGCGACGCGGTCGCCCACGGGCTGCGCGAGCACCTCGGCGACGAGGCGCGTTTCGTCACGCCCGAGGGCGGCTACTTCCTCTGGGTCGAGCTCGGCGACGACGTCGACACGACCGTCCTCCAGGGCGCCGCCGCGGAGCGCGGCGTGTCCTTCGTCGCGGGCAGCGACTTCATGCTCGAGGGCGGCACCAGCGCCTTGCGCCTCGCCTATTCGGCGGTCACGCCCGAGCAGGCGGCCGAGGGCACCCGCCGGCTCGGCGAGGCGCTCGCCGCGATCAAGCAGCCGGCGTAGGCCCCTCCAGCCGAACGTCCCGCAGTAACTGCCATAGCCACCGGTCCGGGACGTTCGGCCGCCCCAAGAAGCGTTTAGCGCCCGTAACGATCTTTGCCGAGCACGAGCTGCTCGGGCAGCGCGGTGCGCGGCGGCGGTGACGGGTCCGCCTTCACCGAGACGGTCTCCGCAACGCTGCGCGTGACCGTCAGCGAGTCGCCGTTCGAGGTGACGACGACCTCGTCGTCGCTCGACCCGGACAGCTTGCCCGCGAGGCCGGGGTGCAATCCGGCCCGCTTGAGGTAGTGGAGGATGTCCTCCGCCTCGTTCTCGAAGCGCAGGATCTCGACGTCGGCGCCGACCTCGACGTCCGCCAGCGGCACGCCGGGGACACGGTTGCCGGGTTCGATCGGATGCCCGTGCGGGCAGGTCTTCGCGTCGCCGACGGCGGTGATCATCCACCCCTCGAACGCGGGCGACATCGCGTGCTCGAGCCGCTCCGCCTCCTCGTGCACGTCGTCCCATGCGATGCCGACGACGTCCGTCAGGAATCGCTCGATCAGCCGGTGGCGGCCGACGATCGCCTCCGCCTGCTCGAGCCCGCTGTCGGTGAACCGCAGGGAGCGGTCCTCCTCGCGGGCGACGTACCCGTCGTTCTCGAGACGGCCGAGCATCTCGTGCACGGTCGGCGGCGAGAGCCGCATCGCGCGGGCGATGTTCGCCCCGGTGATCGGCAGCTCCGCCTCCATCAGCCAGTAGATGATCTGGAGGTACTCCTCCTCGGCGGGAGTCGCGTGGGCGTGCTCGACGGACACGGGCTCAGAGCGTACTACGGAGCCGCCGCCGGGCCGGGGCTATGCTCCCGCCGTGCGGCTCGGCAAGGACACGCGCGCGCTGGTGACCGGAGCCTCGCGCGGGATCGGCCGGCGCGACCAAGGCCGCGCAGCGCGGGCTCGCTCGTCATGACGCGGGTCGAGGTCCGCGAGGAGGAAGCGCTCGCTTGAATCGGCCCGTGCTCGTCGCCCCGGACAAGTTCAAGGGCACGCTCACCGCACACGAGGCCGCCCTGGCGATCGCGCGGGGGCTCGCGGCCGGCGGGGTCGGCGACATCGAGATCCTGCCGCTCGCCGACGGCGGGGAGGGCACGATGGAGGCGATCGTGCGGGCGCGTGGCGGCCGGATCCTGATGGCCTCGGCGACCGACCCGCTCGGCCGCGAGGTGGAGGGCGCATTCGCTTTGCTCGAAGGCGGCAAGGTCGCCGTCGTCGAGCAGGCGCAGGCCTCGGGCCTCTGGCGGGTGGCGGCCGGCGAGCGCGACGCCGTCGGCGCGACCAGCCGCGGAACCGGCGAGCTGATCGCCGCGGCGATCGAGAGCGGCGCCCGCGAGGTGCTCGTGACGGTCGGCGGCAGCGCGACGAGCGACGGCGGCCGCGGCGCGCTCGAGGCGCTCGGCGGGCACTTCACCACGCGCCGCGCGGACCTCGACGAGCTGCGCCGGCGCCTGCGCGGTGTGCGGCTGTCGGTCGCATGCGACGTGCGCAACCCGCTGGCCGGCGCCGCGGGCGCGGCCGCCACGTTCGCCCCGCAGAAGGGCGCGACCGCCGCCGAGGTCGAGGCGATCGAGAAGCGGCTGCGCGCATGGGCGGCGCTTGCCCGCCGGGCCACGGGCCACGATCCGGCCGCGGAGCCGATGACCGGCGCGGGCGGCGGGCTCGCCGGCGGGCTCTGGGCGTTTGCCGGCGCGAAGCTGCGCCCGGGCGCCGCGCTTGTGCTCGACGTCGTCGGCTTCGATGCGCGCGCGCACGACGCGTTCGCGGTCGTCACCGGCGAGGGCCGGCTCGACCGCCAGACGCTTGGCGGCAAACTCGTGTTCGAGGTCGCCACGCGCGCGCGGCAGGGTGGGATCCCGTGTTACGCGGTCGTGGGATGCGACGAGGTCGACACGTTCGAGCGCCACATGATGAACCTCGAGGTCGAGGCGGCCTCACGCGACGGCGCGATCGCCTCGACGGCCGACGTCGAGCACGCCGCCCGGCGCCTCGCCCGCCGGCTGACCCCCTGATCAGGCCTCGGCGAGCGAGCGCACGATCGCCTCGTAGAACCCGGCCGTCATCGGCTCCTCGGTGACTGTGATGTTCGGGTGCCTCGAGCCCGACGCCAGCGCGGGGTCCTTGTCGAGCGCGTTCGACACCAGGAAAAAGCGGCCGACCACCTCCGCGATCTCGAGGTCGCCGCGCGCGTCCCCGATCGCGATCACCTGCTCGGGCGCGAACTCGCGGCGGCGCATGTGGGCGGCGACCGCGCGGCCCTTGCCGGCCTCGCGCGCGATCAGGTGGTAGGTGTGGACCCGGTCGGCGACAAGCTCCGGCGAGCGCCGCTCCGTGATGCCGTTGTCGACCAGTCGCACGTCGAGTGCGTTGTCGGCGAACAGGCGATCGACCTCGTCGAGCGGCACCTCTCCGCGGAACAGGTGCGTGAAGAGCCTGTCGGCGTGCCACGGCGTGTGCGGCTCGATACGCCGCGGGAACGTCTCCATCAGCAGGCGCGGAGCTCCCGCGCGCTCGATCTGGTCGTGCACCGTCTCGTCCCCCGGCTGAAAGGATCCGGTGAGGAACACCTCATCCGGCCCGTCGACCAAGCCGCTGCCCATCTCGTAGATGTATGACTCCTGTCCGATCAGCCGGGCGTCCTCGTAGACCTGAGCCTTGCGGCGCCCCGACTGGATCACGACCTCGACGCCTGCGCGATGGCAGGCCTCGAGCGCGCGCACGGCGAGCGTGGTGAAGGTGCCCTCGGCATCACGCAGCAAGGAGCCGCCCCTGCCGAGCATCGTGCCGTCGAGGTCGGTGTAGACACAGCGCAGCGTCACTGATCTAGCGGCCCAGGTCCGCCATCGGCGGTCGTTCGAGCACCTTCACGCGGGGTTGCTCGAGCACCACGCCGCCGGGCGTGCACGCAGCGTGCACGTATGCCTCCGCGTCGGCCGCTGCCACGTCGGCGGGCAGCCGGCCCTCGGCCGCGACGCGCATCAGCACCGCGCGCGCGACCGCGTACGACATCGCGCCGAGTGCGAGCAGCCGCTGCGAGCGGTTGCGGCGCGTGCCGAGGTCGACCTGCGCCATCGCGCCGAGGCCGGCGTGACGCAGCACGTCGATCATCATCGCCGTCTCGACCGCGTAGCCCGTGCAGAACGGGATCGCGCGCAGCAGGTCGCTCCGCGCGGCGACCTCACCCGCGAGCGGCTGGCCGAAGCCGCACAGCTCCGGGTAGAAGATGCCGAACAGCGGCTTCGCCGTGAGCTCGGTGACCCGGCCCGCGTCGTCCACGACCGTGCCGTCGGGCGCCGTGAACGGCCGGTGGTAGGCGCCCTTCACGAATCGCAACGAGGGATCGCCGAGCAGCGGCCCGAGCAGCCCGTAGACGAAATGGCGCCCGAAGTTCGCCGTGTCGGCGTCAGCGAACACGATCATGTCGCCGCGCGCCACCGACAGCGCCCGCCACATCGCATCGCCCTTGCCGACCACGGGACCGAACGCCGGCATCAGCTCGGCCTCGTCGTGGACCTCCGCGCCGTGGCGGCGCGCCAACTCGGCGGTCCCATCGGCCGACCCGGCGTCGACCACGATCAGCTGGTCGACCAGCACCGCGTCCTCCCGCAGGGCGGCGACCTCGTCCAGGATCGGCCCGAGCGTCGGAGCGACGTCGCGGGTCGGCAGCACGAGGCTCACCGAGACGCCGAGGTCGCGCTTGCGCCGCGCCAGAGCACCGACGTCGGCGAACTGCCCATGCCGGTACGAGCGGGATTCGAACCATTCGCGCGCGGACGGAGCGGGTATGTCCCTCACGGCCACTGTCATCGCGCCTCTACTGTTACAGACGATGGAGCGAAGCTGGACGGAAGCGCTCGCGGGACTGCTCGCGGGGGAAGACGAGCGGCTGGTCACGCGTGTCCGGCAGCCCGGTCAGGCCGCCGTGCGGGCACCGATCCCGGACGAGCTGCACCCCGACGTGCGCGACGCGCTTGCCGGGTCCGGCATCGCTTCGCTGTACTCCCACCAGGCCGACGCATGGGAGAGCGTGATGCGCCGCGGGCACACGATCGTCACGACCGGCACCGCGAGCGGAAAGTCGCTGTGCTTCAACCTCCCCGTGCTGCACGTGCTCTCCTGCGACCCGAGGGCGCGAGCCCTCTACCTCTACCCGACGAAGGCGCTCGCGCAGGACCAGGCGCGCAGCCTCACCGCGATGCGCACGCCCGCGCTGCGCCACGCGATCTATGACGGTGACACGCCGCAGCAGGAGCGCGCCGCGATCCGGCGGCGGTCGAACGTCGTGCTCACCAACCCGGACATGCTGCACGTCGGGATCCTGCCCCATCACGCCGGCTGGGGAGACTTCCTCGCCAACCTCGCGCTCGTGGTCGTCGACGAGGCGCATGTCTACCGCGGCGTGTTCGGCTCGCATGTCGCGAACGTGCTGCGCCGCCTGCGCCGGCTGGCGGAGGCCTACGGAACCACCCCGCGCTTCGTGATGACCTCCGCGACGATCGCCAACCCCCTGTCGCTCGCTCAGGAGCTGACGGGGCTCGAGTTCGACCTCGTCGACCGCGACGGGTCCGAGCGCGGCGAGCGCGAGGTGGTGATGTGCAATCCGCCGCTGCTCGACGAGCGCACGATGCGCCGCGCATCGAGTCTCAGCGAGGCGGCCAACATGTTCGCGGACCTCGTCGCCGCCGAGGTGCGCACGATCTGCTTCGCGCGCAGCCGGCGCGCAGCCGAGCTGATCTTCCAGTTCGCACGCGCGCGGCTCGAGGAGACCTCCGACCACGCGGGCCGCATCACGCCCTACCGCGCCGGGTACACGCCGCGTCAGCGCCGCGACATCGAGCAGGACCTCGCGCGCGGCGAGTTGCTCGGCGTGGTCACCACGAACGCGCTCGAGCTGGGGATCGACATCGGCCACCTCGATGCCGCGATGTCGGTCACGTTCCCGGGCACGGTCGCGAGCCTGCGCCAGCAGTGGGGCCGCGCCGGGCGCACCGAGCGCGGCGGGCTCGCGGTGTACGTGGCGGGCGACGACGCGCTCGACCAGTTCTTCTGCCGGCATCCCGAGGAGTTCCTCGAGCGCGCCGTCGAGGCCGCGATCCTCGACCACCGTTCCGAGACGATCTTCATGAACCATCTTTGCGTGGCCGCCTACGAAGGGCCGCTCGAGGCCGCGGACGAGGACACTCTGGGCCCCGGGTTGGTCGCGACCGCCGATCGTCTCGTAGCGGCCGGGAAGCTGCGCAAGCGCGGCGCGCGCTACCACCCGCGCGACGCGGGGTTCCCCGCGGCGAAGCTCTCGCTGCGCTCCGCATCCCCCGACACCTTCGTGATCGCCGATGCCGAGGCCGGCGAGCTGATCGGATACGTCGAGGCCGAGCGGGCGTTCTCGACGGTCCATCCCGGCGCGGTCTACCTTCACCTCGGCGAGCCCTGGGAGGTCGAGGACCTCGACGTGGAGGGACGGCGCGCGCTCGTGCGCCCCGCCGAGGACAAGTACTACACGCAGCCGAAGGTCGAGACCGAGACCTTCATCGAGGAGACACGCGACGAGCGCGAGGCGCTCGGGGTCGCCCTGCGGTTCGGGGTCGTGTCCGTGATGCAGCAGGTCGTGGCGTTCCAGCGCAAGCGCATGGCCGACCACGAGGTGATCGACCTCCAGACGCTCGACCTCCCTGAGCAGAACTTCGTGACACAGGCGCTCTGGTACGAGCTGCCCGAGATGGTCGATGAGCTTCCGCTCGCCGCGATGCTCGGCGCCCTGCACGCGGCGGAGCACTCGCAGATCGCCGTGCTTCCCCTGATCGCGATGTGCGACCGCTGGGACATCGGCGGTCTCTCGACCAATCTGCACCACCAGACCGGCTGCCCGACGATCTTCATCTACGACGGCCATCCCGGCGGTGTCGGCATCACACGCCGCGGCTTCGACGAGTTCGAGCGGCTCGTGGGCGACGCCCGCAGGCTGATCGGCGAGTGCCCGTGTGAGGCGGGCTGCCCGTCCTGCGTGCAGTCGCCGAAATGCGGCAACCTGAACGAGCCACTGTCCAAGCACGGGGCCCTCGACCTGATGGCGCGGATGCTGGCAGCCGGCCACGAGCGGCCCGGCGTACCGGCGCAGGAAGCCGCTGGACGGACGTCCAGTTAGAGCCGGACGGCTCAACAAGCGTCGTAGCGACGCCGATGTGAGCAAAGACGCAAGGAGGTGTCCGTATGGCCGGCAGGGTTGCTGGCACAGCCGCGGGGCTCGTCGCCCTGCTCTCAATTTCCGTTCCCGCCCATGGCGCCGGCACGACCGGTGGCGCGGGCGTGACGACCCCACCGCCCGATCCGATCACCCAGCCCGGTGCCCCTTCGAGCACGGGCGGCGCCGGCGCGGGTCAAACCCCTGCTGCGGCTCCGCGGGCCGAGGCCGGCTCCCGCCCCGTCCTCACGATCTTCACCGCGTCGTCGGCCGCGAACGCGGGCGGCAGCGCGATCGTCCAGTACAGCGCCCGGGACCGCGCGCGGAGCGTCCGCGTCCGACTCGCCTTCGTCAGCCTCACGGACCGCACGACGTATCGCGCCAACCTCGGCCGCCGCCGCACCGGGATGACGCACAGCTATTCGTGGACGCGCAGGGTCGCCGCCGGCGCCTACCGGGTCCGCATCACGGCCCGCAACCCGCGCGGCAAGAAGGCCGTGCGGAGCACGACCGTGCAGGTCAGCGCGAACCCGGAGCCCGCGACCGTCGGGACGCACCGCTTCCCGATTGCCGGCGCCTACTCCTGGGGAGGCAGCGACGCTCGCTTCGGCGCCGCGCGCACCGGTCACGCGCATCAGGGCCAGGACCTCGCCGCCGCTGAGGGCACAGCGCTCGTCGCGGTCGCGGCCGGGACGATCACCTGGCGCCAGTATCAGGCCGGTGGCGCCGGCTACTACCTGGTGCTCGACGCCGACGGCGAGCCCTTCAACTACGTCTACATGCACCTCCAGCAGGGAAGCCTCGTTGTCGCCAAGGGCGACCGCGTCGCTGCCGGGCAGCGCATCGCGAACGTCGGGAACACGGGGAGCTCGAACGGAGCGCACCTGCACTTCGAGGCCTGGGACGGCCCCTGGCAGATGGGCGGTCACGCCGTCGACCCGTTCCCGTTCCTGAAGTCCTGGGAATAACCCGGCCGCTACCAAATATCGAGTGGGCTTCGCCCACACCTAAAGTGAAGAACGCCCGCCTTGAGGCGGTCGCGGCTACCATGACGGACCCTTGGCGAGGTAGCTCAGTCGGTAGAGCACACGACTGAAAATCGTGGTGTCGCCGGTTCGATTCCGGCCCTCGCCATTTTCCGTGCGACTCAACGGCCGGTTGCCGAGAAGTGCTGAAAGTCCCTCGCGGGTGACCAGCGGCCTCCCCAGCCCCAGCCGACTCCGCGGAATGCGTTGACGAGCGTGCGACCCGCGATCGCCATGCCGGGACGGATGCGGGAACGATCGAGGTACGGCCGCGATGCCGGATGGGTGGTCTTCCCGTTCGCGTACACGTACGGGTTCTCGATCGGATTGACGTCGATCGCGCGACCGTACGCATGCTCCGACCAGCGGGTCGAGCCGGTCGCGCGCCGGCAGTTGAACGACGAGGTGTTGTCGGCCTCGATCGAGGCGAAGTCGTCGCCGCCGTAATCGTCCACGAGGCGCATCCTGCGGATCGGAAATCGCTTGGTGAAGAGGCGGCGAAACGCCCTCCGCACAGCGCGGACGGCCGTCGCGTTGACGATCATCACACCGTCATGAACCTTCCTGTCGAAGCCCCAGTGGTTCATCTGGATGAACCGCAGCTGCGCGAGCGCGACGGGGCATCCCCGGTGCCATGAGCGGCCTCGCGCGCGCCGTCGGATCGTTGCCGGCAAGGCCTTCGCCTCGAAGCTGAACGCGGTCGAGGCCGCCGCGATCGCCGGCGCTGCGGCGTTCGAGGGCCCGCAGCCCCCGATCTGCGCCGCGACGAGAGCCGCAAGCCCGGCCGCCAGGATGCCTCTGCGGACGGTCATCGACAACCGGCAACCGTATCCGCCGTTCAGAAAGATGAGAGCCGCGGGCACCTTTTCGCGCGACCCAACTACTATGCGCGCGGGAGGAGATGGCAAGTCGCATGCCAGCAGAGCAGCACCCAGACGCCCGTTCGGTCGAAACCAGGCGGGCAGACGCCGAACGCAACGTCGCCCGCATCCAGGAGGCGGCGATTCGGCTGTGGTCAGGGAACCCGGCCGCCGGCGTGGCCGAGGTCGCGACCGCCGCGGGCGTCGGCCGTGCGACGCTCTACCGTCACTTCCCCACGCGCGAGTTGCTGCTCGAGGCGATCCGCTCACAGGGCCTGGCCGAAGGGGAGCGCGCCGCGGAGCGTTGCCGCCTGCACGAGGGCACCGCCACCGACGCGATGGGCCGGTTGCTCGGCGCGTGGCTCGAATCGGGCGACCGCTACCGCGTGATCGTGGTCAATCCCTCCCGGCCGGAGCAGGTCGAGGTCCGGGCGCAGGAGGAGCGCCTCGCGGGGGCGATCCTGCAGGTCGTCGAGCGCGGCCAGGCAGAGGGCGAGTTCTCGACCGCGCTCCCCTCCCACTGGGCGATGACGGCCGTCGGCGCGCTGCTCGTTGCGATGATCGTCGCCGTCGGCGAGGGCCGGGTCCCGCGCGAGAGCGCGCACGCACTCTTGATCGAGACGGTCACGGGCGCCCTGCGCCCCGGGTGATCGCCGCGGCGCGCCGACTCGTACCACCATGGTGCGAGCCGTCGTCGTCCTCTTCAACCGCGACCTCCGCGTCCACGATCACCCGGCCCTGAGTGCGGCCGCGCGCGCCGCGGACCACGTCGTGCCGGCATTCGTATGGGACGAGGCGCTTCTGTCGTCCGGCTTCGCCGTCCCGAACCGGCTGCGCTTCCTGCTCGAATCGGTCGGGGACCTCGATCGCGCGCTGCGCGCCCGCGGCGCGGGACTCGTGGTGCGCCGCGGCGACGTCGTGGAAGAGGTCGCGAAGCTGGCGCGTGAGACGGGCGCGGAGGCAGTCTTCGCATCCGCCGACGTGAGCGCCTTCGCGCGCGAGCGCGAGCGGCGGCTGGCGAAGGTGGTCTCGTTGCGCCTCTTCCCCGGCGTCACGGTCGTCCCGCCCGGTGACCTGCGGCCCGCCGGCGGGGATCACTTCCGCGTCTTCACCCCTTTCTGGCGGCGGTGGAACGAAGCGCCGCTGCGACCGGCATGTGCGGCTCCGCGTGCGCTGTCGCTGCCTCCCGAGGTGCGCCGCGGCCGCCTCGAGATCGACGTGGGGGCCTGCTCCCCCGACCTGCCCGCGGGCGGCGAGACGGCGGCGCGCAAGCGCCTCGCGGCATTCGTCCGCGCGGGCCTCGATCGCTATGGCGAGCGCCACGACGACCTCACGGGCGACGCGACGTCTCGCCTGAGCCCTTACCTGCGCTTTGGCTGCGTCTCGCCGCGCGAGGTCGTGGACCGCGTGAGCGGGCGGCCAGGCGCCGAGCCGTTCGTGCGGCAGCTCTGCTGGCGCGACTTCTACCAGCACGTGACGGCCGCCAACCCCGGCCTGCCGCGCTCGGACTACCGCGGCGACGGGCGGCGATGGCGATCCGACGCCGAGGGGCTCGCGGCGTGGAAGGAGGGTCGCACCGGGTACCCGCTCGTCGACGCGGGCATGCGCCAGCTTCGCCGGGAGGGCTGGATGCACAACCGCGCGCGGCTCGTGACCGGCTCGTTCCTCACGAAGGACCTCGGCATCGACTGGCGCGCGGGCGCCGCGCACTTCTGGGAGCTGCTCGTCGACGGCGAGATCGCGAACAACGCCGGCAACTGGCAGTGGGTCGCCGGCACCGGCAACGACACCCGCCCGAACCGCGTGCTGAACCCGACCCGCCAGGCGCTGCGGTTCGACCCGCGCGGCGACTACGTGCGCCGCTACCTGCCGGAGCTGGCCGGTATCGAGGGACCCGCCGTGCACGAGCCGTGGAAGCTGCCGGGCGAGCGCCGCGCGGCGCTCGACTACCCGCCACCGATCGTGGACCACGCCCACGCGGCCGCGCGCTTCCGTACGCGCAACAAGCAGGCCGCGCTTTTCTAAGCGGTCGTGCTCTTTTCGGGCGGCGGCTCGTCGCCGAACGCGACCATCGCGATCAGGGGCGTCACGATCGAGCCCAGGACGATCCCGAAGATCGCCTTGTAGAGCACGAACTCTCCGATCGAGATGTCGCCGTAGTCGAGCACGAGCAGGACCGCTGCGACGATCGGCCCGAAGACCGCGAGGCACAGCAGCCCGATCCGTGTGGCCCGCCGCAGCCGCGTCGCCGGAAGGCGCGCCGCGAACGATCCCGGCCGGTGTGGCAGGCGCGTCAGGTGGCCTGTGCGGATCTCCTTCCAGACGACCGTCGTGATCGCCAGGGTGGTGAGGAAGGCCAGCACGAAGCACGTCGCGACCGAGTCGACGACGACGCTCGGGCCGCCCACGAGTGGCACCGCCGTGAGGGGCACCTCGTCCTCACCGAGCGTGAACATCCAGGCGAAGAGCGCGTTCAGCACGGCGTTCGCGACGGCCGCGACGATGATTGCGTCCCGTACGAGGAACCGCCGGTGGGCAGGCATCAGCTTCCCTTGCGGGGCGGTTGCTCCCTCGGCCGTCATGGCCCTACCCTAAGCCGCGCGCGACTCCCGGTGCAAGCGGTCGAGGTAGACGCCGGGCTCGATCTTGCGCGCGGACCCGGCCGCCGCCTCGGCGAGCTCGTGGAGGTCGAGCTGGGACTCTGCTTCGAGGATCGCCGCGCGCGGCACCGCGGCGCGCTGCTTGGCGCCCGCGAACAGGGGGCACGCGTCATCGGCAGCGAGCTCCGAGAGGGCAAGAATCCCGAGCGACGCCGCCTTCGCCATCACCTCGCGCTTGTCCCACGCGAGCAGCGGGCGCAGGACGGGCAGCGCGGACGCCTCCTCGACCGACGTCATGTTCGGCAGGGTTTGCGAGGACACCTGACCGAGGGAGTCCCCCGTCACGAGCGCCGCCGCCCCGACCTGCTGCGCGAGCGCGCACGCGACCCGCGCCATCTGGCGGCGGTAGAGCACGATGCGATGCGACTCGTCGGAGACAGCCGACAGCATGCGCTGCTGGTTGCCGAACGGCACGACCCACAGCGCGCCCGGTCGCACGGCCTGGAAGCCGTTCAGCACGCGTGCCTGCGCCTGCGCCTTGGTGGTCGCGAGCGGGTCGAGATACGGCTCGCCGCTGAAGTGCAGGAAATCGACGGCCAGCCCACGCTTCATCGCGAGCAGCGCCGCGATCGGGGAGTCGATGCCCCCGGAGAGCAGGGTGAGGGCCCGGCCGCCCGTGCCGACGGGCAGTCCACCGGCTCCTTCGATCTCCCGCACGTGGACGTACGCGGCGTCGCGATCGAGCTCCGCGCGCAGCTCGAGCCCCGGTCTGCTGAGGTCCACCGGGAGATCGGTCCGCGCCTGGAGCGCCGTCCCGATGTCACGCTCGAGCTGCTGGGAGGTCAGGGGAAAGGACTTGTCACGGCGCCGCACGCGGACCGCGAACGTCTCCGGGCGCGCCCGCGCGAACGCGATCATCGCGACGTCCGCGATGCGCTCGACGTCGCGCTCGCAGCGCAGGCAGACCGACGCGGTCGCGAAGCCGAATACGCGGTCCAGACGGGACGCGACCTCGTCGGCGAGCAGCTCGTCGGGCACCGCGATCACGAGCACCGCCCCGCCGTTCTCGACGCGCGCCTCGACGCCCACGAGCGCAGCCTTCAGGTTGCGCCGCAGGGCATCCAGGAACTGCCGCCGGTTGCGGCCCTTGAGCGACGCCTCCCCGACCTTTGCGAGCACACAGACGGGGGCGTCGATCGTCGCGACAGCCGCTCTTGCGGGGCTTTGCAGGGGTTCCGCCACGCCGCCCTTTCTAGCACCGCTGTCAGAGCGCTGCCGTCCGCATCGACTCCTAAGGTGATGAACGTCTTCGATGTAGTCCAGTTCCCGGGGGTCCTCTGAACGATTTGCCGGACAACCGCCTGTTCGAGGCGGGCGATCTGCCCGCCTCCAAATCACTGTTCGTGCGGGACCTGCGCGAGGCGCAGGACGTCGACACGGTGCTGCTCGTGAAGGAGCGCACGCTCGCACGCAAGCGCAACGGCGAGGACTACCTGCGGCTGCGCCTGTGCGACCGCACCGGCACGCTCGACGGCGTCGCCTGGGAGGGCGCGCGGGAGCTCCACGACGTGACCGAGCCCGGCGCCGCGCTGCGGATCGAGGGTCGTTTCGAGGTTTCCGAGCGCTACGGCGCACAGCTCGTCGTGAGGGCCGCGTGCCCCGCGGAGCAGGGCCGCTACAGGCTCGCCGACCTGATGGATGCGCCGCCTGCGAGCGTGGACCAGATGGAGGCCGACATGCGGCGACTGATCGGCACCGTCCGCAATCCGCACCTGAGCCGGCTGCTGGACGCCCTCTTCGGCGAGCACGCCGACGTGTGGGCGCGGTTTCGCAAGGCGCCGGCGGCGAAGTTCTACCACCAGGCATATCTGCACGGCCTGCTCGAGCACTCGCTGTCCGTGGGCCAGGCCGTGAGCGCGGTCTCGGGCTCGTTCCCCGGCGTCGACCGCGACGTCGCGGTGACCGGCGCGCTGATCCACGACATCGGCAAGATCGAGGCGTACAGCGATGATCCCTTCGCGATCGACCTTACCGACGACGGCAAGCTGCTCGGGGAGATCCCGCTCGGCTACTACATCGTGCGCTGCCAGATCGAGCGCATCGCCGGGTTCCCCGTCGAGCTCGCGCGCGCAATCCTGCACATCGTGCTCTCGCACCACGGCCTGCTCGAGAACGGCAGCCCCGTGGTGCCGCGCACGCGCGAGGCCACGGTCGTGCACGCGATCGACAACCTCGGCGGCAAGCTCGGCTCGTTCGACCGGCTCGAAAAGGGCCTTCAGGATGGCGAGACGTGGTCGCGGTTCGACCGCGCGCTCTCGGGCTCCGCGTGGTTCGCGCGCCCCGGCCAGGCGGACCCGGATGCGGCGCTGGAACCGGCGCTCCCGGCAGCTGCGGGCGAGTAGCAGCCCGCACGGCCCCCTTCGGCACTAAAGCGTCCTTGGCAACCCGCCGATGGAGGCAGGAGAGGTTCGCTCTCCTCCGGCATGTCGAACGCGCGAGATCACAAGCTGGGCATCTTCCTGGTCGCACTGCTGGCCGCGGCTTCGGTGCGGCTGGACGACATCTGGTACCGCCGCCCGCTCGACGCGCAGCTGTGGCCCGACTGGCTGATCGGCGCGATCCTGGCGTTCACCGCGAGCGTGGTCCTGATCGGGACCAGGCGCCTGCTCGAGTCGCGCGCCGAGATCGCGGAGCTCGCGCGGCGCACCAGCGGCCTCGCCGATGCGGCATGGATCGTGAGCCGCGGAGGTGAGACCTCCGCGCTGCTCGGGCGCGTCGCCGAGCAGGCGTGCAGCATCCTGCACGTCGAGCGCGCGACGGTGTGCGTGCGCGACCGCGCCGACCCGCGGCTTTCGATCGTCGTCGCCGCCCACGGCGTGCGCGACGAGGTGATCGGCAAGCGCCTCGGGATCGACGAGGGCATCGTCGGCCAGGTGTTCCTTACCGGCGAGCCCGTGATCGTCGCCGACTCACATGACTTCCCCGAGAACTCCGAGCCCGGCCACGCCGAGACGCGGGCGGGCGGCTCCGCACCGATCAAGTTCGGCGGAGAGGTGCGCGGCGCGATCTCGGTCGGGACGACCGACCCACTGCGCGCATTCGGGCGCGACGAGCTCGACTCGCTGAGGCGGCTCGCGGACCTCGGCTCCGTCGCGCTCGAGCAGGCCGAGATGCGCAAGCACCTCGAGCTCGCGGTGGGATCGGGAGTCGAGGCGCTCACCGAGGCGATCGACATGCGCGACCACTACACGTGGCAGCACTCCCAGAACGTGATGGAGCTCGCCGGCAAGATGGCCAAGCGCTTCGAGCTCGACAAGGCCGCGCTCGCCGAGCTCGCGTTCGCGGCGCGGCTGCACGACGTCGGCAAGGTCGGCGTGCCCGATGCGGTCCTGCTGAAGGCCGGCCCCCTGAACGACGACGAGTGGGAGATCATGAAGCAGTACCCCCTGCGCGGGGCCGAGATGCTGGAGCGCGTGCCCGGCCTCGGCACCGTCGCGCAGCTCGTGCTCTCGGAGCACGAGCATTGGGACGGCTCCGGCTACCCGCAGGGACTGAAGGGCGAGGAGATCCCGCTGGCGAGCCGCATCATCCTCGTCTGCGACGCCTACGACGCGATGACCTCCGACCGTCCGTGGCGCGGCGCGCTGAAGCCGTGGGCCGCGGTGCGGGAGTTGCGCGCGGGCGCGGGGCGCGAGTTCGACCCGCAGTGCGTGGTGCAGCTGATCGGCGTGCTGCGCGAGTCGCGCGCGTCGACGGCGTTCGCGACGCTGCTCGCCGGGCGCTTGCAGAAGAGCGCTTAGCTCTCGCGGCTAACCGAGCGCTCGCGCGATGAACAGCGTGCGCCCGGGCGGCTTGGCTCGAGCGTGAATCCGCACCCCGTGTAGAGCCCCAGCGCGGCGGCGTTGTCCTCGTTGACGTCCAGCTCGATGCGCCGGCAGCCGCGCTCGAGCGCCCTCGCGACAGCAGCTTCGACCAGGGCGCGGCCGAGGCCGGCGCGCCGCGCGGACTCCCGCACGAAGAGGTCCTCGAGCCAGCAGTCCGCCGACTTCCACACGCTCCAGCGAAAGCGGAGCTGGCAGATTCCGATGTGCGGATCGAGGCTGACTGAAGCATTTGACCCACCATTGGGTATCAAATCCTTCAGCGAGCGCGGCGCTCAGGCGGCGACCGGCTCCGACCACGACGCCGAGCGGTCCGGCGCTACGTGGCTGAGCAGGTCGACGTGATTCAGCGATTCGAACGCCTCCACCACGCCCGGATCGAACTGCCGGCCGCTCAGGGCCCGGATTTCGACGAGCGCTTCGTCGATTGACACGGCCCCCTTGTACGGGCGGTCATGCGTAAGCGCATCGAAGACGTCTGCGATCGCGGCGATTCGCCCTGCGAGCGGTATCTCCTGTCCCCGCAGGCCCGCGAGGTAGCCGGTCCCGTCCCACCATTCGTGATGTGTCTGGGCGATTTGCTCGGCGACCCGCAGTAGCGGTGAGCGGCTGTTCGCGAGCATTTGGGCCCCGGCCCACACATGGGTCTGCATCAACTCCAGCTCGGACTGCGTCAGGCGGGCCGGCTTCAGCAGCACGTGATCCGGCACCGCGATCTTGCCCACGTCGTGCAGAGTGGCCGCATACCGGATCAGGCCGACCTCCTCGGCATCGAGACCGAGGACACGGGCCACGAGCCCGGAGATACGCCCCACTCGCTGCGCGTGCTGGCCGGTGTCATCGTCGCGATATTCCGACGCAAGAGCCAGCCGCTGAAGCATCTCGAGCCGGGCGTCGCCGAGGTCCTCGTGCTGCTCGTAGACCTGCTGCTCGAGCGCCAGGGCCTGCCGTCGCAGCTCCAGATGCAGGAAACGCGTCTCCAGCAGGTTCTCGATCCGCAGCAGGACCTCGATCGCATCGAGCGGCTTCACCAGAAAGTCCTTGGCGCCACCTGAAAGCGCCTTCTTTTTCGCGTCGCGAGTGGTGTCGGCGGTGAGGACGATCACCGGTAGCCACCGCGCCCTCAGCCAGGGGGCCAGCAGGCGCATGACCTCGAAGCCGTCGGGGGACGGCATGTGCAGGTCGAGCAGGATCAGATCGGGCGGGCTCTGGGTGCACAACGCGACGACCTCAGAGGACTCCGTCGTGGTGATGAGGTTGTGGTAGCCGGTTCGCCCGAGGAGGCGCTCGAGCAGCAGCACGTTCGCGGGCTCGTCGTCGACGATCAGGATGCGGGCGCGTTTGAGCGTTGCCTCCTCGACGCTCACGCGGCGGCTTTCTCCTCGAGCATCCCGTCGACGAGGCTCAGGAAGCGGCTCACCTGCAACGGCTTCGTGAGAAAGGCCGTGGCGCCGCCCCGCACCAACCGCTCCACGCTGGACCTGGTCGCGTCCGCGCTCACCACCACCACCGGGATCTGCGCGGTCACCGGATCGTCCTTGAGCCGCCGCAGCACCTCCTCGCCGTCCATGCCCGGCAGATGCAGGTCGAGCAGCACGAGCGCCGGCCGATGCTGACGGGCGAGCTCCAGGCCCATCGCCCCGTCCATCGCCGACATGAGCTTGATGTTGCGCCGCTTCACGAGGATGCGCTCCACCAATCTCAGGTTCGACAGGTTGTCCTCCACGTAGAGGATCGTCTCGGTTGCCGCATCCCCGCTCGGATGACGGGTCACTGGATCGCCCTGGGCCGCGACCGGATCCTCGGCGGGAGCCTCGGCCCGGAACAGCCCAACGGTGAACGTGCTGCCGATCCGGGGCTCGCTCTCCACCGTGAGGGTCCCTCCCATCGCCTCGGCGAGCAGCTTCGAGAGCGCCAGGCCGAGCCCGGTTCCCTCGATCGCGGACTGGTCCGCTCCGAGCCGGTCGAACGGGGTGAAGAGCCTCGCCTGGTTCTCGTCCGAGATCCCCTCGCCGGTGTCCGTGACGAGGATCGCAACGCAGTCTTGTGATTGTGCTTCGAGCGAAACCCTCACCACGCCGCCGTCGCGGTTGTACTTGATCGCGTTCGAGAGCAGGTTCAACAGGACCTGCTTGAGCCGCTGGGTGTCGGCCCGCACGTAGTGGTCAGCCCCGTCGGGGAGCTGGTTCTCGAGGGTCACGTGGTGCTCGGCCGCGAGCGGCTCGAGAAGGCTGACTGCCTCGGCTACCGAGTCCGCGACGTGCACCGGCTCGAGCGAGACCGTCATGGTCCCAGCCTCTACCCGGGAGATCTCCAGCACCTCGTTGATCAGTTGAAGCAGGTGATTCCCGCCCTTCATGATCAGATCGACGTTGTCGCGCTGGGTCGCGTCGAGCGCGTCCATCTCCAGCAGCTGCGCAAAGCCCAGGATGGCGTTCAGCGGAGTCCGCAGCTCGTGGCTGATGCGGGACAGGAACTCGCTGCGGGCGCGGTGCTCCTTCTCGGCCTGCTGCTTGAGCGCCAGCTCGCCCTCGACCCGTCTGCGTTCAGTCACGTCCTGGGCGGTGCCGAGCATCTTTATGGGGTTCTCGGCCGCGTCGACCACCACTTGCCCGTGCGCCTCGACGATTCGAACGGTGCCGTCCGGCCGGACGATCCGGATGTCCTCGTGGAACGGCTCCCCGGTGGCCACGGAGCGCTCGATGACGCCCGCAACGTGCCGGCGCTCGTCCGGGTGCACCCGTGCGAGCGAGTCCTCGAGCGTCCCGATCGCATGCTCGGGGTCGAGCCCGTGGATCCGGTACAGCTCCTCGGACCAGACCACCTCTTCGCTCTCCACGCGGCACTCCCAGCTTCCGAGCTGAGCGAGCTTCTGCGCCTCGGCGAGCTGCCTGCGGCTTTCCTTGATCGACTCCTCCGCAAGCCGGCGCTCGGTGATGTCCTCGACCTGGGCAATCGTGTACGCCGGCTGCCCGGAACCATCCCGCACGAGCGACATGTGCACCTCGGCCCAGATCGCATGGCCGTCTGCGTGCAGGTAACGCTTGGTGATCTGGTAGCTCGAGATCTCGCCTGCCAGCGCCTTCTGCTTCGGCGCCACGCTCACCTCGGCGTCGTCGGGATGGGTGATGTCGGTGAACCGCTTGCCGACGAGTTGCTCCTCCCGGTATCCGGTGAGCTCGCACATCGCACGGTTCACTTGGAGGAAGCGCCCGGCGCGCTCGGCCTCGATCGTGGAGAGGACCATGCCGATCGGAGCGTCCTCGAAGGCGCTCTTGAACCGCTGCTCGCTCTCCCGTGCGCGGCGGTAGGCAGCCTGCGTCTCGGCCCGGACGTTCTCGTTCAGGCGCCACGTGACGACGCTGGCGGTGCCTGCGGCGACCACGAACGCACCGTGGATCGCCGCCCACTTCCAGGGATGCCTGATCGCATCGGGGTGGTTGTAGACCGCGCCGGGATCGATCGCACCGGTCAGCCCGTGGTGGATGACGACGTAGGCGGCGGCCAAGAGGAAGGGAAGCCAGTCCTCGTACAGTGCCAGGAGCGCGATCATCACGAAGAAGTGAAAATGCCCCTCGATCGCGCCGTTCCAGGTGTGGACAAGCAGCGCCGACGAGGTGATCAGCCCGATGGAAACGCAGGCGGCGGCGGCGCGCCGGTTGTGCCGCAGCATCGAGGCCAATCCGGCCAGGGCGACCAAGGCGGCGCCGTGGCCGAGGACGTGGACGAGGCCGTTGCCGCGCAGGGCGGCGAAAAGGACGAGGCCGGCCGCGTGCAGCCAGAGCAGCGCCAGCAGCGCCCGGTGGCGCCGCAGCCAGACGTCCTCGGGGAGCGTGCGCCCGCTGGGAAGAACATCGACGAGTCGTCGCCAGAGGCGCGCGCCGCCCGCCCCGGCGGAGCCGGGGTAAATCGCGGATTCGGGGCCTTCGGGTGTCGCCGGGGCTGAATCTGGGGGAGATCGCATGTGAGGTCCGTGACTGGAACGTCCCGGGATCTGATCGGCAGAACGCCAGCTCGACCTGAGCGAGGCTCTTTGCGCAAATTCGGCCATCGGCGCACTTCCACTATCAAGCGCTCCCGGCTCCACTGTCTATCCTGCTCCCGAGCGCCCGGAGGGGGAGACACAACGCATGGCCAAAGACACTGAGAAGCTCATACGGCAGCTGTCCCTGATCTCGTTCCTGATGGCGGAGCGGCGGCCGGTGTCCGCGCTCGAGATCAAGCAGGACGTCGAGGGATACAGCGAGATGAACGACGACGCGTTCGCGCGGCGCTTCTACGCGGACCGCGCCGAGCTCGAGGCGCTCGGCATCGATCTGAAGGTCGAGAAGCCCCCGGAGGGCTACTTCGAGGCGGAGCTCTACACGCTCCCGCCCGAGAACTTCTACCTGCCCGCGATCGAGTTCTCCGACGGAGAGCTGGCCGCGCTGCAGACATCGCTGGCGCTGCTCGACGGGCGCTTCGCCTACGCCGAGCCGCTGCGCCTTGCGCTCCAGCAGCTCTCGTGGGGGCGCCCCAGCCCCCTCGGTTCGGCCGACCAGCGGCGGGTCGCGATCGCGGACACCGCATCCGCCGGCGGGCGTGACCTCTCCGCGCGCCTGGCGAAGATCGAGACCGCGATCTCGCGCCGCAAGACGATCGAGTTCGTGTACTACTCGATCGAGCGCGACGAGCAGTCGAAGCGCAAGATCGACCCCTACCACCTGATCTATCAGGGAAGCCAGTTCTACCTCGTCGGCCACGCGCACGAGCGCGAGGCGATGCGCGTCTTCCGGCTCTCGCGGATCATCGACAAGGTGTCCTATGCGACCAAGGCCGAGCACGACTTCACGACGCCCGAGGACTTCGACCCGTGGGCCTACGCGCGCCGCGCCGACTGGCAGCTCGGCGAGACCGAAGCCACCGCGCAGGTGTGGATCTCGGAGCGCATCGCGTGGCTCGTCGAGCGCGACTTCGGCAGTCACGGCAGCTTCGAGGCGCTCACGCAGTCCGGTGGCCAGTGGCGCGCCGGGTCGCGACGAGTCCCCGGCCCCGGCGTCGTGTTCACCACCGACGTCGCGCAACCGCGTCAGCTCGTCTCGTGGGTGCTGGGCCTCGGAGAGCACGCGCGCCTGCTCGACCCCTCGGACATGGTCGAGGAGGCAGCGGAGCGACTCGCCACGATCCTCGAGCGCCATACGGACACGCCAGACTTCCTCGCCGACTCGATTGGCCGTCCCGCCGAATCTCCCCTCAACGGCCATCACATCGACGACGACCGTGACGGGGTCACCGAAACGCCGATCCGCCCCGAGCGCTTCGCGCGATTGGTCGCGCTCGCCGGAATCCTGATCCAGTCCGCGCGCGGCGACGCGCGGCCGCGCATCAGCGAGGTCTGCGATCGCCTCCAGATCACGGAGCAGGAACTGCGCGAGGACCTCGACGTGCTGAACGTCGTCAACTTCGGCGGCGGGAGCTACGTGCTCTACGCGGAGATCCAGGGCGACGAGATCGAGGTCGACCCGGAGCCCTACAGCGACAACTTCGCGCGCCCCGCGCGGCTGCTGCCGCTCGAGGCCAAGGCGCTGATCGCGGCGATCGACCTGCTCGGTGACCACCTGCCCGAAGGCAGCCTCGCGTCCGCGCGCCTGAAGATCGTCACCGCGCTCGGCGATGACCCGTCGCACGAGGGCCTCCAGATCGCCCCGCCGATCGGCGACGACGAGGAGATGTCGCGCACGATCAACCGCGCGATCGTCGAATCCCGCGTGCTCTCGATGGAGTACTACAAGGAGAACGAGGACGAGTTCAGCGAGCGCATGGTCGAGCCCTATGCATTGGTCAATGGTCGCGAAGGGTGGTACGTGTTCAGCTATGACCTCGACCGCGAGGACACGCGCCACTTCCGGCTCGACCGCATCAAGCGCGCGAAGCTTTCCCGCAAGACCTTCGAGCCGCGGCCCGAGGTCGACCCGACCGCCGACCTCGAGGGCTGGCCCCGGACCGGCGCGGTCCCGGCCTCGCGCGTCGCGCGTGTGTGGATCTCACCGGAGCGCGCGCGCTGGGAGCGCGAGCGCCGTGCGGTGTCGGAGGAGCTCGCGGACGGTGCGCTGATCGCGGAGCTGCCATTCGCCGGAGTGGAGTGGCTGGTGCGCGAGGTGATGAAGGAAGCCGGGGATGCCGCGGTGCTCGAGCCCGAGGACGCGCGCACCGCCGTGCACGACGCCGCGAAGGCGCTCGCCGGGCGGCGCCGGCGCGCCAAGGCCGCCGCCTAGGGCCTCGCAGATCGGGATAGCGGCGGCGATATCACCCGTCCCAGAAGGGGGGAGGAAAACGGCGCCGATAGCGCGCGCGATATCGCCGATAGCGCCGGTGCTATCGATGGTCAATACGAGGGGGTACCACCCGCCCCGGGAAGATATCCCCCGCGTTATCGCGGGTGAAGGCGGAACCGGCTCAGTGCCACGCGCCGCGGCTCAGCGCGCGCCGCGGCTCTGCCACGCGCCGCGGCTCAGCGCACGCCGACGAGGTCCACGACGAAGACCAGTGTCTCGTCGGGGCCGATCGCGCCGCCCGCGCCGCGCTTGCCGTAGGCGAGGTCGGGCGGGATCGTGATGCGACGGCGACCGCCGACCTTCATGCCCGCGACGCCCTGGTCCCAGCCCTGGATCACCTGACCCTTGCCGAGGCCGAACTTGAAGGTGCTGCCGCGGTCCCACGATGCGTCGAACTGCTTGCCGGTCGACCAGGAGACGCCGACGTAGTGCACCTCGACGTTGGTGCCGGAGACCGCCTCGTCGCCGTCACCGACGGTGATGTCCTCGAGCTCGAGCTGATAGGACGGGGCCTGCCCCTCCGGGACGTCGATCTGGGGCTTCTCGCTGGGCACCATCGCGGCACAAGGTAGCCGAAGTGCGCCAACGGGAGCGCACAGGCCGTAAGGTCACACTGACCACGTCTCGTGACCGGAGGAACCCGATGAGATTTCGAGCCCCCCGCGCTGGCCTCGTCGCCATCCCCCTCGTACTGCTGGTGGTCGCGGTGATGTCCGCGGGCCCGGCCGGCGCGGCCAAGACGCTGAGCGGCACCGTCGGGCCCGGGTTCACGATCTCGCTGAAGTCCGGCGGCAAGAAGGTGACGAAGCTCAGCCCCGGCTCGTACAAGTTCAAGGTCAGGGACAGGGCCGACATCCACAACTTCCACCTGAGGGGCCCCGGAGTCAACAAGTGGATCACAACCGTCGACTTCACGGGCACGAAGTCGGTCACGGTCAGGCTCAGGAAGGGCACATATCGCTACATCTGCGACCCCCACTCCGACGACATGAAAGGCAGCTTCAAGGTCAGGTAGCGCAACCTGGCAGAATCGCGCGATGATCAACCGCTCTTCGCTCAGCGCCGTCCTGGCGGGCAGCGGCGCACTCGCCGGTCTCGCCGGCGCCGGCCTGTGGTTCCAGCTGTTCAGGCGGCCCCTTCCCAAGACGGCCGGCCGGCTCACGCTGCGGGGCGTCGACGCCCCGCTCGAGATCGTGCGCGACCGCTTCGGGGTGCCGCACGTGTCCGCGCGCACGCCGCACGACCTGTGCTTCGCGCTCGGCTTCTGCCACGGCCAGGACCGGCTTTGGCAGCTCGAGTTCTTCCGCCGCGCGACAGCCGGGCGCCTGTCCGAGTTCGCCGGGGCCGAGTCGCTGCCCGCCGACCGCCTGATGCGCACGCTCGGCGTGCGCCGGGTGGCCGAGCGTGAGGCGCGTGAGATGGACGCGCCACTCGCCGCGCTCGCCGGAGCCTACGTCGCCGGGATCAACGCCGCGATCGAGGCGGTGGCGGCGCTCCCGATCGAGTTTCAGCTCGTGCGGCTCGACCCGGAGCCCTGGTCCATTCCCGACCTGCTCGCCTCGGCGAAGCTGATGGGATTCGGCCTCTCCACCAACTGGGAGATGGAGCTGCTGCGCGCCGAGCTCGTGCGAGCCGTGGGACCGGAGCGGGCAGCGCGGCTCGAGCCGCAGTACCCGCCGGCCAACCCACTCGTGACCACGCCGGGTGACGTGTACGCGGGAGGCGGCGTCGAGATCGCGGCGCAGATTGCGGCGGTGAAGGACTCGCTCGGCCTCGGCATGCACGCGACAGGCTCGAACAACTGGGTCGTCTCGGGACAGCGAAGTGCCACGGGAAAGCCGCTTCTGGCGTGCGACCCGCACCTCACCACCACGATCCCGGACCTCTGGTACGAAGCCGACCTCGCCTGCGACGAGTACCACGTGCGCGGCGCGACACTGCCGACCAACCCGTTTCCCGTCTTCGGCCAGACCGACTTCACGGCCTGGGGGTTCACGAACGTGATGGCGGACACCCAGGACCTGTTCGTCGAGCGCCTCAACCCCGACGACGCGCGCCTGTACGAGTTCGAGGGCGAATGGCGACAGGCTGACGTCGTGCACGAGGAGATCCGCGTCAAGGGCCGCGGAAAGGCCGAGGAGCTGGAGGTTTTCGTCACCCACCACGGGCCGATCGTGAGCGAGGCTCTCGGGGCCTCCGAGCCGATCGCGCTGGCATGGACGGGCCTCCAATATTCGATGCTGACCGACTCGGGCCACCGGTTCGCGATGGCCCGCAACGGACAGGACGTGATCGACGCGGCCGAGACCCACCACGCCCCCCCGCTCAACATGCTGTGGGCGGACCGCGACGGCAGCATCGGCTACCAGCTCGCGGGGAAGATCCCGATCCGCAAGGGCGGCGTGCCCGACCTGCCGAAGCCGGGCTGGACGGGCGAGTTCGAATGGGACGGGACGATCCCCTATGACGAGCTCCCGCGGCGGGTGAACCCCGAGGAGGGCTTCATCGTGACCGCGAACAACCGCATCGTCGGCGACGACTACCCGCACCACATCACCTCGGAGTGGATGACGGGCTACCGCGCGCGGCGGATCGAGGAGCGCCTTGCGGAACGAGAGCGTCATTCGCTCGCCGACTTCGAGCGCATGCAGCACGACTTCTTCTCGCTGCCGGGCGTGGAGACCGTGCACAGGCTCTCGCGCCTGCACCCGGCGGGCCAGCGCGAGGTGCGCGCGATCGAGCGGTTGAAGAGCTGGGACGGCAACCTCGACCCCGACACGGTTGCCGGCACGATCTTCCACGCGTTCACGATCGTGTTCGCGGAGGCGATCGTCCGCGCGGCGGTGCGCGACGATGCCCTCGTGGAGCGCTGGCTGAACAAGTCGGGCGTGGCGCTGTTCGAGGTGGTCTCGTCGCCGTGGCGGTTCCAGGAGCGGCTGCTCACGCTGTGGGACGAGGGCGATCCGCAGTGGTTCGGCGGGCGCTCGTGGGACGAGGTCGCGCTCGAGGCGCTCGAGAAGGCGATCGACGGGCTCGAGGAGCGCTTTGGCACCGAGCCGGCCAGGTGGCGCTGGGGGCGTGTGCACAACGTCGAGTTCGTGCACCCGTTCGGCCGCGCGAACGCCCTTTTCCGCCGGATCTTCAACCGCTCGGTCGAGGCCGGCGGAGCGAGCGAGACCGTCACGCAGATCGGGTACCTGCCGACCGAGCCGTTCAAGGGAGTTTGGGGGCCCGTCTACCGGATGATCGCGGACCTCGGCGACCCCGCGCACTCACGCTGGCAGCTCACCACCGGGCAGTCGGGCCAGCCCGGCTCGGCGCACTACGACGACATGATCGAGGGCTGGCGGACAGGCCGCACAAACCCCGTGTACCGCGAGGAGCACGAGCTGCGCGCAGCCGGCGGCGCGAAGCGCATGCGGATCGACCCGGGCTGATGCCCAGCAGGCGCGACCAGATCAAGCTGACCGCCGGCGAGGTCGCGGAGTTCCTCGCGACCGAGCGCGTCGCCAACGTCGCCTCCTCCGGGCCGGACGGCTGGCCGCACCTGACCGCGCTCTGGTACGTGATGCGGGGAGCCGATCCCTGGGTCTGGACCTATGCGAAGTCGCAGAAGGTGAAGAACCTCGAGCGCGACGAGCGCGCGACCGCGCTCGTCGAGTCCGGCACCGAGTACGCCGAGCTGAAGGGCGTGATGCTGAAGACCAGGGCGCACATCGAGCGCGACACCGAAAAGGTGATCGACTTCGCCGCCGAGCTGTTCGCCAAGTACCAGGGCGCCGACCCCGCGAGCGACGAGATGCGCGATGCCCTGCGCGGGCAGGCCGTCAAGCGCGTCGCGATCCGCTTCGAGGTCGTCGAGACGGTCAGCTGGGACCACTCGAAGCTCGGCGGGGTGTACTGAGCGTCAGCGCTTCGCGCTGACGCACTTGCCGAAGGCGTTCGCACCTCCGCCGTAACGCGCGCTGAACCGCGCGTCGCCGAGGTACTCGCGCTCGGCGCGGCAGAACTCGGGCCCGTTCTTGTAGTCCTCGCGGCGCGGCGCCACCAGCGGCTGCCAGTCCGGCGACGACCCGTCGGCGAACAGCAGACGCGGGTTGCCCGCGTCGACGTCCATCGTGCCGACGCCCGGATGGCCAAACGCGATCCTCGTGCCGTCGGGCGACCATGCCGGCTCCTGTCGCGGACCAGGGATCGAGATCGGGGTGCCGCCATCCCGGCTGACGTGCCAGAAGCTGACCGTGAAGCCCTCCCTACTGAACACGATCCGTGCGCCGTCCGGCGACCAGTTCGGCTTCCGGTCCCTGACGGGGCCGGAAGTCAGCGGCGTCACGTCACCGCCGTCCGGCATGGCCGTGTGGATGTGGGCGCGGCAGTTGAAGGCGCAGTCGCCGCGGAAGAAAGCAATGCGTGAACCGTCGGGAGACCACGCGGGTTCCTTGTCCACAAGGGGGAAGCTCGTGATTCTCGTCGCGGCGGTCCCGTCGGCGTTCATCACGTAGAGCTCGGAGTTGTACGCGTCGCTCAACACCGGGCCCTCGTGGTCGCGCGTGGTGGTCCACACGATCTTGGACCCGTCGGGCGACCACGCGGGCTCGAAATCGCCGCCCGGGTGGTCCGTCAAGCGCACGACGTCGGACCCGTCGGCATTCATCACATATATGTCGAAGTCACAGGGAAACGGGGTGCTCTGGCAGGTCGGGTCCGTGGCCGCGCGCGAGCTTTGGAACGCGATCTTGCGCCCGTTCGGTGACCAGGCCGGCTCGAGGTCGTGGCCTGGGGTCTGCGTGATCCGTGTCAGCCCGGTGGCGTCGGGCTCGATCGTGTAGATCTCGTTGTCGCCGTCACGGAACGTGCTGAAAGCGATCTTCCCGTTCTCTCCCGGGAAAGCGCCCTGCGCCGGCATCGCGGCGACGAGGCCGAGCAGCAGCATCGCCGGCAGCGCCTTCAGCATCCTCGCCATGCGGACGACTATATGTGCCGGCGCTCACCCGATCAAGGTGTCGCCCTTCGGCACAGGCTCACCGATACCCTCCAAGCCATGGACGATCTCAAGGGCCTCGTGCTCTCGGGCGGCAAGGGCACGCGCCTGCGCCCGATCACCCACACCAGCGCGAAGCAACTCGTGCCGGTCGCCAACAAGCCCGTGCTCTTCTACGGCCTGGAGGCGATGGCCGCCGCGGGCATCCGCCAGATCGGCATCATCATCGCGCCCGAGACGGGCGACGAGATCCGGGCCGCCGCCGGCGACGGCTCGCAGTTCGGCGTCGAGATCACCTACATCGAGCAGGACGAGCCGAAGGGTCTCGCGCACGCCGTGCTCACGGCGGAGGCCTACATCGGCGACTCCCCGTTCGTCATGTACCTGGGCGACAACCTCCTGAAGTCGGGCATCACAGAGCTTGTCGAGACCTTCCGCAGCAGCGACCCCGACGCCCTGATCCTCCTCACGCCCGTGCCCGATCCCGAGCACTACGGGGTGGCCGAGCTCGAGGGCGACCGGATCAAGCGCCTGATCGAGAAGCCGAAGGAGCCGCCGTCGGACCTCGCGCTCGTCGGCGTCTACATGTTCAAGCCCTCGATCTTCGAGGCCGCCCGCGCGATCAAGCCCTCGTGGCGCGACGAGCTCGAGATCACCGATGCGATCCAGACGCTGGTCGACCGCGGCCTGCGCGTGGAGCCGCACATCGTGCGCGGGTGGTGGAAGGACATGGGCCAGCTCGAGGACCTGCTCGAGGCCAACCGCCTGATCCTCGAGGACATCGTCGGCCGCCAGGACGGTGAGGTCGTCGACTCGCGCGTCGAGGGCAAGGTCGTGATCGAGCGCGGAGCCCGCCTCGAGCGCGCAACGGTGCGCGGCCCGGCGATCATCGGCGCGGGCAGCCAGATCGTCGACTCCTATGTCGGCCCGTATTCCGCGATCGATGTCGACGTGACGATCGAGCGCTCCGAGGTGGAGCACTCGATCGTGCTGGCGGGCGCGCGCATCAGCGACCTCTCGTACCGCATGGAGGCCAGCCTGATCGGCCGCAACGTGATCATCACCCGTTCCGACGACCTCCCGAAGGCGTACCGCTTCATGGTCGGCGACAACTCGGAGATCCGGCTCCATTGAGGGTGCTGATCACCGGCGCGGCCGGGATGCTCGGCCGTGACGTGGCGCGCGCCGCACGCGAGGTGGGTCACGAGCCGATCGCGCTCGCGCGCGCGGATCTGGACATCAGCGACCGCGAGGCGGTCGACCGGGCGTGCATCGAGCACTACCCCGGCGCGGTCGTCAACTGCGCGGCGTGGACGAACGTCGACGGCGCCGAGGAGCAAGAGCACGAGGCGACTGAGGTAAACGGGCGCGGCGCCGGGAACGTCGCGGCCGCTGCCGCGGCCGTCGGGGCGTCGATCGTCCACCCCTCGACCGATTACGTCTTCGACGGGACCAACGACCAGGGCTACGTCGAGTCCGACGCGGTCGCCCCGATCTCCGGCTATGGGCGCTCCAAGCTCGCGGGCGAGCGTGAGGTCGCGGCCGCGAACCCGCGCCACTGGATCGTGCGCTCGTCATGGCTTTTCGGCGTCAACGGCCGCAACTTCGTCGAGACGATGCTCGGCCTCGCGCAGGATCGCGACGAGGTCGTGGTCGTTCGCGACCAGGTCGGGTGCCCGACCTACACGGGCCACCTCGCCGCCGGCCTGATTCGCCTGCTCGACCGCGATGACCACGGCCTGCACCACGTCGCGGGCGGTGGTCGTTGCTCTTGGTATGACTTCGCCGTTGAGATCTTTCGCCAGGCTGGAGTCGACTGCCGAGTGCTGTCGATGACCAGCGACATGCTCGACAGGCCCGCGCCCCGACCGCCGTTCTCCGTGCTGCTCAGCGAGCGCGAGCATCCGGTGCTGCTGGCGGACTGGCAGGAGGGCCTCGCCGCCTACCTCGCGGAGCGCGCCCGGGCGCAGGTGCAGGCGTGAAGATGCTCGTCACAGGTGGAGCCGGGTTCATCGGCTCGAACTTCGCGCGGCACGTGCTCGAGGCCCATCCCGAGGACGAGGTCGTGGTGCTCGACAAGCTGACGTATGCCGGTCGTGTAGAGACCATCCAGGATCTGCTCGACGGCGGCCGCGCCCGTTTCGTGGAGGGTGACATCGCCGACGAGGATGCGGTGCGCGCCGCGCTCGACGGCTGTGACGCAGTCGTCAACTTCGCGGCGGAGTCGCACGTCGACCGGTCGATCGAGGAGCCGGGCCACTTCATCCAGACCGACGTCTACGGGACGTACGTGCTGCTCGAGGCAGCGCGCACAGCGGGCATCGAGCGATACGTCCAGGTCTCGACCGACGAGGTCTACGGCTCGATCGAGGAGGGCTCGTTCACGGAGCGCAGCCCGCTCGACCCCTCCTCCCCGTACTCGGCCTCGAAGGCGGGCGGCGACCTGATCGTCAGCGCCTACTGTCACACCTACGGGATGAATGCGACCGTCTGCCGTGCGTCCAACAACTACGGCCCCTTCCAGTACCCGGAGAAGCTGATCCCGCTGTGCGTCCTGAACGCGCTGCACGGCGACCCGCTGCCCGTCTACGGCGACGGGATGCAGGTGCGCAACTGGCTCTATGTCACGGACCACTGCGCCGCGATCGACGCCGTCGTGAGATCCGGCAAGGCGGGCGAGACCTACAACATCGGCGGCCCCGACGAGCTTCCCAACATCGACGTGGTGCGCACGATCATCGAGCTGACGGGCGCGGACGAGTCGCTGATCCAGTACGTGAAGGACCGTCCCGGACACGACCGTCGCTACTCGCTCTCCTCGGAGAAGACCGCCGCCGAGCTCGGATGGAGGGCGCAGGTACCGTTCTCCGAGGGCATCGCCGCCACCGTCGACTGGTACCGCAAGAACGGCTGGTGGTGGGAGCCGGTCCGCTCGGGCGACTACCGCGACTACTACCAGCGCCAGTACGGCCAGGAGCTGCGCTCCTGAGATTCGAGCGGCTCGACACGCGCATCGACGGCCTCGTGCTGGTGCAGCCGAAGGTGATCGCCGACGATCGCGGGTTCTTCTTCGAGACCTACCGCCGCAACGAGCACTCGGAGATCGGCATCGATGCCGAGTTCGTGCAGGACAACCACTCGCGCTCGGTCCGGGGCACCGTGCGCGCCCTGCACTTCCAGCTCAGCCCGGGGCAGGCGAAGCTGATCCGCGTGGCACGCGGAGCGATCTATGACGCGGCCGTCGACCTGCGCCGCGGCTCGCCGACCTACGGCAGCTACGAGGCGTTCGAGCTGAGCGACGAGAACGCGCGGCAGATCTTCATCCCGGCCGGGTTCGCGCACGGGTTCTGCGTCACGAGCCCGGAGGCCGACGTCGCCTACAAGGTGTCGAGCTACTACGAGCCCTCGACGGAGCGCGGCATCGCGTGGGACGATCCGGCGATCGGGATCCCGTGGCCGACGCAGGAGCCGCTCGTCTCGGACCGCGACCGCACGAACCCGCGCCTGGCCGAGATCGAGGACGAGCTTCCCTGGTAGACGAGGTCGAGAGGGGGCGCCGCGCCTGGGACGCGCTCAACCGCCGGGACTTCGACACGGTGCTCGAGGGTATCCATCCGGACTTCGAATGGCGGCCCGCGCTCGGCCCGGGCGGAGCGGAGGGCAGGGTCTATCGCGGCCGCGACACCTACGAGCGCTGGCTGCGGACGGAGCTGCTCGAGGTGTGGGAGGAGTTCCGCGGCGAGAACCTCGAGTTCCGCGTGCTGCCCGGCGGCCGCGTCCTGGTGCTCGGTGAGCTCGTGGTGAGAGGCAAGGCGAGCGGCCTCGAGATCCGCACCCCGTTCGGCCAGATCGCCTACCTGCGCGACGACATGATGATCCGGCTCGACGCGTTCGCAGATCACGCAGCCGCGCTCGAGGCCGCCGGCGAGTCCCAGTAGAACCTGCCTATGCAATGCTTAGGCAGACGATGCCGCGCGGCGCGAATCATCTGACCCTCGGCGAGGCCGCGCAGGAGATCGGCGTGAGCGTCGACACGCTGCGCCGCTGGGAACGCGACGGCAAGCTGCGCGCGGTGCGCGACGAGCGCAACCGGCGGCGGGTCACGCGACGCGAGGTCGAGCGCCTCGCCGCACGACCGCGGCGTCATCGCGCGGGAGACGCGCTCTCTGCGCGCAACCGCTTTCCCGGGAAGGTCGTGTCGGTCGAGGTCGACGGCGTGATGGCGCTGGTCGAGATCGTGGCCGGCCCGCATCGCGTGACGGCGGCGATCACGCGCGACGCCGTCGACGAGCTGGGCCTCGCGCCCGGCGTGGACGCGACCGCCACCGTGAAGGCGACCTCCGTGATGGTCGAGCGCTCGTGACACGGGCCCGCGCGGCGCTCCTCGGGTGCGCTCTGCTGCTCGCCTTGGCCGCGCTCCCCGGCTGCGGCGCCGACGAGGACTCTCCGACGCTGAGGGTCTCCGCGGCCGCGTCCCTCAAGAGCGCGTTCGAGCGCTACGGCTCGAGGTTCGAGGACGCGCACGTGAGCTTCAGCTTCGCCGGGTCCGACGAGCTCGCGGCCCAGATCCGCAAGGGCGCCCGGCCCGATGCTTTCGCGGCGGCGAGCACCAAGCTCCCGGACCAGCTCCACGACGAGGGGCTGGTCGAGCGACCCGTCCCGTTCGCGTCCAACCGGTTGGTCCTCGCCGTCCCCGCGGACGGAGACCGCGTCGCGTCGCTCGGCGACCTCGATGACTCCGGGGTGCGCATCGCCGCGGGGTCGCCGAGCGTTCCCGTCGGGGGCTACACCCGCGACGTGCTGGCGCGCCTCGGCGAGCGCGAGGCGGACGGGATCGAGCGGAACATCCGCTCGAACGAGCCGGACGTGTCGGGCGTGGTGGGCAAGGTCTCGCTGGGCGCCGTCGACGCGGGGTTCGTCTACGTCACCGACGTGCGCGCGTCGGGCGGGCGGCTGCGGGCGATCGAGCTGCCGGCGCGACTGCGACCCGACGTGACCTACGGCGTCGCGGTGGTCAAGGGCGCGCGTCGCCAAGCGGAGGCACGTGACTTCGTCGACGGCCTGCTGAGCGGCACCGGACGCGAGGCGCTCGCCCGCGCGGGATTCGCCGCTCCACGACCGTGAGCCGCGCGACGGGCCGCCGGCTCTTCGCGGTGCTGCTCGTCACGGCGACGGCCGTCACGCTCACGTTCCTCACGTTGCCGATCGCGGCGATCTTCGTCGACGTCGGGCCGCGCGAGCTGCTGGGCAGCCTCGACGACCCGGTCGCGGTCGATGCCCTTGTGCTGAGCCTTCAGACCAGCCTCGCCGCCGTCGCGATCATCGTCGTGGTCGGGACCCCGGCCGCGTATCTGCTCGCCACCCGCGACTTCCGCGGGCGCGCGGTCGTGCTCACGCTCGTCGAGCTGCCGCTGATCCTCCCGCCTGCCGCCGCGGGCATCGGGCTGCTGGCCGCGTTCGGGCCGCAGGGGATCCTCGGCCCGGCGCTCGACGGCCTCGGCATCGAGCTGCCCCTCACGACGGCGGCCGTCGTGGTCGCGCTCGTGTTCGTGGCGAGCCCGTTCTACGTGCGCCAGGCACAGGCCGCGTTCGCCGCGCTCGACCATGACCTCGTCGAAGCCTCGCGCACGCTGGGCGCGTCGGAGGCGCACACGCTCGCGCGCGTCGCGGTGCCGCTCGCGCTGCCCGCGCTCGGCACGGGGCTGGCGCTCGCGTGGGGCCGCGCGCTCGGCGAGTTCGGCGCGACCTTGATGTTCGCGGGGAGCTTCCGCGGGGTCACCCAGACGGCTCCGCTGGCGATCTTCGAGCGCTTCTCCACCGACTTCACCGCCGCGCTCGCGCTGTCGGCCGTGCTCGTCGCCGTGAGCGGCGCGCTGCTGCTGGTCGTGAAGCTCCTGGCGGTCCGTGGCGCGGAGGGACATGCTCTCTCTTGACGCGCGCGTCAAGCTGCGCGACTTCGTGCTCGACGTCGGCCTCGAGGTTCAGGGGTGCCTCGCGATCGCCGGTCCCTCGGGCGCCGGCAAGAGCACGATCCTGCGGGTGTGCGCCGGTCTCGTGCGGCCCGACCGCGGCAGGGTCGTGTGCGACGGCGACGTCTGGCTCGACACCGACAGGGGTGTCTGGGCCGAGCCGGACGAGCGCGCCTGCGGCCTCGTGTTCCAGGACTACGCGCTGTTCCCCCACATGCCCGCATGGCGCAACGTCGCCTACGGCATGCGGGGCGTCGCCCGCCGCGACCGGCGGCCCGCGGCCGAAGCTGTGCTCGCGCGGTTCGGGGTGGCGGACCTCGCCGGCGCCCACCCCCGCGCGCTCTCGGGCGGAGAGCGCCAGCGCGTCGCGCTGGCGCGGGCGCTTGCGCGGTCGCCGCGGGTGCTGCTGCTCGACGAGCCGCTCGCCGCGCTCGACTCGCGCACCCGCGCCGCGGCCGCGCGCGAGCTGGCGTCCACGATCCGCGACGCCGGCGTCCCCACGCTGCTCGTGACCCACGACTTCGCCGACGCCGCCCTGCTCGGCGACGAGGTCGCGGTCGTCGATCGCGGGCGCGTGCTCCAGCGCGGGCCCGCGGCGCAACTCGCGGCCGCGCCGGCGTCCGCTTTCGTCGCGGACTTCGCGGGGGCGAGCGTCCTCGCCGGTGACGCCCGGCCTGCCGCGGACGGGCTCACGGCATTGCGGCTCGACGGCGGCGGCGAGATCCTCAGCACCGACCGGGCGAGCGGCCGCGCGGCCGCGAGCGTGTTCCCGTGGGACGTGACGGTGGACACGCCCGGCGCGCCGGTCCACGGCTCGGCGCAGAACGCGGTCGCGGCGACGGTCACGTCCGTGACGACGGTGGGCAACCGCGTGCGCCTCGCGCTGTCGCTGCCGCAACCCCTGGTCGCGGAGGTCTCGCAGGGCTCCGTGCGGCGGCTCGGGCTGACGCCGGGTGCCCGCGTGGAGGCGCGGTGGAAGGCAACGGCCACGCGGCTCGTCGCGCTCTGACCCGGCGCCGCCCGCCGAGCCGTAATACTGCGCCCCGGATGGCCGGCCGCTCCGTACCAAGGGCAGCACAGACGGGGGAGCTGTTGCGTGCCGTGCCCCTGTTCTCCACCCTGTCGGCCCCCGAGCTGGACAAGATCGCGCGGGTCGCGGTGCCGCGGCGCTACGAAGCCGGGAACATCGTGCTGCGGGAGGGCGACCCCGGCGACACGTGCTACATCCTCCAGCGCGGGCGCGCGCGGGTCACCCGCCAGCATGCGGACGGGCGCACGATCACGCTCACCAACCTCGGCCCCGGTGAGATCTTTGGCGAGCTTGCGATGTTCGGCGGCGAGGTGCGCTCCGCGAGCGTCGAGGCGCTCGACGACGTGCAGGCGGTCGCGATCCTGGCGGGCGACCTCAAGCGCCTCCTCAACGACCATCCCGAGATCGCGGTGAAGCTGCTCGGCGCGCTCGGCGAGAAGCTGCGCGAGGCGAACGCCCGGATCGCGCGCCAGTCCTTCCAGAAGGTCTCGAGCCGGGTGGCCGGGGTGCTCGCGGAGCTGGCGGAGACCGGGTCGCACGTCGACGGGCCCCCGCGCGAGGTGGTCGTGCAGTCCACCCAGGCCGACCTCGCCCAGCTCGCGGGCACGTCGCGCGAGGCCGCGAGCCGCTTTCTCGCGACGTTGCAGCGGGCGGGAGTCGTGACCACGCGGCGCGGGCGGATCGTCGTGCACGACACGGCCGCGCTCCACAGGTACATCTATTGAGGGGCCTCGTCCTCGCACTCGCCGTGTACGCGGTGCTGTGGGGCCTGGTCGTCGAGGGCCTCGACGCGCTGCTCGGAGATCCGTTCGATCCGCTGGACGCGCTCACCCACGCGTTCACGGTGGGAATCGCCCTCGCGCTGTGGCCGGTGTTCAAGCGTGCCTGGCGGGCGAGCTGAGCGCTCCTTATACTGAGCCGCCAACCCCCCTCCCAGACCCCTTGTTCGTCCTCAACTTCTACTCCCCGGTCTTCGTCGACCAGCTCAAGCGCGGCCGCAAGACGGCCACGATCCGCGTCGGCGACAAGGGCACCAAGTACCGCCGCGGCCAGCTTGTCTGGATCACCGTCGGATACCGCCACGAGCCGCGCGAGAAGGTCTTCACCGCGGTCATCGACGACGTCGAGGTCAAGCGCGTGCGTGAGCTCTCACCACGCGACATCGAGCACGACAACCCAGAGTTCCGGCGCGTCGAGGACACGGTCCACTTCCTCGAGCAGATCTACGGCCGCGAGATCGGCCAGGACGATCTCGTCACCGTGATCCGGTTCTCGCAGGTGATCGAGACCACGGCGCAGCGCGACCTCCCCGGAAACGGGCACGGCCCGCGTCCCCGCCGCCTCTAAGCGCGCTTCTACGAGATCTGCGCCGCGGGGCTGAAATCTGGCCCTCAGAGCCGCTCGCCGCCCTGTTTTTGGCACTCTGGCTGCTAGAGTGCCAAAGCGTTCCCTGTTCGGGCGGTCGGCCTCACGGCCGGCGGCGCGAGCGAGGGAGCCAATGCAACGGAACGGATTCTTTCAAGCTGATCCAGGAGGTACGCCCATGAATCTGAAGCCTCTCGGGGATCGCCTGATCGTGCAGCCGGTGGAAGAGGAAGAGACCACTGCCAGTGGGATCGTCCTGCCGGACACGGCCAAGGAGAAGCCCCAGAAGGGAAAGGTGCTTGCCGTCGGAGAAGGCAGGTGGGATGAGGATGGAGAGAAGCGCATCCCGCTGGACGTCGCCAAGGGCGACGAGGTCCTCTACTCCAAGTACGGCGGCACGGACATCGTCATCGACGGCGATGACCTGCTCGTCCTGCGCGAGTCGGACGTCCTGGCCAAGGTAGAGGGCTAGACACCTTAGAAAGGTAGGAATTTCGTATGGCTCATAAGGAACTGAAGTACAGCGAGGACGCCCGCCGGTCGCTCGAAGGTGGAGTGAACGCCGTCGCGGACGCCGTCAAGGTGACGCTCGGCCCGCGGGGCCGCTACGTCGTCCTCGACAAGAAGTTCGGCGCGCCCACGATCACGAACGACGGCGTGACGATCGCGCGCGAGATCGAGATCGAGGACGTGTTCCAGAACCAGGGCGCACAGCTCGTGCGCGAGGTCGCCACGGCGACCAACGACGTCGCCGGCGACGGCACGACGACCGCGACGGTGCTCGCCCAGGGGATGGTCCGCCAGGGCATGAAGAACGTCGCCGCGGGCGCGAACCCGATGGCGCTCAAGCGCGGCATCGAGAAGGCGGTAGAGCAGGTCGTAGAGCACCTGCGCACCAAGCAGTCGAAGGAGATCACCGGCGGCAAGGACCAGATCGCGCGCGTTGCGTCGATCTCGGCCCGTGACGACGAGATCGGCAACGTGATCGCGGACGCGATCGAGAAGGTCGGCAAGGACGGCGTCGTGAACGTCGAGGAGGGCCAGACCTTCGGCATGGAGCTCGAGTTCACGGAAGGGATGCAGTTCGACAAGGGCTACATCTCCCCGTACATGGTCACCGACCAGGAGCGCATGGAGGCGGTGCTCACCGACCCGTTCATCCTGATCGCCAATCAGAAGATCGGCGCGGTGCGCGAGCTGCTCCCCGTGCTCGAGCAGGTGATGCAGAACGGCAAGCCCCTGCTGATCCTCGCCGAGGACGTCGAGGGCGAGACGCTCGCGACGCTCGTCGTGAACAAGCTGCGCGGGACGTTCACCGGTGTCGCCGTGAAGGCCCCCGGCTTCGGCGACCGCCGCAAGCGGATGCTCGAGGACATCGCGATCCTGAGCGGCGGTGAGGTGATCACCGAGGAGATGGGCCTGAAGCTGGAGAACACCCAGCTCTCCCAGCTCGGCCAGGCGCGCAAGGTCGTGGTCGCGAAGGACACGACGACGATCATCGACGGAGCCGGCGACGGCGACGCGATCAAGGGCCGCATCAAGCAGATCAAGTCCGAGATCGAGAACACCGACTCCGACTTCGACCGCGAGAAGCTGCAAGAGCGCCTCGCGAAGCTGTCGGGCGGTGTCGCGGTCGTCAAGGTCGGCGCAGCCACCGAGACCGAGATGAAGGAGCGCAAGCACCGCGTCGAGGACGCGCTGCAGGCCACCCGCGCGGCCCTCGAGGAGGGCATCGTGCCGGGCGGCGGAGTCGCGCTGCTGAACGCCACCGAGGCGGTCACGCTCGACGTCTTCGAGGACCCCGACGAGCGCACCGGCGCTCAGATCGTGCTGCGGACGCTCGAGGACCCGCTGCGCCAGATCGCCGAGAACGCGGGCGTCGAGGGATCGATCGTGGTCTCCAAGGTGCGCGACATGAAGCCCGGCGAGGGCTTCAACGCGGCCAACGGCGAGTACACGAACCTCGTCAAGGCCGGCGTGATCGACCCGACGATGGTGACGCGGTCCGCGCTCCAGAACGCGGCATCGATCGCGAAGAACATCCTCACCACCGAGTGCGTGGTCGCGGAGATGCCGGAGAAGGAGCCCGCCATGGGCGGCATGCCCGGCGGCGGCATGGAAGGCATGATGTAGGGAGCAGTTCGCAGTTCGCAGTTCGCAGTTTGCAAAGGGCCCGGCATACGCCGGGCCCTTTGCTTGCGGATACGATCGCCGGCGTGATCCTCGAGCGGCCCGAAGTCACACCGGAGCAGTTGCGGGCTCGCACGGGGTGGGATCTGAAGCCCGAGGGGCTCTGCAAGGCAGACCGCTGCGTCGCGTTCGACGGCGCCGATGACAATCTCGACATCGGGGTGATCGCCGAGCGGCTCGGGATGGCGCTCGTGCACGACGAGGCGCACGGGCTGTGGGCGCTCGGCCCCGAATCGGGGGAGCACGCCCTGTCGTCGGCGACGATGCCGCAGCTGACCCTTCCCGACCGCCGTGGAAATCCGTTCTCGCTGTCCGCGCTGCACGGCAAGAAGGTCCTCCTGGTCGCCTGGGCCTCCTGGTGAGGATGCCGCTTCGACCTGCCCGTGTGGCAGGAATTGCGAGCCGAGTTGTACCCGCAGGGACTCGAGATCGTGACGGTCGCGCTCGATACCGGTGGCGCGCAGGCCGCCGGCCCATGGATCGACAGGGCGAAGGCCGAGCACCCGGCCGTGATCGACGAGGCACACCTCCTCGATGAGCTGCTCGGCATCGTGAACGTCCCGACCGGCGTCTGGATCGACGAGCAGGGCACGATCGTGCGGCCGCCCGAGCCGGCCTTTCCGGGTCGAGCGGTGGTCGCGGAGCTGCCGATCCCCGACAACGCCCCGCCGCGCATCATGGAGATGAAGCGCGAGGCCGCCAAGATGCGGATCGACCCCCCAAGCTACCTCGCGGCGCTGCGCGACTGGGCGGACAAAGGCGCTCACAGCGAGTTCGCGCTCGCCCCCGAAGAGGTCGTCGCACGCTCCTCCCCGCGGCCACCGGAGGCCTCGCGCGCGGCAGCGAGCTTCGAGCTCGCGCAACATCTGCATCGCAGCGGCGACGAGGGCGACTCGGTCGCGTGGTTTCGCGAGGCGCACCGCCTCCAGCCCGGCAATTGGACCTACAAGCGCCAGGCATGGGAGCTCGTGGACCCGATCATGCAGGGCCCGAGCGAGCACTACGAAGGCGACTGGCTGAGCGACGTGCGAGAGATCGGCGCCGAGAACTACTACCCGCGGGTGGACTGGTAGGCATGCGGCCCGGCCTCAAGCCCGACTCCGTGCTCGACCGGCTCGCGCTGCGGTTCAACCTCGCGCCGGTCCCGGCCGGGCAAGCGATGTTCGGCATGCCGATGGCGCGAGTGACGGTCGCGGGCCAGCGTCTCGGCGTCTTCGGGCGGCTCGCCCAGGGGCCGGCGAGCGCGGAGAAGCTTGCCGCGGAGCTCGGCAGCGCGCCGGCCGGGATGCTGATGCTGCTCGACTCACTCGCCGCGCTCGGCCACCTCGACAGGCGCCGCGGGACGTACCGGCTCTCGAAGACCGGACGCCGGTGGCTCGACCCTGCATCCGACCAGTACGTCGGCACCTTCATCGAGCACGCCCACGACTACTGGTCCTGGTGGGGCGGCCTGGAGGACGTCGTGCGCACCGGCCGGGGGGTCGAGATCCACGACTTCCCCCCGGGCGACCCGAGCTGGGAGATCTACATCCGCGGCCAGTTCGAGCTTGCGCGCATCAGCTCTCCGGAGGTGGCCAAGGCGCTGCGGCTGCCCGGCCGGCCGACGTCGCTGCTCGATGTGGCGGGCGGCCACGGCTGGTACTCCGCGGAATTGTGCCGGCGCCATCCGAGCCTGCGCGCAACCGTGCTCGATCTGCCGGGCAGCGCTGCCGTCGGGCGCCGCATCATGGCCGAGCAAGGCTTGAGCGATCGCGTCGCCCACGTCGACGGCAACATGATGAGCGACGACCTGGGCGGGCCGCACGACGGCGCGCTCGTGTTCAACATCGCGCACCACCTCTCCGCCGGGGACAACGTCGCGCTGCTGCGCCGCGTCCATGCCGCGCTGAAGCCGGGAGGGACCGTCGCCGTGCTCGACCTGTGGCTCTCCGACCGCGACCGCCGCCCCCAGGCCGCGGCGCTGCTGGGGCTCTTCTTCTACCTCACGTCGTCCGCGGCGACGTACGCCGAGGGAGACGTGCGCGGATGGCTGGGCGACGCCGGATTCGAGAAGACCCGCCGCATCACGATCCGGCGGCTGCCGGGCCAGGCGGTGTTCGAGGCGCGCAAGCCGGGCTGAGCGCTACTCGCCGATCGTGCGCCTGTACGCGCTGGCGATCGGGCCGAGCACCACCGAGCGCGGGCTGTGCCGGCCGAAGGTCGCGCCGACCCGGTTGGCGATCCCAGGGATCACGACGCGCTTGCCCTTCTCCGCGCCCTCGATCCCGGCCTTCGCGACGTCCGCCGCGGTGGAGTAGACGAACGACGGCCCCGGGCTCTCGTCCTTGAACCCGCCTGCCTCGATGAACTCGGTGGCGACCGGGCCGGGGCAGAGCGCGGTGACGGTCACGCCCGAGCCGCGCAGCTCCGCCGAGACGCCCTCGCTGAAGCTCAGGACGAAAGCCTTGGTCGCCGCGTAGGTTGCCTGCACGGGCATCGGCTGGAACGCGACGGTCGATGCCACGTTGATCACCGCGCCGCTGCCGCGCTCGGTCATGCCGGGCAGCCACATGGTCGTGAGGTCGACGAGCGCCTCGACGTTCACGCGGATCATGCCGAGCTGGCGGTCCGGGTTCGCGTGCACGTCACCGACGGTCGTGAAGCCCGCGTTGTTCACGAGGATCCCGACATCGAGCCCCGCCTGCGAGACCAGCCCGGGCAGCTTGCGCCGCTCGGCCTCGTCCGCGAGGTCACAGGGCGCCACCTCGACCCGCACGCCGTGGTCGCGCTCGACGGCTGCGGCGAGCGCGCGCAGGCGATCCTCGCGGCGCGCCACCAGGAAGAGGCCGTAGCCCTTTGCGGCGAGCTGGCGGGCAAGCTCCTCTCCGATGCCGCTCGACGCCCCGGTGATCAGGGCCGTCGTCGATGCGCTCGGCGGGGGCAGGGCCATCGCCGGACCATATCCGCCGGCAACCGCCGCGTCATCCCGTCCTACAATGCACGCATGGAAGGTGCCGACCCCTTCGGGGGCCTTTTCGGAGATCCGGACGACCTCCAGCGCAAGCTCGGAGAGTTCGCAGAGCAGATGCAGGGCGCGCAGCGGGTCGCGTGGGCGGACAACGCGATCAAGCTGGCGGTCGACATGACCGTCGCCGCGATCCACACGATCGACCTGTCCGGAACCGCAGACGAGCAGGCGACCCAGATTCGCGACGCGATCCGGATGATCTTCCCCGAGGCCGTGACACTCGTGCGCGAGGCGCGCGAGGGCCTCGCCTAGGGCTCGGGCGCCGCTTCCTCGCCGGCCGCGCGCTGGTCCTCGCGGCCGCGCCGCACCACGCTGCGCAGGTCCGTCGTGCCCGCCATCAGGAAAAGGGCGAGCACCGCGACGCCGACGTTGAAGGCGGCGATCGCGATCTGCTGCCCGACGCTATACGCGAGCACCGCCGTCTTCGACGCCCTCCCGCGGAACACGTAGACGAGCAGCGCCTGCTGCGCGCCCGCGCCGCCCGGCGTGAGCGGTGTGAGCGTCGACAGCGCCTGGACGCTCATCACGAGCAGCGCGTTCTCGACCGAGCCGCCGATGTTGAATGCCTCAAGGAAGAAGAAGAAGGAGAAGAACCGCATCAGCCAGGCGACCGCCTGCCACGCGGCGACCTCGCGCAGGTAGCGCCTGAAGTCGGCGAGGATCACGATGCCCTGGCGCACGCGTCGCCAGAACACGACGGCGCGGATCGACAGCACGGCGAACACGACGAGCAGCGCGACCGTCACGAACGTGATCGTGAACAGGGCGAAACGCGGGTGATCGGCCCAGAAGGAGAGATCGAACGCCCCGATGTTCGGGAGGCTCGGAAGGCTCGGGAGGACCCCCTGCGTGAGCGCGAAGAGCATCACCAGTGCCCCGATGCTCGTGTCGAACAGCGACTCGACGAACAAGGACGACGTGACCGCCGGATACGAGGAGTTGGCCACGTTCTGCTTCGCCAGGTAGATCTTCGCCACGTCGCCCCCACGGGCCGGGAGGATGCTGTTGACGCCGACCCCGACCACGTAGGCGCCGAGGATCCGCCGCCACTCGATGCGCTCGCCGGGATACGCCGCGCGCAGGGTGTTGAACCAGCCGCGACTGCGGGCGCACATGTAGCCGAAGTGCAGGAGCAGGGCGAACAGCAGCGCGCCCCAGTGAACCGCGGCCAGGTTGGAGAAGAACGCCTCGACGGCGTTCCAGAACGCCTCGATGCTCGAGCCGAGGGATGCGGCGAGGAGCGAGACCGGCGGCGGGCGACCCATCTCCCTAAGCTAACCAACCCGATCCCAAGGAGGCACGAGGTTGAAGCTCTACGTCTGTTACGGCACTTTCGGTTCCCCCCGCTCCGGCGGCCATCCATGCGGCAACGCCTACAGCGCCCTGAAGGAGGCCGGCCACGACCCGGAGGTCGTCAAGTCCTACGGGTGGGGCGCCCTGCCCGACTTCCTCAACACCAAGCGGCGTAAAGAGGTGAAGCGCCTCACCGGCAAGCCGTGGGTGCCGGCGCTGGTGACCGACGACGACCTGGTCGTGAGCGGCTCGAAGGAGATCGTGGCCTGGGCGCGGGAGCATCCGGCTGCGACGCCCGCCGGCGCCTGAGCGGAACTACGAGGCGGGCGCCGGCGCCCGGGCGGCGACCTTGCGCACCACCGCGAGCACCTCGTCGGCGAGCAGCGGGCCGTCCGCGTCCGACACGGGCGTGGCCTGGACGCGCACGACGACCGAGTCCGCGTACACCTCCTCGAGCGAGATGTCCGGGTCGTCGCGGGTCGGCACCTTCACCTCGCGCGTCAGCAACCGCTCCAGCTCGCTCGGGAGCACCCCGTCGCGCAGCCGTGCTCGCATGTCCACGCCGGCGGGCGCACGCAGCGGGACGATCGTCGCGCTGAGCACCGAGTTGTTGGGCACGAGCAGCAAGGCATTCCCGCGGGCGAAGGTCGTGTAGATCAGGCCCTGGCTCGCGACCGTCCCCTCGACCGTCGTCCCGAGCGTGCCGCCCTGGAGCCGGACGCGCTCCCCCACCTTGAAGGGCCGCGACGCCTGGAGCATCACGCCGGCGATCACGTTGCCGAGCGTGCTCTGGGCGGCAAGGCCGAGCACGACCGCTGTGACGGCGCCGCCGAGGGCGATCGCGCGGGTGTCGAGGTCGACGATCCGCAGCGCCACGATCACGATCACGAGCAGCGTGACCAGCTGCACGAGGAAGCTCACCGTCGAGGCGGTGCCCTGGTCGAAGCGGCGCATCAGGCGCGGCCCCATCGCGCGGCCGATGTCGCGCGCAAAGCGCCATCCGATGCCGGCGAGCAGCACCGCGGCGATGATCCGCACGGGCACATCCGTGCCGAACAGCTCGTCCCGCCAGATCCACAGCAGGACGACGCCCACCCCGAGCACGAGCATGATGAGCGCCTCACGCCTCGCTGCGCGGGCGCGCTGCGCGGCCTCCGCGGTCATCAGGCGGCCTAGCGCGGACTGGCGGTAGAAGCTGATGTCACTCGTGCGGGTCGCGTCGTCGGGCGCGCCGCGCTGGTCGGCAACCTCGTGTGGTTCGGCGCTGTGCTGATCGTCTGCCACGACCGAACCGTAGCGACTGGAACGCGGTAGCCTGCGCGCCGGTGAAGGTCTCGGTCGCGAGTGACATGGACACCCCGGTGGCGCGTGCTCTGCTGGAAGAGCTGCGCAGGCGCGGACACGAGCCGATCGCGCACGGCGCACTGGCGGAGGGCGAGCGCGCCGACTGGGCATGGGCATGCGAGCGCGCCGCCCGCGATGTCGCGGCTGGAACGACCGAGCAGGGCATCGTCTGCTGCTGGACGGGCACCGGCGCCTCGATCGCCGCGAACAAGGTCGCCGGCGTGCGGGCCGCGCTCTGCGCGGACGCCGAGACCGCGCGCGGCGCGCGCACGTGGAACGACGCGAACGTCCTCGCGATCAGCCTGCGCGCGACGTCGCAGCCGGTGCTCGAGGAGATCCTCGACGGCTGGTTCGCGACCGCGCCGAGCGACGACCCGGCCGACCGCGCGAACATCGAGCACGTCGCGGACCTCGATGCGTCGCGGGTGGGCCGATGACGGTCGAGACCCACGACATCGTCGCGACGCGCGACGAGGCCGAGGAGCTCGAGCTTGCGCCGCTGATCATCAGCGACACCCTGCGCGACCACCTCGCGCGTGCGCTCCCCGGTGACGACGCGCCGCTCGAGTTCGAGCGGATCGGCGAGGGCCACTCGAACATCACCTATCTGGTGCGCCGTGGCGGCGACCGGTTCGTGCTGCGCCGCCCGCCACGGCCGCCGCTCCCGCCCTCGGCGCACGACGTGCTGCGCGAGTGGCGCATCCTCGATGCGATCAAGGACACGGATGCGCGTTCGCCACGCACGCTGCTGGCCTGCGACGACGAGTCGGTGATCGGCGCTCCCTTCTACGTGATGGAGTACTGCGAGGGATCGGTGATCACGAGCGAGATCCCCGCGCCGCTCGATACCCCCGAGGAGCGGCGGCGTATGGGGAACGACCTCGTGGACGCGCTCGCCGAGGTGCACGCCGTCGACTGGCGTGCCTGCGGCCTCGAGGGCTTCGGCAAGCCGACCGGCTATCTCGAGCGCCAGGTGAAGCGCTTCACCGGCCTGTGGGAGTACAACAAGACGCGTGAGGTGCCGCGCGTGCAGGAGATGCGCGACTGGCTCGCGCACAACATGCCGACGTCGGCCGAGGCGACGATCGTGCACGGCGACTACCGGCTCGGCAACACGATGGTCGCCGACGAGCCCCCGGCGCGCGTGATCGCGATCTTCGACTGGGAGCTGTCGACGATCGGGGACCCGCTCGCGGACCTCGGCTACATGACTGTCACCTGGATCCAGCCCGGCGACCCTTCCGACACGATGTTCAGCTCGCTTTCCGCCGTCACGCGCCGCGAGGGCTTTCCTTCACGCGAGGAGATCATCGCCCACTACGAGGAGCGCACGGGCCGCTCGATGTCGGCGCTCAACTGGTACCAGGCGCTCGCGCTGTGGAAGGCGGCCGTCTTCATGGAGGGCAACTACAAGCGCTCGCTGGCCGGGACCACCGACGACCCTTTCCTGAAGATGTTCGACGAAGGCGTCCCGGCGCTGGCCGAGGCCGCGTACGAGGTGAGCCGTGCCGGTTGAGAGCGGGTCGCTGAGCGGTCTGCTGGTCGACTACGGCGGAGTGCTGACGACGAACGTGTGGGACTCGTTTCGCGCTTTCTGCGACGCGGAGGGCATCGATCGCAACGAGGTCAAGAAGGCATTTCGGGAGAACCCCGAGGCGATCGCGCTGCTGCGCCGGCTCGAGGCGGGCGAGCTGAACGAGGAGACGTTCTCGCCGCTGTTCGGGCCGATCATCGGGGTGCGCGAGGACCGCCACGAGGGACTCGTGGACCGCCTCTTCGCCGGGATGCAGCCGGAGCAGGCGATGATCGACGCGCTGCCGCGCGCCCGCGCCGCCGGCGTGAAGACCGGCCTGATCTCGAACTCGTGGGGTCGCGGGCGCTACGACCGCGAGGCGTTCGGGAGCCTCTTCGACGGAGTCGTGATCTCGGGCGAGGTCGGCCTCCACAAGCCCCAGGCCGAGATCTTCGTGCTGGGCGCCGAGCGCATCGGCCTCGACCCGCGCGAGTGCGTGTTCGTCGACGACCTCGCGGAGAACTGCGAGGGCGCCGAGGCCGTCGGCATGACCGCCGTCCTGCACCGCGGCCCGGACGGCACGCTCGAGCGGCTCGAAGAGCTGCTGGGCGTCGCCCTCAGGTAGGCCGGCGGCTAGAGCTCCTTGTCGAAGCAATGGAACAGGATTCGTCCCTCTCCGCCGAGGGACTCGGCGAGGCCGCGCGACCTCTCGTTCGAGTCGTTGACCGGATAGTAGAAGCTGCTGCGCAGTCCCATCTGCTCGAGGTTGCGGTACAGCGCGGAGGCGAGCACCGCCCCGATCCGGCGGCCGCGAAACTGCGGCCGCACCGCGATCGCGAGCAGGCCGATGCGGCTCGGCCGGCGTGCGGCCTGGATCAGGCGCAGCAGCTTGACCGGGCCCATGCGGCCGCGCGTCGCGCGCAGCGCCGGGTTGAAGTCGGGCATTCCCCAAACGAGCCCGGCGGGCTCGCCGTCCACCTCGGCGATCAGAGCGGTGCGTGGATCGAGCGTGAGCTTCAAGTCCTTGAAGAACTCGCTGAACTGCGCGGCCGTGAACTGCTGGAACTCCCATTCCTCGCTGAAGCCCTCGTTCCAGATCAGGCGGAGGGTCTCGACCTCCTCCGCCCAGCGGCGCTTGTCGACCTCCCGGATCGTGCACTCCGGCGACTCGAGCGCGCGCCGCGTGAACTCGCGGTAGCGCTCGTACGCGAAGTCGACCTCGTAGATCCAGAACGGATAGGCGTGCGCATAGCCCGCGTCAAGGAGGTACGTCTCGTAGTAGGGCGGGCTCCAGGGCATCGGGAACATCGGGTTCTCCGAGAACGCGTCGGTGAGCGCGGCCATGCCCATGAAGGCGTGGGCGTTGAAGGGGGCGATCGCGCGCGTCATGCCGCGCCGTCCGAGCCAGTCCTCCGCTGCCGCGAGCGCCTCCGCTGCCTGCTCCGACGCGTCCGGCGCGGCCGCGAACCAGCCGATGTGGCCCGTCTGGGGCTCGTCGTGGGACCGCTGCCAGAGCGTGTTCACGACCGCGGCGCAGCGAGCACCCCCGTTGACGAACAGCGCGTACTCGACGCCGTCCGAGAGCTCGGAATCGCCCGACAGCCGCTTGCGCACGTCGGAGTCGAGGTCGCCCACGAACAGGGGCTGATCGCCGACCAGCTTCCGCTCCATGCGGGTGAACTCGATCAGCTGCCGCTTGTCTGCCGGGTCGAGGACGCGGACGGCCACGTGCGTTTTCTACAGCCCGAGGGCCTGTTTCACCAAATTCGAGTACTCCGCTGCCAAGCGCCGGGTCACCGGGCCGGGAGCGCCGTCCCCGATCGCACGGCCGTCCACGGCGACCAGCGGCTGCACCTCCCGCGTGGAGGACGTCAGGAACGCCTCCTGTGCGGTGGCGATGTCGGCGGGCACCAGCGTCCGTTCCCGCGCGCCGAGCGCGAGCACGTGCTCGCGCGTGATTCCCGCGAGGCATCCGGCGTCCAGCGGCGGCGTCGCGGCGAGGCCGTCGTGCACGAGGAAGACGTTCGCGGTCGTGGCCTCGCATAGCTCGCCGCGGCGGTTCAACAGCAGGGCCTCGTCGGCCCCGGCGGCGTGCGCCCGCGTGAGCGCCATCACGCTCTCCGCCAGCGACACGGTCTTCACCCCGGTGAGCGCGCCCTGCTCGTCACGGCGCAGCGAGGAGATCGCGGCCGTCGACGTCGGCGGCCACGGTGTGAGGGCCAGCGCCACGACGAGCACCGTCGGCGGGGCGTCTCCGCGTGCGAGGCCCGGCGGGCCCGCACCGCTCGTGACGGTGATCCGCATGCGCGCGTCGGCGAGACCGTTGGCCGTGACGACCGCGTGGGCCGCCCGCTCCAGCTCGGCGCGATCGGGTGCGGTCATGCCGAGCTTGCGGCAGCCCTCCTCGAGCCGGCACAGGTGCCCGTCGAGCGCGAACGCCCGGCCGCCGTACCAGCGCAAAGTCTCGAACACGCCGTCGCCGACGAGCAGCCCGTGGTCCGACGGCGAGATGCGAGCTTGGCCTTCCTCGGCGAGGGCGCCGTTCAGCCAGATCTTCACGAAGCGAGCAGGAGCGCGCGGCGGGCGGACTCGACGGTCCCGCCGGCGGCCTCGAGCAGACGCGCAGCCTTGTGCATCGTCTCCTCCCACTCGCCGGCCGGATCGGAGTCGGCGGTGACAGCACCGCCGACGTGGAGGTGCAGTGCGTCGTCTGCCGAGACGAGCGTGCGGATCGCGACCGACAGCTCGAGCTCGTCCCCGGGGCCGAACCACCCGATCGCGCCGCAGTACGGGCCGCGGCGCACGGGCTCGAGCTCCTCGATGATCTCGAGCGCGCGGATCTTGGGCGCCCCGGTGACCGAGCCGGGCGGGAACGTCGCGCGCACGACGGCGGCCGCTGACACGTCCCCACGCGTGCGCGCCTCGACGGTCGAGACCAGGTGGTGCACACCGGGATGCGACTCGAGCGCGCAAAGCTCCTTCACCGCGACCGACCCGAACTCCGCGATCCGGCCGAGGTCGTTGCGCGCGAGGTCCACGATCATCACGTTCTCGGCCACGTCCTTCGCACTCGAGCGCAGCGCCAGCGCATTCCGCCGGTCGGACGCCGCATCCGCTCCGCGTGGGCGCGTCCCCTTGATCGGACGGGTCTCGATGCGGTTGCCGCGGCGGCTCAGGAAGCGCTCGGGCGAGGCGGAGATCACGTCCGCGCCCGCGAGGCGCACGAGCGCGGCGAACGGCGCGGGGCTCGCGGCGCGCAGGCTCGCGTAGAGGGCGAACGGGTCGCCGCTCCATCCGGCCGTGAGGCGCTGCGAGAGGTTGACCTGGAACACGTCGCCGGCACGGATGTAGTCGATCGCGCGCTCCACGGCGTGCTCGTACCGGGGCCGTGGCAGGGAGCTGCGCCACTCGGAGGCGGCCTCGTGCGCCGGCGGCGCCGCAGTCGCCGCGCGGAGCGCTCGTGCGAGGTGCTCCGCCGGTCCCGTGCCACGCACGTGCACGAGGCGGCAAGTGTGATCGAACTCGAGCCACGAGTCGAAGCGCCCGAGCGCGAGCGGTGGGAGGCCGAGGTCGTCGCGGCCGAGGTCCGGCAGCTGCTCGATCTCGCGGCCGAGGTCATAGGAGAGCCAGCCGGCCCACCAGCCGTCGCCCAGGCGATCGAGCGCCGCGATCCCGTCCGTGGCGATCTCCGCCGGCCGCACCGCGAGGTACGAGCGGCGGCCGAGCCGGCCGAACCCGGGCATGCTCTCGAGCAGCACGAGGCCGGGCTCGTGCCTGAGGGACAGCGCGACGGCGAAGGGCTCCGCCCAGGGCAGCGACATCAAACTGATGGTAAGCCCTCGGATCAGCCGGCGGCGATCAGTACCACGCCGGCAAGCGCGACCGCGACGCCGATCCGGGCGACGCGGTGCGGGCGCTCCCCGAGCACGACTGCGGCGAGGGCCACGGTCGTGAGCGGATAGAGCGAGCCGAGCACCGACACGAGGCTCACGAGCCCCTCGGTCGACGCGATCGCGAACAGCGCGTTCGCGCTGATGTCGAGCGTCCCGACGGTGGCGAGCACGGGAAGGTCCCGGCGGCGGGCCGCGAGGGGCGGGCGCAGCACGGCGAACGCCGCGAGCAGCAGGGAGAATCCCGTCACCCGGTTGACCAGCATCGCCCAGCCGACGTCGGCGTCGCTCGCGCTGTCGATCCCAACGAAGAAGAAGCCGAACCCGACGGCGGACACGACCGCGAGCCCGGCGCCGCGGGCCGTGCCGCCGCTCACCTCCTCGCGCGACGCGAGCACCACCCCGGTGAGGGCGAGCACGAGTCCGACGTACTGCACCGTCGAGGGCCGGTCACCGGACGCGATCCCGACCACGACGGGCACGACCGCCGCGGTCGCCGAGATCGGCGCAACGACCCCCATGTTGCCCACCGCCAACCCCCGGTAGAAGGCGGCGAGGCCGATCACCCCGGCCATGCCGGAGAGCGCCGCCCACAGCGAGAAGTCGCCGCCGGGTGGGGATTCCCAGCGCAGGAGGACGAACGCCCCGACCAGCGCGAGCCCCACTCCCTGGGATGCGAGCAGAACGTTCAGCAGCGGCAGCCGGCGGCTCTTCAGACCACCGAGGAAGTCCGCGATCCCCCAGGAGACGCTGGAGGCGAAGGCGAGGAGGAGTGCCGTCACGGCCCGACATGGTCCCAGCCGCCGGGCGCTCTTTGACTAACCAGGTGCTTAGGTGTACAAGTGCCTTATGGGACGGAGGGGTTCGCGTTTCGTGATGGTCGCGGTCGTAATCGCGACCGTCGTCGCGTCGGCACAACCGGCCGCTGGATTCCGGGCGCCGGTCGAGAGCGTCGAGAGCGGCGTGATCATGGACGTCTCCCCGACGAGGGTGCTCTACCGCGACCCGGACAACACCCCGAACGCCGGGCTCCACATCAAGGACCGCGTCACCGGCGCGGTCGAGGACATCACGCCGGTCCCGAACCGCTTCCCGGTGAAGGGCTTCCTGTCCCCTCACGGCGCGATCTTCATCGCCGGACTCGACGCGCTCCAGAACGGGATCCACGAATGGCGCGACGGAGCGCTGCTGAACCATGGCGTGTCCGCCGGCCCCAGCGCCTTCCTCGTCGCAGGTGACTACGCGGTCTGGAGCGAGATCATCGGGCCATGCTGTGGCGACTTCAGGCTCTACCGACGAGACCTCGCGGCAGGGACGACGATCGAGGTCGCAACCGATGCCGGCAATAACGACACCGTCGTGCTGGCCAACGGGGACGTCTATTACTTCAGGTACCCGGACCCCGAGATCTTCCGCTGGCGCGACGGGGTCGCGGAGCAGCTCACCGACGATGCGTACTGGAACCTGTGGCCCGTGGCCGACGGCGTCAACGTCGCCTACAGGAAGGCCGTCCCAAACCCCGTGGGGGGCGGTGACGAAACCGCGGCGCTGCTCACTCCCGGAGGCGAGATCCTGCTTGACGACTTCCGGCCCTATGACGCCCCGGGACCCTTGTACGACGTCGCCGGTGGCTGGACGGCCTTCACCAGAGTCGGGGCCGACGGCCGTTCACAACTGTGGCGGCGCAATCCCGCCGGGACTGTCTCGCAGGTCAGCCCCACGGGGCTCGACAACGTGGGCATCCTCGGTCTCAACGGGTCGGGCGAGACGTGGTTCTCGTCGAGCGTCACCCATTTCTTCGCCAGGGCGAGCGGTGCGCCCTTGGACATGGGCGACAACTTCTGGCCCGCCACGAGGTCGCGCGGACAAGGCAACTTCCTCTTCATAGAGGGCGGCAGGTGGTTCGCTGCGTACGGCGACACCATCTACGAGCTCTCGACCGGCTACCCACGACCGAGGGGCGCGACCCCCGCGAGGTTCGCGCTCGTCACGGCCTACGACCCGTGCCAGTCGCCCAACCGGGTGCACGGCCCACCCCTGGCGTTCGAGTCGTGCAGCCCGCCCGCCAAGTCGTCCCCGCACCTGACAGTCGGGACGGGCGATTCGAACGGCAAGCCCGCGAAGTCCAACGGTCATGTGCTGATCGCGACGGTCGTCGGGAATCCGGCCACGCCGGCGGACGAGGCGGATCTCAGGATCGAGGTCGAGATCACCGACGTGTACCGCGCCGACAACCTCCAGGACTACGCGGGAGAGCTGCGCCTCGACGGCTCCCTGCGGATCGTCGACCGCAACACGCAGGCAACCGGCGGTGGGACGACCCACGGGACGGTCGTCGACGTGGGCTTCCCGTTCGACGTCCCGTGCAACCCGACCGCGGACCCGACGGTGGGCGCCACGTGCTCGCTCACCACGACCATGAACGCGGGCGGCCCCTTCATCAAGGAGGGTGCGCGAGCGATCTGGCAGATCGAAGAGGTGAAGGTGTTCGACGGCGGGCCGGACGGCGACGCTGACACGGCGGACAACACCCTGTTCGCGGTCCCGGGCGTGTTCATCCCCTGATCAACTAGTCTTCCGCGGCCCATGAGCCTCCTCGTAGTCGGTTCCATCGCTTTCGACGCAGTGCGCACGCCGTTCGGCGAGCGCGAGCGCATGCTCGGCGGATCGGCAGTGCATTTCTCGCTGGCGGCCAGCTTCTTCACCGACGTGCGGGTCGTCGGCCCGGTCGGCGAGGACTTCGGCGAAGCCGAATACGACGTGTTGCGCGGTCGCGGCGTCGAGACCGCCGACATCGAGCGCGTCGAGGGTGGGCACACGTTCTTCTGGCGCGGGCACTACGACTACGACCTGAACGTCGCGCACACCGACGACACGCAGCTGAACGTGTTCGGCGACTTCCGGCCGAAGCTGTCCGAGGAATCCAAGGCCGCCGAGTCGGTCTTCCTCGCCAACATCCAGCCGGACCTCCAGAGCGAGGTCCGCGAGCAGTGCGGGTCCGCGCAGCTGGTGGGGCTCGACTCGATGAACCTGTGGATCGAGACCGCGCGCGATTCCCTGCGGCGGGCGATCGGCTCCGTCGACCTCGTGATGATGAACGATGCCGAGCTGCGCATGCTCACCGAGCAGCCCAACCTCGTGCGCGCGGCGCACGAGGTGATGGCGATGGGCCCGAGGATGGTGGTCGCCAAGCAGGGCGAGTACGGCGCGGCGCTGTTCACCCCGGACGGGTTCTTCGCGCTGCCCGGGTACCCGCTCGAGCAGGTGATCGACCCCACGGGCGCCGGCGACAGCTTCGCGGGAGGGTTCCTCGGCTACCTCGACTCCGTGGGGAGCGAGGAACACTCCGACCAGATCGTGCGACGCGCGATGACGTATGGCTCGGTACTCGCTTCTTTCAACGTCGAGCAATTCGGGACCGAGCGGGTCCGGGCGCTGACGGAGGACGAGATCAACCGGCGCTTCGAGGAATTCCGGTCGATGACGCACCTCGACGCGCAGCCCGTGGCGCTGCGTTCGATCGGCTAGCCTTCGCAGGCCTGAGATGACCACGGAGCAGAGAGTCGAGTCCGAGGACCGCGACGGCGCGGCGACCCAGTCGGGAGACGTGCTGAGCGTCACCGACAGCCGCACGGGCAAGCGCTACGAGCTGCCCATCGAAGACGGCGCGATCCGCGCCGCCCACCTGCGCCAGATCAAGGTCTCCGAGGATGACTTCGGGCTGATGTCGTACGACCCGGCGTTCCTCAACACGGCCTCCTGCCGGAGCGCGATCACGTGGATCGACGGCGACAAGGGAGAGCTGTGGCACCGCGGCATCCCGATCGAGCAGCTGTGCGACAGCAGCAGCTACCTCGAGGTCACGTACCTGTTGATGTTCGGGGAGCTGCCCACGAAGGCGCAGCTCGACTCCTGGGTCCACGACATCACGATCCACACGTTCGTGCACGAGAACATCAAGAAGTTCGTCGAGGGCTTCCGCTACGACGCGCACCCGATGGGGATGCTGCTCGCGACGGTCGGAGCGCTGTCGACCTTCTACCCGGACGCCAAGAACATCGACGACAAGCACGAGCGCTACATGGCGACGATCCGCATGATCGCGAAGATCCCGACGCTCGCCGCGTTCGCCTACCGCCACAACCTCGGGCTGCCGTACGTGTATCCGGACAACGACCTGAGCTACCCGGGGAACTTCCTCTCGATGATGTTCAAGATGACCGAGATCAAGTACGAGCCGGACCCGCGGCTCGAACGTGCATTGGATGTTCTCTGGATCCTGCACGCCGACCACGAGCAGAACTGCTCCACCGCCGCGGTGCGCAGCGTCGGGTCCTCGCAGGTCGACCCCTATTCGGCTGTCGCAGCCGGCGTCGCGGCGCTCTACGGGCCGCTGCACGGAGGCGCCAACGAGGCGGTCCTGCGAATGCTCGACCGGATCGGGAGCAAGGACAACATCCCGGCGTTCCTGGAGGGCGTGAAGGAGGGCAAGGAGCGCCTCATGGGCTTCGGCCATCGCGTCTACAAGAACTACGACCCCCGCGCGCGCATCATCAAGAAGCACGTCGACGACGTGTTCGAGGTGACCGGCCGCAACCCGAAGCTGGACATCGCGGTCGAGCTCGAGAAGCGGGCGCTCGACGACGACTACTTCGTGGAGCGCAAGCTCTATCCGAACGTCGACTTCTACTCGGGCCTGATCTACGAGGCCCTGAGCCTCCCGCCGTCGATGTTCACCGTGATGTTCGCGATCCCGCGGACCTCCGGATGGATGGCCCAGTGGCAGGAGATGCGCGACGATCCCGAGCAGAAGATCGCCCGGCCGCGCCAGGTGTACACGGCTGGGGGCCCGCGCGACTACGTCCCGATCGACCAGCGCTCCTGAGCGAGCTCGTCGAGCGCATACGGAGGGGCTACGAGGCCTTCAACCGGGGTGACTTCGAGAGCGCCGTCGAGGGACTCGATCCTGAGACGGAGTGGGTCGTCCTGGACATGCTCCCCGACCCCGGTCCCTTCGTCGGGCTTGCGGGCGTGCGGCGCTTCTGGGAGCTGTGGGGCGAGAGCTTCGACGACTTCCGCGCGGAGCCGGAGGAGTACTTCGATGCCGGAGACTCCGTGATCGTGATCACGAGGGTGAGGGGCCGGGGGCGAGACAGCGGCGCGGCGGTCGACACACCGGGCTTTCCGATGGTCTGGACTGTCCGCGACGAGCTGATCGTGCGCGTGGAGATGTTCGACGACAGGGCAAAGGCCCTCGCGGCCGTCGAGCTCCCGCCCGATACCCCGTTCGAGCGGTTCTAGGTCTCGGGTAACGGCCAGGCGGCCGCCGGGCCGGAGCTAGATGTACCCGCGGGTGCGGGCGGTTTCGATCACGCGCTCGATGCCGACCTCGTAGGCAGCGTCGCGCAGGCACAGGTCCTTCTGGCGCGCGGCCGTGTCGACCTCGCGGAACGCGCGGCGCATGATGTTGCCGAGCTTGTCGTTGATCTCCCGCTCCTCCCAGCGGAAGTGCTGCATGTTCTGCACCCATTCGAAGTATGAGACGACCACGCCGCCGGCGTTCGCCATCACGTCCGGCACGACATAGACGCCCTTCTCCTGAAGGATCTTGTCCGCCACCGGCGTCGTGGGGCTGTTCGCTCCCTCCAGGACCATCTTGCAGGCGATCTGGTCGGCGTTGCCCTCGTGGATCATCCCGCCGAGCGCGGCGGGCACCAGCACATCACAGGGGATCGCGAGCAGATCCTCGGCCGGGATCGTCTCGACTCCGTCGAAGTCAGTGAGCTTGCCTCCCTGCTCGATGAGGTCGTGCAGCTTCACCACGTCGATCCCGTCGTCGCTGCGGATCGCGCCGTCCGCGTTCGAGACGCCCACGATTTTCGCGCCGAGTTGCTGGAGGATGCGCGCCCCCCACGAGCCGACGTTGCCGAAGCCCTGCACGACTACATTCGTCGTCGATGGCGACAGGCCGAGCTTCGGCGCCGCCTCGCGGTACAGGTAGACGAGCCCGCGGCCGGTGGCGGACTCACGGCCGTAGGAGCCCTCGAGCGCGATCGGCTTGCCGGTCACGATCGCCGGCGTGTGGCCGTGCAGCTTGCCGTACTCGTCCATCAGCCAGGCCATCACCTGCGCGTTGGTGCCGACGTCCGGCGCCATGATGTCGCGGTTGGGTCCGAGCACCTTGTCGATCTTGTCCATCAGCGAGCGAGTGATCGCCTGGAGCTCGTCGGGCCCGAGCTTGTCGCTGCGGCAGTTGACGCCGCCCTTCGCGCCGCCGTAGGGGATGCCCACGATCGCGGTCTTCCAGGTCATCAGCATCGCGAGCGCCCGGATCTCGTCGAGATCCACCGCGGGGTGGTACCGCAGGCCGCCCTTGTACGGGCCGCGCGCGCCGTTGTGCTGCACGCGATACCCCTTGAAGACGTGGATCTTGCCGTCGGAGAACCGGACCGGGATCTGCACGACGGTCTCGCGGTACGAGCTCCGCAACACGTCGCGCACGTCGTCCGGCACCCCGATCCGGTCGCACGCGCCGTCGAAGTAGTGCTTGACGATGTCGAGGTCCGAGACGGGTGCGTGATCGGAGGCGGGCTGCGGCGCGGGCGCGGGCGCCTCGCCCTGCTCCGGCTGGGCCACCTCGGTCGCGTCGGCGACGGCGGCTGTGCCGCGCTCGGCCGGCTCCTCCGAGATGACGCGCCCGTGGCCCTCTCCGCTGCTCTCCTGCGGCTTGGTCATGCCTTGGGCGGAGTCTGCCACGAAACGGGCGCGGTGCAAACCTGCCCGCGGCCTCGAGGCATGCGATCACTTTCTTGCACATCCGTGCAAATCCCTTCCACCGGGGCGTTGAGTCGCGACAGCTTCGTGGTTACCTTCGAGCAGGTCGTGCGGACCGACCTCTCAACCAAGTGCAAAGGCGACTTCGCTGAGCTGATGGTCGCCGCCGACCTCATGCGGCGGGGCCATCGGATCGCGATCCCTTACGGTGAGGACTGGGATTTTGACCTGATCGTGTGCAGAGAGGACCGGCTGGAACGGATCCAGGTCAAGCATGCCGCCTCCCGGAACGGGGTGCTGGTCGTGAAGTGCGGATCGCACTCTCTGACCAACGGCAAGGTGCGCAGAACGAAGCACTACACGTCCGAGACGATCGACTGGATCGCCGCCTACGACGCAAGCACGGAACAGTGCTTCTATGTGCCGGCACGCGAGCTTGGGAGCGGGCGCTCGATGCTCCACCTGCGCCTCGCGCCTACCCGCAACGGCCAACGAGCGGGGATCAGAGATGCAGCGGATTACCGTGATCTGGGTCCGCCCAACGATGAGATGGAGCCAGCGGGATTCGAACCCGCGACCTTCCGGATGCAAACCGGACGCTCTCCCAGCTGAGCTATGGCCCCGCAGAACGATTCTAGGCGGCGCGTCTGGTCACGGCACGGCACGCCACGCTTCCCGCGCGCGGCGGGAGGCCAAATCGCCGGGGTAGGACCCGGCCGGCCTACCGACCGTCGGGCGCGGCACCCGCCTCGGCGTCGATGTGCGCCTGGCGGGCGTCGGCGCGGTTGCGCACCGAGCGCGCGTACTGGGCGCCGTCGGCCCCGGCCCGGACCGGTGCGTCCGCGCGCGCTTGTGCCGCGTTTGCCCGCTGCTTCCTCAAGCTGGCAACCAGCGCGACCAGCAGCAGCGCGATCGCGATGATGCTCACGATGTCTTCCATGGTGCTCCCTCCTCGGCTTGCCTGTCGCCGCCCTCGGCCCGTTCCTCATCCGTCATCTGCCTGACGACGAGCTTCCCGGATCGAACCTGGCGCCGGATTCCCTCGAGCTTCGAGCGCCGTTGCTTTTCGGCACGCTCCGCGTCCGGGCCGGTACCGCCGGTGAAAGTCGACATGTAGTTCCCTTCTGACCCTCTGTGGTGGGCGCGCCGAAAGGAAAGAGAGAAAGAGACCCCGCGAGCGTTCGGAAGAACTGCCCCTTGACCGTACCACGCGGCGAGGCCTGCCGAGCGACCCCTCAGGCCGTTCCCGCGCGCGCGCGCCGCGCCAACTTCACCCGCGCCGTCTTGTCCAGGGCCACCTTGCGCAGGCGCACCGCCCCCGGCGTGACCTCCACGCACTCGTCCTCGCGCAGGAACTCCAAAGCCTGATCCAGCGACAGCTTCCGCGCCGGCACGAGGCGCACCAGCACGTCCGCGTTCGCGGAACGCATGTTGGTCAGGTGCTTCTCCTTGACCGCGTTCACGTCGAGGTCGTCGGAGCGGGCGTTCTCGCCCACGATCATTCCCTCGTAGACCTCGTCACCGGGCTCCACGAACATCGTGCCGCGCTCCTGGAGGCTGAAGAGCGCGAAACCCGCGGCCATCCCGCGGCGGTCCGCGACCAGGGCGCCGGTCGGCCGGGTGCGCAGCTCGCCGGCCCAGGGCTCCCAACGGTCGAAGACGTGGTGCAGAAGGCCGGTGCCGCGTGTCTCGGTGAGGAACTCCGTCCGGAATCCGATCAGCCCGCGCGCCGGGACGAGGTACTCCATCCGCACCCAGCCGGTGCCGTGGTTGACCATCTGCTCCATGCGGCCCTTCCGCAGCGCGATCAGCTGGGTCACCACCCCGACGTAGTCCTCGGGCACGTCGATCGCGAGCCGCTCGATCGGCTCGTGGACCACCCCGTCGATCTCGCGGATCACGACCTGGGGCTGGCCGACGGTCAGCTCGAAGCCCTCGCGCCGCATCAGCTCGACGAGCACGGCGAGCTGGAGCTCGCCGCGGCCCTGGACGTCCCAGGCGTCCGGTCGCTCCGTGTCGCGCACGCGGATCGAGACGTTGCCCACCAGCTCCTGGTCGAGCCTCGCCCGCACCTGGCGCGCGGTCAGCTTGTCGCCGTCCTGCCCGGCCAGCGGCGAGGTGTTGATGCCGACGACGACCGATAGCGACGGCTCGTCGACCGTGATCACGGGAAGCGCCTGCGGCTGCTCGGGATCCGCGAGGGTCTCCCCGATCGTGACGCCGGGCAGCCCCGCGACCGCGATGATCTCGCCGGGCCCGGCCTCCTCGGCATCGACCCGGTCGAGCGCCTCGGTCACGTAAAGCTCGCTGACCGTGGCCGCCTCGATGCGGCCGTCGGCGCGGCACCACGCGATCGGCTGCCCCGCGCGGATGGTCCCGTGGCGGACCCGGCACAGAGCCAGGCGACCGACGTAGGGCGAGGCGTCGAGGTTGGTCACGTGAGCCTGGAGCGGGTGGGCGGGATCGTGCTCGGGGGCCGGTATCTGACCGAGCATCAGCTCGAACAGAGGCTCGAGGTCGGTGCCCTCCACGCCCTCCTCGAGCGAGGCCCACCCCGCCCTTGCGTTCGTGTAGACGATCGGGAACTCGATCTGCTCCTCGTCGGCGTCGAGGTCGAGGAACAGCTCGTAGACCTCGTCGACGACCTCGGCGCTGCGTGCGTCCGGGCGGTCGACCTTGTTCACCACGAGGATCACGGGCAGGCGCGCCTCGAGCGCCTTTCGCAACACGAACCGCGTCTGGGGCAGCGGGCCCTCGGAGGCATCCACGAGGAGGAGCACGCCGTCGACCATCGTGAGGCCGCGCTCGACCTCGCCGCCGAAGTCCGCGTGCCCCGGCGTGTCGACGATGTTGAGCTTGACCCCGCTGTGCCGCACGGCCGTGTTCTTGGCGAGGATCGTGATGCCCTTCTCGCGCTCGAGATCCATGGAATCCATGACCCGATCGGCCACGTCCTGGTTGGCGCGAAAGGCCCCCGATTGCCACAGCATCGCGTCCACGAGCGTGGTCTTGCCGTGGTCGACATGCGCCACGATCGCGATGTTGCGGATGTCCTCTCGGCGCGCCATCAGGTGATGGAGATGCTACGGTGCATTGGTCGGGCGACCACTTTGGCGCCCGAGAGGTTCCGTTTCTCAGTGCGCTCCGTGCGACCGGGAATTGCTGGATCTCCCCTCGCACCACAAGGAGTTCACTTATATGTCATCGCAAACCTTCGCCGGTCTCGGCGTGTCGAAGCCTTTGGTCGGCGCGCTCGGAAAACGCGGCATCACCGAACCGTTCGCCGTCCAGCGTCTCGTGATCGCGGACGTGCTCGCCGGTCACGACGTGCTTGCCCAGTCCCCGACCGGCTCGGGCAAGACCCTCGCCTTCGGCGCACCGCTGATCGACCGCATCCAGCCGAACCACCCGCGCCCATCGGCCCTGATCCTTGCTCCGACCCGCGAGCTGGCGGTCCAGATCGTCGAGGAGCTGAGCGACGTCGCGCGCGCCGGCGGCCTGAAGATCGCGCCCGTCTACGGCGGCGTCGGCCTCGAGCGCCAGGCGGTGCTCGCGGCCACGGCCCACATCGTGGTCGCGACCCCCGGGCGGCTCGAGGACCTGATCGACCGCCGCATGCTGACGCTCAACCGCATCCAGATCCTCGTGCTCGACGAGGCCGACCGCATGCTCGACATGGGCTTCAAGCCGGCGGTCAACCGCATCGTTGCGCTGACTCCGCCCAACCGTCAGACGCTTTTCTTCTCCGCAACGCTCGGCGGCGACGCCGGCCGTCAGGCGAAGGCCTACACGACCCGGCCGCGCATCCACGTGCACGAGCCCGACAGCGAGAAGGTGGCGAGCGTGGAGCATCGTTTCCTGCACGTCGCGCATGACGCCAAGCTCGGGACGCTCGTCGGGGAGCTGAAGGGCAAGCGCGCCGGGCGCACGCTCGTCTTCGTGCGCACCAAGCGAGGCGCCGACCGGCTCGTCAAGCGCCTTGCCGAACACGACCTGCGCGCCGTCGCGATGCACGGCAACAAGTCGCAGGCCCAGCGCGAGAAGGCCCTTGCCGGGTTCCAGTCCGGCCGCGTCAACCCACTCGTGGCGACTGACGTCGCCGCTCGCGGGATCGACGTGGACGACATCACCCAGGTCATCAACTTCGACGTTCCGGCCGACCGCGACGCCTACGTCCACAGGGTCGGCCGCACGGCCCGGGCGGGACGCACCGGCGCCGGGGTCAGTCTCGTCCTGCCGGAGGAGACGCGCGACATGCAGCGCATGGCGAACGACCTCGGGCTTGCGCCTGAGTTCGACCGCGAGCGCAAGGGCGGCCGTTCCGAGGGGAGCGGGCGCGGCTCCGAGAGCAACGGGCGCTCGCAGCAAAACGGGCGTCGCAGCAAAACGGGCGTTCGCAGCAAAACGGGCGTTCGCAGCAAAACGGGCGTCCCGCGCGCAACGGGCGCAGCTCCGGGCGCAACGGGCGTCCCGCGCGCAGCGGGCGCTAGCCCGTGCGGGCTCTCACATCCCGACCGAACGTCCCGGACTGCGTGCTCGAGGCGGTATCGCGGGACGTTCGGCCACGGGCTGGCCGGTAGCGGCCGGCTAGCTGTCGACCAGCTTTCCCAGCTCCTCGTACAGGCTCTCGACCGCCCGCTTCGCGTCCGTGTGGCGCTCCGTCGAGTCGGCCGAGCGCTCGGCGGTCGCCCAGGCGCCCGGGTCGGCAAGCTCGTCCTCGATGCCGGCGAGCGCGATCTCGGCGAGCGAGATCTCCCGCTCGAGCGTCGCGATGCGGCGCTTCGTGTTCTTCGACACGGCCGGCTTGCCCGACTGCCCGGCGCGCCGGCGCCCGTTGCCCCCGGCGGCCTCGGCCGGCGGCTGGGCGGCCGCGCGCCGTTCCTCGCGCAGGCGCATGTAGTCGGCCCACCCGCCCTCATAGGAGCGCAGGACCCCGTCCTCGAGCGCGATCGTGCGCGTGCCCACCGCATCGAGCAGCGCGCGGTCGTGCGAGACCAGGATCACCGACCCCTCGAAGCCGCGCAACGCATCCTCCAGTGCCTCCCGGCTCTCGAGATCGAGGTGGTTGGTCGGCTCGTCGAGGATCAGGGTGTTCGCGCCCGACGCGACCAGGACCGCGAGCGAGAGCCGCCTGAGCTCGCCCCCCGACAGCACCGCGACCTCCTTCTCCGCGTCGGCGCCCGAGAACAGGAACCGGCCCAGCAGCGCCCGCGCCTTCCCGGGCGTCAACCCGGTGGCGCGCTGGGCGGCCTCGAGCGCGGTCCCACTGCGATCGATCTCCTCCACGTGCTGGGACAGGAAGCCGAGCTCGGCGTTGTGTCCGACGCGCAGCTTGCCGTGCTCGAGCGCCCGCACGCCGGCGAGCGTCTCGATCAGCGTCGTCTTGCCCGCCCCGTTCGGGCCGACCAGGTTGACGTGCTCGCCACGCTCGAGCCACAGCTCCGCGCTCTCGATCAGCCGCCGGTCGCCGGCCACGATCCGTGCGCCCTCGAGCTCCAGCACGACGCGCCCGCTGCGTGACGGGCCCTCGAAGGAGAAGCCCGGCGCCTTGGCGGCGCGCGGGTCCTTTTCCAGCCGGTCGAGCTTGCCGAGCTTCTTCACGCGCGACTGCGCCTGGCGCGACCGCGTGCCCGCGCGAAAGCGCGTGACGAAGCGCTCGAGGCGCTCGATCTCCGCCTGCTGGCGCTCGACCGCGCGTCCGAGCGCGAGCTCACGCGCGGCGCGCTCCTTGCGCCACGCGTGCCATGGGCCCGCGAAGAAGCGCGCGCGCCCGGCCTCCAGCTCGAGCACCGCGGTGCCCACCGCCTCGAGGAACCAGCGATCGTGCGCGACGAGCACGATCGCGGCGTCCATTGACGTCAGCTGCTGCTCGAGCCACTCGAGCGATGCGACGTCGAGGTGGTTGGTCGGCTCGTCGAGGAGCACGAGGTCCGGGTCGCCGGAAAGGGTGCGCGCCAGGGAGCCGCGCGTCAGCTCACCCCCGGAGAAGGTGTCGAGCGGGCGCTCGAGGTCGTCGTCGCGGAACCCGAGGCCGCGCACGACGGCCATCGCGCGACGGCGCCAGTCGTACCCGCCCGCGTGCTCGAGCCGCGCCTGCGCCGTGGCATACGCGTCGAGGATCTCCTGCGCCGGCGCGCCGGCGGCCATCGCCTGCTCCAGCCGGCCGAGCTCCTGCTCGAGCCACACCAGCTCCGCGCAGCCGGACAGCACGTAGTCGCGCAGCGAGATCTGCTGCTCGCGCGGAGGCCGCTGGTCGTGGAGCGCGATCGTCGCGCCCTTCTCGATCGAGAGCTCGCCGCCGTCGATCGGGGTCTCGGCGGCGAGCATCCGCAGGAGCGTCGTCTTCCCCGTTCCGTTGCGCCCGGAGAGGGCCAGGCGGTCGCGGCGCTCGAGCTTGAACGAGACGCCGTGCAGCAACGGCGTCCCGCCGACGTGCTTGGAGAGATTCGATGCGATCGCGACGGCCACTCGACGATGTTACGGTGATGGCCTCGTTCCCCTTCCGGCACAGGGACCGCGGCGCCGGCTGACGCGAGCCTCGATCACGCGCCGCAACTGGGATCTCCCGCACGTAGCGGGCGAAACCGGGGTCTTGTGTGCGCAACCCCACCTGAGGCAGCCGATGCCGTCGCTATTGTGCGCGCGGTGCCTGGGGGCATGCTGTCAGTCCCTCCGGCAGCGCTACGCGCAAGAACGCGCGGCGACCGGAATCACACTTGGAGGTCTCACTGTCCGCCGCGGACACATACTCACGCGTCTCACAGCCGGCCCGCTTGCTGGTGTCGGCGCTCGCCGTGACCTTCATGCTCGGGTTGGCGTCGGCCGCCGAGGCGAAGGCGAAGGCCGACTTCGACTGGCCGAGGCCCGTGATCGTGGAGCAGCAGGTCACACTTACGGCCGAGGTGGACAACCGCGTCACCCACTACGAATGGGACCTCAACGGTAACGGCGTGTTCAACGACGGTAACGACGCCAACGGCTTCACGGCGAACCGCGTATTTCACAGCGTGAGGACCTATCAAGTCGGCCTGCGCATCCTCGACGACGCGCTCAACGTAGTGGACTCGATCACCAAGAGCGTCGTCGTGTCGCCGGCGCCCGGCACCGCCCCGCCCGAGGCCTCCTTCGTGTTCTTCCCGGCCGCGCCGGTCGCAGGGCTGCCCGTCACGTTCGTCTCGACCTCCGTCGATCCGGACTCACCGATTCCGGCCGGGGCCCAGCGCTGGGACCTGAACGGCGACGGTCTGTTCGAGGAGGCGATCGGGGAGAGCGCCACGGTCACGTTCCCCGCACCGGGCATGTACCCGGTTTCGCTCCAGGTGACGACCAACAAGAGGGCCGTCGCGTCGCTGGTCCTGCCCGTCGGCGCTCCGGTCGCGGGCTCCGGCGTCAAGACCTTCAGCCTGATGAGCCCGTTCCCGGTGGTCCGCATCGCCGGGCGCACCTCGCGCCGGGGGGCTCGGATCCGGCGTCTGAGCGTGGATGCCCCGCCGGGCACGGTCCTCAGGATCCGCTGCCACGGCCGCGGCTGCCCCTTCAAGAGCACCAGCCGGACGGTCTCGATGCGCGCCGCGTCGGGCTCGCTGCTGCCTGCCACGCGCCTCACCCGTGTGCGGCGACTGGAGGGCAAGACCTTGCGCACCGGCGCAACTCTGCGCGTGTTCGTGACGAGGTCCGACGTGATCGGCAAGTACACGCGGTTCCGGATCCGCAGGAGCAAGTCGCCGGCGCGCCAGGACATGTGCATGGTCCCGGGCACGGCGACGCCCGCTCCCTGCCCCTCGCGATGACCCGCAATTGGGCTCCCCTCGAGGGTCCCCAACGCGTGGTCATGCGCCTGCGGGCCAGGCCGGACGGACGGCCGCGGTCGTTTAGCGACCTCGAACTGCCCCTGATGGTGCTGCTCGCCGTGATGGTCGGGATCGCGATCACGATGTGGCTCAACGGCCTCGGGTCGCCGGGCGGCGAGGTCAGGCGGGTGACCGAGCGCCCGCCGCTGACGAGCCCCCGTGAGGCACTCGCCGCCGGCGCCGCAGAGCGTGCCCAGGCGGCGCGTCGCGAGCGCGCTCGCGAGCGGCGCGTCCGCGCGGCGCGGGTACTTGCCGCCCGCAAGCGCGCAGCCGCCGCGGCCTTCGCGCGGCAGGCCTACACCGGGACCGGCCCCGGGTCCTCGACGTCGTACCCCGCCACTCGCCAGGACTTCTCGGGGACGAACCAGACCTACACGCAGCAGGCGCTCCCTGTCACGCCGGCCCCCAAGCAGGATGCCGCACCCGCCCCGAAGCCCAAGCCGTCGAGCGGCGGCGGTGGGGGCGGGGGCTTCGACGACTCGGGCTGAACCGCCCGGTCGCGGCCATAGTCTCGTCAAATAGTCAAGCGGGGCGGGTTTTCTGTCGATTGACGCCCTGCATTGATGCATCCGGGTTCGGTGAATGGACGGAGTCTTCTCCGCCTCTGGGTGGCCCTTTTCGCCACCATGGCGGCGCTTGCGCTGCCTTCGGCGGCGGCCGCGGACCACAGCTTCGCCGCCAAGTGGGGATCGCCGGGGTCCGGCGCCGGTGAGATGGACCTGCCGAGCGGCATCGATGCCGACTCGCTCGACAACGTCTACGTCGCCGACTACACCAACAATCGCATCCAGAAGTTCAGCCCCGACGGTGAGTTCCTGACCCAGTGGGGCTCGACGGGCACCGCAAACGGGTCCTTTCGCGAGCCAATCGACGTGGCCGTCGACGGCTCCGGCGACGTCTATGTCGCGGACAGAGGCAACTCGCGCATTCAGAAGTTCGACGCCACCGGCACGTTCATCGACACATGGGGAAGCACCGGGACGGGGAACGGAGAGTTCATCTCACCCACCGGCGTTGCCACCGATTCCTCGGGCAGCGTGTACGTGGCCGACTACGGCAACCACCGTGTCCAGAAGTTCGACTCCAGCGGCAACTACCTGTTCCAGTGGGGAACGGACGGCACGGGCCCGGGCCAGTTCAAGAGCCCCTCCGGCATCGACGTCAGCGCCGGCGGCACCGTTTACGTCACCGACTTCGACCTCCTGGCCGGCGTCAACCGCGTCCAGCGGTTCGACACGAGCGGGGCACTGCTCGGCGGCTGGGGTTCTCCGGGTACAGCCGACGGCGAGTTCGCGGGACCGACGGACGTCACCGTGTCTCCTGCCGGAGAGGTATTCGTTGCCGACGGCGAGAACGCGCGCGTCCAGCAGTTCAACGCGACGGGCACGTTCGTCGCCAAGTGGGGGTCTGCAGGCTCGGGCGATGGACAGTTCAATTTCGCGGACGGGAGCGCCGTCGCGACGGGATCGCTGGGGACCGTGTTCGTCGCCGACACCAGCAACAACCGCGTCCAGAAGTTCGCTGCACCGATCGCCGGCTCTACTGCGCGACTGAGCGGCACCCGGCTGGTGTTCGAGGCTGACGCTGGGGTCGCCAACACAGTCTCGGTGTCATTTTCGAGCGGCACCTACACCGTCACCGACACTGACACCGTCACTCCCGGGGCCGGCTGCGCTACGGCGAGCGCCACATCCGTCACGTGCGGCTCCGGTGGAATCACCTCGCTGCGCATCACGACAAATGACATGGATGACGGCGTCACGGTCAGCGGCAGCGGAGTGGCCGCCGCGGTCGTCGACGCGGGCCCTGGGAACGACTCGATCATCGGTGGCGGTGGCGACGACACACTGATCGGCGGCGCCGGTGACGACCCGATCGCAGGCGGCGGCGGGACCGATGTCGCCTCCTATGCCAACGCTCCCTCAGCGGTCGTGGTGACGCTGGGCGGCGGAACCCAGAACACGGGCGGAGCAGGCCTCGACACGCTTTCCGGCATCGAAGGTCTCACGGGGAGCGCGAGCGGCGACACCCTGACCGGCGACACAGGCCCGAACACGCTGACCGGCGCCGACGGCAACGACACCTTGGCCGGGTCGGGCGGCGATGACGTCCTCGCGGGCGGCGTGGGCGACGACCGGGCCGACTACTCGGGCGCCGCAACCGGCGTGACCGTCGACCTCGCGAACACCGGCGCGCAGAACACCCTCGGCGCCGGGAGCGACACGCTGACCGGCGTCGAGAATCTCACCGGGACCCCCGAGGGCGACACGCTCACGGGCAGCAGCGCCGTCAACCAGATCTCGGGCGGCAGCGGGGCCGACGTCATTCACGTGGAGGACTCCGGGCCGGACGAGGCCAATTGTGGCGACGGCGCGGACACCGCGACCGCCGACGCGCAGGACACCACGCCCGGCTGCGAGACCGTCACGATCGCCGGTGGCTCCAGCGGTGGTGGTGGAGGTGGCGGCGGAGGCGCAGCGGCCCCGCCCCCCGCCACGGGCGGAGGTGGAGGCGTCCCGGCGACACCGCTCGTCCTCTCCGGGCTGGGGGCCTCGAAGCTGCGCTCCGGCAAGTCGGGAAGCTTTCGCTACACCCTCTCGCTGGCGGCCCGCGTGACGCTCACGATCGAGCGTCCGGGTCCCGGGCGCCGGTCGGGCAAGGCGTGCAAGAAGCAGACGAAGCGCAACCGCAAGGCCAAGAAGTGCACCTTCTACGCGCCGGTCGGGAAGCTCACGCATGCCGGCAAGCAGGGGTCGAACCGCGCGCCCTTCTCGGGGAAGCCGGGCGGCAAGGCGATGAAGCCCGGCGCCTACCGCCTCACAGCCGGTGCCGTGTCTCCCAGTGGAGCCAGATCTGTGTCCATCTCGTCGAAGTTCACCGTAACGAAATGAGGCGGGCGCGCCGAGATAGATCGGGAAGGGTGCCGGCTCGGCCGCCCGGTCAACCCCCCGCACCCACGAAGAGCCCTGCCTTGGACACACACGTCATCAAAGCCAAGCCCGCCACGATCCTGCTGGGCGCCGCGCTGGTCGGCGTCGCGGCGCATGCCGCCTATGCGGTCCTGAACGTCCAGGCCGCCGGATTCGACGCCCTGTTCTCGAGCTGGGCCTTCTACGGCCTCGCGCTGATCGCGCTCGGAGCCGCGGTCGCGCGTGCCGGCCTGGTCAACGACGAGCGCCACGCCTGGACGGCAGCGTCTGTCGCCTTCGCCGCGTGGTTCATGGGGTCGATCTTCTACACCAGCGGCGGCGACTTCGAGAAGGACCTCTACACCTTCCCACTCACGGATGCGTTGCTCTTGCCGTTCGGTGCTGCGGCGATGGCCGCGATCGCGATGCTGGCCCGCTCGCGCGTCAAGCCCTTCCAGCCGACCCAGCTGCTCGACGGGCTGATCGTGTCGCTTGCGGCCGCGGCGGTCGTGGGCGCGCTTTTGGACGCGACGTTCCTGCACGACATCGAGGCGAGCGCGACGGTGATCACCTTCAAGATCGCCTACCCGCTCGGTGCGGTGATGCTGCTGTCGTTCGCGATCTGGGTCCAGGCGCTCACCGGGTGGAAGCCGAGCCGCACGTGGACGGCGGCCACGGTCGGCCTCGTCCTGACGGGGATCGCGTCCACCGCCTTCCTGCTTCAGACCGTCAAGGGTGACTACACGACCGGCCCCTTCCTCGACTCGCTGTGGCTGGCCGGCGGGCTCGTGCTCGCCTATGCGGCGTGGCAGCCGCACGAGCAGCCGATGCAGGTCCGCCTGGACGGGACGACGCGCATGACCGCGACCTCGCTCGGCGCCCTCGTCGCGTTGTGCGTGCTCGTGCTCGGCCAGTTCGTGGCGGTCGGAGTCGCCGCGGTGGTACTCGCGTCGGCAACCGTGATCGCCCTGATCTCGCGCGCGGTGGTGTCCTTCAAGGAGTCCCTGCAGATGTTCGCCCACGCGCGCGTCGAGGCACAGACGGACTCGCTCACCGCGCTCGGCAACCGTCGCAAGCTGATGATCGACCTGCGCCGCGAGCTCCAGGTCGCCAGCGTCCAGTCGCCGCGCGTGCTGGTGCTCTTCGACCTCGACGGCTTCAAGCGCTACAACGACACCTACGGCCACCCGGCGGGTGACGTGCTGCTCGCGCGCCTGGGCGGGAACCTCGGCCGCGCGATCAAGCCCTACGGGGAGGCGTACCGGATCGGCGGGGATGAGTTCTGCGTGCTCGTCGTGACGGGCGCGTCGAGCGCCAAGACGATCGTCGCGCTTGCAGCCTCGGCGCTCTCCGAGCAGGGCGAAGGCTTCTCGATCAAGGCATCGCACGGAGCCGTGATCCTGCCGCACGAGGCCCGCGACGCCACGCTCGCCCTGAAGGTCGCCGACCAGCGCATGTACGCGCACAAGGATGACCGGCGCTCCTCGGCGACCCGCCAGACACGCGACATCCTGCTCCAGGTGCTGCACGAGCGCGAGCCCGACCTCGGCAACCACCTGAAGGGCGTCGCCAAGCTCGCCATGGGTGTCGGGACGCGCCTCTCCCTGATCCCCGAGGAGCTCGACGAGATCGTGCGAGCGGCCGAGTTGCACGACGTCGGCAAGATGGCGATCCCTGACGAGATCCTGCACAAGCCCGGCGTCCTCAGCGACGAGGAGTGGAGCTTCGTGCGCCAGCACACGATCATCGGCGAGCGGATCCTGGGCGCGGCGCCCGCTCTCATGCCGGTCGCCAAGCTTGTCCGATCGAGCCACGAGCACTGGGACGGCTCCGGCTACCCGGACGGGCTGGCGGGCGACGTGATCCCGCTCGGCGCGCGGATCGTCTCGGTCTGCGACGCGTTCGACGCGATGATCATGAGCCGCCCTTACCGCGACGCGCGCTCCGTGGATGAGGCCCTCGAGGAGCTGCGCGCGTGCGCGGGAACACAGTTCGATCCCGCGGTGGTCGACGCCTTCTGCGAGGAGATCGCCTCCCTGCCGTACCGCTACGGGCCGCAGGGCACCGCGTCGACGTTGAGCTAGCGGCCGCTACGGCGCGCGCATCGCGGCGAAGCCGCGATCGAACAGCTTTCTCGCCTGCGTCGCCGGGTCGTACGAGTGCAACAGCACGACGCCCAATTCGACGTCGCCGCGGCGGACCGTCGCGACGATCGAACGCCCGGCACGCTCGGTGTAGCCGGTCTTCAACCCGGTCACCCCACGGTAGCCCTGGCGCATCAGCGGGTTGTTGTTGTAGAGGAACAGCCGCCCGCCCTCGATCGGGAACTTCAGGATCGCGCGCTGCCTTCCTGCGATCCGCCTGATCCGGCGCAGGTGCATGTCAGCGCGCGCCAGCGACGCGAGGTCGGCCGCACAGGAGCGGTTGCCCTTGTCGCGCAGGCCGTGCGGGGTCGAGAAGCTGGTGCAGCCGAGGCCGAGGCCGGCCGCACGATCGTTCATCAAGCTCACGAATCGCGGCACCGTGCCGGCGCTGTGCTGGGCAAGGGCGACCGCCGCGTCATTGCCCGAGACCAGCAGCAGCCCGTTCAGCAACGCCTCGAGCTGTACTTTCTTGCCCTTCGGCAGCACGCCGATCGCCGAGCCGGCGGTGCGCGTCGCGCGGCGCGTGATGCGCACACGATCGTGCGCGTCCTCGCGCTCGACGACCACGAGCGCGGTCATCATCTTCGTGAGGCTGGCGATCGGGAGCCGGCGCGCGGGGTTGCGCCGCCACAACACGCGGCCGGTGCGCACGTCGAAGAGCAGGCCGGCCCTTGGCTTTCGCACGAAGCGCAGCCGCACGGTGTCCGGGCCGGAGAGATCGACCTTGAACCGCGATGCGCGCTCGGGCGACGCCGCGGCGGAAGGAGTGCGGGCATCATCGAGCAAGCGCGGGGGATCCGCGCTCGCCGCTCCCTGCCGCTCGCCCCCCGCGCGTGGCGGCCGATCCTCATCGCCCCCGTCGAGGACTGCGAGCGCGACCCACGCGAGCACGCCGAGCATCACGATCAGGGCCGGCGCGCGCGGCAGACGGCGCCGGCGGCGCCTTCCTCCATGCAGCACTCTTCGTCGTTCGTCAGTCATCCGGGGGTGTCTTGAACAGCCCACCGATCACGGGGATCGCAATCAGAGCCAGGAAGAACAACGCTACCCCCGAGAGGATGTCGAACCCGGATGTCGAGATCACCTGGATGGTCAGCCCGCCGAACAGGACGATGAATCCGAGCACCAGGATCTGGACCACGACCTGCATCCCGTGTCAGCCTCCGGAAGCCCGGTGCAGGTGGAAACGCACCCTGCTCAGTAGACCGGATATTTCGGACCTCTGCCCCGGTACTCGGTGCTGCGCCGCTTCGCGAACAGGCGGATCGCGACCAGGCCGAAGATGAAGCCGCCGATGTGCGCGAAATACGCGACTCCGCCCCCGCCCTCAGCCGTCGCGAGCTGGCCCACGGCAGGCAGGAATTGGAGCGCGATCCACAGACCGAGCAGCAGCATCGCGGGAATCTCGAGAATGAAGATGAAGAAGGCGAAGAAGAGGGTCAGAACGCGGGCGTGCGGATACAGCAGCGCGTACCCGCCGAGCACAGCGGCGATCGCGCCGCTGGCCCCCACCAGCGGGATCGTCGAGTCCGGCGAGACGATCACCTGCGCGAGCGCGGCCGCCACCCCTCCGAGCAGATAGAACGCGACGTAGCGCAGCTTGCCCATCGAATCCTCGACGTTGTTCCCGAAGATCCACAGGAACAGCATGTTGAAGACGATGTGCAGCCACCCGCCGTGCATGAACATCGACGTGAAGATCGTGAGGTACGCGGGCGGCTGGTCGATCGGCTCCCGCAGCTCACGCGGCACCTGGCGATCCTCGGCGGTGTCCTCGCAGACGATCAGCTCCGTTCCGACGCTGTCGCGTGCCAGCTCGCACTTCTTGTCGGGATGTGTGATCCGGTAGGGGACCGCCCCGTACCCGACTACCGGCTTCGTGGCGACCGAGTCCCCGCCGGAAAGTGAGAACGACGGTCCCTGGAAGAGCAGGAACACGAGCACGTTGATCACGATGAACACGAGCGTGACGACCGGGAAGCGATCGCTGGGGATGTTGTCGCGGAGGGGGATCAAGGGGCCGGAAGCCTAGCGGGGCCGGGTCAGGGGCTGACGTCGAAGCGCTCGACGGCCTTCGCGCGGCGCCCGGCAGGGTCGGTCGCGAGCGCCTGCAGGCGGCGCGGCTACCGAGCGCCGGCGCGCCGCACGGGAACCTGCTCGTCCGCGTGGTACGAACTGCGCACGAGCGGCCCGGACGCCACGGACTCGAAACCCATCGCATAGGCCTCGCGCTCCAGCGCGGAGAATTCATCGGGAGTCCAATAGCGCACGAGCGGCAGGTGGTTCTCCGACGGGCGCAGGTACTGACCGACGGTGAGCACCTGCACGTCGTGATCGCGCAGCAGAGCGAGCGCCTCGAGCATCTCGTCCATGGCCTCGCCGAGCCCGACCATCAGGCCCGACTTGGTGACGACATCCGCGTCCATCTGCTTGGCGTTGGCGAGGACGCGGCACGAGCGCAGGAAGTCGGACCCGCGCCGCGCCTTCGTGTACAGGCGCGGAACCGTCTCGACGTTGTGGTTGAACACGTCCGGGCGGGCGTCGATCACGCGCGCGAGCGGCATCTCCTGTCCGCGGAAGTCGGGCGTCAGCACCTCGACCGCGCAGCCCGGCGCGCGCTTGCGGATCGCGCGGATCGTCTCCGCGAAGACGCCGGCGCCGCCGTCGGGCAGGTCGTCACGGTCGACGGAGGTGACGACGCAGTGACGCAGGCCCATCTGCTTGACCGCGTGCGCGACCCGCAGCGGCTCGGCGCGGTCGACCAGATCGGGCACGCCCGTCTGCACGTTGCAGAACCCGCAGCGACGCGTGCAGACGTCGCCGAGGATCATGAAGGTCGCCGTCCCGCGCTCCCAGCACTCGCCGATGTTGGGGCAGTTCGCCTCCTCGCAGACGGTGTGCAGCGACTTGGAGCGCATCAGGCGCTCGATGCGCCGGTAGCTCGGGCCTCCCGGGGCCTTCACCTTCAGCCACGGGGGCTTGCGGGAGCGAAACGGCAGCACATCGGTGTCGGGCTGCGCCGTGCCGCCCGGCTTCGCCCGTGAGCGCGTCACGTGGATGCGCGGCTCGGTCACGCTGCGTCCTCGATCCCGATCAGCTCGCACACGTCGGTGACGCCGAGCGGCTCGCGCCCGAACGCCACGCCGAACTCGCGGCTCGCGATGTCCATGAACCTCTCCATGTCGAACGCGGCGCCGAGCTCGCGCGCCACCGAAGTCATGCGGCAGTTCTCGATCCCACACGGAACGATCCACTCGAACGGCTGGAGGTCGTTGTTGACGTTGATCGCGAAGCCGTGAGTCGTGACCCCGCGGCTCACGTGCACGCCGATCGACGCGATCTTGCGGGACCCATGGGTCCAAACCCCGGTGAGGCCCTCGATCGGGCCCGCGGCGATGCCCACGTCGGCGAGCGACGCGATGATCGCGGCCTCCATGCGGCGCACGTACTGGTGCACGTCGTCGCGATACGGCTTCAGGCTCATGACCGGATAGCCGACCAGCTGCCCGGGACCGTGGTATGTGATCCGGCCGCCCCTGTCGGTCTCGACGACGTCGATGCCCTGGGCGCGATACCACTCCTCCCCCATCGGCAGCTCACCGGGGTCCTTGCGACGCCCCCGCGTATACACGGGAGGGTGCTCGAGCAGCAGCAGCACGTCGGGCACCGCGCCCGCCTGACGAGCCTGCTCGAGCCGCTTCTGCAGCTCGAACGCCTCGCGGTACGCAACGACGCCCCGCCGGTCACACCAGATCTCAGCCATCGTCAGACCATTGTTCCAGGCGCGGCCAGGCGGTCCGCTGCGGCCGGGCTACTCCCGCACGCGCGCAGGGGCGCTGGTGGCGCCTTCCTGGCCCTGGGAGCGCTCAACGGCCCAGTCGCCCACCTGCGGCTGCACGTACTCGCAGAACAGGCCGACGAGCCAGGGGTCGAACTGGGTCCCCGCGCAGCGCCGCAGCTCCTCGAGCGCCTCGCCGGACTCGAGTGGCACGCGGTAGGGCTTCTGCGAGACCATCGCGTCGAACGCGTCGCAGACCGCGATCACCCGCGCGCCGATCGGGATCTCCTCGCCATCGAGGCGATCGGGGTAGCCCGACCCGTCCCAGCGCTCGTGGCTCGAGCGCACCAGCTTCGCGACGGGCACCATCGCGGGCGCGGCGGCGAGGATCCGCTCGCCGATCAGCGTGTGCTTTCGCATCAGCTCCTTCTCGATCTCGGTGAGCGCGCCGCGCTTGCGCAGCACCCGCTCCGGAATCGCAATCTTGCCCACGTCGTGCAGCTCGGCGGCGCGCGCGATCACATCGAGCTCCTCGCCCTCGAGACCGGCGTGGCGCGCGAGCAGGACGGCGAGGCTCGCGACGCTGCGCAGATGCTCGTCGAGGCCGGGCTCGCGCTCGCGCAGGATCCGCAGCAGAACGTTGCGGGTCTGCCGCTCGGCGGAGTGGGACCGCAGGCGCTTCTGACCGTACATCCGGCGATCGGCGAGACGCAGCGCGGCCGAGGCATCGTCGGCCTCCTCGGGCACCAGCACCGAGCCGCTCGAGCTCGAGATGGAGAACGCCTTCCCCGCCTCCGAGAGCGCGGCGGAGGCCGCGGGGACGACGTCGTCGCCGGCGTTGTCGTCGCCGGCGGGCGCGAGCACACAGAACTCGTCGCCGCCGAGGCGGTACGCGGAGCCCGTGGGCTGGACCGCGGCGGCGAGGTTCGATCCGAGGCGGCACAGCAGCGCGTCGCCCGCGGGATGGCCGAAGCTGTCGTTGTACGCCTTGAAGCCGTCAAGGTCGAAGAGCGCGAACAGATGCGGGCCGTTGCCGGGCCTCAGCGCGCTCTCGAGGTCGAGCATCAGGCGGCGCCGGTTGCCGAGTCCCGTGACCGGGTCCGAGTGCGACTCGCGGCGACTCGCGGTGAGCAGCGTGAGGTGGTCCGAGAAGAGCAGCGCGATCCGCACGATCACGATCGCGACCGTCGCGGTCGCGAGGCCGGCGGCGAGGCTGTTCACCGGCTCGAACTGGTCGTAGACCTGGAGGCCTACGGCGACCGCGGCAAAGAAGGAGGCCATGCCGAGCAGGCGCCGCCCCTCGAGCGGGATCCCCTGTGAGCGGATCGGCGGATCCCAGGCGGCAAGCGCAAGCAGGAAGGCGGACAGCAGCCAGAGCGAGTCGCCCGGGGAGTGCTCGAGCGCCGTGCCGGTCGAGTCCTCGTAGAAGATGATTCCGTTCGCGATGCCGTTCAGGCCGAGGCCGATCGCGATCAGGACGAAGCCGCGGCCGGGGCGCCACCCCGTGAGTGCGACGGCGCTGATCACGAACCCGACCAGCAGCACGGCGCCGAGCGGATATGCGATGTTGGTCGCGACCGCCGACGCGCTGCCTTGGGTCGCATTGTCGATCGCCGGGTACATCAGCGCGGTGCCCACCGCCGCGATCGCGAGCGTGCCAATCGCGCCGTCCAGCCACAGCGACGCGTGGATCTTCGACACGCGGGCACGCACAAGCAGGACGATGCCCGCGCAGGTGGCCGGGAACAGCAGCAGGTGCGCCGCATCGGTGAGCGACGGGTAGCGGATCTCCTCGAGCCCGGAGAGGTGGAAGCTCCAGTAGGCGTCTCCGGCGGTCCACGCCAAAAGCCCGGCCCCGATCAGGATCCAGGCGGCCCGCTCACGCGGCTCGGCCACCCCGCGCGCGATGCAGATCAGCGCGCAGGCGGCCAGCACGCCCGTATGGAGCCAGTCGCCGAACACCCTGTGCGCGGAATCTCCTCCGACCCCGAAGACGGCGTACGCCGCATGCGCGGCAACAGCTGCGAGAACTGCGTAAAGCAGCAGGCGAACGACGCGTGGATAGGGGTTAAGGCGGGCGAACATTGGCTTCCCTTGGCCTCGCCCCAGCTATCGACCGCGCTTCGCACGTGCTTGACCGAGAACGCTCTGCCTAAGCGCGAATTTGCAGGCCTACAAGGCCAGCGCCAGCGGCTGCTCGAGCAGGTCGCGCACGCGGCCGAGGAACTGCGCGCCGTCCGCCCCATAGAGGATGCGGTGATCGCAGGCGATCGTGACGCCCATCATGTCCCGCACCACCACCCTGCGAGTCGTGCGATCGGCGACCGGCTTGGGCTCGAGCGCCCCGACGGCCAGCAGCGCCGCCTGCGGCGGGTTGATCACCCCGGAGAAGTTGGACACGCCGAACATCCCCAGGTTCGAGACCGTGAAGGTGCCGCCCGACAGCTCGGGCGGGGTGATGTTGCCGTCGCGTACCTTCTGGGCGAGCTCGCGCGACTTGCTCGCGATGTCGCCGAGCGACCGCTGATCGGCGTCGAACAGCGTCGGCACGACGAGCGCGTCCCCCGCCGCGACGGCGATCCCCACGTTCACGCGCGTGTACAGCTCGACGTGACCGTCTCTGTACGAGCCGTTCGCGCGCGGGAAGTCGCGCAGCGCGCGGGCGCACGCCTTCACCACCATGTCGTTGAAGGTCGGGACCGTCTGCCCCTCCGCGGCGATCTCCTTCAGGCGGGCGCGCAGCGCGACTGCCTCCGTCATGTCGAGCTCCATCGACACATAGAAGTGCGGGACCGTCGCCTTCGACTCGGCCATGCGCCGCGCGACCGTCGCCTGGAGGCGGGTCAGCTCGACGACCTCGGTCTCGCCCTTGGCGGTCGCGGGCTCCGGCGCGCGCGCGGGCGCCGTGGGACGGCCCGCGGGCGCGGCGGGGGCGCTCGGCGTCTGCCCCGCGGCGGCCTCGACGTCCGCCTTCACGATCCGGCCGCCGGGGCCTGAGCCGGCGATCGAGTCGAGCTGGACGTCCAGCTCCCTGGCCATGCGCCGCGCGACCGGGGACGCCTTCACGCGCCCGTCGCCGTTGGACTGCGGCGCGGGCCGGGGGCGCTCGGCCGTCGCCTGGCGCGGCTGCGGCGCCTCCTCGGGCTCCTCCCGCGGCTCTTGCGTGGGCTGCTCGGCCTGCTTGGGCTGCTCGGCCTGCTTCGGCTGCTTGCCGGCCTGCCGCCCGTCACCGCTCGCCTCGCCCGCCTCGCCGATGCGCGCGATCGGCTCGCCGATCGGCAGCGTCGCCCCCTCCTCGGCGAGGATCTCGACCAGGGTCCCTTCGTCCGAGGCCTCGTAGGTCATGTTGGCCTTGTCGGTCTCGATCTCGACCAGCTCGTCGCCGCGCTTCACCTCGTCGCCGACCGCCTTGAGCCAGCGCAGCACCGTGCCTTCCTCCATGGAGTCGGAAAGGCGCGGCATCACGACGTCGACGGCCATCGGCCTAAATGTCCCGGAACGTCGCCAGCGCGGCTTTCACGACGTGCTCCTCGTGCGGTATCGCGGCTTGCTCCAGCGCCTTCGAATAGGGCATCGGCACGTCCGCGCCGGTCACGCGCTGGACCGGCGCGTCGAGATCGTCGAAGGCCTGCTCCTGCACGAGCGCGGCGATGTTCGCGCCGACGCCGCCGTGGGGCCAGCCCTCCTCGACCACCACGCAGCGGTTGGTCTTGCGCACCGACTCGAGGATCGTGTCGAGGTCGAGCGGGCGCAGCGTGCGCGGATCGATCACCTCGGCCTCGATGTCCTCCTGGGTCGCGAGCACGTCTGCTGCGCGCTCCGCCGTGATCGCCATGCGCGAGATGCCGACGATCGTGACGTCGTTGCCGGCGCGCCGGATCGCCGCCTCGCCGAACCGCATCGGACCGCCGTTGTCCGGCACCTCGCCGCGCATCCCGTAGAGCGACTCGTGCTCGATGTAGATCACGGGGTTGTCGTCGCGGATCGCCGCCTTCAGCAGGCCCTTCGCGTCGGCGGGAGTGGACGGCACCGCGACCAGCAGCCCGGGCACGTGGAGGAAGATCGCCTCCATCGTGTGCGAGTGCGTGGGTCCCAGCTGGTGACCGCCTCCCTGGGGAAAGCGCACGACCAGCGGCACCTTCGCCTGGCCGCCGAACATGTAGTGGATGTGGGCGGCAGAGTTGATGATCTGGTCCATCGCGAGCAGCGCGAAGTTGACGGTCATGATCTCGACGATCGGGCGCATTCCCGCCATCGCGGCGCCCACGCCCATGCCGACGATCGTGTTCTCGGAGATCGGCGTGTCGCGCACGCGCTTCTCGCCGAACTCCTCGAGCATCCCCTCGCTGACCTTGAAGGCGCCCTGAAAGACGCCGACGTCCTCGCCCATCAGGAAGACGGACTCGTCCTCCCGCATCTCCTCGCGCATCGCCTGGTTGAGCGCCTCGCGGTAGCGCATCGTGGCCATCAGCCCGCGGCCCCTTCTTCCTGGTCCTGGGCGGCGTCCGCTGGCTTCTCCTCGTCGCCCTCCTGGCTGCGCCGCCGCCTCTGCACGTCGCCGGCGCCCGCATAGGCGGCACCGGCCTCGGCAAGCTCGTGCGCCACGCCCCCCCTGCCGACCTCGACCTCGTCCTCACCGCGATGCACCTCCGGCGTGCGCTCGTCGACGCTGTACCAGCCCTGCACCTGGTCGCCGAGCACGTACACGTTCTCGTAGAGGGACTCGAGCGCGGGCAACGGGCTTTCCTCCGCAAAGGCGACCGCCTCGTCGACGATCTCGATCGCGCGGCGGTCGCGCTCCTCGAAGCCCTGCTCGTCGAGCTGGCCGGCCTCCTGGAGGAGCTTCGCGTAGGCCTGGATCGGGTCGCGCTCGCGCCACTGCTGAACCTCCTCCTTGGTCCTGTACACCTCGGGGTCAGCCGCCGAGTGGCCGCGGAAGCGGTAGGTGAGCGCCTCGACGAGCGTCGGCTCGCGGTCCTCGCGCGCGCGGCGCAGGTGCTCGGCGACGCACTCGCGCACCGCGAGCACGTCCATGCCGTCGACACGTTCCCCGGGAACGCCCAGGCACTGGGCCTTCTGCGAGAGGTCGGTGACGGCGGAATGGCGCGACAGCGCCGTGCCCATCCCGTACTGGTTGTTGACCACGAGGAACACCACCGGGAGCTTCCACAGGGCCGCGATGTTCATCGTCTCGCCGAACGTGCCCTGGTTCGAGGCGCCGTCTCCGAACATGCAGAGCGTGACCGAGTCCTCGCCCCGGTAGTCGGACGCGAGCGCGAGGCCCGCCGCGAGTGGCAGGTTGCCTCCGACGATGCCGTACCCGCCCATGAAGCGGCGCTCGAGGTCGAACAGGTGCATGGAGCCGCCGCGGCCGCGTGAGGTGCCGGTCTCCTTGCCGAAGAGCTCCGCCATCGCGCGTTTGGGATCGGTCCCGCGCGCCAGGATCGGGCCGTGCTCGCGATACGTCGAGATCAGGTAGTCGTCGTCGCGCATCACGGAGGTGGTGCCCACGATCGTGGCCTCCTCTCCCACCGCGAGGTGCAGGAAGCCGCCGACCTTGGCCTTCATGTACATCTCCTGCGCGCGCTCCTCGAAGTGCCTGATCAGCAGCATCTTGTCGAGCAACTCGAGCGCGGCCTCCTGGTCCGGCAGCTCGCGCTTGCGCGCAGCGCCATCGGCCTGGCCGGAGCGCCGGCCGCGGGACTGCTGCGCTGTCTTTTGGCTAGCCATCTCGGGAGGCGGTTCCCCCGGTCACATTAGCGACAAACGCCCGAGCTACAGGCGGGCGGCAGCTTCGAGGTTGTCGTCGCCCCAGACAACCGTGTCTCCGACGACGACGGAGGGCACTCCGATCACCCCGCGCGCAGCCGCCTCCTCCGTCGCCTCGCGCAGCGCGTCCTTCACGCCCTGGGTCTGGACAGCTTTGGTGAGCGCCTTCGGGTGCAGCTCGCAGGCCGCGGCCGCGAGCATCACGTTGTCGGGGTCGCTGAGGTCGCGGCCGGCGGCAAACGCCTGCCGGAAGCCCGCGAGCGAGAACGAGACGACCTTGCCGATCTGCTTCGCGAAGGTGGCGGCGCGCATCGCCACCAGCATGCTGCCCGGCCACGGATCCGGCCAGCGGACCTCGGGCAACCCGTATTCGGCCGCGCGGCGCTCCACTTCGCGCATGCCCTCCGCGCGGCCGGGCCCGTTCGACCAGGACTCGCGGCCGTGGATCCTGAACAGCCCCCCGAGCAGGATCGGCTGCCACTCCGGCGGCTCGTCGAACAGAGCGTTGACACGCTCCGCCGCGAGATAGGAGTACGGAGACCCCAGGTCGAAATAGAAGACCGGGAGGTTCGAGGGCTCGACCGCGGTCATCAGAGTCCGCGGGGGACGTGTCACCCGCGACAGGCCCTCAAACCGTCATCAGCCTCCACTACGCGTGGATCACCCAGCCCGACGCCGCGCGGGCACCCTCCATCACGGCCTCGGAGAAGGTCGGGTGGGGATGCACGGTGCGCGCGACCTCCTCGAAGCCGCCCTCGAGGCCCTTTGCGACGACCAGCTCCGCGATCATCTCGGTCGCCCGGGCGCCGACGATGTGCGCGCCGAGCAACTCGCCGTAGCGCGCGTCGCCGACGATCTTCACCATGCCGGACCGGTCGCCGTAGATGGTCGCCGCGCCGACCCCGCCCATCGGGAACTTGCCGACGACGACGTCGGCACCGCGGTCGCGCGCCTCCTTTTCGGTGAGTCCGAAGCTCGCCACCTGGGGCTGGCAGAACGTCGCGCCCGGGATGTCGTCGTAGTCGAGCGGGTGCACGTCCATCCCGGCCGCGTCCTCGACGGCGATGATGCCCTCGTCCGACGCCTTGTGCGCAAGTGCCGGGCCCGGCACGATGTCCCCGATCGCCCAGACGCCGTCCGCCGAGGTCCGCAGGCGGCCGTCGACCTCGATCAGCCCCCGCTCGCCGGTCTTCACGCCGGCCGCGTCGAGGCCGAGCGCCTCGGTGTCGGGCGCGCGGCCCGCGGCGATGCACAGGTAGTCGAACTTCTGGGCGCCCTCGCCCCAGTCGAGCTCGACGGAGCTCTTGCCCGCCTTCACTTCCTCGACGCGCGCACCGGTCACGACCTTCACGTTCTGCTTGCGGAATGCCGTCGCCACGACCTTCGCGATGTCGGGGTCCTCGAGCGGCAGGATCTGGTCGGCCATCTCGAGCAGCACGACCTCGGTCCCGAACCGGCCGAAGGCGGACGCGATCTCCGATCCCGAGGCGCCCGCGCCGACCACCGCGAGCCGCGCCGGCTGCTCGTTCATGAGCCACATCCCGGCCGTGTCGACGACGCGGCCCTCGAAGCTTGTGCCCGGGATCGGCAGCGAGTCGGAGCCCGTCGCGATCACGACCTTCGCGGCCTCGACGTCGTTGCCGTCCACCGTGATCTTTCCCTTGCCGGCGAGCGCGCCCGTGCCTTGAAGCACGTCGATCTTGTGCTTCTTCATCAGCCCGGCGACACCGCCGGTGAGGGTCTTCACGACCTTGTCGCGATGCTTGGCGGCGCCCTCGATGTCGAAGTCGAGGCCGCTCGTGACGATCCCGAACTCGGCGCCCTCGCGGACCTCGGACAGCACGTCGGCGGCGCGCAGCATCGCTTTCGCCGGGATGCACGCCTCGTTCAGGCAGCGCCCGCCGAGCGTCGGCGCGCGCTCCACGATCGCGGTCTTCATCCCCACCTGGGCCGATCGGATCGCGGCGACGTAGCCGCCCGGACCCGATCCGATCACCACCATGTCGTAGTTGTCAGCCATGACCCGGAGCTTAATGACCGCCGCGTTTGCGCATCGGCCGAGTCACGTCAGAACTCATACCCATACCGATCGATGATGCCGCAGCACTTGTGGCGAACGAGCTCTCGTAGCTCGGCGTCGTAGTACCGGCGATAGTGACCGTGAGCGCTCGTGTTGACCCTGGGCGCGGTCTTCAGGGCATCCTCGAACTGCATACCGACCTCGATCTCATGCCGGCCGAGGAAGTCGAGGAAGTCGACCGTGAGCCGCTCGTACCGGCCCATCTCGATCCGCCCGGTCTCGGGTCCCTCCTGTAAGACCACGTGACTCCAGTGGCTGTAGAGATCCCAGTCGTGCTTGCGTGCCTCCACCACCCACGGCGGCTCCAGTGCGGGCTCGGACCGCTCGCCAGGAGGTACCGGCACTCCACAAAGCGCCGACACCGCCTGCTTGAAGCTCGCGCGTCCCGAGTCGAATGCCCACCTCCAATCCGAGGGGTCCTCGTAGTCCTCGGCCCATCGCTCACGCTGACGCGTGAAGTGATACCAGGACACGTACCAATCCCACGGGTTCCGGACCGCCGCGAACACGGGCAGGTGGTTGAACTCCGGCGGTATCTGCCGAATCGTCGCGTGGGGGCGCCGGCCATTCGGGACGATCCAGTCGCCGGGCAGATGTTCTTGACAGATGTACTTGATGAACTTGCCGCCCGTCTTCTGTACGTGGATGAAGACGAAGTACCTGGTCGTGAGCACGATCGCAGTTTTCCAGATGCCTAGGGAGCGGCGGCCGCGCCGCGTTTGCGCATCAGGAACGCGTCCTGCTTGAACGATTCGTCCCCGGGCCAGTCGTCGAGGACATCGAGGCCGTCGGCGAGAACGTCCCGGACCCAGGCCGCCGGATGGTATGCCGCACAGGCGTTCGTCCCGTAGTCGAATTCGTCGCGGGCGACGACGACGAGCTGTCCGTCGCGAAAGCGCGCGCGATCGCCCTCGCCCAGGTCACCGAGGGTGTTCTCGCCGTGAAAGGTGAGGAGCAGGTGGCCGCCCGCCGCCGTCACGCGCACGAGCTCATCGAGCCACGGCCGCTGCATCGGCTCCGGAAGGTGGGTGAACACCGAGTACGAGTAGACGAGGCTGAACGCGCCGTCGGGGAAGTCCAGGACCGGCTCGAGGCTGTTCACGGAGAAGTCCGCGAAGGGAAGGTTCTCGCGGCACCAATCCACCAGGTAAGGGTTGTAGTCGGTGCCGTGCAGCTGCACTCCGGGCAGGTCCTTCCACCATCGCATCACGCGGCCGCAGCCGCAGCCGAAGTCGAGGACGGGGCCCGTGCCCTCGAGGGTCAGGTCGTTTCGCGTCAGCAGCTCGAGGATCCGGTTGGAGACCTGGGCGCCGCCCTGCATGAAGCGCTGGTAGAAGCGGTGCGGCGTCGATATCCCGGCGACCAGGCGAATCATCTCGGGAGGCGGATATGGGAGCCCGTCCAGGGCGCGACCCACGTTCGGCTCGACCAACGACGAGAGCGCGAAGACCGAGCAAACGCCCGGCTCGTGCGCCACCAGGCGAAATCCCCGGGGTCTCAGATCATCGTGCGGCGCTGCGATGACCGCGTACGCGGCACCGTGCTCACGCAGCCGCACGAGCGTCGATTCCACCCGGTGCAGGTCGTCCCCGGACAGGATCTCGGAACGTGCGCTCGCCGGCACTGCGAGGCGCAGCACCTGCCCGACGTCCAGGAGGTCCAGAGCGCTCAAGCGGGAGGCCGGCGCTCCGGCATCTGGATGCGCGCGAGCGCCTTCACTAGGTACCAGAACATCGTCCCGGCGAGCGCCACGATCGCCAGCGCGAGCGCGGCCCCGAGGATCGTCTCGGCCTTGATCAGCAGCAGCGACCAGATCACGATCAGCAGCGCCAGCAGAGTCTGGAAGCCGAGCACGGCCCAATAGCGCGACAGCCACAGGCCGGTCGCCATCGCCCCCATGAGGGCCGCATAGACCAGCGTGCCCAATTTGCGTGTCTCGCTGTCCTGCACCTCGACCCCGATTGCGAAAAGGACGATCGTCGAGACGGCCATCCCGGTCGTGATCACCGCCGCGATCGTGACGACGAGCGGGCGCTCGCCGCGCTCGAGCGGCACGAGCTGCTCGCGCGCGATGTCGTTCTTGCTGAGCTTCGCGGCCGGCTCGGCGGCCGGTGGCGGCGCCGGCGGGCGCTCCCGGCGGCGCTTTCGATCGCGCTTTGCCTTCTCGCGCCCGGGCATCCGTTAGCTGCGTGTCCCGGCCGGGGCGGCCGCCTCGATGCGCGCGCGAATCTCGCGCGTCGCGGCGGCGGGATCGGCGGCGTCGCAAATCGCGCGCACCACGGCGACGCGCTCGGCCCCCGCGGCGAGGACCTCGCCCACGTGGCGCGCGTCCACGCCGCCGATCGCGAAGAACGGGAACGCTGCGTGCGCGGCGGCGTGGTGGACCAGCTCCAGCCCGACCTCGGCGTACTCGGGCTTCGTCGGCGTGGCGTACACCGGGCCGACCGAGATGTAGTCGACGTCCCGGGCCGCGCCGATCTGCAGCGTCGAGTGCGTGGAGAGGCCGATCAGGGCGTCCTGTCCGACCATGCGCCGCACCTCCGCCGGTTCGGCGTCGTCCTGCCCGATGTGGACGCCGTCGGCTCCGCAGGCGATCGCCAGCTCGGGGCGGTCGTTGACTATGAAGAGCGCGTCGTACGCATCGCACATGCGCCGGAAGACGCGGCCGGCGCGCACGATCTCACGCTCGTCGCCGTCTTTCTCGCGCAGCTGGACGATGTCGACGCCCGCCTGGAGCGCCGGCCGCAGCAGGTCCTCGGGCCCATGCCCGCCCGGGTACGCCTCGCACACGAGGTACAGCCGTGCGCGGCGCAACCAGTCGCGGCGGCGCTCCGCAACGCCCTCGGTATCGCCCGGCGCAAACGTCATCGGTCTAACGATACGTCGCCGAACTGCGGCCTGCCCTCCGTCTCGGTGGAGGCGGTGGCGTGCAGCTTGCGCGGGATCCGGCCCGCCTCGCGAGCGAGACGGCCGGCCTCCACGGCCCTGCGCATCGCGCCGGCCATCTTCACCGGGTCCTTTGCCCGAGCGATCGCGCTTGCCATCAGCACGCCGTCGCACCCGAGCTCCATCGCGATCGCCGCGTCGGAGGCCGTGCCGACGCCCGCATCGCAGATCACCGGTACGCCGGCCTGCTCGACGATGATCGCCAGGTTGTACGGGTTTCGGATGCCCATCCCGCTCCCGATCGGTGCGCCGAGCGGCATCACGGCCGCGCAGCCGGCGTCCTCGAGCCGTCGCGCCAGGATCGGATCGTCGTTCGTGTAGGGAAGCACCACGAAGCCCTCGTCCACGAGCGTCTGCGCGGCGTCCAGCAGCTCCGTCGCGTCCGGGAACAGGGTGCGATCGTCGCCGATCACCTCGAGCTTCACCCAGTCGGTCTCGTACGCCTCGCGCGCCATGCGCGCGGTCAGCACCGCGTCGTGTGCCGTGTAACAGCCCGCCGTGTTCGGAAGCAGGAACAACCCGGCGCGATCGAGCATCTCGACCATCGAGCCCGGCGCCCCCACCTCGATGCGCCGCAGCGCGACGGTGACGATCTCCGCGCCGGAGGCCTCGATCGCGTGCTCCATCACCTCGAGGCTGCGAAAGCCACCCGTACCCATGATCAGCCGCGAGCCCCAGCGTCGCCCGGCGATCTCCAGCTCGTTGCGGGCATCGCTCATGCCGGGATCATCCCCCCTGGATCGCGCCGAGCACCTCGACGCGCTGCCCGTCGGCGAGCTCGGTGCTGTCCCACCTGCTGCGCGGCACCACCTCCGCGTCCACGGCGACCGCGACTCCGCGACCGTCCCCGTCGCGCCCGGCGGCCTCGCGCACGAGGCCCGCGACGGTCGTGCGCTCGGGCAGGTCGCGCGCCGCGCCGTTCACGAAGACCCTCATCGCGCCGCCTCTGAATGGGATCCGGCCGGCGTGGCCGCGAAGCGCGCGGGTGAGAACGGTGCGAGCTCAGGTGGCAGCGGGGCGCCGCACAGCGCGCCGGCGACGGCGTCGGCCGTGAGCGGGGCGAGCAGGATCCCGTTGCGCCAATGCCCGGTCGCCCACACGAGTCCGGGCGCGGCGCCCTCGCCCACGATCGGCCCGTTGTCCGGCGTCCCCGGGCGCAGGCCGGCCGCGGACTCCACCAGCTCCAGCTCGGCGACGCCCGGAAGCACCTCGTAGGCGCGGCGCAGAAGCTCGAGCACCCCGCCCGCGGTGACAGACCGGTCCCATCCCTTTTCCTCGACGGTCGCCCCGACGACCAGGCGGCCGTCCTCGCGCGGCACCGCATAGACCTCCGTCGTGCGGATCACGCGCGTGGCCGGCACGGTCACCGGCGGGCGGGCGCGCAGGCGCAGGATCTGGCCCTTCACCGGTCGCACCGGGATGCGTGCGCCGGCGGGCAGTTCGAGTGCGCCGGACTGCGCTCCCGCGGCGACGACGACGGTGCGTGCGGCGAGCCGCTCGCCACCTGCCAGCTCGACGGTCGCCGGCCCGTCGAACGACGCCCGGGTGACGCGCGCGCCCGTCCGCAACTCGCCCCCGGCTGCGCCGAGGGCGCGGGTCAGCGCCCCAACCAGCGCGCGCGGCGCAACCTGGTGGTCGTGCGCTGCCAGCACCCCGCCCGCGATCCCCGGCGCGAGGCCCGGCTCGATGCGCCGACACTCCCGTGGCGCCAGCCAGCGTGCCTCGAGCCCGAGCGAGCGCTGATGGTCGTGCAGGCGGTGTAGCTGCTCGGCCTCGTCGCGGTCGACCGCGACGCTCAGCGTCCCGGTCTCGCGATACCCGCAGCTCGACCCGCTCGCGCACGCGAGCTCGTCCGCGAACCGCGGCCACCGCGCCGCGCCCGCGAGGTTCAGGGCAGTGAGGGCCTCCTCCCCGAAGTCCGTTTCGGTGACCGGCGCAAGCATCCCGGCGGCGACCCCGGTGGCGCCGTGCGCGGGCTCGTGCGCATCGAGCACCAGCGTGCGAAGCCCGCGCTGGGCGCAACGCCATCCGATCGCGACCCCGATCGCTCCCGCCCCGATGACGATCACCTCATGGGCGCCCGTCCCGTTTTGCGCCTTCAAAGCCCCACCTTTCCTGCGCCGGCATTACCCGGATCAGGTTCGACGGTCGGCGGCCATCAACCGCCCTCTCAGCCCACGCCGGGCTCCCGTGCCCTCCATTGTAGGAAAGTCCTGCTCAGCGCAGAAGCCGCTCCATGAGCGCCTTCTGCGCATGCAGGCGGTTCTCGGCCTGGTCCCAGACGGCCGAGCGCTCGCCGTAGAGAAGCTCCTCGGTGATCTCCTCGCCGGGGTGCGCGGGGAGGCAGTGCATCACGATCGCGTCGTCCCGCGCGTGGGCAAGCAGGTCCGCGTCGAGCCGATAGGGCGCGAGCAGCTCCCGCCGGCGGCCCGCGTCCTCCTCGTCCCCCATGCTCACCCAGACGTCCGTGTAGAGGGCGTGTGCCCCGGTCGCGGCGCTCACCGGATCGTCGACCACGCTCGCGAGCCGGCCGGCCTGCGCGACGAGCTGCGCGTCGGGCCGCAGATCGGGAGGAGTGGCCGCGACGACCTCGACGCCGGCGAGCGCGCCCAGCAGCATCAGCGACTGGCACACGTTGTTGCCGTCGCCGACGTAGGCGACGCGCACGCCGTCCAGCGAGCCGAAGCGCTCCCGGAGGGTCAGCAGGTCCGCGAGCGCCTGGCACGGGTGGTGCATCGGGGTGAGGGCGTTCACGACCGGTATGTCGGCGTAGCGCGCGAGCTCATCGATGACCTCCTGCGCGCCGACCCGCACGACGATCGCGTCGACATAGCGCGACAGCACCATCGCCGTGTCGCGCACCGACTCCCCGCGGGCGAGTTGCAGCTCCTCGCTGCGCATCAGCATCGCGTGCCCGCCGAGCTGCTCGATGCCGACCTGGAAGGAGATGCGGGTGCGCGTCGAGGGCTTCTCGAACAGGAGCGCGACGCTGCGCCCGCGCAGTGACTCCGGACCCTCGCGGTGCAGCGCCTTGATCTCGAGCGCACGGCGCAGCAGGTCGTGCAGCTCGGCGGCCTTAAGCTCGGTGCCGGTAATGAAGTGCTGCGGACTGCTCACGGACAGAGTCTAAGGATGCGCGAGCTCGACGTCCTGACGTGGAACGTCTACCACGGCCGCGATGCGCCGCCAAACCGCGCGCTGCGGACGTTGGGCTCGCTGATCCTGCGCACGGACGAGCACGACGAGACGCACGTACACGTGAACCGGCCGCTACGAGAGGAGTTCGTCGCGATGATCGCGCGTGCGCGGTGGGACGTGTGCCTGCTCCAGGAGGTTCCGCCGTCCTGGGACGCCACGCTCGCGCGCGGCTGCGGCGCGGCCTCGTACGTGTCGCTCACTTCGCGCAACTGGCTCGCGCCGGTCCGCAACCGGCTGGCCTGGTGGAACCCGGGCCTGATGGGCTCTTGGGAGGGCGGCTCGAACATCACGCTCGTGAGGCCACCCTTGCGGATCGCCGGGACGAGCCGCTCACTCTTGCTCAACCCCTTCCCGGGGCGCGCGCTGCGCGAGCGTCGCACGATGTCGTTCGTGCGCGTGCGCGGTGACGGCACCGACGTCTGCATCGCCAATCTGCACCTGACGGCCGGCTCGCCCGCGCGGGCCGAGCGGGAGGCCCAGCGCGCCGCCGCGACGGCGGTGCGCTGGGCGGGCGCGCACGCTGCGCTGATCGTCGGCGGGGACTTCAACCTCCGGCCGCGCGCCACCGGCGTCTTCGCCGAGCTCGAGCGCGAGCATGGCCTTTCGCCGCCCACGGCGCCGGACGCGCTCGACCACCTGCTGGCGCGAGCACTCGAGGTGGTCCGCCCGCCGCGCACCTGGCCCGCAGAGCGCCGCGAGCTCGACGTGCCGGTGGGCCTCGAGACCCGGCGGCTGCGGCTGTCCGATCACGCACCCGTCGAGGCGGCCTATGGGGTGCGATAGCGTTAGTCGGCAATGGCGCGATCTGGCAGGTCAGCGCGCGGCAAGCCTGCCGCCGCCGGAGTACGCGAGCGGCACACCCCCACGACCGGGAGTGCGGCAGCGGATGCTTCCCCCGGAAAGGTCGCGACCGCGCGAGACCGGCTCGTGCGAAGCGTCCTCTCGCCGGTCAACGCCGTGCTGCTGACACGCCGTCACATCGAGGAGGTCCTGGACGACGCGGTCGCGCGTGGGCGCATGACCCGCGGTGACGCCCAGGAGATGATCCAGAGCCTGCTCACCCGCGGAGCGCGCGCGACCGACGACCTGCTCTCCGACGTGGAGCGGATGCTCGGTGCCAGCGGCGATTCGCTCGAGGGCCCGACCGAGGGCGGCTCACACCCGCTTCCCGGCTACGACGACTTGTCCGCCGCGCAGGTGCTCGAGCGCCTCGACGGCCTTCCTCCGGCGGACCTGCGCAAGCTGCGCGACTACGAGGCCAGGCACGGGAACCGCAAAACGGTGCTCGACAAGATCGACCGCAAGCTGCGCTAGCGGCCCTTCTCAAAACGTTTCACCGAAAATGGCGGTCTCCGGAACCACCATGCGGCGTCCTCGGGAGCCCGCGTACCCACCGGTACGCGGGCTCCCTGCGTCCTTGCCTGGCGGCCCCGGAGCCAGCGCCATTGCCTGGCGAACGTTCCGAGAAGGACCACTAGATCTCGTCCAGCATCACGGCGAAGTCGATGCGCTCGCCGGTGACGCGGTCGAGTAACTCATCGGCGTTCAGGCGCTGGCCCTCGCTCCAGATCCCGCGCAGTAGCTCGCCCGCGGCCCGATCCGCAAACCACTCCTGCCCGAAGCGCTCACGCAGCAGCTTGCGCAGGCGCGTCTCGAAGGCCCACGCGCGCAGGTAGTTGGCGGCGTAGTAGCCGCCGTCGACGTCCGACAGCCAGGTGCGCGAGGGCCACTCGATGCCGACCGCGTCCCCGAGCAGGGCGGAGTAGAGCCCGGGCATTTCCGAGAGCGGACGGGTCCCGTCGTGCAGCTCGAGCTCGTAGGAGAGCTTCGCCGCGTAGCGGCGCAGGAACAGGAGCTTGCTCGCCCGCGTGTAGCCCACGTAGTCGCCCGCGTCGGTCACGCCGAGCGTCGCCTCGAGCCAGACAGGATCCTCCGTCAGGTGCTCGAGCAGGAAGGCGAACCCTTCCGTGACCGAGTTGTCGCCGAGATGGCGGAACTCGAACGGCAGCGCGGCATCGACGTGCGCGTAGTGCTCGGTGTGGCCCGCCTCGTGGAAGAGTGCGGCGAAGTCGTCGCGACCGCCGTGGCGCGGGATCACGAGATAGACCTCGCCGGGCACCTGCACGGGAGCGCAGAACGCGCGCGGGCTCTTCAGCGGGCGCTGCTCGGTGTCGAGCCGCACGTTCTGCTGGCGGTCGAGCGCGATTCCCAGGCCCGCGAGGGTCTGCTCGAGCGCGGGTATCAGCCGATCCGGCGGGAACAGGTCGTCGAAGCCGCGTGCGCGGAAGAAGTAGGGAAGGTCCGCGCGGCTCATCTGGTCGAGGCCGAGGCCCACCTGACTGCGCACGTGCGGCTCGATCGCAGGCCCGTAACCGGCGGCGGTCGCGCCCAGGAACGCGCTCGTCTGGCGCTCGAGTGCCGCGAGGTCGATCTGCTTGAGATCCTCGTACATGGCGCGGTAGCTGTCCCACTCCAGCTCTCGGGCGAGCTCGTGTGCGCGCTCGAGAGTGCGCAGGTGAAGCGGGTTCAGCTCCCGTTCGAGCGCCTCCAGACGAGCCTCCTCGATCACCGCGCGCCTGCCCGGATCGGGCTCGTTCGCCTGCGTCACGGCGCTCTGGCGGTAGGGCAGGCGCTCGCCTCCGACCTCGAGCTCGAGCGCCGCCTCGCGCTCGGCCAGCTCGGCCTCCTCGCGCTTGGTCTCCCGGCCGAGGAACCCGCCGACCGCCAGCTCGAGCAGGTAGCGCGCGCGCCGGGCGAGGTCTCCGGTCGTGCTCTCGACGCGCTCACGCAGCCCGTCGATCACGTCGCGCTCGAAGAGCGCGGCGTGGCGCTCATAGATCTCCTCGATCTCGAACTCCTCCTTGTGTCCCGCGTAGTGGAGGTAGTACTCGCGGTCCATCTCGCCGACGAATTGCTCGCAGGCGCGAGCGTGAGTGTCGAGGTCGAGCGGCAAGGGCATGCCAGGATACGGGTGTGACCAGCCCTACCGGACCCCCGGCCGCCGCGCCCCGCACCCGCGCCGAGCGCCCCCGGCCGGGCGACGAGATCGAGCTGACGGTCGAGCGGCTCGCCCACGGCGGCGCCGGTGTCGCGCGCCTGGACCGCTACGTCGTCTTCGTCGAAGGCGCGTTTCCGGGTGAGCGGGTGCGCGCGGAGGTCTTCAAGTCCAAGCGGGACTACGCCAACGCCCGTGCCGTGGAGATCCTCGACCCGAGCCCGGACCGCGTCCCGCTGCGTTGCGATCACGAGGGCGGCGAGTGTCCCGGCTCCCCCTGGCAGGCGCTGCGTTACGAGCGGCAGCTGGAGCACAAGCACGAGTTGGTGAGCGACGCACTCACCCGCATCGGCCGGCTCGAGGGCTTCGAGCTGGAGCCGATCGTCGGCGCCGAGGACCCGTGGCGCTACCGCAACAAGCTCGAATACTCATTTGGGCCGGCCGAGGAAGGGCCGGGGCTGAGGCTCGGCTTCCACGCCCGCGGGCGCTGGGACCGGGTCAACGACGCGCGCGATTGCATGCTCGCCTCCGAGCCCAACAACGCGGTGCGCAACCTCGTGCGCGATTGGTGCGCCGCCCAGGGGCTGAGCGCGATCGACCGGCGCACCAACGAGGGCTTCCTGCGCAACCTGGTGGTGCGCGAGGGGCGCAGGACCGGCGACCTCCAGGTACGCCTGGTCACCTCTGCTGGAGACTTCGAGGCCGACGTGCTCGGCGAGGCGCTGCGCACGCGGTTTCCGCAGTCGAGCTTCCTGTGGACCCGCTCCGAGAACGTCGCGAGCACCACCCAGGGCGGCGTGACCGAGGTCGTCACCGGCGAGGAGCACCTCACCGAGCGGCTCGCCGACCTCGAGTTCAGCATCTCGCCGGAGGCCTTCTTCCAGACGAACACGGAGATGGCGGAGCGCCTCTACGGGCTCGCATGCGACTACGCCGCGCTGGCCGGGACCGAGCGCGTCTACGACCTCTTCTGCGGGATCGGCACGCTGAGCCTGGCGCTCGCGCTGCGCGCCGGCGAGGTCTGGGCCGTCGAGATCTCCGAGGAGGCGGCAGCGGATGCGATCCGCAACGCAGAGCGCAACGAGATCGGCAACGCGCACTTCTTCGCGGGGGACGTGCGCGACGCGCTGCGCCCGCTCGTCGAGCGCGCCCCGCGCCCGGACGTGGTCGTCGTCGACCCGCCCCGCGCCGGGCTCTCGAAGAAGGTCGTCCGGCGGCTCGTCGAGACGCACGCGCGCCGGATCGTCTACGTCTCGTGCAATCCGACGACGCTTGCTCCGAACGCCTCCCAGCTGGGTGAGGAGGGCTACCGCCTCGCTAAGGTGCGCGCCGTGGATATGTTCCCCCACACCCCGCACATCGAATGCGTCGCGGTGTTCGAGCGCAGTGCCTGACCGGGGCTTCGGCGTCGCGGCAGGGCTCGACGCGGACGTCGCGCGCGAGGTGGCCAAACGCTGCGAGTCACTCGGATACGCGTCCCTTTGGTCGAACGACCACCCGGCGGCAAGCGGGCTCGAGACGGACGCCGTCTTTGCTGAGGCGGCGCCCGGACTCGACGTCGGCGTCGCCGTGCTTGCGCTCGATCGCCACCCGCCGGCCGAGGTGGCGGCAAAGCTCGAGGAGGTCGCGATCCCCTCCGCGCGTCTTTGGCTCGGCATCGGCGCGGGCTTCACGAAGCGCCCGCTCGGCGTCGTGCGCGAGGGCGTCCCCGCGCTACGCGAGGCGCTGCCCGGGGGCACGCGGATCGTGGTGGCCGCGATGGGACCGAAGATGTGCGCGCTCGCGGGGGCCGAGGCGGACGGTGTGTTCCTCAACTGGATGACGCCCGCGAAGGCGCGCTGGGCGCGCGAACGGGTACAGGAGGGCGCGTCCTCGGCCGGCCGCACGCAGCCTCCGCCGATATTCGGCTACGTGCGCGTGGCCGTCGGCGACGACGCCCAGGAGCGGCTGCGCAAGGAAGAGTCCTTCTACAGGCAGCTGCACCAGGGCTACATACGGCACTTCGAGGCGCTCGGCGCCGCGCATGGGACGGTCGGTGTTGCCGCGCGTGAGCCGTCGGAGGTCGGGCCGCTGCTCGCCGAGTACGACGCGATCGACCACGTCGTCGTGCGCGCACTCGCCCATGCAGATGCCGCGTCGCTCGTGAAGGTCGCCGAGGCCGCCGCGGGCTGACCGACCTCGTGAACTGGTGAGTGCGTGGGCGACCGAGGACGCCGCACGGTGGTTCCGGAGTCCGCCGTTCGCGGCGAGACGTTTCTGGGAGGGCCGCTAGGGAGCGTCGCTAGAGCTGCTCGGGCTCGTCCGCGACAGCGACCTGCTCCGCCGCGCAACGCGCGCACAAGAACGTGTCGCTCGCGCCTTCGAGCGCCGCTTGTATCTCGTCAGCGGTGAGTCGTGCCCCGCACGACTCACAGTGCTCCTTGACGGCCTCGACGCCGACTTTCTCCTCGAGGTCCATTGGGCCGGAGTCTAGTACTCCGTGGCCATAGGATCGCCTGCGTGACGCCCTCCCGCGCGGACGACGCGCGCGACTTCCGCTGGCAGGCGCAGTGGTGCGAGCGGCTCGGCTCGCCGCTCTACCGAGAGCTGCTCGAGCACGCGGCCGGCGAGATCGAGCACGGCGGCCCGACGGCCGCGCTGCTCGATCACCCGGCGACCGCAGCCGTAGAGCGCGACGGCGCGCTCCCAGGGGCGCGGGCACTGCGCCTGATGGGCGCGATCCACCGCCTCGTGCTCGCGGGCGAGGCGCCTGCGCTCGCGCGCCACTATCCCTCCGCCGGAGGCGAGCCGGGGGACGGCGTGCGCGCCTCGTTCAGCGACCTGATCGAGCAGCGCCGCGAGGACCTCGTGCTGCTCATGCAGCGGCCGGTCCAGACCAACGAGCCCGGTCGCTCCGCCGGCCTGCTCGGAGGCTTTCTGGAGGTCGCCCGGGCGACCGGCCTCCCGCTTCGACTGCTGGAGGTCGGCGCGAGCGCCGGGCTCAACCTGCGCTGGGACCGTTACTGCTACTCCGCGCCCGCCGGCTCGTGGGGAGACCCCGCCTCGCCGGTGCGGTTCGACCCCGCCTTCTCGGAGGGCGCGCCGCCGCTGCACGTCCGGCCGGTGATCGCGGAACGCCGTGGATGCGATCCGGACCCGCTCGATCCCGGCGCGCGTGGCGACCGCCTCACGTTGATGTCATACGTGTGGCCCGATCAACGGACGCGCATCGCGCAGCTGCGCGCCGCGCTCGAGATGGCCGCCGCGGTGCGCGTGCCGATCGACCGCGCGGCAGCCGTGGACTGGCTCGACGACCTGCTCGCCTCGCCTCGCCCGGGGCTCGCCACGGTCGTGTTCCACTCCGTCGTGCTGCCGTACCTCGGGGAGGCCGGCGTGGCAGCGCTCGCACACACGATCGAGGCGGCAGGTGCGCGGGCGACGCGCGACGCGCCGCTCGCCTGGCTGAGCCTCGAAGCCGGCACCGAGCAGGCCGACGTGCGCCTCACGATCTGGCCGGGCGGAGAATCGCGCGTGCTCGCGCACGCAACCTTCCACGGGCCGCCGGTGCGATGGCTAGCCGCCTGACGTGAGAGGGCGCCGGCCTTCGGCTGGAGCTAGTACGGCGGCATGTCGGCGTACCACTCGCCGAGCGGGCGAAACGCGCGCCAGAACTCGCGCTTCGCGCGTTCTTCGTCGAGCGCGCCGTCGATGTCGGGCACGTACAGCGCCTCGATCGTCGGGGTGAGCGGCTGGATCTCTCCGAGCCGCGGCTCGATGCGCCGCGCGAGCGGTAGCTGGAGGTCGTTCAGGGTCGCGAGCGCGCGCTGTCCCATCACGACCACGATTCGTGGTTGCACGACCGCGACCTCCTCGACGAGACGCGACACGCACTCCTCGGAAGCCTGATCGGGATCGCCGACGGGGCACTTCACGCAGAGCGTGCCGTACACGGTCAGCGGGTCTATGCCGAGCCGCTTGAAGCTCTTCATCAGCGCGCCGCCGCTGCGGCCGTAGAACGCGACGCCCTCCTCGACCTCCGACGTGCTCGGCGAATGCTTGAGCAGGAACACGTCCGCCTGCGGATGCCCCGACCCGAGCACGGGCATCAGCCCGCCCCGCGGGCAGAGCTCACATTCCTGGAGGTCGTGCGTCAGCCGGTTGAGCTCGCGGATCGCGCGCTCGAGGTACTTCTCGCGTATCTCGTCATCGGTAGCCGGCATCTGGCTCCGGAAATTAGACGGGGTCGAGCCGTGTCCTCTTGACTGCATCAGCCGTTGCCTTATGGGCGCTTTCGTTCAGTCACTTGGGCGCGGCAGGACGGGCCCTCGGCCGCACGTTCGTTTGCAGGAACTTCAGGCTCTGAAGATAGATCAAGCTCTTGCGCTTGTGAAGGATGTCAGCGTCGCGCAGGCTCTCGAGGAACTCCTCCGGGCCGTCGAAGTCGCGCATGCGGATCTTCACCGTGCCGAGGCCCTGTGCAACGTGACTGTCGGACCCGGCGCCGGCCGCGACGCGGTACTTGTCGGCGAAGCGCTGCGCCTCCTCGTTGAAGCCGCGCACCGCGACGCGCGCGTTGAAGACCTCGAGGATGTCGATGTCCTCCACGACCTTCAGGAGGTGCTCGTAATCGGGGATGGCGTGCAGGCGATCGAACGGATGCGGGACGTACGCGAGCCCCCCCTGCGCGTGGATCGCCGCGATCGTCTCCTCGAGGGACATCCCGCGCGGGATCTTCTCCCTTATGAAGAGGCCGATCACCTCGCCCTCGTGCGCGGTCTTGACCTCCTCGGACACGATCACCTTGATCCCGTCCGCGCGTGCCTCGGCCTCGAGCGCACCGGAGATCTCGTTGTGATCGGTGATCGCGATCGCGCCCAGGCCCCGTCGCTTGGCCGTGTCGAGCAGGACGTCGACCGGCGTCGCGCAGTCCGGGGAGTGATCGGTGTGCATGTGCAGGTCGGTGAAGATGAACTCACGGCCGGCCAGTCGCTTGCGGACCGCCGGCCGGCCGGCGGCGGGGTGCCGCCGCGCGACCACCCGCCGGTAGACGGCCTCCACCGCGTCGAGCGCGCGATCCCATCCGAGCGACGCGCGGTGCGCTTCGCAACGGGCGCGCAACTGCTCCCGCAACTGGGGCTCCGAGACGAGCCTCGTGAGCTGCGCGGCGAGCGTTTCGGCGTCGCCCTCCTCGAACAGGAGACCGTAGTCGCCCTCGGCGAGCATCTCCTCGTACACGGGGATGCGGGAGGCGAGCGGAACGGCGCCGGCGGCGATCCCCTTCCCGAGCAACATCGCGGCCGGCGCCACCCCGGCTGACGTCGCGCACAGCACGTCCGCACGGGCAAGTAGCGACTCGAGCGATTCGCGTCGTGGCCCCGACAGCCGCACGCGGTCACGCAGCGCTCCGGCCAGCCGCGCCGGCACATCCGCATTGCCGGGCGACCAGACCGTGGCACGCCAGGGCAACTCCAGGGGCACGCGTCGCAGCCCCCGCAGGAAGAGCCGCAGCGCGGCACGCTCCTCCTCGGCGACGAACACGATGTGCACGCCGTCGCGCTCACGCGCGCCGGGCCGGAAGCGATCGAGGTCGACGCCCGGGGGCACGACGTCGTACTCGCCCGGGAAGAAGGTCGAGATCAGGCCGCGCGTGACCTCGAACGTGGCGAGGCGCGCGTCGAGGCGGCCAAAGAACAGCTCGATGAAACGGCGCGCGACCTGGGTCGAGAGCACGCGCTCCGTCGGGGAGTGGAAGCTGCCTACGTTCAGGGCGCGCGAGTGACGCAGCGCTGCCGCCGACGCGCTCGGCGCGAACGGCTCGTGCACGTGCACGATGTCGAGCGGCGCCCGCTCGAGCAGCGTGTCGATCGCCCGGCTCGCATCGAGCGGCAACGAAACGCGGCCGCCGCGACGCGCCGGTGCGGCGATCGTCTGCATCGGAGCGAGGACCCGGGCCTGGCCGGGGGTGAACAGCGACTCGGGCCGCTCGGAGGCGGCGCGGATCACGCGACGTGACTCGCGTACCTGGGCGCGGGATCCGCTCGGCGCCAGCACGAGCACGCTGTGACCGCGCGCTGCCAGCCCCTCCGCAACGCGCTCGACGTACTCGTTGACCTCGCGCCGCGCGCCCCACGGGTACGGGGTGACGTGAGCGATCGAGAGGGGCCAGTCGGGGCGGGAGGCGTCTATGGTGGACACGCCCGGAATGTTAAGTGCGAAACAATGGTGGCCGATGCCGGATGTAGAGGAGACCAGGCTGCCGGGTGTCGGCGTCCGCTACGACTTCGTCACCGCGGGCGGCAGGCGCATCGGCGTGATCTCGCACTTCAGCGGGCACCGTCAGCTGTTGATGTACGACAGCGACGACCCCGACGCCTGCCGTGAGGTGGTGGACCTGGAGCCGGACGACCTGCGCGCCTTCGCGGACGTGCTCGGCGCGTCGCACGTGACCGAGCACCTCGCGAACCTGCAGCAATCGGTGCGGGGGGTGACGATCGACTGGCTGCCGCTCGAGAAGAGCTCCCCGTTCGTGGGCAAGACGCTCGGCGACACCGCCCTGCGCTCGCGGGTCGGGGTCTCGGTCGTGGCGATCGTGCGAGACAACGAGACGATTCCCTCTCCCGCGCCGGACTTCCCCCTCGCGTCCGGCGACACCGCGGTGGTCGTGGGCACGCCCGGCGGCATTCGCGACGCCTCCGCAATCCTGCGTGACGGCTGAGCCGGTTCTGGCCGCCACGGGCGGCGGCGATGCCCCTCTGCTGCTCGAGATGGGCGCCCTCCTGCTCACCCTCGGGGTGCTCGCGCGCCTTGCCGACAGGGTCGAGGTCTCGCCGATTCCGCTGTACCTGGTCGCGGGCCTCGCGCTTGGCCAGATCAGCGACGAGCCGCTCTCGTTCTCGGGCGAGGTCGTCGAGATCGGCGCCCAGGTCGGGCTCGTGCTCCTGCTCTTCATGCTGGGCCTCGAGTACACCGGCGAGGAGCTGGCGTCGAGCCTGCGGTCGTCGCTGCCGACGGGAACGGTCGACTTCGCCCTCAATTTCACGCCGGGTTTGCTCGCGGCCGTGGCGCTCGGGTGGGACGCGCGGGCATGTCTGCTGCTCGGCGGCGTGACGTACATCTCGTCCTCGGGGATCGTCGCCAAGCTGCTGGCCGACCTTGGCCGGCTCGGCAACCGCGAGACGCCCGCGGTCCTGTCGCTGCTCGTGATCGAAGACCTCGCGATGGCGGTCTACCTGCCCGTCGTGGCGGTCCTGCTCAGCGATGCCGCGCTCGCCGGCGGCGTGGCGCTCGCGGCGGCCGGGCTCGCGGCGGCGGGGGCGGCCCTCGCGGTCGCCATGCGCCACGGGCCCAGGGCGACCCGCTTGATCGCGTCGCGGTCGGACGAGGTGCTGCTCCTCACGGTGCTGGGCTTCGCGCTGCTGATCGCGGGCGCGGCGGAAGGCATGCGGCTCTCGGCGGCGGTCGGAGCCTTCCTCGCCGGAATCCTGGTGTCCGGGTCCGTAGCCGAGCGGGTCCGCGCCCTGTTCTCGCCCCTGCGAGACCTTTTCGCGGCGGCGTTCTTCATCCTGTTCGGGCTGCAGGTGGACGCCGCCGCCATTCCTCCGGTCCTCGTCGTGGCGGTCGCGCTCGCCGCGGTCACGAGCGCCACCAAGCTCGTCACGGGCTGGCACGCGGCGAAGCGTCTCGGCGCCGGTGTCCCGGGGCGGGTCCGCGCGGGAAGCGCCCTGGTCGCGCGCGGCGAGTTCTCGATCGTGATCGCAGGCCTCGGCGTCAGCGCCGGACTGGAAGCCGACCTCGGTCCGCTCGCGGCGGCGTACGTCCTGCTCACAGGGCTCACCGGCCCGCTCCTCGCGCGGTGGGCTGATGCGCTCGCGCGCTTTCTGCGCGCGCGCAACTGGCCGCGAACTAGCTCTTGACCTTCGCCGCCTTCTTGTCGCCGCTCTCGGCCGTCACCTTGCTACGCGCGTTCTCACCGATGAACTCCTCGGTGAGGTCGCGTGCAACCGGGTCCGGAACCTGCTTCGGCGGGGACTTCATCAGGTACGCGCTCGGCCCCACCAGTGCTCCGCCGACGCCCTTGTCGAGCGCCAGCTTGCACAAGCGCACCGCGTCGATGACGATGCCCGCTGAATTCGGGGAGTCCCACACCTCGAGCTTCAGCTCCATGTTGAGCGGCACGCCGCCGAAGGATTCACCCTCGATCCTGATGTGGGCCCACTTGCGGTCGGTCAGCCACGGCACGTAGTCGGAGGGGCCGATGTAGACGTCCTCCTTCGGGAGCTCGTAATCGAGCATCGACGTGACGGCGTTCGTCTTGGAGATCTTCTTCGACTCGAGCCGCTCGCGCTCGAGCATGTTGTAGAAGTCCATGTTGCCGCCAACGTTCAGCTGGCTGGTGCGCTCGACGCGCACGCCCCGCTCGCGGAACAGTCGCGCGAGCGTGCGATGCACGATCGTCGCGCCGACCTGCGACTTGATGTCGTCGCCGATGATCGGCAGCCCTGCCTTCTTGAAGCGCTTCTGCCAGTACGGCTCGCGCGCGATGAACACCGGGATGCAGTTGACGAAGCCGCAGCCCGCCGCGAGCGCCTGCTCGACGTACCACTTGGTCGCCTGCTCGGCGCCCACGGGAAGGTAGGAAACGAGCACGTCGGTCTTTGTCTCGCGCAGGATGCTCACGATGTCGGCCGTCTCGCCGGGCGCCTTCGTGATCTTCTCCTTCAGATACTTGCCGAGGCCGTCGTGCGTCATGCCGCGCTCGACCTTCACGCCGAGCGCCGATACGTCGGTGAACTTGAGCGTGTTGTTCTGGCCTGACCAGATCGCCTCGGAGAGGTCCTTGCCGACCTTTTCCTTGTCGATGTCGAACGCCGCGGTGAAATTGATGTCGCGGACGTGGTAGCCGCCGAGATCGACATGCATGAGGCCCGGAACGAAGTCGTCGGGGTTGGCGTCCTTGTAGTACTCGACGCCCTGGATGAACGAGGAGGCGCAGTTGCCGACGCCGACGATCGCGACCCGTACCTCGTCCTTGTGATCGACAGCGCCGTTGCCGGAGCCGTTGCGCTTGCTCATCTGATCAGGCCTCCTGTGGGGATCAATGCTCCGAGAAAGGTGGGGAACCCTCTCGAGCTTCTTCACGTCCCTTACCTTCGGACGTATCGACGGTTACTTCGGCAGCCTCCGGGATGTCGCCGGCAAGCTGCTTGCGCACGTGCCAGATGCGCTGCCCGACGGTGAACGTCGTGAGCGCGGCCATCACGTAGATCGCGGGCGCCAGCAACTCGAAGTCACCGATTCCCGCTCCCTTGGCGAAGAGCAGGCCGCCCGCGAGCACTACTACCCGCACGGGGCGGGTTGCCAATCCTACCTTGCATTCGACGCCGAGAGCCTCTGCGCGCGCTCTCGTGTAGCTCACCATCAGTGACATGAGAACCACGACGACAACGGCAGCGGTGGCGAACTCGTCCCCACGCGAGGCGAAATATGCCGCCACGGTGATCAGCACGATCCCCTCCTCGATCCGGTCGAGCGTGGAGTCGAGGAAGGCGCCGAACAGAGTGCCCTTCCCGGACATCCGCGAGTAGCGACCGTCGAGGGTGTCCATCAGGCTGCCGACGATGAAGGCGATCCCCGCGAGGAAGAACAGCCGCTGGGTGACCAGCACCGCGGCCACGACGTTCAGCACGAGCCCCGTCATCGAGATGGCGTTCGGGGTCAGCCGGGACTCGATCAGCCGCTCGCGCACGTTCGCGCGCATCTCGGCGGCGGTCCGGGCGGTTGCGCGGTCGCGGGCCTGCCCACGGGCGGCGGGCCCGTTGCGCTCGCGCAGGCGTGGAGGGCGCCCGCCCCTGGAGGCCGTCATCACCTGGGAGGGTAATCAAATGGCGCTATGCGGGCACTTCGCGTGGCCCCGCTGACCATGACCATGCAGCCGGCCAAACCCGCGAGAGCACGTGCCTGGCGACGAGCGCCGAAGTGCCCGCCACGAGCGCGCCGGCGACGACGTCCATGAACCAATGGTTGCCGGTCACCATCACGACGAAAGCGATCATCAGCGGGTACAGCGCCCAGAGAACCTTGAGCACCCGCCGTCGCACGATCAGCATCGTCGGGATCGCGATCATCAGCGAGAACGCGACGTGCATGCTCGGAACCGCCGCGTATGGGTTGAAGAAGAGCGCGACCAGCCCGGAGTCGTGCTGCACGTTCACGTAGTACGCGATCGAGTCGACGAAGCCGAGCTCGGGGAAGAAGCGCGGCGGCGCGGTCGGCATCAGCATGTAGCCAACCAGCGCGAGGCCCATCGCGGTCATGAACATGTTGCGCACGAAGTAGAAGCGATCGTTGTGGCGCAGGTACAGCCACACGAGCACGGTCGTCGTCATCACGAAATGCGAGTTGACGTACATGAAGTTCGCGAAGTCGATCAGCACGCGCTGCCCCATCGCCCACGCCTGCAGGCCCTGCTCGAAGAAGAGGCCCGTGCTCTGCTCGAGCTCGACGATCGAGCGTGCGTTGTTGAACGCGACCGCCGCGTTGGACTCCGAGATGCCGCGCACGGTCTCGTACAGGATGTCCGCCATCACGAACAGGGAAAGCTGCAGCAAGGCGTCGGATCCACCCTTCGGCAGCCAGCGCAACCGTGGCCCGCGGCCCGTGCGCTTCGCCTGCAATCGGAGGATCCCGGCCAGCAGCAGCAGGATCGCGAGAGGAACGATCAGCCGGAACATCCCAAAACAGTAACCGAACCCGGCCCTGAAACTCACCGGATTGTCACAACGATCGCGTGTGCGGAAAGCAACTTGCGTGCTCAGCAGGCGCGGTTCGCGCCGCGCGCCGCCCGCCACGCCGCGCCCACGCCGAGCGCCGTTCGCACCCGAACGATTCCGCTCCTGGGAGCCCTCACCGCCGTCCAGTCGCCCGCCCGGCCCACGCACACTCCCGCGGGCCCGCGCCAGTACGGCGTGTGGCGCACGCGCACGACAAAGGTCCCGGGCCGCTCGACGTCGAGCGCGAAGGACTCCGGCTCGAGTGCGCTGATGCGCGCGCGGCCCGCTCCCACGGCTGACACGATCGCGGTCGCCGGCACCACCTCGTAGACCTGCCAGTGCCGCAGTGTCGCGCGCAGACGCAGGTACGAAGGACGCGCGCGGATCAGGTCGTCCTCCTCCTGAGCCGAATAGTCGAGCCTCGCGCTCGAGCGTGCCACCCAGCGGATCCCGTTGTCACTCAGCCAGCGGCGGTAGCGCGGGTTCGTGAGCTTCCCCTCGTAGAAGAGGGCGTTGCGCTCGATGTCGAGTTGCCGCAGCCATCCCCGCGCGAGTGAGATGCGGGGTGCGAGGTACGCGGTCTCCCAATGGTTGAAGGTATAGGGGACTTCGACGCGCTCGCGCTCGGCTCCGTGTCCGGCGAGCCACGCTGCAACGGGCGCGTAGTACGAGCGCTCGGTCTCGGGGTCGCCGAGGCTCTGGAGGGTGTCCGGGATCGGCGTGATCACCTGCCAGCCGAGACCGACGCCGAGCGCCGCGATCGCCACCGGCCTGCGCAGGCGCGCGGGGTCACGCGCGAGCAGTACGGCCAGCAGGACGGGCCCGCCGAACAGGGACCCGAGCCTCGTGAGGTTCCCGCCCAGCGGATTGGGAAGGAGCCACGCGAGCGCCGCCGCGAGGAGGTAGAGGACGATCACCAGCCGCAGGTCGCGCTCGCCATCGAGACCGCGGATCGTGAGCAGCGCGAGTGCGCAGAAGACGGGCAACGGCCAGAACGCGGAGAACCAGTACGGAAACTCTCCCGCCTCGGGGAACAGCAGGCCGAGCAGCGCGAGCGGCAAGAGCGCGGCGCCCGCCAGCGACCACCACCACCGTCCCCCGGCGCGCAAGGCGATCGCGCCGGCAACCGCGAGCAGCGCGAGGAACGCGGCCGCCACGGGACTCGCAAGCGCGGTCGCGACGGCCAATAGGACGGCCCGCTTGCGTCGCCCCGTCTGGAGCGCGCGCAGCGCGCCGAGCGCGAGTGCCAATCCGAGCGCGAACACGAGCCACCCGTTGCCGAGCAGGGCAACCGCGCCGAGCGCGCCGAACCACAGCGACGCCCAGCCTGCCCGTGGACCCCAGCGGTCGCGGACCAGGCCGTCGAACAGCCAGGCGCTCGCGACGGCCGAGGCCGCCGCGGCCCAGACGGGGGACAGCAATGCCGCCAGGGGCGGGAAGAGCACGCTGTATGAGAGCAGGTAGTGGCCGCCGTACCACGAGTTGTTCCAGATCGCGAAACCAACATCCTCGAACAACTCCGCACGGAAGGTATGCGCCGCGAGGTCGCGCACCGGCGGGTTCCAGACGGCAAAGGCCGTGCAGGTGACGGCTGCCGCGAGCGGCGCCGCCCAGCGCGGAGGAGAGGAGGGCATCAGACGGTATTTTTGTCGAATGTCGGTGCTCTGCCTCGGAGAGACGCTTGTCGACCTCTTCTGCGAGCGCCCGGTCGCCGGCTTCGCGCAGGCCGACGCGTTCGTCCCGCACAGCGGCGGAGCCCCCGCGAACGCCGCCGTCGTGGCGTCGCGCTGCGGCGCCCGCGCCTCGCTCGGGGGCGGTGTCGGGGACGATCCCTGGGGTCGCTGGCTGCGCGCGCGCCTGGCGGCGGAGGGGGTGGGCCTCGACTGGTTCGCGACCGTGCCCGGAATGCGCACGCCGCTCGCCTTCGTGGTCGTGAACGAGCGCGCCGAGCCGGACTTCGCGATCTACGGGGACGACATCGAGGCGGGCCTGCTGTCGCTGGGCGAGCGCCTCGAGGAGGCCGTGACACGCCACGACGCGGTGCTGATCGGCTCCAACACGCTGCTCGGCGCGCGGGAACGGAAGCTCACGATGCGCGCCCGCGAGCTGGCGCTCGCCTCGGGCAAGCGCTTCTTCTTCGACCCGAACATCCGCGTCGCCCGCTGGAGTGACGCGACCGAGGCGGCGGATCTCGTGCGCGAGCTGTTGCGGGGCGCGGCGCTGCTGAAGGTCAACCACACGGAGGCCGAGCTGCTGACCGGGGAGGGCGATCCCGCGGCCGCGGCGCAGCAGCTCGTAGCGATGGGTGCCGAGCTCGTCGCGGTCACGCTCGGTCCCGACGGCGCGCTGCTGCGCGGCACCGTGACGGCGGACGCGCCGGGAGACCCCGCGAGGGCGGTCGACACGACCGGAGCCGGCGATGTCGTCACCGGCGTGCTGGTCGCCGCGCTCGCGACCGGCGAAGCCCCGGCCGCAGCGCTCCCGGTTGCGGTCCGGGCGGCCGCGCGTGCGACCGAGGGGTGGGGCGCGATCGACGCGCTGCCGGGGGCGATCGCGCTCTCGTGAAAGGCGGCTGGCGGGCGCCGTCGCGCGCTCGCATCCGGTCGATCGGGGACCGCCTGCGGGGGTACTACGGGCGGCCCCGCAACGACCCCCATCACGCGCCGCTCGACGAGCTGGTCCTGACCGTCCTCTCGCAGAACACGAACGACCGCAACCGCGACATCGCATACGAGCGCCTGCGGGCACGGTTCCCGGACTGGGCGAGAGTCGCCGCCGCGCCCGTCGAGGACGTCGAGGAGGCGATCCGGCCCGGGGGGATCTCGAAGGTCAAGTCGCTGCGCATCAAGGCCATGCTCGCCTCGATCGAGGCCGAGACCGGTGGGCTCGACCTCGAGTTCCTCGCCGGGGTCCCGCGCGAGACGGCGATCGACTTCCTGGAGCGCCTGCCCGGCGTCGGGCGCAAGACCGCCGCGTGCGTGCTGCTGTTCGCGTTCGACCGTCCCGAGATGCCGGTCGACACCCACGTCTACCGGGTCTCGTCGCGGCTCGGGTTGATCCGGCCGAAGGCGTCGTTCGAGGAAGCCCACGACGTGATGCGCGAGCACGCCGGCGGCTTGGACATGTTCGAGCTCCACGTGAACCTGATTCGCCACGGCCGGCGCATCTGCACCGCCCGCGGCCCGGCGTGCCGCGCGTGCCCGCTGCTCGCGGTCTGTCCCTACGGCACGGACGCAACGGGACGTGCCCGCTGAGCGAGGGCGCCGAGTTGCGGGTGCGCGTGCGGCCGCGCGCCGGTGCGAACGAGATCGGGGAGGCGCGCGACGGCGTGCTGCTCGTGCGCGTCACCGCGCCGCCCGCGGGCGGCAAGGCGAACGAGGCCGTCCGGAAGCTGGTCGCGCGCCGCCTGCGCGTGGGGGTGACCCGCGTCGAGATCGTGCGCGGCGCGGGCACGCGGGACAAGCTGCTGCGGGTCGAAGGAGTGACCGACTCACAGGTGAGAGCCGCTTTTCCGCTCTAGAGGGCCCCTGGATGGCCGAGCGCGCCGATCTGCCATACTCGGACTTAGATTTTTTGCCTAGACACCTAGCAGCCCCCGGCGGCGGTCTCCCCGCTCGCCGGCGGGCTCGATTTCCGGAGGTTAGAGATGGGAAAGACGATCGGGATCGACCTCGGCACCACCAACTCCTGCATGGCCGTGCTCGAGGGTGGCGAGCCCACCGTGATCCCCAACCGCGAGGGCGGGCGCACCACCCCGTCGGTCGTCGCCTTCACGCAGGGCGGCGAGCGACTGGTCGGAGTGCCGGCCAAGCGACAACAGGTCACCAACCCGGAGAACACGGTGTTCTCCATCAAGCGCTTCATGGGGCGCAAGCACTCCGAGGTGTCGGAGGAGATGACGATCGTGCCCTACAAGGTCCTCTCCGGGCCCAACGCAGACGTGCTCGTCGAGGCAGAGGGCAAGCAGTACTCCCCGCCCGAGATCTCGGCCATGATCCTGCAGAAGCTGAAGGCGGATGCCGAGGCCTACCTCGGCGAGACGGTCACCGACGCGGTGATCACCGTCCCCGCCTACTTCAACGACTCGCAGCGCCAGGCCACCAAGGACGCCGGCAAGGTCGCGGGCCTCGAGGTGAAGCGCATCATCAACGAGCCGACCGCGGCAGCGCTCGCCTACGGGCTCGACAAGCAGGAGGAGCAGACGATCCTGGTGTGGGACCTCGGCGGTGGCACGTTCGACGTGTCGATCCTCGAGCTCGGCGACGGCGTCTTCGAGGTGAAGGCGACGTCGGGTGACAACCACCTCGGCGGCGACAACTTCGACAAGACGATCGTCGACTGGCTGGTCGCCGAGTTCAAGAAGTCCCAGGGCATCGACCTGTCGCAGGACCGCATGGCACTTCAGCGCCTGTACGAGGCGGCCGAGAAGGCGAAGGTCGAGCTGTCGACCACCCAGGAGACGCAGATCAACCTGCCCTTCGTGACGGCCGACCAGTCGGGGCCGAAGCACCTCGACACGCGCCTGTCACGGGCAAAGCTCCTCGAGCTGACGTCCGATCTGCTCGACCGCACGGTCGGGCCGACGCGGCAGGCGATGGAGGACGCCGGCGTGACCGGTGCCGACATCGACCACGTGGTGCTGGTCGGCGGCATGACGCGGATGCCCGCGGTGCAGGACAAGGTCAGGGAGCTGGCCGGCAAGGACCCGCATCTGGGCGTCAACCCTGACGAGGTCGTCGCGATCGGCGCCGCGATCCAGGCGGGCGTGCTCGCCGGCGACGTCAAGGACGTGCTGCTGCTCGACGTGACCCCGCTGTCACTCGGCATCGAGACCAAGGGCGGCGTGTTCACGCGCCTGATCGACCGCAACACGACGATCCCCACCCGCAAGTCGGAGATCTTCTCGACGGCCGAGGACAATCAGCCGTCGGTCGAGGTGCACGTCCTCCAGGGCGAGCGCGAGATGGCCGGGTACAACAAGTCGCTCGGCAAGTTCCAGCTGACCGGCATCCCCCCGGCGCCGCGCGGGATCCCGCAGGTCGAGGTCACGTTCGACATCGACGCGGACGGCATTCTGCACGTCGCTGCGAAGGACCTCGGGACGGGCACCGAGCAGAAGATCGAGATCAAGGCCGGCTCCGGCCTATCGGACCAGGACATCGACCAGATGGTCAAGGACGCCGAGTCGCACGCCGCGGACGACAAGCGGCTGCGCGAGGTGGCCGAGGCTCGCAACACCGGCGACAACGCCGCGTACCAGGCCGAGAAGCAGCTCGCCGAGCTGGGCGACCAGGTCGACGCGGACGCGCGGTCGTCGATCGAGGGGGCGATCGCAGAGCTGCGGTCGGCGCTCGAGGGCGAGGACGTCGAGTCGATCAAGTCGAAGACCGACGCGCTCCAGCAGGCGTTCCACTCGGTGTCCGAGCAGATCTACCAGCAGGCGGCGCAGTCGCAGGACGGGACGGCAGCCAATGGTGCGCCGCAGGACCAGGAGGAAGTCGTGGACGCCGAGGTCGTGGACGAAGGGACCAAGTAATGCAGGACCAGCCGAATCGAGAGGGCTACGAGGAGGGGGTCTCCGCCAGGCCTGAAAAAGGCGGGAGCCTGTCGGACACCCCCTCCTCTCCGCCCGTCGCCGAGGTCGCCGACGTCGAGCGAGAGAGGGATGAGTACCTCGAGTTGGCGAAGCGGACAAAGGCGGACTTCGAGAACTTTCGCAAGCGTGCGTCGCGGGATGCTGCCGAGGGCGAGATCCGGGGGCGTGGTGAGCTGGCTCGCGACCTCGTTCCCGTGGTCGACAACCTCGAGCGCGCGCTCGCCACTGCGGGCGAGGATGAGAACCACCTCGCCCATGGCGTGCGGCTCGTCTACGAGGAGCTGGTGGCGGTGCTGCGGCGCGCGGGGGTCGAGAGCTACTCGCCTGCGGGTGAGTCGTTCGACCCCGACTGGCACGAGGCGATGCTGACGCGGCCAGGTGAGGCCGGCCAGGTGCTCGAGGTGCTCGAGAAGGGGTACCGGCTGAACGGCCAGGTGCTGCGGCCGGCGCGCGTCGTCGTGGGTGCGGCCCAGGAGTAGCCATGGCCAGGGACTTCTACGACACGCTCGGCGTCAAGAAGGGCGCCTCCGACGAGGAGATCAAGAAGGCCTACCGCAAGCTCGCGCGCAAGTGGCACCCGGACGCGAACCAGGGCGACGGGCAGGCGGAGGAGCGCTTCAAGGAGATCCAGGAGGCGTACTCCGTCCTGTCGGACGCCGACAAGCGCAAGCAATATGACTCCGGCGGGATGTTCGGCTTCGGCGGCGGCGCGGGCGGGGCGCCCGGCGGCTTCCGCTTCGACCCATCCTCGTTCCGGGGCGGCGTGGGGTCGTTCGGCGACATGCTCTCCGACCTGTTCGGCCGCGGCGGCGCGGGCGGGGTCCCCGGACGGGACCTCGAGACCGAGGTCCGCCTCTCGTTCGCGCAAGCGGTGAACGGCAGCGAGGTGTCGGTGACGGTGCCGGTCGAGGCCTCGTGCCCCACCTGCAACGGGACGGGCGCGAAGCCCGGCACGTCTGCGAAGACCTGCCCGAACTGCGAGGGCCGCGGGATCGAGACCCAGGGCCAGGGCATGTTCTCCCTGTCACAGCCGTGCTCCGTGTGCGGCGGGCGGGGCTCCGTTATCGACGATCCCTGCCGGACGTGCGACGGCCGCGGCGTCACCGAGCAGGTCAGGCGCTACCGCGTGAAGATCCCCGGCGGGGTGCGCGAGGGCAGCCGCATCAGAGTGGCCGGGAAGGGCGAGCCCGGGTTGAACGGGGCACCCTCCGGCGACCTCTACGTGCTCACGCGTGTCGCGTCGTCGCCCGTCTTCAAGGCACGCGGCGACCACCTCGAGGTCGAGGTGCCGATCACGATCGCCGAGGCCGTGCGGGGCGGCACCGTCGAGGTGCCGACGCTCGGCGCCACGAAGAAGATCCGCGTCCCGGCGGGCACGCAGGACGGAGCTGTCCAGCGATTGCGGGGCGAGGGGCCGGCGAAGCTCTCCGGGAGCGGCCACGGCGACATCCACTACCGCCTTCGCGTCCAGATCCCGACGTCGCTCAACGAGGAGCAGCGCGAGGTGGTCGAGCGCCTCTCCGAGGTGATGAACGGCAACCCGCGCGGCGAGTTGCTCGACCGCGCCCGGAAGGAGGTCTGATGGCGGACAGTCTCTTTCCCGAGCACCAAGGCGTCTTCATGATCTCGGTGGCCGCGCGGCTCGCGGGCATGCACCCGCAGACGCTGCGCATCTACGAAGAGCGGGGCCTGATCAAGCCGGCCCGCTCGCCCAAGCAGACCCGGCTCTACTCGCAGCGCGACGTCGAGCGGCTGCGGCGCATCCAGCAGCTCACGACGGAGTTCGGCATGAACCTCGCGGGCGTCGAGCGCGTGCTCGCGCTCGAGGAGGTCATGCAGGCGATGCAGGCGCGCATGGACGCCATGGAGCGCGAGATGCGCGCCCGGATCAACGAGGTCCACCGCTCCTACAAGCGCGAGCTCGTCCGCTGGGAGCCTCCACACACCACCCTCAGGAGACACGGACATGCAGGCTGACAAGTTCACGATCAAGTCCCAGGAGGCCATCCAGGCCGCACAGAAGCTCGCGCACGAGCGCGGCAACTCGGAGATCACGCCCGAGCACCTGCTCGCCGTCCTGCTCGAGCAGGACGGTGGCATCGTCGCCCCGTTGCTGACGAAGGTCGGCGTGCCCCCGGACCAGCTGCGCGCGCACGTGAGCGCGGCGCTCGACAAGCTCGCATCCGTGAGCGGCGCCGCCGCGTCGCAGGCGGTCCCCTCGGGCGAGCTCGTGCGGGTCTTCCAGGCGGCCGAGGATGAGGCTTCGGCACTGAAGGACGAGTTCATCTCGACCGAGCACCTGCTGCTCGCGCTCGCGGGGTCCCAGGGCGAGGCGGGCAAGGCGCTTCCCGACCGCGAGCTCCTGCTGGCCGCGTTGCGCGAAGTGCGCGGGCCGCACCGCGTGACCGACCCGAACCCGGAGGACAAGTACCAGGCGCTGGAGCGCTTCGGCCGCGATCTCACCGAGCTGGCGGAGCAGAGCAAGCTCGACCCGGTGATCGGGCGCGACGAGGAGATCCGGCGCGTGATCCAGGTCCTGTCACGGCGCACGAAGAACAACCCCGTGCTGATCGGCGAGCCCGGCGTCGGAAAGACGGCGATCGTCGAAGGCCTCGCCCAGCGGATCGTGTCGGGCGACATCCCGGAGTCGCTTCGCGACCGCCGGGTGGTCGCGCTCGACATCGGCGCCCTGATCGCGGGCGCGAAGTACCGCGGCGAGTTCGAGGACCGCCTCAAGGCAGTCCTCAAGGAGATTCAGGAAGCCGACGGCCGCGTGATCCTCTTCATGGACGAGCTGCACACGATCGTCGGCGCCGGCGCGGCCGAGGGCGCGGTCGACGCCGCAAACCTGCTGAAGCCGATGCTCGCGCGCGGTGAGCTGCGCGCGGTGGGCGCCACGACGCTCGACGAATTCCGCAAGCACATCGAGAAGGACGCGGCGCTTGAGCGCCGCTTCCAACCGGTGTTCGTCGGCGAGCCTTCGGTCGAGGACACGATTGCGATCCTTCGGGGGTTGAAGGAGCGCTACGAGGTGCACCACGGCGTGCGCATCCAGGATTCGGCGATCGTGGCCGCCGCGCTGCTGTCCTCGCGCTACATCGCGGATCGCTTCCTGCCCGACAAGGCAATCGACCTGATCGACGAGGCCGCGTCCCGCCTGCGCATCGAGATCGACTCGATGCCGACCGAGATCGACGAGGTCGAGCGGCGCATCCAGCAGCTCGAGATCGAGCTGCAAGCGCTGAAGAAGGAGACGGATGATGCCTCGATCGCGCGTCGCGACGCGATCCAGGCCGAGCTCGCCGACCTGCGCGAGCGCTCCGGCGAGATGAAGGCGCGCTGGCAGTCCGAGAAGGAAGCGATCACCGCGATCCGCGACGCGAAGGAACGGCTCGAGGAGGCCGGCCGTGAGGTCGAGCGCGCCGAGCGCGACGCCGACCTCCAGCGCGCCGCGGAGCTGCGCTACGGCGAGATCCCCGAGCTCGAGCGTGCCCTTCGAGGACACGAGGAACGCCTTGCCGAGCTGCACGCGACCCAGGGCAGCCTGCTCCACGAGGAGGTCACCGACGAGGAGGTCGCCGAGGTCGTGGGCAAGTGGACGGGCATTCCGGTATCGCGCCTGATGGAGGGCGAGGTCGAGAAGCTGATCCACATGGAGGAGCGCCTGCACGAGCGGGTGATCGGCCAGGCCGAGGCCGTGTCCGCCGTGTCGAACGCGCTGCGCCGCTCCCGCGCCGGCCTGCAGGACCCGAACCGGCCGATCGGCTCGTTCCTGTTCCTCGGGCCGACCGGAGTCGGCAAGACCGAGCTGGCGCGTGCCCTGGCGCAGTTCATGTTCGACACCGAGGACGCGATCGTGCGCATCGACATGTCGGAGTACATGGAGAAGCACACGGTCTCGCGCCTGATCGGCGCGCCGCCCGGGTACGTCGGCTACGAAGAGGGCGGCCAGCTCACGGAGGCGGTGCGGCGACGCCCCTATTCGGTGGTGTTGCTCGACGAGATCGAGAAGGCGCACACCGACGTCTTCAACGTGCTGCTCCAGGTGATGGACGACGGGCGGCTGACCGACGGCCAGGGTCGCACGGTCGACTTCAAGAACAGCGTGCTGATCATGACCTCGAACGTCGGGTCGCAGCACATCGTCGCCGAGGCCGACGAGGAGCGCATGCGCGAGGCCGTCGAGGCGACGCTGTCGCAGCACTTCAAGCCGGAGTTCCTGAACCGGATCGACGACGTCGTGATCTTCCAGAGGCTGTCGAAGGACCAGATCAAGCGGATCGTGGACCTCCAGGTCGCGCAGCTTGTCGAGCGTGTGCGGGAGCGCGGGGTCGAGGTCGAGCTGACCGACGGCGCGCGCGAGCTGCTCGCGAACCTCGGGTGGGACCCGGACTACGGCGCGCGGCCCCTGAAGCGCGTGATCCAGAAGCGGCTCGTGGACCGGCTCGCGCTGGCGATGCTCGCGGGCGAGTTCGGCGAGGGCGACACGGTGCGGGTCGCCACCGCCGACGGGGACCTCACGTTCGAGAAGGCGCAGCCGCCCGTGCAGGTGGCGGCCTAGGAGGGTCCAGCAAAACTCGCCACAGAGCGACGGGTACGATTCTGTCCCATGACCCGCGAAGAGGCTGAGCGCCGCGCCAAGGAACTCACCGACACGCATCCCGAGCGGAACCAGAAGGCATGGTTCGCGAGGGAAGGCAAGGACGGGGATTGGTCGGTCGCGGCGGTGCCATTGCCCGCAGGCTTACGTCGCCCTGACATGAATGCGACCGTGGAAGCCAAGCCGAAGCCTCCTCAGGCCGATGATCCAAGGCCCCCGGCCTTCCGCGACATTGGCGGGCCATACGGCGTGGGGTAGTTACCCCATAGCGCGGACCAACCCCGAGCTCGTGGCCGAACGTCCCGCGATACCGCCCAGAGCACACAGTCCGGGACGTTCGGTCGGGATGTGAGGAACGCGCAGCGATCCTGCTCCGCGCGGATCCAGGCCGCGACCTCGTCCTAGCGTGCAGGCGATCGGGAGCTCCTACCCGCCCTCATGGTACGGGGCCGGGTTTGGCTATATAAACGCTGGAGCCACCCGCTCACACGCTAGGAGGAGAGATGCCGACGTTCATCATGCTCTCGACGCTCACCCCGGAGGGCGTCCAGACGGTCAAGAACAACCCGCAGCGCATCAAGGAGGTCAACAAGGAGGTCGAGCAGATCGGCGCGAAGGTCGTCGCGCAGTGGGCGACGCTCGGCCGCTTCGACTTCATCAACGTGATCGAGGCCCCCGACGAGAAGACGATGTCGAAGGTGTCGCTCGAGCTCGGCTCGCGCGGGACGGCACGCTACGAGTCGCTCCCGGCGATCCCGATCGACGAATTCATCGAGTCGCTCTAGGAGAGCCACAAGTAACATCGGTCGCCCTTGGACTCGCAGACTCGAGAGCCCGCGACCCAGATCGTCTGCTACCGCCACCCGAGCCGCGAGACGGCGATCTCGTGCTCCAACTGCGACCGGCCGATCTGCACCGATTGCATGGTCTACACGCCGGTCGGGATCAAGTGCCCCGAGTGCGCGAGGCAGCCGCGGTCGGCGATCGTCCGGCTGCGCCCCGATCGCGCCGCGCGCGCGATCGCGGCCGCATTCGCCGCGGGGCTCGCGATGGGCCTCGGGATCGTCGTGCTCCAGGGCGTGGGCCTCTTCTTCGCACTGATCCTCGGCTGGCTGATCGGCGTCGGCATGGGCGAGCTCGTGCTGCGGGCGAGCGGGCACTATCGCGGTCCGGAGACGGGCTACATCGCGATCGGTGGATGCGTCTGGACGTATGCGGTGCCCTACGGCCTTTTCTACGGTGTGGACCTTGGTGACGTCGCGCGCAGCGGCAGCCTCGCGTTCGTCTTCATCGGTGCCGTGATCGCCTGCTACGTCGCCTTCCAGAGGACGCAATGAAGCGCGTGCTCGTCGTGGGCGCAGGAGGGCGCGAGCACGCGATCGTGCGGTCCCTCAATCGCAGCCCACAGCAGCCCGATGTGATCTGCGCCCCCGGCAACGCGGGCATCGCGCAGGATGCGCGCTGCTTCGACGTCGCGGCCGAGGACGTCGAGGGCATCGTCCGGCTGGCAGCCGAGCAGGCCGCCGCCCTGACCGTCGTAGGTCCCGAGGCGCCGCTCGTTGCAGGCCTCGTCGACGCGCTCGAGGCCGAGCGCCTGCGCGCCTTCGGCCCGCGGGCCGCGGCTGCACGCATCGAGGGCAGCAAGGCGTTCGCGAAGGAGCTGATGCGTGAGGCCGGCGTCCCGACGGCGTCCTGGGTGGAGTTCACCTCGCACGACGCGGCCGCGGCGCAGATGGATCGCGCCTCGTACCCCGCGGTGCTCAAGGCGGATGGGCTGGCCGCGGGGAAGGGCGTGATCATCGCCCAGTCGCCGCGTGAGGCCAAGCAGGCGCTGCGTGACTTCTTCGTCGACCGCCGCTTCGGCGATGCGGGCGCGCGCGTGCTGGTCGAGGAGTTCCTCGAGGGGGAGGAGCTCTCCCTGCTCGCATTGTGCGACGGGGAGCGAGCGGTGGCGATGGCGCCGGCGCAGGACTTCAAGCGGATCGGCGAGGGTGACACCGGCCCCAACACGGGCGGTATGGGCAGCTACTCCCCGGTGCCCGGGATCGACGCCGCGCGCGCCGAGGAGATCGTGGCCTCCGCGCACCAGCCGATCGTGGACTGCTTCAAGGCGCGCGGCACTCCCTTCCACGGAGTGCTGTATGCGGGACTCATGATGACCGCCGGCGGTCCGCAGGTGCTCGAGTACAACTGCCGCTTCGGGGATCCCGAGACGCAGGCGGTCCTGCCGCGGTTGCGCGGCGACCTGCTGGCGGCGCTCGAGGCCTGCACCGTCCCCGGCGGCCTGCGCGGGTCCGCGCTCGAATGGGTCGACGAGTGGGCCGTGACCGTCGTGCTCGCCTCCGCCGGCTATCCCGCGTCGTCGAGCACCGGGGACGTGATCCGGGGTCTCGACGAGCTCGGGGACGTGGAGGTGACGCACGCGGGCACCGCGCTCCGCGAGGGGCAGATCGTCTCGGCCGGGGGGCGGATCCTCAACGTGACGGCACTCGGGCGGTCGATCGACGAGGCACGCGAGCGGGTCTACGCCGCGGTCGAGCGCATCGAGTGCGAGGGCTCCCAGTACCGCTCCGACATAGGCGCGCGTGTCACCGCGCGCGTCGCTGGGTAGATTTCGCCCTCGATGGAGATCCTCGAGCCCGAACGCACAGCGGCCACGAGCGAGAGCGAGCGAGAGCCGCTCGAGCCGATGCCCGAGGGCGAGGAGGCCTTTCAGGGCATGGAGGTCGACGCCCCGCGCGTCGGGATCATCATGGGATCGGCAAGCGACAAGCCCACGATGGAGCCGGCGGGCAAGGAGCTGGCACAGCGGGGCATCGCGTTCGAGGTCCGTGTCCTCTCGGCGCACAGGGATCCCCAGGCGGTCGCCGACTACGCAAGGAACGCCCACATGCGCGGGCTGCGCGTGATCATCGCGGCCGCCGGCATGTCCGCGGCGCTGCCCGGCGTGGTGGCCGCCAACACCGACCTTCCCGTGATCGGGGTGCCCATCAAGGCGGCGAACACCGTCGGCGACGGTCTCGACGCGCTGCTGTCCGTGGTCCAGATGCCGCCGGGCGTGCCGGTCGCGTGCGTGGCGATCAACGGCGCGAAGAACGCGGCGGTGCTCGCGGCGCGCATCATGGGCTGCTGACGGCCGTGGGCAACCCGTGATCGCGCGATACACGCGGCCGGAACTGGCCCTCGCGTGGTCGGAGGAGCGCAAGCTCGAGTCCTGGCTACAGGTCGAGGTCGCGGTGTGCGAGGCGCTGGCCGACGTCGGGGTCGTGCCTGCCGCCGACCTCGAGCAGATCAAGGCGGCGCCACCGCCGGACCCGGACGCCGTGCGCGAGCGCGAGCGCGTCACCGACCACGACGTCGCCGCCTTCATCGACGTCGTCGCTTCGTCGGTCGGCGAGGCGGGCCGCTGGATCCACTACGGGCTCACCTCGTCGGACGTGCTCGACACCGCGCTCGCGCTCCAGCTGCGCGAAGCGGGGCGCGAGCTGACCGCCGGCGCCGACGCCGTGACCACGGCGCTCGTTGCGCGCGCGAGGGAGTTTGCGGGAACGCTTTGCATCGGGCGCACCCACGGAGTCCATGCGGAACCGACGACCTTCGGGCTGAAGCTCGCAGGCTTCGCCTTCGAGAGCGACCGCAACGCGCAGCGGATGCGCGCGGCGTTCGCCGACGCGGAGGTCGGCAAGCTCTCGGGGGCGGTCGGCACGTACTCCGCGCTCGGTCCCGAGATCGAGCGCGCCACTCTGGACCGGCTCGGCCTGCGTGCCGAGCACGTGTCCACACAGGTCGTGCCACGCGATCGTCACGCCGCGGTGCTGTCGTCGATCGCTCTGGCGGGTGCGGGCCTCGAGCGGCTCGCGACCGAGTTCCGGCATCTCCAGCGCACCGAGGTGCGAGAGGCCGAGGAGCCCTTCCGCGAGGGACAGAAGGGGTCGAGCGCGATGCCGCACAAGCGCAACCCGATCACGAGCGAGCGCGTCAGCGGCCTCGCGCGCGTGTTGCGCGGCTACGCGCAGGCAGGGCTCGAGAACGTGGCGCTGTGGCACGAGCGCGACATCTCGCACTCCTCGGTCGAGCGCGTCACCCTGCCCGACGCCACGACGCTGCTCCACTACATGCAGCACCTGATGGTGCGAGTCGTCGAGGGGCTGCGGGTCCACCCGGATCGCATGCGGGAGAACCTCGAGCTGACCCACGGGGCGCTCTTCAGCCAGGGTGTCCTGAATGCGCTGGTCGAGGCGGGCATGACGCGCGACGACGCCTACCGCGTCGTGCAGCGCGACGCGCAGCGGGCATGGGACGAGGGCCGGCCGTTCCGCGAGCTGGTCGAGGCCGAGCCCGAGGTCGCGCGGCGGCTGGACGCGCGGCGGCTCGACGCACTGTTCGACTACGGGCGCTTCGTGCAGCACGAAGGCGAGATCCTGAAGCGGCTCGACGCGCTCGGCTAGCGGCCGGTGGCGCGCAATGAAGAGGCCGGTCGGTGCGGATTGCGCTCCCGACTCCGCTCCGCCCGCTGTTAGCATCGGGCGGGTGCCCCGAGCCGCCGCAGATCTAGCGGGCCTCACCCTCCACAGCCGCGGGAAGGTCCGGGAGATGTACGACCTCGGCGACCGCCTGCTGATGGTCGCCTCGGACCGCATCTCCGCCTACGACGTGGTACTCCCGACGCCGATCCCGGACAAGGGCAAGGTGCTCACCGGCCTGTCCGTGTTCTGGTTCGGGCTGACGGCGGACATCGTCCCGAACCACCTCCTCTCGGCCGACGTCCCCGCGGAGGCGCACGGCCGCGGGCTGCTCGTGCGCAAGCTCGACATCTTCCCGGTCGAATGCGTCGTGCGCGGTTATCTGTCGGGGTCGGGCTGGAAGGAGTACCGCGACGACGGCTCCGTCTGCGGGATCGACCTGCCCCCCGGCCTGCGGGAGTCAGATCGGCTCCCGGAGCCGATCTTCACTCCCGCCACGAAGGCCGAGCTGGGCGAGCACGACGAGAACGTCGACTTCGACCGCGCGGCCGAGATCGTCGGCGACCGCGCCGTGATGGAGGAGCTGCAGCGCCTCTCGCTCGCGGTCTACGCGCGCGGCGCCGAGCATGCCGAGCGCCAGGGCGTGATCCTCGCCGACACGAAGTTCGAGTTCGGGCGCGACGCGGAGGGCGCCATCGTCCTCGCGGACGAGGTGCTGACCCCTGATTCCTCGCGCTTCTGGCCCGCCGACCGCTACGAGCCGGGGCGGGGACAGCCCTCCTACGACAAGCAGTACGTGCGCGACTGGCTCAACGAAACGGGTTGGGATCACACGCCCCCGGGCCCGGACCTTCCCGCCGACGTGGTCGAGCACACACGCGCCAAGTACGTCGAGGCATACGAGCGGATCGCGGGCGAGCCCTTCGAGCGGTGGCTCACACGCGCCGCGTGAGGGTCCGCGTCCTGATCAGGCCCAAGCAGGGCATCCTCGATCCCCAGGGACAGGCCGTCGAGCGCGCGCTCCCGGCGCTCGGCTACGACGACGTGTCCAACGTGCACGTCGGGCGCCTGGTGGAGCTCGACGTCGGCGACGCGGACAACGTCGAGTCGCGCGTCGGCGAGATGTGCGAGCGGCTGCTCGCCAACCCGCTGATCGAGAGCTACGAGGTGCAGGCGCTGGCGGGCGACGAGCGTTGAGCGCCCGGGTCGGGATCGTGGTCTTCCCGGGGTCGTGCGACGAGGCCGACGCGTTCCTCGCCGTGCAGCGCGCAGGACACGAGGCCGCCTACCTGTGGCACGGCGACCGGGACCTCGGCGGCATCGACGCGGTCGTGATCCCCGGCGGCTTCTCCTACGGGGACTACCTGCGCGCCGGCGCGATCGCGCGGTTCGCCCCGCTGATGGAGGAGGTCGCGCGGTTCGCCCGCGAAGGTGGGCCCGTGCTCGGGATCTGCAACGGCTTCCAGGTGCTGTGTGAGGCTGGGCTCCTGCCGGGCGCCCTCCTGCGCAACACGTCGCTGCGTTTCGTTTGCCGCCAGGTCGACGTGCTCGTCGAGCACGATCGCAGCGTCTTCACCCGCGGCTCCGAGCCCGGCGAGGTGCTCTCGCTGCCGGTGAAGCACAGCATCGGGCGCTGGTTCGCGCCCGCGGACCAGCTCGAGCGCCTCGAGGCGGGCGGACAGCTGCTCCTGCGCTACGCGCCCGGTTCCAATCCCAACGGATCCACGCTCGATGTCGCCGGAGTCTCCAACGAGGCCGGCAATGTGCTCGGCCTGATGCCCCATCCCGAGCACGCGACCGACGAGCTGACGGGCTCCACGGACGGCTTGCGGTTTTTCGCCGCGCTCGCTCCCGTCACCGCGTGAGCACGACGGCGGAGCAACCCTCCCGGCTGGCGGCCGAGGCGCGTGCGCTCGGTCTCACCGACCCGGAGCTCGAGCGGATCTGCGCGCTGCTCGGGCGCGAGCCGAATCAGGTCGAGCTGGCCGTCTTCTCGCTGTTGTGGTCCGAGCACTGCGCCTACAAGCACTCGAAGAAGCTCCTGCGCAAGCTCCCGACCGAGGGCGAGCGCGTGCTGATGGGGCCCGGAGAGAACGCGGGCGCGATCGACGCAGGCGACGGGCTCGCGGTCGTCTTCAAGGTCGAGAGCCACAACCACCCCTCGGCCGTCGAGCCCTTCCAGGGCGCGGCCACCGGAGTCGGAGGCATCCTGCGCGACATCTTCGCGCTCGGGGCGCGCCCGATCGCCGTGCTCGACTCGTTGCGCTTCGGGGACCTCGACACGCCGCGCACGCGCTACCTGCTCGAGCGGGTCGTCGCGGGGATCGGCGCATACGGCAACTCGGTCGGGGTGCCGACCGTCGGCGGCGAGATCTACTTCGAGCCTCCCTACGAGCAGAACTGCCTGGTGAACGCGATGTGCGTCGGTCTCGCGCCCACGGATCGGCTGATGAGCGCGGCCGCCGCCGGGCCGGGAAACACGATCGTGCTGCTCGGCGCGCGCACGGGGCGCGACGGGATCGGCGGGGCGAGCGTGCTTGCATCGGCCGAGCTCGAGGAGGGCGACGCCAAGCGCCCGACCGTCCAGATCGGGGACCCGTTCGAGGAGAGCAAGCTGATCGAGTGCTGCCTCGAGCTGGTCGACTCGGGCCTGCTCGTGTCGCTCCAGGACCTGGGCGCCGCGGGACTCTCCTCGAGCACCAGCGAGATGGCCGCGAAGGGCGAGGTGGGCATCGACCTCGACGTTTCCAAGGTGCCCCTCCGCGAGCAGGGCATGGAGCCTTTCGAGGTCATGATCTCGGAGTCCCAGGAGCGCATGCTGTGCGTCGTCGAGCCCGCGCGCGTGGACGAGGTGCTCGCGGTCTGCCGGCGCTGGGAGACCCGCGCATCGGCGATCGGCCGGGTCACCGCCACGCGCCGGCTGCGCGTGTTCGAGGGTGAGCGCCTCGTGGGCGACATGCCGGTCTCCGCACTGGTCGACGAGTGCCCTCTCTATGACCTCGACCCCAGGGAGCCGGCCGACCGCCTCGAGCCGTTCGCGTCCTCGCGACCCCGGCTCGACCCCGATGCCGGCTTCGACGAGGTGTTCGGCGCGCTCCTCGGCTCCGAGAACGTCGCCAGCCGCCGGTGGGTGTTCGAGCAGTACGACTCGCTGGTCGGCAGCCGCACCGTGTGCCGCCCACAGCAGGCCGACGCCTCGGTGCTGCGCCTCGCGCTCGGCGAGGTCGACACCGGCCGCGCGCTCGCCGTATCGATCGACGGCAACGGGAGGCGTGTGGCGTGCGACCCCTACATCGGGGCCGCCGAGGCGGTGGCCGAGTGCGCCGCGAACCTGGCCTGCGTCGGCGCCGAGCCACTCGGGCTGACCAACTGCCTGAACTTCGGCAACCCCGAGAAGCCGCACGTCGCCTGGCAGTTGACGAGGGCGGTCGAGGGCATGGCCGCCGGCTGCCGCGCATTCGGCGTCCCGGTCGTCGGCGGCAACGTCTCGCTGTACAACGAGGGGCCCGAGGGCCCGATCTACCCGACGCCGGTCGTCGGCATGGTCGGTGAGCTGCCCGACCCCGCGCGGGCCTGCGCGCAGGCTTTTTCGGCGCCCGGTGACGTGGTCGCGCTGATCGGGCCGTTCAAGCCCTCGCTGCTGGGCTCGGAGCTGAGCCGCCTGGACGGTACGCTCGCCGGGCGACTGGAGCCTTTCGACCTCAAGAAGGTCCGCGAGGCGCTCGAGGTGGTGCGCGATGCCGTGCGCGCGGGCGTGCTGCACAGCGCACACGACGTCTCCGACGGCGGATTGGCCTGCTGCGTCGCGGAGTGCGCGATCGCCGGCGAGATCGGCGTGACGCTCGACGTCGAGCCGCTCGCGCGGCGCGCGGATATCGACGGGCGCACCGTCCTGTTCGGCGAGGGCCCAGGAGGGATCGTGGTCTCCGGCCCGCGCGACGCCCTGCTCGAGCTCAGTGGCCGCGCGGCCGCCGTGGGGTTCCTGGCACTCGGCCACGTGGGTGGCGAAACCCTCCGTATAACGGCTCCCGCTGCTACGCTTGACCTCTCGGTCGAGGATGCTGCCGATCGCTTCAACTCTGCCTTGGCTGACAGGGTTTCGTGAACAGGGGGACACACTTCGGTGCTGCTGCACGCGCGGATTCGCGCGTTTGTCTCCCCGAACCGGAAGCGGCCGAGCCCACTCCGGCGCTCGAACGTGAGGGCCCGCGCGACGAGTGCGGCGTGTTCGGCGTCTACGCGCCGGAGCTCGACGTCTCGCGCCTCGCCTACTTCGCGCTCTATGCCCTCCAGCACCGCGGGCAGGAGTCGGCCGGCATCGCCACGGCCGAGCACGGCCACATCACCACCCAGCGCGACCTCGGCCTCGTCTCGCAGGTCTTCGACGAGCGCAGCCTTCAGACCCTCACCGGCGAGATGGCGATCGGCCACGTGCGCTACTCGACGACCGGTCACAGCGGCTGGGAGAACTCCCAGCCGGTGTACCGCCACGACCGCCGCGTCGTTGCGCTCGGCCACAACGGCAACCTGACCAACGCAGTCGAGCTCTACAGCGAGCTGACCGCGCAGGGCGTGCGGTTCCGCTCGACGTCGGACTCCGAGATCATCGCCGCGCTGATCGCGAGCCACGAGGCCACCGCGATCGAAGACGCGGTCGCGGACGTCATGCGCCGCCTCGAGGGCGCGTACTCGACCGTCCTGATGACCGAGGACCGCGTCGTGGCGTTCCGGGACCCGGCCGGCGTGCGCCCGCTCTGCCTCGGCCAGCTCGGCGACCGCTACGTGGTCGCCTCCGAGAGCTGCGCGCTCGACATCATCGGCGCCAAGCTGATGCGAGAGGTCCAGCCGGGCGAGCTCGTGTCGCTGAGCGAGCGGGGCATCGAGACGCGCATCGCCGTCGAGTCGGAGCGGTCCGCGCTGTGCGTATTCGAGCACATCTACTTCTCGCGTCCCGACTCCAAGCTCGAGGGGCGCACGCTCCAATCGGTGCGCGGCAGGATGGGCGAGATCCTCGCCCGTGAGGCGCCGGCCGACGGCGACCTCGTGATCTCGGTGCCGGATTCCGGCAATGCCGCGGCCAAGGGGTTCGCGCGCGCGTCGGGCATTCCCCAGGACGACGGCCTGATCAAGAACCGCTACGTCGCCCGCACGTTCATCCAACCGGGGCAGGAGCTGCGCCGCCACGGCCTGCGCATGAAGTTCAACCCGCTCACGGAGGTCGTGAGCGGCAAGCGGCTCGTCGTCGTGGACGACTCGATCGTGCGGGGCAACACGATGCGCCAGATCGTGCGCATGTTGCGCGAGGCCGGAGCGAAAGAGGTCCACCTCCGCATGTCCTCGCCTCCGATCCGCTACCCGTGCCACTACGGGGTCGACATGCCGACGAGCGAAGAGATGATCGCCCACGGCCGCTCGATCGCAGACGTGGGCGACGAGCTCGGCGCCGAGTCCCTCGCATATCTCTCACTCGAGGGGGTCTACGAGGCGATCGGCACGGCGCGTGAGACCCATTGCGACGCCTGCTTCACCGGCCACTACCCGCTCGCGGGCACCAACGAGGCGAACGGCAAGCACGCGTTGGAAGAGCTCCCGCTGGTCAGAGCTTGAGCCGATCGCGGCCAAGGCCGCGATCGGGTTAGCAGCAGGATGCCTGCCCGTTTTCCGATAGCTGTGCTGGTGTCGGGGTCGGGCACCAACCTCCAGGCGATCCTCGACGAGGTCCACGGCCGTGACGGAGTCGAGGTCGACGTGGTCGTCAGCAACCGCGCGGACGCGAAGGCGCTCGAGCGGGCGCGCGCGGCGGGCGTCGCGACGGCGGTCTTCGACGCAGCGGACCACCCGGGCCGCGGCGAGCGCGATCGCGCGATCGCAACGTTCCTGAAGCAGCGCGATGTCCGCTTGGTCGTCCTCGCCGGCTACATGCAGCTGCTCGATCCCGCCTTCCTGGCGGTATTTCCGCGCTCGGTGATCAACGTCCATCCGGCGCTGCTGCCAGCCTTTCCGGGCGCAAACCCAATCCAGGATCAGATCGCCTATGGCGTCAAGGTGAGCGGCGTGACGGTCCACTTCGTGGACGACGGAGTCGACACCGGACCGATCATCTTGCAGGAAGCGGTAACGCTTCCGTACACTCGGGACGATAAGGAGATCTTGACGGTCCTCCACCGAACGGAACACGAGCTCCTGCCCCGAGCAATCCGCCTGATCGCCAAGTGCGCGGTCAGCCTGGATCCCGACAACCCACGCCTCGTACGCGTGGACGAGAGCGCCTTGGAGAGCGATGGCTGAGCCACAAACAAGCGCACTACAGGCCCCGGCGGCCGGCGACCTGCGCATCGAGCGGGCGCTGCTGACCGTGTTCGACAAGCGCGGGGTCGTCGACTTCGCGCGCCAGCTCGTGGACCTCGGCGTGGAGATCATCTCGACGGGGGGCACCGCCGCGGAGCTCGCGGAGCACGGCGTCTCCACACGCGCGATCGAGGACTATACGGGCTTCCCGGAGATCCTCGACGGGCGCGTCAAGACGCTGCACCCCTCGATCTTCGCGGGACTGCTGGCGGTCCGCACGCGCGAGGAGCACCGCCTCACGCTCGCCGAGCACGGAATCGCGCCGATTGACCTGGTGGTCGTGAACCTGTATCCGTTCGAGCGGACGGCCGCGCGTCGTGGCGTGTCCGACGAAGAGGTCATCGAGCACATCGACATCGGCGGGCCGACGCTGATCCGCGCTGCCGCCAAGAACCACGCCCACGCGGGCGTGATCGTGCGCCCCGAGAGCTACGACGCCGTGATCGAGGAGCTGTCGGCGACCGGCGGCTCGGTCTCCGCACAGACGCGGGAGTCGCTGGCGACCGAGGCATTCGCGGCCACCGCTCGCTACGACGCCGCGATCTCGCGCTGGTTCGCCGAGCGCGAGGACGACTTCCCGACCCAGTACGTCACGGCGTTCGAGAAGGTCATGGACCTTTCCTACGGGGAGAACCCGCACCAGCGCGCGGCCTACTACGAGCAGGTCGGGATGCGCACGCACCTGCTGGCTCGCACCGTGAAGGTGCACGGCAAGGAGCTGTCGTTCAACAACCTGCTCGACCTCGACTCCGGCCGCCGTCTGGCAAATGAGTTCGAGCTGCCCGCCGCCGCGGTCATCAAGCACAACAACCCGTGCGGATGCGCGGTCGGCGAGTCGGTCGGCGAGGCCTACGAGCGCGCGCTCGCGTCCGACCCGCAGAGCGCCTACGGCGGCGTAGTGGTGCTGAACCGCGAGATCGACGCCGAGCTTGCGCGCCGGCTGTCGGAGAACTTCATCGAGCTCCTGTTTGCGCCCGGCTACACCCGCGAGGCGCTCGAGATCCTGCGCGAGAAGCCGAACGTCCGGATCATCGAGGACTCCGAGCGGCGCAAGGGCATGCCCGGCGAGCGTGACCTGCGCAAGGTGATGGGCGGGATCATGCTCCAGGATCGCGACTCCGACTTCCAAGAGCGTGCGGACATGGAGATCGTGACCGAGCGCAAGCCGTCCGAGGAGGAGTGGGGCGAGCTGCTGTTCGCGTGGAAGGTCGTGCGCCACGTGCGCTCGAACGCGATCGTGATCGCCCGGGACCTCGGCACCGTGGGCACTGGCGCGGGGCAGATGAGTCGCGTCGACGCTGTGCGCTTCGCGATCGAGAAGGCGCAGGAGACGCAGCCGGACAAGCTCGCGGGCTCGTCGCTCGCGTCGGATGCCTTCTTCCCGTTCCCTGACGGGCCCCAGTCCGCGATCGACGCCGGCGTGCGGTCGATCATCCAGCCGGGCGGGTCCAAGCGCGACACCGAGGTGATCGCGGCGTGCGATGCCGCCGGCGTCGCGATGGTCCTCACGGGCCGCCGGCACTTCCGGCACTAGCCAGCGAGAGCCTCCGCTACCGTTCCGGGCCGCGGGCCCGTAGCTCAGCGGCAGAGCTCCGGACTTTTAATCCGGGAGTCCTTGGTTCGAATCCAAGCGGGCCCACTCGACGGCTGGAGACGACGACCTGCCGCTCGCCGGGGTGAGACGGAGGCCGCTAGCCGCGGTCGCGCGCCGGGCGCAGCGAGGGGATCGAGGCGCACACCGCCGTCGCGAGGAGCGCGCCGGCCGCGACACCGAGGGCGACGCCGGTCCCGACGGGCTGCATCACGTCCGCAAGCGCTGTCCACGCGTGCGGGCTCGGCGACTCCGTAGGAACGGCAAGCATCCCCTGCCACAGGCCGAGCAATCCACCTGCGGCGCAGCAAAACGACGCGAGGGTCTTGCGGACGAGCAACACGGCGGTTTCATCGGCGCATCCGTCGATCTCTTGAGCTGCGCGCCGTTCACCTATCCGCGAGCACGGCCCGCGCTGCCGACTCGATCCAGGCCCGCAGGGGGCCGGGGAGCGGCGAGCCGGCCTCGAGATGCCGGCGAACGGCGCCATGGGGCACGTCCAAGACGACGAACGCGGTCCGCTCCAGCGCGACCGGGCCGGCGTTCCCGAACAGGCGCGCGGAGAGCTCGGCGAGGCGCCGGCCCACATCGGCGTTGAGGTCCTCGAGTGCGTCGCGGGCCGCATCAGCGCCGCCTGTCTCGAACAGATCCTCCTTGCGCATCACCGCGAGCAGCTGGGCATCGGCGGGGTGTTCGCCCGCGAAGTCGTACATCGAGAGGGCGCCCCGCACGGCCGCCTCCGTGGAATCGGGCACGGAGTCCAGGGCCGCGAGGAGCGCGGACTGGTGCCGGCGCACGGCGGCCAGCCACATCTGTGCCAGCAATCCCTCGAGCGAGCCGAAGCGGTGATAGATGGATCCGACGGGCGCACCGCTGGCGGCCGCGATCGCGTCGACCGTCAGTCCGCGGGCGCCCTCATCGAGCAGCTTGTCGCGAGCTGCATCGAGGATCGCCTCGGTCGAATGGACCTGCGGGCGCGCCACCTCAGCCCCGAAGCTCTCGGAGCGCCTCGTCACGGGACACGTAGAGCCGCATGCGCGAGATCTGCCCGTCGCGTAGCGTGAAGATGTCGGCCATGTCCTCCTCGAGGTCGAACTGGCTGCCACTTCCGCGTGAGTGCACCTGCAAGAGTGCCACCACCGTGTCGCCCCCCTCACTCAACCGCTCGACGGTCGGCTCATAGAGGTCCCAGGATGCCAGCCATCCCTCGAGCCACTGCGCGACCCGCTCCCGTCCGCGGGGAGTGAGCGCGGCGACCATCTCCACGACGCCCGGCGCCTTGTACACCTCGACGTCGTCGTGGCACAGGTCGAGGACGGCGCGCACGTCACGATCCGTGAGAGCCGCGTAGAACCGATCGATCAGTTGCGCTCGTTCGGTGTCCATGCCTGCCAGAGCCCGGAGGGCACGCCCACACTAGCCGGTGTGCGGGCGGAGCTGGGTAGGTCAGCCCGAGTCGTCGAAGCCGCCACCACCACCGCCAACCGCTCCGGACTTCTTCGGGGCTGGCTTCGGTGCGGGGGCCGGCGCGGGCCTGGGGGCCGGCGCGGGATTCGAGTTGACGATGCGGGTGGGTGCGGGCGTGCTCTGCGCGGGTGTGCTCACGACCGTCGGGCCCGGGGAAGGCTTCGCACGGGCGCGCGCAAGGACGGTCGCCCGGCGAGCCGCGCGGCGGGCGCGAAGCTCCTCGATGCGGCGCCGCTCGGCCAAGATGCGCGCGCGCTCCTTCGCCCGGCGGGCCTCGGCTTGCCGGCGTGCCTCGACGGAGCGGACCGAGAAGGCGGGCGCCTGGGCGGTCTCGCGCTTCACGAGCTTGATCTCGCCCGAGGCGGCAGCGCCGCCAGAGGCACTGTTCAGCATGAACACGACCCCGGCGCCTCCCATCAGCGCCACCAGGAGCACAGCGGTGTACTCGCGCAGCGTGTACTGCCTGAGGAACTCCAGGACTAGCATTGGACGGGCTTCATGCTGCCCGGCATCAGGCAGCGATCGGTCCGCTTCGGCGGCTTGCCGCCACGTATCTTGATGCTCGTGAACTTGCCGATCGTGCCGGCCTTCGTCACGAAGATGCGGATCACCACTCCGGCGCGCAGCATGCGGCCCTCGAGCTTGCGAATGCGCACCTTGCGCGCCGCGTAGGCGAGCCGCTCCCCGGCGCGTGCGGCGCGGGTGCTCTTCGTGAACGGGCAGCCGCGGCCGGAGCAGCGCACCGTGACGGTGGACCCGGTCGGGGCGTCGACGGCCAGGACCCGGAACCTGGTCCCCCGCGAGCCGATCCTGCCCGCGATGCGGACGATCGGAAACGGGGTCAGTGCGCGCAGGCGGTTCGTGTCACCGCTCAGCGTCGGCGGAGCGGGGACGCCGACCACGATGGTCTGGGTGACGATCGCGAACGAGCCCTCGGTGTCGGTGACACGCATGCTGACGTTGAAGCTGCCCGCCGGGAAGGTCTTGCCGACCGATCCTCCGGAGGCTTCGAAGGCGCCGTCGCCGTCGAGATCCCAGTCAACCGTCTCGATGTTCTTGTCCGGGTCGTCCGAGGTCGAGAAGAATGTCACGAGCTGGCCTGCCAAAGGCGATGCCGGACGGAAGTCGAACGATGCCGCCGGCGGGCGGTTGCCGACCACGATGGTCTGTGAGCCGACCGTCTGGCCGCCGTCGACGTCTGTCACGCGCAGTCGCACCGTCTGGTTGCCCGATGTCAGGAAGGTCTTGGTGACCTTTGCCGTCGTGCCGTCATCGAAGGCGCCGTCGTTGTCGGTGTCCCATTCGACCTTCGTGATCCCGCCATCCGGCTCGGGGTCGACCGATGTCGACGTCAACGTCACGACGTCACGCGGATTCGGAGACGGAGGATCGTGGCTGAATGTGGCGCGCGGTGGCGTGTTTGCCACGTTCACGATCCTGGTGGCGGTCGCGGCCACGCCGAAGTCGTCCATCACCTTCACCTTCACCGGATAGCTGCCCTTTCTCATGAAGGTCCACGGCACCGACGGGCCGCTCATGTCGTCGTAAGCGCCGTCGTTGTCGAAGTCCCATTGGTAGCTTGCGATCAAGCCGTCCGGGTCAGTGCCCGTGGCCGTGAAGATCACGGGCTCCAAGGTCACCGGAGCGTTGGTTCCCTGGCCGATCTGGACGCTCGGAGCGCGGCTCACGACGGTCACGGTCTTCGTGAGCGACTCCGAGGCACCATCCTCGTCCGTGACCCGCAGCGTTACGGGCTGCGGGCCGGGGAGCGGGAACTGGTGCGTGACGGTCTTGGTCGTTCCCGCGACCGACACGTCGAAGCTGCCGTCGTTGTCGAAGTCCCACTCGTTCTTGACGATCGTGCCGTCGGAGTCGAGCGATGCTGACGTGAACTGCACGCCCGGGGCGCCGGTCAGCGGGCTCGTAGGAGTGAACGAGAACACGGGGACAGGAGAGGCGTTGTTGCCTCCGACGTCGATCACGTGGACGTCCTCGTCGATACCGCCGAGGTCGTCGGTCACCCGCAGGCGGATGGTCTTCGGGCCCGTGGTCGGGAAGGACTTCGTGACCTGCGTGCCGGTTCCGTCGTTGTAGCCTCCGATACCGTCCGTGTCCCACTCGGTCTTTGCGATCGTGCCGTCGAGGTCGGCGGACGTCGACTTGAACGTGACAGACGTGTTCTTCGGCGTCGTTGTAGGCGCTGTGATCACCGCTGTCGGTGGGCGGTTCGTGACGGGCACGGTGAGACTCGTCGTGGCGATCGCGCCGTCGTCGTCGGTGACACGCACGCGCACGGTCTTCGAGCCTGCGCTCGTGAACACTCGCGAGGCCTCGATGTCGGAGCCGTCATCGAATGCGCCATCGTTGTCGGTGTCCCAGCGAACGTCCGTGATCGTGCCGTCGGGGTCCGTCGAGGTCGACGTGAACGTCACCCGCGTCAGGGACAGTGGCGTCTCCGGGCTGAATACGAACGACGCGACCGGAGGCTTGCTCGTGACCGAGACGGTCTTCGTCGCCGTGTGCGTGCCGCCGTCGCTGTCCGTGATCCTCAGCCGCACCGTCTTGCTGCCGGGCGAGTTGAAGGTCTTCGTGACGGTCGGGCCGAAGGCGTCGTCGAATACGTTGTTGCCGTCGAGGTCCCACTCGAGGCTCTGCACGCGGTTCTCCGGATCGCTCGCGAGCGAGGTGAAGGTCACCTCCTGGTTCTTCTCCGGCGCAGCCGGGGAGAACTCGAAGTCGGATGTCGGAGCGCGGTTCGAGACCACGACGCTCTTGGACTTGATCGCGCTGTCGCCATCGTTGTCAATCACCTTCAGCGCGATCGTGTAGGTGCCGGACCGCGGGAAGGCCATGGCCAAGGTGGCGCCGCTGTGGTCGTTGAAGTCGTTGTCGCCGTCCAGCTCCCAGGCATAGGTGCTGATCGACCCGTCCGGATCGTCCGAGGTCGACTCGAACGTCACGCTCTCGAGCGTCTTGGGCGCGGCCGGCGTGACCGTGAAGTTCGCCGTCGGCGGGTCGTTCGGTGGGATCCCCACCGTCACGACCTTGGTGAGGTCGGCCGTCACGCCCTCGTTGTCGGTCACGCGCACACGCACGGTGTAGTCGCCCCCGAACAGGTAGAAGTGCGTGACCTGCGTCCCGTTGGCGTCGAAGCTCCCGTTGTTCTCGAAGTCCCATTGGGTCGACACGACCGAGCCGTCGTTGTCCTTTGACGTCGACGTGAACGTGACGGTGTCGAGCACCATCGGGTCGGTCGGATTGAAGTTGAACCCGGGCACGGGTGCCTGGTTCGGCGGGTCGATCACGTCGATCGTCTTGCTGATCGTGTCCGTGCCGCCATCCTGGTCCTCGACCTTCAAGGTGACGGTGTGCGGCCCACCCGACGTGAACACGGTCGAGGATGCCGATCCGGTGTCGTCGTAGGAGCCGTCGTCGTCGAGGTCCCAGCGCTGGATGTCGATCCGGTTCTCGGGATCGGTCGCGTCGGAGGTCAGAACGATCGTGTCGCCCACCTCCGGGGTCGCGGGAGAGTGGTGGAAGCCGGCGGTCGGGTTGCGGTTCGCGACCGTGACGTTCTGGGTGTGCGTTGCCGTCAGGGTCTCGTCGTCGGTGACGGTCAGCCTGACCGTGTAGACGCCGGGCACGGGGTAGGAATGGTTGACCGACGCGCCGCTCGCGACGTCGCCGTCGTCGAAGTCCCAGTCCTCGCTGACGATGGTCCCATCGTCGGTCGAGGTGGAGGTGAACGAGAGGGTGTCGCCGGACAGCGCGCTGCCGGGGTCGACGGTGAATGAAGCTGCTGGACCCTCTGACACGGCCGCCGATGCGAGGCGTCCTGCCACGCCCACGGCGATCACGAGCACGACGAATCCGAGAAAGATCCGTCGGACGGTCAGCAGGCTGAAGACGCCTACCATCAAAGCTGCCCTCCTAGCTACCGGGAATCCACCAATCCACAGACGCCTGGCACACTCGTCGGGGGTGTCCGTACCACCGAGCGCGCCCTGCGCTTTGAAGAGAATAGCCGAGCAATCCCGCCCCGTCGACTTAAACTTCCGCGCTCGTGAATGCCCCCACTCCGCCGCCCGAGCGGTCAGCCCAGGTAAGCGCCGGCCGCAGCCCGCTCTACCTCATCGCGATGTTCGCCTTGACCCTCGGGGCGTACTGGCCGCTGCGGCTCCGTCGCGCGTACGCGCAACTCGCGACCACCTCGGGGGGCCGAGCGCGCCTGACACCGCGCGGCGCCACGCTCCTCGCGCTCCTTCCGGGCGTGAACCTCGTCGCGCCGGCATTCCTCGCCATCGACCTTCCGCGCGCGATCCGCGTGCGACACGGGAGCAGGGGCGGGCCCGACCCGGAGGTGCTCTCGTTGCTGCTCGTGGCGCCGGTGGCCGGCGGCATCGCAGCCGCGGTCGTGTTGAGTCTGTCGATCCCGCTCACGCTGCTGCTGGCCGGGTATCTCGCCTGGATCTTCAACCTGCCGGCCGCCCTTGCCCTGGAGCGAGCGCTCCCCCCGGCACCTACGCAGCGCAGCGAGACGCGGCGCGCGCTCGCGATCGCCGCGATCGTGATCGCCGCCGCCGCCGTGGTCCTCATATCGGGAGCGGACGACGAGACCCGCGACCGTGCCACCGGAACCCCGAAGCCGACCGAGGTGTCGGACATTGCCGTCACCCGCGAAGCCCTCTGGGTCACCAACACGGTGCGCGGCACGGTCCTCAAGCTCGATCGGCGCACGAGGCGCCGGCTCGCGCCACCGATCCGCGTCGGGCTCCAGCCGCTCGACATCGCGGCCGGCGAAGGCGCGGTCTGGGTCGCCAACTACCAGAGCGGGACCGTCGTGAGCATCGACCCGGAATCGAACCAGCTCACCGGGCCGATACGCACCGGGCGCGGCCCGTTCGGGATCGCGGTCGGAGAGGGCTCGGTCTGGGTGAGCAATCAGGTCGAGCGCACGGTTACGCGCATTGACCCTGAGGCCAGGAAGGTCAAGGGCCCCTCGCCCACCGTCGGGCGCGGTCCGCGCGGGGTGGCGGTCGGCGAGGGTGCGGTCTGGAGCGCGAACGGCGAGGGCATGAGCGTGTCGCGCGTGCGTCCCGGTGAGCGCCGGCCGCGCCAGATCCGAGTCGGGCGGTTCGCGCACGACGTCGCGGCAGGTGAAGGCTCGGTGTGGGTCACGATCCCCGAAGACGACGTCGTGCGCAGGATCGACCCGGAGACGGCGCGGCTGCGTGGCGGCGCGATCAGCGTGCCGGGGGCTCCGAGCAGCATCGAGGTCGGCCTCGGGCTCGTGTGGGTCGCCGGCGAGCGTGGCACCGTCACGCGCCTGAACCCGCGGACCGGCCAGTTGGCCGGAGGACCGATCGACGTCGGCGGCCCGATCGCGGACCTGACGGTGGGCGCAGGCGCCGTCTGGGTGCTGCGCGCGGATGGCCGCATCCGCCGGATCGCGGGACCGCGGAGACGATGATCCGCAACCTCGCCACCGTGATCGCGCTGCTGTGTGCCGTGCTCACGGTCACTGGATGCGGAGGTGACGACAAGCCGCGGTCGGACCGCGACCAGGTCCGCGAGGTCGTCGAGCGCTTCAACGACGCCTTCTCGGGCGGAGACTACGGTGACGCGTGCGAGCTGCTGCACTCGATGCGGCGCCAGCAGCTCGAGGACGGCCGCGGCCTGGCCTGCGAGGAGATCCTGGCCGACGCTGCCGGGACCGACGGCCGACTGGTGGAGGCGCTTGCGGACGTGCGCATCACGTCGATCGCGATTCAGCAGGACATCGCGAACGTGAGCGTGGAGGGACCCTCGGTCGGAGCATCCCAGGCGATGGTCGAGCGCGACGGCGATCGCGGGTGGCGCCTGTCGGAGTCGGCCGCCGGGCTGTGAAGCCGGCGGTTGATTCGCGGCTAGACGACGTCGCGGCGCTCGACCACCTCGCGCTCCGCCACGGGCTCACGCACGACCGCGCGATCCGCAACGACGCCGCGCCGGCGGTCCGCCCACATCGTCATCCAGAAGAACGAGAGCACCAGGCCGATCACTCCGACGATCATCAGGATGAGGCCGACGACATCGAGGTCGACGCCCTCGACATTCGTGGTGATCGCATACCTGAGGATCGCTCCCGTTGCGATCAGGAAAATTGACGTTCCGATACCCACTTCGACCTCCTGTTTCGACGCTGCCCCTCATCCGGAAAGGCACTTGACGCAAGTTCTTTACCCAAGCCGCCGCGCGAGCAAACTGCGGCAGTCACGACCGCTGGGGTCCAGTGCGGAGCGTGACCTACAATCGGCCGGCCCAGCCGCCATCGTCTAACGGTCAGGACGCGGCCCTTTCAAGGCTGAAATCGGAGTTCGATTCTCCGTGGCGGCACTTTTCCCTGGCGACGCCCTCCGCGCGAGCAGGCCGGCCCGGCCGCGGGGTGACTTACTGCTCGGCTCGCAGGGCCAGCATGCAGAGATCGTCCGGGAGCCGCCCGCCGGCGAATTCCGCCGCCGCCGCACGCAACCGCTCGACCAGGTCGACCGCTCGCGCGCCGTGGAACTCTTGCAGGAGCGCCGACACCCGTTCCACTCCGAAGAAATTCGACGGGCGTTCGGGCGAGCGCGCCTCGAAGAGGCCGTCAGTGAAGAGCAGCAGGCCCTGCCCGGGTCCCAACTGCGTCTCGTGGGACCTGCAAGCGATCTCCCGGTCCAGCCCGAGCGGCAACGCGACGTGGCCGCTGCCGCCCAGCGGCCGGCCGTCGTCGAGCCAGACGGGTGGCGGATGGCCGGCGCTCGCCCAGGTGATCGAGCCGTCATTTGGCCGATAGGTGACGCAGAGCGCAGTCACGAACGTCTCCGAAGTTCCCGAGCGCTCGACCAGCGCGGCGTTGCCCAGCTCGAGCAGCCGACAGGGCTCGTCCGTGTATGGGGCCGACGTGGCGAGCGCCGTCCGCACGAAGGAGGCCCGCTGCGCCGCGTCGAGGCCCTTGCCCGCGACGTCGCCGAGCACGATCACCGTCGTCGCGGCCTCCGGGCCACGGGTCACGAGGCAGAAGTCGCCGGCGACTCCCTCATCCGCAGGCACGTAGATGAAGCCGAGCTCGAGCGCGGGGCGAGCAGGGATGTCGGCCGGAGAGAGCGCCTCCTGGATGCGGTGCAGGTCGTCGAGCTCCGTGTCCTGTATGTCCACACGTGTCCGTAGCGCGCGTCGCTGGCCGGCCAACAGCCCGATCAGGTAGCCGACGACCCAGAACGACACCAACCGGACCACGCCGGCGTCCGGGCCGCCCGGGTTGATCTCACCGGCGAGCACGGCCAGCGCCGACGCGATCAGGCCGAGTCCCAGGCCGGCCCAGCGTCCGAACCACCATGCGCCGAGGATCACCGGGACCAGGAACAACGGGCCGGGCTCTTCGACGAACAGCCGCAAGACGAAGACGCCCGCGAGCAAACCTCCAACGGCGACGTACCGACCGATCGACCCGAGCGAAGTCCCTTCCGGGGACGAGTTCGGGCGGGCGCCTTTGGCGGTGTGATCGCTCGGCTTCAAGCCCTCGCAACACTAACCCCAAGCCCGAGCCGGAAGGGTGATCGCGGGCGACCCCCTCTGCGGCTGGAGATAACAGAAGCGCCCGGTCCGGGAACCGGGCGCTTCGAGAGGCGTTACAGCAGGGGTTCTTGACGCCCCTTGTCCCTCCGGGAGAACGGAGAGGAGTGTCACTCTATTACTTGTATAAGGCGCCCGCAAGACGCGCACGGCGAAAAATAAACGCCGATTCACCGACAATAACTCACAAAAGCCCTGCAAAATCGTCATTTGAATCAGCGGTGTCTCATGCAAGCCGCCTTGCGCGGGCCCTCACCTGGCAATGTGTCGGGCCAAAGCAACTTTTGATTTAGGCATGCCATAATCGGCGGGGTGCACCGCCTCAGCCGTCGCCGCATGCTCGCTTCGCTCGCTCCCGCCCTGGGCGCGGGCGCCGTCGCCAAGTTCGGCGGCGCGAGCCTCGTCGCACCCGCCGGCGCGCAGGAGACCGACGGTCACGAGATGGCGGCGACGCCGGACGCGCACGCGCACGCGCACGGCGACGTTCCCGCTCACCCGGGCTTCCAGGCCGGCAGCACGGTTGATCACGCCGCCAACGGCTTCGACCCCACCGAGCTGCTGCGCGACTTCGACGACGGCCGCACTCGGCGGCTGGCGAGCGGGCGCGTGCTGCGCGAGTGGGAGCTGGTCGCCAACGACAAGGAGATCGAAGTGGCGCCCGGCGTGAAGTTCCCGGCTTGGACGTACAACGGCCGGGTGCCCGGTCCCTCCCTGCGCGCGCGCGCGGGAGAGCGGCTGCGCATCCGGTTCGGAAACGGCTCGGCGCATCCGCACACCATCCACTGGCACGGCATCCACCCCGCCGCGATGGACGGCGTGCCCGGCATCGGGCTCGGCATCGTCCCGCCCGGCAAGGCGGTCACGTACGAGTTCGACGCCGATCCGTTCGGGCTGCACCTCTACCACTGTCACGTCCCGCCGCTCGCGGAGCACATCGCGCGCGGGATGTACGGCGCTCTCGTGATCGATCCGAAGCAGGGCCGGCCGGACGCCGACGAGCTCGTGATGGTGATGAACGGGTTCGACACCAACTTCGACCTCGCCAACGAGGTCTACGCCGTGAACACGGTCGGGTTCGCATACATGGAGGAGCCGATCCGGGTGAAGCGCGACGAGCTGGTCCGGATCTACCTGGTCAATGTGCTCGAGTTCGACCCGATCAACTCGCTGCACGTGCACGCCAACTTCTTCCACTACTTCCCGACCGGCACGTCGCTCGAGCCGGCCGAGTTCACCGACACCGTGATGCAGTGCCAGGGCCAACGCGGGATTCTCGAGCTGCGCTTCCCCTACAAGGGCCAGTTCATGTTCCACGCGCACCAGTCGGAGTTCACCCAGCTCGGCTGGATGGGCCTCTTCGAGGTCACCTGATGGAGGCGCGCTCCGCGGCTCGCGGGGACGACGCGGGCGCGCGGCGGCTCCCGGCCTGGTTGCTCGGGCTGATACCGCTGCTGCTGATTCTTACCGCGGTCGCGACGTTCGCGCTGCTCGACGGCCCCGGCCTCGGCGACCGCAAGGGCCCGCCGATCGAGGAGCTCGCCGTCGAGCGCACGACGCTCGAGCCGGGCCGCATCGAGCTGAGCGTGCGCAACGACGGGCCCGACGAAGTGACGATCAGCCAGGTGATCGTGAACGACGGGTTCACCGACTTCACGGCCTCCAAGCAGTCGCTCGGCCGGCTCGAGACCGCGGACGTCGCCGTACGCTACCCCTGGGTCGAGGGCGGCGCGTACAGCGTGGCGCTCGTGACCTCGACCGGCGCGACGATCACGCACGAGATACCGGTGGCGGTGCAGAGTCCCGAGTCCGACCTCGGCTTCTACGGTCTGATGGCCCTGCTCGGCTTCTACGTCGGCGTGCTGCCGGTGACGCTCGGGATGCTGTGGCTGCCCTTCGTGCGGCGCATCGACCCACGCTGGCTGCGCGTGCTGATGGCGCTGACCATCGGGCTGCTGGGCTTCCTCGCGATCGACGCGACGATCGAGGGGCTCGACGTCGCCGCCCAGGGCTCGCAGGCGCTCGGCGGAACGGCGCTCGTATTCGTCGGGGCGATCGTGTCCTATCTGTTGCTGAGCGCCGTGGAGGCGTATATGCAGGACCGGCGCGGCAAGGCGCGCGCGGGGCCGGGGGGCGGGCAGGTCGCGCTGCTCGTCGCGATCGCGATCGGGCTGCACAACCTCGGTGAGGGCCTCGCAATCGGCTCCGCGTATGCGGTCGGCGCGCTCGCCCTCGGCGCGTTCCTCGTGATCGGCTTTGCGCTGCACAACACGACCGAGGGGCTCGCGATCGTGGCGCCCGTCGCCTCGAGCCCGCCGACGCTGCGCCGGCTCGCGCTGCTCGGCATGATCGCGGGCTCGCCCGCGATCCTGGGTGCGTGGCTCGGCGCGTCGGCGTACAACTCGAGCGTCGCCGCGCTGCTGCTCGGCGCGGGCGCGGGCGCGATCGTGCAGGTGATCCAGCAGCTCGTGCCGTCGATCCGCGACCGCGCGCAACGCACGCTCTACCCGGCAAGCGTCGGCGGCATCCTCGCGGGCTTCGCGATTCTCTACGCGACGAGCCTGCTGGTGAGCGTCTGAGCGCATGGCCGCCACTCGGACGAACAGCTCGCGGCCGTCGGAGGCGATCGAGAACTACGCGAAGGCGATCTACGCGCTCGAGGAGCGCGGCGACGGGCCGGTCACGACCAACTCGCTCGCGGAGCGCATGCAGGTGACCCCCGCCTCGGCGTCGAGCATGGTCAAGAAGCTCGACGAGCTGGGCCTCGTCACGCACGTCCCATACAAGGGGGTGAAGCTGACCGGCGGCGGCCGGCGCGTGGCGCTCGAGGTCCTGCGCCATCACCGGCTGCTGGAGCTGTACCTCGCCGAGTCGCTCGGAGTCCCGTGGGACCGCGTGCACGACGAGGCGGAGGTGCTCGAGCACGTCCTCTCGGAAGAGCTCGAGGAGCTGATCGCGGCCAAGCTCGGCCACCCGACGCGCGATCCACACGGCGACCCGATCCCGACCGCCGACTTGGAGATCGAGGAGCGCGAGACCGAGTGCCTTGCGGAGCTCCAGCCCGGTGCGCAGGGCGTCTTCGTCCGTGTCTCGGACTCCGATCCGAACATGCTGCGCTACCTTGCCGAGCTGGGCATCACACCGGGCGAGCGCTTCGAGATCGTGGGGCGCCAGCCGTTCGGTGGGCCGTTGTTCGCGCGCTTCGACGGGCAGGTGCAGGCGCTCGGCGGCGACCTCGCGGCCGCAATGCGCGTCGAGGTCGACAGGTAGTACGAGATCTAGGTGCTGCGGGTGAGGCCGCCGTCGACCATCAGGTGCACGCCGTTCACGTAGGAGGCGCGCTCCGAGCAAAGGAAGGCGACCACCTCGGCGAACTCCTCGGGCGTCCCGAGCCGGCCGACCGGGATGTCGGGCTGCGGCGCCTCGCGCAACTCCTCGAGCGACGTGTTCACCATGCTCGCGATGCGGTCGGTGGCGATCCGGCCGGGGGCGACGGAGTTGAGCAGGATCCCGTCCCGCGCAAGCTCGCGCGAGAGCGTCTTGAACGCGCCGACGGTCGCCAGCCGATGGCTGTTGGAGAGCATCAGGCCGGGGATCGGCTCACCGGCTGCGGTCGACGTCACGTTCACGACGCGACCCCAACCCTGCCCGCGCATCGCGGGCACGACGGCATCCACGAGGGCCAGCGGGGCCAGCACGAGGCTGCGATATGCAGCTTCCCACTGCTCGCGCGAGAACGACAGAGGCTCGCCGAGCGGAGGGCCGCCCGTGTTGGTCACGAGGATCTCCACCGGGCCGAGGCGCTCGCGCACGTCGTCCACGAGCGCGGGCAGCTGATCGATCGCCTCGGTGTCCGCCGCGATCCCGATCGCGTTGCCGCCGACCTCGGCGGCTGCGCGCTCGATGCGCTCCTGCGAGCGGCTCGACAACGCGACCTTGGCCCCCTCGCGCGCGAGCGCCGCCGCAACGGCGCGCCCGATCCCCTTGCTCGCGCCCATCACGAGCGCGACCCGGCCCTCGATGCCCAGGTTCAAGAGCCGGCGGGCTTGGGCTTGGTGAAGTCCTGGACTTCGTAGGCCTTGCCGGGCACCGCGCCGAGCGCGAGGAGTCGCGCCGGCTGCGCGCCCGTGCCGAGCTTGCGCTTCTCGCCGGGACCGACGCGCGCCCATACGCCGGGGGTCAGCTCGTGGTCCTCTCCGCCGGCCGTCAGCGTGGCGGCGCCCTCGAGGACGGTGTAGACCTCCTCCTGGCCGTCATGCGAGTGGTCGTGCTCCGGGTACCTGTCGGCGCCCGGCGGCATGTCGAAGACCTGGATGCCGAAGGACTCGACCCCGAGCCCGTGCCGCACGAGGCGCATCGCGCCCCCGAACGCGGTGTCGAAGTCCTCGAGGCGCTTCACGGTGACGTCTGCCATACCGCCGTACCCTACCGCGGCAGGGCGAGCGAGGACCTGCCTCTACAATGCCGTCTCTCGGGGGCGTAGCTCAGTCGGTTAGAGCGCCGGCCTGTCACGCCGGAGGCCGCGGGTTCGAGTCCCGTCGCTCCCGCCTCACTTCTCGCCGACTCGCTATCTTGGCGCCATGAGCGAACTCGCCTCGGAGCACTGCCAGGCCTGCGAGAAGGGCACTCCGCCGATCTCCGTCGAGGAGGCCGCCGGCCTCGGTGCGCAGGTGCCCGGCTGGCAGCGCGATGCCAACCGCACCCTGCGCCGTGAGTTCACCTTTCCCAACTTCCGCGATGCGTTCGGCTTCGTCGCGCGCGCGGCGCTCGTCGCCGAGGCGGAGGGCCATCACCCCGACATCGAGCTGGGCTGGGGCCGCGCCGCGTTTGCGCTCACGACGCATGCGGCGTCCGGGCTCACGCGCAGCGACTTCGTGATGGCGGCGAAGATCGACCGGCTCGCGAGCGAGGCGCCGGCGTGAGCCTCGAGGCCGAGATGCTCGCCCACATCAAGGCCGGGATCGAGCACCACAACGCGAGCTGCCCGATGCCCGCGCGCGCGATCCTGCTGAACGCCGGCAACTTCGAGCTGTTCGGCTGGGACGAGATATTCGGGCTGCCGGTCGAGCCGCGCGACGACATTCCGCCGAAGCGCTTCCGCGTCGATTGCCCCGGTTCCGCGTACGGGATCGAGGAGGAGGTCGCAGAGGCCGTCGGCGAGCCTCTCGGCGAGCCGATCCCGGTGATGCCGGGACGGCCCGACGAAGAGCGCACCTTCTAGCGCATTCGTTCGACGCCGTCAGGCAACAGTCCATCGCCCTCGAGCTTCTCGAGGTGCGCCTCGAGGGTCAGCGCGGCGGGCAGGCGCAGCGCCGCGGGAGCGTCATCCCACACGTCGTCGAGCAACTCGTCGCGCGTGCGCAGCCCGCGCGCGAGGGCGTCGAGGAGGTTGCGCTCGCGGTCGCGGCGATGGGAGAGGTACTCGTCGAGCTTGGCCGCGGCGTCCCACACGACGGGCCCGTGTCCCGGGCACAGCGTGACCAGACCGAGGCCCCGCAACCGCTCGAGCGAATCGAGATAGGCGGCCATCGAGCCGCTGCCCGGCGGGATGAAGACGCTGCCCTCGCCGAGCACCGTGTCGCCGCAGAACGCCAAGTCACCGTGCACGAGGGTTATGTGATCGGGCGAGTGACCCGGAGTCGCCACCACCCGGAACGGGCCGCACCGATCGCCGTCACGTAGCTTCACGTCCGGATCGAGGCCGGCGATCGACGGCTCCTCGAAGGCGCCCGCGGTAGTGGTGGCGGAACACGCCGCGACGGGCACTGCGAGGCGCTCGCGCAGCAGCGGCACGGACTCGGAGTGGTCGAGGTGCGCGTGCGTCAGCACGATGCCCTCGATCCCGCCGCGCTCCTCGACCGCGGCGGCGACGCGCTCGACGTGACCGGGGTCGAGCGGGCCGGGGTCGATCAACCACGCCGGCGCGCCGGCGATCCACGTGTTCGTGCCCGAGAGCGTGAGCGGACCCGCGTTGGGTGCGCGCACGAGCGTGACGCCCTCGGGCGCCTGGTCTGTGATCCCGGCCACCCCGCGCAGTATCGGTGAAAGGTACGCTCGCGGGCGTGAGCGACGGGCAGCGCAGGCGTGAGCTCGGCCGGGCGGACCGGGTGGTGCCGGGCATCTGGAGGTTGCGGTTGCCGCTGCCGTGGCCGGGCGTCCCACACGTGAACGCCTGGGCGCTGAGCGCGGGCGACGGCATCGTGCTCGTCGACACCGGGATCCACGAGCAGGGCGCGCTCGCGGAGCTCGAGCGCACGCTTGCCCAGATCGGCCGGCGGCTGGAGGATGTGAGGCTGCTCGTCTGCACGCACGCGCACTCCGATCACTACGGGCTCGCCGCCCCGATCGTCGAGCGCGCCGGGTGTGAGCTGTGGATGCATCCTCGCCACGAGCACATGTCGCGCGCCGCGGCCGACCCCGAGCGCTCGCTCGAGCGACGTGTCGAGGTGGCACGCCAGAGCGGAGTCCCACTCGAGCCGTTGCGCCGCTGGGCGGAGGAACGCCGGCGCGACCTGGCGCCGAGCATCGCCGCGGTGGTCGAGCCACATCGCGAGCTGGTGCCCGGCGTCGAGGTCGAGACCGACCACGGGACGTGGACGGTCCACTACACGCCCGGACACGCTCCCTCGCACGTCGTGCTCTTCCAGCGCGAGCACCGGCTGCTGCTGAGCGGGGACCATCTGCTCGGCCGCGTGTCGGTGTACTTCGACTACGGGTGGACCCCCGACCCCGTCGGCGAGTTCCTCGACGGGCTCGACGCGGTGGAGAAGCTCGGAGCGCGCCTTTGCCTATCGGGGCATGGGCGCCCGTTCGGCGACATCCCGGCCCACATCGAGGCCAACCGCACCGAGATCCACGGCCGGCTCGATGCGATCGCCGACGCGATCGCCGACGGGGAAGCGACTGCCTACGACCTCGTTGCGCGCGTCTTCGGTGAGGTCAACGGGATGATGATCAGCTGGGCGCTGACGATCATGCTGTGCTTCCTCGCCCACCTCGAGCGCGAGGGCCGGGTCGAGCGCGTCAGCTCGCCTGATGGGCGGGAGCCGGAGCGCTGGCGCTCGGCGGCTCCCACGGCCGTGCTGCCTTGAGCGCGGAAAGGATCGCGCGCGTCGCCGGAGACCGGTTGAGCGTGTAGAAGTGGATTCCGGGCGCGCCCCGGGCGAGCAGGTCCGCGCACTGAAGGGTCGCGTAGGCGACGCCGAGCTCGGCCACCGCCTCCTCGCCCTCCTCGTTGCGCGCCTCGAGCTGCTCGTACAGAGCGGGCGGGATCTTCGCGCCGCACATGCTCGTGAAGCGCTTGATCTGCTCGAAGTTGTTGATCGGCATGATGCCCGCGATGATCGGCACGTCGATGCCGCTCGCGCGGGCGCGATCGACGAACTCGAAGTAGTCGGCGTTGTCGAAGAACAGCTGCGTGATCAGGAAGCTCGTGCCGGCGCCGACCTTGAATTGCAGGTTCGCCAGGTCCGTGTCCGCGTCGGACGCGTCGGGGTGGGTCTCCGGGTAGCACGCGCCGGCGACGCAGAGGTCGTAGGACTCCGCGATCAGCTCGGCAAGCTCGGACCCATAGGAGAGCCCGCCCGGGGCCGCCCTGAACTCCGTCTCGCCCTTCGGCGGGTCGCCGCGCAGCGCGATGATGTTCTCGACGCCGGCGTCGCGCATCTCACCGAGAACCTCGTGCAGCTCCTCGCGGGTGTGGCCGACGCACGTGAAGTGCGCCATCGCCTCGATCCCCAGCTCGTTCTTGATGCGCTTGACGATGTCGACGGTGAGCGCCCGCGTGCCACCGCCGGCGCCGTAGGTGACCGACACGTAGGTCGGGTCGAGGTCGCGGAGCGTCTTGACCGTCTTGAACAGGTTCTCCTCGCCCTCCGCAGTCTTCGGTGGGAAGAACTCGAAGGAGAAGCTCGGCTCCGGTCTCGATCTGAGGATCTCGTCGATGCGCATGCGGTAGAAATGTTAGAGGTGGCCCGCGCCTGGACAGTTGTCCGAGTTTCAGGTCCCAAATCTTGTCTCGGCCCGCGGGTGCGACGACACAGGGTGAGACGGAAACGGAGTTCCGGTCCTCGCCCGGATTGGAACGAGGACCTTCTCGAGAGGCTCGCACCTCTCTGAGGAGCGGCACGGACGCAAGGCGGGGTCGGCCCTATTAAGCCGGCCCCGTCGCCTTTCTAGTCGAAGTCGAAGTCCTTTGGCGGGCGCTGCTCGAACCAGAGTCGATCGTGCTCAGGCGTCTCCTCGAGGAACTCCGGCGTCTCCTCGAGCACGTCCTCCTCGGCCGTGTCCTGGTCCCGGGTGGGCCGCTGGTCGCGGACCGTGAGGCCGGGATCGAGCGCCTCGGCGGAAGGGACTTCGTCCGGCTCGAAGATCTCGCCGGCGGGCCTACCGGGCGCGTCCCACTGCGCCCCGTGAGGCTGGCCGTTCGGCGCGGGCTCTGCCGCTGACAGGTCGTGGTCGGCGAACTGGTCGCCCTCGCCGGCGGGCGCGGGCGGGGACGAGGCGTCGGGCTCAGCCGGGGCCGGCCGGGAGCCCTTGCCGAAGGCCTCGCTCTCTTGCTCCTTGATCTCGTCGTCGGAAGCGCCGAGCCGCTTCTTCAGCTCAAGATGCTCGCGGATGGCGTCGTCGAGGGATCCCATCGCCCAGGTACCTTTGCAAAAGTCGCCGACGCGTGCGGACATGCAGGGGCTCGGTCAGGCCCCGCCAACCTGCCGAGCGGCCGAATCTATACTTGACCCTCACGGGGCTATAGCTCAGTTTGGGAGAGCGCCTGGATCGCACCCAGGAGGTCGCCGGTTCGAGCCCGGCTAGCTCCATGAACCGGAACCCTTGCTGCGGCGGGGGTTCTGTCGTTGAGGCCGCTAAACGCCTCACGGGCCGGGGTACTAGGTGGGGTACTAAAGTTTCGGCGCCGCGCCAAAACGCTACGGAACGAACAACCCCTGAGTCATGAACAGCGAGTTGTCGCCCTCCGTGTCGGCGTCCTCGTCGGGGCCGCCGTCGTGGACGCGCAGCTTGTCGAGTGCCCAGATCGCGCGGTGGGTGTCCTCGACCGCGAGCGGGACCACGGCGTTCACGGACGTGAGCGTGTCGCAGGTGGAGGCGTCGATGCTCGACGAGGGTGTCGGGGCGCAGGGCACCGTGAAGGCGAAGGGGAAGTCCATCGTGGTGGAGTGCGGCGCCGCGCCCGGTGGGTCGCGGTCCGTGCGGCGCACGCTCAGCGCGGTGCGCAGCTCTCCCGTGTACTCGGAGAGGTCGGAGGCGCGCATCACGTTCGTGAGGTTGAAGCGGATCGTGACGTCGGAGTCATCGGGTGGGCCGGGCACGCCGAACTGCACTGCCAGCCGCACGAAGCCGCTCGAGCGTGAGAACGCGGGGCTGCCGTCGCCCACGCCGACCGTGAGGTGGGTCGAGCCCGGCTGCACGGGGTTGCAGGAGCGGAAAGGCCAGTGGCGGGCCGTGCTGTGCGGTTCGGGGCGGTGCAGGGCTTCGCGGCCGGGCACGAGCGGGACGCGGAAGGGGGTTGCGCTCTTGGGGCGCGGCGTGGGGGCCCACGGTCTCTACGGGTAGGGGTTGCCAGGAGAGCCCCGCGTACGCCGACGACTGCAGGGTGGTCGGGTTGCTCCCATCGGCGTTCGCGACCTCGATCGAACCTTTTGCCCAAGCGATCCTCTGCCCGTCGGGAGACCACGAATGCCCCGCGAACTGGCCGCCCCAGTGGGGATAAAAGTCGGTTTGGCCCCCGTACGCGATCACGGAAGTCTGACCCGTCGGCAGATGCAGGGAGCGCAACTCCTGGTAGTCGTCACCCTCGCTCCAGTCGAGCTGATCCCAGACGTAGGCGATCCTCGTCCCGTCGGGCGACCAGTCCGGTGCATATAGGTGGCAGACAAACGGCCCCTCGCAACCGTCCTGGTTGGTGAGGACCGTCTCATTGGAGCCGTCAACGTCCATCACGTGGATGTCCGTATAGCCGCCGCCGGGGACGGGATACGGCTCCTTACGCGCGAACGCAATCCTGGTGCCGTCCGGCGACCAGGCCGGGGTGGAGTCGGCATTCGAGTTCTGCGTCAGATTGACCGGGTTGCTCCCGTCGGCGTCCATCACCCAGATCTCCGAGTCCCCGTCGCGCCCGCTCTGAAACGCGATCTTAGTACCGTCCGGCGACCAGGCCGGGCCGGAGTCGGCCGCTGGATCGTTCGTGAGTCGCACCGGGTTCGAGCCGTTCGCGTCCATGACGTAGACCTCCATGGCTCCGCCGTCGCGCGGTGTGGCAAACGCGATGCGCTGGCCGTCCGGCGACCAGGCCACGTCCCGGTCGTAGGCCGCATCGTTCGTGAGTTGCTGGAGACCGGTGTCGTCGGGGTTCACTGTGTAGACGTCGAAGGCCGCCAGGGCGAGCTTGCCGTTTTCACCCGGGAACGCGGCCTGCGCTGGCGAGCAGAGAAATGCAACGCCCAGCACGATCAGACTGGACACGACTATCACCGAGCGGCCCCACATGGCTTCCCTCCCGTGGCTTGGTGCTAGCTTAGCGCTGTCAGAACCACCCGAGTAGCTGCACCGGCTCGGGCTGCACCTGCGCCCCGACCTCGCCGTAGAAGAGGAAGTTGGCGGTCATGCGCCGCCTACACCAGCCTTGCGCATTTGCTGCACCGCACGTCGCCGTCCTCATCGCGGTAACGACCTGCGCCCTCGCACTCCGCTCGGGCTCGTCAGGCGCGAACCGCTCGGGCGCGAGCGCGCTGGTCGCGGCGAACGTGACGGTCAGCCGCGGCGGCCTGTGGTGCGGGCGCAGCGGCGACGGAGAGCTGGGCGCGATGGCCACGGCGGACGTGTTGCTCACCGATGCGGTGTTCGACCCGCCGCCGCCCATCGACCCGCCGTCGTCGCATCCCGACACCGTGATGTGACAGGGCGCGCCAGGGTACTAGCCGGGGTACTAAAGTGAGCGAACCTGAGCGAACGGTGCGCACCTGACCTCGCTCTACCAAGCGGTGCGAGCAGTAGCGGCCAAGCGTGGCTACGGATCGCACCCAGGAGGTCGCCGGTTCGAGCCCGGCTAGCTCCATCACAAGGGGTCGTCCCCGTCAGGGGGCAGCCCACCTGGCATGTTGTCTCGCCTCGCGACCTCCGCCGCCCCCCGGGGCGCTCCCGGCGGGAGCGGCCAGCAGCTCTTCGACCGCCAGCGCGGCAGCCAGCGGGCCACCAGCGTTCGCGAACGCTTGTGCAATGCGTTCGGCGCCGGGGCGCCTGGCGATCGCTGCATGCACCGCGCGGCGCAGTCGGTCGGGGTTGAGGCGCTTGTGGTGGAGGCGCACGCCCGCTTCGTTGTGCTCGACGCGCCGGGCGACGTCGAACTGGTCGCGCGAGAACGGCACGACGCACGAGGGCACGCCGGCGGCGAGCGCTTTCTGGGTGATCCCCTGTCCGCCATGTGAAACGACGCATGCCGCGCGGGCCAGGATGGGACCGTGCGGTAGGAACTTCTCCACGCGTGCATTGGACGGTACGTGGAACTGGGCCGGATCTTGGGCTGCGGTGGTCGCGACAACGGCCAAGTCCTCGCCCCCGAGTGCATCGAGGGTCGTGGTGATGATCTTTGCGTCGAGCTGAAACGCGGTCGAAGCGGTGACGAGCACGATCGGGCGACGCTCCGTTTTCAACCAGTCGGGCGGATCTGCCGGTGGCTCCCACAGGCCCGGTCCGACGAGGCGTACGTGGGAGGGCCAGTCACTGCGGTGGTACTCGTAGGGCTCAGCGGTAAAGGCAATGAACAGGTCGGACCTCAGAAACTGATCGTCGAACTTGTGGACGGTCGGCAATCCGAGACCGGTTCGGATGTCGTTGAACTGCGCCAGCTCCGGGGCCAGTTGTCGATCACCGAACTTCCTCACCATGAGGTCGCGGGCCCTGCCCAGCGGTCCGCGTGCGCGGCGCAGTCCCAACCCGTGCGGAGGAACGTCGTCGGAGCGAAACGGCGGCGGATACGGGCAGTAGACAGCCCAGGGCAGCTCCGACGCCTCGGCGACGAACATCGCGCCAAAGCAGTTGATGTCGACGATCAGGGCGTCCGGATCGACATCGGCGACCGCTTGGTGGAGGTCGGGGATCTCGACGGTCGCGCACGCTCGGTAGGCGCGCACCATCCGCATGAACGAGTCGACCTGCGAGCGGCCGCGCCAGTCGTCGAATTCGACCTGCTCGACGCTTGGGTCGATCGCCCCGGCGGACAGCCCCAGCGCCGCGTAGCCGTCAACGTCAGACGCCCGGCTGCGCAGGTGCACTTCGTGCCCGCGGCGCTGCAGCTCGAGCAGCATGTCGACCGCCGGGAAGGTGTTTCCGGACGATGCTGAGAGATAAGCGAGCAGTCGCGCCATCAGGACGCCCCTTTCGTTGCATAAGGCCAATATGCCAGGGTCAAGCGCGGTCAGCTCTCGCAGCGGTGGTCAGCGCGCGGCCGCGGCCCGTGCCCGCCGCCGCTTCGGGGCCGCCGCCAGCGCCTCGCGGATCGCCGCGGTCGCCTGTGCGCCGGTGACCTCGAGCGGCTCGGTGCTGCGCATCGCGCGACTCAGCATGAACGCCCCCTCCAGCGAGCAGATCATCCCGACCGCGAGCTTGCGCGCGGCCGCGCGGGTGAGGCCGGCCGCGACGCCGCGGTCGGTCGCCGCGCCGATCCAGCTCTCGAACACGTCAGACGTCGCCTCGCGCAGCGTCTCGTTGGTGCTCGCGACCTCGAGCGCCACCGTCGCGATCGGGCAGGCGTCCTGGTAGTCGGTCGCGCGCAGTGTCTCGGCCGCGCCCGCGAAGAAGTTCCGCGTCGCGGCGGTGTGGTTGGGCGACTCGTCCGCGATCATCTCGAAGAGCTCGAGGAAGAACGCGCCCGCGACGCGGATCACCTCGTCGCCCAGCTGCTCCTTGCCCCCGGGGAAGAAGTGGTAGATCGAGCCGAACGGCGCGTCTGCCTCGGCGACGACCTGCTTGATGCCGGTGCCGGTGTAGCCCTGGCGGCGGAACAGCTCCGCGCTGGCGTTGACGATCCGGTCCCTCGTGCTCTCCACGCTCCCGATGATACAGTGCGCGTCGCTAGAGCGATCTATCAAGAAAGGAAGCGCATGAACGATCACCCGCGGCGGCTCACGCTCCTGAGGTGGATCCTCGGGTTCGGGATCGTCTCGACGACGCTCCACTTCACCCACAACTTCGTCGAGATCGACCAGTATCCCGACGACCTCGTCAGCGGTGCCGTCGTGCGCGTCGCGATCGTCGCGTTCTGGCCGGTCTTCACCCTGGTCGGATTGGCCGGCTATCGCTTGTACGCGCGGCGCAGCTACGAGCGCGCGCACGCGTGCCTGACGGGGTACGCGGTCTTCGCGCTCACCGCGCTCGGCCACTTCCTCGACGGCAAGCCGGAGATCGCGCCATTCTGGTTCGGCACGATCTTCACCGACGCGCTCGCCGGGCTTGCGATGCTGGCGTTCGTGATCTGGTCGGCGCGGGTCGCGGTGCCCGCGGAGAGCCAGGCGGCCGGGTCGCCGGCGAGGCGGTCGAGCAGCGTGTCGACCGCGGCCTGACCGCCGCGATCGCCCGCCCCTGCTCGATCCATAGGTCTGTCACAGTCGACTGATCGCTTCCCACCGGTCCCGTACGAGAGGAGCCCCCATGGCCGCCATCACCACCGACGCAGTCCGCGTCGACGACCTCGCGATCGCCTACCGGGAGATGGGCTCCGGTCCGCCCGTCCTCCTGATCCACGGATGGCCGACCTCGTCCTACCTGTGGCGCGACGTGATGCCGCCGATCGCGCGCCATAACCGCGTCGTCGCGATCGACCTGCCGGGCTTCGGCGCGTCGGACAAGCCGGCCGGCGCGGCCTACGACTTCGACTTCTTCCGGGGAGCGCTCGACGGCTTCCTCGCCGCGCTCGGCATCGACGACGTCGGGCTCGCGGTGCACGACCTCGGGGGTCCGGTCGGGGTGCACTGGGCGCTGCACCGTCCCGAGCGCGTGACGAAGCTCGCGCTGCTCAACACGCTCGTCTACCCCGAGTTCTCGGAGGCCGTGATCGAGTTCGTCACGGCGTGCACCACCCCCGAGCTGCGCGAGCAGCTGACGAGCCCCGTTGGTCTCGAGGCGGCGATGAAGCTCGGCCTCGCGGATGAGGCGAACCTCACGGAGGAGTCCCTCGCCGCCGTGCGCGAGCCCTTCCAGACCGATCAGTCACGGCAGGTCCTCGCCGCGGCCGGCGTCGGCCTCGGGCTCGACGGCTTCGCCGAGATCGCGCAGATGCTGCCGAGCCTGAAGGTCCCCGTGCGCGTGATCTACGGCGCGCAGGACCGCATCCTCCCGGACGTCGCCCAGACGATGGAGCGCGTCGCGCGCGACCTCCCGCAGGCCGAGGTCACGGTGCTGCCGGAGTGCGGTCACTTCCTCCAGGAGGAGGCGGGTCCGCGGATCGGCGAGGAGCTCGCGGCCTTCTTCGCAGACTGAGCAGGCCCCAGCCGCCCAGTGCCGTCGCCGCGAGCAGCGGGCCGAGCGCGGGGATCACGAAGCGCGCGTCGTATGCGTGGGTCGCGATCGGGTACACGAGCAGCGCGAACGCGGTCGCGGACATCAGCGCAGCGAGCCGGCGCGCGCGCTGCGGCGCTACCCACGGCGCGGCGCCCGCCAGCAGGAGCGCGACGAGCATCCAGAAGCCCTGGACGCGGGTGCGCTCCTCGTAGGCCTCGAGCACGCCGGTGTCCCCGCGGCGGTAGACGTCGCCCGGGTAGTAGAGGACGCGCCACGACTCGACGAACTCGTTGCGCCCGTTGCCCAGCGGTCCGTCGCGCAGGATCGCGCTGAACTGCTCATACGAAAGATCGCCGTCCGAGTCGTGGTCGGAGTCGACGATCCGGATCAGGTCCTCTCCCACGGCGTCGATGTAGTCGCCGGGCTGCGCGCGGATCGCGGCCAGGGAGAAGCGGCGCAGCTTTGCGTTGGCCTCCGGATCTGGTGAGACGAGATAGGGAGGCCCGAAGAGCTTCTGCGCGGGCGACTCCTCGCGATAGATGTACCACTCGACGTTGCGGCCCTGCCGCTGCGCGGGCGGAGTCGGATCGCACAACCCCTCCGTCCCCTCCGGTGGGGTGAACTTCGTGCAGTCGGCGAACGGCGCGATCCGCCCGTAGAGGTTCCAGTCGCCGTTGGTGGTGAAGCCCGACATGTCCGTCTCCGCCTGACGCCACACGACGTAGCCCGCGATCACGACGAGCGAGGCGGCAAGTGCCGCGCCGCCGCGCAGGGCGCTCTGACGCGACGGGCGGGCGCCCGCGAGCAGCAGCCACAGCGGGACGATGGCCAGCAGCGCCGTCCCCACGCCGCGCACCGTAGCGCCGAGGCCGACGCACACGCCGGCCACGGCGGCCCACGCAACCGGCCCTCCCGCCGAGCGCGCCGCCGCGTAGAGCGCGAGCGCCAGCAGAAAGGTGAACAGCGCCTCGCTGAGGATGGAGTGCTCGAGGAAGATCTGCGTGCCGCCGAGCAGGATCGCGGCGGCCGGGATCAGGGCGACGGGCCACGGCGCACCGACGCGCCTCAGGGTCAGGTACAGCAGCGCCGCTGTCGCCAAGCCCATCACGTGCTGAACGAGCACCACGAGCAGCATGTGGGGCGTGATCCAGTGCAGGGGAATCAGGAAGATGCCGTAGCCGACGACCCGCAGCGGATCGGCGAAGCCTCCCGAGTAGGCATCCTGGATGTAGATGCCCGTGTCGGAGTAGTTGACGAACGCCGGGCGCCAGCGGGCGGTGAGATACACGCGCAGCGCCAACCCGACGGCCAGCACCACCGCGATCGCGATCACTTCGGACTTGCGCCGGCGCATCCCTCGTATCTGCATCAGCCCGCGCAAGCTCGGGTTCGCGGCACTGCCGGCTGCGCTACTCGCTGCCGATCTTCTCCAGGTCGACGTCGAAGATCAGCGCCGCGTCCGGGGGAATGTCGGGTGGATAGCCCTGGGCGCCGTATGCGAGGTCCCCGGGGATGATCAGCTTCCGGCGGCCGCCCTCGCGCATACCGACGACACCCTGGTCCCATCCGGGAATCACCTGCCCGGCGCCGAGCGGGAACGGGAAGCCCTGGCCCCGCTTGCTGCCCTGCCACGACGCGTCGAACTGCTTACCGTCGTCGAACAGCACGCCGACGTACTGCACGGTCACCGTGTCGCCCGCCCGGGCGCGCTTGCCCTTGCCGACGATCAGGTCCTGCACGACCAACTTGGAGGGGGGCTTCCCCGTGCCCTTCGGGACCTTCGGCTTGCGGTCCGGATTCGCCTCCCCGGCGGTCGGCTCGACCTTCCGAGCTTTCGGCGCCTCGCTCTCCTGCGGGGTCGGAGCGGTCGGCGTCGTCTGGGGCTGTGTCTGGATCGTGGCGGACTCCGTGTTGGTGTCGGAGTTGTTGTCGTCGCCACAGCCCGCGGCGAGCGCCGCGGCTACGAGCAGGGCCGGCAAAGAGAGGAAGCGAGCGCGGAGCATCATCACCATCTTGTTCGTTGGGCGGGAGTGTGCGGCGGCGCACACTATGACGAACGCGCTGGATTAGGGTGCCCCTTCGGATGGGCCTCGACCACGACACCGCGCTGCGACCCGTCGGGGAAGGGGTCTGGGAGGGCAACATCGCCGATACCTGGTGGACCCCGCGCGGGCCGCTCGGCGGATACGTGATGGCGATCGTCCAGCGTGGGATGGACCTTGCCGTCGATGACCCGAGCCGCCGGCCGCGGGCGCTCACCGTCCACTTCCTGCGGCCGCCTGCGGCGGGGCCGATCACCCTCCGGCCGGCGGTCGAGCGGGTGGGACGATCACTCACGACCGCCACGGCGCGGCTCGAGCAGGACGGGAAGCTGATCGCGCTCGGGGTCGCCGCCTTCTCCACGGCGTGGCCCGGGCCGGAGCTCTCGGAGGCGCCGATGCCGGAGGTTGCGCCGCCCGGAGAGCGCGCGGCTCCGCGCGGAAACGTCCCCGGCGAGACGCCCCCGCCGTTCATGAGCCGGCTGACGATGCAGAGGCGCTTCGGCGAGCCCGCCTTCAGCGGTGCGGCGCACGCGGAGACCGGCGGATGGCTCGGCCTGCTCGAAGAGCGGCCGATCGATGCGCTGGCGCTGCTGGTGCTGGCCGACGCCTGGTACCCGGCGCCGTGGCCGCGCTTGAAGGCGCTCGCGCCCGCGCCGACGATCGAGATGAGCGTGATGTTCCGCGCCCCGCTGCCGCTCCCGGACTCACTGCTGCTGGGCAGGTTCCACACGCGGCTCGTGCGGGACGGGTTCTTCGACGAGAACGGCGAGCTTTGGTCACCCGACGGAAATCTGGTCGCACAGTCGCGCCAGCTCGCGCTGCTGATCGGCGCAGAGGCCTAGGGCGTGCTCCCACATCCCGACCGAACGTCCCGGACTGCGTGCTCGAGGCGGTATCGCGGGACGTTCGGCCACGCGCTCTGGGTCGTCCTGATCCCGAGGTGTCCGGGGTGTCCGCGGTACTTGGGGTTAGTCCGCGCTGCCGGCCGAGTCACTTGAGCAGGCGCGACAAGCGCCGGTCTTTATAGATCTTCCCACCCGTCTGCTCCTGCGGGCAGTAGGTCATGACGTAGTCCTTGAAGTGAACGCCCGCGAGCGTCGTGCCGCAGCGTGGGCACGGCTCTCCCACACGGCGATGGACCTGGAGCGGCATCGGCAGCTTGTCCGGAACCGTGTCACCGATCACGCGCTCATAGTGTTCGATCGCTGCCCCGAGGGTCTGTTCGCTTGCGAGGCGCAACCGCTCGATCGCCGCGCCGCCGAGCTCCGATCCCTGCTGGAACGGCGACAGGCGCGCCTCCCAGAGGATCTCGTCCACCCACGACCGGCCGATGCCGGCGATCACGCGCTGATCGCGCAGCAGCGGATGAAGATGGCGCGGCACGCTCACCAGCTCGGCGAAGCGCGACGGATCGACCGACGGCCATGCCTGCGGCCCGAGCGTCGCGACCGCGTCGTCGCGCTCGACCGCATCCACGGGAAGCAGCTTGCTCCACGCGCGCTGCTGCGTGCCGAACTCACGCAGGCGCAGCTCGCGGTCGCCGTCGACGCGGATCAACAGGCGCGAGGCGCGGTCGCGCAGCGATGCCCGCTTGTCCCACAGCTGGAGGCGCCCAGCGGACATCAGATGCACGAGCAGCGCGTGGTCACCGACCTCGACGACGGGCATCTTGCCGATGCGCCACACGCGCCCGATGGTGCGTCCGGCGAGTGCGGACAGTGGCGGGTCGAACGTCTTCATCGTCACCATCCCGGGCGCGAGCGCCGACTCGATCGCCGCCCCCGCGAGCGCGCTGTTCAGGCGGCGCACCGTGATCTCGACCTCGGGCAGCTCCGGCATGACGGCGAATCTACTCCAGCCGCCGTTCCGTTTAAGCCCGGGCGGAGCGGGAACCTAATCTAGACAAACGAAAGAAGGAGCAACATGGACACCGGACTTGTGATCTTGCTGGTAGTCGCGGCGATCGTGGTGATCGCCGTGGTAGCGCTGGCGTCGATGCGGCAGAGCACACGCCGCAGGGAGCAGCACCGTGAGCAGGCCGAGAGCCATCGCAGCGACGCGCAGGTGCACACCACGCGTGCGCTGCGCGAGGAGGCCGCGGCCGAGGAGCAGGCGGCTCGTGCGAAGCGGGTGGCCGCGGAGGCGCAGGAGCGCGCGCAGGTCGAGCGCGGGCGGGCGCAGGAGCTCGAGGACAAGGCGCGCGAGATCGACCCGGACGCGGATGCGCCTGCCGGGGATGACGCCGAGACGCGGCAGAACGGCGCCGAGGTCCGAACCCGCAGCTGACGGCTGAATTACCGGAGGTGGCCGGCGGGGGCGCGGATGCTCAGTCCTCGCCCGCCACCAACGGCACGAACCTGACCGGGTCGAGCAGCGTGCGCTCCAGCGCCTCGCCCGAGCGTCGTTCGAGCACCAGGCGCTGGTCGAGGGGCGCGACGAGCCGGCCACCGTCGGCCAGTTGATCCTCGAGCGCCGCGGGCACCTCGTGCGTCGCGGCCGCCACGTTGATCACGTCGTAGGGAGCGGCCGGCGGGTATCCCGCCGCGCCGTCGCCGACGATCACGTGCACGTTGGCGATTCCCGCCGCCGCGAGATTGCGGCGCGCCAGCTGAGCAAGCTCATCCCGGCGCTCGATGCTGAACACCTCACGCCCGAGTCGTGCCAATAGGGCCGCGTGATACCCCGAGCCGGTCCCCACGTCGAGCACCGTCTCGCCCCCGCGCAGCTCGAGCAGCTCGCACATCCGCGCGACGACGACCGGCTGCGAGATCGTCTGGCCCCCGCCGATCGGGAGCGCCGTGTTGTCCCACGCATACCGGCCCAGCTTCTCGGGGACGAACAGCTCCCTGGGGACGGTCGCGATCGCGGCGAGCACGCGCTCGTCCCCGATCGAACGGCGGAGCTTGCCCAACAGGCGATCGGCCGAGGCCGGTGACCTGACCATGCCCTCAGGCGGCGTCTTCGAGGCCCTGTAACTCGCGGACGCGAGCGAGCCGCGAAAGCGCATCCTGCTCGAGGCGGCGCACCTCATCGCGCGACATGCCGAGCGTACGCACGACCTCCTCGACCGACTTTGGGTCGGGACTGCCGTTGAGACCGTAACGCAGCCTCACGATCTTTCGCTCGGGATCGGGCAACTCCGCGACCGCGCGGCGGACCTCCTCCTCCCGGAAGCTGATCTCCACCATCTCGTCAGGCGGCGGCTCGTCGCTCTCGAACATGTCGCCGAGCGACGCCTCCCCGTCCTCGCCGACCGGGCGGTCGAGGCTCGTCACGGCACGGGCCGCGCTGCGCGCGTCGCGCACCTGCTGCACGGGAAGCTCCGTTGCCTCGGCCAGCTCCTCGTCGCTGGGATCACGGCCGAGCTCGACGACGAGCCTCCGCTGTGCGCGGTTGATCTTGTTCTCGCGTTGGAGGATGTGAACCGGGATCCGGATCGTGCGCGCCTTGTTCGCGATGCCGCGCTCGATGCTCTGACGTATCCACCACGTCGCGTAGGTGGAGAACTTGTAGCCGCGGCGCCAATCGAACTTCTCGGTCGCGCGGATCAGGCCGAAGATGCCCTCCTGGATCAGGTCCAGCAGCGTCAGCTCCTGGGCCTGGTACTTCTTGGCGATCGACACGACGAGGCGGAGGTTCGAGCTGACCATTCGCTCCTTGGCCTCTTGGTCGCCGCGCTCGATCCGCTTCGCGAGGTCGACCTCCTCGGCGGCGGTGAGCAGCGGGTACCGGCTGATCTCGTTGAGGAACAGCCGCAGGGCGTCGGTCGTGGAGGAGGCAAGCTCGTCGTTCGCGTACGTCCCTTCACCGGCGCCGTCACGCTCGCAGTCGTCGGTGACGTCGATGCCCCGGCCTTGGAGTCGCTCGTACAGCGTGTGGACGTCGTTCTCGTCGAGGTCGAGAGCCTGAACCAGCTCGCCGACCTCCGATGTGTTCACGCAGCCGATGTCCTCGCCACGCTCGGCCAGCGTGGCGAACACGGTGTCGAGCGCCGTCCCTGGGTTCTCCGTGGGCTGCGAAGCCATGCACAGACGGTACCTGCCCTAGCGTCGTCCGAGGGGTACGATTCCGCTCCAGAGGGAGTGATCCACCGGAGGTAGCCCCACATACGGGGTTGCCAGGGCCGCGGAAAGCGGTGTATTCGACCCACTTGGAGGGATTCGGGGTGGACTTCGAGGTTCTGTTTCGTCCGCTTGAGGAAGTCGATGCGTGGCTGACGGGCCTGTTCAGCGGAGCGTCATGGCTGGTCGCGCTAGGAATCGCCCTCGTGCTCGGCCTGCGTCACGCCTCGGACCCCGATCACCTCGTAGCGGTCACGTCCCTCGTAGCCGCTGACGGCGGGGACCGCCGCGCGGCCACGCGCCTCGGCGTCTGGTGGGGCGTCGGTCATGCCGGAACGCTGCTCGTGATCGGACTCCCCCTCATCTTCCTCAAGTCGGAGCTCCCCATGTGGCTCGAGGCCGGTGCCGAGAAGGCGGTCGGCGCGGTGATCCTGGTGCTGGCCGCGCGCGTGATGTTCAAGTGGATGATGGGCGACTATCGTGCCGGCGCGCACGAGCACCGGCCGGTTCACCACCATCACCACAGGGACGAAGCCTCATCCGAGGACCCAGGCCACGAACGGCAGCGCCACCTGCGCAGGGGCCCGGGCAGCCACGCACACCGCCACGTGCGCACGCCACAGCAGGCGGTCGGCATCGGCATGCTGCACGGCCTGGCCGGCACCGGCGCTGTCGTGCTGCTGCTGATCGCGGCACTCCCGACCCAGCTCGAAGCTGCCGCCGCGCTCGCGATCTTCGCCCCGATGTCGGTGCTCTCGATGGCGCTCTGCACGAGCCTCTTCACCTGGGTGCTGACGCGGCCGATCGTCGAGCCGGTCTACCGCACCGTCCTGATCCCGGCGCTCGGCCTGTTCGCGCTCAGCTTCGGCGCCTGGTACGCCGGGTTGACCTAATCCGTGCGCCGCATGCGGCGCACGATCGGGACGACGTACCAGAGCACCGCAAAGGCCGCGGCCGTCGCTGCCGTCGCGATCGCGGTCGTCGGCGAGCCGTAGAGCACATCGGTGATCAGCAGCACGACTCCCGACATCGCCAGCGCGAGGAATCCGAGGCCGGCGATCGTCAGCCTGTTCGCGAGGAAGATGATGTAGTGCTTGTCCTGCTGGCGGAAGTTGATGCGGTGGTGCGCGGAGGGCGCGATCAGCAGCAGCGCTGACGCGGCCGTCGCGAGCAGTGTCGCGTAGTAGACCTTCTCCTGCCCCTCCGTGAGAGTGGTGAACCGCTGCGTGAACGGGACGGTGAGCAGGAACGCGAACAGGACCTGCACGCCCGGCAGCGCGACGCGCAGCTCGTTGAGCAGCTCCAGCAGATTGCGGTCGAGGCGCTCCTCCTCGCTCTCCTCACGGTTGTACCGGTCCCCTTGCGCGATTGCCGCACCCTAATGGCAGGTCAGGCGGCCAGGCGGCGCTCGACGAGGTCCGACTCATCCGGGTCCGAGATCAGGCCGATCACGGCTCGCTCCGCGCGCCGGCGCGCCGCCTCGTTCGCAAGCACCTCCTCGCCGGTGCGACCGGGCAGAGCAATCGTCCAGCCTGACTGGAAGCGGTCGAACACCCGCGGGTCTATGTAGGAGGCGCGGGCCACCGCCGGAGTGTTGCCGAGGAAGGCCGCCACGCCCTTGACGGCGTCGTTGATGCGGCGCTTGCGCGCCGTCTTCGATTTGGGGACCTCGCCCTCGACCGCGACCGCGGCAAGCAGGGTGCCGTTCCAGGTGCGAAAGTCCTTCGCCGAGAACTCGCCGCCGATCGCGCGCTTGACGTATTCGTTCACGTCCGTGGATGTGACGTCCACCCAGCGGCGGCCCTTACGGTAGGCGAGCAGCTCGGGGCTGCCTCCACGACGGCGCTTGAGCCCCGAGATGACCGGGAGCACGAGCGCGTCGAGCACACGATGCACGCGGCGCTGGTTGCTCTTCGCGGGGTAGTCGAACCTGATCCAATCGCCGTCGATGGTGACGTGCTCCTTGCGCAGCGTCGCGAGGCCGTAGCTCTTGTTCGTCTCGGCGTAGTCCTCCGAGCCGACGCGGAACATCCCCAACTCGAGCAGCCGCACCGCGCATGCGAGCACCCGGTCGAAGTCGAGCTCCTCACCGGCGAGGTCGCGCTTAACCGCTCGCCGCAGCCGCGGCAGCGCTTTGGCGAAGTCGAGCATCTCGTCGAACTTCTCCTGGTCGCGCCGGTTGCGCCATTCCGCGTGATAGAGGTACTGCTTGCGTCCGGCGTCGTCGACGCCGGTGGCCTGTAGGTGGCCGTTTGGCGCGATGCAGATCCACACGTCCTGCCACGCGGGCGGGATCGCGAGCTCACGGATCCGGGCGAGCGTGTCCTCGTCGTCGACGCGCTCGCCGACGGGGTCGAGGAACTCGAAACCACGGCCGCGGCGCCGGCGCGCGATGCCCGGCTCGGAACAGTCGACGCGCTTCAGTCTGGGCATCGGAAACAGTCGGTGTTGGCGGCTCGCGCGATAGGGCATACTCCCACGCGATGAGGGGGGAGGAGGCAGCCGGTCTTGGACCGCGCGCGCTCGTCGAGCGCATGTTCGAGGCGTTCGCCGCGCGCGACGTGGATGCGCTGCTCGACCTGATGGACCCGGAGATCGAGTTCTTCGGTCCGACCGCGACCGTGCTCAACGAGGGCAAGTGCTACCGCGGGCACGACGGCATGCGACGGTACTTCCAGGACGCCGAGGCCCTCTGGTCCCGCCTCGAGTTGGAGCCGGCCAAGTATCGCGAGGTCGGCAACCACGTGGTGGTCCTCGGACGCGTGAAGGCGCGGGCCCATGACGGTCTCGAGCTGAACACCCCGGCCGCCTGGGTCTGGCGCATCGAGGGCGACAGGATCGTGTGGGGCTCCGCGTACGGGGACCGCGACGCGATGCCGCGCTTTCTTCAGGAGGGAGGCCGGGGCCCGTACGGCGGCCCCGACGAGGCGCCACGCAGGGCGCCGCTCGAGGACCCGGCGGCGGCCGGGCCGGGACCCGCCGGCTAGCAGGACCACCGCAATCCGGGGGGCGGCGCTCTTACGCCCAGTCCCGAGCAGCCGGGACTGTGAGTGCTTGCTGGTACTTTCACCTCGATGGAGGAAAGGCTCGATCTGCTCACGGCGCGGCGCTCGATGGTCGCTTGGCTTGCGCTCGCCGTGGGGGTGTCCCTCGCGCTGTTCGCGATCGATGTCGCGACCCGCGACACGGCCAACCTGCTCGGGCTGTTCGCCCTCCCGCCCTTTATCGCGGCGGTCGGGACCGGGCGGCGCCCCACGTCCGCGGTCGTTGGTCTGGTGATCGGTCTCGCCGCGTTGGCCGCTGTTCAGGACGACACCATCGGGTCATTCGAGTTCTTGCTCAAGGTGGGCCTCGTCGGATTGTCGGGGCTGTTCGCGATCCGTGTCGCCAGCGTCCGGGAGCGTGCCGACGTCCGGTCACGCCTCGACGGCGAGGTCGCGCGCGCGCTCGCGGACACCAGCCGCCTCGAGGATGCCGGGGCTCGCATCCTCGCCGCCGTCGGCGAGGCGCTGCGGTTCGACGCCGGCGCCCTCTGGGAGATGGAGAGCAACTCCGGGACGCTGAGGTGCAGTGCGACGTGGACGTCTCCCGAAGGACGGCTCGATCACTTCTACGAGCTGATGAAGGAACTCGAGCCCGAGTCGGGCTTCGGCCTCGCCGGACGCGTCCTCGCGAGCGGCGAGCCGGCATGGATCGGCGACGTGCGCAGCGACGAAACGTTGCCCCACGCACCCAGGGCCGTCGCAGCCTCGATCCGCTCGGCGGTCGCCTTCCCGATCCTGGGTGAGCGCGGGCCGCGAGCCGTCGTCGAGCTGTTCTCTCGCGGGCGCAGGGCGCCCGACCCCAGCCTCATCAAGGGAATGGTCACGGCCGGCCGCTACATCGGCCAGCACCTCTACCGGCGGCGCATCGAAGAGGCCGTCCGGCGGGCCGAGGCGCTGCGCGGCGCCGTGCTCGAGTCCGCGCTCGACTGCGTGATAACCATGAACCACGAGGGTCGTATCGTGGAGTTCAACCCCGCCGCCGAGCGGACGTTCGGGCGACGGCGGGCCGATGTCGTCGGGAAGCGGGTCGCCGACGTCGTGGTTCCACCCCACCTGCGCGACGACCACCGTCACGGGGTCGACCGCTACCTGTCGACGGGCGAAGGCCGGATTCTCGGGCGGCGCCTCGAGCTGACCGGGATGCGCGCGGACGGCTCCGAGTTTCCGGTCGAGGTATCGGTCGTCAGGATCGGCACGGAGGAGCCTCCGATGTTCGCGGGTTACATCCGCGATCGCACGGCGAGCAAGCGCGGCGAGGAGAGCACGCGGCGGCTCGCGGCGATCGTCGAGAGCTCTAGTGACGCCGTGGTCGGGGTCGACCTCGACGGGCGCATCAGCGCGTGGAACCCGGCCGCCGAGCGTCTCTACGGATTCAGCTCCGACGAGGCAGTCGGGATGGACATCGCCGAGACTGCGCCTCCGGACCGCGCCGACGAGTCCCGCTGGCTGATGCGGCAGCTGATGGACGGCCAGCGCATCCTGAACCACCGCACGGTTCGCCGGCGCAAGGACGGCTCGCCCGTCGACGTCGCGCTCAGCCTGGCCCCGATCCACGACGGTGGCGGCGAGGTCGTCGGCATGGCGGGGATCATCCGCGACATCTCCGAGGAGCTCGAGATCGAGCGCGAGCGCGTGCGGCTGCTCGAGCAGGAGACGAAGGCGAGACGCCGGGCCGAGGAGCTCGAGCGCCGGGCCTCGTTCCTTGTCGAGATCCACACCGCACTGGACAGCTCCCTCGACTATCAAGAGGTCCTGCGGCGCCTGGCCCGCATAGCGGTCCCCCGTCTCGCCGACTGGTGCGCGATCCACGTGGCCGGGCAGGGTGGCGCCCCCGAGCGCATCGCCGTCACGCACACAGACCCGGAGCGGGAGCGGTTCGCGTGGGAGCTCGATGAGCGCTACCCGACCGATCCCGACGAGACGCGCGGAGTGCCGCAGGTGCTGCGTAGCGGCGAGGCCGAGTTCCACCGCGAGATCTCCGACGAGATGATCGAACAGGCCGCGCGCGACTCCACGCACCTCCAGATCCTGCGCGACCTCGGCATGTGCTCGGCGATGCTGGTGCCGCTCCGCGCTCGCGGCCAGACCCTCGGGGTGATGACGCTCGTGTCGGCGGAGTCGGGAAAGCTCTTCAGTCAGGACGACCTGGACTTCGCCTCCGCGGTCGCGCGTCGCGCGGCGCTCTCGGTGGACAACGCACGCCTCTTCGGTGAGCTGAGCAAGCGCAGCCACGAGCTCGAGTTCCTCGTCACTGCGAGCGGCGAGCTCGACTCCACGCTCGACCTCCACGAGACGCTCCAGAAGCTCGCCAACCTCGCTGTCCCGGACCTCGGAGACGGTTGCATGGTGGATCTCCTCGAGGAGCACGGCGCGATCGACAGGATCGCGATCGCGACGACCGACGAGTCGGCCAAGCCCGTGCTCGAGCGCCTGAAGGACCAGCACATCGATCCCGCCGGCCAGCACCCGATCGCCGTTGCGATCCGGACCGGGGAGCTGCAGCAAGTCGACGACATCGATCGCGAGATGCACAAGGCATGGACCGCCGAGGCCTCATACCTCGAGGTGGTGCGCGACTGGCCGGCACGCTCCGCGGTCGTCGTGCCAATGATGGCGCGCGGGCGCATACTCGGAGCGATCTCGGTCGCGCTGTTCTCCGAGCGCGGCTTCGATGAGGACGACGTGCGCGTGATCAGGGAGCTTGCGCGCCGCGCGTCGACCGCCGTGGACAACGCACGGCTCTACGGCGAAAGCAGCTACATCGCGACCAAGTTGCAGCAGAGCCTGCTCCCTCCGCACCTGCCCGAGATCCCCGGTGTCGAGATCGCGGCGCGCTTCCGCCCCGCCGGAGAGAAGAACGACGTCGGCGGCGACTTCTACGACATCTTCGTCCGTGACCCCGACCAGTGGGCGATCACGATCGGCGACGTGTGCGGCAAGGGCGCGGACGCGGCCGCCGTCACCTCGCTCGCTCGCCACACGCTGCGCGCGACGGCGATGCGTGGCGACGACCCGCCGGACGAGTTGCTGCGCACGCTGAACCGCGCGATGCTCGCCGAGGGGCCGATGGCCTACCAGTTCTGCACCGTCGTGCTCGCGAGCTTCGACATGGGAACGACGTCCACGCTCGCAACCGTGTCGAGCGGCGGGCACCCGCTGCCGATCGTGATGCGCTCCGACGGGACCGTCCAGGCGTTCGGCGAGCCGGGCACCCTGCTCGGCGTCGTGCCGGACCCCGAGCTCTCGACGAGCGAGCTCGAGCTGTACCACGGGGACACGATCGTCTTCTATACCGACGGCATCACCGAGGCCCGGACACGGCAGGGCATGGTGGGCTTCGACGGCCTGCTCGAAGCCGTGCGTGCCTGCGCGGGGTGTGCGGCCGCCGAGGTCGCGGAGCGGATCGAGACGAGCCTGCTCGACACCGACGCAACGGACCTTCGCGACGACGTGGCGCTGGTCGTGGCCCAGATCTCGAGCCCGGGCGATGGCCGCAAGGTTCTAGAGACCGCCGTCGGCGGTCTCTCGCGGCTCTAGATGTAGCTCCCAATGAGGTTGTTCACCCTCGTGGCCGGTGCCTTCTTGCCGAGGAAGCGGTAGCGGTGCCTACGGGCGACGAGCCGGGTGGCGATCCAGCGCCGGACCCAGAGCTCGTGGCCGAACGTCCCGCGATACCGCCCAGAGCACACAGTCCGGGACGTTCGGTCGGGATGTGAGGGCCAGCACGTCCTAGAGGCCCGCCGAGGCCATCGGCTCCTCGGGCGGATGTCCTCGCGGCTTCGTCTCGCGCGGCAGCGCGCGTCCCTGCGTGAGCTCCTCGTGCCGGTGATCCGCCCCGCCCGCCATCTGCGCGAGCCGGGCGATCCGGTCCTCCGGCGCCGGGTGCGTGGAGAAGAGCTTCGACGAGCGGCCCCGGCCACCGAGCGGCGCCACGATCATCATGTGCGCGATCGCCGGGTTGCCGAGCGCGCGTGACGGCTTTGCCTGCTCGGAGATCGCCGCCAGCGCCGACGCCAGCCCTTGTGGATAGCGGGTCAGCTCGGCGGCTCCCGCGTCCGCGACGTACTCGCGGCGGCGGCTGATCGCGAACTGGATCAGCACCGCCGCGATCGGCGCAAGGATCAGCGACACCACGACGACGACCAGCAGGATCACGTTCGCCGCGCCGCCGCCGCGATCCCTGCCACCGCCGCCGAACCACAGTGCACGGGTGAAGATCTGGGCAAGCAGCGCGATCGACCCCGCAAGCACCGCGGCCCAGGTCATGAGCCGCACGTCGTAGTTTCGGATGTGGCTCATCTCGTGTGCGAGGACGCCCTCGAGCTCCTCCTCGTCGAGGCGCTCGAGCAGCCCCGTCGTGACCGCGACGATCGCCTGCCTCGGCGTGCGGCCCGCGGCGAACGCGTTCGGCGATTCGTCGGGCACGATGAACAGGCGGGGCATCGGCAGGCCGGCGGTGATCGCCAGGTTCTCGACCATGCGCCAAAGCTCCGGCGCCTCTTCCTTGCGCTCGATGCGCTGCGCGCCGGTCACGGCCGCGACCAGGTCGTCCGCGATCCACATGTTGATCACCAGCATGAAGACCGCGATCGTGCCGGCGACGATCAGCGCCGCCGGCCCGAAGTACAGCGACAGCAGGTAGCCGAGCACTGCGTAGAGCACGAGGAAGCCGACCAGCAGCGCCAGCGACTTCCGCTTGTTCGACGAGATCTGCTTGTACAACGACTACGCCTAGGCCGGCGCGCCACCGAAGCTGACGGCCGGGACCGCCCGCTCCGCCGGATCGTCCAGCTCGAAGAACTCGCGCTCGTGCGCATTCGCGAAGCGGGCGACGATGCTGGACGGGAACTGCTGGATCTTCGTGTTCAGGTCGCGCACGGTCATGTTGTAGAAGCGGCGCGAAGCCTGGATCTTGTCCTCGGTGTCGGTCAGCTCGTTCTGGAGCTCGAGGAAGTTCTGGTTCGCCTTCAGATCCGGGTAGGCCTCGGCCACGGCGAACAACTGACGCAAGGCTCCGGTCAACTGGTTCTCCGCCTGGGCCTGGGCTTCCGGGCCCTGGGCAGCCGTCGCGTTGCTGCGTGCGGCGGTCACGTTCTCGAAGACCTGGCGCTCATGCGCGGCGTAGCCCTTGACCGTCTCGACGAGGTTCGGGATCAGGTCGTGGCGACGCTTGAGCTGCACGTCGATGTCGGAGAAGGCCTCCTCGGACTGATTGCGCAGACGCACGAGGCTGTTGTATGTGACGACCGCGTACACAACCAGCAGCACGATCAGCACGATGAGGACGATCAGCCAGATTGACATGGCCTACCTCTCGGTTGGGGGGACACGTAAAGGTAGCCGCTCCGTGGACCGGCGGCTGCCGGCCGCTACGCGGTCTTGACCTCGGCCACGAGCTTTGCGACCGAGTCCTTTGCGTCGCCGAACAGCATCACCGTGTTGTCGCCGTAGTAGAGCTCGTTCTCGATGCCTGCGAAACCGGGGTTCATGCTGCGCTTCAGCACGACGACCTGGTGTGCCTTGTCGACGTCGAGGATCGGCATCCCGTAGATCGGGCTGCTCTGGTCCTCGCGCGCCGCCGGGTTCGTGACGTCGTTGGCGCCGATCACGAGTGCGACGTCCGTCTGCGGGAAGTCGGGGTTGATCTCGTCCATCTCCTTGAGCGCTTCGTACGGCACGTCTGCCTCTGCGAGCAGCACGTTCATGTGGCCCGGCATGCGGCCGGCGACGGGATGGATCGCGTAGTTCACCTCGACGCCGCGTTTCTCGAGCTCGTCCGCAAGCTCGCGCACCGTGTGTTGCGCCTGGGCCACGGCGAGGCCGTACCCGGGGACGACGATCACCTTGTCCGCGTAGGCGAGCATCGTCGCGACGTCGGCGGGCCCGACGTCGCGCACCGGGCGGGCCTCCTGCGCGGCCCCGGCCGGCCCAGCGGGGGCGTGTGACCCGAACGCGCTGAACAGCACGTTCGCGAGCGAGCGATTCATCGCTCTCCCCATCAGGATCGTGAGGAGCGTGCCCGACGAGCCGACGAGCGAGCCGGCGATGATCAGCGAGTTGTTGTCGAGCACGAAGCCGGCGCCCGCGGCGGACAGCCCGGTGAACGCGTTCAGCATCGAGATCACGACCGGCATGTCGGCGCCTCCGACCGGGATGATCAGCAGCACTCCGAAGACGAGGGAGGCGCAGAGCATCAGGGTGAACAGGCTCTCGCTCTCCTGGCCGGTCGCGAGGTAGATCACCAGGAAGGCGATGCCGAGCACGAGCCCGAAGTTGATGAACTGGTTGCCGGGGAACACGATCGGCCGGCCGGTCATCAGCTCCTGGAGCTTCGCGAAGGCGATTGCCGACCCCGCGAAGCTGATCGCGCCGATCACGCACGCGAGCAGCGTCGGGAGCAGCGTGTCGAGCGGGATCTCGCCCGGGTCGGGAATCAGCTCGTGGTACTCGGACAGCGCGACCAGGGCGACCGCGCCGCCGCCGACGCCGTTGAACAGCGCCACCATCTGCGGCATCGCCGTCATCTTCACGGCGCGCGCCGAGACGACGCCGATCACGGTGCCGATCGCGATGCCGACGGCGATCAGGCCGTAGTTCCCCACGTCCGGATGAAGCAGCGTCGCGACGACCGCGATCAGCATGCCGACGGACGCGAGGATGTTGCCCTGTCGCGCCGTGCGCGGGTGGCTAAGGCCGCGGATCCCGAGGATGAACAGGATCGACGCGACGAGGTACGCCGAGTTGATGAAGTCGAGGTCGCGGACGAAGCTGGCGATCGTCAACTGCTGTCCTTCGAGCGTTCGCCCGGCTTGCGCCGGCCCTTGAACATCTCCAGCATGCGGTCGGTGACGAGGAAGCCACCGACGATGTTGATGGTGCCGAACACCACCGCCACGGTGCCCGCGATCTTCGCGAGCGTGTCCGCGTCTTCAGCCCCGACGACGATCAGGCCACCGAGCAGCACGATGCCGTGGATCGCGTTGGTCCCCGACATCAGCGGCGTGTGCAGCATCGTCGGCACCTTCGAGATCACCTCGAACCCGACGAACACGGCGAGCACGAAGATCGTGATCTCGGTGATCAAGTCGCCGCTCATGGCGTGCCTCCCGGGGCCGGCGCGGCCATCTGCTGCTTCACCCGTTCGCTCACGATCTCACCGTCGTGGGTGACGCAGGCGCCCGCGATGATCTCGTCGTCGAAGTTCAGGTTCAGCTCGCCCTCCGGCGCCAGGTGCTTGAGGAGGTTCACGACGTTGTTCCCGTAGAGCAGGCTCGCGTGGAACGGCATCTGGCTCGCGAGGTCGAGCGTGCCGTCGATCGTTACCCCGTCCTTGACGACGACCTGTCCGGGCTCGGTGAGCTCGCAGTTGCCGCCCGTCTCGGCCGCCATGTCGACGATCACCGAGCCGGGGCGCATCGCGCGCACCATGTCGGCACCGACGAGCTTCGGCGCGGGCCGGCCGGGAACGGCCGCAGTCGTCACGACGATGTCGGCGGCGGCCACGCGGTCGGCCAGCAACTCCTGCTGGCGGCGCTGAACGTCCGCCGAGACCTCCTTGGCGTAGGCGCCTGACCCGGCCTCCTCCTGCTGCACCTCGATCTGCACGAACTTGGCGCCCAAACTCTCAACCTCTTCCTTGACGGCGGGCCGCACGTCGTAGGCCTCGACCACGGCGCCGAGGCGCTTTGCGGTGGCGATCGCCTGGAGCCCGGCGACGCCGGCGCCCAACACGAGCACCCGGGCCGGCTTGGCCGTGCCGGCCGCGGTGATCAGCATCGGGAAGAACTTGCCCAGCCGCTGCGCCGCCGCGAGCGTTGCGCGGTATCCGGCAACCACCGCCTGCGAGGACAGCGCGTCCATCGCCTGCGCGCGGGTCGTGCGCGGGATCGCCTCCATCGCGAAGCTCGTGACCCGGGCGTCGGCGAGCCGCCGCACCAGTTCGGGGCTGTTCAGCGGCGAGAGGAAGCCGACGAGCACCTTGCCGGGGGCGAGGGGGGCGTCGGCCCCGGGCGCCGCGACCTTGGCGATCGCGTCGGCTCCCCAGGCGGCGCTCGCGTCCCCGAGCGTCGCGCCCGCCTGCTCGTACTCAGCGTCGGTGACGTTCGCCTCGGCGCCCGCGCCGCGCTCCACAACGACGTCGAAGCCCGCTTCCGCGAGCTTCTTCACGGAGTCCGGGACAAGCGCCACACGGCGCTCCCCGGGCTTCAGCTCTTTCGGTACGCCTACCTTCACGTGCAGGGAAAAGCGCCGATGTGACGGGGGAGGCGCCTCACAGGGCGGTGGACTCTATCCGAACGCACCGGCAGGTCGCGTCCCGCTTCGAAGACAGCCCAACTTGGGCGATTCAGACGCGCGTGGCGGGAAAGCCGCGGATACACTCGTTTGCGATGGACTCATTCGTGCATGCCGGTCACCGCCTCGCCTACGAGGTGCACGGGGAGGGTCAGCGCAACGTCGTGTTGCTGCCGGGCCTGCTGATGCCCAGCCGGATGCACGAGCCGCTCGCGCGCGACCTCGCCCATCGCGGCCACCGCGTGATCACGATGGACCTGCTCGGGCACGGCGAGTCGGACGCGCCCCGCGACATGTGGCGGTACTCGATCCCGATCTTCGCCCGCGAAGTCGTCGCGCTGCTCGACCATCTCGAGCTCGACGAGGCGGTGATCGGGGGCACGTCGCTCGGCGCCAACACGACGCTCGAGGTCGCATCGCTCGCGCCGTCGCGGTTGCGCGGCATGCTGCTGGAGATGCCGGTGCTCGACAACGCGCTGCTCGGATGCGCGATCGCGTTCACGCCGCTGCTCGTGTCGTTGACCTTCGGCAAGCCGATCACCCGGCCCGCAGCCGCGCTGATGCGCCGGGTCCCGCGCGTCTTCGGCCACTATCCCGACGTCTTCCTCGACGTCCTGAGCCGCGACCCGCGACCGTCCGCGGCGATCCTCCAGGGAATCTTCTTCGGGCGCACCGCCCCGCCGCGGGAGGAGCGCAAGACCTTCGAGGCGCCGGCGATCGTGCTCGGCCACCCGCGCGACGCGATCCACCCCTTCTCCGACGCGAAGATGCTTTCCGAGGAGCTGCCGCACGGCCGGCTGCTCGAGGCCGACTCGCTCTACGAGATGAGGTTGCGCCCGCGCCGCCTGACCGGCGAGATCGCGTCGTTCCTGGACGAATGCTGGAAGCCGCGCACGCGGCAGACCGCGCAGCGCCGTCGTCGCCGCGCCAGCTAGCCGACAGCTGCTGCCGCTCGCGCCGGGGTGCCCGCGACAACTTCGCGGGCGGCGCGCTCGCCCGATTGGAGGGCGCCGTCGATGTAGCCGTTCCACCGCGTGGCTGTCTCAGTGCCCGCCCAGTGGATCGGGCCGATCGGCTCGCGCAGCGCGGGGCCGAAGGCCGTGAGCACACCCGGCGGCGTGTAGCCCTCGTAGCAGCCGCGGCTCCACTCCTCCTCCGCCCAGCTCTTCTCGATGAAGCCGTCGGGGCGCCCGGCGCGCGGGCCGAGCAGCTGCTCCAGGTTGCGCAGGACCGCTGCGCGCCGCTCGTCCGCGCTCACGCGCCCGAACGACCTTGCGTGATCGCCCTCGATGAAGCCGACGAGGATCCCGGGCGACCCCGAGGGCGGTGAGTTGTCCACGGTGAGCGTCAGGGGGCCGCTCGCGCTGACGGTGCTGCCGCTCATGCCCTGCGCTCGCCAGAACGGCTCGTCGTACATCGCGAAGCACTTGATGACCGCGCCCATCGGCATCCGCTGCGTGAGCTGGTCGCGGTATCCGGGCAGCGGAGGGTCGTACGAGATGCGGCCCGCGAGCGTGGGCGGTATCGCGACGATCGCCTTCGCGGCCCGCACCTCGACCCCGTCGGCCGTCAGCCGGACACCGCCGGCCGACCACTCGATGCGCCGCACCGGAGCGCCGAGCACCACCTGGTCGCCCAGCCCGTGGGCCACCCTGCGGGCGAGGTTGCCCGTGCCCTCGACGAAGCGATCCTGCTGCGCTCCACCCTCGGTGTCGAGCAGCAGGTCGAAGTTGCCCGCGGACGCGATGTAGAACAACAGATGCAGCAGGGAGACGTCTGCGGGCACGGCCGCCCACACCGCCTTCACCGCGATCTCGAGCATTTCCCGGCCCCCGCGCGTCGCCATGTTGCGCCGCATCCAGGACCACACCGTCTGGCTGTCCCATTGCTTGGCCTTCGGCGCGTTCCAGGGAGCCTCGATGGGGACCTTCCGCGCCATCCGGTCGAGCCGCAGCATCGCCTGCCCGACGTCCGCCATCGCATGCGGGCGCAGGCGGGGGATGGTGCCCGTGTAGCGGGTCAGCTCTCCGCCGATCTCGACCACGTTCTGGCCGGCGGTCCAGGTCGGGAACGTCGCCGCGCCGTTGGCGCGGGCGAGCGCGTAGAGGCGATCCTGCGTGGGACCGACCCACTGGCCGCCGACGTCGATCCAGTTCCCGTCCCCGATGCTGACCGACTCGAGGCGCCCGCCGGCGCGCTCGCGCGCCTCGAGGACCGCGACCGAGCGGCCCGCGGCCGTCAGCTCGAGCGCGGCGGACAGGCCCGCCATCCCGGCGCCCACGATCGCGACGTCGGCCTCGATCGACCTCGTTTCGACGGCAGTTCGGTCCCTCACGGCCACCGCGCAACCCTACCCGGCGCAACGCGATCTGCGGACCACGAAACCGCGAACTGCGCAGGAGACCAGCGACCTTTGGATAATCTGACCTCGTGGCCAGCAGGAAAGACGAGAAGGAGCAGCGCCGGGCCGAGCGGCTGGCGCGCGAGAGCCAAGAGGCCGACCAGGCTCGCCGCAAGCGCCTGTACTCGATCATCGTGGGCGGCGCCCTGGGTGTCGCCGCGGTCGTGGCCGTGGTGATCGCCGTGACGGCCGGCGGAGGCGGCGACGGCCCGAGCTCGGCCGGGCGCGTCCCGGCGGGCGAGGCGAGCTACGACGGGGCCGTCGATCCGCCGCCGCAGCAGACGACGGACCTCGTGCAGGCAGCGCGCGCGGCCGGGTGCCGCCTCAGTAATCCCGTGATCGAGGGCCGTAGCCACATCGGGCCCGACGACAAGGTCACCTACAAGACCAACCCTCCCACGTCGGGGAACCATGATCCCCAGCCCGCGGGCGACGGCGTCTACAGCAAGCCGGCGACGGCGACCGACATCAGGCACTTCGTGCACACCCTCGAGCACGGGCGCATCGAGATCCAGTACGACCCCGCCCTGCGGAAAGCCCAGGTCGATCGTCTCGGCGGCCTCTACCAGGAGGACCCGTACCACATGGTCCTGTTCCCGAACCCGAAGCTCCGCTACCGGGTCGCCGCCAGCGCATGGGGCCACCTGATCGGTTGCGAGAAGCTCACGGACGAGACCTTCGACGCGCTGCGCGCGTTCCGCGACCGCTACCGCGACCAAGGTCCCGAGCAGACTGCGTAGCAATTCGCTTGCGCGCGCAGCGGCGAGCGCAACCCGGTCCCCCGCCGCGTGTTCGGTGACGGTGTGGGGGTGAGGGCAACAGATTGAAAGCCGTGGCCGCGATCGCAGCGCTGCTGGCCATCGCCGCGTTTACGTGGGCGGCCGGCCCGGCGCTGTCCGAGGGTCCGTATGTTCCCGACCCGGTCGAGTTCGAGGTCGCCGTCCCCGGCACGTCCTCCGGTGCTCGCGCGGCGCGACAGCTCGGCCGGGTGGTGCGGCCCGGGAAGCGCTTCAACATCGCCGGGCTGCGCTGGCAGGGCGGGCAGGTGAAGCGGCTGCGCATACGCGTTCGCCGCGACGGTGACGCGTGGAGCCGCTGGGTGCTCGTCGGGACCGACCCCGACCACGCGCCCGACAGGGGGACCGCCGAGCACCGCCGGCACGAGCGCGCCTCGGACCCCGTGTGGGCCGGTGAGGCCGACGAGCTTCAGCTGCGCATCTCCGGCGCCCGCGACGTGCGGGGACTGCGGCTCAGCTTCGTGAACACCACGGGCACCGCCACGCGCCGTGACCGCGTGAAGAGCGGCCTGCGCCGGCTCGGTACCGCAGTGGTGAGCGCCGCGCGGACCGTGCTCGGCGCGGGCTCGGCCGAGGCCGACACCGCGCAGCCCGCGATCGTCCCGCGCGAGCAGTGGGGCGCCGGCAAGTGCCCCCCGCGCGCGGATCCGGCATTTGGCGAGGTGAAGCTCGCGTTCGTCCACCACACGGTCAGCACGAACGAGTACGGACCCGAGGATTCGGCGGCGATGGTGCTCGGCATCTGCCGCTACCACCGCAACACGAACGGCTGGAACGACGTCGGCTACAACTTCCTCGTCGACCGGTACGGGACGATCTTCGAAGGCCGTGCCGGCGGGACGGGCGAAGCGGTGCTCGGCGCTCAGGCGCAGGGCTACAACTCGAGCTCGACTGGCATCGCGAGCCTCGGCACGTTCAGCTCCGGCGGCCAGACCCCCGCCGGGCTCGGGGCGCTCGCGCGCCTGCTGAGCTGGAAGCTCGCGGTCCACGGCGTGCCGCCCTCCGGCAAGGTCGAGGTGGTCTCGAGCGGCGGGGGGTCGAACCGGTACCCGGCAGGGTCGCGTCCCGTGTTCGACCGCATCGCCGGCCACCGCGACGGCAACGCGACCGCCTGTCCCGGCGACGGCCTCTACGCGCAACTGCCCGAGCTGCGCACGATGGTCGCCCCCGGCCCCCCGCGCGCGTCGACCCGGACGACGGCGCAGCGCGAGCGGCGCAACATCACCTTCGGTCGCAAGGCGGCGCTGCGCCTCTCACTGGGCGTCGGGAGCGCGCCCGTCGCCCCGCTCGGAGGCCGCCGGATCAACGTTCAGGTGCTCGGGCGCCTCGGCTGGCGCACGAATCACTCCGTGAAGACCGACGCGGCGGGCAATGCCGCGACGAACCTGCGGCTCTCGCTGAACCGGCGACTGCGCGCGCGCTTCGAGGGCGAGCCCGGGTTGCTTCCCTCCAGCTCGGCGAGCGTCGCGATCGGCGTCCGGCCCGTGATCACGGCTGCGGTGGACGTGGAGGGCAAGCGGGTGCGCGTCGCCGGCACCGTGCGGCCGCGCAAGGCGACCGCCGTGCTGACGCTCAAGCGCCGCACGTCCGGTGGCCGCCTCGTGCGCGTCTCGCGGCGCGCCGTGAAGTTGCGTGGCGGCAAGCTCCTCACCAACCTGCGCCTCGTGCGGCCCGCCGCCTACAGGCTGCGGCTCTCGACCCTGAGCGACGCGCGCAACCTCTCGGCGCGCTCCGCGGTCGCCGAGTTCCGCGTGGAGTAGCTGTAGTCCCAACCACGCTGTTCAGGCCGCGGGAATGCGCCTCGCGGGCGCAAGCTCGGGCGTGGAGAACCGGGTGGGCAAGGGAAGACGGATCGTCGGCGTCTGCGACCGCGCTGGGCGGCGCAGTGTCACGAGACTTCAGAGAAAGGTCGCGGTCACGGGCGAAAGCCCTCCGGGTCGCGCATCGGCCGCCGAACTTTCCCTCCCGCCATGCGTGAAAGCGGGCGCCAGGGGGGAAAGTTCGTCGACCGGCGCCTGCCGGACGACGCACCTCATGCGAATCACGCGCAGACGGCTCTTTCACGGGCGACGCGTGCGCTTTGCGTCGCAAACGACGCGTCGCGCGAGTCCTTGCTCGTCCCGGGTCCTGCCCTGCTCTTACCCACCCCGGTTTTCGAACCCGCGACGAGCGCCAGGCCCGCAACGGGAACAACGTGCGTGGGAACGCAGCTAGCCGGCGGCGGGCGCGGCCGCGCGGTCCTCAGGCGTCCGGAGGCGGTCGCCAGCCGCCGCGCTCGCCGCGGTAGAGGCCCTTGCCGGTGAGCAGCAGCTGTGCCGTGCGGGCGATGATCCGCAGGTCGAGGCGCACTGACCAGTGCTCGATGTACCAGAGGTCGAGCTCGATCCGCTCGTGCCACGGGAGCGCGGCGCGGCCGCGCACCTGCGCCCACCCCGTGATGCCCGGCTCGACCGACAGGCGGCCGCGCTGGCGCGGCGTGTACTGCGACACCTGCACCTCGACGGTCGGCCGCGGCCCCACGATGCTCATCTCGCCCCGCACCACGTTGACGAGGTTCGGCAGCTCGTCGAGCGACCACCTGCGCAGCGCGGCGCCGACCCTCGTGATCCGCGGGTCGCCCTCGTCAACGGCGAGGCCCGCGCCCATTCCCTCGGCGCCCACGACCATCGTGCGCAGCTTCAACAGGTCGAAATGCGCCCCGTGCTTTCCGACGCGGCGGTGGCGGTAGAGCGCGGGCCCGCGACTCTCGAGCCGGATCGCGATGCACACGAGCGCGAGCAGCGGCGCAAGGGCCACGAGCAGGCACGCCGCGACGATCACGTCGATCACGCGCTTCATCGCGCGCGTCGCGCCCGGGCGGGGATCCGGCGGCACGCTGGTCACGGGCGCTCGGGCTCGCGTTCCCAGGTAGCAGGGGTGCCGTGGCGAAGCGCATCCCAGAGGCCGGCCCCGAGCGACGCGGTCATCAGCACGTAGTACCGGCAAAGCGCCAGCGCGCGCGGGCGTCCGCGCAACGGACCGGCCAGCGCCGCGCCGGCGAGCAGCGCGACCTGGGCGGCGAGTGCCGCCACGTAGACCGGGCCCTCGCCGAGCAGCGCGACGTTCGTCGCGAGCACGACCACGTGCAGGAACGGCGTCGCGTAGCGCAGCGCCCGGTGCGAGAGGATCTCGAAGCCGTACACGAGCCCGTATCCGCGGGGGTCGAGCATCCCTCCCCCGAGCACGGCGGGCCAGGCGTGGCTCATCATGCGCCGCTTGCGGCGGAACTCGCCCTCGACGGAGGCGACCGGCCGCTCAGCCGCGCGCGCCGCGGGCTCGTAGACCGCGTGCCACCCGCGCTTGACCATGTTGAACGGAAACGCGAGGTCGTGGCTCGTGCGCGGGTCGAGGCGCATGTAGGCCTCGCGGCGCACTGCGTAGATCGCGCCGTTGCCGGCCGTCACCGAGCCGATCCGGCTCTCGAGACCGCGCACCCAGTTCTCGTAGTGCCAGTAGACGCCTTCCTGGTTGGACCCGTCGGGCGCCAGGTAGGCGAGCCGCCCGCAGACGTAGCCGACCTGCGGGTCGGCGAACGGCCTCACGAGCGCGCGCAGCGCACCCGCGTCCCAGAAGGCGTTGGCATCGGAGAAGGCGAGGATCTCGCCCTTGGCGGCGTCGACGGCGGCGTCCTGGGCGAGGACCTTTCCCCGCCGCGGTAGATCCAGAACGACTGCCGACCGCCGACTGCCGACGGCAGTCCGCGCAAGCTCCACGGTTCCGTCCTCCGACCCGTCCGAGGCCACGATCAGCTCGACCCGGTCATGCGGAAAGTCGAGCGCCAGCACGTTCTCCACCTTGCGCGCGATCACGTCGGCCTCGTCGTGTGCCGCGACGATCACGCTGACGCTGGGGTCCTCCCGGGCCGCCCCCGCCGGCTTTCGCGAGCGCACGGACGCCAGCGCGCGCAGCACGAGCGCGTAGCCGAGGTGCGTGTAGACGATCAACCCGGCCGCGACCCAGAAGATCACCTCGGCGGCGCTCACGAGCACCCGCTCACGAGCTTACGGTAGAGATTCTCGGTGAGGGCCGCCGCGTTGCGCCAGGAGTGCTCGCCCGCGGCGAGCGCGAGACCCGCTCGTGAGAGCTCCGCGCGTGCCCCTTCGTCGGCGAGCAGCTCGACCAGCCCGGCTCGCAGCGAGTCCACGCTGCCGGGCTCGACGAGTCGCGCGGCACCGCGTTCCGCGATCTCGGGGAAGCCCCCGACCGCGCTCAGCAGCAGCGGCGTCCCCAGCGCGAGCGCGGTGTGCAGGACCCCCGATTGCTCGACCTCGCGGTAGGGCAGGGCGACCAGGTCGGCGCGCCGGAAGTACGCGGGCACGTCCGCGTCCGGCACGAACTCCGCGACGAAGCGCACGCGATTCGCGATGCCGAGCTGGTGGACGCGCCGCTCGAGCGGCGCGAGCGGCATCCGGGGCATGCCCGCGATCACCAGCACGGCGTCGCCGGGGGTTCCGGCGAACGCCTCGACCAGGAGGTCGATCCCCTTGTAGGGGCGCAGCAGGCCGAAGAACAGTACGAGGGGCCTGCCCTCCAGCCCGGCCAGTCCCTTCGGAGCCGGCCCTGCGGGCGACTGCGCGATGTGCGTGAAGGCGCCGTGCGGGATCACGTGCACCCGCTCGCGCGGCACGCGGGCCTGCTCGATCACGCGCCGCGCGCCGGCCCGCGAGTGCACGACGACGGCGTCCACCGCCCTCAACAGCGCGGGCATGCCGCCACGTGTGCCCGCCCGCACCTCGCGCGGCATCACGTCGTGCGCCGTCAGCACGACGGGCATCTCGAACCTGCGCACGAGCAGCCTGTCCAGAAGGGGGATCGGCAGCCACTGGAAGTGCACGACGTCCGCCCGCGCGGAGCGGGCGCGTCGGGCGAGGCGCGCCATGTCGCGCGGGTGCTGGATCGCCTTCGCCACGGCACTCCCGGGCGCGAGGCCATAGAAGCACTCCTCCCGGCGGTAGCCGGCCGGGGCCGGCACCGGCCCGTAGCGAAAGCGGCTGGTCGCGAGCGTCACCTCGAGCCCCCGGTCCGCGAGTGCCTCGCACAGCGCATGGTCGTAGGGCGGCGTGTAGGCAGGGGGGTCGGCGACCGTCACGCGCATCGCGGGGATTATGTTGGGCCGACGTGACCTCCGCGCCCGAGATCTCGATCTGCATCGTCAGCACCGACGCCCGCGAGGACCTGCTGCGCTGCCTGGAGTCGGTGTTTGCCAATCCTCCCGCGGGAGAATTCGAGGTGCTCGTGATCGACAACGCATCCCAGGACGCCAGCGCGGAGGCGGTGACGGCGCGCTTCGGCGAGGCCGTCGAGCTGTTGCGTCTCGAGCGCCGGCGCGGCAAGGCGGAGAACGACTCCGAGCTGATGGAGCGCGCCCGCGGGCGCCTCGTGTTGCTGCTGAACGAGGACTCGGCGCTCACGCCGGGTGCCGCGGACAGCCTGCGGGAGGCCCTCGGCGCCGTGCCGGGCGCCGCCGCGGCGGGCGCGCTGATCGTCGGTCCCGCCGGCGTGCAGCAGGCCTCGGCCTGGCGGTTCCCGGGCGTCGTGGCCGCGCTCGCGGGGGTGCTCTTCCTGCACCGCCGGGTAACGGTGCAGAGCAAGGGGTCCACGGTGCGCGAGGTGGACTGGGTGCAGTCGGCGGGCATGATGGTGCGGCGCGAGGCGATCGCGCAGGTCGGCGCGATGGACCCGGAGTTCTTCGTGTATTCGGACGAGGTCGACTGGCAACACCGGGCGCGGGATGCCGGATGGTCGGTGATCTACGTGCCCGCCGCGGTGATCGTTCACAGGGAGCAGCTCTCGCACGGCACGGGCGCGCGGCGGCGGATCGTCGAGTTCTCGCGCAACCGCGATCGGTATCTGCGCAAGCACCACGGCGTGGCGACCGCCGCTGCCGTGCGACTCCTGACGGCGGCGACCTACGGGCTGCGGGCGCTCGCGGCGGTCGTGCTCCCCGGGCACAGCCCGCGCCGCTACCTTTGGCATGCCTACCATTCGGCCATTCCCGGCCGCGGCGAAGGCTTGCGCGAAGCGGCCGAGGAGTTCAACCGGCGACAGGAAGGCGCACCTTGACAGCGCACACCGTCTATCGCACGTTCGAAACGACCGCGCGGCGCCAGTGGATCCGCATCACGGAAGACGTCCAGCAGGCGGTCGACGAGTCCGCGATCGCGGAGGGCATGGTGCTCGTCTCGGCGATGCACATCACCGCGGGCGTGTGGGTCAACGACGACGAGCCCGGGATCCTCGAGGACACGCTCGAGTGGCTCGACAAGCTGGCGCCCCCGTCGTGGCAACCGCCCGCCAACGACGTCGCGCGCGCGCTCGCCCCCGACCCGGGCGACTACCGTCATCACCGCGGCGGCGAGGACAACGGCGACGCGCACCTCAAGAACCTGCTCGTCCACCATCAGGTCGTGCTGCCCGTGACGCGCGGCCGGCTCGACCTCGGCCCGTGGCAGCAGGTGTTCTACGCCGAGTTCGACGGAGGCCGGCGCAAGCGGCTCGTGATCAAGGTGCTCGGCGAGTAGCGCCGGTCATCGATCTGACGGCGGACAGCTCCCGCACGTAGCCGACGTACCGGGGGACACCGCGCACGCGCCTTCCGTGCGCTCCGGCCAGGAAGCCGCAGCGCTCGTAGAGGGCGCGCGCAGGAGCGTTCGTGACCTCGGTCTCGAGCGCGACCCGGATCAGGCCGAAGTCCCTCGCCTCGTTCTCGGCCGCGGCGAGCAGGGCCCGCCCGACCCCGCGCCGGCGAAACGCGGGCGCGGTCGCGAGCGCGTCGACGTACATGGCCTCACGCGGGGGCCCGGGAGTCGCGCGCTGCACCCGGTGGAGGAACGCGTGCATGAGCGGGCGGCGCAGGACGGGCGAGGCACGGATCCCGAGCGCCACATATGCGCGAGCGCGCGCCGGCGCCTCCCACACCGGGTAACAGCACATCACGCCCACGGGCTCGGAGTCCACCTCGGCCACCCGCGTCACCTCCGCGCTCCCGCTGTTGCCGGCGCGCTCGAACGCGGACGCGATCAGCTGCAGCGCGCGCTCCCCGTCGCCCGCGAAGCGGTCGTGCGCCTCGGGGCTGACCCCGTAAAGCAGCGGCGCCACCCGGGCGGCCTCCACCGGTCGCGCCGGCCGCACGTTCACGCTCGCGCGGTCGCTCACGGCCGGGCCGGGGCGAGCACGTCCGCGACGGCCTCGCCGATCGCCTCCGCGGTCGCCGCCGGCTCGCTCAGGACGGTGTGGCGATCGGGGCGCATGGAGGGCGCGGCGAGCACGACCGTCGCGACCTCGTCCGCGGGGAGGCCGAACCCGGCCGCCGCGTCCCGCAGGCCGACGTCCTGCATGAACCCGCGCAGCCCGCGCCAGTCACCGCCCTGGAGCCGGGTCGCGAGCAGCGCGCCGAACGCGACCTGCTCGCCGTGCTGGGCCGTGCCCGGATGTCGCGCGTCGAGCGCGTGGCTGATCAGGTGCTCGGCGCCGGAGCACGGCCGTGAGGAGCCCGCGATCTCCATCGCCAGGCCGCTCAGCACGAGGCCGCGCAGCAAGCGGTGCAGGAACTCGGTGGGCGGGGAGCCCTCCGCGAGGCCCGCGGGAGCGGGCGCGTGGACCAGATCGAAGGCGCTCTGCGACAGGAGCGCGGCGAAGTCGTCGACCTCCGCGCCGCCCGCGGCCGCCGCGAGCCGCCAGTCGTGGAGCGCACACGGGTTCGCGAGGAGGTCCCCGAGGCCCGCGAGCGTGCGGGCGGGCGGCGCGGCCGCCACGACGTCGAGGTCGACGGCAACGGCGATCGGCAGGCGTCCGGGGCCGCTGCGCAGGTCCCCGGTCGCGTCGCGGATGACGCTCACAGGCGACGCGATCCCGTCTGCCGTCAGCTGGGTCGGCACGACGATCAGCGGCAATTCCGCGACCGCGCAGGCCGACTTCGCGACGTCGATGGTCTTGCCGCCCCCGACGGCGACGACGGCATCGGCGTCGCGCAACGCGGCTGACGCGGCGAGGCGGGCGACCTCGCGCTCGGTGTTCGCCTCGACGCCGGGCGGCGGCTCGCCCGCCCGCGGTAGGGCCTCCGCCAGATCGCGGGCAAGGCGCTGGGTGAAGGTCGTGCCGCCGACGATCGCGAGGCGCTCGAAGTCGAGTGCGCCCGCAAGCTCCTCGAGCGCAGCGGTCAGCTCCGGTTGCCCGTTCACCGCGCGCAGATAGCGCGGCAGCTCCATGTAGCGCCGCCACACCGCGAGGCCGTGGCGAGACGTCGCCGCTCCGGCTTGCGCCTCCGGCCTCACGCGACGCGGTCGAGCACCTCGCCGCGCGCCTGCGCGAGGTCCTCGTGGTCGTCGATCTCGATCCACGCCAGGCCGTCCACCGGCACGAGGCCGACGGGCGCCCGGGCCGCAAGCTCCTGGATCGCGTCCTCGTAGTAGACGTCGAGGGGGCCGTCACGCACGAAGCGCTCGAGCACCTCGGCAAGCATGGGACCGTGCGCGGGGTCGATCCGCGCGAGGCCGATGTACTCCGGGTGCGGGCCCACCGGCGCCTGCTTGCTCAGCTCGACCAGGCGCCCGTCGCGCGCGACCGCCTTCATCGACTCGGCGTCGACGCCGTGATCCGCCGCCGTCAGCACGGCCGACCCGGCCGCCGTCACGAGCGCGCGGGCGATCGCGGGCTCGAACAGGACATCGCAATTGGCCACGTAGCAACCACGCGTAACGACGTCGCGGGCGCACCACAGCGAGTACACGTTCCCGTGCTCCGCGTAGCGCGCGTTGAAGCGCTCGCCGTCGACGAGATCGCCGAGCGAGCGCAGCGACTCGCGCGCATGGCCGGTCACGGCGATCACCTCGCCGGTCCCCGCGGCGCGCAAGCTCGACAACGCACGCTCGGCCAGCGACACGCCGCCCACGTCGAGCAGCGCCTTGGGCGCCGCATCGGTGAGCGGGCGCAGGCGGCGGCCCTCGCCGGCCGCGAGATACACGAGGGGGAGGTTGCTCATGCGTGAAGTATCGACAAGTTCGCAGTCGGCAGTTCGCGGCGGGCAGTTCGCGGACCGCCGACCGCCGACATATCGTGACCTTGTGGCGATCCCTCCCATCCGTGAGCTCGAGGCGATCTGCGGCGGCGAGGGTCGAGACCCTGACGCACCGCGCGACTTCCGCAACGCATACGCGGTGGTCGTGCGCAAGCTCTCGATCCGCATCACCTGGCTACTCCTGCACACCCGCATGAGCGCCAACGCCGTGACGGTCGCGGGCATCCTCGCCGGAGTCGCCGGCGCCGTGATGCTGGCCTCGAACCAGTTCTGGGTCCTCGTCGGCGGCCTCGTGTTGCTCCAGCTGTCGTTCGTCGTCGACTACTCCGACGGCGAGGTCGCGCGCTACCGCGCCCATCAGGAGGGCGTCCAGACCAACGCGGGCGGCGCGTACCTCGACTGGATCGGCCACTACTACGTGCCGGCGATCGCGATCGCCGCGCTCGCATGGGGAGCGTTCCGGGAGAGTGGCCACGATTGGCTGATGGCGGCCGCGCTCGTCGCGATCCTGAGCGTCGTGCGCGTCGCCTACTCGGCGCGCGACCACGTGATGCTCGGCCTCTTCCGCGACCGGCCCGATCTGCGCACGTCGCCCGAGTTCCTGCGCGCGGTGCTCGCCCGCCAGGGCGGCGACCCGGAGCGCATGGACCTCGGGGGCGACTACCGCGACCGGCGGGCGGGCGCGCAGGGCCGCGGCTTCCTGTGGCGGCGCTGGACGGGTCTCGGGCAGGTGCTGGTGTTTCCCGGCTTCGTCAACCTGCTGAGCGCGTTCGTGGTGCTCGACCTCGTGCTGGGCAGCATCGACGGCGGGTACCCGACGGTCGAGCACGTCGCGGGGCGCGAGGTGCTGATCGCGCTACTGGGCGTCGTGCACCTCGTCCATCAGCTCCGTGCGACGGCGCAGGGCTTCCAGGTCCTCCGGCGCCTCTCCTGAGCCACCCAGCTTCCCGCGTACGAGCGCGGCCGCCGCTCGCAGTTGGTGGACCTCGGCGGCGTGGAAGAAGCCGCTCGCGAAGAGCAGCGCCCAGTACGCCGGGACGAGCGCGGCCCTTGTCAGGAAGCCGATCGCGCCGGAGTCCGGCAGCAGCAGCTCCGCGGCCGCGAACAGACTCGTGGCGAGCACGACGATGCGCGCGATCCGGCCCCATTCGAGGCCGAGCGGGAAGACCCGCCGGGTCACGAGGTACATGAGCGCGACCATCACCAGGTAGGAGACGACCAGCGCGATGCCCGCCCCGACGATGCCGTAGGGCGGGATCAGCACGAGGTTCAGCACGAGGTTGCACGCCAACGCCGCCCCTGTGACGGGAAAGTTGTAGCCCGTGCGCCCGACGCGGCCAACCGCGACCGACAGCACGAGGTAGAGCGCGTAGAGGGTCACGCCGGTGGCGACCAGCGGCACGGCCTGGTAGGCGTCGAAGAACTGGGGCGCCGCGAGCGCGCGCACGACCCAGCGCGCCTCGAGCGAGAGCGCGAGCACGATCGTGAAGGCGACCAGCAGGTAGTACGTAACGACCATCGAGTAGGTGCGCCGCGCCTCCTCGTCGGAGCGGATCGAGTAGGCGAGCGGCGGCCAGGCGAGGTTGAAGCCGCGCACGACGACGGTGACGACCTGGCTGAACTTCACCGCGAGCGCGTACAGCCCCGCCTCCGCGAGTCCCGCGAGGCGCGCGATCGCGACGCGGTCGATGACGTTCAGCCCGTACAGCGACAGCTCCGCGGGCATCGTCGGCAGCCCGAAGCTCAGCATCGGGCGCACGGTCCGCACCGACGGGATCAGCGCGATGCGGCGCCGATGCACCCAGAAGAGGCCGAACAGAATGACGGCGGACGCGCCGAAGTTGCCGAGCAGCAGCCCGCGCGCTCCCTCGTCGCGCACGACCACCAGCCAGACGGTCAGCGCGATCGTGATCAGCACGTTCGCGAGGCTCGCCGTGAAGTACGCCCGCGCGCGCTCGTCGAGGCGAAACATCGCCATCAGCAGCTCGTAGAGCGTGAACACCCACAGCCCGCCCGCGGCGATCAGCATCAGCTCGGTCTCGCGGCGGTCGAGCAGAGCCTCCGAGAGCGGGCCCGCGAACGCGGCGACCAGCAGCGCGCCGAGCGTGATCGCGATGAACAGAAACGCCACCGCGGAACGCACGACGGAGTCACGGTCCAGGGAGCGTTCGTCCTCCCGTTCGTAATAGAACCTGAGGAGCGCCTCGATGATCCCGAAGCGAAAGAAGATGCTGAGCGCGACGACCGTCGCGAGCAACACCTCGGCGGCGCCGTAGTCGGCGCGCGTCAGGTGGCGCGTGTAGACGGGCAGGAGGGCGACCGCGAACAGCTTGGAGATGACGCTCGACGCGGTGTAGGCCGCGCCGGTGGACGCCAGCCGCCTGAGGTGGGTAGCCACTAGATGGTAGGAACTGTCCCCATGTCGCGGGACGCGCGCGGGGAGCTTCGGTCGATTGACCCCCGTATAGGGGGAAAAGTGACCGAAGCTCGGGCCTTGCCTGGGTGACGGACGCGACGGAGCATCTACGTGGCTGCCGGGACGGGGTCGGGGTGACGCCCGGGCGCGCGGGTGCGCGCCTCGCTCAGCCGGGCCAGCGGGGAAAGGGACGCACCGGCGGCGAGGATCACCCAGGTGAACGGGTCCTCGAGAAACGCCGCGTAGACCATCGTGTGCACGAGTAGGGCGACGAACATCGCCGCGAGCGCGGCGCGCGCGATCCGCAAGCCGGCGCTGCCCTCGCCGGCGGCGCTCTCGTCCCGGCGCGCGCGTGCGAACGCTCCGTTTCCGAAGAGCGCGACCAGCGCGGCGCCGATCACGGCTACGTAAGCGGCCAGGCCGAGCAGGCCCTGCTCGGCCGCGACGGTGACGGGCATCGTGTGCGACGCCGAGACGGCCTGCTGCTGGTTCCCCTTGCGCTCCTTACGGTACGCGCGCCCGAACGCGCCCGAGCCGTACCCCTGTAGAGGACGGCCGGCGAACAGCTCCAGGCCTCCACCGATCAGGTTCGAGCGCCCGCTCGTCACCTTGTTCAACCCGGACGAGCTGCCCAGGTCGATCTTCAGCGTGTCCTGGAACGCCACCGCGATCACGCCCGCGAGCAGCACCCCGGCGAGCGCGGCGGCGAGCGCGCGACGCACATCCCAGCGCAGGGCGGCCAGCACCGCGAGCCCCGCCAGCAGCGCCGCGAAGCTCGACTGCGAGAAGGTCAGCACCAGGCCGCCCCACATCACCGCGAGCAGGGCGCCCGCAGCGAGCGCCGGCCGCGGCCGGCGGCTCCAGAGCAGGAACCCAGCCACCGCCGTCATCACGAGCGCCAGGAACCGCCCGTAGACGTTCGGGTCCCAGAAGACGGAGTTGACGCGGAAATACGACTCGAACTGGTTGGCCGTGATCACCTTGGGGTTCCAGAAGAGCTCGCGCCGGTCGTACTCCCAGAAGCCGATCACGCAGAAGACGACAGCGAGCGCGACGAGCGTTCCGAGACAGCCCAGCACGACCGCGCGCGTCCACGGCACCTCCCGCAGCAACGCGTACAGCAACGCGAATGGGACGAGGAAGAACACGACCTGCTCGAGCGCCGTGTCGAAATCCCTCGAGTACAGGGCCTGCGCTGCGTAGAGCACGACGAATACGGCGAGCGCGAGCGACAGGGGGCGGGCGGGATCCTCCAAGACCGCGTCGTCCCGGGTGCTGAGGACGCGCCATGCGAAGGCGCCACACCCTCCCGCGATCACGATGTAGAGCGGGACGAGCAGGTTCGTCGTCGTGCCCGCCGCCTCGATCGGGATGCGGAACGGCAGCACAGCGACGACCGCGATCGCGAAGGCCGCAGGGTGGCGGGCAAACGTGGCACCGAGCAAGCCCGCCAGCAGCACCCCGGCGACGGCCAGCCCGGCGAACTTCAGCGGCTCGTCCGTGAGCGAGCGGAACTGCTCGGTGTCCGCGATGTGCCCGACGAGCAGCACGGCCGTCAGCACGAGCGCGAGCGACATCCAAAGACACCGCCGCAGCGCCCGGTGCTCGAGCAGCACGCCCGCCGCTGCGAGGGCCGCCAGCACGATTCCCAGGTCGGGCGCGGCGCCGACTACCGCGAGAGCAGGACCCATAGCCTGCGCATTATCCGCGCGGCGTCGGGGGAGGTGCCCAGCGCGCGGCCGATGCCATCGACCCCGATCCGCGCGACGACGCCCTCGCCGCGGCGATAGACGACGATCGCGGGCCGGGTCGCGCCCGTTCCGGCCGAGGCCAGCAGCCGCGCGCCGCGCGGCAGGCGTAGCGACTCCTCGACCGGGCCGAACGGGCCGAAGGCGCCGGGCCCGCCCGCGAAGAACCGGATGTGATCGGCGAGCACCGCGAGCGGCACGGCCTCGGGCTCGAGGCGCACCCGCTCGCCGAACGGCGCCCCCGGCGTGCGCCTCGGGGCGGCCAGCTCGCCGCCGTCGGCGCGCACGCTCCACTGGAACCCCTGCCGGCCGATCCAAGCGACGCGTCCGCCGCCGCGCAGGTATGTGCGCACCAGCGCCTCGACCCGGTAGGTCGCGAAGCGCGGCGCGCCGGCGAAGAGGATCCCCGAATAGCGATCGAGCGTGTCCTCCGGTGCCCTCGAGAGGGCGAGGTCCGTCATGAGGTCATAGCGCAGGCGCTCACGATCGAGGAACCGCAGCAGGCTCGACTGGTCGGGCACGAAGCCCGGGGGCATGCCGTCGCCCGCGAACGGGCGCCGCGCGCTCACGCGGCGAGCCTCGGGCAGCACGTCCGGGTATCCGTCGCCGTCGGCCTCGAGCGGGTTGCGTGCCTGCCACGTGATCGCGGGAAGCACGACCAGCACGCGGCGCCGGCGCTCGCCGCGCACCACGAACGGAGTCGTATAACGGTGCGAGCCGACGCGCACCGACAGCAGCGCGACGCCCGACCTGCCCGACGGCGCGCGCGCGGCGATCGAGGAGGCGCGTGAGGAGCCGCGGTCGACGATCCGGCGCGAGCCGAGCCGGCGCACGTGCCAGCGGTAGCGCCTCCCGTCGGCGGCCACGCCGAACCTCGTGACGTCGCCGGCGCCGACCGCTCCGCGCGAGCGCGCGGCGACGTAGGTCACGGCGACCCCCGGATGGCCGCGCACCCGCCGGCGCGGGGGCGGCACCTGCACCGGCCCGACGTTACCGGCGGCGTCCTGGGCGCGCACGGCGAACAGGTAAGCGCCGGTGGGTGCCGGGGCGCCGTTCACGCGGCCGTCCCAGCGCACGGTCGACGCGCCGCGCGGAATCCGCTTCACCGCGACGAGCCGCGGCGGCCCGGCGTCCGTGCGATACACGAGCAACCGGGCGCGGCGGCTGGGCCCGGCGAAGCGCGCGATCGCGCTGTTTGCCGCGCCCGCGCCGTCGGGCGAGATCGAGTCCGGCGAGACGTACTTGACGACCGGGCGCGGCGGCGCGGTGTCCAGGAACAGCTTGCGCGGTGACGTGACCGTGCGACCCTGGCGGCGCAAACCGACGCGCAAGTGGTACTCCCCGTCGCGCGCTCCGCGACCGGCATCGGTGCGTCCGTCCCAGCGGAAGCGGTAGCGAAGCCCCCTCGAGAGCGGGAGGTCCTCCGCGAGCGTGCGCACCTCGCTGCCGCCGCGCCTCACGATCGACACCGTGACGTCGTCGGTGCGACGCAGGCGCAGCGCGAACACGGCGATGTCGAAGCGGCCGTCGGCGTTGGGCGAGAAGCTCCGCCGAAACGTGAGCTGCTCGATCACCGGCGCGGAGCGCTTCAGGCGCGTGGTGACGAAGAAGGCCGCGAACGTCGCGGCGACGAGGCCCGCGAAGATCAGCACCGGGACGGCGCCGGACCGCCTGAGGCGACTCACCCCCCTCGGTCGCTACCGACCAGCACCACCGCGTCGAAGGATCCCGCGATCTCCTCGTTGACGGAGTCGACGGGACCCGTCTTGTCGATGCCGAGCCGGTTCGCGACCGCACGCGCCGGGCGTGCCTGTCCGCTGCGGAAGAGCACCTGCGACTCGGTCTGGTCGATGCGCGCGGCGTTCCCGATCGTCCCGAGCGTGAAGCCGCCGGTGCGGAGCTCCTCGCCGACCTGGGCCGCGAGGCCCTGCACGGCGGTGCCGTTCAACACGGCGACCGTGACCCCCGACGGGTCGACGTTCACCTGGCGCTTGCCATCGCCGCCCTGGTCGCCTCCGCTCTTCTCACGCGGGCGCTCGGCGGTCGGGGCGGTGGTCGAGGTGCCGTCGTCGCCCGTGACCTGGAGCACGCCGTACGCCGCGCCGGCGGCGATCAGCAGGCCCGCCACCGTCATCGCGATGTAGCGCCCGTATGGGATGTGGACGTTGCGGATGCGCTCGCGAAGCGGTTTTCGCTTGCGCGGCGCGGCAGCCTGCGAGAACGGGGTCGCGGGCAGCGAATGCTGAGCGGCCGGCGTCGTCGGGGCGACCTCGGTCGCCGGCTCGCCCTGCTCCGTCCCGAGCGCACGCTCGGGCGCGCGACCCGCCCAATCACGCAGCCGGCGTACGTCACGAGCCTGCGAGAAATAGAGCAGCGCGAGAATCGCCAGCCCGAGGAAGGCGGCGAACCCGACGTACGACCCGACGCGCTCGACCAGCTCCACTAATCGACCACTACGGAGCCGGCGCCCGCCCTCACGTCCGTGTCGCCGCCGGTGTCGTCGCCCGCTTTGTCGCCGTATGCCTCCCGGGCGAGCTGCGCAAGCGTGCGCGTGAGGAAGGCCTCCTCACGGCGCGCGACCAGCTGCTCGATCCGTTCGAACACCGAGTCGACCCAGTCGGGATCGAGAGGGGCTCGCTCGGCGCGGAGGATGCGGTCCGCCTCCGTGGGCACGGCGCGCTCGGCCGGGTGGAAGAGCTCCTCGCGCAGCTTCTCCCCAGGGCGCGGCCCGACGATATCGATCGGCACATCCTCGAGATCCTGACCGGAGAGCCGGATCATGTTGCGGGCGAGGTCGATGATCTTCACCTGCTCGCCCATCTCCAGCACGAACGTCTCCCCGCCACGCGCCAGGCGGCCCGCCCGGATCACGAGCTGAACCGACTCGGGGATCGTCATGAAATAACGCTGCATCTCGGGGTGGGTGACGGTCACGGGGCCACCCTGCTCGATCTGCCGGCGGAAGAGCGGGACCACGCTGCCGCTCGAGCCGAGCACGTTGCCGAACCGCACGCAGCAGAAGATCGTGTGCTCGTAGCGGCGGCCGAGGGCCTCGACGATCCACTCCGCCATCGCCTTCGAGGCGCCCAGCGCGGTGGCCGGGTTGACGGCCTTGTCCGTCGACACCAGGACGAAGCGCTCCGCGCCGACGGCAGCCGCGGCCTGCGCGGTCACGCGCGTGCCGATCGCGTTGTTGCGAACCGCCTCGAGCGGGTTCTCCTCGGTCAGCGAGACGTGCTTGTAGGCGGCGGCGTGGAACACCACGTCAGGACGGAACCGCTGCATCACGTCGGTGATGCGCTGCGTCTCCTTGCAGTCACCGAGGATCGACTCGCAAGCTGTGAAGTGGCGCTCGCGGATCAGCTCGCGCTCGATCTCGAAGAGGTTGTCCTCGGCGTGGTCGAGCAGGACGAGCAGCTTGGGTCGCACCCGCGCGATCTGGCGGCACAGCTCCGAGCCGATCGAGCCTCCGGCGCCCGTCACGAGCACGATCCGGTCGCGCAGGTATGCGCCGGTCTCCTCGATGTCGAACGTCACCGGCTCGCGGCCGAGCACGTCCTCGACGCGCACCTCGCGCACCTGGCGCATCAGGTTGACAGACCCGGAGATCAGCTCGAACACGCCGGGCAGCGTCTTCACGGGGATGTCGCGGTCGCGGCACGCGCGCACGACTCGCTCGCGCAATACGCCGGGCGCCGAAGGGATCGCGATGATCACCTCGTCGGGCTCCACGTCGTCGAGCAGGCGGTCCAGCTCCGCGGTCGTGCCGAGCACCTTCAGCTCGTGGATGCGCATGCCGCGCTTGCGCGGGTCGTCGTCCACGAAGCCGATCGGCGTCTGGCGCAGCGACGAGGTGCGCAGCATCTCGCGCGCGACCAGCTGGCCGCCCTCGCCGGCGCCGACGATCAGCACCTCCTGCCCCTTGGGCAACATCGCTCCCCGCGGCGGGCGCTCGAGCACGCTGCGGATCGCAAGCCGCACGCCACCGATCAGCGCGAGCGTCATGAGCCCGTCCATCACGGCGATCGAGCGCGGCAGGTCGCTGTCCGTCGGGGACCACACGTAGAGCGCGCCGACCATCACGAGGCTCGCGACCACGACCGCCTTGAGGATCTGCTCGAAGTCACGCAGGCCGACGTAGCGCCACCACTTCCCGTAGAGGCCGAACGCGGCGAAGATCACGACCTTGCCGACGACCACGAACGCGATCGTCTGCCAGAGCAGGTCGCTGTAGCGCCCCGGGATCCCTTGGTCGAAGCGCAGCGCGAACGCGAGCCAGTAGGCAAGCGCCACCAGGCCCGCGTCGACCAGCAGCTGAACGAGGCGATGCCGGTAGACAGGGTCGCTCACGGCCTTGCGCATCTGCCGCAGTTTACGGGCTTGGGAACCGGACACGGCAGGCGGGCACGTCGCATGAAGGCCGTGTTTGCAGCGTAATCGCTTCAGGCAACATCTAGGCGCGGACGGTTCGGAGCGCCGCCGTGACGGCCGCGGCCGCGTGCCCGAGCGTCGGCCCCATCGGCAGGGCGAGGTTCGTGCGCGCCGCCAGCTCGGTGCCGGGGAGCTCTTCCGGGGGGCGCCACGCCGCCATCGCGGGCTGGCGGTGGACGGGCACCCGGTAGTAGGAGCGCGCCGCGATGCCTTCCTCGGCAAGCCGCGCTGCGAGCGCGCCGGGGTCCTCTGCCCGCGTGACATAGAGGTGATGCGCGGGCTCTTCGCCGTCACGCGCGGCGGGCGGGGCGGCGAAGTCGTCGATCCCGGCGGCGGCGTATGCCGCCGCGAGCGCGCGGCGGCGCTCGTTCCAGCCGTCGAGCCGGCCCAGGACCGCCCGCAGGACGGCCGCCTGGAGCGCGTCGAGCCGTGAGTTCCAGCCGACGGCCTCGAACGTCGACTTGTCGCGCGAGCCGTGGAAGCGCAGCATCCTCGCGCGCTCGGCGAGCGCCTCGTCGTCCGTCGCGATCGCGCCGCCGTCGCCGAGGCAGAAGAGGTTCTTGGAGGGAAAGAAGCTGAATGTCGCGACGTCACCGAGGCTGCCCGCGCGCCGGCCGCCAAGTTTGGCGCCCGCGGCCTGCGCCGAGTCCTCGACGACGGCGATGCCACGCCCGTCGAGCAACTCGCGCAGCGCGTCGACCGGAGCGACGCGGCCGAAGAGGTGGACGGCGACGACGGCCCGCGTGGCCGGGGTCAGCGCGCGCTCGACGGTCTCCGGCGTGACGCAGAAGGTCTCCGGATCGACGTCGCAGAACACCGGCCGCGCGCCCGTGTGCGGGATCGCCTCCGCGCTCGCGTAGAAGGTGAACGAGGGGACGACCACGTCATCGCCGGGTCCGACCCCGAGCGCCGCCAGCGAGAGCGTGATCGCGTCGGTCCCGTTCGCAACCCCGACGACATGGCCCACACCGAGGAACCCGGCCAGCTCGCGCTCGAAGGCCTCCACCTCCGGGCCGAGGATGAAGCGGCCGGACTCGAGCACGCGCGCAACGGCGGCGTCCACGTCGTCGCGCACCTCGCCCAGCTGGGCCTCCGTGTCGAACAGGGGGATCGCCACTGCCCCTCACGCTACCCTGTCAACCCCCCGGCACGGACAGCCGATACTCATCCCTGCACGCCGTGTACGCCCTTTACACAGCCTCGCTCACCGAGCCGATCGTCGATTTCGCGACGAACGTCATCGGCGACCTCGGACTCGCGGGGATCTTCGGCCTGATGCTGCTGGACAGCGCATGCATCCCCACGTCGAGCGAGGCGATCATGCTGTTCGCGGGCTTCGAGGTCTCGGACGGGCGCTTCACGATGCTCGAGATCGTGCTCGCCGGGGTCCTGGGCAACCTCGTCGGCTCGTGGATCGCGTACGGGATCGGCTATTACGGCCGCGTCGAGCTGCTCGAGAAGCACGGCAAGTGGTTGCACATCACGCCCAAGCACCTGGCCTGGGCCGACCGCTGGTTCGAGCGCTACGGCGGGCCGACCGTGTTCTTCTCGCGGATGCTGCCGGTGATCCGGACCTTCATCTCCCTGCCCGCGGGGGTCGCGCGGATGCCGTTCTGGCGATTCACCTTCTTGAGCCTCGCGGGGATCATCCCGTGGGTGCTCGCGTTCGCGCTCGTCGGCAACGCCGTCGGGGACCGCTGGGACGAGTGGCAGAAGAGCCTGCACTACGCCGACTACGTGATCCTCGCCGGCATCGTGGGGACCGTCTTGTACCTGCTCTGGCGCCGCCGCCGCAACAAGGCCGCGGGGTCCGGCACGCCGGTCCCTGATACGACTCCCTAGGTGTCGCAACTCCCGCTCGCAGAGGCAGTGGCGCTTGGCGTGATCCAGGGGCCGACCGAGCTGCTGCCCGTTTCGAGCTCCGGGCACCTCGTGCTCGTGCCGGCCCTGCTCGGATGGCGCTACCTGGATCTCGACGCCGAGTTGCGCAAGTCCTTCGAGGTCGCGCTGCACGCAGGTGGAGCGCTCGCCCTGCTGATCGGGCTGCGCCGTGAGGTCGGCGAGTACGTGCGCTCGCTGGGCCCGGCGAACCTCGCCACCCTCACCCTGTCCTTCGCGCCGGCTGCACTCGCCGCGTACCTGTTCGAGCGGCCGATCGAGCGGCGTCTCGGGGAGGCCCGGCCGGTGGCCGTCGCCCTGATCGCCGGGTCGGTCGCGATGGCGGCCGCGGACGGGCGCCCCCAGGAGCGTGCGCGCGAGGATGCCGGGCCGCTCGACGCCCTTGCGATCGGCGTCGCGCAGGCATTCGCCCTCGCGCCCGGCGTGTCCCGCAACGGCGCGACGCTCACGGCCGCCCGCCTGCTGCGCTTCCGCCGGGCCGACGCCAACGTGATCTCCCGCCAGATCGCGCTGCCCGTGATCCTCGGGGCGGCCGGCCTGAAGGGAGCGCGTCTTGCGAAGCGCGGCGTCCCGCGCGAGACGAGCCGCGGGATGCTCGCGGGAGCAGCGGCCGCGTTCGCCTCGACACTTTTTTCGCTGCGGCTGATCACGATGCTCGAGCGCGGTCGCTCGCTGCGGCCGTACGCCGCATATCGCGCGGCGCTCGGCACGGGAGCGCTCGCGATGCTTGCGCGGCGGGCCGCATGAGCGACGCCTACGCCCGCGCGGGCGTCGACACCGGCGACGCGCACGAAGGCGTCGGAGCGCTGGTCGCGGCACTCGCCCGCATCGACACGGGACGGCCGAGCCGCTCGCTCGTTCCACCTGGTCACTACGCGAGCGTGCTCGCGATCGACGAGATCACGGGCATCGCGATCTGCACGGACGGAGTGGGCACGAAGCTGATCGTCGCGGAGCAGGTTGCGCGCTTCGACACCGTCGGCATCGACTGCGTGGCGATGAACGTCAACGACCTCGTGTGCGTCGGCGCCGAGCCGATCGCGATGGTCGACTACGTCGCGGTCGAGGTCGCCGATCGCGAGATGCTCGCGGCGCTCGGCGAAGGCCTGCGCGAGGGCGCTTCGCAGGCTCGGGTCGAGATCCCCGGCGGCGAGCTCGCGCAGGTTCCCGAGATGCTTGCTGGTCACCCGTCGCCGCGCGGCATCGACCTGATCGGGACGGCGATCGGCGTCGTGCAGCGTGACCGCATCCTCACCGGCGAGCGGATCGCCCCCGGCGACGCCGTGATCGGTGTGCCCTCGAGCGGCCTCCACTCGAACGGGTACTCGCTCGCGAGGCGGGCGCTGCTCGAGCAGGGCGGCCTGTCCCTCGACGACACGCCGGCGGAGCTCGGCCGCAGCGTCGCGGACGAGCTGCTCGAGCCGACCGCGATCTACGTGCGAGCCGCGATCGACGTGCTGCGCTCCGATTTGCGGCTGCACGGACTCGCTCACATCACCGGCGACGGGCTGCTCAACCTGCTGCGCTTGAATCCGGGCGTCGGGTACCACGTCGACGCGCCGCTCGGCCCTCAGCCCGTCTTCGGCCTGATCCAGCGGTGCGGTGAGATCGACGACGCCGAGATGTGGGAGGTCTTCAACATGGGCACCGGGCTTTGCTGCGTGGTGGACGGCGGGGATGCTCCCGCGGCTGTCGAGATCCTGTCCGCGCACCACCCCGGGAGCCGCGTGATCGGCGAGGTCACCGACAGCGCGGGCGTCGTGCGCATCCCGTCCGCCGGGCTCGCGGGCGACGGCGGCGGATTCCGCCGCGCCTAGATCATCAAGCGAGCCCCCAGAGGGCTGTCGGCCCAGGCCCGCGGGCCTTGCGAATCGCCGGTTCGGCGGCCCATGACCAGGGACACGCCGGGTGGGTGTGGTAACTAACGATCACCATCCGGCGCAAAATACCGAGGTGGCCGCCTCACGCCCGGCGGCCAGGGACGATGGATCTACCCAACGGACAAATCCCGTGTCACCGGCCGGCATGACCGTCATCGGCACCCGGCTCAACGGCCGCTACCGGATCGAGGACAGGATCGGCTCGGGCGGCATGTCGACGGTCTATCGCGCCTTCGACGAGACGCTCGAGCGCCAGGTCGCGGTCAAGATCCTCCACGGTCACATCTCCGAGGACGAGCCGTCCCTCGAGCGATTCCGCCGCGAAGCGCGCACGGTCGCGCAACTCTCGCATCCACATGTCGTGATGGTGATCGACGCGGGCGAGGACGACGGACATCCCTACATCGTCTTCGAGCACGTCCGCGGCGAGACCCTCAAGGACAGGATCAAGCGCGAGCAGCAACTGCCCGTCGCGGAAGCCGTCGCGTACGCGATCGAGATCGGCAGGGCACTCCAGGCGGCCCACGAGGCGGGCCTCGTCCATCGCGACGTGAAGCCCCAGAACGTGCTGCTCGACGACGAGGGCCGCGCCAAGGTGACCGACTTCGGGATCGCGCTCGGCCTCGACAGAGGCCAGCTCACCGGCGCGGGGAAGGTCATCGGCACGACGGACTACGTGTCGCCCGAGCAGGCGATGGGGCAGGACGTGACCGGTCAATCCGACGTCTATTCGCTCGGCATCGTGCTCTACGAGATGCTCACGGGATCGGTCCCGTTCTCGGGCGAGAGTCACGTGAGCGTCGCGATGAAGCACGTCCACGAGGGACTGCCCGACGTGCAGCGCCGGCGCCCGGAGGTATCGGCGGCGCTCGCCTCGCTGATCGAGCGTGCGACGGCGAAAGACTGCCGCGCGCGGTACGCGTCGATGGCCGACTTCGTGCACGACCTCGAGGAGATCCTGACCTACGAGAGCGCGCGCTCGGGTGGGGCGACGGGCGAGGCGACCGCCATCCTCAGTCAGCTTCCAGGAGCCTCGTCGGGCCGCGCGACGGTGCGCCGCCGCCTCGCGCTCGGGCTCGTCTATGTCCTGATCGCCGGCGTCGTCGCCGCGCTCGCGGCTCTCCTGATCAACGGCGAGGACGCGCAGCAGGATCCGCCGGACCAAGGCGACCTGACCGCGATCTCGCTGAACGAGAGCGACGTCCACGACTACGACCCGCCGCCCGGCGATCAGTCCGAGCGCAGCGAGGCGGTCCCGCTGGCGCTCGACGGCGATCCGACGACGGCGTGGGAGACCGAGCGCTACGACACCCCCGACTTCGGGAGCATCAAGAAGGGCGTCGGACTGTATCTCGACGCGGGCCGGCCGATAGTGGCGCGCGGCATCCGCGTGGTGACCCCCAAGCAGGGATGGGATCTCAGGCTCTACGCGTCAAGCGACCGCGTGCCCGCCAACCTCGACGGCTGGACCCTCGTCGGTAGCGGGAAAGTCGACAAGGCACGCAAGACGTTCGGCCTCGACACCGCGGGGCGCCCTGCGCGCTACTACCTGATCTGGATAACGAGCCTCACCGAGGGAGCGACCGGCGGCTCGAGCGCGGCGATCTCGGAAGTGAAATTGCTTGGCTAGTAGCTGTGGGAGCGCTCGCGCTCGTAGCGCTCCACTGCGTAACCGAGCAGCCTGTTCAGCAGCTCTTCGTATCCGACTCCCGACGCCTCGAACAACCGTGCGAAGACGCTTGTGCTCGTGAACCCAGGGATCGTGTTCAGCTCGTTCAGGAGGATCTGTCCCTCGCCGGTCACGAAGAAGTCGGCGCGCGCGAGGCCCGCGCAGCGCGAGCGCAGGAACGACTCCCGCGCGATCCGCCGCACCCGCTCCCGCTGCGCGGGCGTGATCGGGGCGGGGACGACGAGGTCCATGCCCCCCTCGGTGTACTTCGACTCGTAGTCGTACCAATCGCCGTGCGCAATCACCTGGCCCGGCTCCGAGACCACCGGGTCGTCGTTGCCGATCACCGAGCACTCGACCTCGATGCCCCCGGCCGCCGCCTCGACGAGTGCGATCGGGTCGTGGACGAGCGCCAAGTCCACGGCCGCCGGGAGCCCCTCGCGCGACGTGACCTTCGAGATGCCGACGCTCGACCCCATGCGCGCGGGCTTCACGAACACCGGCAGCCCGAGACCGTCGATCCCGTCCTCGACCTGCGCACGACGCTCCGTCCAGTCGCGCGCGGCCACGACCTCGTAACGGACCTGGGGCATGCCCGCGTGCGCCATCAGGTCCTTGAATGCGGCCTTGTCCATGCAGACCGCCGAGCCGAGCACACCCGCGCCCACGTACGGGACGTCCGCGCACTCGAGCAGGCCCTGCACGGTGCCGTCCTCGCCGAACGGCCCGTGCAACGCCGGAAAGACGACGTCCGCGCCCAACAGCCCGTGACCCGGCTCGATCATGAGCTCCGGCCCCGTGGCCTCGGCGCCCTCCCGCGGGTCGGCCTCACGCCACACGCCGTCCCGGCCGATCACGACCGCGCGCGCATCGTGACCTGCCCGCTCGAGCCCGTCGAGCACGGAGCCTGCCGAGTTGAGCGACACAGGATGCTCGCTCGAGCGGCCCCCGGCGAGCACCACGACCCTCACGGCACCGCCGGCTCTCCGGCCGCCGCGAGCACGCCGACCGTGATCGTCACGGTCGCATTCTGACGCCGCTTCGCGCCACTCTGTGGAGATTGCGAGAGCGTCGTGCCGTCCTCGTCCGGCTGGTCGGTCTCGCGCGTGCGGACGTTCACGCGGAACCCGGCGTCGCGCAGCTCGGCCTCGGCCTCGTCCTGCGGCAGCCCCGTGACGTCTGGGACCTCGGCGACCTTGCCGTCCGAGACGAAGATCGTGATCGAAGAGCCCTCGTCGACGCGCTGCCCGCCCGCGGGCGACTGCTCGACCACGGTGTTCGCCGGCTCGCTCGAGGACCGCTCGCGCACGATCGGGCTGAGCTTCTTCGCCCGCAGGGTGGAGACGGCGCTCTCCTGGTCCTCACCGACGACGTCCGGGACGACCGCCTCGCCCGGTCCCGAGCTGACCACCAGCGTCACCGAGGACTCGCGCTCGACCAGGCGGCCGGGTCCCGGATCGGTGCGGATCACGGTTCCCTCCGGGATCTGCGTCGAGCTCTCGCGTTCGACGTCCGGCGTCAGGCGCGCGCGGCGCAGCCGTCGCCTGGCGTCCGCTTGATCGACGCCCACCACGTCCGGGACCTTGACCGTCGTGGGTCCGTTCGACACGAACAGCGTGACGACCGAGCCCTTGTCGACCTTCTGTCCCGGGTTCGGAGACTGCTCGAACACGAAGTCCCGCGGCGCCTGGTCCGTGCGACGCTTGACCTCGTCGTCGAGTCCGGCGGCTTCGAGCCGAGCCTGCGCCTGCTCGAGCGTCTGGCCCCCGAGCGCCGGCACGGTCACGGTCCCGCCGCCGCCGGCCAACAGCACGGCGCCGACGACGACCGCGGCGAGTGCCGCGAGAAGGGCGGCGACCACCCACGGGTTACGACGGCGGGGCTCCTGCTCGGGTGGCTCGCCGATCGCGGGAGGAGCAGGCACCGCGCCGTCGCCCGCCGCGACCGGCGGCGGGGCCGGCGCAGGCGGGGGGGCGACGACCCCCACGGGCGCGTAGACGGCCGTGCTCTCGGAGTCGACCGGGCCATGCATCAGCCGGGCCTCGACGCCCTCGAGCGCCCCGAGGAACTCGTCCGCGTTGCGATAGCGCTCGACCGGGTCCTTCGAAAGCGCCTTGAGCACGACTGCCGCGAGCTCGGGCGGCACGGACGGCTGGAGCTGGCGCGGCGAGGGCGGGGCGCGGTTCACGTGCTGAAGCGCAAGGGCGACGGGGCTGTCGCCCTCGAACGGGGCGCGCCCGGTAAGCAGCTCGAAGAGCACCACGCCGATCGAGTAGAGGTCCGACTCCTCGGTGACCGGGCGCCCCTGCGCCTGCTCTGGAGACAGGTACTGCGCGGTGCCCATGATCGTGCCGACCTCGGTGATGTCCGAGGCGCCTGCGCGCGCGATCCCGAAGTCGGTGACCTTCACGGTCTGCTCGTCGTCGATGATCACGTTGTGCGGCTTGAGATCGCGGTGGATCACGTTGCGCCGGTGCGCGAACCGTGCCGCCACGAGCATCTGCTTGATGATCGCGATCGCGCGGGCGGGGTCGAGCGGAGCCTCGCGGACGATCACCTGCTTGAGCGACTCGCCCTCGCAGTACTCCATCGCGATGTAGTAGGTGTCGTCGAACTCTCCGCGGTCGTAGACCCCGACCACGTTGGGGTGCTGGAGGCCTGCGGCCGACGACGCCTCACGGCGGAAGCGCTCGACGAAGCTCTGGTCCTGCGCGAAGCGCGAGTGCAGCAGCTTGAGCGCGACCTTGCGACCGAGATGCGTGTCCTCGGCGCAATAGACGTCCGCCATCCCCCCCGCGCCGATCTTCTCGAGCACGCGGTAGCGGCCGTCGATCATGGTGTCCGCCGCGACCTCGCTCATCGCAGAAGCGACTCCATCACCTGCTTGGCGATCGGCGCTGCGATCGTGCCGCCCTGACCCTGCGTCTGCTCCACCGTCACCGCGATCGCCACGCGCGGGTTCACGACCGGCGCGAAGCCGATGAACCACGCCTGGTTGGCGGCGCCCTTCTCGGCGGTCCCCGTCTTGCCCGCCACGCTGATGCCCTCGAGCGCGGCGGCGGTTCCCGTGCCCTCCTTGACCACGTTCGCCATCATCGCGCCGAGCTGCGCCGCGGTGCTGCGCTTCATCACCTCGCTCTGCTCGCTCGGCTTGACCCGCCGCACCGTGCGGCCGTCACGGTCCTTCACCTCCCGCACCAGATGAGGACGCATCAGGCTGCCGCCGTTCGCCACTCCGGAGGCGACGAGCGCCATCTGGAGCGGCGTGACCTGGAGGCGCTCCTGGCCGATCGACACGCGGCCGATGTCGATCGCGTCGGACGGTCGCAGCAGCCCGCCGTTTCGCCCGTAAACGCCGCTCGCGCGCTTCTCGTCGAGGGGAAGGTCGACGAGGGGCTTGCGATAGAAGCCGTAGCGGCGCATGTACTCGAAGAGCGTCGCGTTGCCGAGGTCCTCGCCGACGGTCGCCCAGACCGTGTTGACGGAGTTGGTGAGCGCCTCCGTCAGCGTGACGGGACCGAAGTCCTTGTTGCCGAAGTTGTTCAGGAACACCCCGCCGATCCGCTTCGGCGATTTCCCGTCGACGACGGAGCCGGGGTTGTATTTGCCGGAGTCGAGCGCCGCCGTCGCCGTCACGACCTTGAACGTCGAGCCCGGCGGGTAGCCGCTCTGCACGGCGCGGTCGAGCAGCGGCGAGCGCTGGTCGGTGGCAAGCTCGCGAAACCGGCGCGGGACCGTGTTGGGGTCATATCCGGCAAGGCTGGCCAGCACCCGTATGCGCCCGGTGGCCGGCTCGAGCGCGACGACCGATCCCGCGCGACCGGCGAGACCGTCGAGCGCGACGCGCTGCGCTTGCGGGTCGAGGTTCGTGAAAACGTCGTGCCCCTCGCGCTCGCGGCCGCGCACATCGTCGAGGATCGACTCGAACTCGCTCGTCTTCCCGGTCAGGTCGTCGTTGTACTCACGTTCGAGGCCCACTCGTCCACGCTCCACGAAGCTGTAACCCACGGGGTGCCCGAAAAGGCTGCCGGGCGGATAGACGCGCTCGAAGAACCGCGGCGAGGAGCCGACACCCCGGTTGCGGGCGAGCACCGCTCCGTCACGAGCGAGGACCAGCCCGCGGCGGATCTGCTGCTCCTCGAGAAGCGGTCGCTTGTTCGCGCGGTTCGCCTCGAGGTCGTCGGCCTCGAACACCGACCAGTACGTCGTGAAGGCGATCAGCAGGGTGAAGAGGCCGACGACCAGGCCGAACAGGTTGCGGATGCGCGCGTTCACTGCTCGACCACGGGGCTGCGCCGGTTACGGGGAGCGCGCGCCTGCTCGGAGATCATCAGCAACAGCGCGAGCAACACGAAGTTGGCGACGATCGAGCTGCCCCCATAGCTCACGAACGGCAGGGTCACACCGGTCAGCGGGATCACGCGCGTCACGCCGCCCACGATCACGAACGCCTGGAGCGCGAACACCGCGGTGAGCCCGGCCGCCAGCAGCTTCGTGAACCCGTCCTCGGCGAGCACCGCGACGCGGAAGCCGCGCTCCGCGAACAGGAGGTACGCGAGCACGACCCCGGCGGCGCCGAACAGGCCGAGCTCGTTCGCGATCACCGCGTAGATCAGGTCGGTGTCCGGGGCTGGAGGGATCTGCGCCCCGCCGGGCAGGTTCAGGAGCGCCTTTCCGAGTCCCTCGCCGAACAGCCCTCCGTCCGCCTGCGAGAACAGGGACTGCGCGATCTGGAAGCCGGCGCCCTCCGGGTCCTGCCACGGGTCGAGCCAGATGTCGATGCGCTCCTGGACGTGCCCGACCGTGCTGGCGAAGAACCACGCCCCCGCCACGAACAGCGCGAGGCCGGCGACCACGAAGGACGCGCGTCCGGTCGACACATACAGCACGGCCAGGAACGCGCCGAAGAACATCAGCGAGCTGCCGAGGTCGCGGATGAAGACGAGCATGAACATGGACGCGCCCCAGACGACGAGCAGCGGCCCGAAGTGCTTGAGGCGCGGGATCGTCACGCCCATCACCCGCCGGGACGCGGCCACCATCGCCTCGCCGCGCTCGTTCAGGTAGCTCGCGAGGAAGACGACGATGCAGAGCTTTGCGAACTCGGTCGGCTGAAAGCTGAGTGGCCCGATGTCCACGCCGAGGTACGCGCCGTTCACCTGCGCCCCGATGCCGGGCAGGCGGGGGAGCATCAGCAGCCCGATGCCGGTTGCGGCGATCACGTACCGGTAGCGCTCGAGCACCCGCACGTCGCGCAGCACGATCACCGTCAACGCGAACAGCGCGATACCGGCGACGAACCACCCCGCCTGCTGGCGCGCGAGCGTCTCGTCGATCCGGTACACGATCACCAGCCCGATCGCGGCGAGCAACGCGCACAAGGGGAACAGGTAAGGATCCGCGTGGGGGAGGCTCGCGCGGATGAGCATGTGGACGGCGAGGCAGAGCCCGAGGAAGATCGCGCCGTAAGTGAGGCTCGCGGACCCGATGTCGGCCTGCCTCGCGGCGAATACCGCGGTGAACCCGGCGGTGACGATCAGCGAGACGGGGATCAGCCCGAGCAGCTCCCTGTTGCGGGCCGTCACTCGTTCCCCCGTTCGAGCCGGCGGACGATGTCACGTGCATCGTCGCGCGACCGCAACTGGTGGTCGAGCACGCGCCGGCGATCGCGGGCGGACAGCGTGCGTGCCGGAACGGAGCTGACGTAACGACTGTCGTAGAGGTCGATCCCCAACGGCAGCTCGTAGGGAACGCCCCTGTACAGCGTGACGAGCCCGCGCTCGTCCTGACCGACGAAGTAGACCTGCCGCAACCCGACGACCGCGCCGAAGGCAATGCCGCCGAGCACGACCAGCGCCAGCAGCGCGCCGACGAACCGCTTGAAGGTGACGCGCCGGCGGCGCGCCGGCGGCGAACTGCGAACTGCGAACTGCGAACTGTCCCGGGGCTGCGGCGGCGTCACCGCCACCTCGTCCGTGTCCTGCTCGAGCGGCGCCGGGGTCCCTACCATCGTCTCGTCGATCGCGGGGGCGCCTTCGTCGCCGTCCTCCCCACCCAGGCGGAAAAGCACCACCGTGATGTTGTCGCGGCCGCCCATCTCGTTCGCCTCGGCGACGAGACGGTCCGCGGCTGTTCGCAGGTCGGGGGCCGCGGCGGCGATCTCGCGCAGCCGGTCCTGGCGGACCATGCTGGTGAGCCCGTCGCTGCAGAGGAGATAGAGGTCTCCGCTGCGCGCCCGGTACGTGTGCACGTCCGGCTCGACGCTGCGCTCGGGGCCGAGCGCGCGTGTGATGATCGAGCGTTGCGGGTGCTCGTCGGCCTCCTCGCTCGTGAGCTTGCCCTGGCGGCGCAGCTCCTCGACGAGCGAGTGGTCGCGTGTCAACTGTCGTAGGTCGCCGTCGCGCATCACGTATGCGCGGCTGTCCCCGACGTGCACGATCGCCACCTCGTCGCCGGCGACGAGCGCCGCGGTCAGGGTCGTGCCCATCCCGCTGCGGCTCGAGTCCTCCTGCGCGAGGTCGAAGATCCTGCGATTGGCCTCGTGCGCGATCCGCTCGAGCTGCTGCTCGGGGCTGCCGTCGTCGGTGCGCTCCTCGAAGGCGTCGGCCGCGATCCGCGACGCGACCTCCCCCGCCTGCGCTCCTCCCATCCCGTCCGCTACAGCGAACACCGGTGCGCGCGCATAGTAGGAGTCCTCGTTCGCATGCCGCTGGCGCCCGGCATCCGTCCGAGCAGCCTCCTCCACGATCCTCAGCACGAGCGCCCCTCGGCCAACCCGGAAATCTGCTTGCAGATTTGCGGCCGTTTTTTGCTCATTGCTCGAACCGGAATTCGGTGTCGCCGATGCGAATCCGGTCGCTCGGCCGAAGCACCTGCTGCGCTCCGAGCCGGCGTCCGTTCACGTAGGTGCCGTTGGTCGAGTTCATGTCCTCGATGAAGACCACGCCGTCGCGGTCGTACAGCCGCGCGTGCCGGCTCGACGCGAACGTATCTTCGATCCGGATCTCGTTGGCCGCGGCGCGGCCGATCGCGAGGCCGGGCCCCACGCCGTACTCGCCACCCGCGGCAAGCCCTTCGCCGCGCTCTACCACGAGCCGACCGGAATACGGGCGGGCGTCGTCGGCCCGCGCTTCATGCTCTCCGTAGGGATCGGCAGCCGGGCGCCCGAGGTCGCGCAGGGCGCTGCGGGTCACCCAGAGCAGGAACAGGTACAGGACGCTCAGGAAGGCGAACTGGAGCAGCACCTCGAGTGGATCGGACACGCCAGGCACTCAGTCCAGGTCGAACCGCATCCGCGAGGTCCCGGCAACGATCTCGTCACCGGGCGAAAGGAGCGCGCCGCGCACGCGCTTCCCGTTTACGACGATCCCATTCGTCGACTCGAGGTCCACGACGTGCCAATCCGAGCCACGCAGCTGGAACTCGAAGTGCCGCCGGGAGACGTTCGGGTCCTCGAGCACGAGGTCGCACCGCCGGCTGCGCCCGACGACGGCGCGCGCCTGGTCGAGGACGAGGGTCTTGTCGTCGAGCGTGATCAGCGCGCGGGCCCGTGGTGGCTCGGGGGCCGGCGCCGCGGACGCCTGGCGAACGCGCGTCGCCGAGAACACCATCGTCTGGCCGAGGTCGCCCTGCGCGGCCTCTTCCCCGGCCGCCTCGGGCGGCTTGACGAGCCGCGCCTGAATGCCGAACTCGCCCATCCGCAGGCGTTTGTCGGTCTCGAAGGAGACCTTCGGGCGCGTCAGCAACGCGAGGCCTCCACGGGCAGCGTGCTCGAGCAGATGCGACGCCAGCTCATCGAGCAGGGCGGGCTCGTAGCCCTCGAACTGGCGGCGGTCCTCCCTCGCCAGGAAGACGATGTACTCGTTGGGAACGTACGTCCGGGAGACGGACACCGCCTTGTAGGACTCCATCTCCTTCGCGAGGCGGCGGGCAAGCTCGACCGGCTGCACCCGCGCCCTGAAGGCACGGTTGAACACGCCTTCAACGAGGCCTTCCAGCTTCGATTCAACGGATCTCAATAGGCCCAAGGCAACCACTCTGCGCGGCGCTCAGGGGTGCGCCGCGGCCCGGAAATGCTACGAAACACGTGCCACGCCACCGCAGACGACGCCGCAGGCGGGATTGCGGTTGCGCGACCGGGCTGCCGACCGGCCGCCGCGCTCGTCATACTCTCGGCTCGAAAGCAGCGTCATTCGCGTCAGCGCACGAGGAGAGCGCTCAACTTGTCGTCAACGCAAGGAACGCGATCCCGGCGCCCCCGGAGGGGCTCGGGATCTGGCCGGTCGACGGAGTCCCAGACGCTGATGGTGCGCCGCACCATCGCGCTCGGCGGAGCGATCCTTGCGATCATCCTGCTGGTCGTGGGGCTCAACAGCTGCCTCGACAACCGCAAGGACAGGGCCTTTCGCGACTACGCGAACGACGCGCGATCGATCGTGCGAGGGTCGAACGCGACGTCCGAGCGGATGTTCGACCTGCTCTCGAGCCCCCAGCGCGCGGACGCCCTCGACGTCCAGACGCAGGTCAACGCGGAGCGCGCCGATGCGGAGCAGCTCGTTCAGCGGGCGCGCGATACCGACCATCCCGACGAGCTCGACGGGGCCCACGCCTGGCTCGTCGAGTCGCTCCAGTTCCGCGCGGACGCGATCGAGAAGGTCGCCACGGCGCTGCCCGAGGCGCTCGGCGATCGCCGCGGCGCGACCGACGCGATCAACGCGATCGCCGGTCAGATGCAGGCGCTGCTCTCGAGCGACGTCATCTACCTCCAGCGCACGATCCCCGGCCTCACGTCCGCATACGACAAGCGCGGGATCGAAGAGCGCTTCCCCACCGACCGTTTCCTGCCGGACCTCGGTTGGCTTGATCCCGACACCGTGCAGACGCGGCTCAGCCGCATCTCCGGGGAGAGCAGCCAAGCCACGCCGGGCGGGTTGCACGGAACCGGCGTCACGGGCGTCACCGTGGAGCCCGCGGGCGTCGCGCTGAACGAGAGCGGCGTCAACCGGGTGCCGACGGGCAGCGGCCGCCTGACCTTCGACGTGACGGTCCAGAATCAGGGCGAGTCGGACGAGACCGACATCGCCGTGTCGATCGCCATCACCAACGGCGAGAGCATCAACGTCGACCAGACGATCCCGCGCATCGCGGCGGGCGAGGAGGAGACGGTCAGCATCCCGATCTCCGGCACGCCGAGCACCGAGGCCGTCAGCACGGCGACGGTAGCCGTCGCACCCGTCCCCGGCGAGGGCACGCGCGAGAACAACCGCGTCCAGTATGAGGTGGCGTTCACAGCCGAGTAGACCGGGGCCGAGGTGTCAGCTATGCCGACCGGGATTTCCGCCCAAGGAAATTCCGTTTTATTTACTGCCGACTGGCTGCTGACCTATCCTTCGCGCGGTGCCGGATGACCTCACAACGGCGGCCGGGATCGCCGCGCTCGCAGCCGGCGGCGGCGCGCTCATCGCGCTCATCCTCGTGCTGGTCCTGTGGATCAAGCTGCGCCGCGTGCGCGGTGCGCAGACGGCCGTGCTCGGCACGAGCGGGGAGCGCGATCTCGTCACCCACGCCGAGAACCTCGAGATCGGCTTCGCGCAGCTGCAGGGGCTCGTCGAGGAGACGTTCGGCCGCGTCGAGGAGCGCCTCGAGGCCGACGAGCAGCGCATCCAGGGCAGCATCAGCAAGACGGCGGTGATCAGGTACGACGCCTACGGCGAGATGAGCGGCCGGCAATCCAGCTCGATGGCGCTGCTCGACGACAACGGAACGGGTGTCGTGCTGTCCTCGATCCTGCACCGCGACCAGGCGCGGATGTACGTCAAGGGCGTGCGCGAGGGGCGCTCCGAGCTCGAGCTCTCCCCGGAGGAGGACGAGGCGATCCGCACCGCCATGGGCCAAGCGGTGGCGGCCCAGTCGTCCCACTGACGTGCGCGTAGCCTTCCTCGGGCCCGAGGGGACCTTCACCGAGGAGGCGATGTTCGCCTCAGCCGGGCGGGAGGGCATCGAGCCGATCCCCCTGGCGACCATCTACGACTGCGTGATGGCGGTCGCCGAGGGCCGCAGCGACCGCGCGCTCGTGCCGATCGAGAACTCGCTCGAGGGCTCCGTCAACGCGACGCTCGACGCCCTCGTCTTCGAAACGCAGGAGGTCCGGATCGTCGGCGAGACGGTGCACCCGATCGAGCACACGCTGATCGCCCGCAAAAGGATCGCTTTGAAGGAGATCGCGCGGGTCGTGTCCCATCCCCAGGCCAGCGCCCAGTGCACACGCTTCCTGCGCGAGCACCTGCCCGCCGCGGACGTCGTGGCGGCCGCGAGCACCGCCGATGCGGTGCGGATCGTTGCCGAATCGCATGAGCCGTGGGCTGCGCTCGGCAACCGCCTGTCCGCGGAGATCTACGGAGCCGAGATACTGGCCGACCGCGTAGAGGACACGCCCGAGAATGAAACGAGGTTCGTCTGGCTCGCGCGGGAGCCGGGCCGGCTGCCGGCTGGCGACCGCAAACTGCTTTTCAAGACCTCCGTCGTCTTCTCCGGCCTACCCGACGCTCCCGGCTCGCTGGTCGCAACGCTTCAGGAGTTCGCCGGGAGGAACATCAACCTCAGCAAGATCGAGTCGCGGCCGCGCAAGCAGGGACTCGGGCGCTACGTCTTCTTCGCCGACCTGGAGGGTCGCGCGGATGATCCCGCCGTGGCCGACGCGCTCGCCGCGGTGACAGCGAGGGTGGAGACCCTGAGAGTCCTCGGCTGCTACCCCGCTGCGCCCTGACGAGGCACTTCGGCCGCCGGGTACACTTCTCGGATCGCAGTGGAAGCCGCGACCGCCACACACGTGCCGGCGGCGCCCCAAGGGCAAGGCCGCGAGGCAGACACGGAGACCGACCCAGCCGGGGAGGGCGGCCCTCAACGGCCTACGACCCGGACGCGGTTCGACGGCGGCCGCGTCCTGGTACTGAACGCCTCTTACGAGCCGCTCAACGTCTGCTCGGTCCGCCGGGCCGTCGTGCTCGTGCTCAAGGAGAAGGCGGAGCTGGTCGAGCGCAGCGAGCGCTCGGTGCGCTCCGAGACCACGACGTTGCCGCACCCGGTCGTGATCCGGCTCGTCACCTATGTCCGCATCCCGCGCGATCAGCGGCAGCGTCGCATCACACGTCGCGCGGTGTTCGCGCGTGACTCATGGACCTGTCAATACTGCGGAACGACGTCCCACCTGACGGTCGACCACGTGCTGCCCCGCAGTCGCGGCGGCGCGAGTGACTGGGAGAACATCGTCACCGCGTGCGCGCCCTGCAATCGCCGGAAGGGCAACCGCACGCCCGTGGAGACCGGCATGCACCCTCGCCGCGCCCCTAGCGCTCCCGGGCCCACGATCTTCATCCGCGTGGCCGCGCCGGTCGTCCCGGTCGGCTGGCGACAGTACCTGCGCTAGTTACGAAGACGCTCCGTTGCCCTCGGGCGCTTCCGGCTCGGCGCCCTCGCCGGTCATCAGCTGCGGCTCCGCGCCGTTCTCGTCGCCGGCCGATGCGCTCATCTCCGCATCGCTCTCCTGCACGAGGGCGACCGCGCTGACGGTGTCGTCGCCGCGCAGGTTCATGACCTTCACGCCCTGCGTCGACCGGCCCATCTTCGAGATCCCGCGCACGCTGGTGCGCTGCACCATGCCGCTCTGGGAGATGAACACCAGCTCCTGGTGCTCGCGCACGATCAGCGCTCCCGCGAGCGCGCCCTTGCGCTCGGTCATCTGGATCGTCTTGACGCCCTTCGTGCCACGTCCCTTCACGGGGTAGTCGGTGATCGGGCTGCGCTTGCCGAAGCCGTTCTCGGTGACCACGAACAGCTCGGTCTCGTCTCGCGCGACGTCCATCGCGAGCACCGCGTTGTCCTTCTCGGCGACGTTCATCCCGCGCACCCCGGAGGTGTCACGGCCCATCGACCGCACCCTGGACTCGTTGAAGCGCGCAGCGTGGCCGGAGCGCGAGATCATGATGATGTCGTCTTCGCCGCTCGTACCGCGCACGTCGACGAGGGAGTCGCCGTCGCGCAGCTTGATCGCGATGATCCCGTCCGCGCGGATCGGCGTGTTGTAGGCCGTCAGCTCGGTCTTCTTCATGAGGCCCTTGCGCGTGCCGAACACGACGTACTTGTGCTCGGAGAAGTCCCGTGTCGGGATCACCGCCCTCACGCGCTCGCCCTCGCGCAGCGGCAGCAGGTTGATCAGGGCCCGGCCCTTCGCCGTGCGCGCGCCCTCGGGCAGCTCGTAGACCTTCAGGCGATAGACCTTCCCCATGTTCGTGAAGAAGAGCAGGAAGTCGTGCGTCGAGCAGATGCGCAGGTGCTCGATGTAGTCGTCCTCCTTCGTCTCCATGCCGATCACGCCCACGCCGCCGCGGTGCTGCTTGCGGTAGGTCGACAGCGGCAGGCGCTTGATGTAGCCCGAGCGCGTGATCGAGATCACCATCTGCTCCTCGGCGATCATGTCCTCGAGGTCGACCTCACCCTCGGCGGCGATGATCTCGCTGCGACGCTCGTCGCCGTAGATGTCCCTGATCTCCTGGAGCTCCTCCTTGATGAGGCCGTAAAGCCGGTCCTCGTCACCGAGGATCGCGCGCAGCTCCTTGACGCGCTCCATGAGATCGGCGTGCTCGGCCTTGATCTTGCCCGTCTCGAGCGCGGTCAGGCGCTGGAGGCGCATGTCGAGGATCGCCTGCGCCTGCGCGGCGGACAGCTCGAACGTCTCGATCAGACCGGCCTTTGCCTGCTCGGGATCGGACGACGCGCGGATCAGCTTGATGACGGCATCGATGTTCGAGAGCGCGATCAGGAGGCCCTCGAGGATGTGCGCCCGGCGCTCGGCGCGCTGGAGCTCGTCCTTGGTGCGCCGGGTGACGACCTCCTTCTGGTGGATGACGTAGTAGCGGATGATCTCGCGCAGGTCGAGCGTGCGCGGCACCCCGTCGGCGAGCGCCACCATGTTCACGCCGAACGTCTGCTGTAGCGACGTGTGCTTGTAAAGCTTGTTGAGCACGACCTCGGGGATCGCGTCGCGCTTCAGCTCGATCACCAACCGCATCCCCGACCGGTCCGTCTCGTCGCGCAGGTCGGAGATCTCGGAGATCTTCTTGTCGCGCACGAGGTCCGCGATCTTGTCGATCAGGTTGCCCTTGCCGCCCTTCTTCACCATGAACGGCAGCTCGGTGACGATGATTGCCTCCTTGCCCCCGCGCAGCGGCTCGATGTGCGCGCGGGCGCGCATCACGACCCGGCCGCGGCCCGTCTCATACGCCTCCTTGATCCCCTCGCGGCCGACGATGTAGCCGCCGGTCGGGAAGTCGGGGCCCTTGATGTGCTGCATCAGGCCGGCGACGTCGATGTCGCGATCGTCGATGTAGGCGGCGACGGCGTCGATCGTCTCGCGCAGGTTGTGCGGTGGGATGTTGGTCGCCATCCCGACGGCGATGCCGGCGGAGCCGTTCACGAGCAGGTTCGGGAACCGCGCCGGGAGGATCAACGGCTCCTGGCGCGACTCGTCGTAGTTGGGTGTGAAGTCGACGGTGTTCGCGTCGATGTCGCGCAGCATTTCGGTGGCGAGCCGGGCGAGTCGCGCCTCGGTGTACCGCATCGCGGCCGGCGGGTCGTCGTCGATCGAGCCGAAGTTGCCCTGACCGTCGACCAGCGGGTAACGCAACGCGAAGTCCTGCGCCATCCGCGCAAGCGTGTCGTAGATCGCGGAGTCGCCGTGCGGGTGGAAGTTGCCCATCACGTCGCCCACCACGCGCGCGCATTTGCGGTATGCGCGGGTCGGCTGAAGGCCCGCCTCGTGCATCGCGAAGAGGACGCGCCGGTGGACCGGCTTCAGGCCGTCGCGAACATCCGGGAGCGCGCGGCCGACGATCACGCTCATCGCGTACTCCATGTAGGAGGAGCGCATCTCCTCCCGCAGCCCGCGGGGCTCGATGTTGCCTGTCAGTGCGTCGAGAGTTGCCATGGCTCAGGTACGCAGCTCGCAGTTACGCGGTTGGCAGAAAGTCTGCGAACTGCGAACTGCCTACTGCGAACTCCTTTCTAAACGTCAAGAAACTGGACATCCCGGGCGTGCTTCTCGATGAACGCGCGCCTTGGCTCCACCTGGTCTCCCATCAGCATCGAGAAGAGCTGGTCGGCGGCCGAGGCGTCGTCGATCGTCACCTGCATAAGCGTGCGCGTCTCCGGGTCCATCGTGGTCTCGCGAAGCTGGTCGGCGTTCATCTCGCCGAGCCCCTTGAACCGCTGCAACCGCACTCCCCGCTTGGCGAGTGCGAGCACCTTGGAGCGAAGCTCCTCGAAGGACAGCGCCTCGCCTTCGTCGTCGCCGAGCTTCAGCTTGAACGGGGGCGTGCCGGCAAGGTTCTGGAGCTCCTGGTGCACGCGCGTGAGCTGCCGGTACTCGCGCGACTCGAAGAGCTCCCGGCCGAGCGAGTGCGTCGTCGCGAGGCCGCTCCTGCGCTCGATCGCCTTGATGCGGATCGACCCGTCCCCGTTCGTGGAGACGACCTCGGTGTCGTACGGCTCGCCCTCGGGCGCCTTCTTCCTCAGTTGCGCGACGACCTTGTCGGCGTCGACAAGCCCGTGGTCGAGAACTGCTGACTCCTCGAGGAACGTGATCACCTCGTTGCCGTGCTCCGCGCGCAGCGCGGAGGCCCAGCCCTGGTACTCCTTGATCAGCCTGGTGAGACGCTGCCAGCGCTGCTGGGTGAGATTGAGCCCGCTTGCGGCGCGATCGGAGACCTCGATGCGGTCGAGCTTGTCGCGCAGCAGCACCTCCTCGAGCTCGGACTCCTTCTCGATGTACATCTCCTTGCTCCCGGCCTTCAGCCGGTAGAGCGGCGGCTTTGCGATGTAGACATAGCCGGACTCGATCAGGCCCTGCATCTCGCGGAACAGGAACGTCAGCACGAGCGTGCGGATGTGTGCGCCGTCAACGTCGGCGTCCGTCATCAGGATCACCTTGTGGTAGCGCAGGTTCTCGGCATCGAACTCCTCGCGGATCCCTGTGCCGATCGCGGTCACGAGCGCCTGGATCTCCTCGTTCGAGAGCACCTTGTCGATGCGGTTCTTCTCGACGTTGATGATCTTGCCGCGCAACGGGAGCACCGCCTGCGTGTGGCGATCACGCGCCTGCTTGCCGCTCCCCCCCGCCGAATCGCCCTCGACGATGAAGAGCTCGGCCAGGGCAGGGTCCTTCACCGAGCAGTCCGCGAGCTTGCCGGGCAGGGTCGAGTTCTCGAGCGCCGACTTGCGCCGCGTAAGGTCCCGCGCCTTGCGCGCGGCGTCGCGGGCGCGTGACGCCGCGATCGCCTTGCCGATGATCTGGTTGGCCTCGGCCGGAGTCTCTTCCAGGAACTCGGCCAACTTGCGATTGACCGTCGACTCGACGAACCCCTTCATCGGCGGGTTGCCGAGCTTCGACTTCGTCTGACCCTCGAACTGCGGGTCGTGCAGCTTCACCGACACGATCGCGGTGAGGCCCTCGCGTACGTCCTCGCCCGCCAGCGAGTCGTCCTTCTCCTTCAGCAGGCCCTTCTTGCGCGCGTAGTCGTTGAGCGTGCGCGTCAGCGCGGCGCGGAATCCGGAGAGGTGCGTGCCGCCCTCCGTGGTGTTGATGTTGTTCGCGAACGAGAAGATCGACTCCTGATACGAGGAGTTCCACTGCATCGAAATCTCGGCCTGGCCGTCCTTGGAGTCGCCCTCGAAGTAGACGATCTGCCGATGGATCGGCTCCTTGTTCTCGTTGAGATATGCCACGAAGTCGCGGATGCCGCCCTCGTAGCGGAACTCCACCCGCTCGCCGCCGCCGCGCTCGTCCACGAGCTCGATGCGCAGGCCGCGCGTCAGGAACGCGGTCTCCCGCATGCGCTGGGCGAGCGTCTCGAAGTCGAAGGAGATCTCGTCGAAGATCTCGAGGTCGGGCAGAAAGGTGATCGTCGTGCCCGACTCCGTGGTGGCCTCGGCCTGCGTCAGCGGGGCGCTCGGCGCACCGCGCTCGTAGGTCTGGGTCCAGAGGTGACCGTCGCGCTTGATCCGCAGGTCGAGCCGCTCGGACAATGCGTTCACGACCGACACGCCGACTCCGTGCAACCCGCCCGAGACCTTGTAGCCGCCGCCGTCGCCGAACTTGCCGCCGGCGTGCAGGACGGTGAGGACGACCTCGGCTGCCGGCCGCTTCTCCTTCTCGTGCATGTCGACGGGGATCCCGCGGCCGTTGTCGGAGACCGTCACGGAGTTGTCCGGGTGAAGCGTGATCACGACGGCGTCGCAATGACCGGCAAGTGCCTCGTCGACCGAGTTGTCGACGACCTCGTAGACGAGGTGGTGAAGGCCTCGCTCGCCGGTCGAGCCGATGTACATGCCCGGACGCTTGCGAACCGCCTCGAGCCCCTCCAGGACCGTGATGTCGGAGGCTTTGTATGTGGACTGGTCCTGCGGGGCGTCGCCCGCCTCGCCCACGGAGCCTGACCCGGCGGCGGGCGTGTCTTTGGCCGTACTACGCGACCCGTTCTTCGGCAAAACGTTCCTCCTGATGGCGCGGCGGCGGCCGCATTGATAAACGCCCGTTCAGGTGCGCGCACGCGTCGTCTCCGACTGCGGTGTTGCGCGCGGTTGCAGGCGCCCGGAAAGGTGCCTTCAAGTCTAGCAGGTCAGGTGCCTCGCTCCGGGCCTCAATTTGGCGAAATTTCCCTCTGTAATGCGGAAAACCGCATACGGCTTCGAGACCTGCCCGGTGTGCGCCAAGGGGGGTCCCGCCGCTCACTCTAGTGGGCGCCCTAGACGGTCCCGCGCGCTCGTTTCAGGCGCCCACGACGAACCGGATGTCGCGCAGTGGAGTGCGGCCCGGCCGGGCCGCGTTGAGGCTCTCCAGGAGCCGCGTCGACATCATCGACAACTCCGCCGCCCAGACACCCGAATCGCAGCGCACGGTGAGGACGCCGGCCTTCTCGGAAACCGGCTCGCAGTGGCGTGCGACCTGCTCGCCGGCGGCGTCCGCCCATGCGGCCTGGACGCCGGCAAGCGCGGTCGCCGGGGCGAGATCGGCCCTCAGCCGCGGCAGCGCGTCGGCCAACGGGCGCGGCGGGCGGCTCATGCGATCTCCCGGGCCGCGTCCTCGGGAGCCGCGTCCTCGGGCGGGCGCACAGCCAGCCACGCTGCCCGTGCGGTTTCCGGGACGGTCCGCTGATCCGCGGTCGAGAGCAGAGTTTGGCCGCCGTCGGCCAGGGTCCCGAGCAGGCTCGCGCGGCGGTGCGGGTCGAGCTCGCTGAGGACGTCGTCGAGCAGCATCACCGGACTGGTGTCGCGGGTCGCGCGCAGCACATCGCGCTCTGCGAGCAGAAGTGCCAGGAGCCCGAGTCGCTGCTGCCCCTGGGAGCCGTAACGGCGCAGATCACGCGACGCGGCCCTCATCTGGAAGTCGTCGCGGTGCGGGCCGTGAAGAGTGAAGCCGCGGTCGAGATCCGAGTCGAGGCGCTCACGCAACTCGAGCTCGAGCTGGGCGGGATCGGCGGCGGAGCTGCGCGGTCGATAGGTGAGGTCCGCCGGCGTCGGAAGGCCGAGCTCCGCGGCGCGGCGGGAGAACGGGCCCGCGAGGTCGTCGATCAGCTCGCGGCGGTGCTCCATCAGTTCGACGCCGTGCCGCGCGAGCTCACGGTCCCACACGTGCAGCGAGTCGGGGAGCGCGGCCCTTGCGCGGACCCGCGCGAGCAGGGCGTTGCGCTGGGCGAGAGCCTTGGCGTAGGACGCCCGGGTCGCGCGGCGCGTGGGCCAGACCGTCGACACGAGGTCGTCGAGCCGTGCTCTGCGCGCTCCGGCGGGGCCCTTCACGAGCTCGAGGTGGTCCGGGGCGAAGACGCACACGAAGAACGGTGGGTCGCCGACGTGCGGGTGGGTGACGCGCGACCCGTCGCGGCGCACAGCCCTTGGTCCGCTCGTCTGGATCACCACCTCGGTCGTGTGCTGCGCCCCGCCCACCACGATGCGCAGTCGCACGCGCGTCGTCTTGGTGCCGAAGCGGATCAACTCGCGTTCGTTCGAGGTCCGGAAGGACCGCCCCACGCAGCCGAGGTGCACGGCTTCGAGCAGATTGGTCTTACCCGCCCCGACCGGGCCCTCCAAAACCGTGACGCCGTCGGAGAGGTCGATCTCGGCGAGCGCGTGACTTCTGAAGTCGCGGGCCTCGAGTCGGGCGACGTGCAAGGGATGCTGTCTACTGGTTGAGGCGCACGGGCATGATCAGGTAGAGGAACTCGTCCTCGTCCTGGCCGGCCGCCTCGATCAACCCCGGGCGCAGTGGACTGATCAGCCGCAACCGGACCTCGTCCGCCCCGACGCTCTCGAGCCCGTCCTGGAGGAACTGCGGGTTGAACCCGATCTCGAGCGCTTCGCCCTGGTAGCTGACGGGCACCGACTCGGATGCCTCGCCCACGTCGGGAGTCTGCGCCGAGAGTGTCACCGCCCCTTCCTCGAAGCGCAGCCGCAGCGGCGCGTTGCGCTGCGCCATCAGGCTCACGCGGCGCACGACCCCCAGCAACTCGGACTTCGCGATCACGACGTCGTGCTCATAGGACTCCGGGAGCAACTGGCGATAGTTCGGGAATTGACCATCGATCAGACGCGACGAAAGCGTCACGCGGCCGGACTCGAACACGACCTGGTTGTCCTTGGTGACGATCGACACCGTCTCGGGCTGCGTCTCCGCCACCACCCGGCCGAGCTCCTGGAGCGCGCGCGCAGGCACGTTCGCCTCGAAGGCGCTGCCGTTCACTCCCGGCACCGCCGACTCCTTCACGCTGAGGCGGTAGGAATCGGTCGCAACCATCCGCAGCTTGCCCTCGTCGAGCGAGACGAGGATCCCGGTCAGCACCGGCCTGGTCTCGTCACGCGATGCGGCCTTCGCGACGCGCTCGATCGTCGCCGCGAGCGCCGCGGCATCCAATGTGACCGCCTCTCCACCTTCTGCCACGGGCAGCTTCGGGAAGTCCGGGGCCGGAAGGGTGCGTACGGAGAACGACGCGCGCTGAGATGTCACCTGCACGACGCCCTGGTCGCTCGCGGCTTCGATCGAGACCGTGTCGCCGTCCGCCACGCGCACGATGTCGAGCAGCAGCCGCGCCGGCAGCAGCAGCGAGCCCTCCTGCTCGATCTCGGCCGGGATGCTCGAGCGCAGCCCGATCTCGGTGTCGGTCGCGGCGAGCGTGAGGCCTTCGCCGGCAGACGAGAGCATCACCCCGCCGAGCGCGGGGATTGCGGAGCGCGTCGCTGCCGCACGGGTCACGAGTTGAAGCTCGGAGAGAAAGGCTTGTCGCGGAACTGAAAACTTCATACGGCCATCCATATGGAATATGAGGGCAGTAGAGGTGTGGGTTCGCTGTGTTCGAGGCAAAGAATGCGCAAAGAGGGGTCTCCCGGGCTGTGTGGTGAGCTGTGTGGCAGTGGTGGGTGGAGCATCGTGTCAGTCACGATTGAGGTCGCGCACGAGGTTGTCCACAAGCTGCCTCGTGGGTTGATCGACGAGCAGTTGGCGCTGGACCTTGCGATGCGCGTGGAGAACGGTGGTGTGATCGCGCCCGCCGAACCTTCGCGCGATCGCCGGCAGTGAGTGGTCGGTGAGCTCGCGGCAGAGGTACATGGCGACCTGGCGAGCATAGACAACCTGACGGCTGCGCCTCGCGGAGGAGAGGGTCTCCGGCTCGACCTTCAGGGCGCGCGAAGTGAGGTTCTGGATGCGGTCGATCGTGAGCGCGGCGGACGGGACGTCTGCCGCCCCGGGCGCAATCGCGGCGAGCACCTGCTCCGTCAACTCGAGGGTGATGGGCTGTTGCGTCAGCGAGGCGTACGCGTGGACCCGGACCAGCGCGCTCTCGAGCGATCGTACGTTGCCGGTGAGGCGGCGCGCGAGCAGGTCGAGCACCCCGCTCGCTTCGAGCTCGCCCGCCTCGTCACCTGCCTGGCGGCGCAGGATCGCGAGTCGCACGGCGCGATCGGGTGCCGTCAGCTCGACGAGCAGCCCACCCTCCAGGCGCCCCTTCAGCGGCGCGTGCAGGAGGGGCATACTCGACGGCAGGCGGTCGGCGGAGAGCACGACCTGCACGCCGGCACCGAGTGCTGCCTCGATCGTGTAGAGGAACTCCTCGGCCGTGCGCTCCTTGCCCTCGAGGAACTGGACGTCGTCCAGCAGCAGCACTTCGGCGCTGCGATAGCGCTGTTTGAAGGGCGGGAGCCGATTGTGCTGGAGCGCCGCGAGAAAGTGGCTCGTAAAGGTCTCGGCGCTCGCGTACCTGACCGTGAGATCCGTCGCGCAGCGGGCCATGTAATTTCCGATCGCGTGCACGAGGTGGGTCTTGCCGACGCCGGGCGGCCCGCAGATGAACAACGGGTTGTACGCCTGACCCGGCATCTCCGCGACGGCCAGCGACGCGGCGTGCGCGAACCGGCTCGCGCTCCCGATCACGAATGCGTCGAAGGTGTAGCTCGGGTTGAGGTCGAGGTGGGTGGAGGGTGATTCAGGAGGCTCGGCGTCGGCGATCAGCTCGACGCGGCTGACGGCGGGATGAGACGACGCGGCCGCGTCGAGCAGGCCCCCGAAACGCCGCCTGACCCACTCCCGGGCAGTCGCCGGCGCCTGGAGGTAGAGAACACCGCCACGCGCGCCGGCGGGCGTCAGCGGCTCGATCCAGACCCGGTAGACCTCATCGGGCAGCGCACCGCGGAGGGTGTCGTCGACGTGGCGCCATATGTCCTCGACCTGATCTTCCACGGGCTCCTCGGAGTCTCTCCGGCAGGGTCCCGCGCGGCCCGATGTCTCGGCATCTGACCGGCCCCACGGAGTGCGCGATTCTAAACCCGGGTGGACGGCCCAAAGCCGGAGTCAGCCGCCGGTTTCCGGGGCTTGTCGCAATTCGCGCCCAAAAGATTCCACGCCTCGTTCCGGGCGTGTTGCATGGGCATCAGGCGGCACGTCGATGGCGGATGGGGCAAGCCCTATACTTGACCGCCTCGCGCGCCGTATTCCCCGGTGGAACTCGACCGTTGCGCGACTACACCTCTCTCGAATGAAGCGAACGTACCAACCCAAGAAGCGCAAACGCGCGCGGACGCACGGCTTCCGTGCGCGCATGAGGACGAGAGCCGGGCGCCTCACCGTCAAGCGCCGCCGCCGCAAGGGCCGCGCGCGCCTCACCGTCTGAGGCGGCGCTGTTCCGATGACCGAACGCCGGGGAGGCACGCGCCAAAGGCGTCCGCGGCTCACGCGCAGCGCCGACTTCGACCGGGTGTATCGGCGCGGGCGCTCTGCCGCCACGCGCACGTTCGTCCTCTACGCGTTCCCGTCCTCGCACGACGAGCCTGCCGCGACGGCGGAGGATGATTCGTCCGTGCGGCTCGGCGTTTCGGTTGGCCGGCGGGTGGGCGGCGCGGTGGAGCGAAACCGCGTGAAGCGCCTGCTTCGCGAGGCGTTCTGGGCGCTCGACGAGAGACTGCCGGCCGAACACGACTTCGTGATCGTCGCGCGCGCCGGGTCGGCCGAGCTCGCGAGCGACGGCGGGCTGGACGGCGTACGCGCGGAGCTCTCGGAGCTGTTGACCCGCCTCGAGACTCCTTCACCAGGGCCGGAGGACTGAGATGGCCGGCACGGCCGCACGCGCGCTGAGCGCTCCGATCCGGCTATACCAGCGGGTGATCTCACCGGCGTTGCCACGCCGCTGCAAGTACGAGCCGACCTGCTCGGCGTACGCGACGGAGGCGATCCAGACCTACGGCCCCGTCCGCGGGGTGGTGCTGGCGCTGTGGCGGCTGTTGCGATGCAACCCGTTCAGCCACGGGGGGTACGACCCGGTCGAGGAGCAGCGCCTCTTCCGATGAGCCCGGTCTTCGCAAACATCTTCCAGCCGCTGATCGACGTCGCCGATTGGCTGATCGTGTCGCTGCACGGCGACGTCGGCCTCAGCTGGGGCTGGTCGATCGTCGGCCTCACGGTGATCGTGCGGCTTCTGATGATCCCGCTGACGATCAAGCAGATCCGGTCGATGAATGCGCTGCGCGTGCTCCAGCCGCAGATCAAAGAGATCCAGGCGAAGTTCAAGGAGGACAAGCAGCGCATGCAGCAGGAGATGATGCGCTTCTACAAGGAGAACAAGGTGAACCCGTTCGCCTCGTGTCTCCCGCTGTTGCTCCAACTGCCCGTGTTCATGGCGCTGTTCTTCCTGCTGAACGGAAACGAGTTCAAGGATCAGGTGCGGGACACCGGAGGAGCCAGCTTCCTGGGCATCCAAGACATCACGGAGCCGGCCACCGGCATCACGCTGGTGATCCTGATGGTGCTCTTCATCGGCTCCCAGATGGCCTCCACGATGGTGATGTCGGTGACCGCGGACAAGACGCAGCAGCGGATCATGCTGCTGCTGCCGCTGTTCTTCGCGGCGCTCGTGCCGAGCTTCCCCGCAGGGCTGCTGGTCTACTGGATCACGACCAACTTCTGGACCCTCGGCCAGTCGATCATGGTGCGGAAGTTCTCGCCTCCGATGGTGCCGGTCGGGGCACAGCCGGCCGCGGCGCTGGTGGACGGCGGCGGCGGAGGCGGAGGCACCGCAGCCGCCCAGAGACCACCGCCACGCCCCCCGCGCAAGAAGAAGCGCCGGCGGCGCTGAGAGCGAAGCATCGTGCCCGACGACTCCCACGAGCCGCGCGCCGCCCGCGCCGAGGCGGAGGGGTCGAGTGCGGGGGCCGCGAAGTGGGCCGCGATGAAGGACTTGGAGCGCGGCTACCCGGGGATCTCGGTCGAGCAGGTGACCTTCGAGGTCGTCGCCGAGGAGACCGGGCCCGACGGGGAGCCCCTGACCCGCGTGGTGGCGACGGCTGACCTCGCGGGTTGGAAGGTCGCGGAGCAGGAGTTCGACTGGCCCGCCGAGCCGGCCGAGCGTGTCAGGGAGGTACTGCGCCGTGTGGTGTTGCACCTGGGATTGCGCGCAAGCGTCGACGTCGTCGAGCGCGAGGACGAGATCGCGGCGGAGGTCAGCGGCACCGAGCTGGGACTGCTGATCGGCAAGCACGGCCAGACGCTCGACGCGCTCCAATCGATCTGCGGCCAGGCTGCCTTCAGGGGGTCGGAGGATCGCCTGCCGGTGGTCGTGGATGCAGCCGGATATCGCGCCCGCCGTGAGACGGTGCTGCACAGGCAGGCCGACCGCGGCGTTGCCGATGCGCTGAGATACGGCCGTGCGATCGAGCTCGACTCGATGGGCTCCCAGGAGCGCAAGGTGGTCCACAACTACCTCAAGGACCAGGCGGAGGTGGACACCCACTCCGAGGGGGACGAGCCGTTTCGCCGGATCGTGATCACGCCTCTGCGACGCCGGCACGAGGACTGAAGACGGCCTTGCCCCGCCGCTTTCGCACCGGAGCGTAAAACGTGAAACGACGGCCGGGCGCTGGGTCCGAGCCGGATCGGCGCCTTGCCGCTCTGGCCACGAGGTGGTCGCTCGACGCCCTCGCCGTGGAGAAGCTCCACGACCTGCTGCTCCTGATTCGCGACGATCCACGCGCGGCGACGTCGGTGCGTGTGCCGCAGGACGCGGTGCACGTCCACTTCGCCGACAGCCTCTGCGCCCTGCGGTTTCTCGACCCGCCCGGCGCTTCCCGGCGCGATCGGCCCGTCCGCGCCGTCGACGTGGGCAGTGGCGCCGGGTTTCCCGGCCTGCCGCTCGCGCTCGCCCGGCCCGCGCTCCAGGTCGACCTGCTCGAGGCGACCCGGCGCAAGTGCGAGTTCCTCGAGGTCGCGACACGCGAGCTCGACGTGGCAAACGCGCGGGTCGTCAACGGCCGCGCCGAGGAGTGGGCCGCCGACGAAGGGCGCGAGCGCTACGACGTCGTGCTCGCGCGGGCGGTCGCGCCCCTTGCGACGCTGGTGGAGTACGCGGCCCCCCTGCTGTCGCCCGGCGGCAGGCTGGTGGCCTGGAAGGGCGTGCGCGATCCCGGCGAGGAGGCCGCCGGCGAGCGCGCGGCAGAGGAGATCGGCCTGCAAATGACCCAAATTGAGCGGGTCGAGCCCTATCCGGGCAGCCGCTCGCACAACCTCCACCTCTACGAGAAGTCGAGACCTACGCCAGCTCGCTTCCCGCGGCGCCCCGGCGCGGCCCGCAAGAGTCCCATCGGGTAAGGCCCCCGCGGCAGGGGGGACATGGTTCGGTGCCGAACCGTCTCCGAAACCGCCGGGGCACACTGGTTCGGCGCCGAACATTTCGGCCGGGCCCGGCGTGCAGGAATGGGAAGTTCGGCGCCGAACCACTGCGAAGACGGCCAAGGCGAGCGCCCGCTACGACCGCGGGCGGCTGTATCTTCGGCCGAGTTGGCTATGGCAGCGGCGACTGTATATGCGGTGGCAAATCAGAAGGGCGGCGTCGGCAAGACGACGACGGCGGTCAACCTTGCCGCGTGCCTGGCGGAGGCCGGCTGCAGCACGCTGCTCGTCGATCTCGACCCGCAGTGCAATGCGACGGTGGCGCTCGGCCTCCCGAAGGACCACGAGCCGAACACCTACACCTGCCTTCTGAACGGCGCGGACGTGCGCGACGCGGCGGTGCCGTCCGCGATCGAGTCGCTCGCGGTCGTGACCTCGACGCCGGACCTCGCCGGGGCGACGGTCGAGCTACCGCGCATGAACGCGTCGGAGTCGAGGTTGCGCGAGCTGCTCCTGCCAGCGCGCGAGCGTTACGAGCGGATCGTGCTCGACTGCCCGCCGTCGCTCGGCCCGTTGTCCGTCAACGCGCTCGTCGCGGCCGACCGCGTGCTGGTCCCCGTCCAGGCCGAGTACCTGGCGCTCGAGGGCCTGGCCCAGTTCCTCGACACGCTCGCCCTGATCCGGCGCGAGCTGAACCCGAGCCTCGTGGTCGCGGGCATGCTCCTCACGATGTACGACGGCCGCACGCGCCTCGCCCAGGACGTCGAGGCGGAGTTGCGCCGCCACTTCCCCGGGCTCGTGCTCGAGACCGTGATCCCGCGCAACGTCCGCATCAGCGAGGCACCGAGCTACGGCCGGCCCGTGATCCACCACGACCCGCACTGCACCGGCAGCGACGCCTACTTCGCGCTCGCCAAGGAGGTCGTCGGTCGTGGTTGAGAGAGGCATCGGCCGCGGTCTCGCCGCGATCCTGCCCGCGGGCGCCGCGGGCGCCGCGGACGACGAGTCGCTTCAGCGCATCCCGCTGGACCTGATCTCACCGAACCCGGACCAGCCCCGCCGGTCGTTCGACGAGCAGGAGCTGAGCGCACTTGCCGACTCGCTGCGCGAGCACGGCCTGCTGCAGCCCGTCCTCGTGCGCTCACTGCCCGGTGGCCGGTACGAGCTGATCGCAGGGGAGCGCCGCTGGCGTGCCGCCGGCCTTGCCGGCCTCGACCGCATTCCGGCGGTCGTGCGCAGCGCCGCCGTGCAGGATCGCCTCGAGCTCGCGCTGATCGAGAACATGGCGCGGGAGGACCTCAATCCCGTCGAGTCGGCACGCGCCTGCGCCGCGCTCGTCGACGAGCTCGGGTTGACGAAGGAGGAGGTCGGTCGACGCGTCGGTAAGAGCCGCGTCGCGATCTCCAATCTCGTGCGCCTGCTCGAGCTTCCCGACGAGGTGCTCGCGATGCTGGAGTCGGGACAACTGTCGGAGGGTCATGGCCGCGCCGTCCTCCAGGCTTCCGACCACAACGCCCGCCGTCGCGTCGCGCGGAAGGCGCGCGACCGCGGACTGTCCGTTCGCCAGACGGAGCAGCTCGCCCGCGGCGAGGAGGCTCGCCCGTCGCCCAAGCGCCCGTCGCGGCTCCAGAGCGCCGACGCGCTCGCGGCGTCGCGCGACGCGGAGGAGGCGTTGACGGCGCTGCTCGGCCGCGAGGTGCACGCGCGGCTCGGCCGCAGGGGCGGTGCGCTCGAGATCCCCTTCGACGACCTCGCGGAGCTTGGCGAGATCGTCCGGCGCCTGACCGGCCGCCGCGCCGCTTGACGGCGGTTTCGCGCCGGCCGCAGCGACTCGGGACGGCATCGACCGTTAGCTAGAATCGGCCGCACGGCAGCAACGAAGGGCGATTAGCTCAGTCGGTTAGAGCGCCTCTCTGATAAGGAGGAGGTCCCTGGTTCGAGTCCAGGATCGCCCATCTACGGAAACCCGCATCCCGGTGCTCGCGAAGCTCGACCCCCACCCCAGGCTCTGCTCAGTCCTTGATCGCACCTGACTTGCAGGGCTTGCGGCTGTTGAGCGTCAAACGGTCGAGGAACACCGCCGAGTCGTAGATGCGATCGCCCTGGTCGAAGATCGACATGTAGAGGATGTGGCGACCCGGTGACACGGGCGTCGAGGCGCGCAGGATGCGGGTTGCCCCGTCATAGGTGGTGCCCTTCGCCCTGCCTGCCGTGACGCTCGTATCACCTACCGAGTTGACGCGGATCGGATTGCCGTTCGCGTCCGCGGCGAAGTTGTTGGGCGCGACTATCGTCGGGTTCGTCGTTGAGCCGGTGTCCCAGTTCGAGACATCGAGCTCGGCGATGAAGGCGTCGTTGTAGGTCTGGTTGACGAACTCCGGGAACTCCTCGGACAGGAACCGAAACCGCACCGACAGGCAGTTCGCCTTTCTTGGTACCTGAAGCGTGATCCGAAAGATCGTCACGTCGCGGCTGCCACGGATACTTGGCCCGCCGTTCTCTTGCCCGGTCGAGCTGCTGCCGTTCTTGTCGTCGGCGAGCTTCGCGTCACCGGTCGTGAGGATCCCGAAGCTCTTGCCGTGACGCGGGAAGCCGGCGAGGCGCTTGGTAGAGACAGCGGCCGGATCTCCGAACGGCGGCAGCGCCGAGAACGATGCCCCTCGTATCCAGCGCCCGTTCGTGACGATCGCGCGGGCGAGCTTTCGTGCAGCCCGAATGGTCTCGCCGCCGCGGTCAGGAGTGGGCGTGATCCGCTGCTTGCTGGCGGCGTCCGCCGGGCTACCGAGGCCGACGAGAAGCCCGGTGATCAGGAGGATGAGCGCGATGACAGAAATGAGAGCCAGAGGTGATCGGATGGGCTTGCTCATCACTCGTTTGCCTCTCTTGGGCGGGGGTAGGGAGTGCTTCCGGCCGCTTGCAGCGACCCTATCAATAGGTGTTAGAGGTTGCTTCACATCGATAGTTCTGGTTCGAGCCCAGGTCGCCCATCTCGAGGCAGGCCGCTACGATCGCTTCGTGGGGGTGTTGGAAGACGACGCCGATGTCGAGGCGCGTCGGCTTGAGGAGAGCGAGCGCGTCGAGAAGCTCGCGCTCGCAGGTACGGGCGACACGTGGTCGACGGTCGGCGACATGCGCTTCGTGCGCGACGGCAAGGTCGTCGAGGGCCGTGACGGCTTCCTGTTCATGGCGAACGACAACAACCGGGTCGTCGACCAGCACACCGGCGACCTGCTTCTCGACGAGCATCAGCTCGAGGGGTGGCGCGCCACGCTGGAGCGGCGCCGCAACTGGTTCGCCGAGCGCGACTGCGCCCACCTCGTGATGGTGGTTCCCAACAACCACTCGCTCTATCCAGAGATGATGCCCGAAGGCCGCACGGCCGCGGCCGTGCGGCCGGTGCATCAGCTGATCGCGCACCTCGCGCACGCGGGATCGCCAGAGAGGATCATCTATCCGCTCGAGGAGATGATGCGCGGGAAGGCGGATCGCCTTGTCGCATCGCCGGTCGACAGCCACTGGACCGACTACGGGGCCTTCCTGGCGTTCCGCCGGCTGATGGAGGAGGCGGGCAGACTGATCGCCGTTCGCCAGGTTGGCCACCGTGACGTGATGTTCACCGACGCAGATGTGTCCGGCGACCTCGGCAGCAAGTTCGACCCGCCCCGCCATCGGCGGCAGCCGGTGGGCCGCATGCGTTACCGCACGGCGCGGTTGATGTTCGACAACTGCGTGGAGGGGACGGGCTCGCTTGCGGTGACGCACTGCCCGCCGGCTCCGAACGTGACGTGCTTGCTGCTCGGGGACTCGTACGCCTACTGGCTCGCGCGGTACATGTCGGAGTGCTTCCGGCGGCTTGTGTTCGCCCATGCGCCGACTCTCGATCGGTCGCTCTTGGAGGCGTCCCAGCCGGACCTCGCGATCACGGTGATCGCGGAGCGCTTTCTGGTCGTCGTGCCGAACGACGAGCGCGGCCGGTCGATGCGCGCTCGTGAGGAGCGAAAGCGGGAGATCGATCGCATTCGGGTCCCGCTGCTGCATTGGACCTGGCCGACGCTCGTGGCACCGAGTCCGGTCGAGGCGCTGAGGTCGAAGCTGATCGTCGGGGGCAACCTGCGCGATGTCGCGCTGATCGGCGTGATGGCGTACGCGGGGCTGCGGCCCGCCGAGGCCGCGGCCCTGCGCTGGTCGGCGATCAAGGACGAGACGATCGTCGTCGAGCCGCTCCCGCGGCGGCGGGAGGCCGGCGCCCGCGCGCGAACCGTTCCCCTGTGGGCACCGCTCGCCGAGGATCTCGAGGCGTGGCGGCGCGAGTCGGGTGGGTCCGGCAACAAGCTTGTCTTCACCGCGCCCGGCCAAGCATGGTCTGTCGACCTGCGCGTGTGGCGCGACGAGGTCTATGGGCAGCTCACGAAGGAGGCCGGCATCGAGATCTTGCCGCCGAACCGTTTGCGGCATCTCTACTGCATGATGATGATCAACGGCGGAGCCTCCGCCAAGGAGGTCGCGGCGCTCACCGATGAGACGCCCGAGGGGATCAGAAAGACCTTCAGGGGCTTGCTCGAGGAGGCCGCCCGCCACGAGCCGGATCAGCCCGAGGACGTGATCCGGGCGACCCGGGCGGTCGCGCCCGCCTGAGTGGGCCTCGGTGCTACCCGGTTGCCGGAGGCCGTTCCTATAATGGGCGGCCCAGCCGTCGCCAAGGGTCAGGAGTGACCGAATTGCAGGAGATGGTCATCTACGGTGTCAGCTTCGACATGGTCGGCAAGCAGCCCATCGTGTTGTTGAAGACGATCGACGGCAACAAGTTCCTGCCGATCTGGATCGGGCATCCCGAAGCCGCAGCGATCCTGATGAAGCTTCAGGGCGCGAGTACGCCGCGTCCCATGACGCACGATCTGATCAGCGAGATGATCAACGAGCTCGACGCGCAGTGCACGCGGGTTTCGGTCACCGAGCTGAAGGACAACACCTTCTTCGCCTCGATCACCCTCAGGGTCAACGGGCAGGAGATCGAGATCGACTCCCGGCCATCCGATGCGCTCGCCGTGGCGGTCCGCACGTCCGCTCCGATCTTCGCCGCGGAGGACGTGATCCAGGAGAGCGCGATCGAGTTCGAGCAGGAGGCGGAGGACACCGAGGAGGTCGTCGACAAGTTCAAGGAGTTCCTCGACGAGGTCACGCCCGAGGACTTCGCCCAGGGCTCGGGCTAAACGCTCCCTACCTCGCTACGGGCGCGCTCGCCTTGCGCGACAGCGCCTGGTCGAGCATCCGGCGCACCAGCTGCTCGAAGAGAACACCTGCAGCTTCCGCTGCTTGCGGGAGCAGACTCGTTTCGGTGAGCCCTGGGATCGCCTGTGCCTCGAGCACCTGAAGCTCGCCGTCCTCCGCGAGGATCATGTCGATCCGCGCGAAGCCGTAGCACCCCAGCAGCCGGTACACCGACACGGCCAGGTCCTGGGCCCGCGCGGTGAGCGCGTCCGAGAGGTCCGCCGGGCATACATAGTCGGTCTTGCCGATCTCGTAGCGGGACTCGAAGTCGAAGAAGTACTCCTGCTTGGGCTTCGCCTCGACGACCGGCAGCGGTTGCACCCCGTCTTCGTCCTCGAGCAGCGAGACCGCGAGCTCGCGCCCTTCGATGTGGCGCTCGAGTAGCACCCGGTCGTCGTAGCTGAATGCCGCGATCAGGGCCTCGGGGACGTCGCTCGCCGATTCCGCAAACCTGATGCCGAGCGCGGAGCCCTGCGCCGCAGGCTTGACCACCACCGGAAAACCGAGTCGCTCCTCGATCGCCGGGAGCGCCTCGCCCGCTCCGAGCTCCTTGAAGGCGATCTCGCTGAATGCGAAGAAGTCGGGCGTCGGCAGGCCTTGCTCCACGAGCATGTGCTTCGTGAGCACTTTGTCCATGCAGCGCATGCACCCGAGGACGCCGGATCCCGTGTAGGGGATGCCCACGATCTCGAGCAGCTCCTGGACGGTGCCGTCCTCACCCCCGCGACCGTGCAGCGCCACGAAGGCGACGTCCGCGCCGCTCGCGCGCAGGTCGTCCAGCAGCGACTGGCCGACGTCGATCGAGACGTAGTCGATGCCGAGTCGCTCGAGCGCGTCCTCCACTCGCGCCGCGGAGCGCAGCGAGACCTGGCGCTCGAGCGACGGGCCGCCTTTCAGGACGGCGACCCGCGACGGCGTCATGATCCGCCGGCGTCGCGCTGTTGCTTGCGGCGCGGAGGCAGGTGCACGACGTCGGCAAGCGGCTCCTGCTCGTGCTCTTCGCGCGGCGGCTCCTGCTCGGCGACCGGACCGGCCGTGCCCGCGAATGTGGAGAAGAGGGCGATCTGCTCGTCGATGACCTTCCCGATACGGCGTATGCCCTCGACGATCCCGTCCACGTCGGCGCCGGAGAAGTTGAGCCGCATCGAGCTTCCGCCACGGCCGTCGACATACGCGGCGGACCCGGGCACGAACGCAACCCGTTCTTCGCGCAGCGCCTTCGCAAGCAGGTCCCCGGTGTCGATGAACTCCGGCAGCGTCGCCCAGATGAACAGGCCGCCGCTCGGCTGTGTCCACTCCGCCTCGCGCGGGAAGAACTCGGCGAGCGCGTCGAGCATCGCGTCCCGGCGCTGGCGATAGATCGCGCAGAGGTCCCTCACGTAATGTTGCCAGCGGCCCTCGTCGAAGTAGACGTCGACGAACTGCTGGGTCAGCGAGGAGGTGCACAGGTCCGCCGCCTGCTTGCCGAGCTTGATCTTCGAAAGCACCGGCCCCGGCGCCGTCACCCATCCCAGCCGGATTCCCGGAGCGAGGATCTTGGAGAACGTGCCGAGGTAGATCACGTACTCGCCGCCGTCGAGCGCGTGGAGCGGGGGGAGCGGCTCGCCCTCGTAGCGAAGCAGCCCGTACGGGTTGTCCTCGAGCACCAGCAGCTCGCGCTCCCGCGCGATCTCGACCAGGCGACTGCGCCGCGGTGCGGACAGCGTCACGCCGGCCGGGTTCTGGAAGGTCGGCACCGTGTAGATGAACTTCGGCTGCTTGCCGTCGCGCTCGAGTTGCTCGAGCACCTCTTCGAGCAGGTCGACCCGCATTCCGTCGGAGTCCATCTCGATCTGGATCACGTCGGCCTCGTAGCTCGAGAATGTCGGCACCGCGCCGGGATAGGTCGGCGCCTCGCAGATCACCACGTCGCCGGGGTCGATCAGCGTCTTCGTGACGAGGTCGATCACCTGCTGGCCGCCGGTGGTCACGACGATGTCGTCGCGGTCCGCGCGCATGCCCTCCGCGGCCATCACCTCGATGATGCGGTCCTTCGTCTTGTCGAGGCCCTCGGTCGGGCCGTACTGGAGCGCGCTTGCGCAGGACTCGCGCGCGATCCGGTTGGCGATCGCCACGAACGTCTCGGGCGGGAAGGAGGACGTGTCCGGCAGTCCACCGGCCAGCGAGATCACGTCAGGGCGGGCCGTGATCTCCATCAGGTCGCGCATCGCGGAGGAGCGCATGTGACGGGTGCGCCGTGCGAAGAGGCCCGCATAGCGCTCGATCTCGTGGCTGGTGGTCTGCCTGTCCTTCACGATCGAGTGCTTCGTCTCCTGGAACAGCGAACCTGTAGGTCCTCGCCGGAATGCATAGTCTGGTCCGCCACACTGACGCGCTTGAAAGCCACGACGATGGAACATAAAGCATAGACATGGACCTCTTTCTGGCAATAAACCAAGGGATCGGAATCTCACTGGCGACCGGCGTCAGGGCGCTGCTCGTCCCGCTCTTCGTCGGCGCGATGGCGCGCGCCGACGCGGCGATCGACTTCGAGCGCACGGGGTTCGCGTGGCTCGAGTCGACCTGGTGGCTCGCCGTCCTGCTCGTCCTGGTGGTCGCCGCGTGGCTCCTCGACCGCAGCCGCGTCGAGGTTCCCGAGGGGATCTGGGTGGTGGTCGGGATGGGGATCGGCGGCGTGCTGTTCGCGGCCGCTCTCGAGGACGAGAACTTCTTCGGGACCGCCGGCATCGTGCCCGGCATGGTCTGCGCCCTGATCGGGTTCGTGGCCGCCCGCGCGTTCCTGGGTGGAGCGGCGCAGCGGCTGCGATCGCGCGGGGAGGGGACCGGCACGATCCAGGCGCTCGGTGACGTCGGCGCGATCGCGATCGCGGCCCTCGCCGTGCTCGTGTCACCGGCCTCGATTGCCGCGCTCGCGTTCTGTGCGTGGGTGCTGATCGCGCGACGCCAACGCGCGGGCCAGAAGTACGAAGGCCTGCGCATCCTGCGGTAGACCGGCCGATCCCATGAAGCTCGTTCTGATCGTTGTCGACGCGCTGAAGCCGGCGATGCTCGAGCGCGCGGTGGCGGAAGGGCACGCCCCCGCGTTCGCGGAGATCCTGCGGCGCGGCACGTACGTCCCGGATTGCGTGAGCGTCTTCCCGTCCGTCACGCCGGCGGCTGCCGGGTCGATCACCACCGGCACGATGCCCGACGTGCACGGCATTCCGTCGATCTGCTGGTACCACCGCGGGGAACGGCGCTACGTCGACTACGGATCCTCGGGCGCTGCGGTGCGCACCTTCGGCGTGCTGCGTTCGCTCACGGACACGGTCTACAACATGAACTTCGACCACCTCAGCAGACGGCAGCTCACGGTGTTCGAGCGTCTCGACGACATGGGGGTGCGCACTGCGTGCACGCCGTTTCTGATCTTCCGCGGCCGGGTCCGTCACGAGCTCGGAGTTCAGGGCTGGCTGCGTCGCGTGGCGCAGGCGGCGAACTTCCGGCACGCGGTCTACGGCCCCGCCGAGCTGTTCTACGGCGAGCTGTACTCCTCGCAGGAGGTGGACTGCCGGCCGACGCTCGCGCGGCCCGGCACCCGTGACCCGTACTCGGGCTGCGTCGGGGCCCACGTCGAGCGCCACGACCTCTACGACTTCATGCTCTTCTCGCTGCCCGACAACGATCACCACTCGCACCGCTTCGGTCCGCAGGAGACGATCCCGTCGATCGCGCGGGCGGACCGTCACCTCGCGGAACTGGCGGAGCCGGCCGGCGGCATCGAGCGCTTCCTCGACGACCACGCGGTGATCCTGATGTCCGACCATGCGCAGATCGCGGTGTCGCAGAGCATCGACCTCCAGGCGGTGCTGGCGGAGTTCAACGTGCTCCAGCCGAACGCCTCGGCGCCGGGCAACGCTGAGATCGCGGTTGCCCCCGGAGCGCGGTCGGCGATGGTCTACCACCTCGACCGGGAGGACTTCCCATCGAAGACTTCCCGGCGCCTGATGAGACGGCTGCGTGAGATCGACGGCGTCGAGCTGATCGCGTGGCGCGACCACGGTCGCGACGGAGAAGCCTGCGTCTGGACGCCGCAGGGGGAGCTGAGGTTCCGCCCCGGCAGCGGGTGGCGCGACCGCCGCGGTGCTGCCTGGGACATCGACGGGAACCTCGAGGCCCTCGACCTGAAGGCGAGCGACGGCGTGCTCACGAGCCGCACCTATCCGAACGTGCTTGGTCGCGTGTGGTCGGCGCTGGTCTCCCGCGGCGCGGGAGACGTGCTGATCTCGGCCGCACGCGGGTATGAGTTCACGGACTGGGGGGGCGGCCACCACGTCGGCGGCGGCAGCCACGGATCGCTGCGTCGCGGCGACTCGCTCGGCGCGCTCGCGTTCGTGAACTGCGGCCCGGACCTCGACCCGGGCGGGGCCTGGCCGGTGGAATGGGCGATCACCGACGTCGCCCCGATCGTCGTCTCGCATTTCGAGGCGCACCGGTAGGGGTCCTGGGTCGGCTATCTTGCGGCCGGTGCAGCGCGAAACCCCGCTTGCCGCCCGTACTCGTGCGAGCGACCACGCTCTGCGCGTGGGCCGCGGCATGCGCAAGCCCGGCAACTGGCTCCAGTTCGTCAAGTTCGGAGCCGTCGGGGCGAGCGGATACGTCGTCAACCTCGCCGTCTACTCGACGCTCGTCAAGGCCTTCGGCGTCCATTACATCCTTGCCGCGGTGCTCGCCTTCTGCGTCGCCGTCACCAACAACTTCCTTTGGAACCGGCATTGGACCTTCAAGGCCACCGACGGGAGCGTGGGATTCCAGGCGAGCCGCTTCCTGGCAGTGAGCGTGATCGCCCTCGGCCTCAACCTCGTCGTCCTCGAGCTGCTGGTCACGGCCGGCGACGTCGAGAAGGTGCTCGCGCAGGCGATCGCAATCGTGGCGGCGACCCCGCTCAACTTCATCGGCAACAAGCTGTGGAGCTTCGGCGAGCCGGCCGCGCCGCGCGCGCGGTAGCGCTCGCCCTCGCGCTGCCGGCGCTGGCGGCGCCGAGCGCTCTCGCGCAGGGAGCCGACTCGCGCAGCCAGGCGGTGCGACCGGACGCGCCGCTCACGCGGCCGTCCTCGGCCTCGCGCCCTCCGCGCGACCACTTCCTGAGCGCCGTGCAGGCGGCACGGCTCGCCGCGCGCGAACCGAAGCTACAGGAGGAGTTGCGGGAGCACGAGCGTGTCCGTCGCGCGACCTTCGCCAAGGGGCCCGGGCGCTGGCAGGTGAGCTGGTACGCCGGCGGCGACGAGGTCGGCCAGGTGATCGTCGACGAGCGCGAGGGGCGCGCGATCGAGGTCTGGACGGGACCCCAGGTGGCCTGGCAGATGGCGCGCGGCGTCGAAGGCGCATTCGGCCGGAAGATCAACTCGCCTTGGGTCTGGATCCCGCTGATGGCGGTGTTCTTCATCCCGTTCTTCGACCCGCGCCGGCCGCTGCGGCTCCTGCACCTCGACCTGCTGGTGCTGCTGTCGTTCTCGGTCTCGCACGTCTTCTTCAACCGCGGCGAGATCTTCACGTCGGTGCCGCTCGTGTATCCGGTGATGGCCTACCTGCTCGTGCGCATGCTGATGCTGGCGCGCGCGCAGCGCGCAGCGCGCGCGCCGGCGCGCGGCATGCCGTTCCTGCTGGTGCCCGCGACCTGGCTGGTGCTCGCCCTGATCTTCTTGATCGGTTTCCGCCTGGGGCTCAACCTCACCAACTCCAACGTGATCGACGTGGGCTACTCCGGAGTGATCGGCGCGGACCGGATCGCGGACGGCAAGGACCTCTACGGCTCGTTCCCCAAGGACAACCCGTCGGGCGACACCTACGGGCCGGTCAACTACTACGCGTACACGCCGTTCGAGCAAATCTTCCCGTGGTCGGGCACGTGGGACGACCTCCCGGCCGCGCATGCGGCGGCGGTCACGTTCGACCTGCTGGTGATGCTCGCGCTGTTCGCGGTCGGCCTGCGCATGAGGCCGGGACCGCAGGGCCGGGTGCTGGGCCTCGTGCTCGCCTATGCGTGGGCGGCGTTCCCGTACACGCTGTTCGCGCTGAGTTCGAACGCGAACGACTCGCTCGTCGCGCTGTTCGTCACGCTCGCCTTCCTCGTGCTGTCCTCACCGCGCGCACGCGGCGGCGCGCTCGCGCTTGCCGCGTCGGTGAAGTTCGCGCCGCTCGCGCTGGTCCCGCTATGGGCGGCATACCCCAGCCGCCGGCTGCGCGACACCGCCGCGTTCGGCCTCGCCTTCGCCGCCGTGCTCGTGCTGGTGTTTGCCTTCGTGGTCCCCGACGGCGGGGTGCGCGAGCTGTGGGACCGCACGGTCGGCTTCCAGCTCGGCCGCGACTCGCCGTTCAGCATCTGGGGGCAGGCCGACCTCGGACCGTTACAGAGCATCGTGAAGGCCGGCGCCGTCGCGCTCGCGCTCGCGGTCGCACTGATCCCGGGGCAAAGGAACGCGCTGCAGGTCGCGGCGCTCGGCGCGGCGGTGCTGATCGCAGTCCAGCTCAGCCTCTCGCACTGGTTCTACCTCTACATCGTGTGGTGGTTGCCGCTCGCGCTGATCGCGCTGTTCGGAGCAGCCGTTCCTAGGCCGGCTCGGCCGGCACCATGACCTGCTCGATGGACTGGGCGAGGCCGTGCTCGCCCGTCTCCACGACCACGGCCATGATCCAGACATCGTCGGTGGCGGTGTCGAACTTCACCGGCATCTGGGTCATGAAGCGCTCCAGGATCTGCTCCTTGCGCACACCGATCACCCCTCCGCGGGCGCCCGTCATGCCGACGTCGGAGATGTAAGCCGTGCCACCCGGAAGGATGCGCCCGTCCGCGGTGGGCACGTGGGTATGCGTGCCCACCACCGCGAGCGCACGTCCGTCGAGATGCCATCCCATCGCGACCTTCTCGCTGGTGGCCTCGGCGTGGAAGTCGACGAAGACGAAGTCGACGTCGCCGCGAAGCTGCGCGAGGATCCGGTCGGCGACGTGGAACGGCGAGTGCGCCGCCTGCATGAAGACGTTGCCGCTGAGGTTCACGACGCCCCAGCGCACGCCGTTCTTCTCGATCACGGTGTGGCCGCGACCCGGATTCGACTCGAGGTAGTTCGCCGGCCGCACGATGCGGTCGCTCGAGTCGAGCAGCGCGTACGCGTCGCGATGCCTGTAGACGTGGTTGCCCATGGTGAGCACGTCCACGCCGGCCGCGTGCAACTTTTCGGCGGTGCGCGGCGTGATGCCCAGCCCACCGGCCACGTTCTCGCCGTTGGCGATCACCAGATCGGGCGCGTGGCGCTCGATCAGCGACGGCAACGTGGAGGTCACGGCGACCCTTCCCGGCTCCCCGACGACATCGCCGAGGAACAGCACGCGCTTGCCTGACATGCGGGGTGTATACCTGACGGGTCGATAATCTCGCACCATGGTTCCCCCGCCGCCCGTCGTGCTCGCCGCGGAGGGGGTTCGCAAGAGCTTCGGTATGCACGAGGCGCTCAAAGGCGTCTCGCTGGAGGCGCACGCAGGCGAACGGGTGGCCTGCATCGGCCCGAACGGGGCCGGCAAGACGACGCTTCTGGCGATTCTCGCCGGGATCCTCACCCCGGACGCGGGGACCGTGCGAGCCGACGGCCTCGCGGGTTGGGTGCCGCAGTCGCCGGCACTCTACGACCGGCTCACGGTGGAGGAGAACTTGCGCCTCTTCGCGCGCCTCGAGCATGTCGCGGCCGTCGATGAGGCCGTGTCGCGGATGCTCGACCAGACTGGCTTGCGGCCCCGCGCGCGAGACCGGGTCGCGCATCTGTCGGGAGGCAACCGCCAGCGGCTGAACGTCGCGATCGGCCTTCTCTCGAGCCCGCCCGTGCTCCTGATGGACGAGCCGAGCGCGTCCCTCGACCCGCGGCAGCGCGAGCGCCTGTGGGACTACCTCGGCCGGCTGTCCGAGGACGGCACCGCGGTCGTCTTCACCACGCACACCGTCTCCGAGGCGGAGCGCCACGCCGACCGCGTGCTCGTGCTCGCGGACGGCGAGCTCCTCTTCTGGGGAACACCAGGCGAGCTGCACGAGCGCGCAGGCGCGGCCGGTGACCTCGAGGCAGCGTTCGTCGCATTCCTCAGACAGCGGGGTCACTGACCCGTGCGCACCCTGCTCGTCAAGGACCTGCGCATCCTCGGCCGCTCGCCGTTCCTGCTCGGCCTGCTGTTCCTCTACCCGCTCGTCGTGGCGCTTCTGATCGGGCTCGCGCTGAGCCGCGGCGCCGAGAAGCCGAGGGTTGCGCTGCTGAACGAGGTGCCTCCCGAGCAGTCGCTCGACGTGGGCACCGGGCCCCTGCGGCTCGGCCTCACCGCGGCGCAGCTGCGGGATCACATCGAGCCCGTGCGGGTGTCCACGCGCGAGGAGGCCGAGCGTCTCGTGCGCGACGGCGACGTGCTCGCCGCGCTGATCATCCCGGAGGACACCTTCGAGAAGATCGAGTCGCGCGTGGAGTCGCCGCGCATCGAGGTGATCGTCAGCGAGCAGGACCCGGTCAAGGCTCGCCTCGTCGACGACGCAGTCGCGGCTGCGCTCGCGGAGGCCAACCGCCAGGTCGCCCGCGCGCTGACGCGCGCGAACCTGCGCTACCTCGACCTGCTGCTGACCGGCGGTGACGTGACCGTCTTCGGCAACCGGTTCGAGGTGCTCGGCCTGCGCCGGATCGGGAACTCGGTGGAGGCCGCTCGCCGGGCGCTGCCGCGCGGGTCCCCCGAGCGGCGCGACCTCGACCGCGTCGTGCGCTTCACGCAGATCGCGCAGGCGAACTTCGGGCTTTCGAGCCGCGTGCTGTCGGCATTGAGCGAGCCGATCCGTGTCGACAAGCAGGTGGTCGACGGCGCGCGGGTGCCGCTCACCACCTTTGCCGCCGCGGTCGCCGTCGCGATCACGCTGATGTTCGTGACGGTGCTGTTGGCGTCCGGCGCGCTCGCGCTCGAGCGCGACCAGAACACATTCGGCCGGCTCGTGCGTGGACCCGTCTCGCGGACCGCGCTGCTCGTCGAAAAAGGCCTGTTCGCCGTCACGGGAGCACTGCCCGTCACGATCGTGATGCTGCTCGCGATCGCCCTGTTCGCGACGGTCGAGTGGGGTCGCTTTCACCTGTGGGTCGCGGCCGTGGCCGTCGCGGCTGCCGCCTGCGCGGCGATGGGCACGCTGATCGGCGCGGTCGCGCGCGAGGTCCAGTCCGCGTCGCTGCTGGCCTTCACGCTGTTGCTGCCGGTCGCCTTTCTCGCCCTCGTCCCCGCCGGCGCCGTCAGCCCTCCGGTGCACGACGTGTTCGAGGCCGTGTCGTTCGCCTTCCCGTTCGACGCGACTGTGGACGCGATGCGATCCGCGCTCTACTCCAGCGGGGAGCTGGCCGGGCCGCTGCTGCACCTGGCCGGCCTGACCGTGGCGTACGGCCTCGCCTCGCGCGTGGCGGTCCGGCGCTTTGGCTGACCCTGGATATCCTGTCTGCGGATGTCCTTTCCAGCCACTCGCCTCAGGAGGATGCGTCGCACGGATGCTCTGCGCGGCATGGTGCGCGAGACCGAGCTGTCGCCCGGCCACCTCATATACCCGCTGTTCGTGACCCACGGCTCCGACCGGCGGGAGCCGATCGCGTCGATGCCCGGCATCGAGCGGCTGACGATCTCGCACCTCGAGGACGAGGCTCGCCAGATCGCGGCGCTCGGCCTTCCGGCCGTGCTGTTGTTCGGCATCCCGGCCGACAAGGACGTGGCGGCCTCCGGCGCATACGACGCCGAGGGCATCGTGCAACTCGCCGTGCGGGCTTTGAAGCAGGCCGAGCCGGACCTCACGGTGATCACCGACGTGTGCCTGTGCGAATACACCTCGCACGGCCACTGTGGAGTGGTGCGCGACGACGGTGAGGTGGACAACGACGTGACCCTGGAACTGCTGGCGAAGACCGCGAACTCGCACGCAGAGGCCGGCGCGGACGCGGTCGCGCCCTCCGACATGATGGACGGGCGGGTCGGTGTGATCCGCGCCCAACTCGACGGCGAGGGGCACAGCTCGGTTCCGATCGTGGCCTACAGCGCGAAGTTCGCGTCAGCCTTCTACGGGCCGTTCCGGGAAGCCGCCGGATCGGCTCCCACGTTCGGGGACCGGCGTGGATACCAGATGGATCCGGCCAACGCGAGAGAGGCCGTGCGCGAGGCGAAGCTCGATGTCGCAGAGGGCGCCGACGTCGTGATGGTGAAGCCGGCCCTCCCGTACCTGGACGTCATCCGGCGGGTGCGCGAGGAGGTCGACGTCCCGGTGGCCGCGTACCACGTCTCGGGCGAGTACGCCGCCCTGAAGGCGGCCGCCGAGCGCGGCTGGCTCGACGAGCGCGCCGCGGTGCTCGAGTCGCTCACCGCGATACGCCGCGCGGGCGCCGACATGATCGTTACCTACCACGCAAAGGATGTGGCCGAGTGGCTTCAGGATTGACGCGCGCGACGCCGAAGCTGCGCTCCCGCGCGCACGGCGCAGCGGTTCCGATCGACGAGGTCGACAAGCGCCTCATGAACGCGCTCCAATCGCGCTTCCCGCTCACCCCCCGCCCGTTCGAGTCGGTCGCGCGCGAGACCGAGCTCTCGGAAGGGGAGGCGATGGAGCGCACGCGGCGGTTGCTCGACGACCGCATCATCCGCGAGATCACGCCGATCTTCGACACGACCGCGCTCGGTTACAGCTCGATGCTCGTCGCTGCCCGCGTCGATGCCGAGCACCCCCAGCGGGCCGCCGCGGTGATCAACGAGCACCCGGGCGTGTCGCACAACTACCTGCGCAACCACGACTTCAACCTGTGGTTCACGATCGCCACGCCGCCGGACTCGAAGCTCGGCCTCGAAGGCACGCTCGACGTGCTGAAGGAGCGCGCCGGCGCGGACTCGATCCGCAAGCTCCCGACCCTCACGATGTTCAAGATCAACATGAACCTCGAGATGGAGGGTGGAACGGAGCAGCTCGCCGCCCCGGTCGAGGCGGTTGAGCCCCGCCCGCGCGACCCCGTGCCCTTCGACGACTTCGACGTCGCGGTGATCCGCGCGCTTCAGGGGCCGATGGAGGTTCGCGCCGATGCCTACGCTCCGGCCGCGGCCGAGCTGGGAATCCCGGTCGAGCGCATGCTCGAGCACCTCGCGGCGATGGTCGAGCGCAAGCTCCTGCGTCGCGTCGCGGCGATCCTGTTCCATCGTCGCGCCGGCTTCTCCGCGAACGGCATGGGGGTCTGGCGTGTCCCCGAGGATCAGATCGCCGAGATCGGCCCGCGGATGGCCGCGGTGCGCGGTGTCTCCCACTGCTACCGCCGGCCGACCTATCGGGACTGGCCCTACAGCGTCTTCACGATGGCCCACGGTCGCTCCAAGGAGGAGTGCGACGCGGTGCTCGACGGCGTCGCGAACGTGTGCGGCCTCTCCGGCGACGATCGCGCCACGCTCTACTCGTCGACGGAGTACAAGAAGATCCGCCTGCACTACTTCACTGCGGACTATGCGCAGTGGGAGCAACGCAATAGCTAGCAGTACCAGCGATACCGCCGCGGACGCGCGATCGCGCGAGCTGTTCCGGCAGGCGCAGGAGGTCATCCCGGGCGGCGTCAACAGCCCCGTGCGCGCGATGCGCTCCGTCGGCCGCGACCCACTGTTCGTGCGCAGCGGCGCGGGCGCGGAGATCGAGGACGTCGACGGCAACCGCTATCTGGACTACGTGTGTTCCTGGGGACCACTGATCCTCGGGCATGCACACCCGGCGGTCGTCGACGCGGTCACGCGCGCTGCCGGCCGCGGCACGAGCTTCGGGGCTCCGACCGAAGCCGAGGTCGACCTCGCGGCCGCGGTCGTCGAGCGGGTGCCGTCGGCCCGGATGGTGCGCCTCGTGTCTTCGGGGACCGAGGCGTCGATGACCGCTGTCCGCCTTGCGCGCGCAGCCACCGGCCGCGACCGGATCGTGAAGTTCGCCGGTCACTACCACGGCCACGTGGACGGCTTGCTCGCCGAGTCCGGGTCCGGTCTCGCGACACAGGGCATCCCGGCGTCGCCGGGAGTAACCCGCGCCCAGGCGGCCGACACCGCCGTCGTTGCGTGGAACGACCCGGACGCATTGGCGGCGGCGGTCGACGACGGCGTCGCGGCGGTGCTCGCCGAGCCGATCCCCGCGAACATGGGGCTGGTACCGCCGCGGGCGGGCTTCCTCGACACCCTGCGGGCGCGCTGCGATGCCGCGGGCGCGCTGCTCGTGCTCGACGAGGTGATCACCGGCTTCCGGGTGGCGCGCGGCGGGGCGCAGGAGAAGCTGGGCGTGCAGCCGGACCTCACGATCCTCGGCAAGGTGCTGGGCGGCGGCCTGCCGCTTGCCGCGCTCGCCGGAACGCGCGACCTCATGGAGCAGCTCGCGCCGATCGGCGAGACCTACCAGGCCGGCACGCTTTCGGGCAACCCGCTTGCGACGGCCGCGGGGTTGGCGACCCTGCGGGAGCTCGACCACCACGCCTACGCGCGGTTGGATGACATCACCAATCGTCTTGCGCGCGGGCTCCATGCAAACGGTGTGAGCGTGGCGAGTGAGACAGGCCTGCTGACGGTGTTCTTCGCCCCGAGCCCCGTTGTGGACTACGCGGCGGCCCAGGCGACGGACCACGAGGCCTTCAGGGTCTTCTGGACGGCGATGCTCGAGCGCGGCATCTACCTTCCCCCGTCTCCGTTCGAGGCGTGGTTCCCGTCGCTCGCCCATTCCGACGAGCAGATCGACCGCACGATCGAGGCCGCGTGCGAGTCGTTCGAGCTGGCGGGAGTGGCATGAGCGACACAGCGGTCTCGGGCGACACCCTCGAGCGGCTGCGCGAGCTGGTCGACGCCGAGGGCGAGGCGATCGCCCCGGCGCTCGCCCGTGCGCCCGGAGAGGACGTGCTCGCGCCGCTCGTGCGGGAAGCGGCAGCCGGGCGCGCGGACCCCGCTGAGTACGCGCTCGTGATGGAGAGCGTGCTGGAGGGCTATCTCCTGCACTTCGGCCGCACGCGGCTGCTCGACACCGACGACGCGGACCTCTGCCTGCTGGCCGGCGACTACCTCTACGCGCTCGGCCTCAGCCGTCTTGCGCGCCTGGGCGACCTCGCGGCCGTGCGCGTGCTGGCCGACCTGATCACCCTGAGCGCCCGCCATCATGCCGCCGCGGAGCAGGACGCCGACCTCCTCGCGGCCCTGTGGCTCTCATCGGCGATCGCCGTCGCGGGCGGGTCATGGGCGGGCCACGAGCGGATCGTCGCGGCCGTCCGGCGCGGTGGCGCAGGGGGCGCGGACCTGCTCGCCGAGGTCGCGCAGCGGACCGCCGACGCGCGCGTGGTGCTTCAGTCGGAGCACGCCCTGATAGCTTTTCGTTCAGTGGCTCAGGGAGAGTCACACGGCTAGTGACAGCGGCAACTTTCCTCTCTTTTGATGGCTGATCGCACGGAGACGCAACGGCGCCCCGACAGCGGGGAGGACGGCTCCGTGGGCTCCGGCAATGGCGCGCCGCGTCTGCCGAAGCCAAAGCCGCCGGGTTATTTCGAGGGCGAGACCATGACCCGCCGGGCCCTTTTCACGGGTGGCGCGATGGCGGCCGGTGGCATCGCGACCGCTGCGATCGCGCTCCCCGCGATCGGGTTCGCGCTCGGCCCCGTGTTCGAGGAGCAGGAGTTCCCCTGGCAGAGCATCGGGCCGCCGTCCGACTTCAGCGCGGACAGCTACACACCGGTGACGTTCACGCTCGTGGCAGGCAGCGTGGGCGAGGCCGGCAAGGCGATTGCGTACATCCGCAAGCGCAACGCCGATATCGACGGTGACTATCCCGACGAGTTCATCGCGATCTCGACCCGGTGCGCGCATCTCGGCTGTCCCGTGCGCTGGGTCAGCCCGGCACAACGGTTCGTGTGTCCCTGCCACGGCGGCGTGTACAACGCGCTCGGCGAGGTTGAAAGCGGACCGCCGGTGCGCCCGCTCGACCGGTATGCGACCAGGGTCGAGAACGGCCAGGTCCAGCTCGGTCCTCGCTTCAGCGTCAACTCCGACCTGAAGCGGTTCTCGCCGCGCGACCCGGGCGAGCCGCTCGACGGCCCGTGGCAGTACCTCTACCCGAAGCGGTTCACGGTGCCGCCGCCGCCCTCATGATCGGTCCCGCCTGATGGCCTTACGGATCCCGAAGCCCCCACTTCCCGGCCGCCGCACGCCGCCACCCGGCGAGACCAACGGCGAGGTGACCGTCAAGGACCAGGCCGCCGAGGCCGGGGCCGGAGTCGTCGGCTGGGTCGACGAGCGCACGGGCGTCGGCGGGTTCGCGAAGGGGATGATGTTCCGGAAGGTCCCGAAGGGCACCAACTGGTTCTACACCCTCGGTTCCGCGACCATGTTCGCCTTTCTCTCGCAGGCGGTGACGGGCGTGATCCTGGCGATGTACTACGACCCGGATCCCTCGCGCGCCTACGACAGCGTGCAGCACATCACCAACGACGTGTTCCTCGGCAGCCTCGTACGCGGCATGCACCGCTGGGGAGCGACCGTGATGATCGTCCTGATCTTCCTCCACCTGGGGCGCGTGTTCTTCTTCGGCGCTTACAAGTACCCACGCGAGTTGAACTGGGTGATCGGGGTCGTGCTGCTGGTGATGACGCTGATGATGGGCCTCACGGGGTACCTCCTGCCCTTCGACCAGCGTTCTTACTGGGCCACGATCGTCGCGGTCAACCTGAACGGCACGGCGCCGGTGCTGGGGCCGTATCTCGCCGACTTCCTGCGCGCCGGCCCGGAGTTCGGCGCCACCACGCTCACCCGCTTCTATGCCATGCACATGCTCTTGATACCTGGCTTGATCGCCGCTCTGATCGCGATCCACCTCTACTTGGTCGTGAAGCTCGGGACGACGGCGCCTCCCTGGCTGAAGGCGAAGCTGCCGGAGCCGCTCGAGAAGGAAAACGTCTAGTGGACGCGCGCGACAAAGAGCAGTACCTGCGCGAGTACCAGATCCTGAAGTCGCAGGGGAAGCCGTTCTTCCCGTACGCCGTGTTGAAGGACTCCGTGATGGCGGTGATCGTGCTGGGGGTGATCATCGCGATGGCGGTGATCCTCGGTGCGGGAGAGCTGTCCAACAAGGCCGACCCTACGACCACCACGTACACGCCGCGGCCGGAGTGGTACTTCTTCTTCCTGTTCGAGCTGTTGCGGGTGATCAAGCCGCCGGACCTGACGATTCTGGCGACGGTCGGCATCCCCACGATCGCGCTCGTGCTGTTGCTGCTGCTCCCGTTCTACGACCGCAATCCCGAGCGCCGCCCTGAGCGCCGCCCGATCGCGACCACCGCGGCGTTCGCAACGATTGCGGCGATGGCGTATCTCACCTACCTCGGCGCGCACGCGGAGGCGCCGGACAAGATCGACCTGGGCGTCTCGGCGAGGCTCGAGGCCGGCCAGAAGGTCGCCAACCAGACGGGCTGCGGCGCGTGTCACAAGTTCGGCGAGGCCGGCAACTCGGGCCCCGGCCCGGACCTCACCGAGATCGGCGCGAAGCTGCCGGCTCCGGCGCTCGAGCGCACGCTGCGCAACCCGACGGCCCCGATGCCCTCCTACGCCGACCTGCCGCCCAAGAAGTTCGACGCCCTGGTCGAGTACCTCGCGGCCCTGAGATAACCAGCCTGGCGACGAGAGAGACGCAGGTGCGGTCGATGTTCGATCGCATCGCCGATCGCTACGACCTCATGAACTCCGTAATGACGGCGGGCATGCACCATCGCTGGCGCGAGCGCGCGGCGGACCTCGCCCGCCTGGAGCCCGGCGCGAGCGCGCTCGACGTGTGCTGCGGCACCGGGGACCTCGCACTCGAGCTCGCCCGTCGCGTGGGGCCAGGCGGGCGGGTCGTCGGCCTCGACTTCTCCGCGCCGATGCTCGATCTGGCCCGGGCGAAGGCGCCCCGGGACGCGACGGTCTCCTGGGTGCAGGGCAACGCGCTCGAGCTGCCGTACGAGGACAACACCTTCGGGGCCGCGACCGTGGGGTTCGGCGCGCGCAATGTCGTCGACCTCGAGCGCGGGATCGCCGAGATGGTGCGCGTCGTCCGGCCCGGGGGCAGGGTGGTGATACTCGAGATCACGACGCCGCAAAGGCCACCGCTGAGCTGGTTCTACGCCATCTGGTTCGATCGCTTGGTCCCGGCGCTGGGCGCGCTCGCGGGTGACCGAGACGCGTACACCTATCTGCCCGACTCGGTGCGGCGCTTCCCGCCTGCGGCTGAGCTTGCCGAGCTGATGCACGGAGGTGGGCTGGCCGACGTGCGCTATCTGATGCTCGCCGGCGGGATCATCGCGATCCACTCGGGAACCGTTCGCTCATGAGCACCGTCGACGACGTGGTGCTGCTCGGGGGCGAGGGGATGCCCGCGCTGATGGACCGCGCCGAGCGCACCCTCGAGCGCGCCGGCAGCGGACACGGCCCCGCGCTCGGGCGGCCGTCGTCCGACACCCTCGCCGCCGGCGGCAAGCGCCTGCGACCGCTCTTGGTGCTGATCTGCGGTGGGGCGCGGGAGGACGAGGGGCTCGTGCGGGCCGCGGCGGCGGTCGAGCTGGTCCACATGGCGACGCTCGTGCACGACGACGTCGTCGACGGCGCCCGCCTGCGCCGCGGCCGACCGACGGTGTTCGCCGGCGATGGCCGCCGGACGGCGACCGCGACGGGTGACTTCCTTTTCTCGCGCTCGTTCGCACTGCTCGCCGAGAACGACGCCCCTGGTCAGGTGCGCATCCTCTCGGACGCATGCCTCGCCCTCGCTCGCGGAGAGCTCGCCCAGCGCCACGACGCCTACCGATCCGACATCTCGGAGGAGCGCTACCTGGAGCGCTGCGAGCTGAAGACCGCTCGCCTCTTCGCGGCTGCGTGCCGGCTGGGCGCCACGGCGGCGGGGCACGATCGCGGCGGGGCGCTCGAGGCCTATGGCACGCGACTCGGCCTGGCCTTCCAGATGCTCGACGACCTGCTCGACGTGAGCGGGCCCGCCGAGCGCACCGGAAAGCACCGCGGCACGGATCTCCTCGACGGCACCGTCACCCTTCCGCTGATCCTCGCCCGTCGCTTCGATCCGGGCCTCGGCGAGTTGGACCTGCACGAGGTCACGTCCCGCGACGAGGCGGAGCGCATTTGCGACCGCATCGCGGCGACCCCCGCACTCGAAGAGACCCGCGTTCGCGCCACGGCGCTCGTGCGGGAGGCCAAGCAGGCTCTGGACGGCCGTGTGGACCCGTCGCTCGAGCGGTCGCTCGGCGACGTCGCGGACCGCATCGCCGAGCGCTACGCCTGATCTGCACCTTTTTCGCCCGCAGGGAAGAAAACGCGGGGCACCCCCGTCTGGTGGTCGTAAGCATTCGCCAGCACGACACACGGGGGGACACGATGGGTTACCGCAAGTAAGCACCACCAGAGCCAAGACTTGGAGCAGTGAGGCCTCCGGCGGATCGCCGGGGGCCTTTTCGCGTTCCGGCCCCGAATAGGGACCGCCGGCCCTATTGGACCGGCGGCAGGGGGAGGGTGATTGCGGGAGGAAGTCTCAGAAGTCTTCGGGGAGGATGTGATTCTCGACCAGCGCCTTCGAAAAGCGCTCGATCTCCTCCTCCATGTTCGCCCTGATCAGGCGCTTGAGGTCATCGACCAGGTTGTCAGTGCCGCGATCCAGCTCCTCGTCGAAGCGCTCGACGGTGTCCTGCTCGTAGACGCCGCTGTGGAACCATTCGCAGTTCGGGCAGCGCAGGGCGACCTCCCAGCGCATCCGGTCGACCTCGCTCCACTGTGTCGGGTAGACGAGCGAGGAGTCGCAGTCAGGACAGAGGTGAAGCTCATCCGCGCGACTGGGAGCCGGCGAGTGCGCCCGAGCGGCCGATTGGTCGTCGAAATAAACGACCTCGATCGTCTTGCCGCTGGGCAGCGCGACTCGCTTGACCCTGTGATTCTGCTGTCCGCCGGAGGTCTCCATCGCTCTGGCGCACATATCGGCGTCAGGGGCGGAGAGCTTTAGTGCCCTTGGACGAGGGGTTGGAGCATCTAGACTGCGCGACGCCGTGGTACTCAGCGATCGCACGATCAAGGCGGAGATCGCCGCCGGCCGGATAGTCATCGAGCCCTACTCGGTCTCGCTGGTCCAGCCCTCGAGCATCGACGTGCGCGTCGACAGCAAGTTCAGGGTGTTCCGCAACGCCCGCTACCCCTACATCGACGTGCGCCAGCCGATGGAGGGCCTCACCGAATTGGTCGAGATCTCCGGCGAGGAGCCGTTCATCCTGCACCCCGGCGAGTTCGTGCTCGGCCAGACGCTCGAGTCGATCGCGCTACCGGACGACATCGTGGCGCGGCTCGAGGGCAAGAGCTCCCTGGGACGGCTCGGCCTCCTGATCCACTCGACGGCGGGGTTCGTCGATCCCTCCTTCGAGGGCAACCTCACGCTCGAGCTGTCGAACGTCGCGAACCTCCCGATCACGATCTACTACGGCATGCCGATCGGGCAGATCTCGTTCATGCGGATGGACGGACCTGTCGAGACGCCCTACGGCGCCACCGCGGCGGGCTCGAAGTACCAGGGCCAGGCAGAGCCAACGCCCTCCCGGTTCTACAAGAACTTCGAATAAAAAGGGATTTCCTCCGTGTCCGGGTGGAGGGTCCCTCCGGCGGCGCTACCATGGGGGCCATGCCCTTTGGGATCGGAACCCTCGAGATCGTCTTGATCCTGGTCGTTGCGTTGATCGTGTTCGGGCCGAAGCGCCTGCCCGAGCTCGGTCGCTCGATGGGCCGCGGCATCCGGGAGTTCAAGAACTCGGTCACGAGCGACAAGGACGATGACGACGACATCCACGAGCTCGAGAGCTCGCGCGGGGCAGAAGAGGACCGCCCGCTGGAGGGCGAGGTCGTCCACGACCGCAGGTCGTAGTTCGTCCGCCGCCCGCAGGTAGCGGCTCATGCCCAGGATCAAGCCGGTAAGGCACGAGGACCGGCTGACGCTCATCGAGCATCTCGACGAGCTCAGGACCCGCATCATCATCTCTGCGCTCGCGTTCCTCGTGGGCTTCGGGTTGTGCTTCTGGCAGGACGACGCGGTGTTCGACATCCTCAACTCCCCGCTGCCCGAAGGGTTCAAGCCGATCACGCTCGGGGTGACGGAGCCGTTTCTCACGACGCTCACGGTCTCGGCCTACGCGGGCCTGGCGCTCGCTCTGCCGGTGGTCCTCTACCAGCTCTACGCGTTCGTGCTGCCTGCCTTCAGTCCGACGGAGCGACGCGTCGCGCTTCCGATCCTGTTGATGATTCCCGTCCTGTTCGCGGCGGGGCTCGCGTTCGGCTATTTCATCGTGCTGGACCGCGCGGTGGAGTTTCTCCTGAACTTCAACGAGGCTGAGTTCAACATCCAGGTCCGGGCCCGCGACTACTACAGCTTCGTCGCCTTCATGCTCGTCGCGATGGGGCTGATGTTCCAGGTCCCGATGGGGATCCTGGCGGTTACCCGGGTCGGCATCGTGACGCCCACGCAACTTCGCCAGTCACGACGCTACGCTTATTTCGTGATCGTCTGCTTGGCGGCCTTGCTGCCCACGGTCGATCCTGTGTCGTTGGTCCTCGAGGTCGTGCCGCTCGTGATCCTGTTCGAGTTGAGTATCGTCTTGGCGTCGCTGATGGGGCGCGCCGGAGAGGGTGCCCACGAGCCGTCGGCCGAAGGAACCCCGTGAATGTTTGCCGCGCGATGAGGAGCCCGAATGCTTTTTGACCTGAAGGGGAAGCGCAAGCGCCTGGTACAGGTCGTGTACGTGACCCTCGCCATCCTGTTCGGCGGCGGGCTCGTTCTGTTCGGGGTGGGCGGAAACGTGAGCGGCGGCCTCGTCGACGCGTTCCGCGGCGGCGGCGACGGTGGGACGACCGGCGCGTTCTCCGACATCGTCGAGCGTGCCGAGCGCCGTGCCGCGCGCAACCCCGACGACCCCGAGGCCCAGCTCGCGGTCGTACGGGCCCAGTTCAACCTGGCCTCGTCGACGGAGGGCTCGGATGCCGAAACAGGCGCCCTCACCGACCGCGGGCAGCAGGCAATCGTCGAGGTCACCCAGGCGTGGGAGCGCTACGAGAAGCTGAAGCCGAAGAAGGTCGACGCAAGCGGAGCGGCGTTCGCCGCGCTCGCGTACGGCGCGCTCCAGGAGTACGACAAGTCCGTGAAGACGCAGGAGACGTCGGTCGAGGCCCGCCCGAGCGCAAACGGGTACTTCCAGCTGGCCGACTTCGCCTACCGCGCGGACGACGTAAAGAAGGGCGACGAGGCCGCGAAGGAGGCCGTGCGCCGCTCCCCGTCGGACCAGCGCAACACCGTGCGCTCCCTGATCAAGGACCTGAAGAAGCAGGGCGCCCAGATCGCGAAGGCGGTCAAGGAGGCCGAGAAGGCACGTAAGGACGCCGGCACCGGCGGAGAGCCGGGCACCAACTTCGGGCCGCTTCCCGGCCAGGGGCAACAGGGGGGCTAGGCCGGACCAACGCCAAGTACCCCGGAAACCCCGGGGTTCGATAGCAACGCTTGCCGAACGTCCCGCGATACCGCCCAGAGCACGCAGTGCGGGACGTTCGGTCGCCAGCGTAGGGGCGCCGAGCGACCCGCGATACAACCCTGGGCCCGCCCGGGCCGTACCTATAATCCGACAGCTTCCCGGGCCGTTAGCTCAACTGGCAGAGCAGGGGACTCTTAATCCCAAGGTTGAAGGTTCGATTCCTTCACGGCCCACTGGCTTACGTTTTGCCCGCGCCCGCGCTCCCGGAGCTCCTCTGACGCGCGCAATTTGCGGCTTTTTCGACGGCCGGGAGGCGGCCGGCCGGCAATGCTCTGCAAGGATTCCGCGCTTCGGCTCATGGAGGCTGCGGCGCTCAGCGCGCGGCCGCGATGGATCGCAGGGCCATGGACAAGCTCCGAGGACATCCACCCTCGCGTCGTGCGCAGGCCCTTCGCGGGTCCTTGTCGGCGTGCGCGCTCGCGCTCGCGCTGCTGTGCGGCCCGCTGGGACAGGCGCAGGCCGCCGGGTGCACCCGCGTCGCCGCGACCGGCGGGTCCGACCAGGCGGCGGGGACGCTCGCGGCTCCCTACGCCACGTTCAAGAAGCTCGCCCAGTCGCTTGCGCCGGGTCAGACGGGGTGCCTTCGTGCCGGCACCTACCGGGAGAACGTCCAGGTCACCGCGCGGGGCGCGCCGGGAGCCCCGATCACGATCCAGAGCTACCCCGGCGAGTGGGCGACCTTCCTCGGGCGCCTCACGACGGACGAGACGAGCGCCTTCCTGACCTTCCAGAGCCTGACCTTCGACGGCTCCGCGGCCCCGAGCGACGGTAGCGAGCTCAAGCCGAGCCCGACCGTGCACGGCGAGAGCATCTCGTTCATCGGCAACGAGGTCACGAACCGCCACACGGCGATCTGCTTCGCGGTCGGCAACGAGGATTACGGCCGCGCTCCCCACGTCGTGATCCGGCGCAACCGCATCCACGACTGCGGTCAGCTCCCTCCCACCAATCACCAGCACGGGATCTATCTGCACTCGCCGTGCTGCGCGCAGGTGACCGACAACTGGATCTACGACAACGCGGACACGGGCGTGAACCTCTTCCCGGACGCGGACGGCAACTACATCGCGCGCAACGTGATGTACGGGAACGGCGACAACCTCAGCTTCGCGGGCCGCGAGAAGGGCGGGGTCTGCTCGTCCTCCGACGACAACCTCGTCGAGCGCAACGTGATCTCGCACCCGCGGGTGCGCAAGAACATCACCTCGTGGACGCCGTGCGGCAAGCACGGCACCGGCAACGTCCTGCGCGCGAACTGCATCTGGCCGCCGACGTTCGAGGGAGCCGAGGGCTATTCGCTGGTCGGCAACCTCCACATCGAACCGCAGTACGTGAACGCCGCGGCGAAGGACTTCAGGATCGTGGCCGGCACGCCCTGCGCGCCGCTGGTCGCCGATCCGGGGGTCGGCGGCACTGGAGGCGGGCCAGCCACGCGTGGCAAGCGGCGCGCGGTGTCCCTGGCGAGCAACCGGCGCTCCGTGAAGGTCGGTGGGCGCTTCGTGCTTTCGGGCAAGCTCACGCAGGGAGTCGCGGCCTCTCGGGTGGTGATCGAGGTGCGCCGCCGAGGCCGGTGGGTGGCAGTCCGCCGCGCTCGCCTTCAGGCAACCGGGCGGTTCCGCGTCGTCCTGCGCCTACGCGCCCGCCGGCGCCCGCCAAAACGGCTGGTCCTGGGCGCCGCAAGCCTGCCTCGAGGCCTACGCACGCTCAAGCTGCGCGCCCAGGCGCCGGGCGCCGGGCGCTCGGCGATCGTGCGGCTCGCCGTGCGCGGCTGAGCGTCGGTGGAACCCTAGCGCCGCAGGTCGAGCGAGCCGTGTCCGTTGCCGCTGCGCGAGTAAGGCACGACCGCGGGCTCGTCGCGGCCACTCTGTAGCTGAGACCCGATGCGGCCCTCCCAGTCGTCCTCGCCGCAGTACAACCGGAAGACCTGGCGGGCCGCACCCAGTGCGCGGTCGGCGACCGCCTCGTCGGGCTCGTCCGGGTCCTGCGCGCGCGCGAACGCCCAGGCCGCGCCATAGGTGAAGCCCCAGTCGAGCAGGTCCAGCTCGAAGTCGCCGAGCAGCGTCGCCTGCTCATCGTCCGCGGCGACGGGCGCCAGCTTGCCGGCGTGCGCCTCGTCGTTCCGGAGGGCCGTGCTGACGGCGCGGAAGACCTTTGCGCGATCTCGAGACGGCGTGCCTGCGGCCGTGCCTCGGGCGCTATCGGCCGCCAAGCTCGCGACGGGGTGCCCGTTGGCGCGGGCGACCCCGAGCGCGTTCAGCCGCACGCCGAGCAACACCACGACATTCGACACCCAGAGGCCGGCCAGGAACACCGTTGCGGTCACGAGCGCGGCGACGGTGCCGTTGATCACGTCGAACGCCGCGACGCAGACCGCGAGCGCCGCGCACGTCAGCAGCCATGTCGCCGCGGACAGCGCCGCACCCGCCCCCAGCGCCGCGATGCCTGCGACTCGCAGGTCCGGCGTGACGTAGTAGAGCATGCTCAGCATGGTCACCCAGACGAGCAACACGACCCCCGACCCGACCGTGCCGTACGCCTCCTCGAAGGTGCCGAAGCTCGCGAGATAGAGGGCGAAGCCCGTGATCGCGACGACCCACGCGAACGCGGCTACGACCTGGACCGACCCGACCGTTGTCGAGGCGAGCACGCGCGGATCGCTGAAGGCCGAGCGCTGGAGCCCCGCGAAGGCGACGAAGGCGAGCGTCACGACCACCGGCCACTTCACGATGTCCCAGGCGAGCACGGAGTCGCCGGAGATGCCGGCCGCGTCGCCGATCGCATGCGCGAGCGCGCCGGTTACGACCACGCACAGTCCCGTCAGCACGATCGACAGCGCGACGATGACCCGCGCGAGCGCGTACGGCTCCCGGCCGACCGGGGCCTCACTGCGGGCCTGCGTCAGGGGCCGGGAAGCGCGGCGGAAAACGCGCAGGTAGCCGGCGGAGACGAGCACGCTCGACCCGAGTCCTCCCACCAGCAGGAGCACGGCGGCCTGCTTGTCACGGATCAGGGCCTGCAGCGGGCCATCGAGGGCGCCCGTCCCGGCTCCGATGTTCCGGATCACCTCGAGGATCGCGTCGCTCGTGCCGGGGTCGGTGCCGACGAGGCCAACCAGGCCGATCAAGCTCGCGAGGCCCGCAAGCACGCACAGCGCGCCGTGAAACGTGAGGGACGCGACGTGACCGGGAAGCCCAGCGGACCTCACGTCGGCCAGGGCGCCGCGCAGTGGGCCGGAAGGCCCGAGCCAGTGCGGACGCGCACGCATAACCTCACGCGCGCGGTCGCGCGTGCCTTGCCCGTCGTCATCTGTCGCTCGGCCGTCCATTGCCGCCTGTGCGCATGGCTTCCCACCGGCCCGTACGTGAGCCGGCAGGGCGGCATCTTCACACGCGTTCGCGGCAATGCAACCTTTTAGCCTCCATAAAGCCGCAATTTGCCAAAAAGACGGGGCCGGACTAGCCTTCGGTTCCCCGCGGGAGCACTGCGGGGCATGCCGATAAAGGACTACGGGTTGAAGCAAGCAAGGGTGCAGGCCGGCGCCGCGTCGGATGCCGCTGCGGGAGCATCGCCGTCGATCATCGACGAGGTGCGCCGCCTCGGTCCGCGCACGCAGGCCGCGATGTTCGAGGCGCTGCTGCCGGGTGAGCAGCCACACGTGGTGATCCCCGGCCGTGGCGACAGCGCGATCGTGGGGACGGGGGAACGGATCGTGGTGATCAAGGCAGGCGCCCGGGCGGGCGTTCCCCTCGGCGCCCGGGCCAAGGCGTTCGAGTTCGAGAGCGTGATCGGCGTGCGCCTCGACACCGAGGCGTCGCCCGCGGTCGTGGCGGTCGACGCGCCCGTGAAGAGCGCCTCGTGCCGCGTCTACTGGGCCGACAGCCGCGACAACGTGTGGAAGGCTCGCAACGCGATGCCGGTCGGCCGCCCTTACGACGAGGCGGCCGCCGGCGTCAGCGCGCTACGAGGGCTGATGGAGGCCTACCGCGACCGCCACCCGCGCGCCGGCGGCAACCCGGCGGCGGTGCGCGACAGCCGCGTGGTGCAAGGGCTGCCGTCGGGCGACGACGCGCAAGGCGACGAGCGCGCCGTCGTGTCGTCGCTGCCCGGCCGCGGAGAGCGGTGCCCGCAATGTCACGCGGAGCTGCGCTCCGGATGGCGATACTGCCCCGGTTGCGGCGCTTCGTCCGAGAACGCCTCGGCGCGCTGACGACCGGAACGGGTTCCAAGGGGTTCCTCTAGGATCTGTGACCAGGCGCAGCATCTGCGCCAATCAGGGGGTTCCCAACAGCTGATGAAGAAACTCGTCGCAGCAGCAGCCACACTCGCCATCCTGGTCGCGACCGCGGTCGCGCAGGGCGTCGTGGTCCAGGAGTTCAGCTTCCAGATCAAGGACATCAAGTCCTGGGGCGGCTACACGGTCGTGTTCAACTCCCGCAGCTACGAGCCGAGCGGCGGAGTTCCCGACGAGCTCAAGCAGAACTACCTGCGGCTGCCGGCCGGGGCGACAGTTCCGAAGCTGTTTCGCAACAAGCGCTTCTACTGCGAGGCGAAGAAGCTGGTCGACCAGGTCCGCATGGACAAGGGCAGCGGCCGCTTCACCCCGTACATCAACAACCTCCTCAAGGGGAAGAAGAGGATCCCCAAGAGCAACAGAAACCTGATCGAGGTGTGCCGCTTCGCGCGCATCGGCACCGGCCGGGTGCTGGTCGACGCGCGGCCGTTCGAGGCGCGGCCGATCCCCGCGGACCTGATGATGTTCTGGACCAAGCCGGCTCCGGGCGCGGTCGCCGCGTTCGCGATCGTCGGCATCCCGGACGAGCGCGTGCCGGTCGTGATGGAGAACCCGACGGTGCGCGAGACCGTGCCGGTGATCAACGCGAACTTCTACAGCGAGAAGACGCCCGACGGCCTGTTCGACTACAAGCTCGTGCTGCCGACCGGCCCGGTCAACGGGATCAGGGTCTCGGTCGCGGAGGTGAAGGTCACGACGACGGGCCTGACCTACACCAAGAAGACGAGGAAGTGCGCGAAGAAGCGCGGCAAGAAGTGCGTGAAGCGCAAGACCAAGACGAAGCGGACCTTCTGGTTCACCGAGCCGCCCTGCCCGGCCAGCGGCAAGCTCAGCTTCGAGGCGTTCTACGGGTACGACACGGCTCCCGACCAGCTCAAGCGGTCGGAGATCCCGTGCCCGGACTTCCGGCGGTAACGCGGCATCGGCATCGACCGTCTAGTGGGTCGAGAAGCGTGGTAGCACGCGGTCGAGCCACGGCGGCACGGCCCACGCGCGCTCGCCGAACATCCTGATCAGCGCGGGCAGCAGGATCAGGCGCACGACGCTCGCGTCGAGCACCACCGCGACCGTGAGGCCGATCCCGAACTGGCGCGTGTTCGCGACCGGCGAAACGGCGAACGCGAGGAACACGAAGGTCATCACGGCGGCGGCCCCGGTGATGATCGTGGCCGTCTTCTCGAGGCCGTAGCTGATCGCTCCCTCCGTCGTGCCGGTGAGCGCGCGGCCCTCGACGAGGCGGCTCAGCAGGAACACCTCGTAGTCGATCGAGAGGCCGAAGATGATCGCGAAGATGCCGCTCAGCGCGATCGCGTCGAGATAGCCCGGACCGCCCAGCGGCGGCGGATCGGTCTGGAAGCAGAGGATCAGCACGCCCACCGCGGCGCCGACCGTCACGAGGTTCAGCAGCACGGCGACGAGCGCGAGGATCGGTGCGCGGAAGAGCAGCAGCAGCACCAGGAAGGTGACGATCACCAGCACGATCACGAGGAATGGGAAGCGCGCAGAGGTCGCCTGGTCGAAGTCGTCGAGCAGCACGGCGGGGCCGCCGACCACCTCTGACGCGCCCATGTCACGCGCGGCGTCAGCGGCAAGCCGCTCGAGCTTCGGCCGCAGCGTCGCGGTGTCCTCGTCGAAGGCGCCCTTCTCCGGGACGACGATCACGCGCGCAGTGTTGCCGCCGCGTGGCGTGTTGATCGCGAACGACGCGTTCGCCTGCGACTCGGGCCGCGCTCCCTCGATGCCGGCGAGCACGAAGTAGCCCGACCGGCTCGCGCGGCCGACGTCGATTCCCTGGCGGCGCAGCTCGCGGCTCTGGTCGTCGCTGGCACGACGGAACGCCACGACCGCGTCGAGCAGGCGGTTGAGGCCGCGCGCGATGCGCTCGCTGCCGTTCGCCGCGCGCCCGATGCCGGTGGCGAGCTCGCCCGACCCCGTCTGCAGCCGGCCGAGGCCGCCGCTCAGCGCCGACGTGCTCGTGCTGAGCTGTCCCGCTGCTCCCGCGAGCTGCGTCGCTCCCGCCGCCGTCTGCGCGATCCCGTCGTCGAGGTCGCCGCTCCCGCTCGCGATCTGCGCGAGCCCGGCGACGAGGCGGTCCATCCCACGGGTGATCTGCTTCGCCGCGACGGAGCCGGCCTCGAACTGGGTCGCGTAGTCGTCGATGTTCGACTTCAGCGGTCCCAAGGTGGCGAGCGCGCGCTGCACGTCCGCGAGGGCGCGTTGAACTGCCGGGTCCGCGGCCGCCGCCGGGCCGGCGCTGCCGAGGTTGCGCAGCGCCGACTGGACCGCCGACTGCGCGTTGTTGACGGGATCGATCAGGCGGGTCTCCGCGTCGTCGGACTGCTGGATGACGACCCGCGCGAGCTCATCGATCGCGTCCTCGAGCTCCCGCGAGCCGCGACTCGCGCGGCGACTCGCGCGGCTCAGCCGGTCCGCCCCCGCGCCCGTCTGCTGGACGCCCTCGGCCAGCCGCTGGGTCTGCGGCACCGCGTCGCTCGTGCCCTGCGCGATCTGGCTCGACCCCGCAGCGGCCTGGCCGAGCCCGTTGTTGAGCTCGGTCGCACCCGCGGCACCCGCGTCGAGCCCCCGCGTGAGGCTGCCGGACGCGAGCAGCAATCGCTCGAGGCCTCTCTCCAGCCGGCTCAGCTCGCGGCCCCCGGTCGAGAGCTGGCGCGTGAGGCTGCGCAGCACCTGCGTGCGCTCGAGCAGCGACGCGGGACCGAGCACCGCCTCGATGCCGGGCTCGCGCGCCACCTGGTCCTGGAACCGCTTCAGGCGTCGCAGCCGGGCCTCGGTCGTGATCGGCCCCTGGGACTGGAAGACGACCTCGAACGGAGTCGCCCAGCCCGCCCCGCGATCACGCTGGAAGGCCTCGAAGCTCTTGCGCGAGGCGTCGTCGGGCGGCAGGTTCTGCACGTTCGGCGGGCCGGTGTCGAGTGCCAGCGCGGGGGCGCTGAGGAGCAACAAGGGGAACATCGTGAGGAGCACGGCGACGCCGGGCTTGCGCGACAAGCGCTCCGAGAGCCGCACCCACGGGTTCTGCCCACGGCTCGACCAGAGCTGCCAGCGGTCCACGTTGTGCCCGACCAGCGCGAGGCTCGCCGGGATCGCGAACAGCGCGACGACGACCGCGAGGACGCACGCGACGACGACGCCGAGCGTGGCTGACTCGAGCAGCGAGCCCGGCGCGATGAAGAACGCCCCGAGCATGCCGACGGCCAGGGCCGTCCCCGCGAAGACGACCGTGCGGCCCGCGCGCAGCACGGACTCCTCGACCGCGCCGGCGACGTCACGGCCGGCGGCCAGCTCCTCGCGGAAGCGCGACACGATCAGCAGCGAATAGTCGACCCCCAGCGCGAGGCCGATCATCGTCAGCATGTTCAGCGCCAGCGCATCGAGGCCGAACGCCTCGTTGAGGCCGCCCATCGCGGCCATGCCGACACGCGTCACGAGCAGCCCGCAGGCGAGCGGGATGATCGCCGCGACCGGCGAGCGGAAGACGAGCAGCAGCAGGACGATCAGGATCGGGAACGCGATCTTCTCGCCCTGGTCGAGCGAGTCCAGCGATGCTTCATTGATCGCCCGCACGAGCGGTGCACGACCGGAGACCTCGGTCGCGACGGGTTCTCGCACGCGGTCGAGCTCACTTTGCACCGCGGGGATCGTCTCGTCCGAGATCTCCTCGGCCGGCCGGTCGACCTGGAGCGTGAGCAGCGCCTGCCCGCGCGGTTCGGCGAGGCGCGCGTCGCCTCCGATCGCGAACGGGCTGAGCACCGTCACCCCGGGAATTCGCTCGAGCCGGCGTGCAAGCGCACGACCCTCGCGCTCGAGCGCGCGCCGCTCGGAGACGGGCGCCTTCAGCAGGACCGCCATGCTGATCGTCCCGCCGAACTGGCGCTCGGTCAACTTGGCGGCGCGGTCGGACTCGGTGCCCGGGATCTGAAGCTGCGTCTCGTGCAGATTGTCGCGGGCGGTCCCGGCGAATGCGAGCGCCACAAGAAAAGCGCCCATCCAGAAGATCAGGATAGGCACGGGCCGGCGGATCGCGAACTGCGCGATGTGTCTCATCTAGCCATCTGCGACGTCCCGGAGCGTCATTCGCATACGTTTATACCGGGCACCGCGAGGCCCCGGCTCCGGTGACGCCAGGCCGGAAGGTCCGGCCCCGGTCGGCGTGTGATGGCCTGCGACTAACGCGACATCTGGTAAGTCAGGTACCGGAAGATGTGGCGAGCAACAGTGATGCTCGTCTTCACGGTTTCCTGTGCGATCTCCCGCATCTGCACCCCTTGCCCCTCGTACTTCGGCCATCCTACATCGAATGCGCGTACTGACGCTAGTTGGAAACCGGCCGCAGTTCGTGAAGGCCGCGGCGGTCTCGCGCCTGTTGCGCGCGCGCCACGACGAGGTGCTCGTGCACTCCGGCCAGCACTACGACGACGAGCTGTCGGCGGTGTTCTTCCGCGAGTTGTCGCTGCCGTCGCCGGAGCGCCAGCTCGGCATCGGGTCCGGCAGCGACGAACAGCAGGTCGCGGGGATGATGCAGGCGTTCGAGCCGGTGCTCGGCGAGGTGCGCCCGGATCTCGTGCTGGTCTACGGGGACACCAACACGACGCTGGCGGGCGCGCTCTCCTGCGGGCGCCTCGGGGTGCCGCTCGCGCACGTCGAGTCCGGCATGCGCTCGTGGGACTGGTCGATGCCCGAGGAGCGCAATCGCGTCCTGACGGACCACCTCAGCGACCTGCGCCTGTGCTCGACGGACGCCGCGGTCGCCAACCTGGCGGGTGAGGGCATCGCTGACGGCGTCGAGTTGGTGGGCGACGTGATGGCGGACGTGACGCTCCTGATGGCGCCGGTCGCCGAGCGCGAGTCGGGCGCGCTCGCGCGCTACGAGGTCGAGCGCGCGCGCTACGTGCTGGTCACGGCGCACCGGGCGGGGAACGTGGACGACCCCGAGGCGCTCGAGCGCCTCGTGGACGTGCTGCTCGCGCTGCCGCTGCCCGCGCTCTTCCCGGTCCATCCCCGCACCCGCGCGCGGCTCGAGGCGGCGCGGCTGCTCGGCCGCCTCGAGCAGGCCTCGGGGCTCACGCTCCTCCCGCCGCTCGGGTACCTCGACTTCCTCGAGCTCCTGCGCCACGCACGCGCGGTGCTGACCGACTCGGGCGGCGTCCAGAAGGAGGCGTACCTGCTCGAGACCCCGTGCATCACGCTGCGCGAGACCACGGAATGGACGGAGACGGTCGACCTCGGCTGGAACCGGCTCACCGGCCTCGACCGCGACCGCGTCCTCGCGGCGCTCGCGCGCCTCGAGCGGCCGGCGCAGCATCCCGTCCTGTACGGCGGCGGCCAGGCGGGGGAGGCGGTCGTGGAGGCCATCGGGCGGTGGGCCGCGGGCGGGCAATCGGCCTGAGCCCGCGGACGCGACCACTACACTCAGACCCGAGTGGAACCCGCAGCGCAAAGCCACTGTGTCGGGGTGGTCGGCCTCGGCTATGTGGGCCTGCCTCTGGCGCTCGCATTCACGCAGGCCGGCAGCCGCGTGATCGGGCTCGACTCCGACTCCCGGCGCGTGGAGGCGATCCGGGAGGCCCGCAGCTACGTCGAGGACGTCCCGTCCGAGGCGCTTCGGCACGCGGTCTCCGAGGGCCTGCTGAGCGCCACCACCAACTACGACGACCTGCCCGAGGCGGACGCGATCGTGATCTGCGTGCCGACCCCGCTCGACGACAACCGCCAGCCCGATCTGCGCCCCCTGATCGACTCCGGCACCGCGCTGTCGCGCGTGTTGCGGAGGGGTCAGCTCGTTGTGCTCGAATCCACCACCTATCCGGGGACGACCCGCGAGCGGCTCGTCCCGATGCTCGAGGAGTCCGGTCTTGCGGCGGGCCGCGACTTCCACGTGGCCTTCTCCCCCGAGCGCGTCGACCCCGGGCGCTCCGACTTCACCCTGCGCAACACGGTCAAGGTGGTCGGCGGCGTCACCGACGACTGCGCCGAGGCCGCCCGCGAGCTCTACCAGCGCGTGTGCGACGAGGTGTTGCTGGTCTCGAGCCCCGAGGCGGCGGAGCTTTCCAAGCTGCTGGAGAACATCTTCCGCTCCGTCAACATCGCGCTCGTCAACGAGCTTGCGGTGCTCTGCGACCGGATGGGCATCGACATCTGGGAGGTCGTTGACGCGGCCGCGACGAAGCCGTTCGGCTTCATGCGGTTCGACCCCGGCCCGGGGATGGGCGGGCACTGCCTCCCGGTCGATCCGTTCTATCTCGCCTGGAAAGCACGCGAGTACGACTTCTACACGGAGTTCATCGAGCTCGCCGGGAAGATCAACCAGAACATGCCCTACTACTGCGTCGACAAGATCGAGCGCACTCTCAACGACCACGCGAAGGCAGTCAACGGCTCGCGCATCGTGCTGCTCGGCGTCGCCTACAAGCCCGGCGTCGCGGACCTGCGCCAGTCGCCGGCACTGAAGATCCTGAGGCTGCTGGGGCAGAGCGGCGCCGACCTGGCCTACCACGACCCGCACGTCCCTCACCTCGCCGAGGCCGGGCTCTCCTGCACCGCACTCGACGAGGCGCTCGAGGGCGCGGACCTCGTCGTGATCGTCACGGCTCATCCTGAGGTCGACTACCGCTACGTGGTCGCGGAGTCGCGGCTCGTGCTCGACTTCCGCGGTGTGACCAGAGACATCCAGTCGGCGAACCTGGTCCGGTTGTGAAGCCTGTCACCGTCGGCGTCGTGGGGCTCGGCTATTGGGGACCGAACCTCGCGCGCAACTTCGCCGCGCTCGACGACTGCGAGCTGCGCTGGTGCTGCGACGCGTCACCCGAGCGCGCCGCCCGGGCGCCCCAGGGCGCGCGGGTCACCACCGAGCTCGGCGACCTGCTTTCGGATCCGGAGCTCGACGCCGTCGTGATCGCCACCGACGTCCCGTCCCACGCCGGCCTCGCCATCGAGGTGTTGCGGGCGGGCAAGCACTGCTTCGTGGAGAAGCCGCTGGCACAGTCCGTGCAGGAGGCCGCCGCGGTCGTCGAGGAGGCGGCCGGGACCGATCGCGTGCTGATGGTCGGGCACCTGCTCGAGTACCACCCGGGCGTCGCGAAGCTCAAGGAGATCGTGGATTCCGGGCAACTCGGCGAGGTGCGATACGTGTACTCCAACCGGCTCAACCTCGGCCTGATACGCGATCAGGAGAATGCGCTCTGGAGTCTCGGCGCACACGACGTCTCAGTGCTCCTGCATCTGTTCGACGGCGAGGAGCCGGAGGAGGCGGTCGCGCACGGCAGGTCTTTCATGCGCGAGGACGTCGAGGACGTCGTGTTCTGTTACCTGCGCTTCCCGTCCGGGCGCATAGCGCACATGCACCTGTCGTGGCTCGATCCGCACAAGGAGCGGCGTTTCACCGTGGTCGGCCAGAAGCGCATGGCGACGTTCGACGACATGGCGCTCGAGCGCAAGGTGACGATCTACGACAAGGGCTTCGACCCCGACTATCGCAACTACGGCGAGTACATCACGCGCTCGGGGGACGTCACGAGCCCCCACGTCTCGAACGAGGAGCCGTTGCGCATCGAGTGCCGTCATTTCGTCGACAGCGTGCGCGCCGGTACCCAGCCGCGCTCGGGCGCCGCGAGCGGGCTGCGCGCGGTACGGGTGCTGGCGGCGCTCCAGCGATCGCTCGACGCGGGCGGGACTCCCCAGCGGCTGGAGACCGCCGGGCGCGCGGCGTGAAGCACAGCGTGCATCCCTCCGACCTCGCGCCGGGGTTGATGCTCGGGCACGACGTGGTGCTGGGCTCCGACATCGAGCTGGGTGCTTGGGTCGTCGTGCACAGCGGAACCAGGATCGGCGACCGCTGTGAGATCCAGGACGGGGTCGTGCTCGGCAAGCGCCCGCGACTGGGGCCGCGGTCGACCGCGGCCCGCGCGCAGCTGCAGCCGCTCGAGATCGAGGAGGGCGCCGTCATCTGCGCCGGCGCGGTCGTGTACGCGGGCGCCGGCGTCGGAGCCGGCGCGATCGTCGGCGACCAAGCGCAGGTACGCGAGCGCACGAGTCTCGGGGCGGGCGCGGTGGTGGGCCGCGGGTGCGGTGTCGATAACGACGTGAGCATCGGGGCCGGGGCGCGGATCCAGTCGAACTGCTACCTCGCAGCGCACGCTGTCGTCGAAGAGGACGTGTTTCTCGGCCCGGCAGTCGTCACGACCAACGACGACACGATCGGCCGCAGGGCGGCCGGCGAGCCGCTGCGAGGACCCACCATCCGCCGGGGCGCGCGCGTCGGCGCCGGCGTGGTGCTCACTCCAGGCGTCGAGATCGGCGAGGAGGCTTTTATCGCCGCGGGCGCGGTGGTGACCCGTGACGTCCCCGCGCGCGCGGTCATGATGGGCGTTCCCGCGCGGCAGGTCCGCGAGGTGGGCGATGGTTGACGGCATTCGCCGGCTCGATCGCCTCGAGCGGCGCACCGTCTTGATGGGGGTCGTGGCCCTCACGACCGTCAGCGCCGTGGTCGCGGGAGAGGTCGGCAAGCTCTGGCGCCGCCGCGTCGTCGCCGAAGACGCGGGAACCACGCCTGAGGTGATCCAGCAAGGCGCCCGCGCGGCGCTCGACACGGTCGAGGTGGCGCGCCGCGGGTACCGCGAGGCGCCGCTCGGCGAGTCCATCATGTTCAACCTGCTGATCTCCTTCGTGATCTCCTCGAGCGTCGTGCGTCTCGCGACTCTCGGCGTTCGCAGGGGGGTGCCACTCCTGTTCGACGTACGCATCGGCCGCCGGCACATCCATCACTTCGTTCCGGGGATCGTGCTGGCGTTCGCGTCGGGCAGCGCCGCGCTCTTCGCGAGCGACCCGAAGCTGCGCGAGACGCTCGCGATCCCGCTCGGCGTGGGGATCGGCCTGACCTTTGACGAGTCCGCGTTGCTGCTCGACCTCGAGGACGTCTACTGGTCCCGCGAGGGACTCGTCGGAGTTCAGATCACGCTCGCGACGGCGTCAGCGATGTCGGCGGGCATGCTCGCGCTGCGCATCCTGCGCCGCGGCGAGCGCGAGATGGAGCAGCAGCACCAGCTCCCGCCGCCCGTGCGCGACCCGTTCCCGGTCTAGAGAGCAGGAAGTGCCTTGAGCGAAGACCTACGCGAGCCCTATCTCCAGTTGCTGAAGCTCACCCTCACCGGCGTCGGGGAGGCGCGGCCCAACCGGGCCCGGATACGGGACGACGGAGTTGTAGAGGCGGTGCCGCTCGGCGACTTGGACGCCCGCGTGGAAGGACGCGATTGGCCGCCGAACGGCCTCACGATGGTGGGTCTGAAGCGCCTCGACAACGTGCGCGCCTGTATTGAGCAGGTGCTCGCAGACGGGGTGCCCGGCGACCTCGTCGAGACCGGTGTGTGGCGCGGCGGGACTTGGATGTACATCGACTACCGCGAGGCCAACGGCATCGAGGACGAGATCCACAGGATCGAGTGGACGGGCGCCTACTGGCGCAAGAGCTGAGGCCGCGTCCTCGGGGGACGGGTGCGCTAGCCCGCCGGACGCTGACGCTTCCGCGCGGCCGCTTGGAGCTGCGTAAGGGCAGCCAGGCGGCCCTGCTCGATGCGGCGGCACTGCTCCCTCAGCCATTCGGGCGAGTCCAGCTCGGCGATTCGCTCTCGCAGTGCCGGCCGCCGCTCGAGCTGGCGCTCGTCGTAGAGGACGCCGAGCCCGAAGAACCCCATCACGGCCTTGAAGCCGACAGGGGCCTCGACCTCGGACAGGAAGTCGCTGACCGCGGTCATCACGCCGTTCCTCGGTCCGCCCGCGACCAGGGCGTTGTGGGATCCCGCGTTGAGGCCGCCGCCCTCGATCAGCTCCGACTTGCCGAACGCCACGCCCCCCAGCCCTGTCGGCTGCCTGTGCTCGTCGGGGACCGTCTCCGGGAAGTAGTACATGTCACGGTCGGCATACGGGAACTCGACGTCGTGCATGAGGGTCAAGGGAAAAGGCTTCGCCTCCTCCTCCGACACGCGCGCGATCGTCTTCAGCTCGTTGTAGACCGTGTACCAGTTGTGATCACCGTCGATCAGCGCGACGTCGGCACCGCGTATCTCGGGCAGTGCTTCGAGGCTCAGGGCGCGGTGGAAGACGAAGCGGGCGCCGTGCTCGCGCCGCAGAGCGTCGACGTCGAAGGCCTCCTGCGGGGCGGGGTCGATCGCGTGCACGACCGCGCCGCGTTCCTTCGTCGTGCGCAATGCCAGGCTCGTTATCGCGCCGCGGTAGACGCCGATCTCGACCACGACATCAGCCTCCGCCGCGGCGAGCAGGGGCGCAATCACGGGACCGTGGCCGAACATGCGCGTATGGTATCGGCGGTCTCATGGTGTCGCCGTCATCGAACCCGCTCCAGGTATCCCCCCGGGTTGCACGACAAGCCATAGACGTGCAGGTCCTATGGCAGCTTGCGCGGCGAGGCGCCCAACGACGCCACCTATAATCGCCGCCGGATGCACTACCTCGCGGCATGCGCCATCTATCTCAACGAGGCGCGATACTTGGAGGAATGGCTCGAGTTCCACCGCCTCGTCGGGGTGGAGAAGTTCTTCCTGTACAACCACATGAGCACGGATGAGCACCGCGAGGTGCTGCGGCCGTACGTCGAGGATGGCACCGTCGTGGTGAAGGACTGGCCCGACCAGCCCGGGCAGGTGAGCGCGTTCCACGACTGCCTGGAGGAGCGCCGCGACGAAGCTCGGTGGATCGCGTTCATCGACCTGGACGAGTTCCTGTTCTCGCCGATGCTGAAGCCCTTGCCGGAAGTGCTCGAGAGATACGAGCGCTGGCCCGGAGTGATCGTCAACTGGGCGATGTTCGGGCCGTCGGGCCACGAGACGCGCCCGGACGGCCTCGTGATCGAGAGCTACATGTCACGCGCGCAGGACGATCATCCGATGCACCACCTAGTGAAGAGCATCGTCGATCCGCGGCGCACGGTGCGCGTCGGCGGCGGCATCAATCCTCACTGCTTCGCGTACAGCGACGGCTATGCCGTGGACGAGCAACTCAACGAACGGAGCCAGAAACCCCGCGGCAAGACCGACGCGGTGTCGTTCTCCACCCTGCGCCTCAACCACTACTACGTGAAGTCGCGGGCACAGTGGGAGGAGAAGGCCACGATCCCGAGCCCCCAAAATGGCCGGCTCCGCGACCCGCGCAACTTCGACCGCATGTCGCGTCAGTTTTCGGTGGTCCGCGACGAGACGATCGCCGCATACGTCCCGGCGCTGAAGGCAAGACTCGCCGAACGGCGCAGCCGCGAGCCGTCGCCCGGACGTTAAGCGACTGCGCGCAACGGCTCCGCGCCGTCGGCCCAGATCACCTGGTCGCGGCCGGGCCCGACGCCGATCAGCTTGATCGGCACGCCGGTGAACTCCGAGAGGAACTCGAGGTAGTCGCGGGCAGCGCGCGGCAGCTCTGCGATCGTGCGACACGCGCTGATGTCCTCCTCGAAGCCCGGGAACTCCTCTGTGACGGCCTCGGCGCTGTGGATGATCGACTGGTGGTAAGGGAACTCGTCGAACACCGCGCCCTCGCCGTGGCGGTAGCTGGTGCAGATCCGCAGCGGGTCGATCCCCGCGAGCACGTCGAGCTTGGTGATCACGAGGCCCGTGAGGCCGTTCACACGCGCGGCGTAGCGAAGTGCCACCAGGTCGAGCCATCCGCAGCGCCGCTGGCGCCCCGTGGTGGTGCCGTACTCGTGGCCGCGCTCGAGCAGGTGGCGGCCGATGTCGTCCTCGAGCTCCGTGGGGAACGGGCCCTCGCCGACCCGGGTCGCGTACGCCTTGACAACTCCCCAGACCTCGTCGATCGCCTTCGGCCCGACCCCCGCCCCGACGCAGGCTGAGCCGGCCACCGGGTTCGAGGAGGTGACGAACGGATACGTGCCGTGGTCGATGTCGAGCATCGTGCCCTGGGCCCCCTCGAACACCACCGTGCCGCCCTGCTCGAGCGTCTGGTGGCACATCAGCGCGGTGTCGGCGATGTAGAGCTCGAGCCGGTGCCCGTAGGTGACGTACTCCTCGGTCATCGTGTGGAGGTCGAGCGCCGGGTCCTTGGCGTGCGGGCGCAACGCGTGACGCTTGGGCTCGAGCGCCGCCATGATCTTCTTGCGTAGGATCGCCTCGTCGAGCAGGTCCTGGATGCGGATGCCGAGCCGCGCCGCCTTGTCGGCGTAGCAGGGGCCGATCCCACGGCGCGTGGTCCCGATCCGCAACTTGCCCAGACGCGACTCGCCGGCATGGTCGAGCAGCACGTGGTAGGGCATGATCAGGTGCGCGTTCGCCGAGATCTTGAGGCCGCTCATGTCCACGTTGCGCCGCTTGAGGCCCTCGATCTCATCGAGCAGCACGCGCGGGTCGATCACGACCCCGTTCCCGATCGCGCAGGTCTTGCCCGGGTAGAGGATGCCGGAAGGGATCAGGTGGAACTTGAACTCCTCGTTCTCACGGACGATCGTGTGGCCCGCGTTGTTGCCGCCCTGGAATCGGATCACGAGGTCGGCCTGCTCCGCGAGCAGGTCGGTGACCTTCCCCTTGCCCTCATCGCCCCATTGGGCGCCCACCACTACGAGTCCTGGCATAAGCCGAAGTCTAGATGCCGAATCTGGTCAGCCGAGGGCGGACCGCGTCGAGTCGAAGCTCTCCCGCAGGTCCGGCCCGTACAGCGGAAGCTGGTCCGTCATCTCCGTGAGGCGCGAGACGGTGCGCTTTCCGATCTGCTGCTCGAGCTCCTGCACCTCGGTCAAGTTCGTCGTGACGAGGATCGACCGTTCGGCCTCCCAGCGCTCGTTCACGAGCGAGTAGAGCTGCTCGAGCACCCAGTCGGTCTGCCGCTCGGCTCCGAGGTCGTCGAGGTGCAGGAGATCGACCGAGACGAGCTGGTCGAAGAACTGCGCGTAGGACCGCTCGTGACCGGAAGCGTCGTACGTGTCGCGGATCTCGGCGAGCAGGCGCGGCACCGAGTAGATGGCGACCGAGTGCCCGTTGCTCAGCGCGGCCTTCGACACGATCATCGCGAGCGTGGTCTTACCCGTCCCGACGTCCCCCATCAGCCAAAGGCCACGGCCTTTGGCGACGTTCTCGTCGATCTCCCGGACGAAGCGCTTGACCGGCCGGACGATGTCCTGGCTCAAAGCGCTCACGGGCGCCCGCTCGAACGAGACTCCCTTGTACTTCCGCGGGATCACGGACGCCCAGCCCATCGATCGGGCACGCCGCACGCGCGCGGCGCGGCACTGACACGCGACCGCGTCGCCGGTCGCGTCGAGCACGAAGCCGTCGCCGCCGCATCGCGGGCAGATCCAGTCCTCGACATTGGCGGCGGGCTCCCTCATCACAGCGGCGGGCCTTCACCGGCGAGCTGCTCCACGGGCTGCTCCATCCGCGCGATGTTCGCGAACTTCGGGAACCGCGACAGGAACGAGAGATCGACGGACGTACCCGACGGGCCGTTGCGGTGCTTTGCGATGTGGATCTCCGCGACGCCCTGCTTCTCGGTGGTCTCGGGGTTGTAGTACTCGTCGCGGTAGATGAACATCACTAGGTCCGCGTCCTGCTCGATCTGGCCGCTCTCGCGCAGGTCCGACAGCAGCGGGCGCTTGTCCGGCCGCTGCTCGGGCGAGCGGTTCAGCTGCGAGACGGCGATCACCGGCACCTCGAGCTCACGCGCGAGGATCTTGAGCCCGCGGCTCATCTGCCCCACCTGCTCGACGCGGCTGTCGGTGCCCGCGCTCGCGCGCATCAGCTGGAGGTAGTCGACGATGATCAGCCCCAGCCCGCCGTGACCCTGGTTCAGCTCCTTCGCGTGCAGGCGGCGAGCCTTTGCGCGCAGCTCGAGCACGTCGAGGTCCGACGAGTCGTCGATCCACAGCGGTGCCTGCTCGAGCGCCTGGCACGCCTTGATCACCTTCGGCCAGTCGCTGCGCGAGACTCCGCCCTTGCGCAGCTTGTCGCCGGGCATGCGTGCCTGGCTCGCGACGAAGCGCTGCGCAAGCTCCGTGACGGACATCTCCAGCGAGAAGAGCGCGACGGGGCGATTGTGCTTGATCGCCACGTTCTCCGCCATGTTGGTGACGAGCGCGCTCTTGCCCATCGAGGGCCGCGCGGCGAGCACGATCAGGTTGGACTTCTGGAAGCCGCCGGTGATGTCGTCGAGCTCGCGGAAGCCGGACGGCGCTCCTGTGATCGCAACGCCCTCGCGCGAGAGCTTCTCGAGCTTGTCGATCTCTTCGTCCATGATCTCGCCGACCGAGCGGAAGTCGCCGCTCGACTCGCCATGTGCGACGTCGAACAGGAGCCGCTCCGAGGTCTCGACCAGCTCGTGGGCCTCGCCGCGGCGGTCGGCGACCCGGAACTCGATCTGGTGGGCGACGTCAAGGAGGCGCCGCAAGGTCGCCGCGTCCTTGACCAGCTTCGCGTAGTGCCGCGCGTTGCCGGCCGCCGGGACGACCGAAGCGAGCTGATGCACGTAGGGCTTGCCGCCCGCGGCCTCGAGGTCGCCGCGCTTCTCCAGCTCGGCCGAGACGGTGAGCGGGTCGATCGCCTCGTTCTTGTCGTTGAGCGCGAGGATCGCCGCGTAGATGACGCGGTGTGACTCGCGATAGAAGTCGGGCGGCCGCAGGCGTCCCTCGACGAGCACGGCCGAGATCGCGGCCGGCGCGACGAGCATCGCGCCGAGCACGGACTCCTCCGCCTCGAGATTCTGCGGCGGGACCGCCCCGTTTTGCGCGTTCCGCGGTGCTACGGCCAACGCGCGCGGACGGAGCTCGGGTGCAGGTCCAGGGGCGCGGGCGTCACTTGGCGTCGACGACCATGGTCTTGACCGCGGTCGTGACTCCGGGCGAGACCTCGATCTCGACCATGTGCGTGCCCAGCTCCCTGATCGGCTCGTCCAGGTGCACCTTGCGATGGTCGAGACGCAGACCGCGCGCCTGCTGGATCGCGTCCACGATCTCCTTCGCCGTGACGGAGCCGAACAGCTTGCCGTCATCGCCGGCGCGATGCGAGATCGTCAACACGGTCTTGGCCAGCAGCGCGGCGGTCTCCTGCGAGCGTTGCTCCAGCTCGCGGGCCGCCGTCTCGACCCGCTCGCGCTCACGCAGGGCGGCCGCGACGGACGCATCCGTCGCGACTTGCGCGAGCCGCTTGGGGGCCAGGTAGTTGCGCAGGTAGCCGGGCGAGACGTCGACAACGGAGCCGGCCTCGCCGAGGCCCTCCACGTCCTTCAGGAGGATCGCCTGGGCCACGTCGGCCTACCGTTCGCTGACGTACGGAAGCAGCGCCAGCTCACGGGCGCGCTTGACGGCCTGCGCGAGCTGGTTCTGGTGGCGCCGGCAGGCGCCCGTGATCCGCCGCGAACGGATCTTGCCCTTGTCGGACAGATAGCGGCGCAGGGACTGGAAGTCCTTGTAGTCGATCTGCTCCACCTTGTCGCGGCAGAACGCGCAGCTCTTCCGGCGTCCGGAGGAGAACGTCTGCTTCGTCGTCGGGCGTTTGTTGTTGCGCTTCGCCACTTTGCGTCACCTATTCGTTTCGAGCCGAGCCTCGCAACCCGGCGCCCACATCAGAACGGGATGTCGTCGTCCGCGCCGCCACCACCACTCGCCACTCCGGAAGGCTGGAAATCCGAGGTGTCGGCAGGGAGGTCGGACTCGACCGCACCGTTGCTCTGGGGCGCATCGCGAGAACCCAGGAACTGCACCGAGTCGGCAATGATATCCACCGTCTGCCGCTTGGCGCCTTCCTTGTCCTCCCACTCGCGCCAGTTGAGGCGCCCATCGACCGCCACGGGGCGGCCCTTCGCGAGGTATTGGGCGCAGTTTTCGCCCTGCGAGCCCCACACGGTCACGTCGAAGTAGTTGGGCTTGTCGACCCAGTTGCCCGAGTCGTCCTTGCGCCGGCTGTTGACCGCCACCCGCAGGCTGCACACGGAGGTGCCGCCGGAAGTGGAGCGCAGCTCAGGGTCGCGCGTCAGGTTTCCCGTAATGACGACCCGGTTGATGTTCGTTGCTGCCATCGTCGTTCTCCTCTCTAAGCCAAGATTGCATGACAGTGTAAGTCGCGGCACGGCGATACTCGCTCCCCCGAGGAGCGAAAAAACCCGCAAACTAGAGGTTGGCCTCGTGGAGCGCTAGCCGGCGGGCTGCTCGCCCGCGGGGGCCGGCTCCGCAGCGGCGGCTGCCGGTTCAGCGGGCGCTTCGGCCTTCTCGACCGGCGCCTCTGGTGGTGCCTCCGGTGCTGCCTCGGCCGTGGCCTCGGCAGGCGCCTGAACCGGCTCCTCGGCCGTGGCCTCGGCAGGCGCCTGAACCGGCTCCTCGGGCGCGGCCGGCGATTCGGGGGTTGCTACCGCCTGCTCGGCCGGGGCCGCGCTGGGGCCGTCCGAGCGTTGCTCGGAGCCGCCCCGGCCACCGCGATCGCCGCGATCTCCCCTGTCTCCCCGATCGTCACGCCCTCGCCCGCGGCCGCCCTCGCTGCGGCCGCTCTCGAACGAGGTCTGCGGCGGCGCCGGCGGGGTCTCCTCGGGCGCCTTGCCCGGGAGCCGGATCGTGCGGAAGCGCAGCACTGCGTCGTCGATCGAGAGGCTGCGGCCGAGGCTGTTCAGCACGTCGGGCGCGGCCTCGAACTGGAAGAGGTGGTACTGCGCCTCGGTGCGGTGGTCGATCTCGTACGCGAGCCGCCGCATGCCCCAGTCTGCGTCGCCGTTGAGCGTCGCATCGCCGGACTGAATCTGCCCGCGGATCTGCTCGACCAGCTCGGTGCGCCGTTCCTCCGGAGCCTCCGGGTCGAGTAGGACCATCAGGTCATAGCTGGCATTCATGGTCATGAGCAGGAGAAAACAGGCCGTCGGTCGGCGGCGGCGGACTATAGCAGCGAAAACCTGACGCCAACTGGCTTAGGAAGGGGTGGAACGCCGCTCGCTGACCACCAGGATCCGGTGGGGGAACGTCGCGCGATGCGTCTTCGTACTGGCGGTCGTCGCGCTGCTCGCCTGGGAGTTCCCCGTCCCTCGCACCCCGCCGCCGCTGCCGCCCGACGTGGGGGTCTCGGGAGCTCCGACCCAGCCCGTGCCTCGGATTCAAACGCCCGCGACGAGAGCCGTGCGGCGCCCGGCACAGCGCAACAGAGTCGAGAGTCGGGACGGGAGCAAGCACACCCATCCGACGGCGCCCGTCCCGCCCGCGCCCGTCCCGCCCGCACCCGTCCCGACTCCGCCACAACCGCCTGCGCCCGGAGAAGAGTTCGGCCCTTAGCTGCGTCGGCCTTCGGTCAGGGCAGAGGCAGATTGGTGCCGTAGGTGACGCGTGCGTCCCATCGTTGTATGCGTCCCCGAAGGTGGGGTGGAGCACGTTGTAGATGGAGCTGCGGAGCGATCGCTCGAGGCCTCCGCCCGAAGCGCCAGCACACGTGACATCTCGCCGCCGCCTGCTGGCCGCAGCCGCCGCCGCAGCGGGCGGGATCGGGCTCAGCGGACTGATTGATGCAGCCGGGTGCCGCCGATGCCGCCCACAATCCGCCCACCGCATTCGATGGGTTCGACGGCTCGTTGCCCAGCGTTCCCCTTGCGATCCAAGGGTCGCGACTTGTAGGAGCCTGCTAGGCGGCGATCACGCTCCGGCTTTCCCCGATGCCCGGGGGAAAGTCCGTTCGAGACAATAAGGTGACTGGTTGTCGCCGGCGGAACCGGGCGGAACGACGATGACTGGCCCTGCCAGGAGTAGCGCCGCATGCATTGCTGGTTTTCTTGATGGATTGGATGACACGTATGGATCCGGGCACCGCCCGGCCCGGGGTCTGACTCGATCGTGTGGGTCCTCGGCCTGAACACGATCCCCCTGGGTTTCCACGATGCCGCTGCCTGCCTCGTGAACGAGCACGGCGAGATCGCCGGATTCGTCGAGGAGGAGCGCCTCACGCGAAGCAAGCACGCGATCCGCCAGCGGCCCGTCAACGCGGCCAAGTTCTGCATCGATCAAGCAGGCATCGACCCCCGTGAGATAGACGTGGTTGCGATCGGTTGGGACGTGCCGTACGCCTCCCGAGAATGGAAGAACATCAGGTGGCGCTTCGAGGAGATCCCGAGGTGGCTGAACCAGTCGTTGGGGTGGAACCGTACGTGGAAGGACCTTCCCGACCTCGTATTCGTCCCACACCACCTCGCGCACGCAACGACCAGCTTTCATGCGTCCGGATGGGACAAAGCCGCGGCACTGGTTGTCGACGGCAGCGGGGAGGTCGAGAGCACGTCCATCTTTTCGTGCGCATCGGGTGCCAGATTGCTGAGGAAGCGAGTTTGGCCGCGGTCCCACTCACTCGGCTGGTTATACGACTCGGTTTCGCAATTTCTGGGATTCGGCTTCTTGGAGGCGGGCAAGACGATGGGTCTCGCGGCCTACGGTCGGGCCCGCAACCTCGAGCCGTGGCCGTTGATGACCGAGGACGATGATGGTCTGCGGCCGCCGTTCCCGATACCGGACCGCTACCACTACGCCAAGATCGTCGGATGCTGGGCGGAGGTGCTCGAGCGGCTGGCGAATGGCCGAAGCGTCACCGCCGCCCCACGCGATGTCGACCGCGACGAGACGGCGGTGCTTGCCGCATGGAGCGTGCAGGCGACAGTCGAGACGCGCTTCCGCCGTCTGGTCGACCTTGCCCGCGAGCTGACCGGCGAGCAGCGCGTCTGCCTGTCGGGCGGCGTCGCGCTCAACTGTGCCGCGAACGGGCTGCTCGACGAGCCGATCTACGCGCCGCCGATCCCGCACGATGCGGGGATCGCGCTCGGAGCCGCCTGGCACGTCGCACCCCCACGCAGCTCGCAAACGCTCGATCCCTTCCTCGGGCCCGACGTCTCCGCGGACATGCCAGGAGCGGACGACCGCGACGGGCTGATCGTCGCGCCGGTCGACATCGACCGCATCTGCGAGGCGCTCGATGCCGGCCGGATCGGAGCCGTCGCAGAGGGTCGCGCGGAGGTGGGTCCGCGCGCGCTCTGCCGCCGGTCGATCATCGCGTCGCCTGCCGACCCGGCGATGAAGGACCGGGTCAACGCCATCAAGGATCGCGAGCCCTGGCGGCCGTTCGGCCCCGTCGGACTTCGCGGACGTTCCTCCGCGCTCTGGGAGGAACGCGAGCACTTGACGCGCTACATGATCGGCGGGGTGCAGGTCTCCGAGGAGGGCCACGCGGCAATCCCCGCGGCAATCCACGTCGATGGCACCGCGCGGCCGCAGGTGCTCGAGGACGACGCCGACGGGACCGTTGCGGACGTGCTTCGGCGCCGCGGGGACAACGGCGCGCTGATCAACACCTCCTTCAACCTCCGCGGACAGCCAATCGTGAACTCGGGCAGGGATGCGCTCGATGCCTTCCGCGCGATGGACCTCGATTTCATGGTGCTCGACGGCGAGCTGTATGCGAAGGACGCTGATTGGTGGCGGCCTGTGACCTAGGCGTTGGTCGCGGCCGCCTTCTTTTCGTGGATGTCGTGGAGCTGGTCGTCGATCCAGTCGACGGGCGTCCGCGACTCGATGATGTGGCGCAGGAGGCGCATGCGGCGCTGACGCTCCTCGGCCGTTGCGGTGAGCGCCCGGTACATGGCATCGGCCTGGTCCTGCACGTCGAAGGGATTGACCGAGAGCGCGCACGCCCCGAGCTCCTCGTGGGCACCCGTGTTCTCCGACAGGATCATCATCCCGTCGCGCGTGTTGACGAGCGGGCCCTCCTTGGAGACGAGGTTCATGCCGTCCCACATCGCGTTCACGAGGAGCAGGTCGAAGTGCTTGTAGAGGGCGACGGCCTCCTCGAAGTCGTCGCGCAGGCGCAGGTCGATGGGCATCCAGTCCGTGGTCCCGTGACGGTGGTTGATGACCGCCACGAGCGCCTCGATCTTCTCGAGGTACTCGACGTACTCGGGAATGTCCTGGCGTGAGGGCTGGAGGTGGGCGATGAAGGTGACCTGCTCGCGAAAGCGCGGGTGCTGCTCTAGGAAGATGTCGAAAGCGGTGAATCCGCGCAGCACGTTCTTGGAGAGGTCCGCCCGGTCGACGCGCAGGATCAGGTGCTTGCGCCGGCGGCGCAGGATCTCGACCTCGTGCTGGGCCACGCCGGGACTCGAGGCGGCCTCGGCAAACGACTCGCGGTCGATCGCCAGCGGGTAGGGGCGCACCCAGGTCTCGTGGCCGTCCGGGGAGATCACGGCGCCTCGCTTGAAGTCCGTGCGCAGGTCCATGAGCTCGCGGCAGCATTGGAGGAAGTTGTTGCAGTACGAGCGGGTGTGAAAGCCGATGATGTCGTTCGAGAGCAGCCCCTCGAAGATCTCGCGGCGAACGTCCGCGGGCAGCACCCGCCACGCGTCCGGGGCGGTCCAGGGGATGTGCACGAAGTGGTGCAGGAACGCGTCGGGGCGCTCTCGCCGGATCAGGGCCGGCGCCGTGTAGAGGTGATAGTCGTGGACCATCACGAGCGGCTCCTCGGTGTCCTCGATCGCCTCGAGCGCGGCGCGCGCGAGGTCCTCGTTCACGCGCTTGTAGCCGGAGGTCCATGCCTCGCGCTCGATCAGGCGGAAGTCCGGCACGTTCGAGAGGTCCCACAGGTAGTGCTGGATGAACCACAGCATCGGGTTCGCGATCACGTTGTAGAAGCTGTCGTAGGCGTTCGGGTCCGACGAGACCAGGCGGATGCGGTAGGTCATGCCGTCCATGTCGACCTCGAAGTCCTTGTCGCCGTGCGCGCGGCTGGCCTCGCCGTCCTCGTCGGTCATCGCGGACGCGATCCACAACGCGTCGCGGTGGCGCAGCAGCCCGGTGAGCGCGGTGACCAGCCCGCCTCCGCCCCGCCGGGGCACGAGCTCGCCCGAGGGACCGCGCTCGAAAGTGGCCGGGCCGCGGTTGGAGAGCAGGACAAGCCGCCGCTCCGCGTCAGCCACCGGTGGCCCTCCTCAACCGGCCATCAAGCCAGGTCGGTGAAGATCCGCAGCCAGTCCCGCAGCAGGCGCGGCATCAGGAAGTGCGTGCGGACGTACTCCTTGCCGGCCCGGCCGAGCCGCTTGCCGAGCTCCGGGTCGGAGAGCACCTCCAAGCAAGCCTCAGCGGCCTCTTCGGGATTGTTGACCAGATATCCGGTCTGGCTGTCCTGGATCTGAAGCGGAATGCCGCCCACGTTGCCGGCGATCGTCGGGCGCGCCTTCCAGAGCGCCTCGGACACGGTCAGGCCGAATCCCTCGCGGATCGACTTCTGCATCACGATGTCCGCCTGGGACTGGAACGCGTTGACCTCGATCGCTCCGACGTTGTTGAGGTTGTTGAGGATCTTGATGTCCTCGTCGCCCTTGGCGTGCTCGTGGGTCATCTGGAAGAAGTCCCAGCCCTCGGGGTCGTCGCTCGCCATCGAGCCGACCAGCGCGAGTTGGAGCCCGTCCACCTGCTCCTTCACCTGGCGGTAGCAGTCGATCACGCCGAGCGGGTCCTTCCAGGGGTCGAAGCGTGACACCTGGCAAAGCAGCGGGCGGTCGACGTCCACACCGAACTGGTCACAGACGAACGCCGCGTCCTCGGGCGACAGAGCCATGTTCTTCGGTGAGAGCGGGTCGATCGCCGGCGGGATGATCTCGACCTTGCCGTCGACACCCGGGGGGACGTAGTCCTGGAGGTGGAACACCTTGCAGTCGTAGGGCTCCACCATCGGGACCATCCTCTCCATGACGTCCATGTTGGGCGTCGAGAGATCGATGTGGCAGCGCCAGATCCACTTTCCCGGGTGACCGTTGTTGTAGCCGCGCATCGCGGCCGGCTGCGGGTCGTGGACGATGATGTAGTCGTAGTCGCCGTCCATCTCGGCGGCGTTCAGCTTGTTGTAGCGGTGGAAGATCTCCCAGTCCTCCTCGGTCAACCCCTGCGGGTTGCCCTGGAGGGCGTTGTGCATGAGCTTCGTGACGTTGAAGAACTCCTCGCGCCCGATGATGATGTGCCAGTCGGCCTCGAGGCCCGCGTCGCGCATCAGCGGGACCAGCGCGTAGAGGATCTCGGAGACGCCCCCGCCCATCGCGGTCGCGGAGAGGTGGAGTACCCGCTTGCCCTTGAGGGGCTCGGCGAGCTGCTGGATCTCCTCCACCAGCGCACGGCCGATGAGGTGCCTGTAATCGCCTATGGCCTTGTGGCCAACGCTGACCGGTTGTAGCAAGGGATCCTCTCGTGGGTCGGGGAAGGGAGCGTGGCCCGGAGGGGGCCCGGCGCCGGGATTATCACAGCACTAACGCACGTATTCGGGTGGAGATACCCGCTTGACGACTCTCGCAACTCAACTCGCACCGCAGAGGCGGAGAAATCCTCGCTCCAGCTCCTCCAGCATCTGCACGTGAAGGTCCTCGTTCGCCGCGGCCACGCATGACATCTGGAACTCGTGTCCCGACCCGAGGAGCGGCTTCGCGTCGAGCGGCGCGCCGTATGCGTCCGTGACGATCGCCCCCGCCTCCTGGAGGCACAGCACCGCTGCGGCGAGGTCGTACGGGGAGTTGTTGAGCACTGCGCCGCCACCCAGTTCCTCGAACTCGCGCTCGAGGCCGGGCACCTCCTCGATGATCCGCGATCCCACGTCGACATAGCCGTCGAGCTGCCCCGTGAGGATGCGTGTCATGTCGAAGGTCGCCGAGCCGAGGTCGAACACCCCACCGCCGACCGACGACGCGTCGATCAGGTAGCCGAGCACGTTCACCAGGGGGACGGCGGGGCGACCGCGGAAGCCGAGTGTCCAGAAGAGGCGGCTGATGTCGGTGTTGGCACTCAAGTTCGCGGTTCGCGGTTCGCGGTTCGCAGAACTGATCCGCAGGCCGCCGCCGCGCTCCGCCATGAAGAGACCGTCGGTCTTGATCTCCGCGATGCAGGCGTCGGTGACGTCACTCATCGCCGGGTCCCCGTCACCGAGCGGGGCGGCCGCGACCGACACGCAGCAGCATTCGAGCCCGGCCATCGCGGGACGCGTGCCGTCGATCGGATCGATCACGAGCACGGTCCGGGGGTCTCCCGACGTGGGGCTCACGAGGCCCCGGTCCTCGGAGTAGAAAGCGACCTCCGGGGCGCGCTCGGCCAGAAAGCCCTCCATCCAGGCCTCGGCGGTCTCGTCGATCGCGAACGTGACGTCCCCGCCTGCGCCGGCCTGCACGTGCTCGCGCCCGGCGTGCGAGCCGAGGAACGGCCGCACGTGCTCGCGCAAGCCGATCGCGAGATCGGTCAGCAGGGCGCTATTGCCGGGGTACCTGGGCAGGGCGCTCACCGAGCGTCACACGGGCCGTGCGCCGCTCGCTGCCCCGGTAGAGCTCGAGCGAGATCGTGTCGCCGGGCTCGAAGCGCGTGATCTGCTCACTGAAGTCATTCTCGCGGGTCACCCGGCGGCCGTTCACCTTCGTGATCACGTCCCCCCCGAGCTTCACCAGAGTCGCCTGGAAGCGGATCTCCTTCCCGCCGCCCTTGATCCCGGCCCGGTCGGCGGGACCGTCCTCGACGACGTCCGCGATCAGGGCGCCGTCCTTGACCGGGACGTCGAGCCGTTCGGCCAGTTGCGGGTAGAGGTTCTGCGAGCTGATCCCGATGTAGGCATAGCGTGCCTTGCCGCCGCGGCGGATCTGCTCGATCGAGCGCCGCACGTTGTCGACCGAGATCGCGAACCCGACGCCGACGCTGCCCCCTCCGGAGGAGCGGATCTGCGAGTTGATCCCGATCACCCGACCGCGCGCGTCGAGCAGCGGCCCGCCGGAATTGCCCCGGTTGACCGCGGCATCGGTCTGGATCGCGTCCGAGATCGAGAAGTCGGTGAGCGCCTCGATCGTGCGGTTCTTCGCCGAGACCACGCCGATCGACAGCGAGCCCTGCTCCCCGAACGGGCTGCCGATCGCGGCAACGGGCTCGCCCACACGCACGTTCGCGGTGCGCCCGAGCGCGATCGGCGTGAGGTCGATGCCCTGCGGGTCGACTTTGACCACGCCGACGTCGGCATTGGCGTCGTAGCCGACGACGTCGGCGCTGACCTGGTTGCCGTCCGCGAACTGCACGAAGACCTCCCTCGCCTCCTTCAGCTTGCTTCCCGTCCCGTTGGTGATCACGTGCGCGTTGGTCGCGACGTAGCCCTCGTCGTCGAGCACGAACCCGCTGCCCTGGCCCGCGCCCCCGCCTTCGAGGATGTCCGAGAGGCTGTCCGACTTCGAGAACAGCGAGGTGATCGTGACCACGCCGGGCGAAAGGCTGTCGTAGATCGTCGCGGGGTCGAAGCCGTTCTCGCCGCCGAGGCCCTCCACCACCTGCACGCGCGTGCGCTCGACGGTCGAGGGACCGCCGGAGTCCTCGTCCCCTCCGCAGCCTGCCAGCACACCGGCGGCCACGAGGAGGGTGGCGAGCGCGGCGCGCCTCATGCGCCCACCTGCGCGGGCGGCGTCGCCGCGCGGGCCGGCCGGGCGACGGGGCGCTCGCCCGCGAGCGGCAGCGTGAGCGTGAAGGTCGTGCTGCCGGGCTTGGACGCCACCTCGAGGCGGCCCTTCATGCGCTGCGCAAGCTCACGCGCGATCGCGAGGCCGAGGCCCGACCCCGACGCCGTGTCGCTCGTATGGAAGCGCTCGAAGATGTGATCCAGCTCGCGGCGCCGGATCCCCGGCCCGTCGTCGGTCACGAGCAGCTGCGCGGTCTCCGGGGCGTCGCCCTCCGGGCCGGGCCGTGCGGCGATCGTGATGTGCGTCCCCTCGGGCGTGTGGACCAGCGCGTTGTCGATCAGCACGCGCACGATCTGGGCGACGCGCTCGGGGTCGCAGTCCGCCTCGATGTCGAGGTGGGAGGTGCTGTCGGTGACATCGAGGTCGGACTCCTTGCGCGCCGCCGCGGCGGCGAACTCGCCGGCCACCTGGTTCGCCAGCGTGCGCAGCGGCACGGGCTCGAGCTCGAGGTCGATCGACCCGGCGTCCAGTCGCGAGAGGTCCAGCAGGTCCGTCGTCAGCTTCTGGAGGCGGGCGACCTGCTCGCGCATCGTGGTGAGGAACTCGTCACGGGTCTCCTCGTCGAGGTCCTCGTCCTGCAGCAGCTCGACGAATCCGCCCAGCGAGAAGATCGGGGTGCGCAGCTCGTGCGATGCGTTGGCAATGAACTCCTTGCGCGCGGTGTCGAGCCGCGCCAGGCGCTGCTGCATCTCGTTGAACGCGCGGGCGAGCTGGCCGAGCTCGTCATCGGAGTCGATCGGGATCGGGTCGGAGAAGTTGCCGGCTGAGATCTCGCGCGCGCCCCGCTCGAGGCGCTTCACGCGTCGCGCCATCGCGCTTGCCGCGAAGTAGCCGGTGGCCGTCGCCAGCACGAGCGCGAGCAGACCCGCCACGAGGATCTGTCGCTCGATCAAGCCGACGTTGTCCTCGACCTCGTCAAGCGGCACCGAGAAGACCACGACCCATGACGGCCTGCCCTGGTAGAAAAGTGGGCGCGCGGCCTGCGCGAGCTTGCCGCCACCCTGGGCGCGCGTCGTCGTCCTGACCTCGCCGGAGTCGAACGCTCGCCGCACCAGGTCGTCGGCCGGCTGGAGGTTCGTCTCTGCGCGGCTCGAGTCGGAGATCACATAGGGGACCGGATCGTCGCCGCTCTGCGTATCGACCTCGTCGACCGGGATGTTCAGCAGGGTGACCCGCGTCCCGGTGCGGTCACCGAGATCGCGCGTGAGCGCGTCCAGCTCCCTGGCGGTCACCTCGCGCTCGATCGCTCGGTGAAGGATGTTCGAGGCGGCCGACGAGTCGCGCTTCAGCGTGTCGAGCTTCTGTTGCGTGAGCGTCGACTCGAGCTGCGGCACGACGTAGAAGTAGAAGACGAGGATCGCGCCCGCGGTGATCGAGAAGAACAGGAACGTGAGCCTGTTCTTGATCGAGCTGTGCCAGACGCGGTGCCACATCGTGAATATCAGGCGGCTTCGCCGCCACCTGAAGTCAGGTGCCTCGCCGACATCATGGATTGTCCCTGAACCGATACCCGACGCCCCGTACGGTCAAGAGGTACTCGGGATTGCGTGGATCGCTCTCGAGCTTCTCCCGCAGGTGGCGGATGTGCACGTCGATCGTGCGCTGGTCGCGGAACTCCGAGTCTCCCCAGATGCGGTCGAGCAGCATGTCCCGCGTGTAGACGCGGCCGGGAGCGCCGGCGAGCACGGCAAGGATCTCGAACTCGACATAGGTGAGCTGGATCGGCTCGTCGCGCAGGGCGACGGTCCGCTTCGCGAACTCGATCCGCAGGTCGCCGCGCTCGAGCGGCTTCTCGTCGGCGTCGCGCTCGGCGCCCATCTCGGCGCGGCGCAGCGCGGCCCGCACGCGGCTGCGGAACTCCCGCATCGAGAACGGCTTGGTGATGTAGTCGTCGGCCCCGAGCTCGAGCCCGAGCACCTTGTCGATCTCCTCGGCCTTGGCGGTCAACATGATGATCGGCACCGAGCTCCTTGCGCGGAGCTGCCTGCACACCTCGAGGCCGTCGACCTTGGGCAGCATGATGTCGAGCACGACGAGGTCGAAGCTCTGGCGGTCGAACTCGCTCAGCGCCTCCTGGCCGTCGAGTGCCTGCACCACCTCATAGCCCTCTTTCTCCAGCGGATAGCTGAGCAGCTTCTGGACCGGCTGCTCGTCGTCAACGAGCAGGATGCGCGCAGTGGTCGAGTTCAAATCACGTTCTCCCAGAATGATTCTAGGCAGGCGGCAATGGTTCCCTGCCGCTTGGCCCGCTGCTATACACGTGCGACCTTGGTCGATCCGCGCATCTACAGGGCGTCGTTCGTGCTTGCCCTGCTGGCGCTCGTGATCGTGATGTTCTCGCTCGAGGGCCGTCCCGCGGCTCGTGGCTCCGACCTCGCCCCCGACGCGTTCAGCGGCTCGGACGCCTTCGCCCAGACGCAGCGGCTGACGGCCGCGTACCCGGATCGCCGCGCCGGCAGGCCGGACGACGCCGCGCTGGGAGACCTCGTGGAGCGCCGTTTCCGCGAGCTGGGCATGGAGACCTCCCGGCAACGCTTCTTCGCGGACGTCGACGGTGACGACGTCGAGCTGTCCAACGTGATCGGGCGCCTGCGCGGGCGTTCGGACCGCGAGGTGGTGATACTCGCCCACCGCGACTCGGCCGCGCGGCCGGGCGCGGCAGCGGCCTCCAACACCGCTGTTTTGCTCGAGCTCGCGCAGGCGCTCGATGCGCTCGACCGTCGCAAGACGATCGTGTTCGTGTCGGCCGACGGCGCAAGCGAGGGGATGGCCGGGGCGCAGCGATTTGCCGAGCGCTACGCGGATCGCCGCAAGGTCGAGGCGGCGCTCGTCCTCGACGACATCGGAGCGAGCCCCACGCAACGGCCCTTCGTCGTGCCGTGGTCGTCGAGCTCGAGCCGCGCGTCGCTGGTGGCCACCCGCACCGCCGAGGCAGCGCTCGCGCGCGAAGCGGGCGTGACCGCCGGATCGGACTCCTGGCTGGGCCAGCTCGTCCACCTCGCGTGGCCGCTCACCCTGCGCGAGCAAGGGCCGCTCGTCGCGGGCGGCATGGACGCGGTCACGCTGACCGCGCGCTCCGAGTTGCCGCGCGGCTCGGGCAGCGACGCGATCGAGGGCATCTCGGAGGAGCGCCTGACGCGCTTCGGGCGGGCGGGGTTCGCCGCGCTGCTCGCGTTCGACTCGCCCGGCTACCGGGGCAAGCCGCCGTCGCGGTACTTGACCGCCGGGCGCAACGTGATCCCCGGGTGGTCGCTGGCGCTGCTCGCGTTCGGGCTGATCGCACCGGCTCTGGTGACGGCCGCCGACGCGGCGGCGCGCGCGCGGCGCCGCAGGTTTCCCGTGGTTCCGTGGCTGCGCTGGTCGCTCGCGACCGCCGTCCCGTTCGCGGTCACCGTGTTCGCGGCACTCGCCTTCGAGTGGCTCGGGTGGCTGCCGGACACCGTCGAGCAGGCGGTCGCCCCCGCCACGCGGCCCTCATTCGGCGCCGCGGTGGCGGCGCTGGTCGCGCTGGCCGCAGTCTTCAGCGTCGCCTGGATCACGTTGCGCCGGATCGCCTTGGGCGACGTGCGCGCGCGGCGACTGCCCCGCGAGGCCGCCGCGCCGGCGCTCGCGATGCTGCTCTCGGCGGAGGCCCTCGTGGTCTGCGCGGTGAACCCGTTCACCGCCTTGCTGCTCGTGCCGGCCGTGCACCTGTGCCTGCTCGCAGCCTTCTCGGAGACCCCTCGGCGGGGGCCGCTCGCCGCAGGGGTGATCGCGGCCGCACTCGCTCTCCCGATCCTCGCGATGCTCTATTACGGGGCGCGTTTCGACCTCGGCCTCGCTCCCCACAGCTACGTCCTGATGATCGTGTCCACCGCGAGCGGCTCGGTCTCCAGCGCGATCCTGGGCTCGCTCGTCGCCGGCAGCCTCACGTCCGGGGCGCTGCTCGCCTTCAGTGGCAGCGAGGGTCGCGCGGCCCCGGCGATCACGGTGCGCGGCCCCGTCAGCTACGCAGGCCCGGGCTCTCTCGGAGGAACCGAGTCGGCAATGCGCCGCTGAACCCGACTCCCTCGGCGTGGACGGCAGTCGTATCCCGGGTTCGGGGGTCCCCGTCGATAAGTAGGGCGATCCACCCCTCCGGTCATGCCACAGGAAACCGACAAGAACCCGGGCCAGCTCAAGCGAGCGGTCGAGCGCAACAACTACACGGTCGACCCCCAGCGGGTCGCCGGGGCGCTGATCGTCAGGCTGATCCAGGAGAGCGTCGCCCCGAATCCGCCGGCGACAGGTGGTCCCAGCCGCGCAACCGCCGCGACCGGCCCTCTGCGTCAAGCAGCCTGACCCGATCGTCCTGCGCGCCGGTAGGCAGGATCCGGCCGATCCAGCTCACCTCGGTCCCGGCACTCGCGGCCGCCGTCTCGATCGCCGCGCGTGCGCCGGGCGGGGCCGTGAACAAGAGCTCGTAGTCCTCTCCGGCGGTCGCCGCGAACTCGGGTGGGTCCAGCCCAAGCGCCGAGACCACGTCGGCGACCCCCGCTTCGATCGGCAGGTCGGCGAGCCGGATCTCGGCAGCCACTGCGCTGCGCTCGCAGATTCGCAACGCATCCGAGGCGACGCCGTCGCTGACGTCGAGCATCGCGCTCACGCCCGCGCGCGCGAGCGCGCGGCCGGCCGACAGCAGCGGCCGCGGGCGCAGGTGGCGCTCGCGCAGTCGCTCGCCGGCCTCGCGGTCGCCACCCGCGGGGTTTCGCTCGAGCAGCACGAGGCCGGCGCCGGACCCGCCGAGCGCCCCCGTCACCCCGACGACGTGATCGGGGCGCGCTCCGTCACGGCACACGAGGTTCCCGGCCTCGTCGGCGTACCCGACCACGGTCACCGACACGAAAAGCTCGCCCGCACGGCTGACGTCCCCGCCGCAGATCGCCACGTCGTGCTCGCCCGCCAGTGCCTGCACGCCGTCCGCCAGCTCGAGCATCTCACGCTCGCCGAGGTGATCCGGCAGCCCGAGTGCGATGTACGCTTCGCCCGGGCCCGCCCCCATCGCGGCCAGGTCCGAGAGCGACGCCGCGAGGCACTTGTGCCCGAGGTCGCGCAGCGACGTCGTCGCGAGGCGGAAGTGCACTCCCTCCACGAACGAGTCGATCGAGGTGACGCTCACGCCGCCGGCCGGGCGCACGACGACAGCGGCGTCGTCGCCGGACCCCACGACCACGCGCGCGCCGCGCGAGCCGAAGCGCTCGCGCATGCGGGCGATCAGGTCGAATTCGCTGATCGGCGGATCCATGGGATCAATACGGGGAGAACGGCTCGAGCGGAACGGCGATCACCATCATGTACGCGCAGAGCGCGATGCTCGCAAGGACCAGCCGCCGGTCCGCTCCGAGCGCCGCGAGCGGTAGCAGCCAGACCGCGTACCAGGGCACCAGCCACGCGGTCGTGAGCAGCACCCCGAGAGTCGCCCAGCCGGCCGGCGCGATCCAGCCTCCCGGGGATTCGCGCCGGCGCCAGGCCGCGCGCATCAGCGACACCACAGCCGCCACCAGCGCGACCCCGAGCGCCGCGCGCGTGTAGTCGACGATCTCGCCGGCGGACCCGCCTGTGAGCGCCGCGATCGCGTCCGCCGTGCGCTGCGGGACGCTCCAACGGCTCGTGCGGTCCTGGTTGTCGCCGAGCAGCGCGAACGCCTCGAGCGCGTTGTCGCCGAAGGCGATCACCGCGACGGCGACCGCGATCAGCGCGCCGAGCACCGCGCCGGCCAGCAGCGCGCCGCGCCGGCGTGCGCCGATCAGCATGAAGGGGCCGAGCACGGCCGCGGAGACCTTGACCGCCCCCGACGCCGCGGTGAGCGCGCCGCCGAGCACCTCGCGTGAGGCGACCAGCGCGGCGACCCCGCCCATCCAGAGCAGGACCGTCAAGGCGTCGTTGTGCGCACCGCCGACCACGTGCACGAGCACGAGCGGGTTGAGGCCGACGAGCATCGCGGGCAGGCGCGGGTCGCGCCCGAGGCGCGCTGCGCACCACCACACGAGCCCGGCCACGCCGAGGCTCGCAAGCGCGGCGACGAGCTTGAGCGTCCAGTACGCGACGGGCACGCCCAGCTTCGCGAGCGGGAACGTCGCGACGGTGAAGAGCGGCCCGTAGACGCTCGTGAAGTCCTTCGACCCGGCATAGGCGAAGGCCGCGTCGCCCGGGACGTCGCTCGGGCTGTGGGTGTACGGATCGAGTCCGTGCACGACGTCGAGCCGCGCGTAGGAGATGTAGCTGAAGACGTCCTGCGAGAGCAGGGGCGGCGCGAGCAGGAAGAGCGCGTGTGCCGCGACGATCGCGACCACGACCGTCCGCGCGCTGAGCTCCCGCGCTCGGGCCAGCAACGCGCACCAGGCGAGCAGCGCAACCCACAGGCCGGCGTAGAAGAGCGGGCCACCGAGCCCTCCGTCGGCGAAGGCGGCGCCGAGGGGCCGTAACGGCCCGAGCAGCCAGGTGGGAGACCCACCCACGGTGGCGGGCACGACATTCGAGCCCTCCTGTGCCCAGAGGGCGGCGAGCGCGACGTAAGTGGCGCCGAGCAGCGCCAGCGCGACCGGCGCGACCCGCCTGTTACCGTGCGCCGCCGCCGCCCTCGGGTGAGCCTGTGCCGGGGCTTGCGTTATTCGAGGGCGGGGCTGTGTTGGGCTGGTCGTAGAGGCGGGGATCGTAGCCCTGGTAGCCGCCGCCGGTCGAGTCCCCGCCGCCGTAGCCGTCCCCGCCGCCGTAGGAGTAGTCCACTCCGCCCTTCGAGTACTTGCCGAAGAAGGGCGACCAGGAGATGGTGCTCTTCGGTCGCGGGAAGTCGTCGCAGCGCTCGCCCTTGGCCACCTGCATGAACTTGTTCCAGATCATCGCGGGGAACGTCCCCCCCGCGACGGAGATGCCGTGCACGCTGCGCATCTCCTTGAGCGCGGCCGGATATCCGACCCACACGGCGGTCGCGAGGTGGGGTGTGTAGCCGTCGAACCAAGCGTCGTTGAAGTTGTCGGTGGTGCCGGTCTTGCCGGCCGACGGGCAGCCGACGTTCGCCCTCGTGCCGGTGCCGCTCTCCACGTTCTGCTTGAGGATCTTCGTCACCTCGTAGGCAACCGCATCGGAGAACACGCGCTCGCGTTTGGGCTTGCCGAGATCCTCGACGTCGCCGCCGGGGAACCTCACGCGCAGGATCGCGATCGGCTTGTTGCGGATGCCGCCGGACGCGAGTGTGGCGTAGGCGTTGGCCATCTCGAGCGGCGAGACTCCGCGCTTGAGGCCGCCGAGGCCCTCGGCCGGATAGCCGTCGAGCTTGGTCGTGATGCCCATGTCCTTCGCCGTGTCGGCGACGCTCTGCGGCCCGAGGTCGAGGTCGAGCTGGGCGTAAACCGTGTTGTCCGACTTGATCGTGGCGCGCGCGATGTTCATGGACCCACCGTAGGACTCGTCGTAGGTCTGGACCTTCCAAGGTCCGTAGTCCCGCGTGTTCAGGTCGAGCGGCTTTGACACATAGCTGGTCGAGTACGGGTTCACGCCTCGCCTGACGGCAGTCGCGAGCACGAAGGTCTTGAACGCGGAGCCGGGTTGACGGTGACCCTGGGCGGCCAGGTTGTACTGGTTGTGCTTGTACTTGGAGCTCGAGGCCATCGCCTTGATGTAGCCGGTGCGCGGGTCGATCGCCACCACCGCGGAGCTCGGGTCGCCGGCATAGTTGAGCGTCGAGTCGATCGCCTCCCGGCCCGCCTTCTGGAGCTTCGGGTCGATCGTCGTGTACACACGCAGGCCGCCCTTGCGGACGGTGTTGACGCCGAACTTGTCGATCAGCTGCTGCTTCACGTAGTCGAAGAAGAACGGCTCGCGGATCTTGATGTAGAGGTCGCCGCGGCTCGCGCCGAGCTTGGAGCGCTTCGCCTGCTGCGCGCGCGCGTTCGTCACATAGCCGAGCTCCGCCATCTTGTCGAGCACCTTGTTGCGGCGCTCGAGCGCGTCGCGCGGATTCTGGAACGGGTTGAGGCGGCTCGGCGACTGGGGGAGGCCGGCGAGCAGTGCCGACTCCTCGAGCGTGAGGTTCTTGGCCGGCTTGTCGAAGAACGTCTGCGCGGCCGCCTGCACACCGACCGCGGTCTGTCCGTCCACTGTCCCGTAGGGCACCGAGTTCAGGTAGCTCTGGAGGATCCAGCGCTTGGAGTGCTTGCCCTCGAGCTCCTCGGCCAGGCGGGCCTCCCTGATCTTGCGCTCGAGCGTGCGCTCGCGGCCCACGTAGAGGTTGCGCACGAGCTGCATCGTGATCGTGGAGCCACCCTCCACCGCCTTGCCGGCCTCGAGGTTCTTGAAGGCGGCGCGCACGACGCCCTCGTAGTCGACGCCGCCGTGCTCGTAGAAGCGCTCATCCTCGATCGCGACGGTCGCGGCCTGCATCGACTCGGGGATGCGCTGGAGCGGAATCGGAGTCCGGATCTCGTCGGCCTGGATGAAGCCGAGGCGCGTCCCGTCGGCCGCGTAAACGGCCGAGCTGGTGCCCTGGTCGATCGGCTTCAGTGACTCGAGCGCCGGCGCCGACGCGGCCACCGAGAGTACGTAGCCGGCCGCCGAGAGGCCGACGATGCCGAGCATCACGGCAAGCACGAGCACCGCAAGCAGGACCTTGCTGGGCTTGTGGCTACGGCGGTGGCGCTGTCGCGCGCGATAGGTCAAGTGAGATACATGCGGCGCAAGCTGAGGTTCGGATCAGGCGCCGACGTCCCTGCCGGGGAGTCTCGGGCCGAGTATAGACCTGCAAATCGAGTGGTCACGCCGCTTGCTGCGTGCCCGGTCTCACTTTGCGGGCCGAGCCGCGGCGGGCTAGACTCGTCACGTGGCGGTCCAGGAGAGGGTCACCTTCTGTCGCGTGTGCGAGCCGCTTTGCGGCATGGTCGCCACGGTCGAGAACGGCCGGCTGACGCAGCTGCGACCCGACCAGGACCATCCGCTGTCCCGCGGGTATGCGTGTCCGAAGGGGATCGCGATGGCGGACGTGCACAACGACCCGGATCGGGTCGTGTACCCGCTCAAGCGGGTGGGCGGCCCGGGCGAGTTCGAGCGCGTCACCTGGGACGAGGCGCTGAGCGACATCGCGGCGCGGCTGCAGCGCATCCTCGGCGAGCGCGGCCCCGAGGCGATCGGCTGGTACATGGGCAACCCGGGGGCCTTCAGCTACAGCCACACCCTGTGGGCGAAGGGATTCCTGGACGGCCTCGGCAGCCCGCACTACTACTCGGCCGGGTCGCAGGACGTGAACAACCGCTTCGCGGCCTCGGCGCTGCTGTACGGGTCGCCGCTGCTCGTCCCGATCCCGGACCTCAACCGCACGGACTTCCTCTTCGTGGTCGGCGCCAACCCGCTCGTCTCACACGGCTCGGTGCTGTCGGCCCCGCGCGTGCGCGAGCAGCTGAACGCCGTCGTCGACCGTGGCGGCCGGATCGTCGTGGTCGACCCCCGGCGCTCGGAGACGGCGCGCCAGTTCGAGCACGTCGCGATCCAGCCCGACACGGACGCGTGGCTGCTCCTGTCGATGCTCCAGGTGATCTTCGCGGAAGGCCTCGAGGACCGCGCGTGGGTCGCGGACAACGTCCGGGGAGCGGAGCAGCTGGCCGCCCGCGCGCGCGACTTCGACCCCGAGCGCAGCGAGCACATGACCGGCATCCCGGCGCAGACGGTGCGGGAGGTCGCGCGCTCCTTCGCGACCGCACCGAGCGCGGCGGCGTACGGGCGCACCGGCTCGTGCCTCGGCCGCTTCGGCACGCTCGTCGCCTACCTGCTCGACGCGCTCAACGCGGTCACGGGCAACCTCGACCGTCCCGGCGGCGCCGTCTTCGGCCGTCCGCCGATCGCGCTCGATGAGATCGCCGAGAAGGCGGGTCTCGCGACGTACGGAAAGGTGCGTTCGCGGTTCGGCGACTATCCCGACGTGATCGGGAATCTGCCCGCGACGTTGATCCCGAAGGAGATCACGACGCCGGGAGAGCGCCAGATCCGCGCCTTCTTCGTCTCGGCCGGCAACCCCGTGCTCTCGGTGCCCGACGGAAATGCGCTCGAGGCTGCCTTCGAGGAGCTCGACCTGCTCGTCTCGCTCGACTTCTACGTGACCGACACCAGCCGCCACGCCGACTACATCCTTCCCGCGACCACGTTCCTCGAGCGCGAGGACGTACCGGTCGCGCTGATGGGCTTCTTCAGCACGCCTTTCATGCAGGTCACCGAGGCGGTCGTGCCGCCGCGCGGCGAGGCGCGCCAGGAGTGGCGGATCATCGACGACATCTCGCGGCGCATCGGGATCGCGCCGTACTCGCTCAAGCCGCTGCGCATGCTCGCGCGGCTCGGCATGCGCGTGTCGCCGTGGCGCCTGATCGACGCCGTGCTGCGCACCGGCCCGGCCGGCGACTGGTTCGGCCTCAGGCGATCGGGGCTGTCGCTCGCGAAGGTGGCGCGCTCGCCGCACGGCATCGTGCTGGACGATCACATCGCCACGGGAGTGATGCGCGACCGGCTGCGTCACGCCGACCGCCGCGTGCATCTCGGCGACGCGGAGGTACTGGGCGAAATCGACCGCCTCGAGCACGCCAACGGCGCGACCGGCGACTACCCGCTGAGCCTCATCGGCCTGCGCGAGCTGCGCTCCCACAACTCCTGGATGCACAACTCGCCGCTGCTGATGCGCGGCGGGCGCACGCACGCGCTGCGCATCCATCCCGACGACGCGGCCGGCGCCGGGCTGGCGGACGCCGACAAGGCCCGGGTCACCTCCTCCTCCGGGTCGCTCGAGGTGCCCGTCACGGTCACCGACGAGATGAAGCGGGGCACAGTCGCGCTCCCGCACGGCTGGGGCCACCGTGGCGGCTGGAAGCTGGCGGCCGGCGCGGGCGGTGCGAACGTGAACCAGCTCGCACCCTCCGACCCCGACGGGCTCGAGCGGCTCGCGGGGATGGCGCACCTGAACGGCATCCCGGTGCGCGTCGAGGCCGTCGCGCCCGACGTGGCGCCCGCGGCCGACGCGGCAGAGCCGGTCACGGCCTGAAGACGTGATCCCCGCGGGGCGAGGTGCCGCCGCGGGCGGCAGGTACGAGGCCGTGCTGTTCGACGCGCTCGGCACGCTCGTGGAGCTCGAGCCGCCGTGGCCGCTCCTGCGCGCCGCGCTCGCCGATTCGCACGGCATCGAGGTCGGCGACGGCGAGGCGAAGACCGCGGTGATCGCCGAGATGACCTACTACAAGGCGCATCACATGGAGGGCGCCGACCAGGCGTCGCTGGCCGCGCTGCGCGGGCGTTGCGCCGCCGTGCTGCGGGACCACCTGCCGCCGCTCGCCCCGCTCGGGATCGAGCAGGTGACCGAGTTGCTGATGCGCTCGTTGCGCTTCACGCCCTACCCGGACGCCGCGCCGGCGCTCGGCCGGCTGAGATCGTTCGGCATCCGCACCGCGGTCGTGTCGAATTGGGACGTCTCCCTGCGGCAGGTCCTCGGTGAGCTCGGCCTCGGAGGACTGGTCGACCGCGTCGTCGTCTCCGCGGAGGTCGCGGCGGCAAAGCCGGCGCGTGAGATCTTCGAGGCGGCCCTGCGAGAGGTGCAGTGCCCGGCGTCGCAGGCCGTCTTCGTCGGCGACTCGCCGGAGACCGACGTCGCGGGCGCGCTCGGCGCCGGCCTGCGCGCGGTGCTGGTGGACCGTGGCGCCGGCGGGGAGGTGATCGAGGGCGTCGAGCGGATCTTTACGCTTGAGAGCCTCGACGAGCTGATCGATCTCCCCACCGTCGACCCCCAGCCGTGACCGACTCCTACGAGAACCCACTGCCTTCCCGCGGCTCGATCCCGCCTCCACCCCAGGAGCCCCTGCCCCGGATGGACCAAACGGCGGACGGGCCGCAGCGGCGGCTCACCGCGGGGAGGGGCTTGACCGGATTCGTCATCGCGGTCGTCGCCACGCTGCTCGCGGCGGGCGTGGTCGCCGGCTTGTTCGAGCTGGCCGGACCGGGCGCGGACAGCAGGGGGTTCATCTTCCTCGGCACGTTGGTCCAGTACACGGTGATGCTCGCGACCGCGTACTTCGTCACGGCGGAGCTCGGGAAGCCCTCGGGCGAGACGTTCGGCCTGCGCCCGTTCAAGCGATCCGCCTTCAAGTGGAGCGCCCTCGCGTTCGTCACCTACTACGCGCTCGCGATCCTCTACGCGGTGCTCTTCAACCCACGGGAGGAAGAGCTACCGAAGGAGCTCGGCGCCGACGAGGGCTTGGGGCTGGCGATCGCGACCGGGGTCCTGCTGATCGCCGTTGCCCCGGTCGTGGAGGAGATCTTCTTTCGCGGCTTCCTCTACCAGTCGCTGCGCAACAGCCTCGGCGTGTGGCCGGGGGCGGTGCTGAGCGGGCTCATATTCGGAGCGATCCACTTCGAGTTCTTCAAGCTCGTGCAGCTCGCGATTCTCGGCGTGATCCTCGCGCTGCTGTTCGAGCGGACGAGGTCCCTGTGGCCGCCGATCATGCTCCATGCGCTGAACAACACGCTCGCCTACATCTACCTGATGAGCGGCTGACCCGGGACTGTCCCAGAACCTATCCCAACAGGTCACACCCCTATCGAGATAGGCCCTACGGAGCGGCGACGGCCTGCGGGCGGCCGCGCTTGCGCGCGCCGCTCGGACGGCGATAGCGGTCGAGCACCCGGGTCGCGTGCTCGTATCCCTGCAGGATCAGGCGGGGCCACTTGCGCCGGTCGATGAACAGGTCGTAGAAGCGCCAGCCGTGAACCTCGGTGAAGTCGACGGGGTCGATCAGGATCAGCTTGCGCCCCAGGCGCCGCGCACTGCGCCGCGCAAGCTCGAGGTGACCCGCGTAGCTGATCTGGCGGCTCGCGGTCATGAAGCCCATCGTGCGCTCCGTCCAGCCCGAGATGTCCTCGCCCTCGAATCCGCGTGGGAGGATCGTGTTGACGCCGATCACGACGTCGAGGCGCTCGTGCTCGATCAGCGGCTCGGCAGGGAAGACGTCCACGACGCCGCCGTCCGCGTAGAGGTGCCCGTCGACACGGACCGACTCGACCAGCAGGGGGAGGGCGATCGCGATGCGCACGAGCTCTGCGATCGTGAGGTCGGGAGTGAGCTTCGAGCCGAACGTCTCGAGCCGGTTGAGATCGATGTTGTAGACCTCGGAGTAGATCGGGATCGGGGACTCCCCGAGCGTCATGTGCCACAGCTGGCGGTCGAACAGCTTCTCGATCGCCTCGCCCTTGGCGAGTCCCGTGAACCCGCGCATCGCGGCCATCGCGAACCGCGGCATGCGCGTCCACTGGATGTCGAGGTAGTCCTCGGGCTGCCAGTTGAGCGACTGGTTGACCATCTCCTGCGCGGTCAGGCCCGATGCCATCATCGACCCCCAGAGCGCCGATCCCGAGCAGACCGAGATCGCCTGGGGCTCGATGCCGGCCTCCTCGAGCGCGCGCGCCACGCCGACGGCCGAGACGCACGCACCGCTCCCGCCGGAGAGCAGCAAGCCGACCCGCTTGTTGCGCAGCGATGGGATGGGGCGTGCCTTGAAGGGCGGGAAGATCTTGGTCTGCGTCTTCGCCGGGCGGTCGACGAGCGGCAGCGGCAACAGCGCGCGACGCGCGACGCGAGCCGCGTCGAGGTCCGCCACGAAGCGCCCTCCGAGGGCGCGCACGTCGTCGAAACGCGACATCTGCTGCTTGAGGTTGAAGGGGTCCAGCAGGTTCAGCGGTGAGGGCATGGCGACTCCCGGCAGGGGGGCAGCGGCGGCACTAGGATAGCGGCGCCTTGGACGCCCACGACCGCCTCCTCGACGCATTGCGCACACATGGCCTGATCCTCGGCGAGGTGACGCTCGCCAGTGGGCGCACGGCCCAGTACTACGTCGACGCGCGACGGGCGCTCCTCACGGTGCAGGGCTTCCGCGCCGCCGGTGAGCTGGTCGCGGAGCAGGCGGAGCGCCTCGGCGCCGCGGCGGTCGGCGGCCCCACGCTGGGCGCCGACCCGATCGCCTGCTCGGTGCTGCACGCGTCCGATCGGTTGAAGGCGTTCTTCGTGCGCAAGGAGCGCAAGGAGCACGGACTCCAGCGCTGGATCGAGGGCCCCGGCATCGAGCCGGGCGAGCAGGCGCTGGTCGTCGAGGACGTCGTCACGTCGGGAGGCTCGCTCGTGACCGCGATCGAGCGGCTGCGCGAAGAAGGGGTAACGCTCGCGGGCGCGGTGACGATCGTCGACCGCCTCGCCGGCGGCGCCGACGCGATCGCGGCGGCGCTCGGCCCCGGGATCCCTTACGTGCCGTTGTTCACGATCGACGACGTCTACCCGGATCGCCCCGACCGCTGATCGGACGTTTGGTGTGTTGTGGTTGCTATGCAACCACCAGGGACCACGGTTCAAGAAGCGTCATGCGGCCTACTCGTCCACGAGGTTGAGCGGGGGCCACACGTCCGGGCGCAGCTCGCCGTCCTCGCGCGGGGCCAGCACCTCGCCGATCGCGCGCTTGTCACGGACCATCACGCGGGTGGGCTTGTAGGGCTGGTCGAACGGCACCCGCACGAGGAACCGCTCGGTGAGGAGGCTCGCGACGACGTCAGGTCGCTCCTCGGCGATCAGCTCGTAGTCGAGGGTGGGCCGGTGGACGAAGACGAGGCGCCCGAACGTCTCGGCCAGGAAGGGCAGCATCCGGTAGGAGAACGAGTCGCCGAGCAGGACGCACGATCCCGGCGCGCCAGGGCACTCATAGACGATCGTGCGGCCCGTGTTGAAAACGCGGTTGTCGGAGACCAGCCGCGCCGCCGGCTCGCGCACGTGCGCGAAGACGTGCTCCGCCTCGACGTGGGGCTCGACGTGCCTCCCGAGGTCACCCGGCGTCGTGCCGGTCGCCAGTTCGAGACCTTCCCACGCCAGGCGGCGCGCCTCGACGCCGGGCCCGAGCGCGTCCAGGATCAGCTCGTGCGCGCGGAACGCGCCCGGGTCGCTCCAGTGCGTGTCGTTGCGCGCGTATGGCGGAGCGTCTTGCTTCAGCTCCGATCAGCTCCCGCTCCGGGTAGAGGAGCGTGACGGGTGACCGGTGGGCGGCGAAGTCCCCGAGCAACTGGTGGACCGGCCGGGCCTGGCTGCTCTCGAAGCCGTCGGGGAGCTTCTCGGGATAGATCGACGCCGCGTTCGGCGCGATCATGAAGACGTACCGCGCGCCGTTTCGCTCGAGCCAGGCGAGGCGCGTGTCGAGCACGATGCGCCACTGCATCAATTGGTGAGGCGTGAGCGTGATCTCCCCGGACTGCTGGCTCATCGCGCGATTGGTGTCGCGGTGCAGGAACAGCCAGTCGTCGCGTCCGCGCACGACCTTGCCGCGCGGGCTGCGGTACTCCGATCGCGGTGACTCCTCCAAGGCCCTTACCGCGTGGCGGCGCGGATTCGCCCGAGTGTCAGCGGCGCTTCGCGGTGAAGCGGACCGGATAGTCGGAGTTGCACAGCCCCGTGGCCGACGGCGGCTTGCGGATCGTGCCCTTGGCCTTCCCGGCCGACGTGACCGTGATCGTGACCTTGAGCGTGCCGACATTCGGGTTCTTGTACGTGGCCGAGCCCTTTCCCTTCGAGTTCAGCTTGATCGTCTTGACGGTCACCGGGATCTCGTTCGGCGGGCCGCATTGGAACAGCTGCCCGGTCACCTTGAAGCTCAGGACCTTGCTGCTGCGGACCTTGAAGGACACCTTGCCGCGGTCGGTCGGCTCGTCGGCCTGGCCGACCTGGATGTACTTGCCGCTCGAGGTGCCTTTGTAAGTCCCGGGCTTGGCCGCGGCGAACGCGACCGCGGGGATCGCACCGAGGGCCAGGAGGGAGGCGAGCAGGAACCGATGCATCGAGACGAAGATACACGTGCTGGCGGCCGAAGCATCGGTAGTCCAGAGCGCCCCGAGCAGGATTCGAACCTGCGGCCTACTCCTTAGGAGGGAGTCGCTCTGTCCTGCTGAGCTATCGGGGCAGTGGATAGATTCTAGGTGTGGAGGAGGCCGACGCTCTCAAGCGCCTCGATGGGATCGCGTATCGCGAGGCCGCGCCCGCGGGGGGCGATCGATCGGCTCCGGCAGCGGTCTTCGTACACGGGTTCCCGACCTCCTCGTACCTGTGGCGCAACGTTTTGCCCCAGGTGGCCGCCGCCGGCTACCGGGGGATCGCGCTCGACCTCCCGGGCTTCGGCGACTCGCCGGCGGACCTGCCGGGGACCTGGGAACGCCAGATCGAGCACCTCGAGCGCTTCCGGCGGGCACTCGACCTCGACCGGCTCGTGCTCGGCGTCCACGACTGGGGTGGGCTGATCGGCCTACGCTGGGCGTGCGACCACCCGGACGCCGTGGCCGCGCTCGTGATCACCGACACCGGCTTCTTCCCCGATGGGCGCTGGTCGGGCATGGCGCAGGCGCTGCGCACCGAGGGCGACGGAGAGCAACTCGTCGACAACCTCAACAGCGACCTCCTGGCGATGGGACTGCGCCAGGTGTGCCCAGCACTCGCTGACGACGCCGTCGACGAGTATGCGAAGGCCTTCGGCGACGCCGAGCGCCGCCGCAGCCATCTGGACCTCTACCGGTCGGGCGACTTTGCCAAGCTCGTGCCGTATCAGGGAAGGCTTGGCGCGCTGGGCATTCCCGCGGTCATCATCTGGGGCGCGAAGGACGAATTTGCCCCGGTAGGCGGGGCTTATCGCCTCCACAAGCAGCTCCCCGGCGCGCGGTTGGTCGTGCTCGACGATGCCAACCACTTCGTGATGGAGGACGACCCCGGGCGCGTCGCGGGGGAGGTGAGGGACTTCCTCGCCGGTCTGTGATCGAAGTTGCGCCAGGCGGCCCGCTTGGAAGGGAAAGATCCGGGTACGAGCGAATACGAGACCTGTGAGTACCCGTTCGCGCTTGTCTAAATCTCCCAAAGGGGGCCCCGTGTCACGCTTGCTAAAGCCCGGCATCGCCGTGCTTTCGTTGCTTTGTTCCGCCTTTCTCGTTGCCGCATGCGGTGACGACAACAGCTCAAGCGATGGTGGAGGTGGAAGCGGCAAGACAGGGGGCATCATCAAGATCGGGCACACGTCGATGCCCGACTTCCTCGACCCCGCGCTGTCCTTCACCGTCGACGGCTGGCAGCCGCTCCTCCAGGCGTATCCGGGTCTGGTGACGTTCCCGCACGAGAGCGGCCCTCCCGGCGCGGAGCCGGTCCCCGGCCTCGCCGAGGATTTGCCCGAGGTCTCCGCGGACGGCAAGACCTACACACTTCAGCTGCGCGACAACCTCAAGTTCTCGGATGGCACGCCGGTCAAGGCATCTGACTTCAAGGGATCGATCGAGCGTCTGCTCGAGCAGGACTCCCAGGGATCGGCCTTCTTCACGGGCATCGTCGGCGCCGAGGAATTCGTCAAGACCAAGAAGGGCGGCGTCAGCGGCATCAAGACTGACGACGAGACCGGCAAGATCACGATCGAGCTGACCGAGTCCCGCGGCTCCTTCACCTACGAGCTCGCGATTCCGTTCGCCGGGGTCGTGCCGGGCGACACGCCCGCCAAGAATCAGACCAAGAACCCACCCCCGGGCGCGGGCTACTACGTGATCGAGGACGTGAACATCAACCGCTCCTACAAGCTGCGCAAGAACCCGAACTTCTCGCCCGGCCTCGAGGGGACGGCGATCGACGCGGGCAACGCCGAGGGCTTCGACGTCGGCATCTACGGGTCCGAGGCGAACCAGGTGACGCGCGTCTCGCGCAACCAGCTCGACTTCATGATCGACAACCCTCCGCCGGACAGGGCCGCGGACATCGCGAGCAAGTACCGGACGCGTTACCGGAAGTTCCCGACGGTCTCGACCTTCTATTACTTCCTCAACGCGGAGGCGAAGCCGTTCGACGACCTGAAGGTCAGGCAGGCGGTCAACTTCGCGGTCGACCCCGAGGCGATCGACCGCATCCAGGGCGGCTTCATCGCCCAGCAGAATGAGTTCCTGCCCCCGGCGATCCCCGGCCACGAGGACACGCCCGACCTGTATCCGCACGATCCCGCGAAGGCGAAGGCGCTCATCAAGGAAGCGGGCGCCGAGGGTGAGAAGGTGACGGTCTGGGGCAACCCCGAGATCCCGACCAAGCCAACCGTCGAGTACCTCGCCGATGTCATGAACGAGATCGGGCTCGAAGCGGACGTCAAGATCATCGCGTCCGACACGTACTTCACGACCGTCGGCGACCGCTCCCAGAAGGCACAGGCCGGCTGGTACAACTGGTTCCAGGACTACCCGCACCCGTCGGACTTCCTCGACGTGCTCCAGAACCCCGACAACGTTGCGGCGACGGGCAACAACAACGTCATCTACAACGCCAAGGACAGGGATCTCGCGAAGAAGATCAACGCGGCATCGGCCGAGCCCGAATTGACCGACGAGGTCAAGAAGCAGTGGGCCGAGATCGACCGCGAAGTCCAGGAGAAGGCCTACGGCGCGATCTACGGAACGCGTGAGCAGTCGACCTTCATGTCCGAGCGGATGGACTTCGAGAACTGCAAGGGCGACAACTACGCCGTCGGCCAGCACGACTGGGCGCAGTTCTGCCTGAAGTAGAGACTCGATAGGAGGGCGCCCCGCGGGGCGCCCTCCATCGACCTCCATGCAAAGAGAAGAGTCCGACTTCAGCTTCGACCCGGCCGCCGAGGTCGCCGGCAAGGAATCCGGGCCGATCGCAGGCGCGGGGCCGTGGCAGCTCGCGTGGCGGCGCCTCAAGCGCAACCGCGTAGCACTCGCCTTCGGAGGGCTTTTCCTGGTGCTCGTCACCATCAGCCTCGCGGCTCCGCTGTACTCGGACCACGTGGCCGGGATCAGCCCGGACAAGAACAACCTGACCGGCAAGATCGAGCGTGGCGGAAAGCAGGTCGACGTGGTCTCGCCGGAGGGCATCCCGATCGGGCCGGGACTCAGCCGGAGGTACCTGCTCGGCGCAGACACGAACGGCCGTGACGTCGCAGTCCGGCTGCTCTACGGGGGGCGCAACTCGCTTTTCGTCGGCTTCACGTCCGCGCTGCTCACCGTGCTGCTCGCGACGTCTCTCGGCCTGCTCGCCGGCTACTTCCGCGGCAAGACCGACGTGCTGATCCGCAGCCTCTTCGACATCCTCTGGTCCTTCCCGGTGCTGCTGCTCGCGATCGCCCTTGGCACCGCGCTCGCCGTCGGTGGGTTGCGGCTCGGGTTCACGACTATCGACGGTGGATCGATATGGATCCCGACGCTCGTGATCGGCGTCGTGTTCGTGCCATACCTGGGCCGTCCGATCAGAGGTCAGGTCCTGTCGCTGCGCGAGAAGGAGTTCGTGGACGCGGCGGAGGCACAGGGCATGTCGCCGATCCGGATCATGTTCGGCGAGATCCTGCCCAACCTCGTCTCGACGATCCTCGTGTTCGGCACGCTGATCGTCGCGAACAACATCATCACGGAGGCCGCGCTCTCGTTCCTCGGTGCGGGCATCCAGCCGCCGGCACCATCGTGGGGCAACCTGATCGCCGACGGGATCGAGCGGCTCGTCACGGCCCCGCACCTGACGATCATCCCGGGGCTCGCGATCGTGCTGACCGTGCTGTCGCTGAACGTCTTCGGTGACGGCCTGCGCGACGCGCTTGACCCGCGAGCCAAGTTGAGGTTGCGCTGATGGCTCGCTTCATCGTCAGGCGACTGGCCAACATGGTGCTCGTACTCTTCGCCGTTTCCGTGATCACGTTCCTGATCTTCAACGTGATCCCTGGAGGGGACCCGGCTTACAGGATCGCGGGCCGCAACGCGAACGAGACCCAGCGCGAGCAGGTGCGCGAGGACTTCGGGTTCAACGACGCGATCTGGGTCCAGTACGGCCGCATGATGGAGAAGACGTTCACCGGCACGCTCGAGTCTTACGAGAACCGCACCAACGTCTGGGAGGAGATCAAGCGCGGCATGCCGGCGACGGCATCGCTGGTGCTCGGCGCCGCCGTGATCTGGCTGTCGCTCGGGATCGCGTTCGGCATCGTGAGCGCGCTCTACGCGGGGCGATTGCCGGACCGCGTGCTGACGATCCTCGCGATGATCGGCATCTCGCTCCCCGTCTTCTGGGTCGGGGCGCTGCTCCTCTACTACTTGACCTACAAGATCACGCTGTTCCCGGCGGGAGGCTATGTCGGCTTGACGGACGACCCGACGGGATGGCTGACGCATCTGCTGCTGCCCTGGTTCGTGCTGTCGATCCTGTTCGTGGGCTTCTACAGCCGCCTGCTGCGCTCAAACATGCTCGACACGATGAACGAGGACTTCGTGCGAACGGCGCGCGCGAAGGGGTTGCCCGAGCGCCAGGTGCTCGGCCGCCACGTCGTGCGCAACTCGGTGATCCCGCTCGTGACTCTGTTCGGCCTCGACCTCGGGGCGCTGATCGGAGGCGGCGCGATCCTCACGGAGTCGGTCTTCGGACTCCAGGGAGTTGGCCAGTACGTTGCCGACTCGATAGGCAGCCTCGACCTGCCGCCGATCATGGGCACGGTGCTCTTCGGGGCGTTCTTCATCGTGCTGCTCTCCGCGCTCGTGGACATCGCCTACGCCTACCTCGACCCGCGCGTGAGGCTCGACCAGTGAAGGACCCGGCGTTGCTCGAGGTCCGTGACCTGGATGTGTCCTTCGCGACCGAGGACGGCATCGTGCGGGCAGTCGACCACGCATCCTTCGACCTGGCGCGCGGGGAGATCCTTGCGATCGTCGGCGAGTCCGGGTCCGGTAAGAGCGTCAGCGCGCTCACCGTGATGGGCCTCTCGCGAGGCGTGAACACGACGATCGCGGGCTCGGTGCGCTTCCGCGGCCGCGAGCTGACCACCATGGAGGACGATGAGATCAGGAGTGTGCGCGCAGCCGAGATATCGATGGTCTTCCAGGATCCGATGAGCGCGCTCAACCCCGTGTACCGCGTCGGCGACCAGATCGCCGAGGAGATCCGCGCGCACGAGGATGTCTCGAAGGACGAAGCCCGCAATCGCGCTGTCGAGGCACTGCGCTCGGTCGGGATCCCCAACCCCGAGGAGCGCGTCCGCAGCTATCCCCATGAGTTCTCGGGGGGGATGCGTCAGCGCGCGGTGATCGCGATGGCGCTCGCGCTCGAGCCGGACGTCCTGATCGCGGACGAGCCCACGACCGCGCTCGACGTGACGATCCAGGCCCAGATCCTGCGGCTGCTGGAGCAGCTCAACGCCGAGCGGGGTCTCGCAGTGATTCTCATCACGCACGATCTCGGCGTCGTGGCCGAGATCGCGGACCGCGCGCTCGTCATGTACGCGGGCCGAGTCGTCGAGGAGGGAACGATCGACGAGCTCTTCTACGACCCCCAGCACCCCTACACGTGGGGGCTGCTCGGATCGCTGACACGTATCGACCAGCCGCGCCCGGAGCGCCTGCCGTCGATCCCTGGGCTGCCACCGTCCCTGATCACACCGCCAGAGGGATGCCACTTCCGGCCGCGGTGCCCGCACGAGTTCGAGACGTGCGCGCAGGTGCCGGCGCTCGAGGCGCGACTGCCCGACAATCCCGAGCACCGGGATCGCTGCTGGCTCGCGCTCGCCGACAAGCGCTCCAAGCGCCTCGTCGGGGACCGCATCGGCCTTTCGGCGGACACGACGTGAGTGCCGCGCACGACGGGGGGCCCGGCGGCAAGCTGCTCGAGGCCCGGCACGTGGTCAAGTACTTCCCGATCAAGGCGGGCCTGCTGGTCGACCGCACCGTCGACCACGTGCACGCCGTCGACGACGTGTCCTTCGGCCTCGCGCGCGGCGAGACCCTCGGTCTCGTGGGTGAGTCGGGATGCGGCAAGTCGACGCTCTGCCGCACGATCCTGCGCCTGGAGGAGCCCACCTCGGGGACGATCGAGTTCGAGGGACGCGACATCACCTCTTCGTCACGCCGCGAGCTGCGGCCGTTGCGGCGGTCGATGCAGATGATCTTCCAGGACCCGTATGCGTCGCTCAATCCGCGCAAGCGCGTGGGGCAGATCGTCGGCGATCCGATGCGCCTGCACGGGATCGGTTCCGGCTCGGACCTGGTCGCCGCGGTGCAGGCGCTGCTCGAGCGCGTCGGCCTTTCGCCGGAGCACTACAACCGCTTTCCGCACGAGTTCTCCGGGGGACAGCGCCAGCGGATCGGGATCGCGCGGGCGCTCGCTCTCCAGCCGCGCCTGATCGTCGCGGACGAGCCCGTCTCCGCGCTTGACGTGTCGATCCAGGCGCAGATCATCAACCTCATGAAGGACCTCCAGCACGAGTTCGAGCTCACGTACGTCTTCGTCGCACACGACCTCGGCGTCGTGCGCCACGTCTCGGACCGGATCGCGGTCATGTACCTGGGAAAGATCGTCGAGGTCTCGCCCGCCGAGGATCTCTACACCAGGCCCCGGCATCCCTACACGGTCGCTCTGCTGTCGGCGATCCCCCTCCCGGACCCGAAGCGGAATGCAGCGCGAGAACCGATCGTGCTCGAGGGCGACGTGCCCAGCCCGATCGACCCGCCGCCGGCATGCCGCTTCCACACCCGCTGTGCGCGCGCCACCGATGTCTGCCGCCGCGTGGAGCCGCCGCTCGTGGACTACGGCGACGGGCACCTGGCTGCGTGCCACCACCCGGTCAACGTGACGGCGGACGACCTCACACAGGCCACGATCGCCCCAGGGACGCCGCTCGCAGCGGGGGATGACCTCCCGACGCTCGACCCCGGCCTACCGGACCTCGGCGCCGCGCCGTAGGTCGGCCGCCACGACGTCCTGCCGCTGCGGCACACTCGCCATCAGTACGGCGTGACGCCGTGTCAATCCGTATGATGCCTCGTAGGTCGCACAGGTCCGTAGTCAGAAACTTAGGAGAGAGTATGGAAGCCGCGTCGCAGGGCAGGCGGACGGAGCCGCGCCGCAGGATCAGCGGTGGCGAGCGCCGCGAGAGCATTCTCCAGCTGACGTCGCGCGCTTTCGCCGAGCGAGGCTACGACGGTGTTCGCACCGCGGAGCTCGCCGAGAGCGCGGGTGTGTCGGAGGCCCTGATCTACCAGCATTTCCGCACGAAGGCCGAGCTTTACCGAGCGGCCGTCGAGCGCAGCGCGGACCTGCTCGCGGAGCGCATCGTGGCGGCTGCCTCGAGCGGCCCGCCCGTCGAGGACCGCCTTCAGCGCGCGGGCGAGGCGTTCTTCCAGTTCGTGTCCGAACCCGGCAACGCCTGGACGGTCCTGACCCTGAACGTCAGCGACCCCGAGCTTGCCGAATACCAGCGTGAGCTGCGGGCGGGTGCGATCGCTGGGTTGGCGGACGTGCTCGCGACCCATCCGAGCGCAGGCGCGCTCAGCCGGGGGCAGCTCGAGCAGCTCGCCGAGGTGATCGCGGGCGGTGCCGAGTCGCTCGCCACCTGGTGGGCGCAGCATCCCAAGGCGACGCGTGATGAGCTCGTGTCGTTGCTGACGAGCTTTGTGTGGAGCGGCTTCGATCGGATGCTGAGCAGCAACCACTCAGCCGCCGGCTGACCGCGACCGCAGGTCGGCCGTCAGGCCGCCCCGCGTCGTCGCCGAGCGTGGCGAGATCATGATGTCCTCGTCGACCACGCGCCGGGCCGCGGCAACGACGCGCGGGTCGAACTCTGTGCCCGCGCGCGCGACGAGCAGCGACACGGCGTGGTCCGGCGACAGCTCCCGCGTGCCCCTCGCGGTCTGGGACGCGAGCCGCTCGGCGACTGCTATCACGCGGCTCTCCAGGGGGATCGCGTCGCCGCTCAGCACCCCGGGGAAGCCTCCGCGACCGTCCCAGCGCTCGTGGCAATACAGGACGGTCTGCATGACGCTGGGGAAGTCGTCGATGCGGGTGAGCCGCTTCGAGCCGCCGAGATGCGTGGCGGCGTCGGCGACGATCCGCCGCCTGCCGGCGTCGAGCGACAGCGCCTCCGCGATGGCCTCGGAGTAGAGCGCGATCGCTGCGGGCCTGTCCAGCGCGGCGGGGTCCCGAACACGGACGAACAGTCGCCCGAGCAGGCTCGGGCCGACGGCCACCATGGCGAGCGGGGCGAGCCCGACGAGGCCGATCTCGTCATACAGGAGCGCGCTGAGGGCTCCTACTCCGATCAAGGCCGCGCAGACGGGGGCGAGGGCCAACAGCTCCTGATCGATCAGCGCGAAGAGATGCAGGCCCCTGTCGACGACGCCGACCAGGGCGGCCGACACCAGATACTGGATCCCAATGAAGACCACCCCGGCAGCCACTACCGTGGCGACGGCAAAGGGATCGCCGAAGCCCACGGGGATGCCCGCGGTCAGCGCCTCCAGAGTCCACGCCGCCGCCAGCGACGCCCAGACGCCCGAGGCGACGTCTCCGGCGAACGTGTTGAACCGGCGACGCTCGATGTAGGCGCTCACCCCGGGCGCCGCGAACACGAACGCGCCCGGCAGCGGACCGAGCAGCGCAACCGCGACAAATGCGGGTACGAAGCTCGCATCGAGCGTCAGCGTGTCCCTCACCGGGACCGCGGCGGTGTAGCTGACGAATGCGAGCACCAGGAGGGCGATCAACAGCGACTCGGGCTGCCAGGACGACTCGGGCGCGAGGAAGACGAAGGCCGGTACGGCTGCGGCCAGGGCGATCAGGCCGAGGGCGAGCGAGAGCCTCGGCCGCCCGCGGCGGATGACCGGCAGCTTCCGCGGCTCGCCGGGCAGTAACCACAGCGGGGCGCGTCCCTCACCTTGCATGCGGCGAATATATGGCGCCCCGCGATGCTTGTGCAACAGCTGCCGCGAAGCGCGACGCGGCTCTCTCAGCTGCCGCCGGGGTCACCGGCGGCAGCGGCCTCGACCGCGGGCGTCAGCTCCGCGTCGGGCGTCCAGTCGATGCCGCGCAGGAGCACGGACGCGCCGGCCACCACCAGGAGCACCCCGCCGCCCGCGGCCACGAAGCTCGCGCGCGGGTCGAGCACCTCGGCGATCACCCCGCCGAGGATGAACCCGACGCCCGGCATCAGCATCCCGATCGACTCGAGCAGCCCGACCACCCGGGCCTGGTACCTCTCGGCCGTCAGCTCCTGCACACCGCTCATCACGGAGACCCACTGGATGCCGTTGCCGAGACCGCCCGCGGTGGCTGCCGCACATGCGGCGGTGAGGTTCCCCGCGACGGCCATCCCGAGATAGGCGAAGCCGATCAGCGCCGTGCTCAGGAGCAACTGGCCCGGGAGCGTGGCCCGGCGCGCCGTCGCGATGAACAGCAGGCTGCCCACCACCATCCCGATCCCCCACGCCGACAGCAGCACGCCATAGCCGCTGTCGCCGGCGTCGAGCGTCTCCTTCGCGTACACGATCTCGATCGGCAGCACGAGCGTGAAGAAGATGAAGGCAAAGGCTTGCACCAAGATCAGCCGTTGCAGAGCCACGCGCCGGCGCACGTAGGCGAGCCCTTCACGCAGTCGTGCCAGCCAGGACTCGGGCTCGGCCTTGACGTTGGGAAGGGTCGTCAGGGCCAACGTCAGCGCGACTGCGACGAACGAGGCCGCATCGATCAGCAGCGCGGCCTGCACCCCGATCGCGGCGACCGCCACGCCCGCGATCGCGGGCCCTGCGGCGCCGGCACCCGTGAAGCCGACGTTGATGATCGCGTTCCCTTCACGAAGGTGTCCCGAGGGAGTGAGGATCGCAGCCGCGGCTGCGCGCGTGAACGTGCGCGCGGCGATCGCCAGGGTGCCGTCGACGACCGCGAGGCCCACGACCAGGGCGAGTGAGAAGTTGTCGACGGTGAGCGCGAGCGCGACGAAGGTGGCGGCCTCCGCGACGTAGAGGGCAGGCAGCACGACCCGCGTCCCTGTCACCTCGAGTCGCGCTACGACAGCCTGGCCGACGAATGCCGGCGCGAACTGCATGCCGAGGAACAGAGCGGCCGTGGCCAGCGGGCTGCCGGTCTGGTCATAAACGAGCACGGCCAGCGCGATCTCGCCGATCCAGTTGCCGAGCTCGTTGATCGTGTAGGCGCCGGCAAGCTGCTTGAAGCCCCGCAGGCGAAGCGGCGCAAGCGAACGGCCCCGACCGGCGGGCGGCGTTGTCTGGGCATCCTGCATGGGCGCACTTGTAGCTTCAAATCGAGCGGCCGGTGTCCTGCCTCGAAGGCCCGCCCCGGGACGGTGCGTGCCGCTTCACCCCCAGACGTGGCCAAAATGCGGCTCTGCGGCTCAAGCAAGCGGATCCCAGGCCGATAGGACATGCGTAGCGGGCCAACACGGAGGTCTTGCCCTGTCCCAACGCCCAACCCGGCTGTTCATCGGCCTCGAGCTGCTTGCACTCGGGGTCGCAGCCGCGCTTGCCCTGAGGACGGGACCGGACGCAAACTGGGACCTGGCTCTGCTGGGGACGCTGCTCGCCTTCTCCATCCTGAGCGACGTCGGTGCCGTGGAGACCCGCGCCGGAGCGAAGATCTCGGGGAGCTTCCTCGCGCTGATCCTCGCGATGGTCTTCCTGGGCGGCGCCCCTGCGGCCGCGATCGGCATCGTCACGATCTTCTGCGGGTGGCTGCGCTGGCGCGACACCGGGAAGAACTTCCTGATCAATCTCGTCACGTACGCGTGGTTCCCGCTGATCGGCGGACTGACCTTTCATGCCGTGACCGGCGCGACGGGGCTCGGCGAGAACGACGGCGTCTTCTATCTGTTGGTCCTGGGGATCTTTGCGCTCTCGCTGCTCACCAACTTCTCCCTGATCGCCGGCTACACGTCTTACGAGGAGCGCACCTCGTTCGGCGCACTCGCGCGGAAGATGCTCTTCCCGGTGCTTTCGTCGGAGGTGGCAGCGGCGACGATGGCGGTCGGGATCGCCTACCTGTACCACCGGGTGGGCATCGCCGCGATCGCGCTGTTCGGAATCGTCTTGTTCACCTTCCAGCACCTGCTCGGCCAGCTGCTGGTCTCCGAGCGGCGCGCCGAGGAGCTCGAACGCCGCGGCAAGCAGCTCACGGGGCGGACGAAGCAGCTCGCGACGCTTCAGGTCGGCGTGCTCTCGGCGTTGTTGCGCACGCTCGACCTGCGGGACCGGATGACCGCCCGCCACTCCGCGGCCGTCGCGCGCTACGCACGCGAGATCGCGATCGCCGCGGGCTTCTCGAAGGAGGACCAGGATCTGGTCCACACGGCGGGCCTGCTGCACGACATCGGCAAGTTCATCTTCCCCGACCGCATCCTGAAGGGCGACACGAAGCTCACCGACGACGACTGGAACACGATCAAGATGCATCCCTATCAAGGCGCGCGCGTCGTCTCGCAGATGGAGGGCTACGGCCCGATCAGCGACATCATCCTCGCCCACCACGAGCGCATCGACGGGAAGGGCTATCCACGGGGCTTGAACGGGACGGAGATCCCTGCGCTGTCGCGCATGATCTCGGTCGCCGACACGTATGACGTGATGACCGCGCGCGACTCCTATCGCAAGCCGATCTCCTCGTTCGAGGCGATCCAGGAGCTGCGGCGGGTCTCAGGCGCACAGCTGGACGGCGACTACGTCGAGATCTTCATCCGCATCCTGGCCGGCAAGGACGTGCGCTTCCGTCACGGCGAGGACGCGGACTTCGACGCCGAGCTCGGACTCGACAAGCGCGTATCCGAGTACTCGCTGCCGGTCCCCGAGGTCGACGGCACGCCCTCCGAGGAGTCGGTCGAGATCGCGCAGCGCGATGCCGCCACCGCGGCCGCGGCGCCCGGCGCGCCCGCCGGCGGCTAGCTGCAGTTCCCACGCACGTTGTCCCGGTTGCGGGCCTGGCGCTGGTGGCGGGTTCGAAAACCGGGGTGGGTAGGGAGGGCAGGACCCGGGACGAGCAAGGACTCGCGCGACGCGTCGTTTGCGACGCAAAGCGCACGCGTCGCCCGTGAAAGAGCCGTCTGCGCGTGATTCGCATGAGGTGCGTCGTCCGGCAGGCGCCGGTCGACGAACTTTCCCCCCTGGCGTCCGCTTTCACGCATGGCGGGAGGGAAAGTTCGGCGGCCGATGCGCGACCCGGAGGGCTTTCGCCCGTGACCGCGACCTTTCTTTGAAGTCTCGTGACACTCCGCCGCCCAGCGCGGTCGCAGACGCCGACGATCCGTCTTCCCTTGCCCACCCGGTTCTCCACGCCCGAGCTTGCGCCCGCGAGGCGCATTCCCGGGGCCTGAACAACGTGGTTGGGAACTAAAGCTAGCCCTGCTTGGCGTCGTCCCCGGCCAGCTCCTTGGCTGCGCGCTCGGGCGGCACGATGTTCACGTACTGACCGGTCCCGAGCTCGAATCCCGCGAGCCGCGTCAGCCGCGGCAGCACGTCGACGTGCCAGTGGAAGTGGTCGGCGCCGCGCGGTGCGGTGCGCACCCAGAGGTTCAGCGGCGGCGGGTTGCCGAGCTTCTTGGCAAGCCGCTGGAGCCCGGCGAGCAACAGGTCGAGGGCCGCCGGGTCGGCGTCCGCGAAGCTGGGCGCGTGCCGGCGGGGGACGAGCTGAAGCTCGTAGGGACCGCGCGAGGCGAACGGCGCGAGCAGCACGGCGTGGTCGTCCACGGCCACGACGCGCTCGCGGCGGCGCACCTCCTCGGTGAGCAGGTCGCAGAGCAGGCAGCCGCCCATCGTGCGCGCGTTGTGCGCGGTGAAGTGCTCACGCTCCCGCGCGACCATCGCGGGAACGCTGCCGAGCGCGTACAACTGCGCGTGCGAGTGCTCGAGCGACGCGCCGGCCGCCTGTCCCTCGTTGACCATCAGATGCACATATGCCGCGTCGGCGTGCGCGGCGACCCGCTGTCGCCAGCCCTCGACCGCGTGGTGGAACTGGTCCGTGGTCAGCGCGCTCACCGACGCCACGTGCTGCGGTGCATGCACGATCACCTCGTGATGTCCGGTGGCCTTCCCGGCGACGAGCAGGTCCGGCTCGCCGCGCCCGCTCGCGAGCGGGTCCTCCGGAGGGTCCTCGCCGCCGGGCTCGAGCAGCGGGAACTTGTTCGGCACCGCGCGCACGAGCCAGCCCGGGGTGTCCGGCTCGCCCCCGCCCGGTCGCAGCGCGTACGTCTCGGGCGGAGTCCAGCTCTCGTGGCCCTCGCACAGCGGGCACTCGTCGCGCGCGGAGTCGTGGGCGGCGGCGGACTCGAAGCTGAACGGCCTGTCCGCGCGCCCCGGGGCCAGCACGACGCGCAGCCCCGTGAGGGGATCGATGCGAAGCTCGGGGGACGCCACGCCGCGGAATCTAGTCGATCACCTAGCGGCCCCTAGCGTGCTCCCTCGACCGCGTACTCGCGCACGTCGTCGGCGAGGTCCGCCTCGGACGCGTAGCCGCCGGGCTTCGTGTAGACGCGCTCTCCGCCGCGGTCGTAGAAGGTCGTCGTGGGGAAGTTCCGCGCGAGCCCGAGGATCTCCGCGACGTCGCTGTCCGGATCGAGGTAGCTCGGATAGGGCACGGGGATCTCGCCGAGGAACTTCTCGGCGGGCTCGCGGGCGTCCTCCGAGTTGACGGCGAAGAACGCGACCTCCTTGCCGCGCTTGACGACCTGCTGCTGGAAGAACGGGAACTCGTGCCTGCAGGGCCCGCACCACGACGCCCATTTGTTGACGACGACGGGATAGCCGCGCAGGTCGGCGAGCTGCCGCCGGAACTCGTCGGGGCCGCCGCTCACGAGACCCGAGGGTTCCGCGTAGAGACGCGCGAGCGGCGGCGGCGCCCCGGCGAGTGCCTGCCGGAAGTCGGCCGGCTCGAAAGCGCTGCGCGGCTCGTCGGACCCGCATGCGCCCACGAAAAACACCAGCGCCAGGGCGCAAGCGAGCGGTGTGAGTCGTGTCGTCATGGTCGAGGAGGGCGCCCGGACTGGCGCGGGAAGCGGAAAATACTCGACGAAAAGGGGCGTGGCGCCGTCTTCGTGCGACATCCGAGGGCCACGCTGCTTTAATACACACGTACCGTGCCCGCGGGCGGGAGTCCGCGCCGGGCCATGGAGACTGCCGTCGGGACCAATACTCGATGACGGCAACCAGGGACGAACGTTGCAGCGCCGTTGGTCGTCTGACGGCGTCCATTCATCCAACAAGCCTCGATATGGCTGACACCACTGAAGTGGCCGAGAAGGTCGCGCCTGTTCCATCGCGCGAGCAGCTTGAGCGTGTGGAGAAATTCACACGCGAGCCGTTCGCGCCAGATCCGGTCGCCCTGCGCCCGGGTACGGCGCGCCGTCGTGCGTTCGATGTAGCGCTGGCGGAGATCGAGGCCGGGCTCGAGATCCCGAGCGTCGAATGGCGCCAGGAGTTCTCGATGCTGCTCGGGCTCGAGCGACTGCTGGTCGACGAGGAACCGAAGCTCGTCGACGGGACGGTGCTGTCCGCGCACCAGGTCGATGCCCTCTCCGGCACGTTGACGGCATTGATCGCAGAGGCCGAGCGACAGAACGGCAATGGGGTGGCCCCGCTCGAGGACCTCGAGGACTTCGACGACGAGGAACCGGACGAGGACGAGGACGAGGCGGATGAGGACGAGGAGGACGACGACGACGACGATGAGGACGTTGAGCCGGCCGACTGGGCCGACGCCGAGGTCGTCGAGAACGGCGACGCTTCCTTCGGCGAGGAAGAGGAGGAGCAGCTCTCCGAGCAGCCGGAGGATCCCGGCGCGGCTCGCCGCTTCTGGTTCGAGCACGCAACCGGCGCGGGCAAGACCGTGGCAGCACTCGGATTCGTCGAGGCCTCGCGGACCGGCGGCACGCTGATCCTGACCCATCGCCGCAACCTCGTCGAGCAGTTCCTCGGCGAGCTCACCGATCGCGGCTACTCGAACCGCATCTCACCGCCGCTGCTTCAAAACCAGGACCGCGTGGACGGCCTGGTCACGGTCGAGACCTACCAGTGGTTCGTGCGCAACGCGGGGCAGATCTCGGACGCGTACACGATCGTCATCTGTGATGAGGCGCATACCGCTCTCGGCGAGAAGACCAGCGGGGCGATCCGCAAGTGGCAGGGCCCCGTCTTCATCGGCATGACCGCGACCGGCGCGCTGATCGCGCGCCACGTCACGGACCTGTTCCCCACCCAGACGAGCCGCTTCGACCTCGCACAGGCGGCGCGGCGCGGCGTGATCGCGCCGCTGCGCTGCGTGAGGATCCCGCCGGCCGGCGACGTGCGCACGCTCGCCAACGTGCCGCTGCGCAAGGGCGAGGTCGACCAGGACTTCGACCAGGAGCAGCTGGCCGCACTGCTCGACCAGGGCCCGTTCAACACCGCCGTCGCAGACCTCTATCGCGTGCGCTTCAAGCACCTGCCGGGCATCGTTTACAGCGCGGGCGTAAAGCACGCCCACAACGTCGCGAAGGCGTTCAAGGACGCCGGCATGAAGGCCGAGGCCGTCTCGGGCGAGACCCCGAAGCGCGAGCTTGCACGGATCCTGGCCGACTTCGAGCGCGGCGAGATCGACGTGCTCGTCAACGCGATGCTGCTCGCCGAGGGCTGGAACTCACCGCGTGCGACGGTCTGCATGCACCTCGCGCCGACCGCCTCCAAGCGGGTGTATCAGCAGCGCGTCGGGCGCGTGACCCGACGTCATCCGGGCAAGGAGGCGGGGATCGTCGTCGACTTCGTCCACCCGGCCACCACGCACGACGAGCCGATCGTCACCCTGCACAAGCTTCTGGACCGCGACGTCTATCGCGGTGGCGCGATCGTCGTCGGCCCCGTGCGGCGCGGGCGCGGGCGACGGCTGCGCGTCGAGCGCCGGGTCGTGCCGGTCACGAACGACCCCGACCGCCGGCTGCGCGTGTTCGAGCGCGAGTTGTGGCGGATCGCGGTCGAGCACCTCTTTCCCGACGAGCAGCACGCGTGGGCGGCGCTCGCCGGAGCGCGCGTGGCGGCCAACGGCTGGCGCCGCGCGAAGACCACGATCCAGAACGACGCGGGCGGAGAGCTACGGCGACGGTTCCTGCTGAGCTGCATCCAGCGAAACCGCAACGCGCAGTTGCGCCAGCGAGCGCTCGCCGAGATCGCCGTACGGCGCGACCCCGAGGGCTTCGACCTCGCGGTCGACATCATCGGCACCTGGTCGCGGGAGGAACGCCGCGAAGGCTCGCGCATCCTCTTGCAGGCTCTTGCCGAGCGGCGCATCGGCCGCCGCGATCAGGCTCAGGCGTGGCTGTGGCGCCTCGCCGAGTACTCCCGGGACACACACGAGGAGTACGCGGTCCAGCGCTGGCCGGAGACAAAGCGCTTGCTGGGGCTGCTCGTCAACTCCTCAGGACCGGCCCACGGGCGCAACGCCCGCCGGCTCGTGCACGCGGCGCGCAAGCATGACCGCCGCCTGTCGGCCGCGCTGCTTGCGTCCGCGGTGGCGCACAGCCCCGAGGCCGAGGAGGTTCTGCGCGGCGCGCGCAACAGGATGGCCCGCAAGCCGTCCGCGCTCGCCCGCGAGCTGGTGCGCAACTTCCCCAAGGGCAAGCGCCGCGGCAAGAAGCAGCGCGGCGACCGCGAGGCCGCGTCGCGCCGCGCAGCGGCCCGCGCCGCGAACGGAGCGGCCGCGGCGGCCGACGAGGGCGCGCCCGACGAGCTCGAGGACCTCGAGGTGAAGACCCCCAAGTCGCCACCGAACGGCGCTCCCAAGCGCAAGCGATCCCGCAAACGCCGCGCCGCACGCGTCGAGGACTCCGAAGCCGCCTAGGCCGGACCAACCCCAAGTACCCCGGACACCCCGGGGTTCGATAGCAACGCTTTGAAGTCCCGCGCGTGCGGTGACACCTCGGGATCAGCACGACCCATAGCTCGTGGCCGAACGTCCCGCGATACCGCCCAGAGCACGCAGTGCGGGACGTTCGGTCGGGACGTGAGGGCCCGAGCGATGGCGACGGTCAGATCAGCGCGAGTTGTCGTGACAACTCGGGGTCAGCACGGCTTAGGCCGAGAGGTGCACTTCGCCCGCGTCGAGGCGCACCGGCGCCGCGTCTGCGCCCGTGAACACGACCAGCGCGCCGTCGTCGTCGATGCCGCGCGCCTCTCCTGACATCTGCATCGAGTCACGCGTCCAGCTGATCGTTCGTCCATAGAGGGCGTCGCGCACACGGAACGCCTCGATCACCCGGGCCGGGGCGCTCAACGCCTCGAGCCATCCGGCAAGCGCGTCGAGGAGCGCCGTCAGGGTCTCCTCGCGCGAAACGGATGCGCCGGTCGCGATCCGCAGCGAGGTCGCGGTCGCGCGCAACGCGGAGTCCAGCTCGTCCTGAGCGGTATCGACGTTCAGCCCGATGCCGATCACCGCCCAGCCCTCCTGCGGGCGCGCCTCGATCAGGATGCCGGCGACCTTGCGAGCGTCGATCCAGACGTCGTTGGGCCACTTCACCTGGCAACGGACTGCGGCGACCGCCTCGCACGCATCGCACGCGGCGAGGGCGACGGCGAGCGGCAGGAGGTCGATCTCGCCGGCGTCGCTGCGGCTCACGACAGACATCGTGAGCGCGCGTCCCGGGGGCGCCGACCAGGTGCGTCCCTGGCGCCCCCGCCCGGCGGTCTGCCCCTCGGCGATCACGACCGTGCCGTGCGGCGCGCCGCCGAGCGCCAGCTCGCGCGCGCGGTCGTTGGTGGAACCCGTCACGTCGAGGTGCACGAGCGGCCCGCCGAGCCTTCCGGTACCCGGCCGCGGAACGAGTCTCAGTGGTCGTCGCACGGCTGGAGCAGCAACTCCGCGTCCGCTCCGACGCCGAGCGCGCCCGCCGCGCGCCCTTGGTTGACGGCGACCGCGATGCGACCGGAGGAGTCCTCGACGATCACCGCGCGCCCGGGTCCGACCTCCGCGAACGTGCGGGCGTAGGTCGCCTCGCCGGTGCGCCGGCGCGAAAGCACCTCGAGGCACGCGCCCGGCTCGAAGCCCGCGGTGCGCATGTCCTGCGCCGTGAGGTTGAGCTGCAGGTTCCCGAACCGGTCGACCGCCATGACGCGCGCCCGGACCCGCCCATCGGATATCGCGGGAGCGGGGATGTCGAGCGCCTCGAGCGAACCCGGATCGACGGCCCTCCCGGCCTCTTCGAGTGGCGCCCCGAGCGCGAGATTGGCCGCGACGGGTGCGAACAGGTCGCGGCCGTGGAAGGTCGCGGACACGGGATCGAGGCGATGCGGGCTCTCCGCGATGTCGAATGCGGCGACGATGCCGCCGCACGCCTCGGCGGCGGGCCACAGGAGACCGTTGTCGGGCCCGACGAGGAGATTGCCATCCGCGCAGCCCACGGCGACGGCCCGCCGATCGCCGCCGACGCCGGGATCGACGACCGCGAGATGGACGCCGCGTGGCATGAACGGGATCGCGCTGCGCAGCGCGAGCGCGCCGACCCGGACGTCCTGGCGCGGTACCTCGTGCGTGACGTCGATCACGACGACGCCCGGGGCGATCTTCTGCATGACGCCGTGGCAGACACCGACGAACTCGTCGCCGTGACCGTAATCGGTGAGAAACGAGATCGGCACCATCACGACGGGATGACCGCGGCGAGGGCATCGCTCAGCAGCGCGTCGACGAGGCCGTCGATGTCGTGACGCAGTGCCTCCACGTGCACCTCGAGGCCGTGCTCACGCAGGGTCTCGCTCGTCACGGGCCCGATCGAGACGACGCGCGCATCGGGTGGAAAGCGGCTGGGCCCTCCGATGCCCTCGAGCAGGAACCGCACCGTCGAAGAGCTCGTGAACGTGACATACCCGGCCGTTGCGAGCTGCGCCAGCCGAGTCTCGTCGAGCTGCTCGCGGACAGTCTCGTAGAGTCGCGTGATGGTCACGTGCGCACCCGCACGCTCGAGCTCGTCGGGGAGGACGTCGCGAGCCTCGGCAGCGCGCGCGACCAGCACGCGCTTGCCGTCCACGCCGCGTGCGATCAGCTCCTCGGCGAGCGACTCGGCGATCGAGCGGGGGGGAACGAGGTCGGCGACGATGCCGTGATCGCGCAGCGCCCCGGCCGTGCCCGGGCCGATCGCGGCGACGCTCACGCCTGCGAGGGCGCGCGCGTCGAGGCCCGCGTCGACGATCGCTTCCATCAGCAGCGACGCGCCGTTGGGACTTGTCAGACAGAGCACGTCGTATTCCCCGCCCGCGAGCGTGTCGACGGCCTCGCGCACCTCGTCGCTGTCGATGCGCGGGACGATGCGGATCGCCGGCACCTCGGCAACCTCTGCACCGAGGTCCTCGAGGCGCGCGGCGAGGCCGCTTGCCTGTGCGCGGGCACGGGTGACGGCCACCAGCTTGCCGTGGAGGGGAGCCTGCTCGACCCAGGCGAGCCGGTCGTGCAGCGCCGCCGTGGGCCCGACGATCGTCACGGCGGGCGCCTTGATCGCGGCCTCGCGCGCGAGCTCTGCGATCTGGTCCAAGGGCCCCGCGATCGACCGTTGCGCCGGCTGCGTGCCGCGCTCGACCACGGCCGCCGGCTCGTCGCCGCGGCGCCCGTGTCGCTGGAGCGCGGCGGCCACGTCCGGCAGTGCGCGCACGCCCATGTAGAAGACGAGCGTTCCGGGGAAGGCCGCGAGCGCCGCCCAGTCGATCGCGCTCTCGGGCTTCGCCGGGTCCTCGTGGGCGGTGACGAAGGCGACTGCGGAGGCCTCGTCGCGGTGTGTCACCGGGATGCCCGCGTATGCCGGCGCGGCGACGCCGGCGGTGACGCCCGGCACGACCTCGAAGCGCACGCCGGCTTCCACGAGCGCCTCGGCCTCCTCGCCACCTCGCCCGAAGACGAAGGGATCACCGCCCTTGAGGCGCACGACGCGCTTGCCCTCGCGTGCTTTCGCGACGAGCAACGCGTTGATCTCGCTCTGCGGAAGGGTCGGCCTTCCCGGCTCCTTGCCCACGTAGACGAGCTCCGCGTCCGCCGGCGCGCCGTCGAGCAATCGCGCCGGCACGAGCCGGTCGTAGAGGATCACGTCCGCCGTCGCGATCAGGTCCACGGCGCGGACGGTCGCGAGTCCAGGGTCGCCCGGCCCGGCGCCGACGAGGTACACCATGCCCGATGCCGCGCTCACGTGGCGAGGGTACCGGCCGCCCGCGCGAGCAGCTCACCCGCGCCCGCGGCGAGCATCCTCTGCGCGAGCTGCGCCCCGGCGGCCGCGGGATCGGCGGCGTCGCCCGTCACGCGATCAGCGATCCACTCGGAGCCGTCCGGCAGCCCGGCGTACGCGTGTATCTCGATGCTCGCGTCCGTGACGCGCGCGTGCGCGCCGACCGGCGTGTTGCAGGACGCGTCCAAGCCCTCGACGACCGCCCGCTCGGCAACCAGCCGCGCGCGCCCTGCGGGCTCGGCGAGCGGCTCGAGCATGCTCCGCGCCGCTCCGCCGACCCGTGCCTCGAGCGCCAGCAGCCCCTGTCCCGCCGCGGGGACGAACGTGTCCGGGTCGAGCACCGCGCCGGCCTCGTCCTGGCGCCCGAGGCGCCGCAGCCCGGCGAGCGCAAGGACGGCGGCGTCGCACTCTCCGGCGGCCAGCTTGCGCAGGCGCGTGTCGACGTTCCCGCGCAGCGGGACGACCTCGATGTCGGAGCGGATCGCGAGCATCAGCGAGCGCCGCCGCAGGCTCGACGTGCCCACCCGCGCTCCGGCGCGCAGCGCATCGACCGAGATCGCTCCGACGAGCGCGTCGCGCGGGTCCTCGCCCCGCGGCACGCACGCGATCTCGAGGCCCTCGGGCAGCACGCCCGGCAGGTCCTTCGCGCTGTGCACGGCGACGTCGATCTCGCCGGCGAGCAGCGCTTCCTCGATCTCCTTCACGAATCGCGACTTGTCCTGAACGTCGCTGGTCGCCCGATCCCCGCTCGTGGTGATGTGGACGATTGCCGGCTCGAGGCCCGCGTGCGCTTCCCTCAGCAACTCCACGACATGGTCGGCCTGCGCCAGCGCGAGCGCACTCGCGCGGGTGCCGATGCGGAGGGTCTTCAGCGCCGGTGCTGCCGTCGCCCGGCCCGGATCGGAGTCACCTCGGCCTTGTCCTCCGACGCGCTGCCGGGCTGCTCCGCCCGCGCGACATCGAACGCCGAGCGCTGCTCCACCTCGAGGCCGAACAGCTCTCGCAGGGCCTGCACATATGCGTAGGTGCGCCGGTCTTCGCCCCGGGCCTTGAGGTTGAGCGTCGGCTGGTGCAGCAGCCGCTTCACGATCGCGCCGGCAAAGAGCTCGAGCCGCTCGCGGTCGGCGTCGCTGAGGGACTCCCAGCGGCCGCTGTTCTCGGCGAGCACCTGGCGCGCGACTTCGTCGCCGCGCTCATACAGCGCAGCGATGGTCGGCACGACGTCGAGCGTCCCGATCCAGCGCTCGAAGCGCTCGAGCTCGTGTTCGAGCAGTGCCTCGGCGCGTCGCGCCTCGGCATCGCGGCCGGAGAGCCGGCGCTCGACAAGGTGCTGAAGGTCGTCGATGTCCTGGAGGAAGACGCCCTCGATGTCGCGCACGCCGGGCTCGATGTCGCGTGGCACGGCGATGTCGATCAGCAGCAGCGCCCGCCCGTCGCGCGCCGCCATCACGGACTCGAGCTCCGCGCGCTCGACGATGTGGTGGGGCGAGCCGGTCGCCGACACGACGATGTCCGCGCGCGTGAGCTCCATCGGCAGAGACTCGAACCGCACGGCGTTGCCGCCGAAGCGCTGGGCGAGGCCGATCGCGCGGTCGTAATGCCGGTTCGCGACGAACACCGACGACACGCCCCGCTCGGTCAGCGCGCGGGCGGTCAGCTCACCGGTCTCGCCCGCGCCGATCACCACGACCCGGCGCCCCGCGAGGTCGCCGAGCGTCTCCTGCGCGAGCTCCACCGCGGCGGAGCTGACCGAGACGCTGCTGCTGTTGAGCGTCGTGTCGGTGCGGACGCGCTTGCCCGCCGCGAGCGCTTCGCGGAAGAGCCGGTTCATGAACGCGCTGGTGGTGTTCTCGACGAGCGCGAGCTCGTATGCGCGCTTGACCTGCCCCTGGATCTCGGCCTCGCCGACGATCATCGCGTCGAGCCCGGCGGTGACGCGGAAGAGGTGCCGCGCAGCATCGACGTCGCGCAGCGAGTAGAGATGGGAGACGAGCTCGGTCGGCCGGATGCCCGCCTGGCGCGCAAGGATCCCGAGGGCCGTCGACTCGGCGCCCACGTCGTCGCCCACCACCATGTAGAGCTCCGTGCGATTGCAGGTCGACAGCGCGACCGCCTCGTCGATGCCGTCCGCGGACATGAGCTCGCGCAACACGCTCACGGCGCGCCCCTCGGGGAGGGCGACGCGCTCGCGCAGCTCGACCGGCGCGGTCTTGTGGGAGACACCGATGACGAGCAGCCCGTTCACTCAGAGCGCTCCTTCAGGCGGCGCTCCGCAAGTTGGGCCAGCGACTGGAGCTCGCGCTCGATGCGCTGGAGGCGGCTGCCCATGATCGCGACGTACACGAGGATCAGGGTCACGAAGACCCCATATGCGCCGGCGACGTACTTGCCGGCTTCGTCGAGTGGGAGCGCGGGCATCGTCTGCTCCTCAGTACGGCTTCGCCGGAACCGTCGCGACGGGAGGTGGCGCAGCGCCGCCGCCCGCGGTCTCTTCCTCGAGCAGCCGGCGTAGCCGGCGCAGTTGGCCGCGCGCGTGCTTCGAGGTGAGCTCCAGCTTCACGAGCGTCATGTAGAGGAGCGCCATGCCCGCCAGCGCGATCAAGAACGTGAGGCGCATCTCGCCCGGCATGTCTCCCGCTGTCTGGTTCAGTACCCGGGGATGCACGAGGCTCTCGGCAAGCCGCACCGCGATGAAGTTGATCGGCACGAACGCCCCCGCGGTGATCGCGAATACGGATGCGTACCGTCCGCGGCGGTCCGGGTCCTCGATCGAGTAGCGCAGCGGGTAGTAGGTGACGTAGAGCAGGAAGACGATCAGGAAGCTGACGAGCGTCGGCTCGTCCCACACCCACCACTTGCCCCACGCCGCCTTTGCCCAGATCGCGCCGGTGATCAGGACGCCCACGCCGAAGATCACGCTCATGTGGATCGCAACGTACGAGCGGTGGTCCCAGCGGTCGTCGCGCGTGCGCAGGTGCATGGCCCCGAGAACGCCGGCGACCACGAACCCGATCAGCGCCACGATCGCGAGCGGGACGTGCACATAGAAGATCTTCTGGACAAAGCCCTGGTCGGCGTCATTCGGCGCATAGAAGAAAACGAGCGCCATCGCCGTCGCCAGCACCGCCGTAGAGGCGAGTGCCAGCTCCCTGAGTCCTCTGCCGAAAAGCGTCGAGTCCAGGTCAATCCTCCATGAGGAAGTCGTATACCGCGTAGGCCAGCAACCCGAAGATCAGATCATAGAGGGCCAGCACCGCCAGCCATTTCCCCAACTGCGAGGTATCGATGGGGAGGGACAGCAGGCCCTTGGTGGCCGAGGCCGCGCCGATCACCACGGGGACGGTGAGCGGCAACAGCAGCAGGGGGAGGAGCAGGTCGCGGGCGCGCGTGTGGACGGCGATCGAGGCCAGCAGGGCACCAACCACGGCGAGGCCCACGTCCGCGAGGAACGCGACGAGGAGCAACCTGGGCAGCGCCTCCCAGAACCCGTCGGTGATGAAGAACAGCGCGAACACCGGGAGCGCGATCAGCTCGAGCGCCAGCAGGTAGGCGAGCAGGGCACCGGCCTTCGCCACCAGTAGGGAGGTCCGCTCGATCGGAGCCATCAGGATGCCGTCGAAGCCCCCCTGCTCGCGCTCCGCCACGAAGAGGCGATTGATCGCGAGGATGGCCGCGAACAGCAGCGTGACCCAAAGCACGCCGGCCGCGAGCTCCCCCTGGAGGCGGTCGCGATCGAGGCCGAAATGGAAGATGACGAAGGTCGTCACGGTGAAGATCGCCATCGAGGGCACCGACTCCTTGGTGCGCAACTCGACCACGAGGTCCTTGCGCAGGATCGTCGCGACCGCCCTCAAGCCACGCCGCCGTAGACGGCGCGCACATCGGCCGCCGAGACCTCACTGGCCGGCGCGTCCGCGAACACCCGGCCGTCGCGCAGAGCGAGGACGCGATCGGCCTCGGCGAGGCCATGGTCGACGTCGTGGGTGACGAGCACCCGCGTCGCGCCCGTGCGCGGCCCGATCAGCTCGTCGGCCATCGCCGCGGCCTCCGGATCGAGATGCGCGCGCGGTTCGTCGAGGAGCAGCAGCGCGGGAGCGTGCAGCACGGCACGGCAGACCGCGATCCGCTGTGCCATGCCGCGGGACAGGTTTCGGACCGGGTCGTCGGCGCGGCGCGACATGCCCGTGATCTCGAGCAAGTGGGCGATGCGCGCATCCTGGTCGGGGACTTCGTACAGACGCGCATAGAAGCGGAGGTTCTCGCGACCCGAGAGATCGCGGTACAGGAGCGGGTCATGCGTCAGGAACCCGATCAGCGGGCGCGCCCGATACGCCTCCGCGGGCAGGTCGAAGCCGAGCACACTTACGTTCCCGCGATGCGGGATGAGGAGTGTCGCGAGCATTCGCAGGAGGGTCGTCTTGCCGGCGCCGTTCGGGCCGAAGACGGAGAGGGTCTGTCCTGCCTCGAGGCGCGTGCTCACGCCGCGCAGTGCTTCACGTTCCCCATAGCGACGCACGACCTCGCTGAGGTCGAGGGCGTATTCAATCCCCATGTGGGTCGCGCGCCGGATCGCGGTTGAGCAACGCGATCGCATGGGGCAGAGCCGGGCCGATCTCCGCGCCGATCTGGCCGATGCTCTTCGGGCTCCCCGGGAAGTTGACGATCAGCGTTCGCCGCCGGATGCCAGCGACCGCGCGCGACAGCATCCACTTGTCGGTGTGCGGCCGCGATGCCGCACGCATCGCCTCCGCGATCCCTGGTGCTTCACGATCTATTACCTCCCGCGTCGCCTCCGGCGTGACGTCGTCGGGGGAGAATCCGGTCCCCCCCGTGGTCAGCACCAGGTCGCAGACATCGCTGTCCGCGTAATGACGCAACGCCCATTCGATCTTGTGGCGGTCGTCGGTGACGATCTCCACCGCCGCGATCTCGGCGCCGAGCCCGCGCGCGAACTCGACCAGCGCGGGGCCGCTCTCGTCCGCTCCCCGCCCCTCACTCAGGGATGTGCTGATGGTGATGATCGCGGCGCGCATGCGCGGCCAAAGACTACGGTTCCCGCGTCCAGTCTTCCTTGCCCCCCGTCTTCTGCAAGAGGACCACCTCCTCGATCACGACTCCCCGCTCGATGCCCTTGACCATGTCGTAAGCCGTCAGGGCGGCAACCGCGCAAGCCGTGAGCGCCTCCATCTCGACCCCGGTCCGCGCCGTCGTGCGCGCTTCCGCTTCAAGCGTGATGGTTCCCGCCGCGGCGTCGATCGTGGCGTCCACGTCGACGAACGAGAGCGGGAGCGGGTGCGCCAGCGGGATCAGCTCGTGGGTCCGCTTGGCGGCCTGGATGCCCGCGATCCTGGCTGTCCCGAGGACGTCCCCCTTGGGGGCGTCACCGCGCTGGACGACCGCGGCGGTCTCGGGACTCATGCGCACCGTGGCCCGTGCCCGCGCGCGGCGGTCGGTCTCCTGCTTGCCCCCGACGTCCACCATCCGGGCGCGGCCGGCGTCATCCAGATGGGACAGCTTGGGTTCTTCCGCCACGCGCGAAACGTAGCGCTTGGCGATAAGTTGCCGGGCGTGGGAGACCAGGTTGTCATCCCAGCCCGCTTCCGCGGCCCCGCGGCGTCGGCGAACGGCGGTTACGCCTGTGGGGTGCTCGCGCGGCGGATCGGCGCGACCGCGGAGGTCAACCTCCGAAAGCCGCCCCCGCTCGACCGGACGCTGGAGCTGGAGGCCGAGGATTCGGTCGTGAAGCTCCTCGACGCCGGGGAAACGGTCGCCGAGGGCACCGCGTGCGAAATGAGCATCTCGGTGCCGGACCCGCCGTCGATGGCCGACGCCCGCTCGGCCGTCGATCAGTTCACCGGCTTTCGCGAGCACCCGTTCCCCGAATGCTTCACATGCGGCCCGCACCGCGACCACCACGACGGCCTGCACATCTTCCCTGGGACGGTGCACGGCATGACCATGGTGGCGACGCCGTGGGTCCCCGATCCCTCGCTGCCTGCCGAAGACGGGTTGGTCTCGACCGAGGTGTTGTGGGCAGCACTTGACTGCCCCACCGCGTTTGGGTGCCAATTCTTCAGCGACGCGAAGCCGGCCGTGCTCGCGAGGCTGAGAGGTCATGTCGCGAAGTCCGCCAGGATCGGAGCTCCACACATCGTGATCGGCTGGCCCATAGAGAAGGAGGGCCGAAAGCACGAAGGCGGCTCGGCAATCTTCACGATCGACGGCGAACTGCTGGCATACGCAGCCGGCCTGTGGATCGAGTTGAAGCCGATCTAGCGCGTCCTGACCCCGAGTTGTCACGCAACTCGCGCTGATCTGACCGTCGCCATCGTTTCGGGCTCCCACACCCCGACCGAACGTCCCGGACTGCGTGCACGAGGCGGTATCGCGGGACGTTCGGCCACGAGCTATGGGTCGTCCTGACCCCGAGGTGTCACCGCGCGCGCGGGACGCTTCAGCGTTGCCGGGTACCTGGGGTTAGTCCGGGCTAGGACTTCACGGAACGATCAGATGAAATGAGACTTCGTCCGATGCGGTGCCGGTTGAATCAAAGGTGTGAACGGCAAACTGACCCGCGGCGCAGGAGCCGCTGGCTGCTCCTCGGACTTCAGCAGAACCTCCGTGGTCGGATGAGTTTCCAAATTCGGGGCCAGCGAGTGCCGCCACCGTATCGGGGTCAATCCCAAGAGCGGGATCGATCGTTAGGCAATAGATGCCAATTGTCGCCCCAGGCTTGGTCACCGAGTTCGTGAAGCCAACTGTTCGCTGCGGCACATAGTTGTCGATCCCATCGTTGACCTCCGCGTAGGCTCTGGCCGTTCCCTGTGGTCCGGTAGTTCCAGTTGCACCGGTTTGGCCTGCAGATCCTGTTGCCCCCGTTGCTCCGTCGGACCCGGCGCTTCCAGGTGCGCCGGGAGATCCATTTGCTCCCGACTCTCCAAGTTGTCCCGACGGTCCCGCAGGACCCAGCGGCCCCCGGCCTCCCCGAGCACTCTTCTTTTGAGCGAGTCTGAGCGCCCGCTTCGAGCGCTTATCAGCCTTCTTGGCGGTCTTCAATGCTCGCTTCGCCGCCTGCATGGGTGATGGAGCCCCAACTGCGGGCAGCGAGAAGGCGAGAAGGCTGATGAGCGCGAGCGCAGCCAGGACATGAGAGCGGCTCATGATTATTCGATTCCCGTCGGACTCGCATTCAAGCGCTTGCTGGCCGGATGTCCGAGGAGTCGGCGGCTAACTACCGCCGCAACGACCGCCGCATCACTCGCAGCAACGGGATCGCACCCTCCCGCATCGCTTCCGCGCGTTGGCCGTCGCGGCCGTAGAGGATGCGTGCGGACGAGCGGATTGCCTTCCCGAGCACCTCGTCGTATGGATGCCACCACGTGTCGCGCATGCGCGAGGGCTCCCATGACACGAGCTTGATGTTGACGCACTCGTAGAACCCGAACTTGGAGTGTGAGCGGCCGAGTCCCGACTCCTTGACTCCTCCCCACGAGCACTGGCACGCGCCGTGCGAATACGAGTGGTCGTTGATCCAGACCATCCCCGATTGAATCTGGCGCGCGATCCGCTCGCCCTTGTCGCGGTCCCGCGTCCAGACGGACGCGCCGAGGCCGAACTGCGAGTCGTTGGAGAGCGCGATCGCCTCTTCCTCGCCGGCCACGGTGACGATCGGGAGGACCGGTCCGAAGATCTCCTCGCGCATGATCCGCATCTCGTGCGTGACGTCCGTGAGGACGATCGGCGCGATGAAGTGACCCGTCAGCCCATCCACCTCGGTGGGCCCACCGCACCTCAACCGCGCGCCCGACGCGACCGCGTCATCGACGAGCTCCATCACCAGATCGAACTGCTCTTTCGAAACCATCGGGCCGATCTCCGTCTTCCAGTCGAGTGGGTTGCCGACCCGCAGGCGGCTCGCCTCCCGGACGACGCCGTCGACGAACGGCTCGGCCACATCGGCCACCACGTATGTGCGCTCGATCCCCGAGCAGGTCTGGCCGGCGTTCGCGAAGCCGCCCCACACGGCTCCCGATATGGCATGGGGAAGGTTCGCGTCCGCGCAGACGATCTGCGGGTCCTTCCCGCCAAGCTCCAGCACGCATCCCTTCATGCGCCGCGCGCATTCCTCGCCGACCCGGTGGCCGACCTCGACCGATCCGGTGAAGAAGATCTTTCCGGCGGTCGACTCCACGAGCGCCTGTCCCACGGCTCCGCCGCCATGGACGGTTTGGAGGAGACCTTCCGGGAACCCGGCGCGCTCGAACACTTCCTGGATGCGCTGGCCGATGAGCGGTGTGAGTGACGCTGGCTTGAGGACGACCCCGTTCCCTGCCATCAGCGCGATCGCGACCTCACCCAAGGGAATCGACCACGGGTAGTTCCACGGAGCGATCACGCCGACGACGCCGATGGGCTCGTATACGAACTTGCTCTTCTTCTGCTTGAGCATGAGCTGCGGGTGCGGGATCGACTCGTCGGCGAGGATTCGCGGTCCCTGTGAGGCGCACCAGTGCAGTGCGTCGATCGTGGGGAGCAGCTCCATCGTGTAGGACTCGAGGCGGGGCTTTCCCTGCTCGCGCGAGATCAGCTCCGCGATGTCGTCGGAGTGGTCGAGCAGGACCTGGGCAGCACGGCGCAGATAGCGCGCGCGATCCGCAAGTGACAACTGGGCCCAGAGCGGCTGAACGCCCGCGACGTCGTCCACGACCGCCTGCACTTGGTCTGGTGTGATCGTCGCGGCCGACCCCACCAGCTCGCCGGTCGCCGGGCTGTGAGATGCCAGCAGGCCTGTGGATGCGCCGTTGCCGGAGACGTCCGCGTCGGTCGTGTCTGTCCTTACGGCCATCAGCTGTCCTCCTCGTGAGCGGTCGCGGCCGATTCTACTTCGCGCCCGAACGGCTCAGATGAGGCTCAACGAGCCCGCAGGATGAATATGCGGCTCGAGATGCGCGGGTTTCCGCGCTGGTCGACCTCGCTGATCACGACCTTCGCCTTGAAGCGCTTGAGCCGCTTCGCGAGACGTCGCTTGCTCTTGGAGAAGCGGACATTCACCTTGCGCTTCTTGTTCGCTGCGATCGTGAACCGCTTCGACCCGAGCGTCACGAGCTTTCTGCTCTTGCGGCTCACGGGCTCCGCGGTGGTGATCCGCATGCGCCCCTTGCAACCGCGGGTGCCGGCACAGGTGAGGCGAATGCCGACGACGCCCCGCCGCGACATCTTGACGCCGTTACCTGAGATCAAGACGAGTGAGTCGATGATGATGCGTCGCGGAGCCACGGGCGCCACCGGCGCTGCCGGGACGACGCCGCTTCCCGCGGACGTCGAAATCCTGAACGGGAACGTGGCGATCATCTCGTTGCGGCCGAGGTCCGTCGCACGCACCTCGAGCACGTGGTCGCCGTCGGGAAGGGGCAGCGTCGTGTAGGGATGGTCGCAAAGCGAGGATGCGCCGCCGTCGATCGAGCACTCGAACCGCACGCTCGGCTCGCTGGCGGTGATGTCGAATGTGGGCATCGACGTGGCAATCGGGCTCGCGGGCCCGGAGATCGTCACGACGGGCGCGGTCGTGTCGACGACGAACCTCAGTTCGGCGATGCCACCGACCTCCCCGGTGCCGTCCTGCGCGTACACCCTGAACACCCACTCGCCCTCGGTCGGCGCAGCGAGCGTCTGGTTCGGAGCGCACTGCGTGAACTGGTCCTGCGGCGCGTTGACCGGCGCGATCGAGCAGTAGAACTGGACAAGTGCCTCGTCGGCTTCGAAGTTGAAGTGAGGAGCGGTGTTGCCCTGCGGCCCGAGAGGGCCGGCGAGGATCGTGGTCGTCGGAGCCACGCCGTCGTCGTTGATCTCGCACTCCGGCCTCGGCACCACGTCGGCCCGGTCCGAGGTGACGCTGTCGGATCCATCGCCGCACCGCACGGTGTCCCGGACTCCGTCCTGAACGTTGATGTTGTCGTCGCCCGTGAATCCCTCGACAAGGTCCGCTCCCGTACCACCGATCAGCATGTCGTTTCCGGCACGCCCGAGGATCTCGGCCGGTGCGGATGTGCCGGCCAGGTCGACAGAGTCGTCACCGTCACTGGCGTTGGCCCGGACTGAGGATGCTCCCGTGCAGGTCGCCGATTCCGGGGACACGCTGATGCAGTCCGGGCCGATCGCAGTCAGCTCCACGCTGTCGGTGACAGTGAACGTGTCGCCCGCCTGGGTCACCGTGACGACGTTGGTCTCACCGACAGCGGCGGCATAGCGAAGCTGTCCGTTCAAGACGGAGACATTCGAAGCCATCGCGGGAGCCGCCGCGAGCAGCACCAGGAGAAGAGCGGCTGCCGTGGTCAACGCCAGGCGCGATGCCCTCCCCGGAACGTACGAAAGCGCGGCCGATCCCTGCCTGCTACTAGTCCTTCCCATCGGCCCGACCAGGGTAATGACTATTCGCCCGATTTGCGCTGTTTACCACGGATCTGGGCGAGTCGCTCGCGCAGCGTGGCTTCGAATCCGCGCTCCGTGGGCTCGTAGTAGCGGCGGTCCTCCATGCCCTCGGGCAGCAGCGTCTGGTCCGACACCCCCTCCGGCAGGCCGTGCGGATACTCGTAGCCAACGCCACGGCCCAGCTCCTTGGCGCCGGGATAGTGGGCGTCCTGGAGGTAGGGCGGAGGATCCGCCGCTCCGTCGCGTCGCACGTCGCCGCGTGCGCGGGACAGCGCGACCGTAGCTGGCATTCGACTTTGGCGCCAGGGCTAGGTACGCGGCGGCTTGGCTGAGGTTCAGCGCAGCCTCGGGCAGGCCCACGTGCTCGACGGCCTGCGCGGCCGCGACCGCGACGACGAGCGCCCGCGGGTCGGCGTTCCCGATGTCCTCGGACGCGAGCACGATCATGCGGCGCGCGATGAAGCGCGCGTCCTCCCCGCCCTCGAGCATCACCGCCAGGTAGTACACCGAGGCGTCGACGTCCGAGCCGCGCGTCGCCTTGATCCACGCGGAGATGTAGTCGTAGTGCTTGTCCCCGGCCTTGTCGTAGAGAACGGCCTTCTTCTGCATCGCGTCCTCGGCGAGCTGCACGTCGACGGCGCGACCGAGGCGCCGCGCCGTGTCGGTCGCCAGCTCGAGCGCGTTGTACGCGGCGCGCGCGTCGCCTCCCGAGCGCGCTGCGAGGAACTCGAGCGCCTCAACGGGCACGAGTGGAGGCTCGGGAACGCCGCGCTCGGGGTCCTCCAGGGCACGGCGCAGCAGGTCCGTCACGCGCTCCGCGTCGAGCGGCCGCAGCTCGTAGATCTGAGAGCGCGACAGCAGCGCCGAGTTCACCTCGAAGTACGGGTTCTCCGTGGTGGCCCCGATCAGGACGACGAGGCCCTCCTCGACGGCCGGCAGCAGTGCGTCCTGCTGGGCCTTGTTGAAACGATGGATCTCGTCCAGGAAGAAGATCGTCCCAGCGCCCGTTCCTCGCCGCCGCTCCGTGGCGCGCTCGATCATGGCCCGCACCTCCGCGCGACCGGCGTTCACCGCGCTTGCCTCCTCGAAGGCGGCGCCGGCGTGCGTGGCGGCGATCCGCGCGAGCGTCGTCTTGCCGCTGCCGGGTGGCCCGTAGAGGATCATCGAGTGCAGCTCTCCGGTCTCGATCGCGGTGCGCAGCGCCGAGCCCGCCGCCAGCAGGTGCTCCTGCCCGATAAAGTCGCCGAGGTCCCGCGGGCGCATGCGGGCGGCCAGCGGCTCGTCCTCGGGCGGGACCGAAGAGCGGCGCTGCGCGCTGTCGTCCGTGTCAAAAAGCCTCTCCAACGCGCTCAGTATCCCAATGGAATACGTCCTGCTCGCCGTCTGGTGCTTTCTCGTCGCCTTGGCCGGTGGCCTCGTGGGCCTCGTACTGGGCAACATCCGCCTGCCCTTGGTGCTGGTGCTCGTCTCCTCCCCGGGGGCGGGGACCGGGGCGAACATCGGGATCAGCGCGGTGGCCGCCGCGAGCGCATCGATCGCACATCTGCGCGCAGGACGCGTCAACTGGCGCCTGTTTGCGTGGATGGCGCCGCCCTCGATCGTGGGAGCGCTGATCGGCGGCTACGTCTCCGGGGTGCTGCCCGAGGACCCTCTGCTGTTCTCGATCGCGGCGGTCCTGCTCTACAGCGCCTTCGACCTGCTGCGCAAGCCCCCTCCCAAGCCGAAGCCCGATCGCGATCGCGGCGCTCGACATACCCGCCGCCGTCGCGAGTGGCGCGGCGATCGGGGTCCTCGGCGGGATCGTCGGGCTGATCCTCGGGTCGCTGCGGATGCCCGCGCTGGTGCGGCTCGTCGGCGAGGCGCCGGCCCGTGCCGTCGGCACGAACGTCACGATCGGCTTCTGCGTCGGGGTCGCCGGGGTGATCGGGCATCTGCCGTCCGACCCGCCCGACTGGCGCGTCCTCGCGGTCGGCTCGGCCGCCTCGATCCCCGGCGCGCTGCTTGGCTCGCGTTTGACGGGGAAGCTCTCGGACGAGGCACTGCTGCGCGCGATCGGGGTGGTCCTCCTGATCGCCGGTGCCGCGATGGTGCGATCGAAGCGCCCTCACGTAGCATCTCACCGGGTGAGCTCGACACCCGCGCCCTGCGAGGCCACTCCGAGCGGACCGGTACGCCTCGGCGGCATGGCGCTGCGCAACGGCCTGCTCGTCCACGGGCCCGATCACTGGGCCGTCGCCTTTCGCGTTTCTGACGGGCGGGTGAAGGTCGAGTCCGGGCACAAGCCGCGGGTCCGCGGCACGATCGCCGACGCCCGGGTGCGCGGGCTGGCGCGGCTGGGCGAGGCGTTCGCGCTCCTGCCGGTGATCAAGCGCGGGTGCCGGAGGTGCAGCTTCCCTTCGAGGACGCGAAGGTGCTCGCCGCGATGGTCGGCTCCTCCGCGCTGTCCGCGGCCGCGCGGCGCGGCCGGCGCCGCGGGCAACGAGCTGATGGTCGCTGCGCTTGGCCTGGTGCCCCGGCGCTCGCGCTGCGCGACTCGCAGCTCGCCGCCTACCACGGCGTGGAGCACAAGGCGATCGCGGCCTACGAGCAGGGCACCGACGCAGCGCTCGCCGCGAAGGAGCACGACCGGTGCGGCTCCAACCTGGTAGCTCCGATGATCGTCTCGACCACGGCCGGCAACGTGATCGTGCGCTCCGTGCTCGGTCTGCGCGGGCCGCTCGCCAGCGCTACGGCGACCCTCGCCGGAGTCGCCGTCTCGGTGAGATGTCGCCTGGTCGGAGCGCAACCGCGAGACGGCTCTCGCGCGGGCATTCCGCGGCCCGGGTACGAGATGCAGCGCTTGTTCGCCACGCGCGAGCCGACCACGGAGCAACTCGAGGTGGGGCGTGCCGCACTGGCCGAGATACTCCGCCGCGAGAAGCCCGACTCGGCCTGGGGCCCTAGAACAAACGTCCGAAATTAGCCGCGCAATCCCCGCCCTGCGCGGTTAATCTGTTTGCGGGCCCCCGCACCCACCTCCGGGTGCAGGTGGATTTGCACCCGACTCGCGGGTGCCGGACGGATAGGAGCACGGATGCTGCCGCTAGCAATCCCGTTCTTCGACAGGTTCGAGACGTGGGCGCTCACGTGGATGCCCATCCTCCTGATGCGCGCGCTGGTCTACCTGATCTGGCGCAGGCTCAAGATGATGCCGCGACCAAGCCGCAGCAGATCAAGCCGGAGTGATCGGGCGGGATCGGCTGGGACGACGTCGCGGGATGCGACGAGGCCAAGCACGAGCTGCGCGAGGTGGTGGAGTTCTGCGCGACTCTCACCGCTTCAAGAAGCTGGGAGCAAGCGTCCCGAAGGGGATCATCTTGCACGGGCCTCCCGGCACCGGCAAGACGCTGCTCGCGAAGGCGGTCGATCATGAGTCCGGCGCACAATTCTTCAGCCAGTCCGCCAGCTCGTTCGTGGAGATGTTCGCGGGGCTCGGCGCGGCACGGATCCGGCGGCTGTTCGCGATCGCCAAGAAGCACAGGCCGGCGATCATCTTCATCGACCAGATCGACGCGATCGGCCTCAAGCGCGGCTTCGATCTCTCCCGCGAGAAGGACCAGACGCTCAACCAGTTGCTGGTCGAGATGGACGGCTTCGAGGAGCGCGGAAACCTGATCGTGATCGCGGCCTCCAACCGTATCGACGGGCTCGACCCGGCGCTGGTGCGCCCCGGCCGCTTTGACCGTCAGGTGCTGGTCTCGCCTCCGGACCTCAAGGGCCGTGAGGAGATCCTGAAGGTGCACACCCGCACGAAGCCGGTCGAGGACGTGGACCTCTAGATGGTCGCCCGGCGCACGTGGGCTGACCGGCGCGGACCTTGCAAACCTATGCAACGAGGCGGCGATCTTCGCCGGGCGCCAGGGCCGCGAGACGATTCTCAAGTCGACTTCGACGGGGCGCTCGAGCGCGTCGTCGCAGGGCTGACGCACAGGGTGATCACTCCCAACGAGAAGAAGATCATCGCCTACCACGAGGCCGGTCAGCGCTGGTCTCCGAGATGCTGCCGTCGGTCCCGAAGGTGCACAAGATCTCGATCGTGCCTCGTGGCCAGCCCTGGGCTACACGCTCAACCTGCCCGAGGAGGACCGCTACCTGATGTCCAAGGAGGACCTGCTCGACTACATGAAGATGCTGCTGGGCGGCTACGTCACCGAGCAGTCGTCTTCGAGCGCGTGACGACCGGAGCGTCCGACGACCTGCGGCGGGTCGCCGAGATCAGCCGCTCGATGATCGGCAGTACGGGATGGGCAGAAAGCTGCTCGCGCACCTCGAAGGCACCGGCAGCGAGAAGACCTCGCAGGCGATGCTCGAGGCCGCGACATGGAGCAGCAGACGCTGATCGATGAGGCGCTGTTCGAGGCCCGCATGCTGATCAGCGAGAACCGGGACCTGCTCGACTGCATCGCCGAGGCGCTGCTCGCGAAGGAGTCGATCGAGCGCAACGAGATCAGGAGATCGTGCGCGGTAAACGTCCGCCGCGGCGAGGCCGCGGCGTCCGTGCCGTCGTCGGCCTGCCGTCGATCGCAGGGGTTCACCGATCCCGAGCCCGACGCCACCGGCGCCAGTCAGGGAGAGCATCCCGCCGCCGAACCGCGCAAGAGCGGTCCGCCGCAGTGAAGCGCCCCGACCACCCGTGCGCAGCGCACGCCGTTAGCCCATTCGCGGCAGTCGCAGGTGCCCCGGCGGGGCCGTACTAGACTCCCGCGGATGTTCGAGTCGATCGATCACGTCGGCGTCGCCGTCGAGGACCTCGACGCGGCGGTGACCCTGTATTCGGACACCTCCGGGATGCCGGTCCAGCATCGCGAGACGGTCGACGAGCAGGGCGTCGAGGCGGTGCTGCTGGGCGTGGGCGATTCGCACGTCGAGCTACTCGCTCCGCTCGGCGAGGACACGCGGGTCGGAGTGCCTCGCCAAGAAGGCCCGGGTCTCCCCACACGGCCTATCGTTGCGCGGACGTCGCGAGCGCGATCGAGGAGTGCCCTCTCGCGGCCTGCGGCTGATCGACGAGCAGCCACGGCGCGGTATCCGCGACAGCCTCGTGGCCTTCCTGCATTCCGCCTCCACGGGCGGCGTGCTGACCGAGCTCGTTCAACCCGCCGAAGGAGCGCACTGATGGCTCGTGACGAGGCGATGCGCGCCGCGACGAGGTCGGCTTCACAGGCGGCCAGGTGATCCTCATGCGGCTCCCCGATAAGGCGACGAGCAGATGCGGCGCGCGGTTCAGGACTCCAAGCAGCGGTGGTCCGAGGCCGAAACCGTGACGGGATCGTCGGGCTCGACCTCGGCCAAGTCGCGTGTGAAGCTGAGGCCTCCGACCACAAGGTCGGCTTCTCAGGGCTGTAGATCGTGCGCCCGCCCCGGACCGCCCTCCTGCTCGGCGCGCTCGGACTCCTGGGTGCGGCAATGTGGTGGCGGCGCAACCCTCGGCTTGCCCCTACAACCAGCGCTTCTGGGTCCAGGCTCCCCACCCGTTCATCACGCGCAGGCGCCTGCTCGAGGCTCTTCGCCCGCGCCTGATGAACGAGTGCTCGAGTCGGCCCGGGCACCGGTTACTACACGTTCGAGATCGCGTCCGCGCTTTCGGCAGGGCCAGGTCGACGTCTTCGACATCCAGCAGGAGATGCTCGACCACGTGATGCGCGAGGCAAACCGGCGCGGCTTCACGAACGTGCGGCCGACCCTCGGCGATGCCCGCCGGCTTCCCTTCGGCGACGACAGCTTCGACGCGGCCGTGCTGGTCACGGTGCTCGGGGAGATCCCCGACCAGGAGCAGGCTCTGAGCGAGGTCGCGAGGGTCCTGCGACCGGGCGGTAGACTCGTGGTCGGCGAGATGTTCGGCGACCCTCACATGGTGACGTCCCGCAAGCTGCGGATCGCGCACGGGGGGCGCGGGCCTCGGGTTCGAGCGCCGGGTCGGCAACCCGCTCGCGTTCTTCGAGCGCTTCGAGACGCCGCCCACCGAGTCGACTGTCTGACGCCGCGCTGCCTTTCCGTTCGCCTGTCCGCCCTGGCTGGAACTCCACCGGCGCCTGCTGTCGCTGCTGCGCACGCGGCTGACGCCCCCGGGCTGGACCGGGCCGCGGTGGCGTATGCGCGTACGGCGAGTCCGGCGGTCTGTGGATCGCGCTCGCACTCGCAGGCGCCGTCTCCAATCCCGCCCGCGTCGGCGCTGGCTCGCGGCCGCGGCGACCGTGCCGCTGACCCTCGTCCCAACTACGTCGTCAAGCGGGCGGTGGGGCGGGAGCGCCCGCAGATCGCGGGCCTCGACCCGTTCGGCCGCGTGCCGGGTCGCTGTTGTTTCCGTCGGCTTATGCGGCGACCTCGTTTGCGGGCGCCCTTCGGATCGCCGCGCTCGTGCCCGTGCGCGCGTCCCTTGCTCGCCGCGGCTGGGCCGACGGCGCTCACGCGCCCCTATCTCGGCGTGCACTATCCGGCCGACATCCTCGCCGGCGCCGCCGTCGGCGCGGTTTCCGCCACCGCGGAGGCCCTTCTTGAAGGTCGGGATCGTCGGCCTGCCGAACGCGGGCAAGTCGACCCTGTTCAACGCGCTCGGGGGGGCCGGCGCCGAGGCGGCCGAGTATCCCTTCACGACGGTCGAGCCCAACGTCGGGGTCGTGCCCGTGCCCGATGAGCGACTCGAGCGGCTCGCCGACCTGCTCGGGATTTCGCGGCGGGTGCCCGAGCACCTCGAGGTCGTCGACATCGCCGGCCTGGTGCGCGGCGCCCACAAGGGCGAGGGCCTCGGAAACCGGTTCCTCGGCCACATCCGCGACGTTGACGCGATCGTCCACGTCGTGCGCGCCTTCGAGCATCCGCAGGTCGCACACCCGCACGGAGCGCTCGACCCGTCGGACGACCTCGCGACGGTCGAGACCGAGCTGATGCTCGCCGACCTCGAAGGCGCCGAGCGCCGCCTGGAATCCGCCACGAAGGCCGCCCGGGGCGGGGACAAGGAGGCGATCGCCGAGCGCGAGACGCGGGAGCGCGCGATCGCCGAGCTTTCCGCCGGGAGCCCGGCCCCGCCCGAGGCCGACCTGCTCACCTGAAGCCCGCGCTGGTCGTCGCGAACGTCGGGGAAGGAGAACAGCTTCCGGAGGCGCTGGCGGCGCGCCGGGCAGTCGCGGTTGTCGCCCGCGACGAGGCGGAGCTGGCCGAGCTGGACCCCGCCGAAGCCGCCGCGATGCGCACCCAGCTCGGCGTCGAGGGAGCCCTCGAGCAGATCGTGCGCGAGGCGTACCGCCTCCTGGGCCTGCTCACGTTCTTCACGGCCGTGGGAGGCAGCGAGATCCGCGCCGCAGCCTGCGCCAGGCAGACCGCGCACGACGCGGCGGGACGCGTACATACGGACATGCAGCGAGGTTTCGTGCGAGCGGAGGTGATCCCGTGGGAGCAGCTGATCGACATAAGGGAATAGACATGAACCGCCTGACGTCCATGGAAACATTCGTTCGTGTCGTCGATACCGGGTCTTTTTCGCTCGCCGCCCGACAGTTGCGCGTTGGCCAGCCTGCTGTTTCCAAAACCATCGCCCAGCTTGAAGATCGGCTGGGTGTGCGCCTGCTCCTGCGCTCGAACTCACGGGCTGACGCCGACAGAAGCCGGACGGAGCTTCTATGAACACGCGAGGCGCTCTATCGAGGCGGCGGACGAAGCCGATATGGCGGCCCGCGGTGCAGGCGCCAATTTGTCGGGCCGCATCCGCATCTGTGCGGCGGTGACCTTTGCGCGGCTGCATGTGGTGCCGCGCCTTGGCGCTTTCCTGGCCGAGTATCCCTCCCTCGACGTCGACATCATCCTCGACGATCGGAACACCGATCTGATCGAGGGTGGCATAGACATAGCCTTGCGTATGGGACAGCTCACGGATTTCGAGCCTGACCGCCAGGAAACTGGCCCAGTGCAAAAGATTGGTTCTTGGCGCGCCGTCTTATTTGGAAACCGCAGGTGAGCCGCTTGTGCCGGCAGACCTCGCCGAGCATCAAACGATCGTTTACGACCAGCGCGGCGGCGGAACGGCCTGGACGTTCCAGCAAAACGGCAGGCAGGCATCCGTCACAGTGGGCGGCCGAGTCCGCGTCAACGCCGCAGAAGGTATCCGGGAAGCCGTGCTTTCCGGACTTGGGCTCGCCATCGCATCCGAGTGGATGTTCTCGCCGGAGCTCGAATCCGGACGGGTAAGGCCTGTGCTTCAGGATTGGTCATTGCCCTTGCTTGACCTGTGGGCAGTATTTCCAACCGGGCGGCAGGCAAGCGCCAAGGCCCGGGCCTTTGTCGACTTCATCGAAAGACAGCTCGTGGAAGCTGCGGCGCCATAGGCGCTGGCGCGATGCCGCAACGACAGGTCTTTGGCTGGTCCAGACTGATGCAGAACGGCCATGCCTAGGCCGACATTTCACGCAGCTGCAGGGCTTAAAAAAAGAGGCTCGGCGGAGTACATTCTGGTCGCACACCTCAACGCCGAGCCTCATGCCACTTAGGGTGGATGGCACAAGAGAATTATGTAATGATTTCCAAAAGATAGCAATTAATCCGGGGCTCGGCAAATTTGATTATGACCAAAGACCTGAAGGATAAGAGACCTTCGACTATATCCGCCCTTCGGCCATTGCGCCTGGACTGGATTACGTCAGGCCGCAGGTCTGCAACTGCCAAAGCCCGACGCTCCGGAACGCAAATAACCGGAGGATCGAGCGTCAGTGGGTCTGCTGTGTGAAAAAGAAGCGGTACCCTCTTTAGCAGGCCTCGCCGGCCCGGGGGAGGTGCCGGCGCTCCCAAAAGTACTCTCAAAATGATCGTGGCAATATGGACCAAATGCCTGCGAATGCTCAGACTAAGGTCCGGTCTGCAAATTAGGTCTGACGCCGATCGGGAGCAGGCGAGGTCCGGCGCCTTCCTTGGGCTCGGATGATGGACGCCGGATACTCTGTCGACTTGGCGGTCGACTTGCCTACACAACGGATATTCAGCGATTGGTTCTACAGGAAAAGGGATGTGATTTGTTACTGCAGCGGATGGCCCTCAAATTGGGGCAGTGAGGCTCGGCCGTCGAAGTCTGCCACATACGCCCGAACCTCACCTGCAGGATCTGTGACCCCACGGCAAATTGTCTTCCCGCGGACAATACGTGTCAAGCTGGCGCAGCGGAGCGATCGTCAGCCTGTCCAAGTGACGTGGCGGTCGGGAACTCAAACACGCCTGCTAGACCGCCGTGCTACCAGCCTGCGGA
>CAVRTB010000006.1:0-763533 GCA_963724065.1 uncultured Solirubrobacterales bacterium
CTCTGTGGTGTCTCGGGACATCGTTGACACTTATGTCTCGGGACATCGCTGACAGTCATGGTGCTGGTTTGGGTTCGCGTGTGCGGTAGGTTCGCGTGGTTTTGTCGCCGAGTTGGTAGCTGCGGTTGGGGTCGGCAGTGAATTCTCGGACCAGGGTGGTGCCACTGAAGATGGCGATGTGCTCGCCGTCACGGATGCTGTCGCAGACGTGGCCGGCCCAACGCCGTCCGACGTTGACGCGGGATACGGCGGGACGAACAGCTGGCCTGAGATTTCGTTCACGGTGTGACGGGTCACGAAGACCGGTGCCGGCAGCGGTCGGTCGGTGGGGCGTGCCGGTGCTGTGGCTGTGGCTGTGAAAGCTTCGGCGGGCGTCGAGTCCCGGACACCCCGGTGCGGCCGTTGATGGTTGTAGAAGGCTGCGGAATTGGTCGGGGCGGGATTGAGTTGAGCTCAGCGATGGTGCCCGGTGCGGGGGCGGGGCCCGTAGCCACTTCTTCAGGGTCTGCCACAACCGTTCAATTTTGCCGCAGGTCTGCGGATGAAATGGTGCGCGAGTTGATCGTCGTGGTGCCCAGGGCCCGCAGGTTCGCCTGGAATCGGACACTCGAAACCGCGCCATTTGCCCGGTGTAGACAAATCCGTTGTCGGCCAATGACATTGCAGGGACTCCGCATTCGACGATCCCAGCCAGCATCACCGACCACACCAGATGCGCCGTCGGCATCACCGGGGGCCGGCCTGCAGGCCGGCCAGGTAGCGGGCGTGATCGTCGAGGGCACCACGATGGCCACCGAGGTTCCGTCGGTCAAGGGGCCCAGCCAGTCCAGTCGCGATTGCCAACACTCATTAGGACGGCTGAAGGTGAAACGCTTGGTCGCCGACTTGGGGCGCTTCTGCGGCTGCGGCCTCGATCTGCGCCGTGACGAACCAGAATTCGCCAGACCGTCGCTGGCGAGGGCACCACCACCTCCCGCGTGGTGGAGCGCCCACACAATCGACTGCGGCCCGTGATCGCGGCCCAGCTCAATGAGCTGTTTGCGCTTTCGGGGGTGCCCGCGTCCTCGACCTCAGCAGCGGTGCTGGCCCGGACACGACATCGGCCGACGTGAGCGTTCCTGAGAGCCCGAGCAAGCCCGTAGTCACGAAAACGGCGCCGGTACTTGTAGAACGTCTCCCGACTGATCTGCTCGGCGACGGCAAAACGCCGCCACATTCTCGACCTGGCCTGACCATAAGCAGTTGCAGCACGAATGTCCATCGCCGTCACCTTGGGGGCCATGAACCATCGTGGTCGAGGCCCTACTCAGGTGTCAGCGATGTCCCGAGACATACACCTGTCAGCGATGTCCCGAAACAGAACAGAGCGGTGAGCGCTCCTAAACGTGCACAAATCGCTACCCTGGCGGCGTGATGACCTTCCGCGATCACGTCATCTCAACGTTGCGCGCCAGCGGAGTTCGGCGCGTCTACGGCCTGCCCGGTGACAGCCTCAACGGGTTCACCGACGCGATCCGCCGCTTCGGCGGAGATCGGTGGGAGCACGTCCGTCACGAGGAGAACGCGGCATTCGCAGCCGCGGCCGACGCCGCGCTCACCGGCGAATTGGCGGTCTGCGCGGGCAGCTGCAGCCAGCAACCTGCACGTCCAGGACCGCGTGGGTTCATCCCGACGGACCCGTCGTTCCGGGTCGACGGGCTCGACGGCGTCTACGCGGCCGGCGACGCGACCTGGTACCCGATCAAGCAGGGAGGCCTCGCTTCGCAGCAGGCGGACGTCGTCGCGACTGCGATCGCGGGGGAAGCCGGGGAGCCGGTCCGGTCGACGCCGTTCCATCCCGTGCTGCACGGGATCCTGGTCGGTGGCGAGAAGCCGTTGCACCTCCGCGGCGGAGACGGATTGGACTCGGTGGCCGGTTTCGAGCCGCTGTGGTGGCCGCCCGGCAAGGTCGCGGGCCGCTACATCACCCCCTACCTGGCCGCCCGCCACGGCGACACCCCGCGTCCTCCCCTGACCGAGATCGAGCACCCCGCCCCGGACAAGGAGGGGGTGGACCAGGCGGGCGTGCTCGAGATGGCTCTCGCGGCGGCCGATGCGAGCGCCCGGGCAGCGGACTACGAGGGCGCCCTGCGCTGGCTCGATGCCGCGGAGCAGCTCAACGTCGTCCTGTCTGTCGACCACGCAAGCAGGCGGCGCGCCTGGGCGCGGGCGCTTGCGGGGCAGCGGCTCGAGGGTTGACCGTGTACCGGACCGTGATCGCCGCCCACGCCGGAGATGGGCCGTCCATGGACGGCCTCGCGCTGGCGCGGCTGGTTGCAGGCGTGAGCGGCGCGCGGCTCCTGATCGCGCACGTCGCCGGGCCGAGGCAGGCGGCTGCCGAGCGCCTACTGGAGGGGCTTGGTCGCGAGTCGGCGCCGGAGCTGCAGGTCGAGACCCGCCTCGTTGAATGTACTTCCGTGCCGCGCGCACTTCACGACCTCGCGGAGGCCGAGCGCGCGGATCTGATCGTGTTGGGATCGAGCCGTCACGGGCGCGCCGGGCGGGTGCTGACGGGCTCTGTCGCGCAACGTCTGATCCAGGGGGCCCCGTGCGCCGTCGCGGTTGCACCGCGCGGCTTCTCGGCATTGAATCTCACGTACCTCCACCGGCTCGCCGTCGGGTTCGACGGCTCACCGGAATCCGAGGTCGCGCTGCGTCAAGCGGCGGCCGTGGCCGGTGCTGCGGGCGCACGGCTGCGGCTGCTCGCGGCGGTGGAGCCGGTCGTGATCCCGGCCTTCGTGAACGTGCCGGCCGGAGACGCCTACGCGCAGCTGATCCGTGCCCGCCGCGAGCTCCTCGAGCGCCAGGTCGAAGCGGCAGCGGCAAGCCTGCCGCCCGATGTCCCGGTCGAGACCCGCGTCGTGGAAGGAACCGCCGTCGACGCCATCTGCAAGGAGGCGAGGTACGGCGTGGACCTGCTCGTGGTCGGGTCGAGGGGCTGGGGCCCGGTACGCCGCGTGCTGCTTGGCAGCGTGTCGTCGCGGCTGCTGCACGTCGCCCCGTGCCCGGTGCTCGTGGTGCCGAGGACGGCGGACACCGACGAGGCCGGCCTCCTTGGCGAGTCGGCGGAAGTCGCCGCGGACCGCACGCTCAGCGGGTAGCACGCGAACCTGCGTACCTCGCAGCGGAACGGGAGGCCGGTTGGACCTTGGTCATCCGCTCCGCGGCACCACGAGGATGCTCGTCGGACAAGCGCGCACCAGGCCCGACGAGATTCCGCCGAGCAGCACCCGGCGCACGGGGCCGTACTGCCGCGATCCGAGGACGAGCAGGTCGATGCCGCTCTCCGCTGCGCTTGCGAGTGCGTCGACGGCCGACCCTTCGAGCACGTAGTGCTGCACGTCGACGCCCGGCCGGATCGCCGCCGCCGCTTCGTCCAGCTTGCGCTCCAGCCCCGCGCGCGCCGACTGCGAGATGTCGGTCAGGTCGTAACCCGCCGGCACGGCATCGATCCCGAAGAGCAGCTCGGGCTCGTGGACCGCGAGCAGGCGCAGGGCTGCTCCTGTGCGGCGCGCCAGGAACTCGGCGTGTCGCAACGCGACCCGGGACTCTTCCGAGCCGTCGAACCCGCACCCGACCACCTTCAACGCGCGATCGGCGCGATCGTGGAACCCGGCGGGTGCCACGGCGACCGGACACGGCGCGCCGTACAAGAGCCGTTCGGCGACGGACCCGGCCAGCACGCGGCCGATCGCGCCGCGATGGCTCGACCCGACGATCAGCGCGTCGGCCTGCGTCGACTCTGCCAGCTCGTGCAGTCCTTGTGCGGCCGAGCGCGCGCGGACGACCCGCGTGTGGACGCGCTCACCCTCGCGAACCGCAGCGGTCAGCATCTCGGCCGCCTCGCGGCGCATCGCCTCCTCACGATGGGCGGTGCCGGGCGCATGGGGAAACTCGTGTGGCACGACGGCGGCCACCAGGAGATCGGCGCCGACCGCATCTGCGAGGAACTGCGCGAGCGCCAGCCCGTCGCCGGCCCGCTCGCTGCCGTCGTAGCCGGCGACAAGCGTCGCGTAGCGCGGGATCGCCTCGGCCTCGCCCGAGGTTTCGGTCACGCTCTCTCCACGATCCGCCATGGAAAGGACTCTAGGCAACGCCGGCCTGCGCGCAGAACCGCGCTAGCCCGAGATATTGGTGCGTAGTAGTCCGCAGGACCGGTTCGCGCATCGCATCGACGACCCGCGCGAACGTGTCGTCGGATGCGCCCGCGGTCAGCGGCTCCTGCGCCACGCCTTGTACGCCTCCAGCGTCGCGAACGGCACGAATGCGAGCACAAGCGCAAACGCGAGCTGCCTGGCGCTCAGCGCGACGAGCCCGAACTGGTCAGCGACCGCGGGCACCGCCAGCACGAGCACTTGGACCGCGCCCGACAGCAGCACGGCTCCCCACAGCGCGCGGTTGCGGGCCGCCCGGAAGAACCAGTCCGGGCCGCGTGCCGCGAATGCCAGGACCAGCTGGCCGAACACGAGTGTCGTGAACGCCATCGTCTGCCCGGCCTCCTGCGATTGCGAGTGCCCGACGGCGAACGCGGCGAACGCGGCGGCGCCGACCGCCGTGCCGCCGGCTGCGAGAGGCCCGGCGATGGAGCCAAGCAGCCCCTCACGCAGAGGCCGCGGACCCCGCCGCATGACGCCGGGGTGCGGCGGGTCGACACCGAGCGCGACCGCCGGCAGACCGTCCGTCAGCAGGTTCACGAGCAGGATCTGCGCGACCGTCAGCGGTGCCGAGAGGCCGAGCGTCACGGCAACCGCGAACACGAGCACCTCACCCGCGTTTGCCGACAGCAGGAAGAGCAGGAAGTGCTGGATGTTGTCGTGGATCGCACGGCCGCGGCGGATCGCATGGACGATGGTCTCGTAGTTGTCGTCGGTGAGGATCATGTCGGCGGCAGCTGCGGCCGCATCCGTCCCGCGTCCCATCGCGATGCCGATGTGCGCGGCGCGCAACGCGGGCACATCGTTGACACCGTCGCCCGTCATCGCAACGACGTCCCCACGGTCCACCAGCGCTTGCACGATGCGCACCTTGTGCTGCGGCACGACGCGTGCGTACACCCCGACGTGGTCGATCCGCTCGGCGAGCGCGAGGTCGTCCAACCGGTCGAGCTCACGCCCGGTGATCACGCTTGCATCCGACTCCGGCACGACTGCCGTTTCGCGCGCGATCGCGAGCGCGGTCTGCGGATGGTCGCCCGTGATCATCACGGTGCGCACGCCGGCACGCCGCGCTTCGAGCACGCTCGGGCGGGAGCCGGGCCTGGGCGGGTCGGCAAGCCCAAGCAGCCCGAGCGGCTCGAGGCACGTCTCGGCGTCGTCGTCGTGCCCGAGGCCGTCCCTGCTGGCCACGAGCAGGACGCGGACGCCGCGTGACGCCCAGCGCGCCGCGGTGTCATCGAGCCGCTCTGCGGCGGCTCCGGCCCGCGGAGCGAGGCGCTGGATCATGCTCTCGGGAGCTCCCATCGCGTAGGCGGTGAGACGGTCGTCCGGGCGCCGCACCACAAGGCTCGAGAGCTTTCGGTCGGGGTCGAACGGCTCGCGTCGCTCGATCCGCCCGCCCTCCAGTAGGGCGCTCCGGACGAGACCACGGCCGGCCGCCGCCTCGAGAATCGCGCGCTCGGTCGGATCGGCTCCGGCGGCCTGATCTCCGGGCTGCACGATTTCCGCTTCGCACGCAAGCACCGCGGCGCCCAGCAGCCGCGCCACGGCTGCATCTTCCGCAGGTCCCGGGGCGTAGCTCACATCCTGGTCCCGGTCGGTGAGGTAGAGGCGCACGAGCTGCATCCGGTTCTCGGTCAGCGTGCCGGTCTTGTCGGAGCAGATCACGGTCGTCGAGCCGAGCGTCTCGACGGCTTGCAGCCGGCGCACGATCGCGCCGCGCTCCGCCATGCGGCGCATGCCGATCGCCAGGCACACGGTCACCACCGCGGGAAGCCCCTCGGGCACGGCCGCGACTGCCAGCGACACGCCGGTCAGCAGCGCGATCTCGAGATTCTCCCCGTACAGCCAGGACAGCCCGGCCAGGCCCAGGCAGACCACCCCGGCGACCTGCAGAAGCACGGCGGCCAGCCGATCGAGTCGCTGCTGCAGCGGCGTCGCGACGTGCGGAGTCGCGGCTGCCGCGGCGGCGATCCGGCTGAGCTCGGTGCGCGGCCCGGTCGCAGCGACCAGCATCCGCCCGCTGCCGTGTGTCACCGTCGTGCCCGCGAACGCCTCGCCCGGCCGTTCGCCTTCCGGAAGGCCGTCCTCCAACTGCGTCGTAGCGCGCTTCGGGGCCGGGAGCGACTCTCCCGTGAGGCTCGACTCGTCGATCTCGAGGCGCACGGCCTCGATCAGGCGACCGTCCGCGGGAACACGATCGCCGGCCCGCAGCAGTGCCACGTCGCCGCGCACCACGCATCCCGTGTCGATCTCTGTCACGCGGCCGTCGCGCATCACTCTCGCGTTCGGCGTGAGCAGTTCGCGCACACGCCGGCTCGCGTCCTCGGCGCGTCCCTCCTGCACGAAGCCGAGGGCCGCATTGGCGATCACGATCGCGAGGATGATGAGGGCGTCGACCAGCTCGCCGATCACGATCGAAATGACCGTTGCGGCGACCAGCAGCAGGACCAGGGCGTTGCGGAACTGGCGCGAGAGTAGATGCAGGCGCGTCGGCCGTGGCGGCTCCGGCATCCTGTTCGGGCCGTCGCGGGCGAGCTGGGCGGCGGCTTCCCGCCGCGAGAGCCCGGAAGTCGGATTCACCCCTGGAGCGTAGACAGGGGACGGCGCGGCGATTCCGTAGATCCCACGGATCGGGTGCCAGCGTATGCCCGGATTCGCCCCAGGCCCGGGGGCCCTAGCGTGAACGCCTGTGGTGTCCCCGACACAGATCACGCGACGCAAGCTTCACACCCCGTCGCGGGCTGGGCGCACGCAGCGCGACGGCCGGCTGGACGATGCGATCGCCGCCGCCCGTCGGCGCGTTAGGCTCCGCGATGTGAACGATCGACCAGTCGACGGGAGCGACTCGATCAGGATCGTGATCGCGGACGACCATGCCGTGGTGCGCAGCGGCTTGCGGATGCTGCTCGACTCCGAGTCCGGCTTCGACGTCGTGGCCGAGGCGGGCGACGTCGACTCGGCGCGGCGCTACGTGCGCGGCCATCACCCGGCGGTGCTGGTGCTCGACCTGAACATGCCGGGCGACTCGAGCCTCGAGGCGATCCCGGGCCTGAGGGGGGAGTTCCCGGAGACCCAGATCGTCGTGCTCACGATGCAGGACGACCCGGCCTTCGCCCGTGAGGCGATGAGGGCCGGGGCGCTCGGTTACGTGCTGAAGGAGGCCGCCGACACCGAGCTCGTCGAGGCCGTGCGCGGCGCGGCTGATGGACGCACGTACCTGCACCCGCAGCTTGGCGCCCGGCTCGCGGCCGAACCGGAGCGCGACGGCCCGCGGAGCGCGCTGAGCGACCGTGAGATAGAGGTCCTCCGGCTGATCGCGCTCGGTCACACCAACGGCGAGATCGCCAAGCAGCTCTTCCTCAGCGTGCGGACGGTCGAGTCGCACCGTGCGCACATCCAGCAGAAGCTCGGGCTGTCGACGCGGGCCGAGCTGGTCAAGTACGCGCTCGACAACAAGCTGCTGGAAGCCTGACGCTCGGACATCGCCGGCCGCGGGCCGGCTAGCCGGCCTTCGCGGCCGGCACCCTGCGCCCGGGGATCACGGCTCGCACGACCGTGCCCTTCCCCTCCTCGGACTCGATATCGACCGTGCCGCCGACGAGCGTGACGCGCTCGCGCATCCCGACAAGGCCGAACCCGGCCGTCGTCTCCGCGCTCGGATCGAAGCCGCGCCCGTCGTCGCGGATCGCCACCGTCACCCCGTCGTCGCGCTCCAGCAGCTCGACCTCGAGCCGACCGGCGCCCGCGTGCTTAGCGACGTTCGTGAGTGCCTCCTGCACGAGCCGGTAGACGGTGCTCTCCACCTCGGGCGCGAGCCGTTCGCTGTCCTCCAAGGACAGCGCGATGTTCGTCTCGACCGTCAGGCCCTCGCTGGTCGCCATTCGCTGCGCCAGGGTCTCGATCGCCGGGACGAGCCCGATCTCGTCGAGCGCCGGCGGACGCAGCTCCACGATCAGCGAGCGCAGGTTCGCGATCTCGATACCGATCTGCTGAACGGCATCTCGAACCGAGCCCCGGAGCCGCTCGGGGTGCTCGCCGCGGAGCGCTGAGGACAGCAGCATCTGGAGCCCACCGAGCCCTTGGAGCGTTTCGTCGTGCAACTCGCGCGCCCAGCGCCGGCGCTCCTGCTCGGAGGCCTCGATGCTGTGACGCAGGCGCTCCTCCGCGATCGACGTGGCGGTGTGGACGCTGATTGCGGCGGGTGCCGCAAAGGACTCGAGCAGCCGCGCGTCTTCGGCGGTGAACTCCGGCCCGCCACGCTTGTCCGCGGCGATCAGGATGCCGACCGACCGGGACCGGAACACGAGTGGCACGAGCAGCGCACTCTCGGCGTGGAGCCCGAGCTCCTGCGACGACACCATCACGCGACTGGACAGGTCTGCGACCCGTTCCGGCCGCCTCGACTTCAGCACCGCGCCCGAGATCGAGCCCTCGATCGGCACACGTGTGTCGAGCAGCGCGCGCTCGGCGTCGCCGGCGATCTCCTCGATCACCAGCTCGCTGCCCTGGACGAGGAGCATCGCCGTCCATCGAGCCCCCACGAGCGCCCGTGCGCGCTTCACGACCAACTCGAAGACCGTCGCGACGTCCGTCTCCCCGTCGAGGGCGAGCATGATCTCGGTCGCCGCGCGGAGTCGCCGTACCGCCACCTCCAACGCGGCGCCACGGTCCTGTGCGTCGCGAAAGAGGTGCGCGTTGTCGATCGCGATCGCGGTCCAGTCGGCGAGGACCACGGCCGAGTTCTCGTCGGCCGCGTCGAACTCCCGGCAGCTCCGCTTCTCGGTCAGGTAGAGGTTTCCCCACGCCTCGCCGCGAATCATGATCGGCACGCCGAGAAAGCTGTGCATCGGTGGGTGCCCCGGCGGGAAGCCGAACGACGCCTGGTGCGAGCCGACGTCGGCGATCCGTAGCGGTCGCGCGTCGCGGATCAGCTCTCCGAGGACCCCGCGGCCCGTCGGCAGGTCGCCGATCTGCGCGCGCGTCGCGTCGTCGATCCCCAGCGTGATGAAGCGCTCGAGCTTCGTCCGCGACTCGTCGAGGACCCCGAGCGCCGCGTAACGCGCGCCCGTTACCTCACATGCCGTCCGTAGGACCCGCTCGAGCAGGGACTCCAGGTCCAGCATCGAGACCAACGCGCGGCCTGCCTCGATGAGGCGCTCCAGACGCTGAGATTCGAGGCTCTGCTCGCCCATCGCCTGTTCGGGGTCAGGCATGCGTCCGTAGATACTACGGCCAAGCGCGCGGTACCAAGCGGATGCATCCGCGCCACCGCCGCGCCATGCTAGGTGAGTCTTGGTAGAAGAGGAAAGGGACTCGATCGTATGCCTGCCACAGCAACCGCAAAGCGCTCACACGACAGGATGTCGCCACTCGCATCAGGTGACTGTCTGGAAACTCCCGCACGCCACATCATGACCCCGGGGGTCGTGGCGATCCCCGAGGACGCAAGCCTGCGGCACGTGTACCGGGCCATGACGGCGCACGGGGTGCGCGCGATCCTCGTGGTCGGGCGCAGCCAGGGGACTCCGCTCGGGTGGGTCACGGCCCGGGGGCTGCTTGCCCGGGTCGGCAAGGACGAGTCGCTTGCCTGCGCGCGCGACGCTGTCACGGAGCTGCCGACATGTGTGGACCCGAGTGCGACCGCACGCGAGGCTCTCGTAGCGCTTTCGCAGCCCGGCGTGTCGCATCTGCTTGTGCGCAAGTCGGGCGACTCCACGCCCGAGGGCGTGATCTCCGAGCTCGACCTCGTCGCGCTCCACGGTGAGTGAGATGAGCGCACGGGTTGTGATCGCCGGCGGCGGGTTTGCGGCGCTCGAGGCCCTGATCGCCCTCAACCGGCTTGCCGGCCAGCGCGTCGACGTGACGCTCGTCACGCCGGAGTCGCAGCTCTCGTACCGGCCGCTGTCCGTGGTCGAGCCCTTCGGGCTGGGCGAGGCGCCGCGCTTCGACCTTGCCGAGATCGCACGCGACCACGACGCCGAGCTACTTGTCGACGCGGCTGTTCGTGTGGACACCCGACGGCGCGTGCTCGTCACGCGGTCGGGCGGCGAGGTCCCGTACGACTCGCTGCTGGTCACCACGGGGGCGGAGCCGGTGCAGGCGGTGCCCGGCGCCCTCACGTATCGCGGGGCGCCCGACCGCGTCGCTTTCGAGAAGCTGCTCGATGAGATCTACTCCGATGCCGTCGGCAGCGTTGCGTTCGCGGTTCCCGCCGGCACCTCCTGGCCCCTGCCGCTCTACGAGCTCGTGCTGATGACGGCAGCGCGTGCCGCGACGAACAGGAGCCGCACGCGGCTTGTGCTCGTGACCTCCGAGGATGCGCCGATGGCGATCTTCGGGCGCGTGGCCAGTGAGGCCGTCGGAGATCTGCTGCGCGACAGCGGCGTGGCCGTCCGCGCGTCGTCGGTCCCGGTCGCGTTCGAGAACGGCACGCTTTCGGTCGTGGCGGGATCGTCGATCGAGGCCGAACGGGTGGTCGCGCTTCCGCAGATGCGTGGCAACGCGCCACCTGGGCTGCCGACCGACCAGGAGGGCTTCGTCGCGGTCGACGCCTACGGGCGGGTGACCGGTTGCGATGCCGTCTATGCGGCCGGGGACGTCACGTCCTTCCCGGTCAAGCAGGGCGGGATTGCCGCTCAGCAGGCCGGTGCGGCCGCGCGAGCGATCGCCGCGGATGCCGGCGCACCGGTGACGCCGGAGGAGTTCCGTCCCGTGCTGCGCGGCCTGTTGCTTACGGGCAAGGGCGCGCGCTTTCTGCGCTCGAAGCCGACAGGAGGAGGGGGAGACGTCTCGGAGGTCAGCAGGCGGATGCTCTGGTGGCCCGAGATGAAAGTTGCCGGTGAGTACCTGTCGCACTACCTCTCGCGTGGCACCGAGCCTGTCCGGCCGGCCGATCCGCTTCCGCCTGACGCGATTCCGGTCGAGGTCGATCTCACGCCAGCCCACTGACCGCGGCCGCGGTCAGTGGAAGCGCCGACCTCAGGGCACCCGGTGCACCTCGAGCAGGTTCGTCCCCAGTCCCTGGGCCACGAGGCCGGCGGTGATGCCGATCAGGTCACCCGAGCGGGCGAGGCCGAGCTCGCGGGCGCGCTCCGCGCATCCCTCCAGCAGGTCGTCGAGGAGTGCCGGCTCGTCGTAGTGCGCCGACGTGACGCCGAACAGCAGCTGGAGGCGGCGCACCGTGCCGGGCCGCTCGGAGAGCGCCAGCACCGGAACCCGCGGATGGTGAGCTGACACCAGCCGCGCGGTGCGCCCACTGCGCGTCGGCACGACCAGCGCCGCGAGGTTGAGCTGGTAGGCGGCGACCACGGCGCTGTAGGAGAGGGTGTCCGCGACGTCGTGCTCGGTGTGCTGCGTGCGTCGCGCGAGCCATTCCTCGTAGGGGAGGTCGTCCTCGGTGACCTCGGCGATGCGCGACATCATGCGCACCGCCTCGATCGGGTGCTCCCCGATCGCGGTTTCCTCCGAGAGCATCAGCGCGTCGGTCCCGTCGTAGACGGCGTTGGCGACGTCAGTGGCCTCGGCGCGCGTCGGGCGGGTGGAGCGCACCATCGACGCCAGCATCTGCGTCGCGGTGATGCAGGGCTTCGAGTATTTACCCGCGAGCCTCAGCAGTCGCTTCTGGATCTGCGGGATCTCCTCGATCGGCAATTCGATGCCGAGGTCGCCGCGCGCGACCATGATCCCGCCGGACGCGGCCTGCACGATCTCCTCGGCGTTCTCGGCCGCCTCTCGCTTCTCGATCTTCGCGATCACCGGGATGTCCGCCTTTCGCTCGGCGAGCCGCGCGTAGACCGCGTCGAGGTCGCTTGCGTGGCGCACGAACGAGACCGCAAGTAGGTCGATGCCGTAGTCGCAGGCAAAGTTGACCCAGTCGAGGTCCGCGTCACCCACCGCGGAAGGCAGCGCCTCGACGCCCGGCAGGTTCATGCCCTGCCGCGAGGCGACGGACCCGCCGATCTCGACCTTGGTGAGCACCTCGCGCTCGACGGTGTCCTCCACGCGCAGGCGGATCGAGCCGTCGGCGAGATAGATCACGTCACCGCTTTTGACGGCTTCCGGGAGCCCCTGCCAGGCGACGGGCAGCGAGTCGCGCCGCCCGTCCGCCGAGTTGGTGGTGAGGGTCAGCGACTGCCCGTTGCGCAGGTGCATCACATCGCCCTCGATGTCTCCCAGGCGGAGCTTCGGCCCCGGAATGTCGCCGAGCAGACCGACCTCGCGGCCTGCTCGGTCTGCGGCCTTGCGCACCATGCCGACCAGGCGGGCATGGTCCTCGGGCGTGCCGTGCGAGAAGTTGAGGCGAAGGACGTCGGCGCCGACCGAGATCAGCCCGTGGAGGATCTCAGGGTTGTGCGTGGCCGGCCCGAGCGTGGCCACGATCTTGGTGCGCCGCATGCCCGCATTATGCATCGGTGGTTCCCCGCGAACGGGTCGCGGCTCAGTCCAGGTCGAGGCCGGACAGGAATTCGTCGGCCTCGCTCCACTGCCCCGCGGGCACGCGCAGTGCGATGTCCCCGCGTCCGAAGCGGTCGGGCTCCCAGTCGGCGGTGATCACGGCCTCCATCCCGGCCTCCTCGAGATGCTGGCGCCAGGCGCGCGCTGTCTCGACGTCGCCGAAGTCGTGCACGACGTCCCAATCGTCGAAGCGCGGGTCGCCGATGTGCAGCTCGCGCTGCCCGGGGGCGTGCCGTGCGTCGCGGGATCGCCGCCGCAGCCAGCTCATGCTCTGTCTCTTGTCGACATCGCGATCCCCTTAGTATCCGGCACGGCCAACGATCGGAGGTGGCAGGTGAAAGCGTTCGTGACCGGCGGGACCGGCTTCATCGGGAGCCGGGTGGTACGCAGGCTGCGGGAGCGAGGCGACGGGGTCGTAGCGCTGGTGCGCTCGCCGGACAAGGCGGCGGAGCTGCGCGAGCTGGGCTGCGAGCTCGTCGAGGGCGATCTGTCATCGGAGCAGGCGATCCGGGACGCGGTCAAGGGCTGCGACGCGGTCTACCACGTCGCCGCGGTCTACAAGGTCGGCATCCCGGACGCCGAGCGCGCGGCGATGCACGAGGCGAACGTGGGCGGAACCGAGCGGGTGATCGATGCCGCGGTCGCTGCCGGCGTGGCGCGAATCGTGTACGTGTCAACGGTTGGGGTGTTCGGCAACACACACGGCGAAGTCGTTGACGAGACCTACACCCGTAACGGAGGCGAATGGCTCTCCTGCTACGAGGAGACGAAGTGGCGGTCGCACCAGGTCGCGCTCGACCGGATCGCGAAAGGCGCGCCGGTCGTGATCGTGCAGCCCGGCGGCGTCTACGGGCCCGGCGACCACTCGGAGCTGGGCAACATCATCGACCAGGCCCGCACCGGCAAGCTGAAGCTCATGATGTTTCCCGAGACCGGGTTCAACCTCGTGCACGTCGACGACGTCGCCGACGGGATCCTGCTGGCGCACGACAAGGGACAGGCGGGCGAGTCCTATGTGCTCGGCGGTCAGATCACGAAGATGCGTGAGCTGGTCGAGAAGGTCTCCGAGATCGCCGGTCGCAAGCCACCCAGGCGTGACATGCCGGTCGCGGTGATGAAGGCCCTCACCCCGATCGGCCCGGTGGTCGGGAAGCTCATGGGCTTTCCGCCGAACCTGCGCGAGCTGATCCGCACGTCCGACGGCGTGACGTACTGGGCAAAGGACGACAAGGCGCGCAGCGAGCTCGGGTACGCGCCGCGCGACATGGACACCGGACTTCGCCAGACGCTGGCGAACGCCTGAGGAGGCTCAATGCACAATCCAGATCTGACGGGACGCGTTGCCGCAATCACAGGTGCGTCGTCGGGTATCGGCGAGGCGACCGCGCTCACGCTCGCCCGGGCGGGCGCCGCGGTGTCGCTCGCCGCGCGTCGCACGGACCGCATCGAGGGGCTCGCGAAGCGCATCGAGGCCGACGGCGGGCGCGCGATCGCGATCGCGACCGACGTCGCGGACGAGGAGCAGGCGAACGCGTTCATCACGCAGACCAAGGAGGGGCTCGGCCGGCTCGACATCCTCGTCAACAATGCCGGCGTGATGCTGCTCGGTCCCGTGATCGGCGCCGACACGAGCGAGTGGCGGCGGATGATCGAGGTCAATGTGCTCGGCCTTCTCTACTGCACGCACGCGGCGCTCCCGATCATGGGGGAGCAGGGGAGCGGCCACATCCTGAACGTGTCGTCCACGGCGGGCCGGTTCGCGAACTTCGGCTCGGCCGTCTACAACCTCACCAAGTTCGGAGTCAACGGGTTCACGGAGGCGTTGCGCCAGGAGCTCGTGCCGGCCGGCGTGAAGGTGACGGTGATCGAGCCGGGGATGGTCGCCACCGAGCTGCTCAGCCACAACACCCATCCGATGGTGATCGAGGCGGCCAAGCGTTTTCAGGAGGAGACGGGCACACCGCTCAGCTCAGAGGACATCGCCGAGGCGATCCTCTACGCGGTGGGCGGCCCCGAGCACGTGGCGGTCAACGAGGTACTCGTGCGCCCGGCCGGCCAGCGACGGTAGTGCGCGCGGTCACCTTCCAGGCGCCCGGGGAGATCCGGCTCGACGAGCGGCCGGAGCCGGAGCTGCTCGCTCCCGACGACGCGATCGTGCGCGTCGATGCGACCGGCGTGTGCGGCTCGGACCTCCACATCTACCACGGCCGCGTGAAGATCGAGCCGGGCTTCACGATCGGGCACGAGTACGTCGGCACGGTGATCGCAGCGGGCGACGCGGTCACGCGGGTGGACGTCGGCGACCGCGCGCTCGGCTGCTTCCACACGGCTTGCGGGTCGTGCTTCTTCTGCATGAGAGGCGAGTACCACAAGTGCGATGAGGCCCGCGTGTTCGGCCACGGCGCGACGCTCGGCTCGCTCCAGGGCGCACAGGCGGAGCAGGTGCTCGTGCCGCGCGCCAACCTGACGCTGCGGCGGGTTCCCGACGGCATGTCGGACGACGCGGCGCTGTTCGCCGGCGATGTGATGGGCACGGGCTACCACGCGGTCGTCGCCGCCGGCCTGCGGCCGGGGGACACCGCCGTCGTGCTCGGATTGGGCCCCGTCGGCCTTTGTGCGGTGCAGGCCGCGCGCGCGTGTGGCGCCGCCGCCGTGATCGGCGTCGACACGGTGCCCGAGCGCCTCGAGGTCGCGCGATCGTTCGGCGCCGAGCCGGTCCACCTCTCGGAGGAGGACCCGCGCGGCGCGGTGAAGGCACTCACCGAGGGCCGCGGCGCGGACGTCGTGGTCGACGCGGTCGGACACCCGGATGCCCTCGACATGGCGTGCCGCATGGCCCGCAAGGCGGGAACCGTGTCGGTCGTCGGCGTGTACGCAGAGCGCTGCGAGGTCCACATGGGCGTCGTCTGGATCAAGGCGCTGCGCCTCGTCACCGGGCACGCGAACGTGATCGCGCACGTCGACCCGGTGCTCGCGATGATGAAGTCCGGCGTGCTCGACCCGACCCCACTGGTCTCGCGCCACATGAAGCTGGACGAGGCGCCGAGCGCCTACGAGGCCTACGCCAACCGCGAGGCCCTGAAGATCGTGATGGCGCCGTAGTGGACCACTAGATGACCGACTCCGGAGGCCTCGCATGACCGTGTCAGCACCGCCCGACTCACTGTCCGACGCCGCTCGGCGCTTCCTCGAGGGTCCGAAGAGCCTTCTGATCGGAGGCGACTGGACGCCGGCTGCGGACGGGCGCACCTTCGAGACGCTCGATCCGGCGACCGGAGAGGCGATCGCGATGATCGCGCACGCGGGAGCGCAGGACGTCGACGCCGCCGTGCGCGCCGCACGTGGCGCATTCGAGGAGGGGAGCGCGTGGCGCAAGCTGACGGCGGCGGCCCGCGGCCAGCTCCTCAATCGCCTCGCCGACCTCGTCGAGCAGAACGCGCAGGAGCTCGCGGAGCTCGAGTCCCTCGACAACGGCAAGCCCGTCACCTATGCCCGGCAGATCGACATCGGGCTGACGACGTCGCACTTCCGCTACTTCGCGGGGTGGCCGACGAAGATCGAGGGCGAGGTGATCCCCGTCGCGGGGGGCGAGAAGATGCTCGTCTACACGCGCAAGGAGCCCGTTGGCGTCGCCGGCCAGATCATTCCGTGGAACTTCCCCCTGATGATGGCCTCTTGGAAGCTCGCGCCGGCGCTCGCGGCGGGTTGCACCGTGGTGCTGAAGCCGGCGGAGCAGACACCGCTCACGGCGCTGCGGCTCGGCGAGCTCGCCCTCGAGGCCGGTTTTCCGGAGGGCGTCGTCAACGTGATCACGGGCGACGGGGAGACGGGCGCCGCGCTCGTCGACCACCCGGGGCTGGACAAGCTGTCCTTCACCGGCTCGACGGCGGTCGGGCGCGAGATCGGCGAGAAGGCGGGCCGCTCGCTGAAGCGCGTGACACTCGAGCTCGGCGGCAAGTCGCCGAACATCATCCTTCCGGACGCGAACATGAAGGCCGCGATCGGCGGCTCCTTCCAGGGCATCTACTTCAATGCGGGGCAGGCGTGCAACGCCGGTTCGCGCCTCTTCGTGCACAAGGACCAGTTCGACGAGGTCGTCGGCGCCCTCGCGGAACGTGCGCCCAAGATGAAGATGGGGCCGGGGCTCGATCCCGAGACGCAGCTCGGCCCGGTCGTGTCCGCCGAGCAGCATGAGCGCGTGACCGGCTACATCGAGAAGGGCAGGGCCGAGGGCGCGGAGCTGGTCGCCGGCGGGGGAGTGCGCAGGCCGGGGTACTTCGTCGAGCCGACGCTGTTCACGACGACCTCGGACGACATCGCGATCACGCGTGAGGAGATCTTCGGTCCCGTGCTGGTCGCGCAGCCCTACGACTCGATCGAGGAGGTTGCGCGGCGCGCCAACGACACCGAGTACGGCCTCGCGGCCGGCGTGTGGACGCGCGACATAGGCAACGCGCATCGGCTCGCCTCGCTGCTGCGGGCCGGCACCGTGTACGTGAACGTCTGGGGCCTGACGGATCCCGCCGCGCCGTTCGGCGGCTTCAAGGCCTCGGGGGTCGGGCGCGAGCACGGTCGCACGGGGCTCGAGGAGTACCTGGAGACGAAGACCGTCTGGACGAGTCTGACTTGAGAAACGGGATCGTCGCCGAGCAACCCGTCTGCGCCAACTGCGAGACGCCCGGACAGCGCGTCGGCCGGAGGTGCCCGAAGTGCGGGCGCCGGTACTGGAGCGGGCTGTTGCGCCTGCTGTTCGGAGGCGGGCCGTGGGTCAGGCACTGACCCGCGCCTAATCCAGCGAGACGCCGATCAGCTTCAACCTGCGCGTGAGCGCGTTCAGCCCGTACTGGCCGAGTGCGCCGTCCTCGACGCCGAGCACGTCCCAGGCTCCCTCGCTCGGCGGCGAGACGGACTCCGCGACGGCGGGGAGCAGGTCGATCAGCCGCGCGCGCACGACGGCCGCCATCGCGGGGTCCTCGCGCACCGCGCTCTGCAAGAACTGCGTGCCCCAGGCGATGTGGCGCTGCTCGTCGGAGGCGATCCGGCCGTAGCCGTCCACGAAGCCGGGAAGCACCCCGCGCTCGGAGAGGAAGTCGAGCAGGAAGTGGGATGCCGTCACGCCGAGCGTCCCCTCGATCACCATGTGGTAGGTCGTCACGAAGTCGACCTTGGCCTCGCGGCTGCGCGGGTCGAGGCGCAGGCGCTCGTGCGCCTCGACGAGCGCTTCGTCGAACACCTTCCTGAACGGCGCGCCGAGCACCTCGCGCGCCCGCGCGACGTGCGACGCGATCGCGCCGGGGTCGGCGATCACCTCGTTCTGGAAGCGCGCGTAGAACTGCATGTGGCGGACCTCGTCGACGAGTTGCGTGGAGAGAAAGCTGCCCTCCTCCTCGTCGTCCTGCGCGAGCACGAGGCCGCAGAACTGGGTCGAGATCCGCTCCTCGGCGACCATCAGCGAGGACAGGACCCAGTGGAGGAGGTTCCGCTCGCTCTCGGCGAGCGCCGCCCAGTCCGCAGGGTCGCGTCGGAGGTCGATGTCCTGCGCCGCCCAATGCGCGCGCTCCCAGTCCTCGTACAGGCGCTGGGAGCCGCGCAGCTGGGGATAGGTGGTGCCGGGGCTCACGACGCGCAGCAGGCGGCCGCGGCCGGCGCGTCGTGCTCTACGTCCGCGAGCACCGCGAAGACCTCCCACGGCGTGCCGTCCGGGTCGGTCACCCAGATCTTGTCCTGGCGCGCGTAGCAGCAGGTCGTATCGATCTCGTCGAATGTCGCGAGGCCAGCCTGCTTCAGGCGCAGGCGCGTGGCGAGCACGTCGTCGGTCGACTCGACCTTGATGCCGCCGTGGTTGAAGGCTCCGAGGTTCTCGCCGCGCTCCCCTTCGATCAGCGTGAGCACGATGCCGGGGTCGTCGGGCTCGAACTTCACGTAACCGGGCCGGCGCTTCGCGGGCTCGGCGTCGAACAGCGCACGGTAGAACGGGGTCGAGCGATCCACGTCCGTGACGGTGATCGCAAGGTGAGGCTTCATCTCAGCCATGTCGAAAGCTCCTTTGCAGCGTTCGGGGTGACGTAGTAGTAGGCCCACAGGCCGTGGCGCTCGACGTCGACGAGCCCGGCCTCGCGCAGCACCTTGAGGTGATGCGAGACGGTGGGCTGGGATACGTTGAAGAGCGGCGTCAGCTCGCACACGCAGACCTTGCCCGCGTGCTTTCTCAGGACGTCCACCAGTTGCACGCGGATCGGGTCCGACAGCGCCTTCGCCGCTCGCGCGATCCGCTCGGCCTGCGCCGGTGTGACCGTCGGGTAGGCGAGCGGCTCGCAGCACGGCTGACCGGCCGGCCGCTTGACCTTGGGCTGTGTCTCGAGTGCAATCGCCACGTCGGCATTGATACCACATTACATAGACGATCGTCAATGAAGTGCGTGTGCTTCATGATCAGCCGGATGGCTCTCGCGCACGAAGCGACCGACCTGCTGCAGCGCCTGATCCGCTTCAACACGGTGAATCCCCCGGGCAACGAGCGCGCCGCGCAGGAGATGCTGCGCACCGAGCTCGAGCGCGCAGGCTTCGGGTGCGAGCTCGTCGGCGCGACGCAGGAGCGCCCGAACCTGATCGCGCGCCTGCGCGGGCGCGGCGAGGGCCCCACGCTCTGCTACCTGAGTCACGTCGACACCGTGCTCGCCGACCCCGCGGAGTGGACGGTCGACCCGTGGTCCGGCGAGATCCGCGATGGCTACCTGTGGGGCAGGGGCGCGCTGGACATGAAGGGCCAGGTCGCGTGTGAGGTCGCGGCGGCCTGCGCGCTCGGCCGCGCCGGCTGGCGCCCCGCGCGTGGAGAGCTGCTCGTGATCGTCACCTGCGACGAGGAGGCGGGCGCGACGTACGGCGCGCAGTGGCTGTGCGCGAACGTTCCCGACAAGGTCCGCTGCGACATGGTGGTGAACGAGGGCGCAGGCGAGGTGATCGAGTTCGAGGGCCGGCGGTTCCACACGTTGTGCGTCGGCGAGAAGGGCGTCTTCCGCTTCGGGCTCGTCACCGAGGGCCGCGCCGGCCACGCTTCCATGCCCGGCATCGGCGACAACGCGCTGCTGCGCATGGTGGACGTGCTGGCTCGGCTTGACGGCCGCCAGCCGCCGCTCGATTCCTATCCGGCCGGCGTCGCCTCGCTCGAGGCGCTGATCGGTGAGCCCGTCACGGATGTCTCCACCGCGGTTGCGCGCGCGCTCGAGTCGGAGCCGCGCCTGCGCGACCACCTCGAGTCGATGATGCGTGTGACCCTCGCTCCCACGATGATCCGCGCGTCCGAGAAGGAGAACGTGATTCCCTCGCGCTGCACAGTGCGTGTCGACTGTCGCGTGCCACCCGGCTTGGGCGGTGAGCACGTGCGCGCCCGCGTGGAGGAGTTGCTCGGCCCCGCGGACGACACCGGGTACGCGCTGCGATTCAGCGAGGAGATCGTCGGGAACAGCTCGCCGCTCGACACCGAGCTTGCGGGCTTCCTGCGCGATTTCGTGCGCCGCCAGGATCCCGAGGCGGACCTGCTGCCGCTCGTATTGACCGGTTTTACGGACAGCCACTGGTTTCGCAAGGCCTTTCCGGATTGCGTCGCATACGGCTTCTTTCCACAGAGAACGATGTCTCGTTTCGACACGCTCCCGTTGATACACGCGCCCGATGAGCGCATCGCGCTGGACGACATCGAGCTCGCGTCGCGGTTCTTCAACGAGCTTGCGCCGGCCGTTCTGGGTTGAGCGATCCGACCAACGCCGCAATGTGCGCACACGAATGCGCTTGCGTTGCCATCCGCCGTATGAAATAAACATCGTTCGTCCCCTAGCGAGAGGAGTGAGATGTCTCCAGCGGCTCGCAAATCTTCCGCGCGTAAAAAGACAGCTCGGAAGAGCACCGCTCGGCGCAAGAGCACTGCACGCAAGTCGACGGCGCGTAAGAGCACTGCAAGGAAGAGCACAGCGCGCAAGACGACCGCTCGGCGCAAGAGCACAGCGCGTAAGAAGAGCACAGCGCGTAAGAAGAGCACGGCGCGCAAGAGCCCGGCGCGTAAGAGCACCGCACGGAAGAAGACGGCGCGTAAGAGCACAGCGCGTAAGAGCACAGCGCGTCGCAAGAGCACCGCGCGGAAGAAGACAGCTCGCAAGTCGACCGCTCGCAAGAGCCCGGCGCGCAAGAGCACCGCACGGAAGAAGACCGCTCGCAAGAGCACCGCACGGAAGACCGCGCGCAAGAGCACCGCACGGAAGAAGACCGCGCGCAAGAGCACGGCACGGAAGAAGACAGCTCGCAAGTCGACCGCTCGTAAGAGCCCGGCTCGCAAGTCGACCGCTCGCAAGAGCACGGCCAGGAAGACCACGCGTCGTCCCGCCGCACGCCGCAAGAAGGCGCGACGCTGATCTAGGCAACTCCAGCGCTGGAGAGGGGCGGCCACGGGCCGCCCCTTTTCGTTGGGCCACTTGACCGGCTGCCGGGTGATACCTAGAATCTAGGTATCACGATGAAGCACTCGGTCCTCGGCTTCCTGATCGACCGGCCCATGCACGGCTACGCGTTGAAGCGCGCGATGTCACCCGCGCTGCCCCTGAGCCAACGGGTGAACGACGGGATTCTTTATCCGTTGCTGCGCCGCATGGAGGACGAGGGACTCGTGCGCAAGCAGATCGAGCGCGCGAGCGGAGCGCGCGAGCGCCACGTGTACCACGCCACACTCGAGGGCCGGCACGCATTCGAGGAGTGGCTGGCAAGCTCGGACGACGAGAGCGACGAGGTCACATACGACTTCCTGCTCGGCCACCCGTTCTTGACCAAGTGCTTGTTCTTCGACAAGCTCGGGCCCGCGGAGGTGCGCGCCAAGCTCGAGCACCAACTCGTGGAGTGCGCGCGCAAGCTGGACTCGTTCCAGGCGATCCGCGATGGCATGGTCGAGCGCGATGTCGGTGTGCATCGCATCGCAGTGCTCGACCTCGGCATCGCCCAGCAGATGGAGAAGCAGCGATGGCTGAGGGACATGATCGACCAAGCTCGTCGGCGTCCGCAACAAACGGGCGTGAAATGACCATGGAACGCGAGATCGAACGGCACGCGATCGACATGTGGGCGCCGATCGTGCCCGTCGGCGAGGTGATGCGTCACGTCGCTGAGCACTTCCCGAAGGAGATGGCCGGCTACCTCCGCGTGTTCTACAAGCACAAGCCCGACCCGGCCGAGTTCCGCAACGCGGCGGCGCGGATGCACATGAGCGACGAGGATCTGATCGCCGCGCTCGACGCGGCAGGCATCGAGAGAACGCTGATCACCGGGTTCGACGAGTGGTCGAGCGTGCATGAGACCTTCATCCCGAACGACATCGTCGCCGGCCTGGCGGAGCGCCACCCGGGGCGGTTCATCCCCTTCGCCGGGGCGGACGTGTTGCGCGGCATGAGCGCCGTGCGCGAGTTCGAGGAGCTCGTGCGCGACCGTGGCTTTCGCGGGCTCAGCGTGCGGCCGTTCATGATCGGGTTGCCGGCCGACGACCGCCGTTACTACCCCCTGTATGCGAAGTGCGTCGAGCTCGGCGTGCCCGTCAGCATCCACAGCTCGGCGAACTGGACGACCGTGAGCGTCAGTGACCTCGGCCATCCGCGTCACATCGACGTGGTCGCGGCGGACTTTCCCGAGCTCGAGGTGATCATGAGCCACGCCGGCTACCCGTGGGTGCTGGAGGCGTGCCTGCTCGCCTGGAAGTACCCGAACGTGTACCTAGAGCTGGCGGCGCATCGCCCCAAGTACCTCGCGGCGCCGGGCACGGGCTGGGAGCCGCTGCTGCGCTTCGGGACCACGACGATCAAGGAGAAGGTGCTCTTCGGCACTGGCTGGTTTCTGCTGGGCCGGGCACCGGCGCAGATCGTCGACGAGTTCCTCGCGCTGCCGGTCGCCGACGACGTGATGGAGATGTGGCTGTGGCGCAACGCCGAGGCGCTGCTGTCTAGAACAGCGAGCCCTGCTCCGGCTGGGTGAGCGGAGGAGCCTCGGCGCGCTCGCGCGGGCGCCCTCGTTCCGTTGCGGCGCGCGGGCGCGGGCGCGGCGCGCGGCGCCTGTGTGCCCCGCGCGGGCGCACCGAGTCGGCGACCGCCTGGATGCGGCGCCTCTCGTCGCTGGGCACGTAGGCGCCGCGCCGGTACAGCTCGTGGTAGCGGTCGATCAGGTCCGGACGGTACATCCGCAACCACTCGAAGAAGATGTCACGCACCTCGCCACGCAGGTGCAGCGGCATGACGGGCGCCCCGACGGCGCCGTTCTCGTGCGCGATGCGCAGGATCTCGCCGACCTGCTCGGGCGCGTCGTTGACCCCCGGGATGACCGGCGCGACGAGGATGCCGCACGGGACGCCGGCGTCGGTCATCTTGCGCACGGCGTCGAGGCGCGCACGCGGGGAGGGGGTGTGCGGCTCGGTCTCGCGCCAGACCTTCTCGTCGAGCGTGGGGACCGAGAAGTAGGCGGTCACGCCGGGGCCGGCGGCCAGCTCCGCCAGGATGTCGATGTCGCGCAGCGCGAGCGGCGACTTCGTCACCAGCGAGCAGGGTGTGTCCGTGTCGAGCAGCGCCTCCCAGATGCCGGGCATCAGCTTGTACTTGCTCTCGACCCACTGGTAGGGATCGGTATTGGTCCCGAGCGCGACCTGCTCACGCTTCCAGGACGGGCGCGACAGCTCCGCGCGCGCCACTTCGGGGACGTTGACCTTTACGACGATCTCGCGCTCGAAGTCGCGGCCCGCGTCCAGGTCGAGGAACTTGTGCGTGGGGCGAGCGAAGCAAAAAATGCAAGCATGGGAGCAACCCCGATACGGGTTGATCGTGAAGCGAAACGGCATCCGCGACTTCGCGGGGACCCGGTTGAGCGCCGATTTCGCCCTTACCTCGTGGAAGCGTATGTCGAGCGCCTCGGGCGCCTCGAACGTGCGAACGACGGCGTCCGGCCCCAATCGCGGGAGCGGACGCTCGGTCTCCTTGCCAACTTCGAGGTTCTCCCAGCGCACGAACACATGTTCGCATACGGCCCGGATGCTCGCGGCGGCTACGAGCGCCCGGCGTCGGGCTCGAGGCCCAGCTCACCGGCGCGCTCGGCGAGCGCGCCGATCACGAACTGGATGTGCTCGTCGAGGCCCATGCCGGATTCGGGCTCGAGCTCGGCCGCGCCCACCTGGACGTCGTCGCGGCTCACCCCGGCGGCGAAGCTCGGCTGCTTCAGCTTCTTCTTGACGGACTTCGTCCTCATGCCGTGGATGCCCTCGGGGCGCACGTATGCGCATGCGGCGATGAAGCCGGCCAGCTCGTCGCACGCGAAGAGCGTCTTGTCGAGCAGGCTCTCCCGCGGGACGCCGAGGAAGTCGGCGTGCGCCTGCACGGCGTGGATCACCTCGTCCGGATAGTCGCGGCGGCGCAGCTCCTCGATCGCCATCCGGGGATGTCCCGTGCCGAGATCGGGGTAGCGCTCGTAGTCGAGGTCGTGCACGAGTCCCGCGAGCCCCCACATCTCCTCGTCGTGATCGAACCTGCGCGCGTATGCGCGCACCGCCGTCTCGACGGCGAGCATGTGCTTGCGCAGTGAGTCGGACTCGGTCCACTCGCACACGAGCTGCCAGGCCTCCTCGCGCGTCGGCATTCGCGCAGTCTAAAGAATCGCTGAAATGGCCCGGACATGGGGGGATTACGAGACGGCGGTTGGGGTAACACGGGAAATGCATCCGAAAAGGGTGCACCTCGAGAATGAAACGAACGAACTGAAATAAGGAGGGATCGGTCTTGATCGGCGTAATCATCGCGGTGTTGTTTGCCGCACTCGTGTACGCGCTGTGTCTCGCCCTCGGCCTTCCGGCGATCGTCGGCCTCGTCGCCGCGATCCTGGTGCTGCTTGCCGGCATACCCACCGGTGGGTACGGCCTCGGCAGACGCGGCTGAGCTGAGCACTCGGTCCCGGCCGCCCAAGTTCCCGGGCGGCCGGGCCTCGCATCCGGCCCCCCACCGGCAACACTAGAATCCGCGCGGCGCGCACGCGCCCGCCCAATGCCCGGTGACGAATCACAAGAACTGCTCGCGCGCATCCGCTCCGGTGCGATCGACGCCCGCCGTGTCCTCGTAGCGCCCGAGCAGAACCCGGGAGCGGGCGAGGTGTCCGTCGAGGCGCTGCTTGCCGCGGAGCCCGCGATCGGCGCGATCTCGGACGGAGCATGGACCCGGATCGAGGCCGACCGTTCCGCGCGCATCGCCGACCTCGACCCCGATCGCCGGTCGTGGATCGCGGAAGTGCTGACCTTCTGGCGCACGGCGCCGGCGAGCGTCTCGCGGGTCACCTCGCCCCACGACGGCATGTACGCGAAGACGCCTGACAGCTACTTCCCGACGGGCGCCCTCGCGCTGCGCCGCATCCGTCTCGCGATGTTCGAGGCGCGCAAGGACGAGGTGGGGAGCATCCTCGACTTCGCGTGCGGCTACGGGCGCGCGATGCGGTACTTCCGCGCGGCCTTCCCGCACGCGAGGCTGACGGCGTGCGACATCACCGCCGGCGCGGTGGACTTCTGCGCCGAGGAGTTCGATGCGACGCCGGTCTATTCCAGCGAGGATCCGGCCGAGGTAGATCTGCCCGGCCCGTTCGACGTGATCTGGGTGGGCTCGCTCTTCACGCACATTCCCGAGGATCGCTGGCTCGGCCTCCTGGACCTGCTCGCATCGGTGCTCGCCGAGGACGGGCTGCTCGTGTTCACGACGCAGGGGCGCAACGTGCGGCGCCAGCTCGTGTCGCGGGAGCTCGACTGGGCGCTGACCGACGAGGCGGCCGACGAGATCGTGCGCGGCTTCGACGAGACCGGCTTCGGGTACGCCGACTGGTCCGGCGCGAGCGGGTACGGCACGACGCTCAATCGCCCCTCGTGGGTCTGCGCGCGCATCGAGGAACGCCCCGGGCTGCGCCTGATCGGCTTCCGGGAGCAGGGCTGGGGCCGGCAGGACGTCGTCGTGTGCCAGGGAACCGGGGAGTGAGCACGCCGGGCCGGCAGGTTGCCGGCGTGTCGGAGCTCGTGCTCGAGGTGTCCGATCTCGATCGCTCCGAGCGCTTCTACGCGGATGACCTCGGCCTCCCGGTCGTCGAGCGGTGGCCGCACCGCGACGCGGTCTGGGTCCTCGCGGGTATGACGCGGATCGGGCTGTGGCGGCCGCAGACCGGGCTCGAGGGCAGTCGCGGGGGCGAGCACGTCCACTTCGCGATGCAGATCGAGGATTCGCAGTTCGACAGCCGCGTCGCCGCGCTGCGCGCGCACGGTCACGAGGTGCCCGTGCACGAGTTCGGCCCCCTGGACGAGAGCGCGGCCAACAGCCGGTCTGCCTACGTCCACGATCCGGACGGGCACCTGGTGGAGTTCTGGACCGCCGACATGGCCGACTACGGCCCGCTGCCCGGCTGACCGGGCCCGCCGCTGGTCAGCCGACCGGCGGCACCATGTCCGCCCACGGGCGCTCGGACTCGAGCTGGGCGGCGAGCGACAGCAGCGTGGCCTCGTCGTGCGGGCGCCCGATCAGCTGCACCGACGCCGGCATCCCGGACGGGTCGAGGCCCGCGGGCACGGCCGCGGCGGGCTGGCCGGTGAGGTTCCAGATCGCGGTGAACGGGCAGTGCCAGATCGCGCCGTTCAGCGTGAGCAGCGCACCGCGGGCCTCCCACTTGCCGACCGGCGGCGGCTGGCGCGCGGTCACCGGCGTGAGCAGCACGTCGAACTCGCGGAACAGCGAGTTGATGCGTCCCGCGACCCGGTCCTCGGCCGCGCGGCTGCGGCGCACGCTCGCGGCCGGGATCAACCGCCCGAGCCGCGACACCGCGCGCGTGCGCCGCTCGAGGCGCTCCGGGTGTGGCAGCGCCTGCGCATCGTCGTGGATCCCGCGCAGGTAGCGGCGCGTGACATGGGTCCACGCGAGGCCGTAGTCGGGGTCGCGCGGCCGCACGTCGTGCCCGAGCGAGGCCAGCAAGGACGCCGTCTGCTCGACCGCACCGCGCGCCTCGGCCGACACCCGCGCGCTCGCAAGCGGGGGCACTTTGGTGGAGACGGCCACGCGCAGGCGGCCCGGCGCCCTGCGCGCGGCGTCCGCGAACGGCTGCGCCGGCGCGGGCAGCGCGTGCGGGTCACCGGGGACCGGCCCCGCGACGGCGTCGAGGAACAGCGCGGCATCGCTCACGCGGCGCGCGAGCGGCCCCGGCACCGACAGGCCGTGCCAGTGCTCGGTGAGCGGCATGTACGAGATGCGCCCACGCTGCACCTTGAGTCCGAAGAGGCCGCACCAGGCGGCCGGGATCCTGATCGAGCCCGCTCCGTCGGAGCCGAGCGCGAGCGGCGCGAGGCCGGCGGCGACGGCCGCTGCCGACCCGCCGCTCGAGCCCCCCGGCACCCGCTCGGGGTCCCACGGATTGCGCGTCCTGCCCCAGCTCGCCGTCTCGGTGAACGGCCAGATCGTCAGCTCGGGGACGTTGGTGAGGCCGATCGGGATCGCGCCCGCGGCGCGCAGGCGCAGCACGACTTCCGAGTCGCGGGCGGCGGGCACGTCGACCGCACCCGTGCCAAATGTGTTCACCTGCCCCGCGAGGTCGAACTCGTCCTTGATCGCCACGGGGATGCCGAGCAGCGGCGCCTCGTCGCCCGCGTCGATCCGCGCCTGCGCGGCCGCGGCCTGCGCGAGTGCCTCGTCGGCCAGCACCACGCGGAACGCATTGAGCCGCGGGTCGATGCGCTCGATCCGCTCCAGGTAGAGCGAGACCAGCTCCGGCGCGGACACCTCGCCCGATGCCAGTAGCGCGCGCTGCGCGGCAGCACCGGCAAACGCGAGGCCGGTGTCGCCGGCCGGCGTTGTCGTCTGGCTCCCGGTCGCCTCTGTCGTCACGGCCGTGGCGATCGTACCCCCCAAGCGCGACCGCGCGCGGCGATCCGCGCGCAGCACTTACCCGGGCGACGTGCTCGCGGGCGTCGTGACCGGGGGCCTCGCGGCGCTGGTCGTCTGGTCTCCGCCGATCCGCCGGCCGCTCGCGCGGCTCTCGCACCGGCGTCTTCGTTCTACGACCGGATCGCGGCGCGCGCGCTCGGCCGCTCGGTTCCGACCGAGTGCACCTAGCGCTCGCGGGCCTCGCCGGGTAGCTCGCTCAGCAGGTCGTTCAGGTCGAGCGGCAGCGTCGCCATGTCGATCTGCCCGTTCGACCGTGGCCACAGCGACGGGTCGCGGTCCCAGTAGAGCTCGATGCCGTTGCCGTCCGGGTCGTTGAGGTAGAGCGCCTCGCTCACGAGGTGGTCGGACGCGCCCGTCAGCGGCCAGCCGGCCTCCCGCAGACGCACGAGCGCCTCGGCGAGGTGCCGGCGGGTCGGCATCAGGATCGCGAAGTGGAAGAGGCCCGTCGTGCCGGGCGCTGGGGGAGGCCCACCTTTGCTCTGCCACGTGTTGAGCCCGAGGTGGTGGTGGTAGTCCCCGGCAGCGAGGAACACCGCGTCGCTTCCGTAGCGCGCCTTCACGCTGAGGCCGATGACGTCCGTGTAGAAGCGCTCGGCGCGCTCGATGTCGGCGACCTTCAGGTGGACGTGGCCGATGCGCACCCGCGGGTCGAGGGCGCCGGCGCTCATGCTTGCTCCAGCCGGGCCAGGTCCTCTTTTCCCAACTCGAGCGCCGCGGCCTCGACATTCTGCTCGAGGTGCGGGATCGAGGAGGTGCCCGGGATCGGGAGCATCGCCGGCGAGTGCGCGAGCAGCCAGGCAAGCGCGACATGCATAGGCGTCGCGTCGTGCCGGCGCGCAACGTCCTCGAGCGCGTCCTTGGCGACGCCGCCCGCGTCGAGCGGGAACCAGGGGATGAAGGCGAGCCCCTCCTGCTCGCACTTGCGAAGGATGTCCTCGGAGTCGCGGGCAGTGACGCTGTAGCGGTTCTGGACGGACACGATCGGAACGATCTCCCGGGCCGTGTCGAGATGGCTGCTCCCGACGTTGGAGAGGCCGACGTGGCGCACCTTCCCCTCGTCGCGCAGCTCGGACAGCGCTCCCACGGATTCCTCGAACGGGACCTTCGAGTCGGGGGTGTGAAGCTGGTAGAGGTCGATCGTGTCGAGCTCGAGGCGCAGCAGGCTCGCCTCGCAGCACTTCTTCAGACGCTCCGGGCGGCAGTCCGGCTCCCAGCTGCCCGGCCCGGGCCGGGTGAGCCCGCCCTTCGTCGCGATCACGAGGTCGTCGGGGTAGGGGTGGAGCGCGTCCGCGATCAGTTGCTCGCTCACATCGGGGCCGTATGAGTCGGCGGTGTCGATGAAGTTGACACCCAGCTCGACCACCCGCCGCAGCAAGGCGATCGCGCCGTCGCGATCCTGCGGCTCTCCCCAGATGCCCGGGCCGGTGATGCGCATCGCCCCGAAACCCAGGCGACGGACGGTCATGTCGCCGCCGAGCGTCAGCTCCCCGGCCGGGGAGGCGGTCGATCCGTCGGGGGCGGCCACCGGTGGATCGTACCGAGCCCGAGGGGGTCAGCCGCCGCGCTTCATCGGCACGGTGTTCCCCTCCGGCGGGATCGGGTGCTCCCTGAGGATGCGCGCCATGTGCACGACGTTGTGGGCCATCCAGCCGGCCGTCTTCTGCGTGTAGGGGTGGTCCTCGCCGCCGGCGTCGATGAACGACGGGCCGGGCCCCGCGTCGCCGACCCAGTAGCTGTCGGCGTTGGGCGGGATCGTGAAGCCGAGGTGGGAGAGGTTGAAGAGTGTCGTCTCCGCGGCCGCGTGCGCGCCGTCCTCGTTGCCCGTCACGACGACGCCCGCCACCTTGTTGTACATCGGGTACTGACCGACCTCGTTGGTCGATTCGTAGGTGCCGTCGAGCCGCTCGATCACCATCTGGCAGACGCTGTTGCGCACGCCGAACCAGATCGAGGTGCCGATGATGAGGATGTCGGCGCCCTCGATCCGCGCGAGGATCTCGGGCCACTCGTCGCCGTCGCCCAGGTCGGACACCACGCCGAACGGGATCTGGTGGTCGACGGGCCGGATCACCTCGCATTCCACGTCGAGGCCCTCGAGGTGCCCGATCACGATGTCCATCAGCGCCTGGGTGTTGGACACCTCCGGCGACTTCTTGAGCGTGCAGTTCAGCAGCACGGCCTTGAGCTTCATCGGCCTCCCGTCGTCGTCAACGCAGCATGGTCGCGCGTTCGACCTCCTTGGCGAGGGTCTCGGCGCCGTCGCCCAACGTTACGCCCATCCGGCTGCGGATCTCGTCGGCGTATCGATCCGAGTCGTACTCGACGCGCCGTAGCTCCACGTCGTATTCGCCCCGCCAGAGCGCGTAGGCGGCGCGGCGATCCCCGTCGAAGGGCATGCCGACGCTGCCGGGATTGACGAGCACGCGCCCGCCGGCGCCCGCTGCGCGCGAGAACTGAAGATGGCTGTGGCCGAAGAAGATCAGGTCGGGGTCGCCCTCGCCGATCAGCTCCTCGTCGGCGCTCGTCACCTCGGGCATGAACGTCAGCATGTCCCCGCGCGGGGAGGCGTGGCACAGCAGCGCGCCGTCGACGTGGAGCGTCTCCGGGAGCCGGTGGAGCTTTTCCACCTTCTTGTGGCCGAGCTGGTCACGGCAGAACTCGATGGCGCGGTGCACGAGGTCGCTCGGAGGCACGTCGGACGGATCCTCGAGCCAGCGCTCCGTGTTCCCGCGGATCCACTGGGCCTTCAGCTTCTCGAGCTTCTTCACCGTCTCCTGGGGGAAGGCGCCCGCGAGCGCGTAGTCCCCGCCGAGCAGGAACTCGTCCGCCCCCGCCGCCCGCGCGTCCTCGATCACCGCCTCGAGCGCCGGCAGGTTCCCGTGGATATCGAACAGAACTGCGCGCACCGGCTCGGCGGCCTAGCCGCTTCGCTGCGAGGGATGTCCCTCGCCGGGCCAGGGCGCGAGCACCAGCAGGAGCCTCGAGTCCGACGATGCGCGCACCTCGTGGCGCTCGTTCGGATCGGTGAGCGCGAGAAACCCCGGTCCTCCGGTGACCGTCTGCTCGGCGGCCTCGATCTCGACCTGGCCGTCGACGACGACGATCCACGCGCGCTCGTGCACCTGGTGATCGCTGAGCTCCTCGCCGGCGGGAAGGTTGATGACGATCGTCCTGCCCTCGGCGCCGCTCTGCAACACCTGCGGCTGATGAGGCTCCACGTCGATCGAGCGGGTGTCCCAAGTTTGCACGAGCTGCCTCCTGGCGTCCGGGTTGGGTCTAGATGGTTGATTCCGGATCCGCGTGCCCACGGGGAGTTCGGAATCGATCATCTCGTGGGGCGGTATGTAAGCATCACGGCCATGGCGGAGGCGGTTCCCGGTCCTGCCGGGCGCGGTGCGCACGACCCGGCACCGGATCTCGAGATCCGCGGCCCGGGCCTCCTGTTGCGCTACGCGCGCCCCGACGACGCCCCCGCGCTCTACCAGCTCGCCCGCGACCGCGAGGTGACCCGGTTCTTCTCGTGGGGCCCGTACACCGACGAGAGCGAGGCCGCTGCGTACGTGCGCAGCCTCGCCCGCAAGCGCGCCGAGGGTGAGCGCCTGGAGCTCGTGATCGTGCATCCCGAGGGGGGCGTGATCGGGGTCACCGGGCTGTCCGAGTTCGCGCTGCGCGACCGCCGGGCGGTGGTCGGAACGTGGCACGGGCGCAAGTGGTGGGGGAGCGGCGCGAACCGGGCGTCCAAGACGCTCGTGCTGGCGCTCGCGTTCGAGGGCCTCGGCCTCGAGCGCGTGACCGCGTGGTGCGGCGCGGACAACGGCCGCTCTCAGACCGCGCTCGAGCGCCTCGGCTTCGTGCACGAGGGGGTCCTGCGCCACTGGCACGTCCACCAGGGCAAGCCGAAGGACGTGATCAGCTACTCGATGCTGCGCGCGGAATGGGAGTCGGGAGACCTGTCGCGCGAGCCCTTCGAGATCGTCGGCGACCTTCCCGTTCAGTTCCTCCCGCTGTAGCGCCGTGACGCTCCGCGCGCATCGTGCTCTCTGCGAGCTGCTCCCGACGGCGCCACGAGCAGCACAGTGGCTCGAAGTGGACGTGGCCGGCCAAGGATCCGGCTCCCGCTCTGAACCTCCGCGCGGCCCTGCGACCCGACAGTTGACTGGACACTTGATGCCCTCATGGGGTACTCAACTGTCCAGTCAAACGAAACGAGGTGCGCCTCACACGCCTTTGCCGCCGCGGCCTTCGCCGCCGGCGAAGCGGCCCGCGCCCCGGGCGGCCACGTCCATCACGGCGCGCCCGAGCCGGTATTCGTGCTCGAGCGCCTCGGCCCATGGCATGCGCGTGCCCTCGAGCATCGCGCGCCGGTCCGAGAGCATCGTCTCCTGCGGGAATCCCGCAAGGCGCTCGGCAAGCTCGAGCGCACGCTCGAGTTGCCTGCCCTCGGGCACGACCTCGTTGACCAGCCCGATGCGCAGCGCCTCCTGCGCGTCGACCGGTCGCCCGGTCAGGGTCAGCTCCAGCGCCCGGCCCATCCCCACGACGAGCGGCAGGCGCTGCGTGCCTGCGTCGATCAGCGGCACGCCCCAGCGGCGCTCGAACAAGCCGAAGGTCGATCCTTCTGTCGCGATCCGCAGGTCACACCAGAGCGCGATCTCGAGGCCACCGGCCAGGCACCAGCCGCCGATCGCCGCGATCGTCGGCTTCGACGGCGTCACGCGCGTGAAGCCCATTGGCCCGTCCGGGTGGTCGACGTCCAGGTTCATCGCCTGAAGGTCGGCTCCCGCGCAGAACGCGACTCCGCCGGCGCCCGTCACGATCATCACGCGGGCATCGTCGTCGGCCTCGAAGCGCTCCAGCGATTCGCGCAGAAGCTGCGCGGTCTCGGCGTCCACGGCGTTGCGGCGCTCGGGGCGATCGATGGTCACCACGGCGGCCGCGGCGGTGCGCTCGTATCGAACCGGGGGTGCCATGTCACGGCAACTTAACGGAGACTTCACACAACTCTTACGGGATTCGGGCGTTCATTGTCTAAGTTGATGTGCAGATGTCGAGAAAAGCAATCCATGGAGGTGTCGCATGAGCTCGCATCCTGATTGGGCGTATCCGAATCCCGACGCGATGATGGATCCCCAGGAGCCCCCGCTGCCCGACACCGAGTCGCTGCTGGCCGAGCTGAGGGCGACCTATCCGGCCGTCGCATACCCGGCGCAGCAGGAGGACGGCGAGGAGCAGGTGGACCAGGCGATTTTCGCCGGGCTCGTCTTTCCGTAGCGCAACGGCGGTCGTCGCCCAACCAAGGGCGGCGGCCGCCCCCGGACGGACTACGGCGCCAGCGCGTCGATCATCGCGGGCAGCCGGTCGGGAGCGCAGATCGGCGTCAGGACCGGCGTCGTGATCCCGGCCTCCACGAAGCGCCCGAGCCGCTCCTTCTGCTCGTCGGGCTCGCCGAACACGAAGATCTCCCGGATCAGGCCCTCGGGCGCGGCATCGCGCGCACGCGCGCGGTCGCCGGCGTTCCATGCCTCGACCATCGGGTCGATCGCCTCGCCGTGCCCGAGCCAGCGGAAGAACTGCTCGTACACCGGCACGGTCGCGTAGGCCGAGAACATCCAGCGCGCGAGCGCCAGCGCCTCCGCGGCCGGGCCCGGGATGCAGAAGAAGCGGCAGAGCACGTCGGACGATCCCTGCGGCTTGCCGGCCTCGCGCTCGCCCGCGTTGATCTCGGCCATCACGGTCGCCACCCCCGACAGCGGGAGGAAGTTGACGAACGTGCCGTCGCCGAGCGCTCCGCCGAGCCGCAGCATCCGCCCGCGCAGCGCGGCGATGTAGATCGGGGGAGCGGGGTCGGGCGCCGTCTCGAGCTTGAAGCCTCCGGGGCCGCGCTCGCCCGCGAGGATCGGGCGCAGCGCCTCGACGGTCTCGCGCACCTTCGTGAGGGGCTTCTCGAAGGGAATCTCGTTCCAGCGCTCGACGATCGCCTGGGACGACGAGCCGATGCCGAGGCAGAAGCGCCCGCCGCTTGCGTCCTGGAGCGCCGCGGCGTGCTGGGCGAGCACGGCGGGGCCTCGTGTGAACGCGTTGACGACGCCGGTGCCGAGGCGCATGTGCTCGGTCCACGCGGCCGCGAGCGCGAGCGTGGTGAATCCGTCGGGCCCGTTCGTCTCGCCGCTCCACAGGTCGTCGTAGCCGACCGCCTCCGCGCCCTCCACGAGCGCACGGTGCTCGCGTAGCGGAACCGATGTGAACGGCAGAGTCAGCGCCCAGCGCGTGCCCGGCGCGTGCGGACCGGAGCCCTCGCTCATGCGTCCCCGAACCGCCGCAGCGCCGCGCCGATCGCCCGTGCGCCGAACTCCACCGCGTCTGCGGGGATGCGCTCGTCTGCGCCGTGCACTCCCGACCAGAAGTTGAAGTCGGCCGGCAGGCGCATCGGGGTGAAGCCGTAGTTCTGGATGCCGAGCCGGGCGAAGAACCGCGCGTCCGAGACGCCGGGCATCAGCAGCGGGACACCCGTGCTGCCCGGGTCGGCCTGCTCGAGGATCTCGGCGAGCGTCGCGAACAGGGTGAGGTCCGGCTCCGGCGGGCCCGGATCGTGCCGGACCACCTCGAACTCGACGTCACGGCCGATCAGCCCGTGCAGCTCGCCGAGGAGGTCCTGCGGGGCGAAACCGGGGAGCAGGCGCCCGTCGAGCACGATCTCGATCTCGGCGGGGATCACGTTGAACTTGTCGGACCCGCGCAGGCTCGTGGCGCTCACCGTGTTGTGGAGGATCGGGTCGAGGACGCGCGCACGCTCGCCCATGCGGTCGAGCACGCGATCGGTGAGACGCGGCCTGAGCAGGAGGCTCAGGATCGCCCGCTGGGCTCCCCCGAGGCCGCCGGCCATCGCCTCGATCATCTGCCTGGTCACCGGCGTCACGTGCACCGGCAGCCTGTGCCTGTCGAGGAGCCGGAGCATGTGCGCAAGCTTCGCCATCGCGGCGCCGCGGACGGGCATCGAGCCGTGGCCGGGCGCTCCGCGGAGCTTCGCCCGCACGGTGCACACCTGCTTCTCGGCGACCTGGATCGGGTAGAAGCGCCGGCCGCCGACGTGCATCGTGAAGCCCCCGAACTCGCCGATCGCGTACCGCACCCCCGCGAACAGGTCGGCGTGCTCGCGCGTCAGCCAATCGGCGCCGTACGGGCTCATGTTCTCCTCGTCGGCGAGTGCGCAGAGGATCACGTCGCCGGCCGGCTCGACGCCCTCGGCGCGCGCACGCAACAGCGCGGCGAGCATCATCGCGACCCCGCCCTTCATGTCGATCGCTCCCCGCCCCCAGATGTACCCGTCGCGCTCGACGGCGTCGAAGGGGGGCACGCTCCATTCCTGGCCCTCGGTCGTGACGACGTCGACGTGCCCGTGCAGCAGCAGCGGGGGCGCCTCTCCGCGACCGGGGAGCCGCGCGATCAGGTTCGGCCGCTCGGGGTCGCGGGCGCGGATCGTGGTCTCGATGCCCGCCCCCGAGAGCAGCTCGTCGATGTAGGCGACGCAGGCGCGCTCGTTGCCGGGCGGGTTGGTCGTGTCGAAGCGGATCAGGTCGCGCAGCAGCTCGGCCGGGCGAGTCCAGATGTCCGAGCCCGCCGCCGTGCTCACGAGCCCATCCGGCCCTTCGCGAACCCACTCGCGGGCTCGCCCGCGAGTGGCGGTTTCTCTTGCACGAGGTACTCGGAGATGCCGGTGCCGGTGTTGCCCTCCCACTCGTACTCGGTGAGTCCCTCGTTGACGTGGGTCGTGCGCCCGTCGCGGCGCTGGCGCAGGGGCGCGACCTCGATCGCGCGGCCTCGCAGAGTCGTCGTGCGGCCGCGTTCGTCGGTGGCGCGCGCCTCGAAGGAGCGCTGGCAGCCGAGGCCGGGGTCGAGCTCCGACGTCGTGTCGCACGCTGCGATCGCGGCGATCTCCCCGTCGCGCATCAGGTAGCCGCCCGCGGTTTCGCCGCCGCCCGGGAGGCCGACGTTGTTCAGCATCAGGAAGTTGTCGGGGTCGACGACCATCCCGAACCACCGCCACCACGGCACGCCCTGCCAGTCGCGCACGCCCCAGGAGTGGTCGCGCAGCCCACGGCCGGCGAGCGCGTGACGGCGGCCGTCGACCTCGATCACGCCCGAGACCGAGCCCGGCTGCTCGTAGTGGCGGCTCGCGACCGCCGCGGAGAGCCCGGCGCCGAACGACAGCGGCGCGTCCCAGGCCGTGAAGCGCAGCGCGCCCGACAGCGCGACCGTGCGATGGGCGTCGCGGTCCGTGGCGATGTGCTCGGCGCGCTCGAACAGTCGTCCCTCCCCCGTGAAGCGCAGCTCCCAGAGCACCAGCGGCACCGCGCACTCGAACGCGACCGGCCCGGCCGCGATCCCGTCGTGCGCCTGCGCGCGGGCGAAGCTCAGCAGGAACCCCTGGCCCGGGAGCCAGATCCCCACGGCGCCCTCCGTGACGCCCTCGTTCGGACGCCGGCCGACGCGCGAGTAGAACGCGAGGCCGCTGCCGTCCCCGCCACCGAAGTAGAACGAGTCCGACCACTGCTCCTCAGGGCCGGGCGGCTGCCACGACTCGTGATCGGAGGAGATCGCCTCGCTCACGCGCGCGGCCGGGAGCGTGGCTACTTGCGGGTTTTGCGGCGCTCGAGCAGGTGCTGCGCGACGCTCAGGGCGGTCACGAGCATCACGAAGAAGACGATCAGGCCGAAGCCGAAGTTCGTGATGACCTTGTCGTCGGTCTTGCCGTACGTGCCCTCTCCGCCCTTCGCCGCGATCGCGGGCATGGCGAGGGCGAGCGTCAGGAGGAGGCCGGAAACGGCGGCCAGGGCAGCCCGGATGCGCATGCCCCGCACTTTACCTCAGGCGCGGGCGCGTCAACTCCCGCTTCGCATCGTGGTCACGGGCGTACAGCTTGTCGCAACTTGGGAAGGCCGATACTCGCCTTGGATGCCGCACCTCCGAGCGCGCGGGCAAGGCGGCATTGCACCCCGGCTCCCCGCCCGATCCGCTGCGCCATTAGGCTGACCCGCGCATGAATGAGCTCCAGGCGCTGCTGCTCGGCGTCGTGCAGGGGCTGACCGAGTTCCTGCCGATCTCCTCGTCCGGGCACCTGATCCTCGTGCCCTGGGTGCTGGACTTCACGTACCTCGAGCAGCACCCCGAATTCAACAAGACGTTCGACGTCGCGCTGCACATCGGGACCCTGGTGGGAGTGTTCACGTACTTCCGCCACGACCTCGTGCGCTACGCGCGCGGCGTCCTGCACAGCGCGCGCCGTCGCAGCGTCGAGACGGTGGACGAGCGGCTCGGGTGGCTGATCGTGATCGCGACGATCCCCGCCGCTGCGATCGGGGCGATCGCCGAGGACCCGATCACGAACAAGCTGGGCGAGCCGTGGCAGATCGCGATCCTGCTTTCGCTCTTCGCGATCCTGCTCTACCTCGCGGACCGGCTGCCCGAGCGGCGTGAGGTCGAGGGACTGAAGCTGCGGGACGCGATCATCGTGGGCGTGGCGCAGGCGGTCGCCCTCGCGCCGGGCACCTCACGCTCGGGCATCACGATCACCGCCGGCCGCGCGATCGGGCTGACGCGCGCCTCGGCCGCGCGCTTCTCGTTCCTGCTCCTGGCCCCGATCACGCTCGGCGCCGTGCTCTACGAGAGCGTGGACGCGATCACGACCGGGCTGCCGCCGGGCAGCCTCGGGCCGATCATCGTGGGAATCGCGGCCTCCGCGGCGTCCGGCTTCGCCGCGATCTGGGCCATGCTGCGCTACCTCCAGACGCACAGCTACAACATCTTCGTCTTCTACCGCCTGATCGTCGCCGGGCTGGTGATCCTGCTGATCGCGACCGGGGTGCAGTCGGCGACGTTCAGCTAGCGGTCGCCCCGTCTCGGGGGCGGTCCCAGCAGCGGCCGCCAAAGGGGCGGCCAGATGACCTACCGCGACCGCTCGGTGGACGTCTTCGTGCGGAAGGCCAGGCGTAAGCTAAAGACGTGTGCACCAGGCTGGTTCTATATACACACCCACTTCGGCGTGGGCTGCCGGTTGACGCCGGAACGCGTGACGAGCGTCTGACGCGCGTGGCCGAGGCACGGCGCCTGTGAAGCCCGTGAAGGACCCCGAAGCTGCGAGGGTCGCCACCACCAGGTCCGGGACGAAGAACGGGTACCTCAACCGCGAGCTGTCGAACATCGACTTCAACGCCCGGGTGCTCGCGCTCGCGGAGGACACTGACACGCCCCTGCTCGAGCGTGTCAAGTTCCTCGCGATCTTCGCGACCAACATGGACGAGTTCTTCCAGGTGCGCGTGGCGGGACTGAAGCAGCAAGCCGCGGCCGGCATCCGCGCGCGCTCGTCCGACGGCCTCACGCCGCGCGAGCAACTTTCCGCGATCGCCGCGAAGGTCGTTCCGCTGGCCGAGCGCCACGCCCGCATGTTCGCCGACGACATGATGCCCGCCCTCAGCGCCAAAGGAGTGAGGGTGCTGCGCTGGTCCGAGCTCGAGCCGGCTCAACGCGAGGAGCTGAACGCGATGTTCAGCGAGAAGATCTTTCCGGTGCTCACGCCGCTCGCGGTCGACTCCGGTCGCCCTTTCCCGTACATCTCGAACCTGTCCCTGAACCTCGCGGTGCTCGTGCGCGACCCGCCGGCCGGTCGCATGCACTTCGCCCGCATCAAGGTGCCGCCGATCCTGCCGCGCTTCATCTCGTTCGCCGAGGACCGTTGCTTCGTGCCCCTCGAGGAGGTGATCGCCGCCAATCTCGGCGAGCTGTTCCCGGGCATGGAGATCGTCGAGCACCACACCTTCCGCGTCACGCGGAACGCCGACCTCGAGATCGACGACGGCGCCGACGACCTGCTCGAGGCGCTCGAGGAGCAGCTCAGCAAGCGACGTGCGCGCCCAGCCGTGCGGCTCGAGGTCGAGCAGACGATCCCGCACCACGTGCTCGAGCTGCTGATGAGCGAGCTGGAGGTCGAAGACGAGGACATCTACATGCTGCCCTCGCCGCTCGACCTCTCCGGGCTATGGGGGTTGCACGCGATCGACCGGCCCGAGCTGAAGGACGAGCCCTACCTGCCCGTCACGCACCCCGACCTCTCGCTCGCAGAGGAGGACGTCTCGATCTTCGAGGTGCTCGGGGATCGCGATGTGCTCGTGCACCATCCCTACGAGTCGTTCGCGACAAGCGTGGAGCGCTTCATCGAGGAGGCGGCGGCCGACCCCGACGTGCTCGCGATCAAGCAGACGCTGTACCGGACGGCCGGCAGCCCGATCGTGAACGCCCTGATCGAGGCAGCCGAGCGCGGCAAGCAGGTCATGGTGCTGATCGAGATCAAGGCGCGCTTCGACGAGAGCGCGAACATCGCATGGGCGCGCACGCTTGAGAAGGCTGGCTGCCACGTCGTCTACGGGGTCGCGGGCCTGAAGACCCACTGCAAGCTGTGTCTCGTGGTCCGCGACGAGGGCGGCCACCTCAAGCAGTACGTGCACGTCGGGACCGGCAACTACAACCCGATCACGGCGCGAATCTACGAGGATCTCGGCCTGTTCACCGCGGATCCGGAGCTGGCCGCGGAGGTCGCGCACCTGTTCAACTACATCACGGGCTTCTCGCGCGACCAGAAGTACCGGTGCATGATCGTCGCGCCCCACGGCATGCGCGACCGAATGGTCCAGATGATCGAGCGCGAGGCCGCCTTGTCGACCCCGGAGAAGCCGGGCAGGATCATCATGAAGATGAACAACCTGTCCGATGATGCAATGGTGGACGCTCTATACAACGCGTCGGGGCAGGGCGTGAAGATCGACCTCATCGTGCGCGCGGTTTGCACGCTGCGCCCGCACGTGAAGTCGCTCAGCAAGAACATCGCGGTGCGCTCGATCCTCGGGCGGTTCCTCGAGCACTCGCGGGTCTTCTACTTTCAGAACGGCGGCGACGAGCAATTGTTCATCGGCAGCGCCGACCTCATGCCGCGCAACCTCGACCGGCGCGTCGAGGCCCTGGCGGCCGTCAAGACGGCGGAGCTGCGCGAGCAGCTGAAGTTGATCCTCGACCTCGCGTTGTCCGACAACGCGTCGGCCTGGACCCTCGACCGCCACGGGAAGTGGCGCCCCGTGACCCCCGAGGAGGGCGAGGTGCGCCTCCACTTCCAGGACCAATTGATGCGTCACCCGATCGCAGAAGCCTGAGGGGCACGTGCTCGAGCAGGAGATCAAGCTCTCCGTCGACGGCGCATTCGCCCCGACGATCCCGCCCGGCCCTACGGAGATCGCCGGAATCGAGGAGCTCGCGGCCCTCGATCTGCGGGCGACGTACTACGACACGCCCGACCTGCGGCTGGCACGCCACGGAGTGAGCCTGCGCAACCGCACGGGGGAGGGGGCCGCCGACTCGGGCTGGTGCGTGAAGCTGCCGGTCGGCGCCGGCATCGCGGACGGGCGCGACGAGATCTCGTTCGGCGGGACCGGCCGCACCGTCCCCCACGCTGCGAGCGACCTCGTGAAGGCGCTCGTGCGCTCGTCGACGCTCACGCCGGTCGCGCGCCTACGGACGCGCCGCCGCCGCTGGCGGCTGAGCGACGCGGACGGCAACGAGCTCGCGGAGCTCGTCGACGACCGCGTCTCGGTCCTCCAGCACGGCCGGGTGACCGAGCGCTTCCGGGAGATCGAGATCGAAGGCCGCGGCATCGACCGTGAGCGCCTCGTGCGGATCGCCGCGATCGTCGCGCGCGACGGCGTCGAGCCCACGGTCCAGATCCCGAAGGTGGTGCGGGCGCTCGGACCGCGGGCGAGCGCGGCGCCGGACGTGGTCGTGCCGAGCCGGCTGCGACCCGGCGACCCGGCCGCGACCGCCGTGCGCGCGGCGATCGCCCGCGGCGTGCGCCGGATCGTGATGAACGACGCGCGCACGAGGCTCGGCGAGGCCGAGCCGCTGCACCAGATGCGCGTTGGCACGCGCCGGCTGCGCAGTGACCTGCGGACGTTCCGCAAGCTGGTCGACTCGGAGTGGGCCGAGGGCCTGCGGGCCGAGCTGAAGTGGCTCGGCGCGGCGCTCGGCGACGTGCGGGACCTCGACGTGCTGCTCGCGCGCCTGCGCGAGTCCGGGGACGGCCTCGAGCCCCATCTCGACGGGCTCTTCGAGATGCTCGAGGCCCGCCGCGAGGTAACGCGGGAGCGCCTGCTCGGAGCGCTGCGCAGCCCGCGCTATGTGACCCTGCTCGACCGACTCGTCGACGCCGCCGCCGCGCCGCCCCTGACGGCCGCCGCCGACGCGCCGTCGCGTGACGTGCTGCCGCCGCTCGTGCGTCGCTCGTGGGCGAAGGTCGCGCGCGCCGGGTGCGCCCTCGGCGACGCAAGCCCCGACGAGGACTTCCACGAGGTGCGAAAGCGCGCGAAGCAGGCGCGCTACGCCGCAGAGGCGGTCGCCCCGGCGCTCGGCAAGGGCGGTGGGGTACAGGCAAAGCGCTTCGCCGGCGCCGCCGCCCGCGTCCAGGAGGTCCTCGGAGAGCTCCAGGACTCGGTGGTCGCGAAGCAGGCGATCGAGTGCTTCGTCGCGGAAGGAGGGCATTCGCACGAGGTCAGCTTCGCGGCCGGGCGCCTGCTCGAGCGCCAGGACCGGGCGCACGCCGGCGCGCGCGCCGGCCACGGCGCCGCGTGGCGCAAGCTGGACCGCTCGAAGCGCCGCGATTGGATGTAGATGTTCGATTTCAAACTCCCCGCACCCACGGATGACGCTGCGAACCTTCGCTGGATCTGCGTCCTCGGACTCGCCCATGCAACCAGCATGGGCTTCACCCTCGATCCTTGCCCAGCTCGGTTCTCGCGCCCCCGTGGGCACGCGGATCCGGAACCGACCATCTAGTGGCGATCAAGGCGCCGATCCAGGCTGCCGGCGGTGTCGTGTGGCGCGGGGGCGAGGACATGGGCGGGGTGGAGATCGCCGTGATCCACCGTCCGCGCTACGACGACTGGAGTCTCCCGAAGGGCAAGCTCGCCCCGGGTGAGACCCATCTCGAGGGCGCGATCCGCGAGGTGCACGAGGAGACCGGCTACCGGGTGCGGCCCGGGCGCTCGCTCGGCGAGGTGCGCTACCTGAAGAAGTCGGGCGGGGCCGCACGCGAGAAGGTCGTCCAGTACTGGGCGATGCGCGCGACCGGCGGCGCGTTCAGCGCCAACCGGGAGGTCGACGAGATGCGCTGGCTGTCGGTCGACGACGCGCGCGAGACGATCACGCGCGCCACCGATCGCGAGATCCTCGAGCGTTTTGCAAAGCGCCCGGCGATCACCGGGTCCGTGCTGCTCGTTCGCCACTCGAGCGCCGGGAGCCGCGCAAAATGGGACGGGGAGGACCGGCTGCGCCCACTCGACGAGACCGGGGAGGAGCAGGCCGCGGAGCTGGTGCGGCTGCTGTCGCGCTTCGAGGTGGACGAGATCCAGTCCGCCGACGTAGTTCGCTGTGTCGAGACCGTGCGCCCGCTGAGCGAGTCGATCGGAGTGCCCGTCGAGGAGACCGTCCTGCTCTCAGAGGCGGGCTTCCCCGGGCGCGAGCACGACGCGGTCGAGTTGATCCGTAACCTCGGCGGCCCCGGGCGGGCGGCGGTCGCATGCAGCCAGGGCGGCGTCGTCGATGAGCTCGTCGAGCGCCTCGCCAAGGCCGACGAGCTCGATCTCACGGGGCCCGCGAGCCTCAAGAAGGGCGGGGTCTGGGCGCTCAGCTTCGACGACCACCGGCTCGTCGGCGCTGAGCGGCTTCCGCCCCCCGCCGTCGCTTAGAACGCCCGCCCAGGCCGGGACACCGGCTTCCCACCTCGCCGGCGGGGGGTCAAGGCCTCCCCCTCCTGAGCCGATGCACACAATGTGGGAACGCCGGACACGGGAAGCCCCTGGATGCTGCGCCTGCTTTGGGCCCAGATCGTTGCGCTGCCTGCGATCGCGGCCGTCGCGGGCTTCTCGCCGCTGAACGCCCTCGCCGTCGGTGGCGTCGTCGCGGCGTTCGTGCTCGCCGGACGGTACGAGCGGGCGAGCCGCGAGGCGCGCGCGACTGCGGCGGGCGCGGAGGAGGCGCTGCGCGCGAGCGAGCAAAGGCTGTTGGAGGAGCAGAGCACTTTACGCCTGGTAGCTGCGGTGGCGCGCGACATCGCGACCCAGCCCGATGCGCGCTCGAGCATCTGCCGGGCCACGGTCGAGCTGTCGGGCAGCACGATCGCCACGCTGTGGGAGCACGAGGGCGACAATCGTTTGGTGCTGACGGCGGGTGCCGGCGTCGACCTCCAGACAGGCGAGGTGCTCGACGTCGGCCGGGAGGCGTCCGGGGTGGGGATCGCGTTCCTCTCCGGGCAGCGGTTCTTCGCGCCCAGGGCGCGCGGAAATCCGGCAATTTCGCAGCGCATGGTCGAGGCCACCGGGATGGACTCGGTGCTGTTCGAGCCGGTGCGCCGCGGCGACCAGGTGGTTGCGGTGCTCGCGCTCGGCTGGGCTCGCCCCATCGACGAGCTCACGACTCGTGAGACCTCTGTGATCGCATTGATCGCGGACGAGACCGCGGTGGCCGTCGAGCGCAGCGACATGCTCGCCCAGCTCGCCGCCCTCGCCCGCACCGACCCGCTCACCGGCCTGCCCAACCGGCGTGTCTGGGAGGAGCAGCTACCCGTCGAGATCGCCCGCGCGTACCGCGGCGGCGAGCCCCTTTCCCTCCTCGTGATCGACCTCGACAACTTCAAGGCGGTCAACGACAGCCACGGCCACCAAGCCGGCGACCGCGTCCTCAAGGAGGTCGCCGCATCGTGGCGCGACGTCGTGCGGCCGACCGACCTGATCGCGCGCTTCGGCGGCGACGAGTTCGTGGTGCTGCTGCCGGGCGCCTCCACCGCGGCGGCAGTCCACCTCGCCGAGCGGCTGCGCGCGGCGATGCCGCGCGAGCTCACGTGCTCGGTGGGAGTGGTGGAGTGGGCAGGCGACGAGCCGGACCAGTTCCTCGCGCGCGCCGACCTCGCGCTTTACGAGGCGAAAGCCGAGGGACGCAACCGCACCGCGGCGCGGTAGCCGGTCTGGTCGGTGCGCTTCCGTCACTTGACCCCCCATAGGGGGTGAATCGACGGAAGCGGTTTCGCGCCGCTACGCCGGCACGCCCCCAGGACGCGAAGCGTCCGTGAACTCCCGGAACTCCCCGCTGATCACAAAAGCGATCTGCTCGCCGATGTCGACGGTGTGGTCGCCGATGCGCTCGATGTAGCGCGCGATCAGCATCATGTGCGCCGCCCACTCGCGCGAGCGGGGGTCGCTGCCCCCGGACTCGATCGCCTCCTGGAAGATCTGGCGGTTGAGCGCGTCGATCACGTCGTCCTGCCTGACGAGGTTCTCGGCGAGGTTCAGGTTGCGCTGCTCGAAGGCGATCTGCGCCTGCTTGAGCTGGTCGCGCGCCTGCGCGCTCGCCGCCTCGAGCTTGGCCATGATGTCCTCGCCGGCACCGCTCGGCGGCTTGCCCATCAGCGGCACGAGCTTCGCGATGTTGACCGCGAGGTCGCCGGTGCGCTCGATGTGCATGATCGAGTGGAGCAGGGCGGCCACCAGCCGCAGGTCGCTGGCGACCGGGCTCTGGCGGGCGAGCAGGCTGAGGATGCCCTGGTGGACGTCGAGGTAGCGCCCGTCGATGCGGTCGTCGCCCTCGATCACCATCACCGCCAGCTCCTGGTCGTGGTTGACGACCGCCTCGATCGCCTGCGCCAGCGCGGCGCTCGCGAGATCGATCGTGGAAAGCGCCTCCTGCTCGAGCTCGCGCAGCTGCTCGTGGAACTCGACGCGCGCCTCGGCCACGACGGGCTAACCGACCCTTCCGGTGACGTAGTCCTCGGTGCGCTTGTTTTCGGGGTTGGTGAAGATCTTGTCCGTCTCGGCGTACTCGACGATGTGGCCGATCGTGATGTCGCCCTCGCGCACCTCGGGCATCAGCACGGCCGTCATGTCCGAGACACGGGCGGCCTGCTGCATGTTGTGCGTGACGATCACGATCGAGTAGCGGTCCTTCAGCTCGAGCATCAGGTCCTCGATCCGCGCGGTCGCGATCGGGTCGAGTGCCGAGCACGGCTCGTCCATCAGGATCACGTCGGGCTCGACGGCGAGGCAGCGCGCGATGCACAGGCGCTGCTGCTGGCCGCCCGAGAGACGGTAGGCGTTCTCCTTGAGGCGGTCCTTGACCTCGTCCCAAAGCGCGGCCCGCTTCAGCGCCCGCTCGACGATCGCGTCCATGTCGCCGCTCATCCCGACGACCCGCGGGCCGAAGGCGATGTTGTCGAAGATCGACTTGGGGAACGGGTTGGGCTTCTGGAACACCATGCCGATCAGCTTGCGGACCTCGACCGGGTCGACGCCGGCGCCGTATAGGTCCTGGCCGTGGTAGAGGATCGAGCCGTCCACGGTGGCGCCCTGGATCAGGTCGTTCATGCGGTTGAAGCAGCGGATCAGCGTGCTCTTGCCGCACCCCGAGGGCCCGATCAGTGCCGTGATGCGGTTGTGCCCGATGTCGAGCGAGATGTTGCGCACGGCGGGGGTGCCGCCGTAGGAGACCGCTACGTCGACGACCTCGAAGATCGGCTCGGCGCTGCCCGGCGAGCGATCGCCCGGCTTGCGGGCCTCGATCTTCGTGGTCGGGTGGTCGTCTCGTGTGGGCACGGGAGTGGTGGTCTCGTCCTGCGGTTCGGTCATCTGCTCAGTCCGCATCTTTACCACCTGCGTTGATACTTGTTCCTCAGCCAGATGGCAAAGGCGTTCATCGTCAGCAGCAAGGCCATCAGCACGAGGATCGCCGCCGCCGCGAGCAGCTTGAAGTCCTCCTGGGGCCGCGTGGTCCAGTTGAAGATCTGGATCGGGAGCGCCGTGAACTGATCCGTCAACCCCGAGGGGTTGAAGGGCACGAACACGATCGCCCCGATCAGGATGAGCGGCGCGGTCTCGCCGATCGCCCGTGAGAGCGCGAGGATCGACCCGGTCGCGATCCCGGGAATCGCGGCGGGCAGCACCTGGCGCCAGATCATCTGCCAGCGCGTCGCGCCGAGTGCGAGCGCGCCCTCGCGGATCGACGGTGGCACCGCGCGGATCGCCTCGCGCGAGGCGATGATCACGATCGGGAGGACGAGCAGCGAGAGCGTCAGCGCGCCGGCGAGCAGCACGCGCCCGAGGTCGAGCCCGCGCACGAGGAACGCCAGTCCGAGGATGCCGTAGACGATCGAGGGCACGGCGGCCAGGTTCTGGATGTTCAGCTCGATCGCGCGGTTGTACCAGCGGTTGCGGTCCGCGTACTCCTCGAGGTAGAGCGCCGCGCCGACCCCGATCGGGATCGTGATCAGCGCCACCAGGATCATCAGGTAGATCGTGCCGACGATCGGCGACTGGATGCCGGCCCGGCTGGGCAGGGAGGACGGGAAGGAGGTGATGAAGTCCCAGCTGAGCTTTCCGAGCCCGTCGGAGGCCACCGTGATCAGCAAGATGATCAGCGTCACGAACCCGATCAGGAGGCTGAAGAGGAGGACGCCCTTGAAGGCGATGCCCGAGGCCCGGTCCCGGCGGGAGGCTCCGCTCACGTAGCGGCGCCTGTCCTCGCTCGCGGGAGCGCCGGGGGCCCCGTAGCCGGCGCTCACTCGTACACCTCGCGGTACTTGCGCACGAGGCGGATGCTGATCACGTTCATGACCAAGGTCGCGACGAACAGCGTCGCCCCGACGGCGAAGATCGTCTTGTACTCGACGCTGCCGGTCGGCACGTCGCCGATGCCGACCTGCGCGATGTAGGCGGTCATCGTCTGGATCGCCTCGGTCGGGTCGAGCGAGATGCGCGCCTGCTGGCCCGCCGCGATCGCGACGATCATCGTCTCGCCGACTGCGCGTGAGATCCCGAGCACGAACGAGGAGACGATGCCCGACAGCGCGGCCGGGACGACCACCCGGGTCGAGACCTGGAGCCGGGACGCGCCGAGGCCGTAGGCACCCTCGCGCAGCGCCATCGGCACGGCGGTCATCGCGTCGTCGGAGAGCGAGGCGACGGTCGGCAGGATCATGACCCCCATCACGAGGCCGGCCGCCAGGGCGTTGAACACCTCGACCTGGAGCCCGAGGTCCTGCAGGAACGGGGTCACGGCCGTCAGCGCGAAGTAGCCGTAGACCACGGTCGGGATGCCCGCGAGCACCTCGAGCGCGGGCTTCAGCCAAGCGCGGGTGCGCGGCCGCGCGTACTCGGACAGGTAGATCGCCGCGCCGAGGCCGAAGGGAATCGCGACGAGGCAAGCCCAGAACGTCGTGCTGAGCGTTCCCACGACGAGCGGCAGGACGCCGAAGCTCGCCGGCTTGAAGAGCGGGGACCACTCCGTCCCGGTGAAGAACTCGCCCACGCCGATGTCCTGGAAGAAGTCGAACGTCGGCTCGGCCAGCGCGATCACGATGCCGATCGTGGTCAGCACCGATACGGCGGCGCACGCCCCCAGCAACCACTTGATCAGGGTCTCGCCGTAACGGCGCCTTGAAACGGTGAGCCGGCGCGCGACCTGCGCGCCGGCTCCCGGTACGTCCGCTCTGGACCCTGCCTCCACCTAACCCTCCAACTGGGTGACGGTGTCCCTGGCCTTCTGTGCCTGCTCTTCGGTCATCGGCACGAACTGCGCCTGGGTCGCGATCGCCTCGTAGTTGTCCGCGTAGAACCTGACGAACGCCGCAGTCGCCTCGTTCTGGAGCGCCTTCTTCGAGGGGTAGACCAGCAGCGGCCGCGACAGCGGCTTGTAGCTGCCGTCCTGGACCGTGGCGGTCGTCGGCTCGACGCACCCGTCGCCGCCGTCGACCTGGATCGCCTTGACCTTGCCCTCGTTCTGCTGGGCGTACGAGAGGCCGAAGTACCCCAGGTTGCCCTTCGCTCCGGATACGCCCTGGACCGTGACGTTGTCGTCCTCCGAGGGGCTGTAGTCCTTGCGGGTCGCGCCCTCCTCACCGTTGATCTGCTCGGTGAAGTAGTCGAAGGTCCCGGAGTCGGTTCCGGCGCCGAACAGCCTCATCTGCTCGTCCGGGTAGCCGCTCTTGACCTGGTTCCAGTTGTTCACGTCGGAGCTCGGCTCCCAGATCTTCTGGAGCTCCGCGACCGTGAGGCAGTCCGCCCAGTCGTTCTCGGGGTTCACGACTATCGCCAGGCCGTCGTTGGCGACCTGCATCTCGCCGTACTCGACGCCCTCCTTCTTGCAGGACTCGACCTCGTCGGGCTCGATCGGACGCGACGCATCGGAGATGTCCGTCTCGCCGGCGCAGAACTTCTCGAAGCCGCCGCCGGTGCCGGAGATCCCGACCGTGATCCTCACATCCGGGTTCTCCTCCCGGAACAGCTCGGCCGCCGCTTCGCTGAGCGGGCCGATCGTGCTCGACCCGTCGATCTTGATCGAGCCGGAGAGATTGGATCCTCCGCTGTTGTCATTGCCGCAAGCGGCTCCGAACAGGGCCAGGCCCAGTACGACGATCGCTGCGGGGAACAGCAGGCGTGAGCGCACGCGCGCCCTCCTTGTGTAGTTGACCTCGTTCATGCTTGAAGAGAATCGTTCAGAGGAGGTGGGCGGCTGGTTAAGGCGGCGTGTCCTCGATGTGAAAATCTTGTGAAAGGGCCATCGCAGAGCGGTTTGTCCGAGGGGTCCCCCTCTAGACTGGGGTGCAGTGGAATCCGTCGAAGCCCTGGGCATGGCATCCGACCATCGACCAGTCCCGACTTCTGCGCCGGCCGCGGCGCGGGTGGCCATCATCGACTCCGACAGCGGCTTCGTGCGTGTGCTCGCGAAGCGCATCGGCGCGGTGGGCTGGCGCGCGCAGGTGCTCGGCAGCGCTCCCCCGGTCGAGGAGATCCAGGCGCTGCGCCAGCACGCGATCGTGATCGACACGGCGATGCTGGGCGCGGACGCGTGGACCTACCTGGGTCGCATGTGCGCGTCGTCCCCAAGCCAGGCCGTCGTCGTCTGCACCGGGCCGACCTCGGTCGCCCAGCGTGTACGGGGGATGCGGCTCGGAGCAGACGACTGGGTCACCAAGCCGTGCCACCCCGAGGAGGTGCTCGCGCGCGTCGAGGCGGCGCTGCGTGCCCGCCAGGCGGGCTCGACGACCGCGGAGGCCGCGGACCCCGTGATTGCCGGCGAGCTGGAGATCAGGCCCGACATGTTCGAAGCGTTCGTGGGGGGCCGCTCGCTGGGCCTCACGCGCCGGGAGTTCGAGCTGCTCACGCTGCTCGCGGGGTCGCAGGGCAGGGTGATTCCCCGTGAGCGCATCTACGAGCGTGTATGGGGCTACCAGATGGCGCACGGTGACCGATCCGTCGACGTCTTCGTCAGGAAGCTGCGGCGCAAGCTCGAGGCGGCCTCGCCCGGGTGGGGCTACGTCCACACGCACTTCGGCATCGGCTACCGCTTCGACGCCAGCGAGGCCCCAGTGGACGAAGGGTCACCCGAGGGCTCTGGTAGCGTCCCACGCGCCTGACGAGGTCGCCGCACGAGCCTCATCTCCGCCTATGGCCAGACTAAGCCTCGTCCCCAAGGACCGCGAGTTCTTCAACCTCTTCGATGAGGCGGGAACGAACATCCTCCGTGCTGCCCATCTGCTCGACCAGCTGATCAAGCAATGGCCGGAGGCCGGGGGTCTGGGGCGTGAGATCCTGATCTGCGAGCAGGAGGGCGACAGGATCACGCACGACATCATCCATCGGCTCAACAGCACCTCGGTCACGCCGATTGACAGGGAGGACATCTTCTCCCTTGCGTCCGGCCTCGACGACGTCGTCGACTTCACCGAGGAGGCGGCGGATTTCATGGGCCTCTACAACATCGAGGCGCCGATGGAACAAGCGCAGCAGCTCACCCGGGTGCTCGAAGACTCGTGTCGCAACATCGCCGAGGCGCTCAAGCGCCTGCGCGGTTTCCAGGACCTCAACCACTACCTGGTGGAGGTCAACCGGCTCGAGAACGAGGGCGATCGCATCACGCGTGAGGCGCTCGCGTCGCTGTTCAAGGGAGGCATCGATCCGATGATCGTGATCAAGTGGAAGGACATCTTCGACCGGCTCGAGCACGCGATCGACGCGACCGAGAGAGTCGCGAACATTCTCGAGGGCATCGTTGTGAAGCACGCCTGACCTGCAGGCGCGGCACGGAACAGAAAGAGGGCAATGGACAGCGACCTAGTGCTGGTCATCGTCGTCGTCACGGCGCTCGCGTTCGACTTCACGAACGGGTTCCACGACACGGCGAACGTGGTGGCGACCGGGATCTCCACCCGCGCGTTGCCACCGCGCACGGCGGTCCTCGGAGCCGCGTTGCTGAACTTCGTCGGGGCGTTTCTGTCCGTCGCAGTGGCCGCGACCGTCGCCAACGGCATCGTCGAGGCGAACCTCATCACTCCCACGATCGTCTTCGCGGGGCTGATCGGCGCGATCGCGTGGAACCTTGCGACCTGGTACCTCGGGCTTCCCTCCAGCTCCTCGCACGCCCTGATCGGTGGCGTGGTGGGCGCCGCGCTCGCGGCCGAGGGCACCTCCGCAGTGATCGGCGGGGGCCTGCTCGGCAAGGTGATCATCCCGGCGCTGATCGCCCCACTGCTCGCATTCGCCGTGGCGGGCGTCGGGATCATCTTCGCTACAACATCATCGGCCGCCTGCGGCCCGGCTCGGTGAACCGCGGGTTCAGGCTCGGGCAGCTCGCGTCCGGCGGTCTGTTGGCGCTCTCGCACGGCACGAACGACGCGCAGAAGACGATGGGCGTGATCACACTCGCCCTGATCGCGCACGGTGACATCAACCCGAACGACTTCTACGTGCCGACCTGGGTAGTGATTGCCTCCGCGACCGCGATCGCGCTCGGGACGTACGCCGGCGGCTGGCGCATCATCAGGACGCTCGGCACCGGCATCATCAAGATGGACCCCGCCCAGGGCTTCGCGACACAGGGCGCGGGCGCGACCGTCATCCTGGCCTCGTCCCACTTCGGATACCCGCTGTCGACGACGCACACGATCTCGGGCGCCGTGATGGGCGCCGGTGCGGCCAAGCGGCTTTCAGCGGTGCGATGGGGCGTCGCCGGCAACATCGTCGTGGCCTGGCTGCTGACCCTGCCGGCGGCCGGCGCGATCGGCGCGTTCACCTATGGGGTGACGCGCATCTTCGGGACCGGCGCGCTCGGGCCGGTGGTGGTGTCGCTGCTCACGATCGGGCTGATCGCGGCACTGCTGGGTCCGCGGCTGCGCAAGGTCGCTCCGCCGCTTCCCGTGGGCATGGGTGAAACGCCCTGATCGCGACGGTCGTCGATTGGGCCGCGCTGCGGGACGTCGTGCTCTATTCGCTGGGTGCCGGCATCGGGGTCACGATCGCGTTCTCGCTTGGGATCCTCGGGAGCATTCGCTTCGGCGACATGCGCCGTGACAGGCGTGGGGTGGAGGCCGCCGGCTTCGCGGCCCTTGCGGCAGTCGCCCTCAGCGTGAGCGCCGCGGCGATCGTGCTCGGCATCATCCTGTTGACTTCGAAGTAGCTTGCCTACAATCCCTGCCGTGCCCAAGGTCGCGCGCAACATCGCCATCATCGCCGCCGTCGCGCTCGGCATCGCGTTCCTACCGCGAGGCAACCAAGTGGCCGAGCTGGCGCTCGCCATTCTCTCGCTTGCGTTCATGACGGCGATCGGGTTTCTCGGCTACCGCCTCTACATGGAGAACAAGTTCACGCTCTGGAGCATGAGCGATCGCCATCGCGCCCAGTTCTACGCCGGGTTCGCGGTGGCCTTCGCGACCCTCACGGCAAGCGACCGCCTGCTCGACAGCGGTTTCGGGTTCGTGCTCCTGGTCGCGCTGCTCGCCGGATCGGTCCTGGCCGTGTACAACGCCTGGGTCGAGTCGCGCCGCTACAGCATCTAGGCCCTCGAGCCACTTTCCTTACACCCGCGTGGTGATCCTTCACGCGATCGTCCCTAGCCTCGGTCGCGTCGAAGATGCGAGCCACCGACGCGAACCGAACGGGCTCCGACCGCGGACAGGCGACGGTCGAGCTGCTGGGCGCCCTGCCCGCGGTGCTGCTCGTGGTGCTCGCCGGATGGCAGCTCATGCTCGCCGGCCAGGCGAGCTGGCTGGCGGGCAACGCGGCCCGCGTCGCGGCCCGCGCCGAGGCGGTCGGCGGTGACGCCGAGCAGGCCGCGCGCAGCGCGCTGCCGCGGCACCTGCGGCGCGACCTGCATGTGACGCGTCGCGAGGGTGACGTCACCGTGCGGGTGCGGCTCCCGATCGTGTTGCGAGGCTGGGGCTCGGCGATCCGGGTCGGCGCGACGGCCGGGGCGCCGCAATGAGATGCCGCAACCCGCGCGGGCAGGCAACCGTCGAGCTGATCGCGGGCGCGCTCGTGCTGACGATCGGGGCCCTTGCGCTGTTCCAGATCCTCGCCGCGGGTCGCGCCGCCGCGCTCGCGGAGGGCGCGGCCGAGGCGGCCGCGGTGGCGCTCGTGAACGGCCACGATCCCGCGGTCGCGGCCCGCGCGGCGGCGCCGGACTGGCCACGCGATCGGATCCGCGTGCGCGAGCGCGCCGGCCGGGTGACGGTCACGCTCGCGGCGCCGGCGGCGCTGCGCAGCCTGCGCGCGCCCTTGCGGGTCAGTGCGGAGGCGTTCGTGCGCCGGCCGATGAGCGGCGGCGGATGACCACGCTTGCGCGCCGCGCGCTCGAGTTGCTGGTCGAGCCCGCAGGCGCGGGCTCTCCGCCGGCTCGTCTCCTCGACGTCGGGGTCGTCGGCCTCGGCGCCGGGTGTGGGGCGACCACGGTCGCGCGCGGCCTGGCGCTCGAGCTGCCCGGCGACGAAGTCAGCGACAGTGTCGCGCCGGGGCGCGGGGGTGTGATGGTGGCGGTCGCGGGGCGATCCGCCGTGCCGGTGCTCGCGGCCCTCGTGAGCGAGCGGCTGTCGCGGCACCACGCTTGCGTGATCCTCGTCGCCAACAACCCCGAGGATCCCGGCGAGTGGCTCGACACCGGCGCGATCTGCCTGCCGCCCTCGCGACTCTCAGTCGCGCTCCTTGCGCGCGGCCGGCGGGCACGCGGCCCGTTCGGGTCGGCGCTGCGCAACCTCGCGCGTGCCGTGCGGGAGGCGGGCGCCTGAGAACCGCGGGTTGAGACACAACCATCTAGTTGTGTATGCTTGGGACATGTCGTTTGCGGAAACACCCGTTCTCTCGCCTCGTGAGCGCCAGGTCGGTGGCTGCTGCATACCGGCCGTTGAGCCTGACCTCGGCACGGCGGATGCGGTGGCGCTTGCCGCGCTCGTCAAGGGCCTGGCCGATCCGACGAGGCTGCGGATCGTCGACGCCCTGCGCACCGCGGCTCCGGAGGCGATCTGCCAGTGCGAGCTCAGGCCGCTGTTCGACATGAGCCAGCAGGCCCTGTCCAAGCACCTCAAGGTCCTGATCAGCGCCGGCCTCGTGGGCAGCGAGCGTCGCGGCCTGTGGACCTACTACTTCGTGATCCCCGACAGCCTCGAGGAGATAACCGCATGGCTGAGCTGACCAACGCCACAGACATTCGCGAGACCGTTCGCGAGAAGTACGCGTCCGCCGCCCAGGCCGCCGAGGCGGCCGCGAACGCTCCCCCGTCCTGCTGCGACAGCGAGATCGCCCTTACCGACGGCCATGGGCAGACCGTGTTCGGCGGCGCGCTCTACGCGTCCGACGAGGCCACGGACGCGCCGCAGGCCGCGGTCAACGCGTCGCTGGGCTGCGGCGTCCCGACCGCTGTTGCAGACCTGCACGAGGGCGAGACCGTCCTGGACCTCGGCTCCGGGGCCGGGGCCGACGTATTGATCAGCGCCCGGCGCGTCGGTCGAAGCGGCCGTGCCATCGGGCTCGACATGACCGATGAGATGCTGGAGCTCGCCCGCCGCAATGCGGTCGAGGCCGGCGCGACGAACGCGCAGTTCCTCAAGGGCCATATCGAGGACATCCCGCTGCGCGACGGCACAGTCGATGTCGTTATCTCCAACTGCGTCATCAATCTCTCGGGCGACAAGGACAAGGTCCTGAACGAGGCGGCGCGCGTGCTGAAGGCCGGTGGCCGCTTCGCCGTCACCGATGTCATCGCCGACCCGGACATGGACGACGCGACGCGCACCGACATGGCCGCCTGGACAGGCTGCATCGCCGGAGCGCTGACGCGCGAGGAGTTCGAGCGGTCCCTGACCGCCGCGGGCCTGACCGGCGTCGAGATCACCGAGACACACCGCGTCCACGAGCACGCGGCCTCGGCGATCATCCGGGCCCGCAAGCCTCAGGACGCCGACGGATGCTGCACCACCTCCGACCTCGAGGTGTGCTGTGAGCCGGCGGTCGCGCACGAGTGTTGCGGCCAGCCCGCCAAGAGCAAGACGGCGCCGACCACCTGCGGGTGCAACACCTAGGCATCCTCGTGCGACTTCCCTGACAACTGCGCGCTGACACTGCGCACCAACCCAAATAGCTTCTGCTGGGGCAATGATGGTCACGGCAGCAGCGAAGCGACGACGGTCCCAAAGCGGCCAGGCGCTGCTAGTTTCGCTCGTAGCGCTGCTCGTGCTGATGCTCGGGGCGTCGCTGCTGTTCTCGCTCGGCCGCGCGCTCGCCGGCAAGGGCCGCACGCAGCAGGCAGCGGACCTCGCCGCGCTGTCGGCCGCGCGCTCGATGCGCGATGACCTCGACCGCCTCTACGAGCCGCCGCTGATCGATGGGCGCCCGAACCCGTATCACCTGAGCGAGGTGGAGTACCTCGCGCGGGCGCGCGCCGCGGCACTCGGAGCGGGCCGCGAGAACGGGGTGCAGCTGCGCCCTGGCGACGTGCGCTTCCCCGGCGGCGGCGGGACGCCCACGCGCGTGAAGGTGATCGCGCACGGCCGCGTGCCGGTGCGCGCCCCCGGCAAGCGGCGCGGCGAGGTCCCGGTCGAGGGCGCGGCGGTCGCCGAGCTCGCGTCGCCTGCGGGCGACGGCCCGGCGCTCGAGGCATCCGGCGGCGGCTACAGCGGCCCGCTCGCCTACCGCCAGGGCAAGCCGATGCGCCCCGATGTCGCGCGCGCGTTCGATCGCATGGAGGCCGCGGCGGGCGCCGATGGACTGCACCTGATCGTCACCTCCGGGTACCGCTCCGACGCCGAGCAGGCCGAGCTCTACAAGCGCCACCCCGACCCCAAGTGGGTCGCGCCACCCGGCAAGTCGCTGCACCGGCTCGGGACCGAGCTCGACCTCGGCCCGCCGTCGGCCTACGGATGGCTCGCGCGCAACGCGGGGCGATTTCACTTCGTGCAGAGGTATTCGTGGGAGAAATGGCACTACGGCTACACGCTGAACCCGCGCTCGACGCCGCCCGCTTACGCGGGTGCCGGGCGCCCGGGCGACGGGCGCAGCGCGGTGCCGGGGTTCGTCCCTCCGGCCTACCGCGACACGATCGCGCGCGCGGCGAGCCGCTGGAACGTGTCGGCCGCGCTGCTCGCGGCACAGCTCTACGCCGAGAGCGGCTTCAACCCGTTCGCGGTCTCCCCGGCGGGCGCGCGTGGCATCGCCCAGTTCATGCCGGGCACTGCCCGTAGTTACGGGCTGCGAGACCCGTTCGAAGCGGACGCATCGATCGCCGCACAGGCGCGCCTCATGCGCGACCTCCTGGGACGCTTCGGGTCGGTCTCGCTGGCACTCGCCGCCTACAACGCGGGCCCGGCGCCCGTGGCCCGCTGCGGTTGCGTGCCTCCCTATCCCGAGACTCGTGCATATGTGGTGCGCGTCCTGGCGCTGATGGGATCGGCCGGCGACGCGCTCCCCGGCGACCCGTCGATGGAGGTAAGGCTGGTGTCTTAGGCGAGCGGCACCGGGCGGCCGAGTCGCCGCCGTCCGGACGCCCCGCTGATCCGAACGCCCGGGCCAGGCGAACCGTATGTATGACCGCCGGCCGGCCATTGCACCGCGCTGCGAGCGATGCGGCTCGCCGCGCCACCGAGGACCGGCGCCTGCTGACCCGTCACCGGGAGCATGGCGACGCTGCGGCGCGCGCGGAGCTGATCGAGCGCCTGATGCCACTCGCGCGCCAGTTGGCCTTGCGCTACCGGCATGCGAGCGAGCCGGTCGACGACCTGATCCAGGTCGCGAACCTCGGGCTCGTGAAGGCGATCGACCGCTTCGATCCGGCCCGCGGGACAGCGCTCTCCACTTTCGCGGTGCCGACGATCCTCGGGGAGCTGCGGCGTTACTTCCGCGACTCCACGTGGTCGGTGCGGGTCTCCCGCGACATAAAGGAGCGGGTGCTGCGCCTCGAGCGCGAGTCGAGCGCGCTCTCATCGCGCCTCGGCCGCGCCCCGTCGGTGGCGGAGCTGGCCGCGGCACTCGACCTGTCCGACGAGGAGGTGCTGGAGGGCATGCAAGCGGCCGGCGCCTACCAGGCGTCGTCGCTCGACGAACGCCTAGACGCCGTCGAGCGGGACGGCGGCGCACTCCCTAACTTGCTCGGCGGCGACGACGAGCGCCTCGAGCTGATCGAGGATGCCGCGGCCGTCGGTCCCGCGCTCGCGCAGCTCGACGATCGTGCGCGGCACATCCTGCGCCTGCGCTTCCTCGGGGACATGACCCAGGCTGAGATCGCGGCGGCACTCGGCATATCGCAGATGCACGTGTCGCGACTGCTGCGCAGCGCGATCGCGACGCTGCGCGATCACGCCGGGGACGAGGTGGCCGCCTAGCCGCCGCCATCGCCCGCCTAAGCTTGAGGAGGTGGCCTCCTCATCGAACGGAAAGCTTCTCGACGCGCGGCGGGCGCTGCCCGATGCGCCCGGCGTCTATCTCTTCAAGGACGCGGACGCTCGCGTGCTCTACGTGGGCAAGGCGAAGTCGATCCGCAAGCGCGTCGCCTCCCACTTCAGCAAGAGCTCGGTCACGGGCGCGGACGAGATGCTCTCGCGCGTCGACAACATCGAGTTCATCGCGACTGCCAACGAGGCCGAGGCGCTGCTGGCCGAGCAGCGATTCATCAAGCAGCACCGCCCGCCATTCAACATCCGCCTGCGCGACGACAAGTCGTACCCCTACATCGGAATCTCGCTGGAGGAGCGCTACCCACGGGTCTACTTCACCCGCGAGCGCCACCGCGCCGAGCGCGCGTACTTCGGCCCATTCTCGAGCGCGAAGCGCGTGCGCGAGACGCTCGACCTGCTCGGGCAGCTGTTCCCGTACCGCACCTGTGACGGGCCCGAGCCGGGCCGCAGCTCGGGCAGCCCGTGCCTCGACTACTACATCAAGCGCTGTGGGGCCCCGTGCGTCGACTACGTCACCGAGCAGGAGTACCGCGCGAACATCCAGGCGATCATCAGCTTCCTTTCGGGCCGCTACCGCCAGATCGAACGACAGCTCGAGCAGGGGATGGCCGATGCCTCCGGTGAGCAGGCGTTCGAGCAGGCCGCCGTCTACCGCAACCGGCTGCGGGCCGTGCGCTCGCTGTTCGAGCGCCAGCGCATCGCGAGTGCCGCGATCGGCACGCTCGACGTGGTGGGCGTCGCGGTCGACGGCACGGATGCGAACGCGCAGGTGTTCCAGGTGCGCGACGGCGTGCTCGCGGACCGCCAGAGCTTCTACCTGGAGAATCGCGCCGGGCGCAGTCCCGACGAGGTCGCCGAGGAGTTCGTGATCCAGTACTACTCGACGTCGCTGTCGATTCCGGCGGAGATCGTTGGACCGTCGTCGCTGGCCGGGGCCGCCGTCGTCAGGCAGGCGCTCGAGGAGCGGCGCGACGGGCCGGTCGAGATCCGCCACGCGCGGCGCGGCGAGAAGCGCCGCCTGTACGAGCTGGCCGAACGCAACGCGCGACTCGCGATCGAGCAGGACAAGCTGCGCAGCGAGCGCAGCCGCCAGCAACGCGTCGACGCGCTCAACGAGCTGCGCGAGGCGCTCGGCATGGACGCCCTGCCGGTGCGCATCGAGGGGTACGACATCTCCAACCTCGGCGCCGAGCACACGGTCGCGTCGATGGTGGTGTTCGAGGGCGGCGCCCCGCGCAAGTCCGACTACCGGCGCTTCAAGATCCGGGCGCTGTCCGGGCGCCAGGACGACTTCGCCGCGATCGGGGAGGTCCTTTCTCGACGGATGGCGCGCTGGCTCGAGCAGCGCGAGCGCTCTCCCCACGATCCCGAGTACGACGCGAGCTTCGCGGCGCTGCCCGCGCTGATCGTGATCGACGGAGGCAAGGGCCAGCTCTCGAGCGGGATGCGCGCGCTCGACGAGTTCGTCGAGCAAGGCGTCGTCGTGGTCAGCCTCGCCAAGCGCCTGGAGGAGATCTACGTGCCGGGACGCTCCCGGCCGATCGTGCTGCCGCGCGACTCCAGCGCGCTCCAGCTCCCGCAGCGGGTCCGTGACGAGGCCCACCGCTTCGCGCTCGACCACCACCGCCAGCGCCGCGGAACGGCGATGAAGAAGTCGGTGCTCGACGACCTGCCCGGGATCGGCCCGGCGCGCAAGCGCACGCTGCTGCACCACTTCGGCTCGCCGGAGCGCTTCCTCGGCGCCACGCGCGAGGAGCTCGAGGCGGTGCCGGGCCTACCGGGAAAGCTGGCGCGGCAGATTCACGAGCAGCTACACAGGGCGGGGTAGCGCTCCTCCGGGCTACGCGGCGACGCGCCGCTGGGAAAGCGCGTGCAGCAGTGCTTCCACGACCTGCGGGTCGAACTGGGTCCCCGCGTTCTTGCGCAATTCCGCCATCGCCTCTTCCCAAGTGCGGGCGGGGCGGTAGGCGCGCTCGCAGGTCATCGCCTCAAAGGCGTCGGCCACCGCGAGGATGCGGGCACCGAGTGGGATCGACCCGTTCGACAGGCCGTGCGGGAAGCCCGCGCCGTCGACGCGCTCGTGGTGCGCCAGGACCCATTCGCCGATCTCTCCGAGCCGCGCGTTCGCGAGGATGCGTGCGCCGATCTCGGAGTGGCGCCTGATCTCTGCCCACTCCTCGTCGGTGAGCGGGTCGGGCTTGCTGAGCAGGATGTTCGAGACGGCGACATTGCCGACGTCGTGGAGCAGGCCGGCGAGCCGCACGCGCTCGACCGTGCCGGGGTCGAGCTCGATCTCGGTCGCGATCAGCTCGCAGTAGCGCGCGACGGTCTGGGAGTGGCGCGCGGTGTTGGCCTCGCGCATGTCGAGCGCCTGGGCGAGCGCGAGCATCGTCGCGAGCTGCTCGTTGCGCCGCACGTTGCGGCCGTTCGCGGGAGTCAGTACGCCGACCACCTCGCGGCTGTAGATCACCGTGCGATCGCGTCCCAGCTCTTTGGCCGCATAGAGCGCGTCGTCCGCCGCGCCCAGCAGATCCTGGCGCGTGCGTCCGTTCTGCGGCAGCGTCGCGAGGCCGAAGCTGATCGTGAGCGCGACCTCGTCGTCGGCGAACTCGTCGCGAATCGCGGTGCGCAGCCGCTCGGCGAGCAGGAACGCGCGCCGGCCGCCCGTCTCCGGGACGATCAGCGCGAACTCCTCGCCGCCGAGTCGCGCGACAGTGTCCATGCGTCGCTTCTCGCGGGTCAGCACGGCGCTGGCACGCGCCAGCGCGAGGTCGCCGGTGTGATGCCCGAAGCGGTCGTTGACCTGCTTGAAGCCGTCGAGGTCCCCCACGAGCACGCTGAGGTTGTGGTTACCGCGTTGCGCGCGCTCCAGCTCGTTCTCGAACGCCTCTTCGAATCCGCGGCGGTTCAGCAGGCTCGTGAGCGGGTCGGTGCGGGCTGCGTCCGAGAGCTGGAGAACCATCCCGTCGAGCTGGCCCTTGAGCATGGAGATCAGGATGCCCGAGACCAACAGGCCGCCGGCAGCGAGCGACCACAGTTCGAGCGCCTCGCCGGGGCGCTCGTCGGACACGACGAGCACGAGGCCGTAGCCGGCCAGCGCGAGCGCCAGCTGACCGAGGCCCACGACGCGGCCGAGGAAGAAGAACGCGAAGAAGATGACCCAGAGATAGAAGAGGACGTGGGGCGCCGTCGGCTCACCGCGGAAGAAGATCCCCGCCGTGATCAGCACCGTGCCGCATGCGACGAGCCAGGGGTAGGCGCGCTCGGGGATCCGCTCGCCGCGGACGACGATCCACGTGGTGAGCGCGAGCGCGACCGCGATCGTCGCGAGCATGCCTGTTACGTCGCCCTCCGGATGCGGCAGCGCCGCGAACAGCAGCAGCGACAGGGTCGCGCCGGCGGCGAACAGCAGCGCGAGCGAGCGTGCCATCAACGCGCGGCGTTCCGCTGCCTCCAGAGCAGGCGGAAGGGTCGTGCGTGGCCTTGCGGCCTCCAGTCGAGCGAAGGAATCCATTCCGAGGTGCATCGGGCATGGCCCGTCCTGGGCGTCCCGTTACTGCTACCAACTTAGACCAGGGGCTCGTCGCGGGCGAGTCTTTTTTCGGCTCGTGGATTTCCCCGCTGAAACGCTTAATCCAGCCTTAACTGCCCACTTCCGCCGGTAAAAAGCTTCTGCGTTAGACTGCCGCTCCACCACGCGGAAATCCCCGGTCCAACGGGAAATGCGTGGGGACCAGGGACGAGACGGAGGAGAGAGATTCATGCGGAAGCTTGCAGGAGTGGCGAGGGGCTCGCTTCGCCTGCGCTCGACCGCTATGTCGCCCTCACCGGAGAGGCGACCACGGACGTAGACCGGCTCAGGAGTCTTGACTCGGGGAGCGGCTTTATCGGAGCCGCTCTTCCATGTCGGGGAGGAGTCATGGGAGAGGATGCTGGCTCCCTACGGATTCGATAGGGACGGGCAGGAATGACGATCGCCAGAGCGGCGGCCCTCGGGTCGCTCATCGTGGCGATCCTGGCCGTCGGCGTGCTCATGTTCGGTTCCGGAGGCGGGACCGAGTACACCGTCCACCTCCAGAGCGCGAACCAGCTCGTGAAGGGCAACGAGGTGCAGGTCGGCGGCAAGGCCGTCGGCGAGATCACCGACATCCAGTTGTCCGAGAACAACGAGGCCGACGTCAAGGTCACGATCAACGAGGACTTCGGGCCCCTGCACGAGGGGACTACCGCAACGGTCCGCGTGGCCTCGCTGCCCTCTGTCGCGAACCGCTACATCTCCCTGCACCCCGGGCCCAACAATGCCCCCGAGGTGAAGGACGGGGGAGTGCTCGGCACCGACGCGACGACCAACGCGGTCGACCTCGACCAGATCTTCAACACGCTCGACCCGAGGACGCGCAAAGGCCTCCAGGAGACGCTCCAGGGCTTCTCGACCTGGTATGTCGGGCAGAGCGACAACCTCCAGGACACGTTCAAGTACCTGGGCCCGTCGCTCGGCAACCTGACGAAGGTGATGCAGGAGCTCGGCCGCGACCAGCGGGCCTTCACCGACTTCGTGGTGCGGGGCGCGCGCGCGGTCAGCGCGATCGCCGAGCGCCGTGACGACCTCGCGGAGCTCGTCACGAACGGCAACACCTTCGCCCGCGCGATCGCGGCGGAGAACGAGTCCTTCGATCGCGCGCTCTCGGCATTCCCGAACGTCCTCGAACAGGGCAGCGAGACCTTCGTGAACCTGCGCGGCGCGCTCGTCGAGCTCAACAAGCTCACCGACGTCTCCAAGCCGGCGACGAAGAATCTCGCGCCTTACCTGAACGATCTCGCCGGGCTCATCAAGACGATGCGGCCCACGTTCCGGGACCTGCGCCTGCTCGTCAACAACCCCGGGCCGCGCAACGACTCGTTCGACATCCTGAGGCGGATGCCGAGCCTCGAGCGGCTCGCGCGCACGAGCACCAAGAACTCGGTCGCGGCCCTCAAGGCCGGCCAGGACGAGGTCGAGTTCCTGCGGCCGTACGCGCCGGACATCGCCGCCTGGCTCACGCACTTCGCGCAGGTGCCCTCCAACTACGACGCGAACGGCCACTTCGCGCGCGTTCTGCCGATCTTCAACGGGTTTGCGTACGACGCGGGAGCCAACCAGCTCAACTCGCTCAGCCCGGCGGAGCGGCGCTCGTCTCAGCTGCGCGGCGGGAACCGCTACTGCCCCGGCGCGGCTACGCAGCCGGCACAAGACGCCTCGAACCCGTTCACCGACGACGGCAAGCTGACCGCCGGCGACTGTGACCCGAGCCAGAGGCCGGTGGGCCCGTGAGCGCCACGGCCGGGCGGATCCTCGCGGCGCTGGCGGTGGTCGGCGCGCTCGTCGCGCTCGTCGTGGGCACCGGCGCGGGCGACGACCAGAGCGGCGAGTACAAGGTCCGCGCGATCTTCGACAGCGCCGCGTTTGCGATCCCCGGCGAGGACGTGATGATCGCGGGCGCAAAGGTGGGCAAGGTCGACGACCTCGAGGTCACCGACGACAAGCGCGCCGCGGTCGTGCTGAGGATCGACGAGCCGGGCTTCAAGGACTTCCGCGCGGACGCCGAGTGCCAGATCCGCCTCCAGTCGGTGATCGGCGAGAAGCTCGTCGAGTGCACCCCGACGCAGCCGCGCCCCGAGGGCGACCCGGCCCCGCCGGCGCTGAAGAAGGTCCCCGACGGCCAGGACGGCGCCGGCCAGTACCTGCTGCCCGTCTCGAACACCGTCACGCCGGTCGGCGAGGATCTGATCCGCAGCGTCATGCGCCGCCCCTACCGAGAGCGGTTCGGGATCATCCTGAACGAGCTCGGCGCCGGGCTCGCCGGCCGCGGCAAGGACCTGCGCACGGTGATCCGGAAGGCGAACCCCGCGCTGCGCGAGCTCGACAAGGTGATCGCGATCCTCGCGCGCCAGAACAAGCTGCTCGCCCAGGGCTCGAAGGCGGGGGACCGTGTGCTCGCCGAATGGGCGAAGGAGAGCAAGTCCGTCTCCGAGGCGATCGTGAAGGGCAACATCGCGGCGCAGGCGACCGCTGAGCGCCGCGCGGACCTCGAGCGGAACTTCGAGCTGTTCCCGAAGTTCGTCGAGCAGCTCACGCCCACGATGCAGGCGCTCTACGAGATGACCTCCGAGATGACGCCGGTCGCGACCGACCTGAATGCGGTCGGGCCCGAGGTGAGCCGCATCATCGAGGCGCTCGAGCCCTTCTCGCGCAAGGGGATCCCGGCCTTCAAGTCGCTCGGCGACACGGCCGACGTCGGCACGCAGGCGCTCCAGGTCGCGGAGCCCACGATCAAGCTGCTCGGCACCTTCACCGACGACGCGGTCAGCCTCTCGACCAACCTCGCCAAGCTGCTCACGAGCCTGCGCGACGAGAACGGGATCAAGTACCTGATGGACCTGATCTACAACGTCACGCTCGCGACGAACGGGTACGACGAGCTCGGCCACTACCTGCGCACGACTCTGCTCGCCGGGTGCAACTCGCTCGCGACCGTCGTGAACCCGGCGTGCACCGCGAACTTCATCCTGGGCGCGAACTCCGCGAGCGCGTCGGGGGCGAAGCCGCGCACCGCGCTCGACAAGATCCTCGCCGGGGAGGACCCCGAGAAGGTGCTGCGCGGATACGAGCGCCAGCAGCGGGTCGAGAAGCGGCGCGAGGCCGAGTCGCAGCCCGTTGCCGAAAAGCCGGCGCAGCGGCAGCAGGACCAGCAGGCGCCCGCGGACGCGCAACCGCCACGCAACGATGCCCCTGCCGACCCCGACGAGGCCGTCCTCGACTATCTCCTGGGAGGTGAGTCGAAGTGACGCCGCGTCGCCGGGGCGCGACCGCGATTGCGTCGAACCCGGTTCTCGTGGGGGTCGCGACGACCCTAGTGCTCGTCGTGGCGATCTTCCTCGCCTACAACGCGAACCAGGGCCTGCCGTGGGTCCCGACCTACCGGCTCACCGCCGAGGTGCCGCGGGCGAGCAGCCTCGTGGTGGGCAACGAGGTGCGGATCGGCGGCCTGCGCGTGGGGGTTATCGACAAGATCACCCCGGTCCAGCGCGACGACGGCTCGGTGAACGCGAAGCTCGACTTCAAGCTTGAGACGCGGATCAAGCCGCTGCCGGCGGACTCGACGATCATGGTCCGGCCGCGCTCGGCCCTCGGCCTCAAGTACATCGAGGTGACTCGCGGCAACTCGGCGCAGGGCTTCCCCGAGGGTGGCACGATCCCACTGGAGAGCGCGACGCCGGAGCCCGTCGAGTTCGACGAGTTCTTCAACATCTGGGACGAGCCCACGCGCGTCGGCAACCAGCAGAACCTGCGCGGCTTCGGCGACGCCTTCGCGGGCCGCGGCGCGGACCTCAACCGCGCCCTCCAGGAGCTGGTCCCGCTGCTCCAGAACGCGGTGCCCGTGCTGACCAACATCGCCGCCCCGGAGACGAACTTCAAGCGCTTCTTCGCATCACAGGCGCGCGCCGCGATCATCACGGAGCCGGTCGCCGTCCAGCTCGGTGAGCTGTGGTCGAACCTGGCGCTGACGCTCGGCGCATTCGCCGACGTCGCGCGCCCCTTCCTCCAGGACACGATCAGCAAGGGCCCGAGCGGTCAGGAGACCTTCATCGAGGAGGCGCCGAAGCTGCGGCCGTTCTTCCGGTCGACGGGTGAGTTCTTCGCCGAGTTGCAACGGGGCACGCGTGCGCTGCGCGGCTCCGCGCCCACGCTCGCGAGCGGCTTCGAGCGCGGCGTCAAGGGCCTCGAGGGCTCGCCCGGCCTGAACCGCCGGCTCTCCACGTTCCTCGGCGATCTGGAGGACTTCGCGCAGGACCCGATCGTCCCGATCGGCTTCAAGGACCTGATCCAGACGGTCAAGGCGCTCAACCCGCTGCTCAGCCATGTCACGCCGGCGCAGACGGTCTGCAACTACATGGCCCTGTTCTTCCGCAACGCCGCCAGCATCCTCAGCGACGGCGACTCGAACGGCACCTGGCTGCGGTTCATGGTGATCACGACCCCGGTCGCGCCCGACGGTGGCCCCGCTCCGAACGGGGAGGGCGGCCCGTCCGCCGCGCCCGCGAACGGCGGCGGGCGCCTGATCACGGGCTTCGACCCCAACTACCTGCACACGAACCCGTACCCGAACACGGCGGCGCCGGGCCAGACGCGCGAGTGCGAGGCCGGCAACGAGAGCTACGTGCGCAACAAGCAGGCGATCGGCAACGTGCCCGGCAACCAGGGCACCGAGACCGACGAGCAGGGCAAGGAGGAGGCGCCCTAGCGATGTCCGCGACGGCCGGAAAGCACATCGTCCCGCGGCGGCTGCGCGGCCGCATGAACCCGCTGCGCGCGGGGGCGATCGCCCTGCTGGTGATCACGATCGCCACTTGGCTCGCGTTCACCAAGCAGCTTCCGTGGCATGACCCGTTCCAGTTCGAGGCCGTGTTCCAGACGTCCAACAACGTGCGCCTCGACTCCCCGGTGCGGATCGCCGGCGTGAACGTCGGCAAGGTCGTCAAGGTCGAGCGTGACGACGGCTCCAACATGCTCAAGGTGATCATGGAGATGGACGAGTCAGGACTTCCGATCCACAAGGATGCGACCGCCAAGATCAGGTCGCGCATCTTCCTCGAGGGCAACTTCTTCGTCGACCTGACGCCGGGGACGCCGAGCGCAGAGGAGGTCGACGACGGCGACACGATCCCGATCACCCAGACCTCCACGCCGGTGCAGCTCGACCAACTCCTGACGGCGCTTCAGACGAACGACCGCGAATCGCTTCAGGACCTGTTGATCGGCCTTGGTGACGGTCTCACGAGCAAGCCGAGCGCCGCTGAGGATGCCGACCAAGACCCGTCGGTGCGCGGCGAGTCCGCGGCGAAATCGCTGAACGACAGCATCACCGACGCGCCGGCGTCGCTGCGCGGTTCCGCGGAGGTGAACAAGGCGCTGCTCGGCACCTCGCCGCGCGACCTCTCGAAGCTGATCCTCGGCCTCGACAAGGTGGTCACCGCACTCTCCACGAACGAGGAGCAGCTCAAGGACTTCATCACGAACTTCAACCGGTTCTTCGCCGTGTTCGCGGCAGAGGAGCGCAGTCTCACCGAGGCAATCGGCCTGTTGGGCCCGACGCTCGAGAACGCCGAGACGTCGCTTGCCAGCCTCAACGCGGCGTTGCCCGACCTCGAGGGCTTCGCGCACGACCTGATTCCGGGCGTCGAGGAGACGCCTGCCACGATCGCCGCGTTCACGCCATGGATCTCGCAGGCGAAGCTGCTGTTCTCCAAGCCCGAGCTGGGCACCCTGCTCGGCGACCTGCAGCCCGCGATGGAGAGCTTCGCCTCGGTCGTGAACGACTCCTTCGACCTGTTCGAGCAGACCAACCTCACGAGCCGCTGCTTCAACGAGGTGATCCTGCCGACGGGCGACACCGTGATCCAGGACGGCTCCAATACGACGGGCTCGTCCGTGTTCAAGGAGTTCTGGTACACGATGGTCGCGTTCGCGAGCGACGCGCAGGGCTTCGACGGCAACGGCAGCTACACGCGCACGGCGACGGGCGGCGGTGACACCCTGATCCGCACCGGCAAGCTCTCGGACCGTCCGAAGAACCGCGACATCCTCTACGGCCACGCGCTCAACCCGCCGCTCGGGACCCGCCCGAAGCGCCCATCGAGCAAGCCGCCCTACAAGACCAGCATCGACTGCTACAAGAACGCGAAGCCGAACCTCAACGGTCCCGCAGCGGCGGCCGGGCCCCCGGACCAGGTGGGCAAGTGAGACACGCGATCCAGAAGAACCTGCGCGAGTTCATCGCGGTGATCGTGATGGTGCTGCTGGCGACGGTCGTCGGCGGCTACATCCTCTCCAACCAGCGCTTCACCCTGCCGGCGTGGGTTCCCGTGCTGGGCACCAGCTTCTTCGAGCTGAAGGCGGAGTTCTCGACAGCGCAGTCCGTCACGCCCGGCCAGGGCCAGACCGTCGACGTCGCCGGCGTCGAGGTCGGCCAGATCAAGGGGGTGGACCTCGTGGACGGCCGCGCGATCGTGACGATGTCGATCCGCGACAAGTACGCCGACATGATCAAGCGCGACGCGACCATGCTCCTGCGGCCGAAGACGGGCCTCAAGGACATGGTGATCGAGATGGACCCCGGCACCCAGACCCTGCCGAGCGTCAAGGAGGGCTTCACGATCCCGGTCGCGCAGACCGAGCCCGACGTCAACCTCGACGAGATCCTCGCCAACCTCGATCGCGACACGCGCGACTACGTGCGGCTGCTGGTCGCCGGCGGCGGCGAGGCGCTGAAGAACAACGGCCGCGCCTTCGCGAACTCGTTCCGTCGCTTCGAGCCGCTCAGCCGCGACACCGCGAAGCTAACGGGCGAGCTGCGCAAGCGCCGCTTCAACCTCGCGCGGCTGATCCACAACCTCCAGACGCTGGTCACCGAGGTCGGCACGAAGGACAAGGAGCTCGCCGAGCTGATCGTCTCGCAGAACGCGGTCTTCGAGGCGTTCGCGAACCAGGACGCCAACCTGCGCGAGTTCATACGCGAGCTGCCGACGGCGCTGCGGACGACGAACAAGGCGCTCGTCCAGTCCACCGAGCTGACCGAGCAGCTCGGTCCGGCGCTGCGCGAGCTGCGCCCGGGCGCGCGCGCACTTGCGCCGGCCCAGCGCGCCCAGCGCCCGTTCGCGCGCCAGACGATCCCGCCGATCAAGAACCAGATTCGCCCGTTCGCGCGCGCGGCGCAGCCCACGGTGGCCGCGCTGAAGCCGGCGATGCAGGACTTCGCGAAGGTGACGCCCAAGCTCGCGACCACGTTCGACGTCCTCAACGAGCTGCTGAACGCGCTCTCCTACAACCCGAAGGGCAGCGCCCAGGAGGGCTACCTGTTCTGGGCCTACTGGCTGAACCACATCGGGGCGTCCGTTTACACGACCCAGGATGCGCACGGCCTGATCAGGCGGGGCATCATCTTCACGGACTGCATCGCGCTCGGAGCGCTCGAGGCCACGAGGCAGCTGGACGCCCAGCTCGGCACGCTGATCGACCTCTCGAACTTCGCTTCCAAGCAGGAGGCTTGCGGCTAGCCCATGGTCAAACAGGCTCCGACGCTCGGCCGCATCCTCGTCATGTCGATCTTCACCCTGTCGTGCTTCGGCCTGCTGCTCTACCTCTGGTCGGCGTTCGGGGGACCGGTCCCCCTGAAGCCCCACGGGTACCGCTTCAACACCTCGTTTGCCGAGGCGACGCAACTCGCGCAGGAGGCCGACGTGCGGATCTCGGGCGTCAACGTCGGCAGGGTCAAGAAGATCGACCTCAGCGAGGACGGCCGCACGAGCGCGGAGATCGAGCTCAAGGACGAGTACGCGCCGATCCCGCAGGACTCGCGCGCGATACTCAGGCAGAAGACGTTGCTGGGAGAGACCTACGTGGAGCTCACGCCCGGCTCGAAGGCGACCCCGGACATACCAGAGGGCGGGCGGCTCGAGACCGCCCAGGTCGCGCCGACGGTCGAGCTCGACGAGATCCTGCGCGCCTTCGACAAGCCAACGCGCGAGGCGTTCCAGGCGTGGCAGCAGGATCTCGGCAAGGGCATCGAGGGACAGGGCGCGGGATTCTCCGATTTCCTCGGCGTGCTGCCGGCGTTCGCCGAGGACACGAACACGGTCGTCAAGATCCTCAACTCCCAGGAGCGCGCCGTCCGGGAGGGCATCAAGAACACCGGTGTGGTGTTCGACGCGCTCACCGAGCGCGGCGATCAGCTTGCGCAGTGGATCGACAACTCGAACCAGTTGCTGCGCACGACCGGCCAGCGCGACGACAGCATCCGCGCGCTCTTCCAGGCGTTCCCGACCTTCATCGACGAATCCAACTCGACGCTTCGCGCGCTCGGCGCCTACGCGGAGAACACCGAGCCGCTGATGCGCCAGCTGAAGCCGGTCGGGACGCAGCTGTCCAACTTCCTCGTGCAGACGAGCGCGATCTCCAACGACTTCAACGCGTTCTTCGTCGGTCTCAATCGCGTGATTCCCGCCTCGGTCAAGGGCCTGCCCGCCTCGTCGCGCTTCCTCGACGACACGCGGAACCTGTTCGTCCAGCTCGACCCCGTCCTGCGCAACTTCAACCCATTCTTCGAGTACCTCGCGCTGTTCAAGCGGGAGATCGCCGCAATGCTCGGAAACACGACCGCGGTCACCCAGGCGACCGACCAGATCGCGGAGGACCGCGTCCACTACCTGCGGCTCACGAGCCCGGTGAACCCCGAGGCGCTTGCGACCTATCCGCAGCGCCAGGGCTGGCACCGCGGCAACCCGTACCTCAAGCCCGGCGGCTACGATCAGCTCGGGAGCGGCCTGCAGGTGTTCGATCCCGATCTCTGCTTCACGAACGGCTTCCCGGCACTCGGCCCGTCCACCGCGAGCATGTCCGAGGAGCTTCGCAACCGGATCCTGCTGTACGCGCTCAACAGCGGCAACACCGTCGCGCCGCCGTGCAACAAGCAGAGCCCACTCACGTTCGGCGGGCGCACCACGGACTACCCGCAGGTCACCGAGACCCCGAAGCCGAGCCCGTAGCCGCGCTGATAGATTCGACGGACGGCGGGTATCCAACCCACGTCACCACGCGAGCTATCTCCAGGAGGGATGCATGTCGGTAAAGGTCGGGATCAACGGCTTCGGCCGGATCGGGAGGAACTTCTTCCGGGCGGCCTGGGAGCGCCAGGCCGACATCGAGGTGGTGGCCGTGAACGACATCACCGACCCCCACACGCTCGCTCACCTGGTCAAATACGACTCGACGCTCGGGCCGTTTCCCGGGCGCGTGGAGTCGAAGGACGACGCGATCGCTTTCGACGGGAAGGACGTCAGGGTGCTGGCCGAGCGTGACCCTTCGAAGCTGCCCTGGGGAGAGCTCGGCGCCGAGGTGGTGATCGAGTCGACGGGACTGTTCGTCGACCGCGCGAGCGCCTCCAAGCACCTCGAGGCCGGCGCGGACAAGGTGATCATCTCCGCGCCCGCCAAGGACCCCGACGTGACGGTCGTGCTGGGCGTCAACTTCGACGAGGTCTACGACGCGAAGGAGCACCGCATCATCTCCAACGCCTCGTGCACGACGAACTGCCTCGCGCCGGTGGCCAAGATCCTCAACGACGGGATCGGCATCCGGCACGGCCTGATGACCACGATCCACGCGTACACGGCGGATCAGCGCCTCCAGGACATGCCGCACAAGGACCTCCGGCGTGCGCGGGCTGCCGCGATCAACCTGATTCCGACGTCGACCGGCGCCGCAAAGGCGATCGGCATCGTCATCCCGGAGCTCGAGGGCAAGCTGAACGGGATCGCTGTGCGCGCGCCCGTGCCGACAGGCTCGGTCGTCGACCTGGTGTTCGAGGCGACGCGCGCGACATCCGTCGAGGAGGTCAACTCGCTGTTCGAGGAACAGTGCGACAAAGGCCGCTTCGAGGGGATCATCAGGCACACCGAGGATCCGATCGTCTCGACCGACATCAACAAGTCGCCCTACTCGTCGGTCTTCGACGCGCAGCTCACGATGGTCACCGACAACACACTCGTCAAGGTCGTCGCGTGGTACGACAACGAGTGGGGCTACTCGTGCCGACTCGTCGACCTCGCGCAGCGCGTGCGCGCATCGCAGCCCGCCATTGCGTAGGTGAGACACCCGCGCGCAGCGTTTCCCAAGAAGACGATCCGCGACATCCGGGCCGCTGGGCGCCGCGCGCTCGTGCGGGTGGACTTCAATGTGCCGCTCACCGGCGACGGCGAGCAGCGCCGGGTCGCGGACGACGGTCGCATCAGGGCGGCGCTGCCAACCATCGCGCACCTCCGCGAGCAGGGGGCAAAGCTCGTGCTGGTGTCGCATCTCGGGCGCCCGAACGGCCCGGATCCCGCGCTGTCGATGGGGCCGGTGTCGGACCGGCTCGCGCAGCTCACGGGCGCGCCCGTGCGCCAGGCGCCCGCCGTCGTCGGCCCGGAGGTCGAGCACATGGCGCGCGAGACCGGGGAGGGGGAGATCCTCGTGCTCGAGAACAGCCGCTTCGAGCCGGGGGAGACCAAGAACGATCCCGCGCTCGCCGACGCGCTGGCGCGCATGGGCGACCTCTACGTGAACGACGCGTTCGGTGCCGTCCACCGCGCGCACGCGACCACCGAGGGCGTCGCGCGGCGCCTGCGCCCCGCGGTCGCCGGCCTCCTGCTCGAGAAGGAGGTGAGCGTGCTCTCGGCGCTGCTCGCGGACCCCGGCAAGCCGGTCGTGGTGATCCTCGGCGGCGCGAAGGTGACCGACAAGATCGGCGTGATCGAGCGATTTCTCGAAATCGCCGACGCGATCCTGATCGGCGGCGCCATGTGCTTCAGCTTCTTTCGCGCAATGGGCCGGCCCACGGGCGACTCGCTCGTCGAGGAGGAGGGGGTCGAGCTCGCCCGGCGGGCGCTGGCGCTGGCGCAGGACGCCGACTGCCGGCTGGAGCTGCCGGTGGACCTCGTGCTCGCGGACCGGTTTGCCGCCGACGCGCAGCGCAAGGAGTCCGACGGCCCGGACGTGCCTGACGGCTGGATCGGCCTCGACGTGGGTCCCCGCACGCGCGCGGCGTACTCGCGTGAGATCGAGGGCGCCCGCACGGCGTTCTGGAACGGGCCGATGGGCGCATTCGAGATGGAGCCGTTCGCGGCAGGCACCAGGGCGGTCGCCGAGGCGGTCGCGGCGTGCGACGGGACCACCGTCGTGGGCGGTGGCGACTCGGCCGCGGCGCTCGAGAGCTTCGGGCTCGCGGACGCGGTGACCCATCTGTCGACCGGCGGAGGCGCGTCGCTCGAGCTGCTCGAGGGAAAGCCGCTACCCGGCGTGGAGGTGCTCGATGACGCAAGTTAGGCGGCCGGTGATCGCCGCGAACTGGAAGATGAACAAGTCCAACGCCGAGGCCGCCGCATTCTGCGACGACTTCGTGGCGCGCGACCTGCCCGCCGGCGCGGACGTGGTGATCTGCGCGCCCGCCACCGCCCTGCGCACGGTCGTCGAGCGCGTCGCGGGCAAGGGAGTCGGCGTCGCAGCCCAGAACATGCACGAGGAGGATGCGGGCGCGTTCACCGGCGAGATCGCCGCGCCGATGCTGCTGGAGCTGGGGGTGACGGGGGTCGTGCTCGGCCACTCCGAGCGGCGCGAGCTGTTCGGCGAGACCGACGCGGCGCTCGCGCGGAAGGTGCCGAAGGCGCTCGCGGCCGGCCTGCTCCCGATCCTCTGCGTGGGCGAGACCGAGGAGGAGCGCGACTCCGGCGAGACGCAGCGCAAGCTGCGCCACCAGGTGCAGACCGATCTCGCCGCGGTCGCGCCCGATCGCCTCGACCGGGTGGTGATCGCTTACGAGCCGATCTGGGCGATCGGCACGGGCCGCACGGCCACGCCCGAGCAGGCCCAGGAGGCGGTCGCCTTCGTGCGGGCGCTGGTCAGCGACCGCAGCGCGATGGCCGCCGCGCGCGTGCGCATCCTCTACGGCGGCAGCGTGAAGGGCGCCAACGCCGCCGAGCTGCTCGCCCTCCCTGACGTCGACGGAGCGCTCGTCGGCGGTGCGAGCCTCGATCCCGGCGAGTTCGCCGCGATCGTTGCGGCTGCATCGTGAGCCCGCTGCCGCAGGCCCCCACGACCGGCGACCTCCCGCTCCCCGGCGTGGCGCTCGTGATCCTCGACGGGTGGGGCATCGCGCCGGCGGGCCCCGGCAACGCGATCTCGCTCGCCCGCACTCCCGTGTTCGACGAGCTTTGGAGCGGCTTTCCGCATACGCAGCTCGAGGCGAGCGGTCAGGCGGTCGGCCTGCCCGAAGGACAGATGGGCAACTCCGAGGTCGGGCACCTGAACCTCGGTGCCGGCACGGTCGTCAAGCAGGACCTCGCGCGCATCGACGACTCGATCGCCGACGGCACCTTCTTCGCGAACGAGGCGCTGCGCGGTGCCTGCGCCGCGGCACGCGAGTCGGGCGGGCGGCTCCATCTCGTCGGCCTCGTCTCGTCGGGCGGCGTGCACTCGAGCCTCGAGCACCTGCGGGCCTGCATCCGGCTCGCGACCACGGAGCGCGTGCCGCGGATCGTGCTGCACGCCCTCACCGACGGGCGCGACACGCTCCCGACCTCGGGGCCGGAGTATCTCGCCCAGGGTGAGGCCTGGCTCGCGGAGGCGACGGCGGCGGGTGTGCCGGGCCGTGTCGCAACCGTGACGGGCCGCTACTGGGGAATGGACCGCGACCAGCGCTGGGACCGGATCAAGCGCGCCTACGACGCGATCGTCCTCGCAGAGGGGCTCGCGGCGGGTTCGGCGCACGAGGCCGTCAAGCTCGCGTACGGCCGTGACGAGACGGACGAGTTCGTCCAGCCGACCGTGATCGGGGATCCCGAGCCGGTCCGCGACGGGGACGCCGTGCTCACGTTCAACTTCCGGCCCGACCGGATGCGCGAGATCGTGCGGGCCCTGGGCGAGCCGGGCTTCTCGGAGTTCGACAGGCGCCGCCCGCCACGCATCACGCTCACGACGATGACGCGCTACCAGGAGGAATGGGAGTACCCGGTCGCCTTCCCGGAGGCGCGGCCCGAGACGACGATCGCCGCAGTGCTGGCCGCCCGCCGTGAGCGCCAGCTGCACGCGGCCGAGACCGAGAAGTACGCGCACGTCACATACTTCTTCAACGGCGGTGAGGAGCAGTCATACAGCGGCGAGGAGCGGTGCCTCGTGCCGTCCCCGCGCGACGTCCCGACCTACGACCTCAAGCCCGAGATGAGCGCGGCCGAGGCGGCCGCAGCGTTCAGCGGGAAGTGGCGCGAGGGGGCTGCCGCCGGCAACCCGTTCCGCTTCGGGATCATCAACTTCGCGAATCCCGACATGGTCGGCCACACCGGCAGCATCCCGGCCGCGACCCGCGCTGTGGAGACGGTGGACCGCTGTCTCGGCGAGGTGCTCGAGGCGGTGCTCGGGACGGGAGCCTGCGCGATCGTGACGGCGGACCACGGTAACGCCGACGAGATGCTCACCCCCGACGGCACGCCGCAGACGGCGCACTCGCTCAACCCGGTGCCGTTCATCGTCACCGTGACCGGCGCCGCGCTCGACGGCGAGGGGGTCCTGGCCGACGTGACGCCCACGGCGCTCGCGTTGCTCGGCATCGAGCAGCCCGCCGCGATGACGGGGCGCTCGCTGCTCGCCTAGTACGCCCCTAGGCCGTGCCAACCCCGAGTTGTCACGACAACTCGCGCTGATCTGACCGTCGCCATCGCTCGGGCCCTCACATCCCGACCGAACGTCCCGGACTGTGTGCTCTGGGCGGTATCGCGGGACGTTCGGCCACGAGCTCTGGGTCGTCCTGACCCCGAGGGATCACCGCACGCGCGGGACTTCAAAGCGTTGCCATCGAACCCCGGGGTGTCCGGGGTACTTGGGGTTGGTCCGGACTAGTTCCCGCCGCCGGTTGCGCTGTCGATCAGGTCGCGGATGCCGTTGATCTGATCCCCGACCCGATCCGTCAGGACGCGCTCGAAGTCCCGGGCCTGTGAGCCGTCGAGGTTGACGATCACGAGCGCCGCCACGACCGTCGCGAGCAGCAGGAACAGGAAGAGGAGGGCGACGAATCGTGAGAACCCGCCGCGCCGGCGCGGGGCGCGCTTCGGCGGGGGCGGCGCCGCGCGCGCGGCGCGCTGCGTGGCACGGCGGCTGGGGCGCGGCGCGGGCGCCGGAGCCGGGCGCATCACGCGCGTGGCCGCCGAATCGTGTACGGGCGCGGGCGGCACCGCGACCTGCGTGGCGGCGGTGGCGTGTCGCGTCGCCGCGGTCTCGAGCGCCGCCGTGGCGGCCGAGTCGCGGCCGCGCATCCCGGCCCGGATCGCGTCGCGAAACTCGGCGGCGCTCCGATAGCGCTGCGCGGGCTCCGGCGCGAGCGCTCGCACCACCGCGCGGTCGAGCGTCGGGGGAACGTCCGGGTTCAGCGCGCTGAGCGAGTCGGGAGCGCCCTCCCGCTGGCGCGTCGCGAGCTCGGTCAGCGAGCCGCTCTCGAACGGGACCCGCCCGGCGAGCAGCTGGTACATGACGACGCCCAGCGAGTACACGTCGGCGCTCGCCGTGGCGTCCTTGCCCTGTGCCCGCTCGGGGGAGAGATACGCGGCGGTGCCGACGACCGAGCCGATCTGGGTGATGCGCGAGTCCTCGGCGGCCTTCGCGATCCCGAAGTCGGCGAGCTTCAGGACGCCGTCGGGGTTGATCAGCAGGTTGCCCGGCTTCACGTCGCGGTGGATCACGCCGTGCCGGTGCGCATACTCGAGTCCTTCGCACGCCTGCACGGCGAGCTCCAGCGTGTCTTCCGGGGTGAGGCGCCCACGCTCGCGCATCAGCTGCCCGACGGTCGGCCCGTCGACGTACTCCATCACGATGTAGTGGCGGTGCGCGTCCGAGTCGTGCCCGGAGTCGTACACCTGCACGACGTTCGGGTGCACGAGCCTCGCTGCCGCGAGCGCCTCCCGCCGGAAGCGGGCGATGAAGCCCTCCTCCTCGGAGAGGTGCTCGGCGAGCAGCTTGACCGCGACCTTGCGTTGGAGAACACCGTCGAGGCCCAGGTAGACGGTCGACATCCCGCCCGCGCCGAGGCGCTCGTCGAGGCGGTAGCGGCCGGCGATCTCCATGCCCAGAACCGCCATGCTCACTCCTGTCCCGGCGGCACCGTGGCGCCGCCCTGTTCGTCCAAACCCGGATCCTCCTGGCCCGCGCCGCCCGTTTCGGGCGCAGGCTGCTCGTCCTGGTTCGGTTTTTCCTTCTTGGGCTTCTTGTCCTTTTTCGGCTTGCCCGTCTGGTCCTCGTCGCCCTGCGGTTGCTTCGCTCCTTCCTCGGAGGTCGTGCCCGCGGGCGCCTCCGGCGCGGGGGCCTGCTGCTCGGCCTGGCACTGGTCGGCGACCAGGGTCTCGAGCCGCCTCGCACTCGCGGAGAGGGCGTCGCGCAGATCGCCGTCCACGCGGCCCGGCAGGCCCTCCACCGTCGCGCGCAGGGATGAGACCTCCTGGATCGCGCCCGTGCAGTCCTGGCTCTCGACGCTGCGCTCCACGTCTTCGAGCGTGGAACGCAGCGAGGCGGCTGTCTGGTTGGACAGCTCCTTCTTGGAGCCGTCCTCGCCGCACGCTCCGAGCACGATGGCGGTCAACAGGAGCGCGGCGGCCCCGGTTGTCCGGCGAAAACGCACGCTCGAAAGGCTACAGGCCCTGATACAGGCGATCCGCCAGTGACCGCGGGAGCCCTGCGTCGATGATCGCTCCCGCCGCCTCGTCGATCGGGTACTCGACGCGCCTGAAGGAGGCCTCCCAGGTGTTCGTGTCGAGCATCAGGTAGGAGGCACGCGGATCGCCGTCGCGTGGTTGCCCGACGCTGCCGGGATTGACGAGCCACTCGCCCCGGGCCATCTCGAGGGACGCCCCGTCGTGGGCCTGCTCCCCGATCGTCGCGCCGCCGTCGCGGGTGAAGTAGCAGGCCACGTGGGAGTGGCCGATCAGGCATATCCGCTGCTGCTGGACGTCGAGGCACTCGCCCGCCTGGGTGATCGAGAGCACGTATTCCCACACGGGGTCACGGGGGCTCGCGTGGTACAGGCCGACGCCCTGCGTCTGGCCGAGCGGGGCAAGCCCCGCGAGGAAGTCCCGGGTCGAGTCCTGGACGTGCTTGACGGTCCAGCGCGCGGCCGCGCCCGCGCTCATCGCGAAGTAGCGGACGTCGAGGTCGCCGCTGACCACGAGGTCGTGGTTGCCGGCGAGGCACACCTCGACGACCTCGGAGACCAGCTTGGTGCACGCATCGGGCTCGGCTCCGTATCCGACGATGTCACCGAGGCACCAGACCTGATCGGGGTCGCTGCGGCCGGCGTCGGCGAGAACGGCCTCGAGCGCCGGCAGGTTGCTGTGGATGTCCGAGATGACGGCTACGCGCACGGGTCGGGGAAAGAATCGGCAGTCGGGGAGCGAAGTGGGAGCGGCGCGCCCTGTCTTGCAGGCTCAGGGCACGGAATCTACCCTCACGGGCACCGCGGCCCGCCCCGCAACGTGAAGCGCTCGAGGACGTCGACCTTCGTGGTCTGCTGATACGTGAACTGGCCGTCGAGGAGGAAGTAGGTGCCGTCGCACAGGACCGGGCTGTCGATGTAGTGGATCGTGCGGCCGCGGCGGCGCACCTTGACGTCGCGCGTGGTCGCATCGAAGAAGGTCACCGACGCGTCGGGCGCGCTCGGCAGGGTCTTGATCGGGGGCACCTCGGTGTCGAGGATGTACCCGTAGCGAGTTCCCTTCCCGCTGCGCAGCACGCCGGGGAGCGTCATCACCGGGCCGAGGTCGGGGACCGCGTAGATGATGATCGTCGGGCTCCTGCCCTGGAGGGTCCCGTTGAAGAGGGTGATCTTGGTGCTCACCGGATCCTGCACGACCGGGGGCGCCACGCCGATCGCCGTTCCCGACCCGATCTTCGATCCGCTCGGGCAGGCCCGCGGCCCCCGCGCGCGGAGCTTCGCCGGGTTGCACTTCGGGAAGAACCTCGCGTTGACGACCGCGCCCTTCGGGAAGCGCAGCGTCGTGTTCGTGAGCTGCTGCGGGGCGGGCGCGGCGTTGTCCGTGATGCGGATCGTGGTGCGCAGGCTGAGCCCGCCGCGCTGCTTGTTGCGATCGCGCTTCGCGAAGCGGGCGGTGAACTCGACCTCCTGCGTCGTGACCGCCGGGGCGGCGGTGGGCAGGGCAAGGATCGCAGCCATCGCGAGGACAGCGGCCCCTACCCCTCTCTTCCCACGTCGTCGCACCGGCAAGACTCTATGTTCATACCATGATGTCCCGCCGGTGGAGGCTTCCGGTCGCCATCGTCGCGGCCGTCGTGATTGCGGAAGGAGCCGTTTGGCTGCTGCGGCCGGATGAGCGGATCGATCCGGTCGCTGTCTCGGCGCAAAGCGTGGCCGGGCCACGCCAGCTGGAGCGCGCGGATGACTATGCCGGCGGCATGCGGCTGCTGGGGCTCGGCGCGATCGTGGCGCAGGGAGCGGTGCTGGCCTTCCTGGTCGCGCGGCCACCGCGGAGGGCGACGCGGGCGCTCGAGCGCGCGGGCCTGGGCCGCACGGCGCTCGCGGTCGCGCTCGCGGGCGCGCTGCTGATCCTGGTCGTCACCGCGGCGGCGCTGCCGTTCGCCGCACTCGCGCACGAGCGCGCCGTCGACTTCGGCCGCTCGACCCAGTCGTGGGCGGGGTGGGTGGAGGACCGGCTGAAGTCCACGGGGATCGCCGTGGTGCTCGCGGCGGCCGGGGCGGCGCTGTTCGCGATGCTGATGAGGCGCTTCCCGCGTGGGTGGTGGGTCGCGGGCGCGGGCGCCGTGGTGGCGATCGAGCTGCTGTTCGTCTGGCTCACGCCGGTCGTGCTCGATCCGTTGTTCAACCGCTACGCCGACCTTCCGCAGGGCCGCACGCGGGCCGACGTCGAGGAGCTCGCGCGCCGCACGGGCCTGGACGTCGGCGATGTGCTGGTCGTCGACGCCTCGCGCCGTACGACTGCTGCCAACGCGTACGTCACCGGCATCGGCCACACCAAGCGCGTGGTGCTCTACGACACGCTGTTGCGTGACTTCACGGCCGGCCAGGTGCGGCTCGTCGTCGCCCACGAGCTGGGCCACGTCAAGCAACGCGACCTCGCACGGGGGATGCTGTGGGTCGCGATCGTCGCCCCCGGCGCGATGGTCGCGATCATGCTGCTGACCCGCCGATGGAGCGCGCGCGCGGGCACGGAGCCGGGTACGGCGGGCTCGATGCCGTCGTTCGCGCTCGCGCTCGCGCTCGTCGCGTTCGCAACGACGACGATCGGCAACCAGCTGTCGCGCTCGGTCGAAGCGCGCGCGGACGCCTATTCGCTGGAGCTCACCGGCGAGGCACGCCAGTTCGAGTCAATGGAGCGCAGGCTCGCGCGCATCAACCTGACCGACCCCGACCCACCCGGGTTCTTCCACTTCGTGTTCGGTACCCACCCGCGCGTGGTCGAGCGGATCGGCATGGGCCGCGCCTACGAGCGCCGCGGCGGCTAGTACGGGTGGCGCGCCGGGAAGCGCAGCCGGCGGCGGCGGGCCCTCTCCTCTCACATCCCACCGAACGTCCCGGACCGCGTGCTCTAGGCGGTGTCGCGGGACGTTCGGCCACGAGGGTGACTGGGGTGCTTGGGGTTAGTCCGGCTAGCGTCGCGGCGGGAAGCGCAGCCGGCGGCGGCGGCGGGCCTCGGTGAGCGCCGCGGCACCCTCGTCCCCCTCATCGCCGGCCGGCTCCGGCTCTCCGTCGAAGGGCTCGTGATCGGCGGGGAAGTCCTCATCCCGGCCGTCGTCCGACGACTCGGCCTCCGCCGCGCTCGCATCGTCCTCGCGGTCCCCGTCGATCAGCGGCTGCTCGGCTGGAGTGACGACGATCGCGTCCTCGATCGAGGCCTCGGCCGCGATCTCCTCGATGGCAAGTTCGTCCTCGGCAAATGGGGCCACCGGGTCCGGCGCGGCGGCGATGACGTCGGGCCCCACGCGCACGGCCGGCTCGTCGCGCACGGCCGGCTCCACGGCCGGCTCGTCGTGCACGGCCGGCTCGTCAAGCTGCTCTGGCTGCTCCGCCTCCTCCGCCGCTGGCGCCTCGTCCGCGGCGGGCGGCGCCGGCTGCTCCCCGGCGAACACCTCGTGCCGCGCGCGGCCCTTGCGCTTCGCCTGGTACATCGCCTGGTCGGAGTCGCGCAGCAGGTCCTCGGGGGTCGACTCGCGGCCCGTGCTGACGGCGATGCCCACGCTCGCGGTCACACGTGCCTGGTGGCCCTCCACGAGGAACGGGTCGTCGAGCGACTCCTCGATGCGCTCGGCCACCGCGATCGCATAGCGGACGTCGTCGATGTCCTCGAGCAGCACCGTGAACTCGTCGCCGCCGAGGCGGGCGACGGTGTCCTCCGGTCGCACGCACGCCTTGATTCGCTGTGCGACGGCGGCGAGCAGCTTGTCGCCGGCGTCGTGGCCGTAGTTGTCGTTGATCGGCTTGAACTCGTCGAGGTCCAGGAAGAGCACGGCGACGGCCGCGCGGCGGCGGTTGGTGCGCTCGAGCGCGTGCTGGAGCCGGTCGGCGAACAGCGCCCGGTTCGGCAGCTCGGTGAGGCTGTCGTGGAACGCCTTGTGCGCGAGCTGCTCGATCTTCTCTTGCTCGCCCGCACGCAGCGCGGCGTTCTCGACGATCAGGGAGCCCTCGAGCGAAAGTTGCTCGACGAGCCGGCGCTCCTCGTTGCTCCAGGGCCGGGGAGCCTCGACATGGCTACAGATCACGAGCCCGAGCGGCCGCGAGGCAGACGCGAGCGGCACGATCACATACGACTTCAGGCCGAGCTGCTCGACGAGGTCGGGCGGCAGCAGCCGGCTCGCGCGGGCGTTCTCCACGAAGATCGGCTTCGGCTGGTGCGCGGCGACGCGCCAGGCCCGGAAGTCCTCGGCCGGCACCTTGCCCGCGTACTCGCGCAGCGCCTCCTCGAAGGCTCCGTCGGCGCCGACCGTGAGGACGTGCTCGACGCGATCCTCGTCGTCGCGCACGAGCAGGGTGACCGCCTCTGCCTCGATCGCCTCGCGCGTCACGCGCGCCAAGACCTCGCCCGCCTCGACGACGGAGACCGCGCGCGCGCCGTCCTCGAGCAGTCGGCGGATCGCGGTCGCGGCCCGCAGGTGCCAGCCGCGCTCGTCGCTGGCACGAGCCTGCTCGATCGTCGGGGCGACGTACTCGGCGGCCGTGGCGGCGAGTCGCGCGTCGTCCGCCGAGAAGCTGTCGGGCCTGGCGTCGTCGAGCACGAGCACGCCGATTACGTCCGGCGCGGTGCCGAGCGGCACGGCGAGCACCGACTGGAGCTCGAACGTGCTCGCGCCCCACGTGCCGATCAGCGGCGAGCCCGCACCGCTCGCGACGGCGGGCTCACCCGAGTCGAACGCCACCTGCGCAACCGGCAGCGGGCCGGCGGCCTGGCGCATCGCCTCCCACTCCGCGAGGTCGCGTGAGCCGTCCGAGTACCGCGACGCGCGCGGCACCAGGCGCCCGCCCTCCTCGAGGAACACACTGGCACGGCGCGCGTCGAGCGAGCGCGCCATGCGTTCGCAGATCACGGCAAGCATCTCGTCGAGCGACGGGGCGCGGGTAGCCGCCTCGGTCAGCTCGAGCAGGAACGATGCGGCATCGCGGTGGCGATCGCTCTCGAGCATCCCGCCGGCGCGCGCGACCGCGGCGGCGACCATCGTGAGCAGCGAGTGAAGCTCGGCGGCAGCGTCGCGCGGCGCGGACTCGATCGACACCATGCCGACCGTCCCGCCGGCGATCAGCGGCTCGAATCGTGCGGAGCTCATACCGAGGTCCGCTGCCAGCTCGGCCGGGATGCGGTCGTCGTCCTGCGCGTCCTCGACCGTCACCGACTGGGACTCGAGCAGCACCGCGACCGCGACGGGCATCCGCGAAAGCGGAATGCTTGTCCATTCGTGCGGGATCGCGTCGAGGCCCGCGGGGCTGTCCACGGCAAGGGGCGACACCGCCTGCCGGGAGGCGTCGTAAAGCCAGGCAATCACGCGATCCGCGTCAACTGCCTGCCTGACCGCCGCGCACAGCCGCTGGACCCAATCGATGGCATCCTGCCGTGCAGCAGCTCGCTTGTCCACAGATCCGCCTGCCATGGCCTCCAAGCCGCTCGCCGCTCGATCCTATCTACACCCTAAAGCGCCAGCGCCGGCCGCGCACCCTTAGATTTCGCGAAACCCGCCGCTCGGCTAGGCAGTTGAGCTCTGGCTGCGCTCGTCCCCGCCGGCTGTCTCGCCGCCGCGGTACTCGGGGAGGTTCTTGATCCCCTCGCGCGTGGACCATTTCGAGTAGTTGTCCTCGAGCGCGTCGATCAGCTCGCGGACGAACTTCGGGGAGGCGCTGATCCTCGAGACGACCACCCCTGGGATCTCGTCCTCCTCGACCTCGTGGTCGAGCCGCGCGAATGTGATCGTGAACTCGTAGTCCGAGTGGCTGATGTTCGCGAAGTTCGCGTACGAGCCGGCCATGGTCTCTGGCGACATGTGCATGTTGATATGGCGCTCGCGCTCGTTTTCTTCACTCAAGGCGTTACTAGTATGCCACCGTGCGGCTGCTGCTCATCTGCGTCGGGAAGGCCCGGCAGCCGTTCGCCGACGACATCGCGCACTACGAGCGCCTCCTTGGCCGCTACGCGCGCCTCGAGACCGTCGAGCTCACGGAGGCGGGCGCAGCCGCGGAACGGGCTCCCCAGGCCCTCGCGAGCGAGGGCGAGGCGATCCTCAAGCGGATCCCGGAGGGCGCATATGTATGTGCGCTCGATCGCGCGGGCAAGCAGCTTTCGAGCGAGGACCTGGCCGCCCGGCTCGAGCAGCGGCGGATGGCGAGGGCGGATCTGTGCTTCGTCGTCGGCGGCCCACGGGGCCTCGATTCCCGGGTGCTGGAGCGATCCGGGCTGCGGCTCGCCTTCGGCCGCGTGACGCTACCCCATCAGCTGGCCCGCGTGGTCCTGCTCGAGCAGCTCTTTCGCGCGCACAAGATCCTGGCGGGCGAGCCGTACCATTACTAGCGTCGGGCGCCAGATCGTTGCGCCGTGAGGGGGGACATGCCGTCGAGGACACGCATAGTCGACCGCGTCGGGCTGCGCACTGATCGCGGCACGGCCATCGCACGAAACGAGATGGCGTTCCTCCTGCGCCGCATCGTCCTGCTGGTGGGCTCGCTTGCCCTGCTGGTGCTCGGAGGAGCCGTCGCGATCTCGGCGTTCGAGGACGTCTCCTACTGGCGCGGCGTCACCTGGGCACTCGACACCGTCGCGACGATCGGGTCGATCCCCGACACCCGCACCGTAGGGGGTGACGTCACCAAGATCCTCCTCACGATCTTCGGCGTGGGTACGATGCTCTTCGTCCTCGTCACCCTCACCGAGCTGCTCGTCGCCGGCGACCTCTCGGGCCTCCTCGACGACCGCCGCATGCAGCGAAAGATCACCCAGCTCAGAGACCACTACCTCATCTGCGGCTTCGGCCGGGTCGGCCAGCAGGTGGCAAAGGACCTGAAGGGGGCCGGGATGGCATTCGTGGTGATCGACAACAATCCGGACGTGCGCGAGCACGCCGAGGAGCTGGACGTGCTGCTGGTCGAGGGCCGCGGGTCCGACGACGAGGCGATGGTCGAGGCGGGCATCGAGCGCGCCCGCGCCGTGCTCGCATGCGTCGACTCCGACGCGGAGAACATCTTCGTGACGCTCACCGCGCGAGAGATGCGCCCGGACATCCCGATCGTGGCGCGCGCCGCGGTCGAGTCCTCCGAGCGCAAGCTGATCCGCGCGGGGGCGAACGAGGTCGTATCTCCCTACAAGGCAAGTGGCCGCACGATGGCGAGCCTCGCCCTGATCGAGCGCCGCGGGGGGGACGCAGCCGCGGACGTGCGCGGCGACGCAGCCGCCTCCGCGACGTCTTCGTGAGCTCGCGCGACTCCCAGGCGGGCACGCTCGGCCCGGTCGAGCGCCTGCGTGCGCAGGTGATCGAGGCGGCCGCGAGCGTGCGCGGTGACGGGGGAGAGGGGACCGACCCCGCGCTCGAGCGCCCGCGCCGCTCAGAGTTCGGTGACTTCTCGACCAACGTCGCGATGCTGCTCGCGCCTGCGTTGAAGGCGCCTCCACGCGAGGTCGCCGAGCGGGTCGCCGGCGCGCTCGGCGCCGGCCTCGGCGATCACCTCGAGCGGGCCGAGGTGGCGGGGCCCGGCTTCGTCAACCTGTTCCTCTCGGACGCGTGGTTTCGCAGCGCGCTCGCCACTGTCCGGGAGCTTGGCGATGACTTCGGCGCGGGTGCGCTCGCGCCCGGCCTGCGCGAGCGGATCCTGGTCGAGTTCGTGAGCGCGAATCCCACCGGCCCGCTGAACGCGGCCGGCGGCCGCCACGCGGCGTACGGCGACTCGCTCGCGCGGGTCCTCGAGTTCGCCGGCCATGAGGTCGAGCGCGAGTACTACGTGAACGACCACGGCACCCAGGTGGAGCTCTTCGGGCGCTCGATCGCGGCTCGCATGACCGGTGCGCCGGTGCCGGAGGACGGGTACCAGGGCGAGTACCTGGCACAGCTCGCGCAGACCCTGCAGGCCGAGGGCCTCGACCCGGCCGACATCGACACCCTCACTCGCCGCGGGCTCGACCTGATGCTCGAGGAGGTGCGCGGCACGCTGGGGCGCTTCCGTGTGCGCCACGACCGCTTCTTCTCCGAGCGTTCCCTGCATGAGGCCGATCGCGTGGGCGCGGCGCTCGAGGTTCTCGCGGAGCGCGGCCACGTCTACAACCACGAGGGCGCCACCTGGCTGCGCACGACGGACTTCGGCGATGACAAGGATCGCGTCCTGCGCCGCTCGTCGGGCGAGCTGACCTACTTCGCCTCGGACATCGCATACCACCACGACAAGCGCGCGCGCACGCCCCCGTTCGACCGGATGATCAACGTGCTCGGCGCGGACCACCACGGCTACACGGGCCGGATGCAGGCGCTGTTTGCGGCGCTCGGCGAGGCGGGCCGGCTCGAGGTGATCATCATGCAGCTCGTCCATTTCGTCGAGCGTGGCGAACGCTCGAAGATGTCGAAGCGACGCGGTGACTTCGTGACGCTCGACGAGCTGCTCGACGACATCGGCGTCGACGCTGCGCGGTTCTTCATGGTCGAGCGCTCGCACGACACGACGCTTGACCTCGACCTCGACCTCGCGCGCGAGCGCAGCCAGGAGAACCCTGTCTACTACGCGCAGTACGCGCACGCGCGCATCGCCGGCATCCTGCGCAACGCCGGAGAGGAGCGCCTGGCGAGCGCCCGCGCCGTCGACCTCGATGGCGGCCGCGCGCCGCTCGAGCCCGCGGAGCGCGCGCTGCTGATGCGCGTCCTCGAGCTGCCGGGGGAGGTGCTCGTGACGGCGGAGCGCCGCGCGCCCCATCGCCTGACGGCATACGCGCACGACCTCGCGTCCGACTTCCACGCCTTCTACCGCGACTGCCGCGTCGTGGGCGCGGAGCCCGCCGAGCTCGAGGGCTTCCGGCTCGCGCTGGCCGATGCCACGCGGCAGGTGATCGCGCGCGTGCTCGACCTGCTGGGCGTCGAAGCTCCCGAGAGCATGTGACGTTGGCCGGCGGAGTCGAGAACCTCACGCACCGCATCCGCCCCGCGCGCGGCGAGCCCGCAGGGGCGCTGGTGCTGCTCCACGGCCGTGGAGCGGACGAGGCGGACCTCTATCCACTGCTGGACGCGCTCGCGCCGGACGCGGTCGTGGGAGCGGTCCCGCGCGGCCCGCTCACGCTTCCCCCGGGCGGATACCACTGGTACATCGTCGAACGGGTCGGCTTTCCCCACCGCGAGACGTTCATGGAGAGCTATGAGACGCTGGTCGGGTGGCTCGAGGACTTTGCCGTCGAGACAGGCGTGCCGTGGGAGCGCACGGTGATCGGTGGGTTCTCGCAGGGTGCCGTGATGGCCTGTTCGCTCGTACTCGGAACGGGCCGCGCGTCGCCCGCCGGCCTGCTCGCGATGAGCGGCTTCATCCCCGACGTCGAGGGCTTCGACCTCGAACTCGCGCGGCCCGGGCTGCCGATCGCGATCACGCACGGCACGCTCGACCCGGTGATCGGCGTCGAGTTCGCGCGCGCGGCGCGCCAGCGCCTCGAGGCCGCCGGCAACAGGTTGCTCTACCGCGAGTCGCCGGTCGGTCACGGCATCGACCCGGCGGTGATTCCCGAGCTGCGCGCGTGGTGCGCCGCGGCGGTCGAGCTCGCGGCGTAGATCGGGCCGCGGGGCGATTGCCTTCGGCGCGCGCGAGTGCGATGCTCACCCGGCAGATGGGGACCTATTCGAAGCGCAATGTGCTCGTCGGGGCCGCGTGGCTCGGCGGCCGCGGGGCGGTGCGGGTCACCGGCGCTGCTCTCGGCCCGGCAGCGGCAATCGCGCGCCGGGTACCACTCGCGCCGCGGGGGTTTGCCGTGCTCGACGAGACCGGGCGCCGCGAGCAGGAGCGCGCACGTGAGGTCGCCGAGCGCTCGCTCGACGTCGCGCTCCACCGCGCCGTCGCGTCGCCCTGGGTCGCAGACCTTGCCGAGCGGGTCCTGACGAGCCCGCAGGCCGACGCTGCGATGCGCCGCCTGCTCACCGGGCCGGTGATCGACCGGATGGTGCTCGCGCTCGTCGAGGCGCGGGTGGTGGAGAGGGCGACGGCCGAGCTGATCGCGGCGGAGGTGCCCGCCCGGATCCTCGAGCAGGTGCTCGAAGGGCAGGTGGTCGACGAGGTCGTTTCGCGACTGCTCGCCGACGAGTCACTCGAGCGCACCGTCGAGGCGCTGCTCACCCGCTGGTTCGAGGGACCGCTCTACGACGATGTCGTGAACCGCGTGCTGGAGAGCGCGGAGCTTTGGCGGCTCGTAGCGGAGATCGCCCAAAGCCCGGAGGTGTTGGAGGCGATCGCCGCCGGAAGCGCAAGCCTGGCCGGCGAGGTGGCGCACCAGGTGCGCCGCCGCACGATCGTCGCGGACGACGTCGCGGAGCGCGTCGCGCGCAAGGTCCTGCGCCGCGCGCCGCGCCGCGAGAGCCCGGCACTCCCGCCCGGGGACGGCAGCGCGCTGCCCCCACCATGAGCGTCGCGTCGCACTCCCAGCCGGGGCGGGTGGCCTACGCCCCCTCGGTCACCGCCTACGCGGGCCTCGTCACGCGTGCCGTCGCGTTTGCCGCAGACGTCGCGATCGTGCAGGCAATCCTGTTCGCGATCGGCGTGGTGGTCGCGCTGATCATCGGGGCATTCAGCAACTTCAACCTCGATGGCAACGTCGAGACGATCCTCGGCGCGGCTGCCGGGTGGTTCACGGCGCTCGGCCTCTACCTGGTCTCCTTCTGGTCTTTGACCGAGCAGACGCCTGGGATGCGCGCGCTCGGGATCGAGGTGACGAGCTGTGCGGGCGAACGACTGTCATTGCGGCGCTCGCTCATGCGCCTCGTCGGCATGGTGCTCGCGGCGCTGCCGCTGTTCGCCGGCTACTTCCTGATCCTGCTGCGCAACGACCGCCGCGGCCTGCACGACCTGTTCGCGCGCAGCATCGTCCGTTATGCCGAGCGCAAGCGACCGCCGCGGCCGCGGAAGCCCGCGCCTTGAACGATCGGCCGGACCTCGAGCCGACGCGCCGGACCCTGCTGGCGGCCGAGCGGACGTGGCTGGCGTGGTGGCGGTCAGGGATCGCCGTGACCACGGCGGCCGTCGGGGTGGGAGGCGTCGCCCCCCAGCTGGTCGATGGTTCGCGCACGCCGTATGTCGTGTTGGGCGCGGGGTACGCGGTGTTGGCGGCGGCCGTGTTCGCAGGCGCGCTCGTGCGTCAGCGCGCCGTGGAGGATGCGCTCCAGCGCGGCGAGCACAAGCCGCTCGACCCGAGCTGGATCGTCGCGCTCACGGTGGCCGGCGGGTTGATGGCGCTCGCGACGCTCGTGGTCGTGATCACGCAGGCCTGAAGTACCCGAATCAACCCCTAGGTGTGGTGACACCCCAAGCGGGAGCGAGACCGCGGGAGCCGGCGCGCCTGCTTCGTCACACATCGTTGCGGCTTGAGGCTTAAGCCGTGCGAGCGCTCTCGCGGTGCGCGGCTTAGGCCACCTATAGGGTCGCCCAAACCGCGCACCCTCTCGGACGCCGTGTTGGCTGTGCGCGGGCTGAACACCCATCCGTGCGAGGCGTTCGGACAGGCCATCAGATGTCCTGCCAGAAGTTGAGGCCCCAGTCGTCGAGCAGCTGCTGGGCCTCGATGTTGAGGCGGAACAGCTCGCCGCTGAAGACGAGCACGCCGATCGCGATCAGCAGGACCCCGGCGACCCCGTTGATCAGAGCGTAGTGACGCCGGATCCAGGCGAACGCCGTCGTCGCGCGGGTGAAGGCCACCGCGGTGATCAAGAACGGGACGGCGAGCCCGAGGGAGTACACGGCGAGCAGGCCGCCGCCCTCGGCGACCGAGTCCTGCGTGGCGGCGAGCCCGAGGATCGACGCGAGCGCAGGCCCGACGCACGGCGTCCAGGCGATCGCGAACGCGGCCCCGGCGACGAGCGGCCCGCCGCTGCCCGCGCGTTCGGCGAGCCCCTGGACGCGCCACTCGCGGTTCAGCATCGGGACGAACAGAGCCAGCAGGAACAGCGCGCCCATCGCGATGATCGCGACGCCGGCGACCTTCTCCAGCGTCTGGCGGTTGTCGGAGAGCGCGCTCCCGATCCCGGTCGCCGTCATGCCGAGCAGGATGAAGATCGCACTGAACGTCGCGATGAACAGGCCCGAGCGCACGAGCACCCCGCGCAGCTGCTGGCCGCGCGTGGAGCTCAGCTCCCCCGGCGTCAGCCCGCAGACCGTCGACAGGTAGCCGGGCACGAGCGGTAGCACGCAGGGGGACAGGAACGAGACGAGCCCGGCCGCGAAGGCGAGGCCGATGCCCGGCGCACTCGAGTCCGCGATCACGAGCATCGGCGCGCTTAGAGGTCGTAGCGCGAGATGTCGCGCCGCAGCCGCTCGGAGTCTCCCGCGTTCAGCTCGGCGGCAGGCTCGGCAACCGTGCGATCGCGCCGCCGCCAGCGCGACAGCGAGATCCAGATCGCGACGATCCCCGCCAGGACCACGAGCGCCGGCACCAGGAAGGCGACGATGTCGAAGCCGCGCTCGCCTGCGTCGGGCTCGGCAAGCACCTCGGGCCCGAACTCGGCCACCAGCGCCTGCTTGATCTGGCCCTTGTCACGCCCCCGGTCGATCTCGGCCCGGATGAACTCGCGCTGGCGCTCGGCCTGTGGGGAGAACGCGTGGTTGAGCGGCACCCCGCAGGTGGGGCACATGACCTCGTCCTCGATGTCCGGGAGGGACGCCTGCTGGGCGACCGCCGTCCCGGTCAGGAGCATTGCTGCGGCGGCGAGCACGGTCACCGTCACGAGAAGCCACTTCACAAGGGACACGGTACCGCCGCCGGCCAGGCGGGTGGCCCTGCGGCGCTCCGGACCATGGAAAAAGGAACCGCCACCCGGCGGATGTGCCCATCGGGTGGCGGCGAATCACTGAGACGACGGAAAGAAAGGTCTTTCCGGAAAACGCAGGGGGCCATCCGTGACCCCCGCGTCCTCAAAAAGGCGGCGCGCTCTGCCGCCTACATCCCTTAAGACGAGCGGCCCCGCCAAAACTTGCGCTATCGCTGGAAAGTTTCTGGCGGCGCGCTCAGCGGGAAGAGGGCACCGCCGCCACGGGGGCCCCGTTCTAAGATTCGGGCGCGCGGACGTAGCTCAGTTGGTAGAGCGTCGGCTTCCCAAGCCGAAGGTCGCGGGTTCGACCCCCGTCGTCCGCTTGGATAGACTTGGAGAAATCGCCCTAGCTGTGGGACATAGGCGCGGAAGCCCACCTCCGCCTCGGCCGGTACCGGCGCTTCAGGCGCGAGTCGATCGAGCGCTGGCTGGCCGAGGCCGAGCACGACACGATCTCGTGCCCTAGGAGCGACAGCAACCGGAGGAGGGCATGACCGAGCAGGGCGGGAGCGGAACGCGGAGACCGCGCGGGACCGGGTCGCTGTTCACGCGCAACGGTGCGTACTACGGGCAATGGTGGGCGGGCGGACGCCAGGTGAAGCGCCGGCTCGGCCCGATGCGCTCGCCGGGGTCGCGCGACGGCCTGACCCGGCCGGAGGCCGAGCGGCGACTGCGGCGCGCGATGGACACGTCGATGCCCCCGAGCGTCACGGGGAGCATCACCGTTACGGCGGCCTGCGAGCACCACATCAAGGCGCTTCGTGTCCTGGGTCGGCGGGAGACGACGATCGAGGACTACCGCTGCCTGCTGCGACGGCACATCGTACCCGCGTTCGGCAACAGCTCGATCGAGCGCGTCAGCGCCGACGAGATCTCAGCGCTCGTCGCCTCGATGCTTGGTCGCGGCTTCGCGGTCAGCACGACGCATCATGTCTTGAACCTGTTGAACGGCACGTTCCGTCGCGCGGTCCGTCGCGGACAAGTCACCGCGAACGCGGTGGCACTCGTCGAGCGTCCCCGCCGCGGGCGCGAACCCCGACATCCGCTACCTGACCGCGGAGGAGCTCGCGGCGCTGCTGCGCGGGACGCCGGACGACGCCCTCGGGCCGACGGACCACGCCCTTTACCTGGCCGCCGCGATGACCGGCATGCGCCAAGGAGAGGTCTGCGGGCTGCGCTGGCGCGACGTCGACTGGTCGGCCGGAGTGATCCGCGTGCGTCAGACATACACGCGAGGGCGATGGGGGACTCCCAAGAGCCGGCGCTCAAGTCGCGCCGTGCCGATGGCCGACCGGCTCGCGGGCGAGCTCGACCGACACTTCCAGGGATCGGCCTACCGAAGGGATGATGACCTCGTGTTTCCTCACCCGCACACGGGTCGGCCCTACGACGCGTCGCGGATGCGCAAGCGCTTCAAGGCGGCACTCGGAGCTGCGGGCCTCGGGGACTTTCGATCCACGACCTGAGGGCACACCTTCGGCACGGCGATGGCATCCTCGGGCGCACCGATGCGTGCGGTGCAGGAGTGGATGGGCCACGCCGACCAGCGCACGACGCTGGTCTACGCCGACTACGCACCGGATGCCTCCGGCGGGCGGTCCTGGGCGGAGCGAGCATTCGGCGAGTTGTCCGCCGGCTCCGAAAAACGGGGTTCCGTGGGCACGATGAGGGTGCTAGGACGTGACCCTCGGTTCGAGTTCCACCACCTCCACAGGGCCTCTCGCGGCCTCTGCGGGCGTTCAGACAGGCGCCGCTCCAAGTTACGTCGCAGCCGGCCGAGACGGGGCCGTCTACATCAGTTCCGACAACACCTACAGAGATGCGATTAACAACGACCTTTCGTTGCGAGAGCGAGAAGTTGCGCTGGCGACGGCGTGCGTCAACGCGATCAAGGCGCTTAAAGAGCAGAAGCTCGACACGAGTGTTCTCAGTGGCGGCAAGGGACCTTGCCCAAGCGCCGCGACAGCCGGCGAGAAAGGTGGACCGAAGAAGCCGAGCGCCGTCGTGGCGGCACTACTTGAGCTGCTCGCCGCGGCGGAGGCGTGCGAGAAGGAAGCGGCTGCTAGTGAGAAACCGCCAGATTGTGCGCCGCTGTACAGGTTGATCGACGCCGCGCGAAGGGCTGTTGCACGGGCGCAAGCGGCGGGACCGTGAGCATCATCGAGAGACTGAAATGGCTGGACCGGCAGGCGCTGATGGGTCTCAAATGGTTGGGCCGGCACCCCGATGTGATCAATGCCGCCGCGTCGGCGGCGACGGTCGTCGTAGCAGTCTCAGCGCTCTTTGTTGCCTTGGCTGCCGACAGGCAGGCATCCCGCACGGCTGACGCACAGCGAGCGTTTCAAAAGCAAGTCGAAGAGCGCCAGTCGGCCCCTGTTCTGGCTCCTGGGGTGGAGCCTGAGCTGACGGCCAAGCGCGTGACGGTCGCGAGCGGCTGGGGGACGGTTGCTAACCGGAGGGCCGAGCGGCTCATGTTCGTTTCGGGAGATGAGGAAACGGGGGCTCCAGCGCGGGTCGTCATGCCGATGCGGAATGTCGGCGAGGGCGTAGCGGTCGTCCCAGGCCAAGTCGTGCTCACCGAGACGAGCTGTCAAGACCGGCAGTTTCGCGCTCAAGAACGAGGATCGCGTGTGAGGATCGAGAAACCGACTGCGTTCAAGGTCTATGGGACCCGCTATCTCGGCCCCTACAACATACCCCCGGGAGAGTCACAGCAGTTGGCGTTTGAGCTCGATGCCACGGATCCTGAGTCATACCTCTGGAAAGGCGATCAGAGGCTAGTAAGTCTCAGGATTGCCTACACCGATTTGCTCGGTCGGCGTCTCGCCACGTGCCGCTCCCCTACGCGACGAGCGCCGGTCGACTCGTCTCGATCGGGCTAATCGAGGGAGCTCGCTCGGACTCGTCCGGAGGCAGTCTGCTCGATCGTGTAGCGCACCTCCCAGTGGCAGGTACCAGCTGCCCGCGCGCGCGGGCAGCTCGCGCGTGCGGCACGGCAGCTCCGTCCGCACTGTGCGCGGTAGGATCGTGCTCGCTGCGGGTCGAGTCGCGCGAATCGCCTCACGGGCAGCCACCAGCTTGTGGCCTGTGCGACGTTCAGCTTTCTTTCCTCGCGGTGGCAGCGCGTTGCTGCACCCACCGCTAGTGAAAGGGAGCCAGCATGTCGCACATGGAAAAGTCGCAGGTAATCATCATTTTTACGGTGGGGCCTGATGACGTGGCCGAAGGAGATCGCATCTTCGCGAGCCACGGCGAGTGGATGAAGGGGCATCCCCGCGAGGGCGATGTGGCGCTGCTGGACTACACCGTCTCCAAGGGCCCAGAACTGTCGGGCCCGATGGACCCGAACTCTGAGGCGACCGGCAACACGATCTTCGTGCTCAATGAATACTACGAGTCACCGGCCGGCATCGCCAGGCATTGGCAGGACGGGATGGACAACTGGGCGGACATGTCCGCCGTGATCGCGTGGAGCGCCAAGACCAAGGTGGTGACACTCCACAATGGAACAGTTGTCCAAGCACTCTGGTAGGAAGTTTGACGCCGGCTAGAGGCGATACTCTCAGCCGACCGTCAGCGTCGAGGTGCATCTGGCGACATTGCTGATCGCTCGCCGATCCGGCGTGCGCGTTCTCCGGAGTCTGCATTTGTCCTCAGCGGGAACCCTTGACCGGCCCCGGGGTTCAACCGCTGCTCGGGTGATATGAGCGACGTCCACGGTCCGCTCGCGCTGGCAAGCGGTTCGCTACGCGGTCTGCCACGGAAGGATCGTGCGGGCGGACGGTTCTTCGAGCCCGACAGGAAGGGCGTCGTCGAGCGCGATCGGCGCCCGGGACTAGGAATCCGCGGGTTCGACCCCCGTCGTCCGCTTCGCTCCCAGAGCGGATTCCGGCTCCTGGCCCGGCACGCTGACCGGCTCTTGGGGGAGGATTGGGAAGCCTCGATCCGATGGAAGCTAGGAGCAACGCGATGTCGCAGGAGAACGTGGAAACAGTTCGCCGCAGCTTCCTCGCCTTCAATCGCCGGGACATCGCTGCGATGCTCGAAGGGATCGACCCTGATGCGGAGTGGGTACCGATCATGGCTGAGTTCGAGGGCCGTGTCTATCGTGGACACGGTGGCGTCAGACGGTGGATCCAGGACCTCGAGGATCATTGGGAGCACTTTGAGGTGGACGCCCAGGAGTTTCACGATCTGGACGACCGGGTCCTTGCGCTCGGATGCTGGCGCGCTCGCGGTCGCGTCAGTGGTATCGGGTTGGAGACCCAGTCCGCGACATGGCACTTTCACTTCAAGGCCGGCGTAATCGTGCGGATGCAGACCTACACCGACCGCACCGAGGGACTCGAAGCCGCCGGCCTCTCGGACTAGGCGATGTCGCAGGAGAACGTGGAAATCGTGCGAGCCGCTATCGACGCGCTCAGCAGGGGAGACGTGGACGCGGCCCTCAAACACGCAGATCCGGGTTTCGAGTACGACTTCTCGCGGGCGATCGGTCCGAGCCATGGCGTCTACGGACTCGATCAGATGCAGCACTTCTGGGACGAGTTTGCCGAGCCGTGGGAGTCCCTTCGGTTCGAGGCGGACGAGTTCATCGAGGCTGGCGAGCACGTCGTTACACCGCTTACCAACCGGTTCCAGGGCCGCGAGGGGATCGAGGTCCAGGCTCGTCCCGTCTTCGTGTGGACCATCCGCGACGGAGCAATCGTGCGCATCTCCATGTATCAAGAGCGAAAGGACGCCCTCGAAGCCGTGGGCCTGCCGGAGCAAGACGCCGACTCCTGAACCTGCGGGAGTTGCGTCGGCGCGTCCTTGGAACGTGCAGTTCGTCTTGCGTGTCCGAAGCTCGGCCCCTGCCCAAGGGGGTTGCCCTTCGCCCACTCGGCAAGGACGGAGCGAAACGAACTCGCGCTTCACCTGCGACATCGCTCGCGGAGAATCCCGCAGGCTCAGGACCCGGCGTGAGCGTCCTGCTCCGACAACCCCACGGCTTCGAGCGCGGCAGCAGGGTCGGTGTATGAGACGAGACTGATCACCTTGCCGTCGCGAAGCGTCCATACCGCGCCGTAACGCCACTTGGTGAAGGCGCCGGACGCCTTGCCGCGCCCCCGCCATTCGGCAATCACGACAACCCGGTCTCCGGCATCGATGAACCGCTCTGGAACCGTCGTGACCTGCTCGAAGGATTGCAGCCAGTCCTTGATCGAGCGTGTCATGACGTCGAGGCCCACGGTCTCGACCCCCTCACCGGCGAGCGGAGCCAACCAGACGACGCGCACGCTCGGGTCAAAAATCTCGGGGACCCAGAAGTTGCCCCGCTCGAACTCCGCGAAAGCACGCTGCACCACTTCCACGTTCTGCTGCGACATCGTCTGCGGAGTATCTCGCAGGTTCGCCGCCATTCGGGCTCCCACATCCCGACCGAACGTCCCGGACTGTGTGCTCTGGGCGGTATCGCGGGACGTTCGGCCACGGGCTATGGGTCGTCCTGACCCCGAGGTGTCACCGCACGCGTGGGACTTCAAAGCGTTGCCATCGAACCCCGGGGTGTCCGGGGTACTCGGGGTTAGTCCGGGCTAGCGGCCCGCGGCCGCCTGCGCGCGGGCCCACAGCTGCAGATAGGCCTCGGCGCCGTTGGCCAGGTCCTCCGCGATCTGGGGGCCGGCGACCAGGCGCAGATCCTCGATCCAGTCGGAATAGAGCCCGTAGTGGTCGACCCCGTCGGTGTTTATGTCGTACGTGCGCGTGCCCGAGCGCTGGCGGTCGATCACGCTCCCGCCGTCGACCGAGCGGAATGGGTAGCGGACGGGGTTCTGAGCGGCGTCCGACCGCGGCTTGGGCTGGGCGTGGAGCCCGTTGATGTCGGACCCGAAGCCGATGCCGAAGAGGAAGCGCGGGTCGCGGAACGCGCGCGCCTCACGCCACTCCGCAGCGAAGTCGTCGGCCTCGTCCGAGATGGGGCCGATCAGGCCGCCGAGGCGCTGGATGCGCTTCTGGCTGCCCGCGTCGCCCCAGCTGTGGCTCGAGATCACGCCGGGAAAGCCGGCGGTTTCGAGCATCGCCAACGCCTCCTGGCGCGCCTTCACGCTCAGGTGGTCGGTCTCGACGATCATCCCGCGGCGCATCATCGAGCGGATCAGGTGCTCACCGAGCGAGGTCAGCCCCTTGGGGTTGCAGTGCGGTGGCGGGGGATAGACCGGTAGCTGCCCCTCCAGCAGGGGTTGTGTGAGCGCCGGTCCGAACAGCGAGTACATCAGCTCGCCGTGCTCGCCGGTCGGGCTCGTGAGCTCGTTGTCGTGATCGTGGGCGCCGGGGCAGCTCTCGGCGGTCCAGAACTGGCCCGTCGCGTACTTGTTGCCGGTGTTGACGACCACGCCGGTCGTGCCCGAGTCGAAGTGCACCCCGGCGAGCGCATTGTCGAACTTGTTCACGAGGAACAGCGACTGCACGCCGACCGACTGCAGCTTGTCGAGCTGGGCGTCTATTTGAGCGGTGGTGCAGCGCGCGATGCCGTTCAACTGCCCGCAGTCGAGAACCTCGGAGACCTCGATGCCGAGCACCATGGCCAGCTTGCCTGCGTTGATCACCTTGCGTGCCTCCGTGGGGCTCTTGACGATCCGCAGGAAGCCCTTGCCGGGGCCGCCGAACTGGGCGTCGATGTAGTCCTGGAGGGCATACATGTCGTCGGCCTGCTTGTACGCGCTCACCATCTCGTTGCAACTGTTCTGCTTGAGCGGGTAGAGCTCGCAGAGCGCCCGGTTCTCGACGAGGTCATTGACCATCAGGCGCACTCCCGACCGCCACGCGCGCTCGACCCACTTCCAGTAGGTGCCCTCGTGGGTGAGCGACTCGTCGCGCGGCCAGCCCGCGAAGCTCGGCCATCCTTCCGGGCTGTGCGTCCCGTTCGGGCTGCCGGTGGACAAGAAGTTCTCCACGACCGCGCCCTCGCCGTTCGGGTAGTGGTCGGCACAGTCGCGCAGCGCCACCGTCACCCCGTATGGGCTCCAGGGGCGCCCGCAATGGAACCGGCCGCCGAGGAACTCGAACGCGCCCATATGGATGTGGGTGTCGACGAAGCCGCGCACACGCGCCTTCGAGTTGGGTCCCTTGAACGGTTGCCCCGTGACGTTCACCTCCACCTCGGGGAAGGACGCACAGCCCTGGGCGGGCTCCAGCGACCAACGGGGATCGGTCGAGGCGACCTGGACGAGCCGGCCGAGCGCTCCTACGCCGAGGTGCCTGCCCGTGGACACGTTGGTAAGGCGAAGCGTGCCGCCGTCGGCGGCGACGCGCCAGTCCGCCGCCGGTCCCGGGGCGGTGGTCGTCGAGAGCGTGTCGAGCGCGCCGGCGCTCGGCATGCGCTCGTCGGGCCCGTAGAGCAGGTAGCTGCCGAGTGCGGTGGATTGGAGACGGAAGGGTGTGGCGGCGGCGGATTGGGCCGTCGCGGCATATCCGAGCGCATCGCGCACCACGAAACGGCCGGTGTCCGCGTCGCGCAGCGAGTAACAGCCGTTCGCGTAGCTGTAGATGTCAAGGGCGGTGGCGGGGGGCGCGAACAACGCACCGGCGGACGCGCACGCGACAAGCGTGACGGCAGCTCTCACGGCCAGAGTCTTCAACGCGGTCCCCCTAGGTCAGCCCAGCAGACGGTCCCCTCGCCAGGCGTTCTGCCCCGGCCGCCGCCGAAGTAAACGGCTTTTCAGCTCGCTTGCGGACGTCGCCGTCGCCACATCCAGGCCTTGACACGGCGTTCGCGCCCCTGAGAGGATCGCCGCGCTGGCAGGTTTTCCTACTGAGGAGGGGACGATGGCATTCCGGATCTCGGTCGTGCTTGCCGTGCTCGCGGCGCTCTTCGTGGCGCCGGGCGCATCGCAAGCCGCTCAGCCCGACGAGCGGTTGACGCTCCCGGGGCTCGCACACTCGGTTGATGTCGATCGAGACGGGGACGGCGTCCCTCACATCGATGCCAGGTCCGAGCTTGACGCCTACCAGGTGGTGGGCTACCTGCAGGCCCAGGACCGGCTGTTTCAGATGGACCAGAGCCGGCGCCAGGCGAGCGGCAAGCTCGCCGAGCTGCTGGGGACGAGCGCGCTCGCGAGCGACGCCCAGCTCCGCACGCTCGGCCTGCGCCGCGCGGCACAGCGTTCGCTCAACGCCTACCCGGCTGCGAGCGTGGCGCTGCTCCAGGCTTACTCGGACGGCGTCAACGCCTACATCGACCAGAACCCGCTGCCGTCGGAGTACACGGCGCTCGAGCTCACCAAGGCCCAGGTGCCCGCATGGACGACGCTCGACACGGTGGCGGTCGCGAAGCTGCTCGCGTTCGGTCTGTCGTTCGACCTGGACGACCTCTCGAACACCCAGCGGCTGATCGCCTACCAGACCGCCGGCGGCGCACTCGGGTTCAACGGGCTCAAGCTGTTCACCGACGACGTGAACCGCAGCGCACCTTTCGAGCAGGCACCCTCGATCCTGCCCACCGACGCGTCCCGGCCGGTGAGCGAGCAGGGTCACCCGCAGTGGGCCTCGTCCTACCTGCACGACGACGCCGGCGACATGGCGGCGCAGTCGTTGAGCGCAGCAGAGGAAGGCGGGGTGCCAACGACGCAGCGCGGCGAGAACGGCTCGAACACCTGGGTCGTCGGTCCTCGGAACGCGAGGAACCGCCGCGCCATCATCGCGAACGACCCGCACCTCTCGCTGGGGTCGCCCTCGACCTTCTACGAGGTCGGGATCGACGTGAAGAGCTCCAGCACGCGCCTCAACCTGTACGGCGTCACGTTCCCCGGAGCGCCCCTGATCGTCCAAGGGACGAACGGGCGTGTCTCCTGGGGCTCGACGGTGAACCCGACGGACGTCACGGACGTCTACCAGGAGCAGCTGACGATCGCGAGCGGCGTGCCCGTCGCGACCACGTACCAGGGCAACCCGGAGGCCACGCAGATCATCCCGGAGACGTTCCGCGCCAACCAGGTCGGCAACAGCACCCAGGATGACCTCTTCACGGTGCCGCCCGCAGCAGGCGTTCCCGCCGCGACGGTGGTCGTGCCGCGGCGCAACAACGGCCCGCTGATCAGCGTCACCGGCTCGACGGGGCTGTCCGTCCAGTACACGGGCTTCAGCGCCACGCGTGAGCTGGACTTCTTCCACCTGCTGACCAGGGCCGGGAACGTCAGAGAGGCGATCGACGCCCAGCGGTACTTCGACGTCGGCGCCCAGAACTGGATGTACGCCGACGAGCGCGGGAACATCGGATACAAGACCAGCGCCGAGATCCCGCTCCGTGAGGACCTGCAGAACAACACGGTGGCCGGTCTGCCGCCGTACTTCATCCGCAACGGAACGGGCGGCAACGAGTGGATCGCCGACCCGACGCCCGCCGAGGACCAGGCGCTCAACTACGAGATCCTGCCCTTCGAGGAGATGGACGGGCTCGTCAACCCGCGGCGGGGCTGGATCGCGAACGCGAACCAGGATCCGACCGGGCAGACGTTCGACAACGACCCGCTCAACGAGCAGCGTCCGGGCGGAGGGATCCGGTACATCACCCCGGGCCACTCCGACGGCAACCGGAACGCGCGGATCAGTGACCGCATCCGGTCCGTGATCGACGAGGGCAACCGCATGTCGTTCGAGGAGATGCAGTCGATCCAGGCCGACGTCAAGCTGAACGACGCCAAGGTGCTCGTGCCGTACATCGAGGCGGCCCTCAACTCCGCGCAGGCGCTCGGCGCCCCGGCGGGGCTGGCGGCGCTCGGGTCCGACCCCGAGGTGCAGGAGGCGGTCTCCCGGTTCTCCGGCTGGGACTTCTCCACGCCCACCGGGCTCGCGGACGGCTACGACGCGTCCGACACGGACGGCAACAGGGCAACGCCGACGCAGGCCGAGATCGACGCGAGCGTCGCAACGACGATCTACTCGCTCTGGCGCGGTCGCGCCTTGGCGCTGTTCGTCGACGCGCCGCTACAGGCCCGCGGCCTGGGGTCGTTCCTGCCAGGTGGTGACCAGGCGATGAGCGCGCTCCGGAACATGCTCGAGGGAAGCGGCACCGGCCAGTCCGGCATCGTGTTCTACTCGAGCGCTGCGGATCGCGACACCAAGATCCTGCAGGCAGTCCGGAACGCACTCAACCTGGCGGCGGGCTCAGGGTTCACGGCGGCCTTTGGCGGGTCGGCGGACCAGGACGACTACCGCTGGGGCAAGCTGCACCGGATCACCTTCCGGCATCCGCTCGGAGGCCCGTTCAACCTGCCGCCCGGCGGCGGGTTCACGAACCTCGAGCCGGCGCTGCCGGGCGTGGCGACCGACGGCGGCTTCGGAGTCGTCGACGCGTCCTCGCACAACCCGCGCGCTTCGACCGTGAGCGGGTTCACGTTCGGAAGCGGGCCGGCACGCAGGTTCGTGTCCGAAGCCAAGACGCGCAGGCCGAACGCAGTCCAGGTGATCCCTGGCGGCGAGAGCGGGAACCCCGCGGGCCCGTGGTTCGGCAACCAGCTCGGACGGTGGCTGACGAACGACTACCACCCCGTGCTGATGCAGCCGGGAGACATCCTGCGGAACACGACCGTCTCGACCCGGTTCAGCCCCTAGACGGGGGGCGGCGCCGGGACGGAGTAGCGACGAGCCCCCGCCTTCGGGTGGGGGCTCGTTCCATTTTCAGGAGTCGGCTTGAGCGTCCTGCTCCGACAGTCCCACGGCTTCGAGGGCCTCGGCACGATCCATGTATCCCTGGATCAGCGCGACGCGTCCGCCGCGCATCTCGAAGACGAGCGCGGTCTCGGTCTCGAGCTCGACTCCGCTGCCCCTCCCGCGCCGGTACTCGCGCTGCAGAACGACGACGCGATCGCCGGCGTCGATGAAGTTCTCTGGCTCGAAGCGGCGCTCCTCCCATGCCTCGAGGTCCTCCTTTTCGAAGATCTCGATGAACTGTTGCGCGCCACGCGCGACGCGGCCCTCCTCGAGGCCGCCGACAGTGCCATGGAACTCGAAATCCGGATCGAGCAGCTCGGCGATGCTGCTCCAATCACTCCGTATGGCCGCGTCGTACAAGCGGCGCACGATCTCCACGTTCTGGTTAGAAATACGCCCTCACCCTACGCAGTATCCCGCAGGTCGGATGCCGGGAAGAAGGATGGGATCGCCGCTTGCCACGGGTCCACCCAGGCGGTAAGTTGCCGATTACTGCCAGTCACGCGGAGGAAGGCGTCGATGAGGTCCATGCGCTTCGCGCTGTTTGTCGGACTCGCAGCACTCTGCCTGCTCCTTGCCGCGCCGGCTCAGGGAACTCATCCCCGCCCCAAGGGAGCTTGGCCAATGCGGCTGTCGCTCGTTCCCGCCTACACCCCATGCGCCGCGTCGAGCAGTACGCACGGCCCGCCGCTTGCCTTCCCGTCGTGCACCCCGCCCGCGCAATCGTCGGCGCAGGCGACGGTCGGATCCCCGGATGCGTTCGGTGGAGCCGCGAACTTCGTCGGCTCGCTCAAGTTCGAGGTGATCGTTGGCACCCCCGGCCCGCCCGAGGACACGGACGTTCGGGTCAGGTGGGACCTGACCGACGTCCGATGCGTGCCGACGGGCGCGCGCTGCGGCGCTTCGAATGCTTCCGGCCCGGCCGACTACTCCGGTCAGCTCGGCTTCAGCTTCAGGATTCGATCCACGGATCACTGGAACGCCGTGGCCCCCGGTGGCGGCATTGATCCCGCAACGGGCGAGGACGTCACTCTAACCGCGGGCTTTACGTGCGGCGGGACCGCGTCGACTTCCACCGGGTCGGCCTGCAAATCGTTCACGTCCTACAACGCGTTCTTCCCCGGGCTGGCCAAAGACACCAAGCGGGTGGTCCAAGAGACGGACGACGTGCACATCTACGACGGCGGAGCCGACGGCGTCGCGAGCACGAGCGCCGACAACACCGTCTTCCTGCGGCAAGGGGTCTTCATTCCTTAGCGGTGCTGTCGACTAGCGCGGGCCGCCGGGGCTCAGACCTCGACGGCGACACCGATCGGCAGCCACTGGAACCGGCTGGAGATGTCGTCCGGCGCGCCGGCGAGCTCGCGCTCGATCGCGTCGCGCCCTTGCCGGAAGTGCTTCCATCCCTCGTAGTGGATCGGGATCGCTGTGCGCGGGCTGACGGCGCGGCACAGCTCCACTGCCTCGCGCGCGGTCAACGTGTACCGGACCGGTCCTGACACCGGGAAGCGGACGCCCCCCAGGTGCAGCAGCGCCGTGTCGACCTGGAGCCGGTGGGCGACCTGGAGCACGCCGTCGTAGAGGACGGTGTCGCCCGAGATCCACAGCACGCCCTGCTCCTGGCCCTCCCATGCGAGCGCGAAGCCGACCACGTCACCGACGATCGGGCGGCTCAGCGGCGGACCGTGGCGACACGGTGTCGCGGTGATGTCGATCGCCGGCCGCCCCGGCGCCTCGAGCCGCGTGGTCGCCCAGGGCTCGAGCCCGCGAGCGCCGCCGCCCAGCCGCTTGGCGCCCGGCACGGTCGTGACGACGACGCCCATCGAAGGCAGCAGCGCGCGTCCTGCCGGATCGAGATTGTCGGCGTGGTGATCGTGACTGAGGAGTACGGCGTCGATCGGGCCGAGCGCAGGCGCGGCGATCGCGGGTCCGGCCAGCTTCCGGGAGCCTGTGCCCCACCCGAAGTTGTATTTGCGGCCGGGAGGGTCGAACGTCGGATCGGTCAGAAGGCGCCAGCCGCCGACCTCGATCAGGGCAGTCGGCCCGCCGATGTGCGTGATGCGGACCTTCGATTGCTCCTCGGTCATCACTGCGCGAGCTTTCGCATGGCGCGATGTTAGTCTCGTCGACCGTGAAGCGCGCGATCTTCGAGCCCGAGCACAAGGACTACCGCGAGTCGGTGCGCCGTTTCCTCGCCGCGGAGGCAGTCCCGCACCACGAGCAGTGGGAGCGTGAGGGGACCGTGCCGCGCGAGCTCTTCGCGAAGGCGGCCGAGAAGGGGATGCTCGCGATGGCCGTCCCCGAGGAGTTCGGCGGCGCCGGCGTCGCCGACTTCCGCTTCAACCAGATCATCGTTGAGGAGGTCGGGTACGCGAACGTCGCGGGGTCGGGCCTCGGCATCACGCTCCACAACGACATCTGCCTGCCGTACTTCCTCGAGTACTGCTCGCCCGAGCAGCGCGACCGCTGGCTGCCCGGCATCGCCGACGGGTCGTTGATCACCGCGCTCGCGATGACCGAGCCGGGCATCGGCTCCGACCTCGCGTCGATGGGCGCGAGCGCGCGCCGGGATGACGGCCACTACGTCGTGAACGGCGCGAAGACCTTCATCACCAACGGCATCAACGCCGACCTCGTGATCACCGCCGTCAAGACCGATCCGTCCGAGCGGCACCGCGGCATCTCCCTGGTCGTCATCGAGCGGGGGATGGAGGGCTTCGAGCGTGGCCGCAACCTCGACAAGCTGGGGATGCACGCGCAGGACACGGCCGAGCTTTTCTTCAACGACGTGCACGTGCCGGTCGAGAACCTGCTGGGTGAGGAGGGCAAGGGCTTCCTCTACCTGGTCTCCAACCTCGCGCAGGAGCGGATGTCGATCGCGATCGCGGCCGTCTCGGCGGCCCAGGCCGCGCTCGACATCACGCTCGACTACGTGAAGGAGCGCACGGCGTTCGGCCAATCGGTCGGGTCGTTTCAGGCATCGCGGTTCGCGCTCGCGGAGATGAAGACGGAGATCGAGCTTGCCACCGTCTACGTCGACCAGGCCGTGATGGCGCTGAACGCGGGTGAGCTCGCACCCGAGGACGCGGCGATGGCGAAGTGGTGGTCCTCCGAGCTCCAAGGCCGCGTCGTCGACCGCTGCTTGCAGCTGCACGGCGGCTACGGATACATGCTCGAGTACCCGATCGCGCGCGCCTACGCGGATGCGCGCATCACGCGCATCTACGGCGGCACCACCGAGATCATGAAGGAGATCGTCGGCCGTTCGATGGGGCTTTAGTTGGCGCGCCAGGCCGGCGCCCGCTACTTCTCCTGCAGCACGGACAGCACGTTGCCGGCCGGGTCCTTGAACCAGGCGATGTACGGGCCCTCCCCGCGGGAGATCCCGCGCTCGTCCTGCTCGAACCCGTCGTAGCGCTCGAATTGCACGCCGCGCTCCGATAGCCCGTCGACGGCCTCGTCGATGTCGTCCACCGGGAAGTTGAGGATCGTGTAGTCGGCGGCGGTGTGGTCCGGCTTCGTGTATACGAGCGTCGGCCGGTCGCCGGCGAGGTGCAACGTCAGCAGGCCGTGCTCCTCGGAGGTCTTCAGCCCGAGCGTCTCGCCGTAGAACGCGCGGGCCTTCTCCACGTCGTCCACGGCAAAACCGCTGAATGCCTTGGTGCTTGCGAACATGTTGGCTCCTTCTCGGTGGTTTGTCCGGTCTTCCAAAGGCAGACCGGTGAGGGACGCGAGACTAATCGCCGCTTGTCGCGTTCGGGGGCTCGGGCGGTTGGCTGGTCGGCACCCCGTTTCCCGTTAGATTCCCGGGGGTTGGAGGTTATGGGCGCACGACGCGGTGGCGCTTCCGAGGAAAGGAACGAACATGAGCCAGTTGGCAATCGACGAGCCCACCATCGGTCGTCTGCGATCGGGGATCGGCGGCGAGGTCGTCACTCCGGAGGATCCCGCCTACGAAGAGGCGCGCCGCGTCTGGAACGGCATGATCGATCGTCATCCGGCGCTGATCGTGCGCTGCGCGAACGCCCAGGATGTCGCGGCGGCGATCGGGTTCGCGCGCGAGCACGACCTGGCCGTCTCCGTGCGCGGGGGCGCCCATTCGACGCCCGGTTTCAGCACCTGCGACGGCGGCATCGTGATCGACCTCGCCGCGATGAACGGGGTCGAGGTCGACCCGCAGGGCGCCACCGCGCGCGTGCAGGGGGGAGCGCGTTGGGGCGACGTGGACGCCGCGGCGCAGGAGCACGGCCTTGCGGTCACCGGCGGGCGCATATCGACGACCGGCGTCGGAGGCCTGACGCTCGGCAGCGGCAGCGGTTGGCTCGAGCGCCCGTACGGCGTCACCTGCGAGAGCCTCCGGGCGGCGGAGGTCGTGACCGCCGACGGCGCCGTTGTGCGCGCCGGTGATGACGAGAACCCCGACCTGTTGTGGGCGCTGCGCGGCGGCGGCGGGAACTTCGGCGTCGTCACGGAGTTCGTGTTCGGCCTGCACCCCGTCGGCCCGATCGTGATGGGCGGGATGCTTGCGTTCCCCCGTCCGCAGGCGCGCGAGATCATCCGCGCTTACCGCGACTTCATGGCACAAGCCCCCGACCAGGTTTGCGGCGGGCTCGCGCTGATCACGGCACCCCCCGAGGACTTCGTCCCCGAGGAGGCACGGGGCAAGCCGGCGGTTGGGATCATCTACGCCTACATCGGCTCACCCGAGGAGGGCGAGGCGGCGCTGCGGCCGTTGCGCGAGGCCCTTCCACCTCCGGTTCTCGACATGGTGCAGCCGATGCCCTACGTCGCGATCCAGCAGATGATGGACGCCGGCAACCCGTTCGGGATCCGCGAGTACTTCAAGATCGACTGGCTGCACAGCCTGCCCGACGAAGCGATCGACGTGATCGTCGAGCACGGCGAGGGCCTGCCGGCTCCGTTCGGGTCGCTGATCCTCGCGCCGATGGGCGGGGCGGTGGGCCGCACGGACCCGGGCACCCGTGCGCTGAACGTGCCGGACGCGCAGTGGGCGTACTTCTGCCTGACGATGTGGATGGACCCCGCCGAGAACGACCGCAACATCGCGTGGACACGCGGATTCGCCGAGGCGATGGAGCAGTTCGGGATCGGCACCGCCGCCTTCCCGAACTTCATCGAGGCCGGCGAGAGCAACTCGCGGCTGCGGCGCTCCTACGGTGACGCGAACTATGCGCGGCTCGTCGAGGTGAAGAGCAAGTGGGACCCGCAGAACGTCTTCCGGCTCAACCAGAACATAGCCCCGTCGCCGTAGGCGAAGCACGCCGGGCTCCCGGTCCGAGAGAGGCAGCGCGGTGTCCCGGCTTCAGCAAGTCGACCTGACGCTCTCGCTCTCCGCCGAGGAGGAGGCGAAGCGGCTTCGGCGGGCACAGCGGCGCCTGCTCGCCCTGCGGCTCCAGATCGGTGCGAAGCTCGGTGACGGCCGGCTCGGCCCGCCGGTCTGCATCCTCTTCGAGGGGTGGGACGCGTCGGGTAAGGGCGGAGCGATCAAGCGCCTCGTCGCGGATCTCGATCCCCGCCACGTGCGCGTCGCGGCGTTCGGCCCCCCCACCGAAGACGAGAAGCGCCACCACTTCCTCTGGCGGTTCGAGCCCGTGCTCCCGGGATGGGGCGACATGACGGTGCTCGACCGGTCCTGGTACGGGCGCGTGCTGGTCGAGCGGGTCGAGGGCCTCGCGCGGGTGGACCAATGGACGCACGCCTATGACGACATCGTCTCGTTCGAGCGGATGCTTGCCCGGGAGGGCGCGATCCTGATCAAGTTCTGGCTGCACATCTCCGACGCCGAGCAGCACAAGCGCTTCAAGGCGCGCGAGAAGGACCCCCTCAAGCGGTGGAAGCTGTCCGAGGAGGACTGGCGCAATCGCGCGCGCCGGGACGACTACGAGGTGGCGATCGAGGACATGTTCGCGCGCACCGACCACGAGCTCGGCCATTGGCACCTGGTCGCTGCGGAGTCCAAGCGCTACGCACGCGTGGAGGTCGCGGAGACGACGATCACGCAGATCGAGCGCGGCATGCGCGAGCGCGGAATGAGTCCGATTCCGCTTTCCGGGCGCTGAACCGCGCGCGGGGGGTCAGCCGCCGGTCCGCTCCTTGGCGAGGATGCGGCGCGCCAGCGAGGCGCTCAGCTCTTCGAGGTAATCGGCGACGCATGCGTCGTCTCCGACGATCCAGAGAGCCTCGTCGAAGGTGCGCATCACCTCGTCCTCGGTCAACCCGAACTGCCTCGCCGATTCGAACGTCGACATCAGCGGAGTGGCCGTCGCGCGATCGAAGTCCATCCGTTCCATGCAGGTTCCGTACCCACGACACCGATCCCAAAACGCTCCGGGGACGTCCCGGAATGCCTTTTCTGAAGCCGTTTCTCAGGTTATTCTCATACTTTGGCGATCTTATTCGGACCGTGCGGGTTCTGATCGTGGAGGACGACAAGCGGATGGCCGCGGCGATTCGCCGCGGGCTCCAAGCCGAGGGAATCGTGGCCGACCTCGCGGCCACGGGCGAGGATGCGGTCTGGATGGCCGGCGCCTCCGAGTTCGACGCTGTCGTGCTGGACGTGATGCTGCCGGCGATCGACGGCTTCGAGACGTGCAGGCGCCTGCGCGACGACGGCGTGTGGGTCCCGATCATCATGTTGACCGCGCGCGACTCGGTCGAGGACCGTGTGAAGGGACTCGATCAGGGCGCCGACGACTATCTGGTCAAGCCCTTCTCGCTCGCGGAGCTGCTCGCACGCCTGCGCGCTCTCGCGCGGCGCGGCCCCGTCGAGCGACCGCCCGTGATCCAGGTCGGTGACCTGCGGCTCGATCCCGCGACCCAGCAGGCATGGCGCGGGGACGACGAGATTGTCCTCTCTCCCAAGGAGTTCGCCTTGATGGAGACCTTCATGCGCCGTCCCGGCGAAGTGCTGAGCCGCTACCAGTTGCTCGAGCACGCGTGGGACTACGACTACGAGAACCGCTCCAACGTGGTCGAGGTCTATGTGCGCTACCTGCGCGAGAAGGTCGACCGCCCCTTCGGGGTCAGGTCGCTCGAGACCGTGCGCGGAGCCGGCTACAGGCTGCGGAGGGACGGGGGATCCTAGGCCCGGTCAACCGCCTGCCGATCAGGATCCGCCTGACGGCGGCCTTCGCTGTCGCGATGACGCTCGTGCTTGTCGCCACCGCGCTGTTTGCATACACGCGGCTGCGCAACAGCCTCGACGAGACGATCGATACCTCGCTGCGCTCGCGCTCGGACGACGTCGCCGCGCTCGTGCGCATGTCCGGCCCGGATCTGAGCGGACCGGGAGGCCGGCGGCTGATCGAGTCGGAGGAGGGATTCGTCCAGATTCTCACGGTCGCGGGGCGCTATGCGGGTGGAACGCCGCGCATCCCGGCCGTGCGGCCCGCCGAGGTGCCGCGCGCGGAGCGCGGGACGCTGACGGTCGAGCGGAAGGTCCCGGGGATCGAGGGGACCGCGAGGGTGCTCGCGCGGCCGGCCGGCCGCCGCGCGCTGATCGTGGTCACCGGTACCTCGCTCCAGGATCGCAACGAGTCCCTCGCGAGCGTGGCGAGGTCATTTCTGATCGGCGGCCCGATCGCCGTCCTGCTCGCGTCCGGGGTCGGCTATCTGCTCGCGACGGCGGGATTCCGGCCGGTCGAGGCGATGCGCCGCCGCGCGGGCCTGATCTCGCTTGCCCAGGGCGGGGAGCGGCTGCCGCTGCCGGCCGCCCACGACGAAGTCCACCGCCTCGGCGAGACGCTCAACGCAATGCTCGCGCGGCTCGAGGAGTCCTTCGAGCGCGAGCGGCGGTTCGTCGCCGACGCGAGCCACGAGCTGCGCACTCCGCTGGCCGTGGTGAAGGCCGAGCTCGAGGCCGCGATGAGGGCTCAGGGCAACGCCGCGAGCGTGCGCGAGTCGCTGGTCGCTGCGCTCGAGGAGACCGACCACCTCGCCCAGCTCGCCGAGGACCTGTTGCTGATCGCGCGCTCGGCCGACGGTCGCCTGCCCGTGCAGCCCGAGAGGGTCGAGATCCGCGACCTGCTCGAGCGCACGCAGCAACGTTTTTCCGACCGGGCGGGGGAGCAGGGACGCGGCATCCTCGTCGATGCCGATCCGGGCCTGGTCGCGTCGATCGATCCGCTGCGCGGGCGCCAGGCGCTCGGGAACCTGGTCGACAACGCATTGCGCCACGGGGGCGGCGAGATCGGCCTGAGGGCGCGCCGGGACGACGGCGTGCTCGAGCTCGACGTGACCGACGAGGGCGGAGGCTTCGCGCCCGGCCTCGCGCCGCGGGCATTCGAGCGGTTCGCCCGCGACGACGACGCCCGCACGCGCGGCGGAGCGGGGCTCGGCCTGGCGATCGTCCGCGCGATCGCCGAGGCCCACGGCGGAACGGCCGGGATCGTCGAGGGGCGGGGCGGCGCAACCGTGCGGCTTCGGATCCCGGACACACACGCGCAGCGCCTTTCATCGTCGTCTCAGGAATCCGAGGAGACTGTCGGGACGGAACGCAACCCCCACGGAGGTGGAACGCAATGACTCGACGTAGAAAGTTCTTGATCGGCGGAGCAGTCGTGCTCGCGCTCGGCGCAGGCGGAGTGGGCTTCGCGCAGGCGATGGGCGACGGCGAGGAGAACGTCAGCGGGCCCGAGGCGGAGGCCGCGAAGCGCGCGGCCGTGTCGGCAGTCGGTGGCGGTCGTGCCGTGGGGGTCGAGCGTGATGACGACGACGGCGCGGCGTGGGAGGTCGAGGTCGAGCGCGGCGGCAAGACGGTCGAAGTCCAGCTCACGAGTGCGCTCAAGCAGGTCGGTGTGAAGACCGACGACGACTCGGGCGGCAAGCCGGAAAGCGGCGACGGGGACTGAGCTCGATTTCGCGCGTCGTGCTTGCCTCGTGAAACGCGTCCTGTTTCTCGTTGCGATGCTCGGGCTGGCCCTCGCCGGCTGTGGTTCCGGCGGCGGCGACGAGGACGCCACGACCAAGGCAGCTACGGAGACGACTCCGGCCGCCGTCTCGTCTGATTTGCCGCGGGGCGACGAGCCGGTGAAGCTCGACCCCGCTGAGTTCACGACGAAGATCGACAACCCCTATTGGCCGATGCCCAAGGGCGCCAGGTGGGTCTATCTCTCCGACGCGGAACGGATCGTCGTGGAGGTCACGAACCACAGGAAGAAGATCGTAGGGGTCGAGGCGCTCGTTCTGCGCGACACCGTCACCCAGCGGGGCGGCGGCGGTTTCGTCGAGGTCACCGACGACTGGTACGCCCAGGACTCCGAGGGCAACGTCTGGTACCTCGGCGAGGACACAAAGGAGTACAAGGACGGCAAGGTCAGCTCGACGAAGGGCTCCTGGGAGCACGGTGTGGACGGCGCCTACGCGGGAGTCATCATGCCAGCCAAGCCCAGGCCCGGGCAGCTCTATCGCCAGGAGTACTACGAGGGCGAGGCCGAGGACGTCGGGGAGGTGTTGAGCGTGGACGCCGCGGCGTCGGTCCCGTTCGGCACCTTCGACAACGCCGTGAAGACCCGGGACACGACCCCGCTCGAGCCGGATACCGTCGAGTTCAAGTACTACGCACGCGGGGTCGGGCACGTGCTGCGCACGTCGAAGGACGGCGGCGGCCGCGAGGAGCTCGTCAGCTACACGCGCTAGCCGCGCCGGGCGCGGCGTACCCGCTCGACGCCTCTGACGACGTCACGTCGCTGCACGCGCGCGCGGTCGCGGCCGCGACCGCCGTTGATCGTGTCGGGGCGTCCGCCTCGACTCGACTCGATGTAGTCGTTGCCGGCGTTGCCGAAGACCCGGTTGCGTCCGCCCTGCCCGAAGAGGCGGTCCGCGCCGCTCTGCCCGCGCACCACGTCGTTGCCGGCTCCGCCGCGGATCACGTCGCGCCCGCGCCCACCGCGGATCACGTCGTTGCCGCGGTTCCCGTAAACCGTGTCGCGTCCGTTGCCGGCCCAGATCCGGTCGTTGCCGCTGCCGCCGCGGATCAGGTCGTTGCCGGCCAAGCCGTCGATGCGGTCGTCACCGCCGAGCCCGCAGATGACGTCCGTCCCGGGCGTGCCGCGCAGGACGTCGGCGGCCGGCGTGCCGAGCACCGTGCAGCGGGACTTCTTGGCGTCGGGCGGCTCCGGTTTCGGGCGGCGCTTGGGTGGCGCGGCGTGGCACGCGCCCGTACCCGAGTCGGAGAAGGCCTCGCCCGGCGGCGCGATGAAGCGCCAGGAATAGCCGGCTGCCCCGAGGGTCAGCTCGAGTACCCCGAACGTCGAGCTCTCGCGCACTTCGCTGTTGCGCTTGATGGTTCCGAAGGTGCCCAGCGAGTGGCCACCCGTCCCCACCACGAACTGGCGGATCCCGTACTTGGCGTTCGGCTTCCCAACGTGGGTCTGGGGCGCGAACCGCTCGTAGTCGCGTGCGTGGGCACCAACGGCCACGTCCACGCCGCCCTCGTACAGCGCCTTGTAGAGCGCGCCCACTGAGATCGACGAGGTCGGGCGGCCCGAGCTGAAACGGGGGGCGTGCATATAGGCGAGCGTGCATGCCGCGGGGTCGGCGGCCAGGTCGGCGCGCAGCCAACGCTCCTGCGCGGACCCCGCGGCGCACCCGACCCGGTTGCAGTTGGAGTTGAGCGCCACGAGGTGCCATGCGCCGACATCGAAGCTGTAGTAGCCCTGGTCGCGGTCGCCGGCCGGCCCGCTCATCGCTCCGGCGCCGTTGAAGTAGTCGAAGTAGCCCGCTGCCCCGGGGGTCGAGTAGTCGCGGTGCCCCGGCACGGGACGCGTGATCGGCTTCAGGCGACCCCACGTCGGCTCGTACGAAGCCGTGTAGGCCGTGAGCGCGCCGGCGCCATATTGGTTGTCGCCGAGCGCCAGCACGGCCGCCGCCCCCGTGGAAAGTAGGTCGGACGTGTCCTTCTGACGGCAGCGCACGGCCGTGCCGGCGCCCGCGTTGTAGTAGGGGCTCGCCGGGTCACAGGCGATGTTGCCGGCCGCCGCGACGATCGGGTCGGCAGCCCGCGCGGCCGGGGCGGGCGCGAGCGCGGCCAACACGACCGTGGCCGCGACAGCCGCGAGCCATGAACGTTCCCTGGTTCCCCTCCTGAGCATCCGTGCGAAATCCCTTTCGCACCAATCCAACCACATTTATGGGTGCCCGCGCTAGGGGTCTTCGCTAGGGGGTCTTCGTGGACAGCGCCGAGACCGCGATGCTGGTGCCGTCCGGAGACCAGGTGGGCTTGGACGGGAACAGCGTGTCGTCGGTGAGCCGCTCCGGAGCGCCGCTTCCATCGGCGTCGACGGTCGCGAGGGTCGCGGAGTCGAGTTCCTGGAGGATGAACGCGATCCGTTTCCCGTCCGGCGACCAGGACGGCTCCTGGGCGCTCAGGCCGGCGGCGGTCAACCGGCGCTTGGCCGAGCCGTCACGGCGCATCGTGAATATCGCCCACCGCCCGTTCGCCTGTTGCTGGGCGAACGCGAGGTGCGAGCCGTCGGGCGACCAGGAGGGATTCGTCTGCTGCTCGGGATCGTTGGTGAGGCGTTGCTTGCGCCCGGTAGCCGGGTCGACCGTGAGGAGGTCGTAGTTCGTGCCCCGGATCTGGCGATGGAAGGCGATCAGGTCCCCGGTCGGCGACCACGCGGGCGCCTCGTCGGACGGGCCCGAGGTCAGGCGCCGCGCGGTCTGCGCCTGCGTGTCGACCACGTGGATCCCGCGCCCCAGGGCGACCACGGCGACCCGGCGGCCGTCGGGGGCCCACGTGGGCTGGAAGAGGTGCTCGACGGGGGCGTCGATCTGCACCTGGGTTGCTCCGTCTGGATCGACCTCCGTGAGCGTGGAGGGACACTCGTCGCAGGTCATCGCGGTGAAGGCGATCTGACCGTCCGGTGACCAGGCGGGCTCCTTCGCGTCCGCGTGGTGGGTCGGCTGCGTGACCGCGCCGCTCTCCACGTCGATCACGTAGAGGCCGTTGTTGTCGACGTGCGTGTCGACCTTGGGCCCCGCCTCGGGCGGCGACGCGGAGTCCGCAACCCCGAGCGCGAGCGCGGCGGGCACTGCGATCACCGCAACGACGATCACCGCGGCGCGCCTTCTCGACTTGCGCAGGAATCTCATGGCTTGAGGGTCACCACCAGCTCGGGCCGCAGCGTCGCGGCCTCTCGGTTATAGAAGTCGATGCCGTCGTTGGACGTCGTGGCGATAGTGAAGCTGTAGCTGCCGCTGCCGGTCACGAAGGGCGTGACGTCGTACTCGACCCACGTGTTCACCGGCACCGCGCCCTTGTCGTCGGCAGCCGCGCTCGTGCGCGCCGGCCGCGTGCTCCAGGTGACCGCGGTCTCGCTCCACGCGGTGCCGGTGGTGTACACGGCGGGGCCGTCCACCGTGCCGTTGTAGGCGTAAAGTCGCAGCTTCGCGCTCTGCACGCCGCCCGCCGGCACGCCGCTCACGGCGAACCGCAGGAAGGTCTCGACGTCCAGCTCGCTGCCGCCGTTGGCGCGCAGGTAGGCGGTCCCGTAGTTGGTGCTGGGGGAGGCCTCGTGGACTCGCGCGTCGGCCTCCGGCGAGATCGTCATCACCGCGCCGAGTCCCGGCGTGTCGGCGGTCGCAACGTTGCTCGGATCGGAGACGTTGCCCGCTGCGTCGAGCGCGCGCACCTCGTAGCTGTAGTGGGTGGCCGGGCTCGCGCCGGTGTCGGAGTACGCGGTCGTGACCCCGAGGGTGGCGATCGCGGTCCCGTTGCGGAACACCCGGTAGCCCGTGACCCCGACGTTGTCTCCGGCCGCCTGCCAGGCGAGGTCGACCTGGCTCGCGCTGCGCACGGTCGCCCCGAGGTTCGTGGGCGGGGTGGGCTGCTGGCTGTCCGGGGCGCCGGTCGTAACCACAAGCTCGGGCCGCTCGGCGAGCGTCTCGCGCGAGCGGAAGTCCACTCCGTCGCTCGAAGCGCCGACCAGGTTGAAGCTGTAGGAGCCGTCGCCGCTCACGAGCGGCGTGACGTCGTACTCGACCCAAGTGTTCGCGGCGATCGCACCCTTGTCGTCATGCGCCGTGCTCGTCCGCGGCGGGCGGTTGTTCCAGTTGATCGCGGTCTCGGTCCACGCCGGGTTCGTCGCGTACACGGCCGGCCCGTCGACGGTGCCCGTGTACGCGCGGACGCGCAGCTTCGCGCTGCGCACGCTGCCCGCCGGCGCGCCGGTCACGGTGAAGCGCAGGAAGCTCTCGACGGCAGGGTTGTTGGCGCCGTCGGTGCGCAGGCTCGACGTCGCGTAGTTGGTCGTGGGCGCGGAGGCCTGCACACGCGCGTCGGCATCGGGCGCGAAGGTGAACAGCGCGGACGCTGCCGGGGTGGTCGCCGTCGCCTCGTTGCTCGGATCCGACGCGTTCCCTGCCGCATCGACGGCGCGCACCTCGTAGGCGTAGGTGGTGCTTCCCGCGACGCCGGTGTCCGCGTATGCCGTCACGGTCTCAAGGGTCGCGATCGCGAGCGAGTTGCGGTAGACCACGTATCCCGTGACCCCGATGTTGTCGGTCGCGGCCTGCCACGCGAGGTCCACCCGGGCCGGCCCCGCGGGCGTGGCTGCGAGGCTGCCGGGAGCCGTGGGCTTCTGCGCGTCCGGGACCACCGCGGTCGCCGTGTTGCTCGCGTCCGAGAGGTTCCCGGCCGCGTCGACGGCTCGTACAACGTAGTCGTAGCCGGAGGCGCTGACGCTCGTGTCCGAGTAGGACGTCGTCGCCCCCACCGTAGTGATCGCGGCGCCGTCGCGGTAGATCGTGTAGTCGGTCACTGCGACGTCGTCGCCGGCGGCTTCCCACGTGAGGTCGACCTGGCTCGCGCTCGCCGACGCGACGAGGTTCGCGGGCGCCGTGGGCTTCTGCGTGTCGGGCACCGTCGCCTCGTCCGTGTTGCTCGGATCGGAGACGTTGCCCGCCCCGTCGACGGCGCGCACCTCGTAGGTGTAGGGCACGGTGGCGGCGACGTTCGTGTCGAGATAGGAGGTGACGGCAACGAGCGTGTCGATCAGCGTTCCGTTGCGGCGGACCTCGTAGCCGGTCACGCCGCGGTTGTCGGTGGCTGCCTCCCAGGTGACGTCGATCTGTCCGGCGGTCGCGGTCGCCGCGAGATTTGCCGGCGCCGTGGGCGGCTCGTCGTCGGGCGGATAGACGGTCACCGTCGCCTCGTTGCTCGGATCCGACGCGTTCCCGGCCGCATCGACGGCGCGCAGCTCGTAGGCGTAGGTGCCGGGGACCACCGTGTCCGAATGCGACGTGGCCGGATCGATCGTGGCGATCGCGGCGCCGTCACGGTAGATCTCGTAGGCCGTGACCGCCACGTTGTCGCTCGCGGCCGACCAGGCCAGGTCGACCTGCGCCGAGCCGCTCGCGGTCGCGGTCAGGCCCGCGGGCGCGTCCGGTGGCTCGGTGTCAGGCACGGTCGCGGTGGCGGAGTCGCTCGGCTCCGACTCGTTGCCGGCTGCGTCGACCGCGCGCACGGTGTACGAGTAGTCGTCGGGCGCGAGCGCGGTGTCCGCGTAGGTCGTCGCTGTCTCGTCCAGGCTCGCGATCTCCGTGTCCCCGCGCAGGACGCGGTACCCGGTCACGGCGACGTCGTCGCCGGACGCGTCCCATTGCAGGTCGACCTGATCGCCGTTGACCGTGGCCGTGAGGTTTCCGGGAGCGGACGGGTCGGTCGTGTCGGGGACCGTCGCCTCGACCGAGCCCGGCTCGGACTCGTTGGCGGCGGCGTCGAGCGCGTGCACCGTGTAGGAGTAGTCGCCGGGCGCAAGCCGATCGTCGGTGTAGTTCCTGGCGGCCGCGCCCAGGTCCGCGATCTCCGTGCCCGCGCGCAACACGCGGTAGCGGGTCACGGCGACGTCGTCATCGGAGGCATCCCAGCTCAGTTCCACCTGGCCGGGCCCTCCCGTCGCGGCGAGGCTGCGCGGGGCCGTCGGGGCCGTGAGGTCGGGCACGGTGGCGGCCGCCTCGTTGCTGGGCTGGGAGATGTTCTCGCCGGCGTCCAGAGCGTGCACCACGTAGGTGTGGTCGCCCGGCGCGACGGTCGTGTCCGACCACGCTGTGACGGCGGCGACGGTCTCGAGCGGGTCGCCGTCGCGGTCGATCCTGTAGCCGGTGACGGCGACGTTGTCCTGCGACTCCTGCCACGTGAGGTCCACGTCCCCTGCGCTCGTGACCACCGCGGCCAGGTTGGACGGCGCGGCCGGTGCCTCGAGGTCGGGCGGCGTGGGTGTGGCCGTCGCCGTGTTGCTCGGGTCCGAGCGGTTGCCGGCGGCGTCCAGCGCGTGCACCTGGTAGCTGTAGGTGCCCGGCAGCACGGTGTCGGAGTAGGACGTGGCCGTTCCCGGAACGGTCGCGATCAGCGCGTCGTCGCGGTAGATCTCGTAGTCGGTCACCGCGACGTCATCGGTCGACTCGTCCCAGGCGAGATCCGCCTGGACGGGCCCGTCCGCGACCGCGCTGAGGTTCGCCGGCGCCGTCGGCTTCGTCGTGTCGGGGACCGTCGCCGTCGCCGTGTTGCTCGCATCCGACACGTTGGCGGCCGCGTCGACCGCGCGTACGGTGTAGCTGTGGGGGCCGGCTGCAAGGCCCGAATCCGTGTATGAGGTCACGTTGCCGAGGGTCGCGATCTGCTGGGTGCCGCGGAACACCTGATAGCCCGTCACGCCCACGTCGTCGTCGGCCGCGCTCCAGCTGAGCGCGACCTGCCCGGCGCTCGCCGTGGCGTCCAGGTTGAGTGGCGCGGAGGGCTTCGTCGTGTCCGGGACGGTGCCCGTGGCGCTGTTGCTCTCATCCGACACGTTGGCGGCCGCGTCGACCGCGCGTACGGTGTAGCTGTGGGGGCCGGCTGCAAGGCCCGAATCCGTGTATGACGTCACGTTGCCGAGGGTCGCGATCTGCTGCGGGCCGCGGAACACGCGGTAGCCCGTCACGCCCACGTTGTCGCTCGCCGCGCCCCAGCTGAGCGCGATCTGCCCGGCGCTCGCCGTGGCGTCCAGGTTGGGTGGCGCGGAGGGCTTGGTCGTGTCGGGGACGGTGCCCGTGGCGCTGTTGCTCTCATCCGACACGTTGGCGGCCGCGTCGACCGCGCGTACGGTGTAGGTGTAGGGACCGGGCGCAAGGGCCGCGTCCGTGTATGACGTCACGTTGCCGAGGCTCGCGATCTGCTGCGTACCGCGGAACACGCGGTAGCCCGTCACGCCCACGTTGTCGCTCGCCGCGCCCCAGCTGAGCGCGACCTGCCCGGCGCTGCCGGTGGCGCCGAGGCTGACGGGTGGCCCGGGCTTGGTCGTGTCGGGCACGGTCGCCGTCGCGGCGGCGCTCGCGTCCGAGAGGTTGCCGGCCGCGTCGGCCGCGCGCACGGTGTAGCTGTAGGGGCCGGCCGCGAGGCTCGTGTCGGTGTACGACGTCACGTTGCCGAGCGTCGCGACCTGGGCGGCGCCGCGGAACACGCGGTAGCCCGTGACCCCCACGTTGTCCGTCGATGCGTTCCAGTTCAGCGCGACCTGTCCGGTGCCGGCGACGGCGGTCAGGCCTCCGGGAGTCGTGGGCTTTTGCGTGTCGGGCCCGGACGTCGTTACCACGAGTTCCGGTCGCTGGGTGGCAGTCGTGTGCTCCCGCGACCGGAAGTCGACGCCGTCGCTCGACGTTGTCGCGAGGCTTAGGCCCACGGTGCCGTTGCCGGTCACGAATTGCGTGACGTCGTACTCCACCCAGGTGTTCGTGGTGATCGCGCCCTTGTCGTCGACGGCGCCGCTGGTGCGAGCCGGCCGGTTGCTCCAGTTGATCGCGGACTCGTTCCACGCGGGGCTCGTCGCGTACACCGCCGGTCCGTCGACCGTGCTGGTGTAGGCGAAGATGCGCAGCTTTGCGCTCGCGACCGTGCCTGTCACGCCGCTCACGTTGAAGCGAAGGAAGCTGTCTGTGTCGAGGTTCGTTCCGCCGTCGGTGCGCAGCGTCGACGTCCCATAGTTGGTGGTCGCCGCCGATTCCTGCACGCGGGCATCGGCCTCCGCGGGGAGGGTCAGGATGGTGGAGGCCGGTGTCGTGGCGTTCGCCGCATTGCTCGGGTCGGAGAGGTTGCCGGCCGCGTCCTCCGCCCTCACCGTGTAGGTGTAGGTGGTGTTCGCAGCCACGCTCGTGTCCGTATATGACGTCGTCGTGCCGACCGTCCCGATTTGCGTGGTGCCGCGGTAGATCCGGTATCCGGTGACGCCCACGTTGTCGTTTGACGCGTTCCAGTTGAGGGCGACCTGGCCCACGCCCGCAGTAGCCGAGAGGCTCCCGGGCACGGTCGGTTTCTGCGTGTCGGACCCACTTGGCGGCGGCGTGCCGCCGTGGCAGTTCCCGCTGCCTGCGTCGGTGAAAGGCTTATTGCTCTCCGACACGAACTGCCAGTCGTAGCCGGAGGGGCGCAGCGTCAGCTTGAGGACCCCGTAGGTGTTGTTCTGGCGCACCTGGCTGTTCGGCTTCGGCGTGCTGACGCTCGTGAAGAACGCGCCGCCCGTCCCCACGACGAACTGCCGGATGCCGCGCGTGTTGTCCAGCGCACCGCTCGGGTTCTGGGGCGCGAAGCGCTCGTAGTCGTGCGCGTGCCCGCCAAGGACCACGTCCGCGTCCGCGTTGTAGAGGGCCTGGTACAGCGGGGCCATCTCGTCCGCGTTGCCGTCATGACCCGAGTTGAAGCGCGGGTCGTGCCAGTAGGCCAGGGTGCAGTACTTGTCCGCATTTGCCGCGAGGTCGGCCTTCAGCCACGTCTCCTGCGCGGAGCCGACGCCGCAGGGGACGATCGTGCAGTGGTCAGTCGAGTTGAGCGCGATCAGGTGCCAGGTGCCGACGTTGAAGCTGTAATAGCCCTTCGTGCGGTCGCCCGCGGGTCCGCTCGCCTGCCCCACGCCGTTGAAGTAGTCGTAGTAGCCGGCCGCGCCCGCGGTCTTGTACTCGTGGTTGCCCGGCGCCGGGCGGGTGATCGACTTCACGCGGCCCCACGACGGGTGGTAGGACTTGTTGAGGCCCGACAGGCTGGCGCTCTCGTACTGCGTGTCGCCGAGCGGTAGGACAGCGGCGAGCCCGGCGTTCACGAGCAGGTCCGACGTGTAGCGCTGGCGGCACTTGTCCGCGGTCCCCGCGCCCCCGTTGTAATTCGAGCTCGAGGAGCTGCACGCGATGTCGCCCGCCGTGGCGATCACGGGATCGGCGGCGCGCGCATCGCCAAGCGGCCAAGCCACGACAGCGAGCAGCGCCGCGCAGGCAAGCTTCGCCCTCGCGCGCCCGTCCCTTGCTACCCATGCCGCGCCTCCTGCCATCCTGACTCCCATGCCTGCGGCGATAACGCCGGCATCCGCCGACGACAAACCTTTTGGGGAAACCTAACTCACCAGCGTCCGGCGAGCAAGAAGGCGCCCCCCTTGCGCTGAGACCGCAATTTGCGTTATGTTCTGCGCGCTTTACGGATGGAAGCACGGAAGGGGCGTATGGATTCGGCAGGGAAGCAGTCCGCACGGGGCGCAGCAATCACCCGATGGGACGAAACAGGGAAGCGGGTCGGACGGGCTTGAGGAACGCCTTCAAGTCACGTGCCGCGCGTCCGCGCGGGAATAGCGTCGTCGCAGAGGCCACCGAGGCGGCCGCGGTCGCGATCGCCCCCGGCCGCAACGGCCAAACGCCCGCGATCTCGGTGATCGTGCCCACGCGCTCCGAGGCGGAGAACGTCGGCCCGCTCGTCGCGCGCCTCGATCGCGTGCTGCCCGATCTGCCGCTCGAGGTGATCTTCGTCGACGACAGCGACGACGGCACCCCGGACGCGATCAGGACGATCGACTCCGCGCGCGGGGTCTATCTCATGCATCGCACGGGGGCCGAGCGGACGGGCGGCCTTGGAGGCGCGGTCGTCGCGGGGATGCGCGCGGCGCGCGCCCCCTATGTCTGCGTGATGGACGCCGACCTCCAGCACCCGCCTGAGGTGCTCGAGGACATGTACTCGGAGGCCTTGGCCACGGCCGCCGACGTCGTGGTCGCGAGCCGGTTCTGCGCCGGAGGGGACCAGGGGGCGTTCGGCCGCGTCCGGTCCGCGCTCTCACGCGCCTCGACGCGCGCGGCCATGTTGCTGTTCCCCACGCGGCTGTGGCACGTGACCGACCCGATGAGCGGGTGCTTCCTGGTCCGCCGGGACGCGGTCGACCTCGACTGCCTGCGTCCGCGCGGCTTCAAGATCCTCCTCGAAATTCTCGTCCGCAGCCCGAAGCTCGAGGTGTCCGAGGTGCCCTTCGGGTTCGGGCGCCGGCATGCGGGCCACACCAAGGCCTCGCCACGCGAGGCGCTGCGCTACGCGGGTCAGCTCGCGCGGCTCGAGCTGGGCCAGCTCTCGGCGCGATTCGGGCGATTCACGGTGGTCGGCGCCACCGGGCTGGTGGTCAACACGGCACTGCTCGCGCTGTTCGCCCACGTCGGGGGGATCAACTACGCCGCGGCAGCGATCGTCGCGACCCAGGGATCGACCTTGTGGAATCTCCTTCTCACCGAGGCGTGGGTCTTCGCCGGCCGCGACCACGAGCGCAGCCGCGGCCGCCGCGCGGCCATGTTCTTTGCGATGAACAACGTCGCGCTGGTGCTGCGCGTGCCGCTGCTCGTGGCGCTCACGAGCGGCATCGGCATCAACCTGCTGGCCGCAAACGTGCTGTCGCTGGTGGCGCTGACCGTGATCCGGTTCGGCGTCGCGGACGCGTGGATCTGGGCGAAGGCCCAGCGCCGCGATGTCGCTGCCTTCAGCTACGACATCCACGGGATCGTCACGGTGACCTCGGAGGTGCGGCTCCCGGAGCTCCAGCGCTTCCTCGTTGCCGAGTCGCTCGGCCGCCCGACGATTCGCGTACGCATCGGACACATGCGAAACGGGGCCCGGAACGGCCACGCCGACCCGAACAGCAACGGCCACGCTGCGCACGATCACAACGGGAACGGGGGGTCGCCGAACGGCAACCACTCCGCCGAGGCGCTCCGCCTTGCCGACTTCGCGCCCAATGGGACCCGAAACCTCCGGTACACCGAGGGCCTCGGCGCGCTTGGGTTCGGGGTCGATATCTCGCAGATCGGCGAGCGCGTGGAGGTCACGGCGGCCCCCTTGCTCGAGCGCTCCCCGCACGTGCTCTACACGAACGTCGTCGAGCCGATCCTGCGGTGGGTCTTTGCGAGCAAGGGCTACGCGCTCGTGCATGCGGCCTGCTTCGCCGACGGCGACAGCGCCTTCATGGTCACGGCGCGCACCGACACTGGGAAGACGACGACGACGCTCAAGTTGCTCGACCACTTTCCGTATTCGTTTCTGTCGGACGATCTCACGATCGTGTGCCCCGACGGGAGGGTGCTCGCCTACCCGAAGCCGCTCACGATCAGCCGCCATACGGTGCACGCGGTCAAGACACCGCTCCTCTCGCGCCTGGAGCGCGCGAAGCTGATCCCGCAGAGCCGCTTGCACTCGCGGTCGGGACGGCGCTTCGCGATGGTCCTGGCGACGCTGCGGATCCCGGCGGCTACGCTCAACGCGGTCGTGCAGCGGATGATCCCGCCGCCGAAGTACGACATCGATCGTCTGATCCCCTCGGCGCGCGTCGCGCCCGAGGCGCAGATCGCCGGGCTCGTGATCATCCAGCGTGACGACGACTTCGAGAAGCAGCTCGAGACGCGTGAGGCGCTCGACATCCTGCTCGAGAATTGCGAGGACGCGTTCGGGTTTCCGCCCTACGCAGAGCTCGAGGAGTGGCTCCAGGGCATGAACGGCCACAACCTCAAGCAAGCCGAGCGCGCGGTGATCGAGAGCGCTTTCGGCGGCGTCCCCGCGACGCTGATCGCGAGCAGCACGATGGACTGGTGGCAGAAGTTGCCGGCGGTCATGTCGACGGCGCCCATCCTCTGAGCCTTCAGGGCAGATGAAGGCGCCCGCTCGATCGGTCCCGGCCATGCTGCGGGGGGAGGAAAAGGACAGGCCGGTCCCGCGCGACCCGGCCCGCGCCGGGGGCGACCGCCGCGCGGCGGTCGCCGTCTGGGGCTTCGTGCAGCGCCACCACGTTTCGCTGCTTCTGCTCGCGATCCTCGCCGTGGCGGCGATCCCGCGAATGTGGGCGAGCATGGACGTCGGATTCCGCGGCGACGAGGCCGTCTATGCGGGCCAGGCCGCGGTGCTGGCGGGCGACGACGAGCTCGACCGCTACTTCGTGCTGGCCTCGCGCGGCAACTCCAACTTCCTCTTCTACCAGGGGGTGGTCGCATTCTTCTATCTGCTGTTCGGCGTGTCGGACATCGCGGCGCGGCTCGTGACCGTAGCGTTCAGCCTTGGGACCGTGGTGCTGTGCTTCGAGCTCGGCCGCACGCTCTACGGTCGCCACGTCGGGTTGCTGGCTGCCGGTTTCATGGCGCTCAGCGGATATGCCGTGCTGCTCGGCAGGCTGGCACTGCTCGACTCGTCGCTGGTGTTCCTGTTCACGCTGTCGATCCTGTGCTTTGCGAAATGGCTGACGACGGATCGAAATGCGTGGCTCTACGCGTTCGCTGCCGCGTCCGCACTGACGATCCAGTCGAAGGTCACCGGCGGACTCGTGCTCGTGATCGCCCTCAACTATCTGCTCGTATCACGTGAGCTGCGGCGCCTCAGCGCGCGCCGGCTTGCGATCGCCGCAGGCGCATTCACCGTCTTCTTCATCCCGGTGCTCGTGCAGCTGGCGCTGAAGGCGGACCAGCTGCTCAAGTTCCTCGGGGACAGCGGGGACCGGGTCGCGCACGTGCCCTGGTACTACTACCTCGACAAGCTGACCGGGTACGAGGGCTTCGTCACCCCGGCGCTGTGGCTCGTGGGGATCGCGATCGCGCTGCGGCGCTGGACCCCCGGCGACCGGTTGCTGCTGTTCTGGGCCTTCGTCGTCGCGCTCTTCTTCCATCTCTATCCGCTGAAGGCCTTCAACTACATGCTGCCGGTGATACCGGCGGTCTCGGTCCTGGCGGGGCGGGGCGTCCACGACACGGTGGTGGCGCTCGTCGCCGGGTGGCGGGGCCTTTGCCGGCGCGGGAGCCTGCGCCGGCGCGGGAGCCTGCGATGGCTCACCCGCGCAGGCCGGCCGATCGCGGTGCCCGTCGCGCTGGTCGCGGCCGCGTGCACGACCGTGCTCGTCGCGGCACCGGTTGTCGACGTTGCGCGCAGCGACAGCTACTTCGGGCTGCGGGAGGCGGGGCTCTGGCTGAAGGCGAACACGCGTCCGGAGGAGGGCGTGATGACCCTTTCGAAGGGCTCGGCACAGTACGCGCTGTCCTTCTACGCGCGCCGTGACGCCTATCCGTTCGGGCGCTTCCGGCTCGCGACGATCTTCCCCGGCGGCGCCGTCCGCAGCCCGCGCCCCGCTGCCGACGGGCCCTCGCGCGACTGGGTCAACTACTGGCCCCCAAGGCTGATCAAGGATCGCGAGGTGTCCTATCTCGTCTACTACACGGACGAGGGGGACGACCCGCCGGAGAACCCACTCGTGGACTCTGCCCACCAGGAGAGGTTCAGGCGGTTCATCGAAGCCTACGGCGGCCGGCTGATGCACGTCGTGTACCGCAACCACGAGGGCCGCGCTTGGATCTACAAGGTAACGAAGCTCGAGCGACGGCCGAGCATCACCTTCCGGTCAGGAACGCGCACGCTCAGGGTTCGCGGCGAGGGGTTCCGGTTCAACTCGAAGGTCGCGCTCTACTACCACCAGGCGAAGCGAGGGGACTTCAGGGCGAACGCGAACGGATCGTTCACCGGCCGCATACGCGTTCCCTACTACGTCCACCGACGCTATTGGCTGATCGCCAACGACAACTTCGGCAACTACGCGTCGTCGGTCGGGCTCGAGCCCACCCTGCGCAACCGCCGCGCACGGCGGCGCATCGCGCGCAAGGTCGGGGTCCCGGGCAAGCGGCGCAGGCCCCCCGCCGTGGCAGGGCGTGGCCCGCTGGACGTGCGGCTCGACATGCCCAAGGCGGCGCAGGTCGGCGCCGAGTTGCCCGTGCGCGTGCGCGTGCGGGTGAAGGGCTCGCGTGCCGGCGGTGCCCAGAGCCACCTCTTCTTCCAGATCTTCTCGCGCGACGGCAAGACGCCCGTGCGGTTCCGTGAGCGGGTCACCAACACGCTCGGCACCGCCTACGTGCACATCGCGGCGCTCGAGCTGCCCGGCTTCTACAAGCTGAAGGTGTACGCGTCCAAGGGCCGCCACCGCGGGAGGGTGACCAGGACCTTCAAGGTCCGCCGCCGCTGACGCGGGCGGCTCGGCCTACGGCAGCTCGCGGTAGTACACGAGCTCGCCGGCCTCGCCCTTGGCCGCACCCTGGAGCGGGATGAAGAGCGTGGTGAGCACCGCGGGGCGCCCGGACGGGGCGGTCAGGACAGTCGCGCTCGGGTTCGCGAAGGCGGTGCTGCCGCCGTGGGTCCGGATCGCGAGCGGGGTGGCGCGGCGCGTCGACCAGTCGTACAGGTAGGTCCGCCACGACCCAAAGTCGCCCTTCGTGAACTGGACCTCGTGCAGGTTGTACGAGATGCCCGCGAACGCGAGGTTGTCACGGTCGCCGATGTTGCCGCGCGGGCCAAAGGCCTCGAACGGCGCGTCGAGCGCCGGTTGTGGGGCCGCCGACCACTGCGCGAACCCGTTGAGCGTGCCGCGCGCCTGGCGATCGACGTCGCAGTTCTTGAAGTAGTGGAAGCCAACGTCGATTGACGACCCCGTCGCCCCGTAGACGTTCGGCGTGCCCTCCGCGCATTTCGAGAGCATGCGCGGTGCCTGGAACGCGGCGTCGGGGGAGCCTGCCAGCAGCCGCTCGATCGTGGGAAAGCGCTCGAACCCGAGGCAGTTCCCGCCGGGGCCGGTGCCCGTGCAGCCCACGTCCTTCTCGAATGCCACGACGAACGCGCCGCCGGGAAGCCGCGAGATCGTCGGCTGCGACGCGTTCGGTTCGAGGTCCACCCTGTGGGCCCAGGTCACCAGATCGCGCGACGTGGCGAGCATCGTCGTGAAGACGCCGGCGGTGAGCGAGTGGTAGACGCCCAGGTAGCTGCCGTCACCGGCGGGGACGACCTTCAGCGTGTCCATCGAGCGGCCGCGGTCGTCCCGGGTGCCGTACCGGTGGGCGGTCGCTTGCCCGACGGACTGGATCAGCGACGCCAGCAGGTGCGCCTGTGGGGAGGTGCCGCCGCCTCCCGGTCCTGTGGGTGAGCCGGCGCCGGGCCCGCCGGAGACCGTGAAGCCGAGCGCGGCGCGCCCCGCGCGCACGACGATCCGGTGGCGCCCCGCCGAGAGCTCCGGTCGCAGCGTGCGGGCCGCGGCGCCGCGGCTGCTCGTGCGGGCGCCGCCCGCGACGCGGGCGCCGTCGAGGGTGACCCGCAGGCGGCGGTTGCGAGGGAACCCGCGCACCCGGACTGCCACGACCGAGCGCGTTCCTGCCGTGCCGACGGCCCATCGCACACGCGCGCCCGTGGCGGCCGATACCTCGCCGGAGGTGGGATGCGTGGCGCGCGTCACATGGAGAAAGTTCACGACGCGGCGGCCCCGGCCCCGCGTCGCGATCGCCAGCGAGCGGCGCCTGGTGGGCGGGACGTCGATCGCGGCCCGGAAGGCGCGCCGACCGTCCACCGTTACACGCGTCGGCGAGGCTCCTCGTGCGCTCACACGCACCACGCTTCCCGGCGGGAACCCGGCCCCGCGCAGCTCGGCACGGGCGCCGGGCGGCGCGGCTGCCGGTGTGAGCGTCACGCGCGCCGTGGCGCCGGCCTGCGGGACGGCGCCGAGCAGCGCAGCGAGTATCACGAGAGCGGCCGTCGTGACCGCGCGGCTTGGCCTTTTCGGATCCATGATCAGGCGGGTACGAGTACGACCCGGCTTAGGCTAACGCACGCTCACGGTGCGCCGGTGAGGGTCAGCCGGTGGTCTGGGCTTCGCGGGCGGCGCCCGGGACCAACTCGGGGGCGACGGGCCGGCCGTAGCGGCGCGCCGCCTCGGCGATGCCGTCGAGGTCCACGAGGTCGACCTCGAGGTCGCTCGCGAGTGCCCGGACGGCATCGATCTGACGGGTGCTCCAGCGCGAGTAGAGGGCGAGCGCCTCGACACGCGCGTGCTCGGCCCTCATTCCCTCCTCGTGCAGCTCGATCGATCCCCACAAGGTCACGATGCCCGCGACCCCGCGGAAGTCGACCGTGGGAAAGTTGAGGTCGGGCTCGTAGTACGCGTAGATGCCGCACGTGCAGCCGCGATCGGGAGCGCCGTGGCCGGGCGGGGCCGAGCGCCGGGCGTCGGCGTCGGGCGACTCCGAGCACATGCACGCCGCGGTCATGTCACGGCCCGTCCACAAGACCGGGAGGTAGACGGACCGCAGCCCCTCATCGACGACCCGCCAACTGCGGAACGCGACGACGGGTTCGATCAGGTCGGGCGCGCGCTCCGCAGCCGGCGCTGGAAGGCCGGGCGTGACCTCCTCGATCACGGGCGGGAGGGCGCGGACGAGCGGCGTGGGGTGGGGGGACGGCGCTCGGAGCGCTGGGGAGCGGTCTTCGCCGGCGGGACGTCCGTGCGGTCCTGCCTGGCGGGGCGGCGGATCGGCTCGACCCGGATCGTCCGGGAAGGCTTGCGGAAGGTACCTGCCGGCGGGCGGTACGCGCGATCCGCGGTGCGGACCGGGGTTGCCGGCCCGTCTGTCGATATGTCGGGCAAGTGGGAGTACAAGCTTGCCTTGGCCGCTCTCTCGGCGGCCTCCGCCTCGTCAGTTCCATCGGCGGACTCGGGACACTCTCTTTAGCAAAACCCTACCGAGATGGCCGGGCCTCCCTGTGAAAGCCCCGTTATGAGTCCGTTACTGACCGGTTAACCGTAACCGCGCAACGTCAAACGCGCGCCGGTCCGGCCGCGGCGCCCCGCCGCTCCTCGATCATGGGACGAGGAGGCCTTGGACCGCGAACAGCGTGTTGTCGGCGGTGCTCGCCCCGCCGTCGGGACCGCCGTCGAGCACCCGCACCTGACCGAGGGCGGCGAGCGTGCGATCTCCGTTCTCGATGCTCGAGCAGCCGTCGACTGGACAGAGACCCTGCACGAACTTGCAACTCGCGCCGATCGCCGGGTCTGCCGTGGCCACACACGAGAACTGAACGATCGACGGGATCTCGATCATCGTCGCGGCATCCGTGCCGCCGCCGGGCGCAGTCGCATTGTCGTGGTCGGTCAGGCGCAACGTCATGTCGGCCAGCAATTGCCCGGCGTAGTCGGGACCGCCGGAGGCATTCGCGCTGCCGCAGGCGGTCGTCATGGCGGGCTTGCACCGCACGTCGCTGATCTCAACTGCGACCGCGATGTTGTCCGGGTCGCCCGGGAGCACGCCGAGCCGGAAGAAGCCGACAGCGTTGGCGGCTGCCCCGTTCGCGTCCGGTGTGCCGACGGTCAGGTAGGCGGACGACTGCGCAGGCGGGTTGCACGACGGGTAGGCGAGTGGCGGGCCGTGCCTCCGGTCGGGTGCCGTACACGGGTTGTACGCAGGAACGAGAGGCACGCGAAACGGCGAGGCACCCTTTGGGCGCGGATGGGTCGCTTGGACCGGCGCAATGAAGAGCAGACAAGAAGCGGCCAGTCCTCCCACCAGCAACACTGCTCGCATGGATCGAAGCGTCGGCATCTCGTCCTTCTCGCGTCCCCTTCGCAGTGAGGCGACACTACCGCGATGAATAGCAGGCGGCAAGAAGGAAAGGGCGGGCTATCGGCGCCGGAAAATCGGGGTCAGTGGATCCAGCTCCGGCAGGTTGAGCAGCTACGGGATGAACACGCCTGGTCGTGCGAAGACCGTGTTGTCCGCAGCGGTGTCGCCGTCGCCGTCGGCACCGCCATCGAAGATCCGCACCGCACCCAGCTCCCAGACCGAGCGCTTAGCCCCCTTTACCGAGCCGGGGCGGATCGCTTTCAAACTGGTGCTGAAGTTGCAAGTCGCGCCGATCGAAGTCGATGCGCTCTGTACGCACGGCCCGGGGAAGCCGGAGAACTCGTCGTGTTCAATCGTGAAGTCCTGCACCGTGGCGGGATCCGTTCCCCCGCCGGGAACGGTCGCGTTCCAGTGGTCCGTGAGGCGGAACGTGAACGAAAATCCCATGTCGCCCGAGTAGTCGGCGGGGCCAGAGGCATTGGCCGAACCGCAGCGCGCGCCCGTCGGCACGCAGCGTACGTCGTTGAGCCTGATGTCGATCAGGATGTCCGAGTCGTCGTCGGGGCAGTTGGACTGACACAGGACGACCCTGAGGCGGAGATCGCCGGTCGCGTTCGCAGCGCCGCCGAAGGCATCGGGAGTGCCAACGGTGGCCTGCGCCGAGGTCTGTGCGGGTGGGTGGCAGGATGCGAACGCCAGCGGCGGCCCGTGGATGCGGTTCGATGCACTGCACGCCGCGTAGGCGGGAATGAGCGGCACGCGGGTCGGTGTCGCGCCCTTCGGGCGAGGATGGCTGGCCTGGGCGGATGCGGCGACGAGACAGAGCGCCGCGAGCCCCCCGAGCAACACCGCTCGCATGGATCGAAGCGTCGGCATCTCGTCCTCCTCGCGTCTTTCCGCAGTGAGGCGACCCTAGCTCGATGAGGACTGCGCGGCAAGCAGAAGGTCGCGGACCACCGGCGAACCACTCATGCCACGGATCGGCTCAAACCGACTCGCTGTCTAGGGAACCAGGATGCCCTGGGTGGCGAACAGGCCGTTGCCCGCGGTGGAGGCGACGCCGTCGGCCCCGCCGTCGTAGACGTCCACCTGGCCGATCTGCCACAGGGTGCGGCTGCCGCTTATCACCATGCCGGGTAGCAGCGCATTGGCCGTGGTGCTGACCGCGCAGCTGGCGCCGATCGTGGTGCCGGCGGTGGCCGCGCAGGCCATGGCCGCCGGGAACGAGGTGTCCTCTACGGTGGCCGCGACACCGCCGCCTGCGCCGCTGCGCCGGTCGGTCAGGCGCAGGCCGTAAGTCACTTCGAGCTCGCCGGTGTAATCCGGCCCGCCGACCGTGTTCGCCGCCGCGCACGTGCTCACGCCCGCGCCGCAGCGGACGTCGGTGATGTTCGCGCTGATCAACACGTCATTCGGCGTCGGCGTGGTGTTGATCACGGTTGCGAGCCGAACGAATCCCGACGAGTTGGCGACCGCGCCGTTTGCGTCCGGCGTGCCGATCGTGAGGTAGTTGGAAACACGCGCCGGCGGCTTGCATGACGGATGCTCGAGAGCCGGCCCGTGGATCGCGTTGGGACTCGTGCACTGCGAGTACGCGGGCACGAGCGGCACGCGCAACGGGGTCGCGCCCTTGGGCCGCGGGTAGAAGACCGCCGCGTTGATCTGGGTCTGGGCGCTCGCCGTGTTGTCGGCGGAGTTGGGGTCGCCGGCGCTCGACGAGACGCTCGCCTGGTTGGTGATCGTGCCCGCACTCGGTGCGCGGATCTTTACCGTGACCGTCGCGCCGGCTCCGCTCGCAACGGTGCCGAGCGTGCAGGTCACGGTGCCCGCGGACTGCGAGCAGGTTCCCTGGGAGGGCACCGCGGCGAGATAGGTCACACCCGCGGGGAGCGTGTCGGTGAGGCTCACCGACGTCGCCCCCGAGGGCCCCGCGTTGTGCACGCTGAGCGTATAGGTGAGCAGCTCGTTCGCGACCGCCGGGTCGGGAGCGTCGGACTTCGTCAGCGAGAGGTCCGCGATCGCCGACACCTCCGTCACTGCGGTCGCGGAGTTGTTGCCGGAGACCGGGTCGTGAGCGTCTGACACGACGCTCGCGTCGTTGGTGACTGACCCCGGGCTCTGCGGGGTGACCGCGATGTCCACGCTCGCGCTCGCAGCGTTCGCGATCGTTCCGAGCGCGCAGGTGACCGTTCCGCCCGACTCCGAGCAGGTTCCCTGCGAGGGAGTGGCCGACCCGTATGTCACGTCGTTCGGGAGGTCGTCGGTCACGACGACGCCCGCGGCGTCCGAAGGCCCTGAGTTGTCGACCGTCACCGTGTAGGTGAGGGGCTCGCCCGCGATCGCCGGGTCAGGCGTGTCCGTCTTGGTCAGCAAGAGGTCCGCGACGGGGTCCACGGTCGTCGATGTGCCGGCCGTCGCGTCGCCCGCGTCCGGGTCCGCGACCTCCGAGGTGACGCTCGCCTGGTTCGCGATCGTGCCCGTGCTCAGGGCGGTCACCAGGATCTGGACCGTCGCGCTCTCCGCGTCGGCAAGTGTGCCGAGCGCGCAGGTCACGGTGCCGCTCGCCTCCGAGCAGGTGCCCTGCGAGGGCGTGGCCGAGTCGAAGCTGACTTCCGCCGGGAGCGTGTCGGTCACCTGCACGCCGGTCGCGCTCTGGGGACCGGAGTTCTGAACGGTGAGGTCGTACGTGAGCGTGCCGCCGAGCAGCACGGGGTCGGGCGATCCGGACTTCGTGAGGGAGAGGTCGGCGGCCGCCACGACCGTCGTCTCGGCGCTCGCGTTGTTGTCGGCCGTGTCCGCGTCGAGTGCGAGCGCCACGACGCTTGCCTGGTTGGTGATCGTGCCCGGCTCCTGCGGGCGCACCTTGATCACGACAGTGGCGGTCGCCTCGTCAGCGATCGTGCCGAGGCCGCAGTCGACGGTGCCGCTCGCCTCCGAGCAGGTGCCCTGCGAGGGCGTCGCCGAGTCGAAGTTGACTCCGGCCGGCAGCGTGTCGGTGAGCTGGACCGCGGCCGCGCTCGACGGGCCCGCGTTGTGGACGGAAAGCGTGTACGTGAGCAGCTCGCCGGCCAGCACCGGGTCGGGAGCGTCGCTCTTGGTCAGCTCGAGGTCGGCCGCGGGGTCGACGGTCGTCTCGGCGCTTGCGGAGCGGTCCCCGGCGGTCGGGTCGCGCTGGTCGGAAGAAAGCGTTGCCTCGTTGGTGATCGTCCCGCCCTCCTGCGGGGTCACCACGATCTCTGCGCTCGCCGTCCCCGCGTCGGGGATCGTCCCGAACGCGCAGGTGACCGTCCCGGACGCCTGCGAGCAGGTGCCCTGGGAGGGCGTGGCGGAGTCGAACACGGCAGTCGCCGGAAGGGTATCCGCGAGCACCACGTTGGTCGCGTCGCGCGGGCCGGAGTTGGCGACCGTGAGCGTGTACGTGAGCGGGGCGCCGGCCAGCACCGGGTCGGGGGCATCTGACTTCGTCAGCGCGAGGTCGGCGACCGGGTCGACCGTCGTCTCAGCGCTCGCGCTGCGGTCACCCGAGTCGGGGTCGGCGACGCCGGACGTGACCGTTGCCTGGTTGGTGATCGTTCCCGGGCCCTGGGGCGTGACGTTGATCTGCACGTCGGCGCTCGCGCCGTTAGCGACGGTTCCGAGCTCGCAGGTCACCGTTCCGGCCGACTCCGCGCAGGTGCCTTGCGAGGGTGTCGCCGAGTCGAAGGTCACTCCCGCCGGAAGGGTGTCCGTGAGCTGGACCGCGGGCGCGTCCTGCGGGCCTGAGTTGGCAACCGTCAGCGTGTAGGTGAGCTGCTCGCCCTCCATCACCGGGTCCGGCGAGTCCGACTTCGTCAGCGAGAGGTCTGCCGCCGGGTCCACCGTCGTGTCCGTGCTCGCCGAGTCGTTCGCGGAGTTCGGGTCGCTGACGGTCGTGCTGACGCTCGCCTGGTTGGTGCTCGTGCCGGGGTTGGGCTGGCGCACCTTGATCTCGATCGTCGCGTCGCCATCGTAGGCGAGGGTGCCAAGCGCGCACGTGACGATCCCTGCCGCCTCGGTGCAACTGCCCTGCGAGGGCGTCGCCGAGTCGAACGCGGCGCCGGCCGGCAGGTTGTCGGTCACCTGCACTGCGGTCGCACTCGACGGGCCCGCGTTGTGCACGGAGAGCGTGTACGTGATCAGCTCGCCGGCCAGCACCGGGTCCGGAGCGTCCGACTTCGTGAGCGACAGGTCCGCGACGGGCTGGACCGTCGTCGACTCGCTTGCCGAGTTGCCGGCGGGGCTCGGATCTGCCTGGTCCGAGGCGACGGACGCCTGGTTGGTGATCTCGCCGCCGTTCTGGGGCCGGACCTTCACCTCGACGCTCGCGCCCGCTCCGTTCGCGATCGTCCCGAGAGCGCACGTCACGGTACCGCTTGCCTCCGAGCATGTGCCCTGCGACGGCGTCGCCGACTCGAACTGCACGCCGGCCGGCAGCGTGTCCGTGACGCTCACCCCGGTCGCGGCCTGCGGGCCGGCGTTCTGGACGCCGAGCGTATAGGTCAGCTGCTGGCCCGCCTGCACCGGGTCGGGCGAGTCGGACTTCGTGAGCGAGAGGTTCGCAGCCGCGAGCACCGTCGTGTCAGCGCTCGCTCCGTTGTCGGCCGTATCCGGGTCGACCGTCATTCCGAGCACGTTCGCGATGTTTGTGAGCGTGCCGACGGCGTTGGCAATCACCTTGATCTCGATCGTGGCCGTGCTGTTGTCGGCGAACGTGCCGAGTGAGCACAGCACCGTGCTGCCGGACCGGAAGCAGCTTCCCTGGTTCGTCGTGACCGACTGGAATGTCACGCCGGCCGGCAAGGTGTCGCTCAGCGCGACGCCGCCCGTCGACGACGGCCCGGCGTTGTGCACGGTGAGCGTGTAGGTCAGCTCCTGGCCGGAGAGCACCGGGTCGGGCGAATCCGTCTTGGTCAGCTCGAGGTCCGCGGCCGGCTCGACGGTCGTGGTGGCGCCCGCCGAGTTGTTGGACTGGTTGAGGTCGCCCGAGTCGGAGCTGACGCTCGCCTCGTTGGTGACGCTTCCCTCGATGTGCGGGCGGACCTTGATCTCGACGCTCGCGCTGCCGGCGTCGGCCACCGTGCCGAGCGCACAGGTGACCGTGCCTGCGGACTCCGAGCAGCTGCCCTGCGAAGGCGTCGCCGAGTCGAAGTCCGCGTTGTTGGGCAGGTCGTCGACGAGCGTCACTCCCGCTGCGCCGTGCGGGCCGGCGTTCGACACGCCGAGGGTGTAGGTGAGCAGCTCGCCCGCCAGCACCGGGTCCGGCGAGTCCGTCTTGGTCAGGCCCAGGTCGGAGACCGGCTTGACGGTCGTCGTGGTGCTGGACGAGTTGTCTGCCGGGTTGGGGTCGGTTGCCGTGGACACCACCACCGCCTCGTTCGTGATCGACCCCGGCGCCCCGGTGTCGACCTTGATCTCGACGGTCGCGTCGGCTCCGCTGGCAATCGTGCCGAGCGCGCACGTGACGGTGCTGCCGATGCGCACGCAGCCCCCTTGCGTGGGCGTCGCCGAGACGAACGTCACGCCGCCGGGGAGCGCATCGCTCAGCGATACGCTGGGGGCGCCGGCCGGCCCGGCGTTGTGAGCCAACAGCGTGTAGGTCAGCCGCTGGCCGGAAAGCACCGGGTCGGGCGAGTCGGTCTTGGTCAGCGAAAGGTCGGCGACCGGGTCGACCGTCGTGGACGCGCTCGCGGAGTTGTTGACCAGCACCGGGTCGGCGGTCGCCGCGGACACGGACGCCTGGTTGGTGATCGTGCCTCCCGATGACGGCGTCACGTTGATCGTGACGCTTGCGCTGGCGCCGCTGGCGATCGTGCCGAGCGTGCAGGTGACGGTGCCCGCGGCCTGCGAGCAGCTGCCCTGGGAAGGGGTCGCCGAGCCGAAGGTGACTCCGCTCGGCAACGTGTCACTGACCAGGACACCGGCAGCACCGGAAGGCCCGGCGTTGCTGATGCCCAGCGTGTAAGTGAGCTGCTGGCCGGAGGCGACCGGGTCCGGCGAGTCCGACTTGGTGATCGCGAGGTCGGCGACCGGGTCGACCGTCGTCGTCGCGCTCGCCGAGTTGTTCGCCGGGACCGGGTCGGCGACGTCCGAGGAGACGCTCGCGTTGTTCGTGATCGACCCCGCGGACTGCGGCGTGACCTTGATCTGCACGCTCGCGCTCACGCCGTTCGCGATCGTCCCCAGCGGGCAGGTGACGGTGCCGGCCGACTGCGAGCAAGTCCCCTGCGACGGCGTCGCCGAGTCGAACGTCACGCCGCTCGGCAGCGTGTCGCTGAGTGACACGCCGGTGGCGCTCGAGGGCCCGGCGTTGCTGACGCCGAGCGTGTAGGTGAGCTGCTGGCCCTGGAGCACCGGGTCCGGCGAGTCCGACTTGGTGAGCGAGAGGTTCGCGGCGGGGCTCACGGTCGTCGCGGCGCTCGCGGTGTTGTTCGCGGAATTCGGGTCGCTGATGCTCGAGGCGGCGCTCGCCTGATTGGTGATCGACCCCGTGGACTGCGGCGTGACCTTGATCTGCACGCTCGCGCTCGCGCCGTTCGCGATCGTCCCGAGCGGGCACGTGACCGTTCCGGCGGACTGAGAGCAGGTTCCCTGGGACGGGGTGGCCGAGGTGAAGGTCACGCCCGCCGGGAGCGTGTCGCTCATGGACACGCCCGGTGCGGCCGAGGGCCCCGTGTTCTGGACCCCGACCGTGTAGGTGAGCTCCTGGCCGACCAGCACTGGGTCCGGGGAGTCGCTCTTCGTCACGGCCAGGTCGGCGACCGGATCGACCGTGGTCGTGGCGCTTGCCGAGTTGTTGGCGAGGTTCGTGTCCGCGGCCGCCGAGGTGACGCTCGCGGTGTTCGTGATCGAGCCCTGGGACTGGGGCCGGATCTTGATCGACGCGCTCGCGTTGCCGGCGTTCGCGATCGTGCCCAGGTCGCAGGTGACCGTGCCGGACGACTCGGTGCAGGTCCCCTGAGAGGGCGTTGCCGAGTCGAACGTCACGCCGCTCGGCAGCGTGTCGGTCAGCGTCACGCCGGTGGCCCCCGACGGCCCGGCGTTGGCGACCGTGAGCGTGTACGTGAGGAGCTGCCCCACGAGCACCGGGTCGGGAGCGTCGGACTTCGTCAACGAGAGGTTCGCGGATGCGGTAACGGTGGTCTCGGCGCTTGCTCCGTTGTTGGCGGTGTTGGGGTCACCGGTGAGCGACGTCACGTTCGCCTGGTTGGTGATCGTGGCGACGTTCTGGGGCGTGACGTTGATCGCGACGCTCGCGCTGGCGGTGTTCGCCAGGGTCCCGAGCGAGCACGTGACGGTGCCGGACGCCTGCGAGCAGCTCCCCTGGGTCGGCGTCGCGGAGTTGAAGGTCACGCCCGCGGGCAGGGTGTCGGTGATCGTGATGCCGGTGGCGCTCGAGGGCCCGGCGTTGCTGACGGAGACGTTGTAGGTGAGCTGGGAACCGACCGCGGCGGGATCGGGCGTGTCGGTCTTCGTGAGCGCCAGGTCCGCGGCCGGGTTGACGGTGGTCGACGCGCTCGCGCTGTTGTTGCCCGTGCTCGGGTCGTTCACATTGGACGCGACGGTCGCCGTGTTGCTGATCGAGCCGGTCGACTGCGGCCGGCCCTTGATCTGGATCGTCGGAGTCGCCCCGTTGCCGACGGTGCCGAGCTGGCAGGTGACGGTGCCGCTCGTCTGCGAGCACATTCCCTGCGACGGGGTCGCGGAGTCGAAGATCATCCCGGCGGGCAGCGTGTCGGTGACTACCGTCCCGGTCGCGGCGCGCGGCCCCGCATTGCCGACGGTGAGGTTGTAGGTGACCTGCTGGCCGACCAGCACCGGGTCGGGCGAGTCGGCGTTCGTGATCGACAGGTTCGCGTTCTGTGCGGGCGCGTTGTAGGTGATCGGGTCGAACGTCCGTCCGAGCTCGTCCGTCGGCGTCACGGTCACCGACGTACCGCTCACGCTGACGCTCAAGAAGTGGTGCACGCGATCCTTCGTTGCCGGAACCGGTCCGGCGCCGCAGGCGCTGCCGACGTTCGACTGGTTCGACCAGCCGACCCCATATGCGTCGGTCGCACCGCATCCGCCGTTGGCCCCGACCGACTCCAGGTTCGCGCCGCCGCCTCCGGTGATGTGGGTCGGGATGCCGCCCGACGGTGCGGTGTGGCGCTGGTAGTTGTGCGCATGGCCGTTGAAGCCGGCCGTCACGTCGTAGAGCTTCAGCAGCCCCTCGAGGGAGTTCGCTCCCTGGAGGTAGGTGTCCGGGCCGCTCTCACTCGAGTCCGACTTGAGCGGGTAGTGCCAGAAGGCGAACCGCAACGCGCGCGGGTTGTTGGCGAGGTCGTTCGCGAGCCACTGGTATTGCGGCGAGTTCGGCCCCCAGTGGTTGTCGAAGTCGTTCTTGAACGGCGTCGCCGTACCGGAGTTCGTGTCGTCCCATGCGGTGGTAAGTACGTAAAACCGCGCCAGCCCGGCATCGAAGGCGTACCAGCCGCTCGGGTAGTTCGCCGACGTCGTGCCGTTCTGGCAGCAATACGTGTCCGTCTGGTAGCGGCCGCTCGAGGTGGCGACCGCGGTGTCCTGTGGCCAGTTGGTCAGCAGGATCGAGTTGTTGTAGTCGTGGTTGCCGAGCGCGGGGAATAGCGGAAGCGACGCACCCGCGACCTTCCAGTAATTCGGCCCGAAGACGGCGCTCGTGTTGTCGCCCACCTGATAGAGGTCGCCGTAATCCTTCTGGCTGCCGCTCTCGTAGGCGTTGTCGCCGGTCGTGACCGCGAACCGCGCGCCGCTCTGCGCGATCTGCGAGATCACGTTCGCCTGGTTCGGGTTGCCGGCGGCGAGGGTCTTCCCCCAGTCGCCGAAGACGGCGAACTTGAACGGCGCGCTCGATCCCGCGGGCATCTGCGTCGTGAAGACCGGAGAGGCATCGGTGCCGAGCAGGTCGAGCTGGCCGCTGCCGAAGAAGAGGCGGTAGCAGTACTGCGTGTTGGCGGCGAGGCCCGCGATCTGGGCCTTCCACTGGTACTCGGAGATCCCGTTGACGAGGATGAAGGTGCGCGTAGCCGTGACCGCGCTGGTGTCGCAGGTGCCGCCTACCGGGCCGTACTTGACGGTCGCGCTCGTGGACGAGATGTCCGTGCCGAAGTTGACCATCACGGACGTGCCGACGAGGTCCGTGAGGTACGGGTAGCGCTTCAGCTTCGCGTCGAACGCCGCCGAGGAACCCGACGGCAACAGGCAGAGCGCGGCCACCGCCAAAAGCGTGACCACCCCCAACACCCTGCCTCGCATCATGCGCTGCCTCAATGGCTCTCCTTGCCCGACGGCACCCCGCGACAACCGGTCGCAGACGTCCTCAGCCGCATACCCCCGCGGCTCGTGCGATCCTAACCGCCCCAGTTTGCGGGAATCAACCCCTGACGAAAGACTTTTTCACGGGCTCGCCGGCGGCGTCAGCGGGCGGCCGGGGGCGTCTCGCCCCAGACGTCCTTCTGCGACCGGTATGCGCGCTTGTCGAGTGCCAGCGCCTTCGCGCGGATCGCATCGAGGTCCGGACCGCTCAGCTTGGGCACCTCGACGAGAACCAGGACCTCGCGCTCCTTGCCGCCCTTGCCGGGTGCGGCGCGGATGTTGCCGACCTCGGGCGCGTAGTACTTGAGCTGGTGGCCGTCGCCGGGCTCGGCCGGGTTTGTCTCGTCGGTGACGAGCACGTCCTCGTAGCATCCGGTCGGGACGCAGTTGCGCTGACCGGTCCTGAACACCTTGGCGACGTCTTCGAAGCCGATCTTCGGCGCAAAGCCGTGGCGGTAGCTCGAGGTGCCGACCTGCGGATCCGCGCGCATGTGGACTCCTGCGCGCGCACCTTCGACGCCCGACAGCCAGGTGTCGGGTGCGGCCTCGAACTTGCCGTTCTCGTCGTACTCCTCCGGGTACTCGCCCATGTTCCAGACGTTGCCGTCATCGTCCTGGGCGAACAGCGCGAGCTCGCCTTCGAGCAACTTGCCGTCGTTGATGTCCTGGTCGTACATGACCCGGCTGCGGACGCCGTTGATCTCCTTGGTGAGGTCGGTGACGGTGAAGATCACCCGATGCGGTTGGCGGCCGGCGCCGCGATTGGACTCTCCCTCGTAGATGAACTGCGTTCCGGGCACAAGCGGCGAGTACCTGTTGTCGATCGTGGTCGAGTCCGAGAAGTTCTCGCGATCGAAGCTTTTCTCCGTGGCGGGCTCCGCCTCGGTCTTGTCTTCGCCACACGCTGCGAGCGCAAGCGGCAGCGCAATCGCGACCACCGCCGCGACGATCGCGGCTGCCCGTCGTCGAAGGGCGCTCATGACTGCGTGGGCGGCTTGACCTGCTGGAGCAACTGCTGGTTCTCCTTGCGGAACTGCTCCTCGTACTGCGGCCGCACCTCTCGCTCGACCGGCTCGATCTCCTGCTTCTCGCACTCGAGGTCCGCGTTGGCGACCTTGACCTCCTCGGCCTGGAGCGATGCGAGTGCCGCACGGTCGTAGCTCGCGCCCTGCGGGATCGAGGACGTCCCGGCCCTCACGCCGCTGCCGACGATCGACTGGAAGCGCTCGGCGAGATCCTCATCGACCGCGTCTGGCTCCTCGTAGCGGTAGCCCTTCTCGAGCATGCAGGCCGACCACTTCTCGTTCGCCTTCACCATTCGCTGGTCCTGGATGATGCGCTCGTCGAGGCCGTCGAGCTTCTCGACCAGCGACGTCAGCACAGCGGCACCCCCGAAGGCGGCGTCGCTCGCCTCCTTCGTGCAACCGCCGAGCTCGCTGAAGTCGCCGTTGTCGACCGCCTCCTGGAACGTCACGCCGGGGTTGTCCCCTCCGAGCGCGCGGTCGTAGGCGGTCCGATCGGCCGACGCGAGGCCGCTCCTGATCCGCTCGTTCGGGTCGGACTGCTGGTTGCCCTTGCCGAACAGGGTGCTGATCCCGTAGCCGAATTGCTTGGTGAACTCCTCGTCGGTTATGCGCGCCTTTCCGGTCACCGCCTGCTGCGCCGCGAAGGGGTCGACGGGCACGTACTCGAAGCCTTGGGTCTTCATGCACTCGCCGATGCGGTTCTCGACGCGCGCCTGGATCTCCTTCGCGCTGTCGCCACCGAAGCCAAGTGTGTCCTCGAGCTCCTGCGGAGGCTCGTTCGACTTGTTGTCATCACCGCAACCGGTCGCCAAGAGGGCCGCGACCCCCATCAGGACGAGCAGCAAAAGCCTCCGACGCAGCACCTGCATAGACATTCCTTTCGTTCTCATCTTTCCCGCTGGGGGCGACAATAACTACAAGTTCTGGATCTGTCGCGTTTTTATGCGGTCCCGGCACGGAGCGCTTCAACGGGTTCCATGTTGGCCGCGCGCAACGACGGATAGGTCCCGGAGAGCAGGCCGATCAGCGCGCCCACGATCGGCGCCGCGAGCGGGATCATCGGGTCGAGCACCGGCGTCCAGGTGCGGCTCGCCGCGACGGCGACCACGACCAGGATCCCGAGGCTTGCGCCGATGATGCCGCCGAGCAGGCCCATCACCGTGCTCTCGATCAGGAACTGCGCGGCGATGTGGCGGCGCGCGGCACCGAGGGCGCGGCGCAGGCCGATCTCACCAACGCGCTCGAGCACCGACACGAGGGTCACGTTCGCGATTCCGAGCGCTCCGACGAGCAGCGAGACGCCGCCGAGCAGTAGGAAGAGGGCGTTCAGGTCGTTCTCCACATTGCCGCGCAGTTGCTCGGGGTCGGGCGGAGCGGCCACGCGCAGGAGAGCCGGGTCGCTCGGGTTGAGCGCCTCCGGAGCTTGCCGCACGATCAGGTCCACGGCGCCGATCTGGGTCTCGATCTGCACCGAGCTCGGGGCCGCCAAGCCGAACTCCCGGCGGGCCGTGCCGTTCGGCAACGTCAACGACCCGAGCAGCGAGATCTGGCGCCCAACCTCGCCGACCAGCCCGATCACCTGGTAGAGGCGGTCGCCCAGGAAGATCGCCGGTTGCTGGTCGAGGTTCGTGATGCCGAGCCGTCGCGCCGCGTTCACGCCAAGCACCGCGACCCGGTCGCCGCGTTCGGAATGCGCGCGGTCCGGGAAGCGCCCGGCGATCAGCTTCGCGCGCACGGCACGCCACAGGCCCGGCGACGCGGCGCGCACCGGCAGCTGCACCTCGGTGCGGCCGAGCGGGTCGTTGATCGGTACGGAGCGCACGAGCGTGCCGCGGACGTTCACCTCGGCGAGCGTCCCGGCCGCGGCTACTCCGTTGAGGCGCTTGATGCGCGCCTCGGAGTCCCAAGGGAGCACGTTCACGGCCGCGCCGCCGCTGCGCTGGGCCGCCGGCACGGGCGTCACGACCACGTCCGTCGCGGCGACCGCGTCGAACCGCCCGACGATCTGGTTGCCGGCCGTCTTCGACAAACCCATCGTGGCGACGAGGGCCGCGACCCCGATCACCGTCCCGAGCACGGTCAAGGCGACTCGCGCAGGGCGCGCCATGAGGCCGGCCGCCGCCTCGTTCACCAGGTCGCGCAACGCCATGCGCGGCTCCGCGAGCGCTCCAGCCGCGGCCTTCGGGCGGCGCGGAAGGCGCAGGGTCGGACGTCTCATCGCGTCACCTCGGTCAGCTCTCCGTCGACGATCCGCACGACGCGCCGCGCGTGGGCGGCGACATCCTCCTCGTGGGTGATCACGACGAGCGTGAGCCCGTCGCGCTCGAGCTCGTGAAAGAGCGCGAGCACCGACTCGGTATTGGTCGAGTCGAGATTCCCGGTCGGCTCGTCGCAGAGCAGCAGAGCGGGAGAGCCGAAGAGGGCGCGCGCGATCGCGACGCGCTGCTGCTCGCCGCCGGAGAGCTTCGTCGGCATGAAGTCGCGGCGGGGGCTCATCCCCACGCGCTCGAGCGCGGCTTCGGCGCGGGCGCGCCGGCCCTCGCGCTCCCCGCCTGCGTACACGTCCGCGAGCATCACGTTCTCGAGCGCTGTGCGGTGCCCGAGCAGGTGGAAGGTCTGGAACACGAAGCCGATCCGCCGCGCCCGCACCGAGGCGCGCTGCTCGTCGCTGAGGCCCGCGGCGTCGATGCCGTCGACCAGATACGTCCCCTCGGTCGGCCGGTCGAGGCAGCCGAGGATGTTCAGCAACGTGGACTTGCCGGACCCGGATGGCCCGATGATTGCGAGCCAGTCACCGCGGAAGACGGTCAAGTCGACGCTGCGCAGTGCCTGCACCGGGGGGTCGGTGCCGAAGGTGCGGCTGATCGAGCGCAGCTCGACGACCGGCTTCCTCTCGCTCGGCACGGGGGTCGCGTCGTCGGGCGGCGCCCACGAGGTGTCCGCCTGGGGGGTCAGCGTTCCGGTTTCGGGAGCGGGCTCGGCCACGACGTGGCTTTAGGGGGTCGTGCCCCGGCCGGTGGCGCCCGAGCTCTGGGAGCCGCCCGTCGTCCCGCCCGTCGTTCCGCCCGTGGTCCCGCTGCCCGTGCTTCCTCTCGACCCCGTGCTGCCGGGCGCGGCGCCGGTCGCTCCGGTGCCACCCGCGGCTCCGGTGGAGCCGGTGCCGCCCGCGGTCGCGCCGGCCGGCGCGCTGCCCGCGCTGCCGTCGCGCTCACCGACGATCACGAGGTTGCCCGGGGAAAGCTCGCCTTGCAGCGCGCGGACCTCGACCAGCCCCTGTGCCGCGAGGCCGGGCTCGACCGTCACGTACTCGGTGCGGGTGCCCTGGCGCTGCACCTGCACGCGCGACTTGCCGTCAGCCCCGACCGACAGGGCGGTGATCGGCACCGAGAGCACCGCCTCCTGCGTGCTCTTGACCGCGATCGTCAGCTTCACCGAGGCGCCCACCAGCTGGGCCGGCGCGGTCTTGGGCGTGATCGAGAGGTACACGCGGCCCTGCTCGACCTTGTGGGTGCCGGGCGAATCTGCGACTTGGGTGACGACGCCGGTGGTCTTGATGCCGAGGTCGGGCTCCTCGATGGCCACCGAGGCCCCGGGTCGCACAAGCTTTGCGTCGGCGATCGACAGCGACGAGTCGATCGCGAGGCGCGAGTTGCTCACGGTCATCACGCGACCGGTGACGGTGTCGCCGCGCCGCACGCGAACGGAGTCGACGCGCAGTGGAAGGGTGTTGAAGAAGAGCACCTCGTTCGCCGGCACCGAGACCCCGACCTTGCGCGCGAGCCGCCCGACGTCGCGCTGGGCGCTGCGCGCCTCGGCGCCCGCCGCCTGGATGACCAGCTGGTGCAGCGAATTGTTGCCGGGGGTGCGCAGCAGCTGCAGGCGCTGCGAGGCGAGCGTCACCTGGCGGCGCGCGTTCGGCAGCGACTTCTGGGCCTTGGTGCGGTCGGCGCGCGCACGCACGACCGAGTCGCGGCCGGCCTCCTGCGTGGCCCTGCTCGAGGAAATCGATGCGTTCAGGTCCGCCTGCGCGACCGTGACGTCGTCGCCGGCAGCCCGCACCGCGGATTGAAGCGCCGCGCGCTCCGACGGAGAGGTGTCTGGCGGAGCCTCGGCGAGATTGCGCTGAGCCTCGACGAGCGCGTCGGCCGCCTTGTTGGCGGCTGCGCGCTTCGTTGCCACCTCGGCAGCGGCGACAGCGTTGTCGCGGCGCTCGTTTGCAAGCGCGAGCGACACCGCGCGAGCCTGCGAGGCAAGCTCGTGCTCCGCGGTGACGATCGCGTCGCGCGCCGTCTGAAGGTCGATCCGCGCCTGTGCGACGTCAGCGGGCGCAGCGCCCTTGGAGGTCAGCTGCGCCTGGAGGAACGCGTCCCGCGCGGCTGCCGCCGCGGCGCGCGCCGCCCTCAGCTGGTCGAGCTGCGTGTCGGTTGCCCCGAAGGGCGCCCACCCCGAGCGCTCGTACCAGGACACGACTGCCGAGGCGGTCGCGGCGTCGTAGCGGCCGTCGACGCTCCCGGGCGAAAATCCCATGCGCGCGAGCGCGCTCTCGAGTTGCCGCACGTCCTGACCGCGGCTTCCCGGGCCGAGGTCACGGTGCGAGGGCTGTGCGCCCCGCAGCACGAAGACGGGCCGGCCGGAGACCGACATCGCGGTGCTGCCCTCACTGACGCGGGCGCCGCGCTTCGGCCTCGTGGTGACGATGTCGCTGATCGCCCCGCTGCTCGAGCTCGTCTTGATCTCGGAGGCGGCAAGCACGACCGGCTGCGGCGAGCCGTAGCGGACCGTGCCGCGCACGATCACCTCGCTCGACAGGACCCGGCGCTCGACGGGCACCGTGATCGCGGACGGGTCCGGCGCAGCCGTCTCGGCCGCCACCTGTGCCGGCGACTTGATCTGCGCGCCGGCGAACCAGGCGCCGCCTGTCAGGGCGACCGCGGACGCGAGACCGACGGTCACGGTTCGACTGAGTCTTATCCCGATGCCCATGCCCCTACTACCCGGCCTCCTGTGGCCTCCCCGGCGTCGCTCCATGCGACGCACCTCATGGCAGCGTCCGAGCTGCCGGCCATCGGGATCGAGTCTAGCCGCGGGTGATTCGCCGCGCTACCCCGAGTCCAACCGATGGGCGCGGCGTTGTGCGAGCGCGTGGATGTCGAGCCTCGACCGACGACGATGGTTTTCACATATAGAGGCTGGACATGAGACGAAAATGGGTGCGCCCGCATTTCGCTTGACTTCGATGAGGTGCGCTGATTAGGGTCGCTGTTGAGTGCAGGGAGCCGGATTCGATCAACCCGGCGCGGCCTACAGGGAGGAAAGGCATGGCAGTTGTCCGTTTGCTGGTCGGATTCTCGATCGGCCTCATCACGCTGCTATCGGTCGCCGCGAGCGCGCTGGCGATCGACGAGTTCCCGGCCGCGGGCAACCCAGCCGGTATCACGGCGGGACCGGACGGCGCGGTGTGGTTCACCGAGGAGACTGGGAACAAGATCGGTCGGATGACGACGTCTGGCGCCGTCACACATGAGTTGACAGTCCCGACCGCGGGAAGCCTGCCATCTGAGATCACCGTCGGCCCGGACGGGCTGATGTGGTTCACCGAGTTCAACGGCAACAAGGTCGGGCGGGTAAACGCCAACCTCACGATCAGCGAGTTTCCGCTCTCGGGCAACCCCGACGGCATCGTTGCCGGTCCCGATGGCGCGCTATGGGTCACGCGGTTCGGGTCCGATCAGGTCAGCCGCATCACGGTTGCCGGCGACGTTACAAATTCCTACACCGTGGGGAACGAGCCCGGTGACATCACCGTCGGGCCGGACGGGCGACTGTGGTTCACCGAGGCGGCGGCGAACCGGATCGGAGCGCTCAGCACGGCAGGCGGCTTTATCGACTATCCGATCCCGACGCCAGGCAGCGATCCGTCGGGCATCACGGCTTCCGGCGGCGCGCTCTGGTTCACGGAGTTCGTCGGCAACAAGATCGGCCGGATCAGCACAACGGGTGCGGTCACCGAGTTCCCCGCCGGGAGCGGTGAGCCTTCCGGCATCGCGACTGGTTCCGATGGCGCCCTCTGGTACACGGAGACGACGCCCAACAAGGTCGGGCGGATCACGCCCGCGGGAGCGGTCACCAACGAGTTCGCCGTGCCCACTCCCGGGAGTCAGCCCGGTGGAATCACGAGCGGCCCGGACGGCGCGCTCTGGTTCGCCGGGTTCGCCGCCAACAAGATCGGCCGCATCGCCGTAGCGCCGCCGTTCGTCCCGCCGCCGCCTCCGCCTGCGCCGGTTGCGCCGCCCGTGACGTCCCAGAAGAAGTGCAAGGTGCCGAAGCTCAAGGGACTGACCATCAAGAAGGCCAGAAGTAGGCTCAAGAAAGCCGGTTGCAAGTACAAGGCGCGCGGCAAGGGACGGGTTCACTCCACGGTGCCGAAGGCCGGCCGGACCACGACCAAGAGGGTGACCGTCAAGCTCAGGTCAAAGAAGCGGGCGCGCCGCTGAGGTAGCGCTCGCGGGACGGCCCCGCGACGCATCGGATCGACCGCGGCGGCTACTGACGCCGGCTGGAGCTTCCGTCGATTGTGTACCTCCTGGGTACTCAAACGACCGCGGCGGCCGGAGCTTTGGTCGATTGACCCCCTCTATGGGGGTGAATCGACCGCGGTGGGGGCGCGCATCGGCGCCGGGCGCGCCGAAAGCCTATTCGCGCCGAGTCGGGAGCGCCAGTGAGAAGGCGCTGCCCTTGCCTTCCTCGCTGTCGACCCAGACACGCCCGCCGTGGGCGTCCGCCACCTCGCGGCAGATCGAGAGACCCAGTCCGCTTCCGCTGCCCTCGCGTCCCCGCGCCGGATCGGCTCGGTAGAAGCGGTCGAAGACGTGGGCACGCGCCTCGTCCGGGATGCCGGGACCGGCGTCGCTGACCGTCACTCCGGCCTCGCCGTTGCGCCGCCACGCGGTGACTGTCACCTCGCCGCCCGGCTCTGAGAACTTGATCGCATTGTCAATGAAGTTCGTGAGCGCCTGATGGAGGCGATGCGGGTCGGCAAGCACCTCGCAATGCTGTCCGTTGACCTCGAGCCTCAGCTTCTTCGCCTCCGCAAGTGCACGCAACGGCCCGGCTGCCGACACGATCGCCTCGCCCAGGTCCACCTCGGTCCTCAACAGCTCGAGCCGGCCCTCGTCGACCCGCGCGAGCGTCAGCAGGTTGTTCACGATGCGGCTCATCCGGTCGACCTCCTCGCGCGTGCTCACGAGCACCTCGCGGGAAGCGGGGGAGAGCTCCTCGTCCATCAGGCTGACGTCGAGCTCGGCCCGCATCGCCGCGAGCGGCGTGCGCAGCTCGTGCGAGGCGTCGGCGATCAGCCGGTGCTTCTCCTCGACCCCGCGCTCGAGGCGGTCGAGCATCGCGTTCAACGTGAGGGCGAGGTTCCCGATCTCGTCCCGGGCACGTGGGGGGCGCGATGCGCTCGTTCAGCCGGTCGATTCCGATCTCCTCGGCCTTCGAGGTCATCCGCTCCACGGGTCGCAACGCCTTGCGCGCAAGCCACCAGCCGCCGAGCGCCGTGGCGGCGAGCGCCGCCGGCAGCGCGAGCAGCAGGAGCACGAGCACCTTGTCGACCGACTCGTCGACGTGCCTGAGTGACTCCGCGACGACCAACACCCGTTTCCGGCCACGGCGCTCGACCGGAAGGACCGCGGCCCGGAAACGGCGTGCTCCGAGCTTCACTGTGAGGATCTGTCGCTCGCCCGTGAGTGCACGTCCGACAGATCCCTTCGGGACGAGGAGGCGGCGCGCCAGGGGCTCTCCGAAGGATGCGAGGACCCTTCCCCCGGGCGCGACCACCTGGGCGGCAGAGCCCCCTTGCGAAAGTACCGTGCGGCTGACGTCGCGGAAGTCCTCCACCCCCTCCTTCTCGTAGCCCTGCGCGATCTGGACGGATCCGGCGCGCACCTCGCGCTCCACGGTGTCCTCGAGGTCGGCCCGTAACTGGAGCACCAGGAATGTGCTCAGGCCAGCCAGGATGAACGCCAGCAGAACCGCGTACCAGGCCGTCAGGCGGGCCCGGATCGGAAGCTTCATTTCGACTCCAGAACAAATCCGACGCCGCGCACTGTGCGGATCAGGCGGCGCCTGCGAAACGGCCGCTCGAGCTTCTTGCGCAAGTAACCGACGTAGACATCGACGACATTCGTGGACGCCTCGTCGGCTTCGTCCCAGACGTGCTCGAGCAGCTCGGCGCGAGGGACCACCTCTCCGGCCCGGCGCGCGAGGAACAGCAGCAACTCGAACTCGCGCGGCGTCAGCTCGACCTCGCGGCCGGCTCTGGTCACGAAGTGCGCGGCCGGGTCGACGCACAGGTCCCCGACCTCGATCACGGCCGGGCGCTCCGATGGCCCGCGGCGGATCAGCGCCCGAAGGCGCGCCAGCAGCTCTCCGAAGTCGAAGGGCTTGACGAGGTAGTCGTCTGCGCCGGCGTCGAGCCCGCGGATGCGATCCTTGACGTGGTCGCGTGCAGTGAGCATCAGGACCGGCATCCACCGCTCGTTGCGCCGCAGCTCGCGGCAGACGGTGAAGCCGTCGGTGCCGGGGAGCATCACGTCGAGGACCAGCGCGTCGTAGTCGTAGGACTGCGCCTGCGCGATCGCTTCGTCTCCCGTTCCGGCCAGGTCGACCGTATAGCCCTCACGCTGAAGCCCCCGCGACAGCGCCCTCACCAGCTTCACATCGTCTTCGACAAGCAGCAGTCGCATCGTTTCGATCCCCACATTAGTTGTCCGTCACGATCGTCTCGCGCTTTCCTGCAAATTGGGGTTGACAAATTAAAAGCCGTCAATGTAAGGTCGTCGAAGTCTGAGAAAGCTCTGAGAGAACAGTAAGAAACTCTCAGGGGGGGATTTGGGATTTCCACGCAGCGTGCCCGGGACGGGCAGCTCGGGGGGAGGGCATAAATGATTCGTTCGATCGTCCGATCGAGCCTGCGGTTCCGACTGCTCGTGCTCGGTATTGCTGCCGGCATCATGATCCTCGGCGTCACGCAGTTGCGTGATGCGCCGACTGACGTGCTGCCCGAGTTCACGCCGCCCTACGTCGAGGTGCAGACCGAGGCGCTCGGCCTTTCCGCCGAAGAGGTGGAGCAGTTGATCACGGTTCCGCTCGAGGCGGACCTGCTGAACGGCGTGGAGGGGATCGACACCCTCCGCTCGTCGTCCGTTCCGGGCCTGTCGTCGATCGTGATGGTTTTCGAGCCGGGGACGAGCATCTACAAGGCGCGCCAGCTCGTGCAGGAGCCGCTGACACAGGCGCATGCGCTGCCGCACGTCTCGAAGGCGCCGACGATGCTGCAACCCCTGTCTTCGTCGAGTCGCGTGATGATGATCTCGCTCTCGTCCGACAAGCTGACGCCGATCGAGAAGTCCGTGATCGCGCGCTGGACCATGCGTCCGCGGCTGATGGGCGTGCCCGGTGTGGCGAACGTCTCGGTCTTCGGACAGCGCAACCAGCAGCTGCAGGTCCAGGTCGACCCGCGCACCCTGGCTGACAAGAACGTGACCCTAAAGCAGGTGGTCTCGACCACCGGTAACGCCCAGATCGCGTCGCCCGTGAGCTACCTCGAGGCATCGACTCCTGGTACCGGCGGCTTCATCGAGACGCCGCAGCAGCGGCTCCAGGTCCAGAACGTGTTCGACAACATCTCAACTCCGTCCGAGCTCGGCAAGGTGCCGGTCGAGGGCACCGGCGGACGGCTGCGCCTGACCGACGTGGCAAACGTCGTCGAGGACCACCAGCCGCTGATCGGTGATGCGGTCGTCAACGACAAGGCCGGCCTGATGCTCGTCGTCGAGAAGTTCCCGGACGCCAACACCGTCGAGGTGACGAAGGGCGTCGAAGGCGCACTCGAGAAGCTGAAGCCGGGCCTTGCCGGGCTGCAGACCGACACGTCTGTGTTCCGGCCGGCGACCTTCATCGAGGACGCCATCGACAACCTGACGCTCGCGATCGTGATCGCGGGCATCCTGCTCGCGCTGATCATGGCGGCCCTCCTGTTCCAGTGGCGGACCGTGCTGATCGCGCTTGTGACGATCCCGGTGTCACTCGTCGCCGCGGCACTCGTGCTGGACGCGATGGGCGAGACCTTCAACGCGATCTCGTTCGCGGGTCTTGCGATCGCGCTGGCGGTGGTGATCGACGACGCTGTCGTCGGCGCCGAGAATGTCGCCAGGCGGCTGCGCCAGAATCGGGAGTCAGGGAGCAGCACGTCGATCTCGCAAGTCATCGTCGACGCGTCGCATGAGGTGCGCAGCCCGATGGGCTACGCGACCCTGATCGTGCTCCTGGCAATCGTGCCGGTCGCGGTCATGGAGGGTCGCCCGGGCGCCTTCTTTGAGCCGATGGCGCTTGCCTACGCACTTGCGGCTGTCACCGCCATGGTGGCGGCGCTCACGCTTACCCCGGCGCTCAGCCTCATGCTCTTCTCACTGGGCACGCCTGGGGGTGCGGAGTCCCCCGTCGTGCGCCGGTTGCTGCCGCGGTACGACGGTGCGCTCTCGCGCTTCGTGCGCCGGCCGCGCACCGGCTTGATCGCCGCGGGAGCATGTCTGGTGGTCGCGCTGGTCGCCATACCGCTGATGGACACATCGGTGATCCCGTCGTTCAAGGACCGTGACGTGCTGGTTCGCCTCGACAGCGAGCCGGGCACATCGAATCCGCGCATGACGAAGCTCACCACGCAGCTCAGCAGTGAGCTGCGGAGCATCCCCGGTGTCGACAACGTCGGTGCCCACGTCGGGCGCGCGATCGCCTCCGATCAGGTCGGGGATGTCAACTCGAGCGAGGTCTGGGTCAGCATCGACTCCGGCGCTGACTACGACGCGACGGTCGCCTCCATCGAGGACACCGTGAACCGCGTCCGCAGCGCCCGCCACGGCGTCGTCACCTACACGACACAGAAGATCAAGGACGTCGGGGCGGTGCAGGACGGCGAGAACCCGGTCACGGGCGACGGCCTCGACGTGCTGACCGGCTCCGACAAGCCGATCGCCGTCCGCCTGTTCGGCCAGGACCAGGCTGTCCTCCGCCGTCAGGCGGCCAAGGTCGAGCAGCTGGTGTCCGGAGTTGACGGCGTCGAGAACTCGCGTGTCGAGCTGCCGGCCACTCAGTCCAACCTGGAGATCGAGGTGGACCTGGCGAAGGCCCGTGCAGAGGGGATCAAGCCGGGCGACGTGCGTCGCGCGGAGGCCATCATGCTGCAGGGCATCGAGGTGGGCAGCGTGTTCGAGGACCAGAAGGTCTTCGAGGTGATCGTGAAGGGAACACCCGACACTCGCCGCAACGTCGCGAGCGTTCGCAATCTGGTGATCGACAAGCCTAGCGGCGGCCAAGTCCGCCTCGGCGACATCGCCGATGTGCGCGTCGCGCAGACGCCGGCCGTGATCAAGCGGGACGCCGTCTCGCGCTACCTCGACGTCGAAACAGACGTCAATGGTCGCAGTGTCGGCGATGTCGCGAACGACATCGAGAACCGGCTTGCGAGCCTGAGTCTGCCGCTCGAGTACCACGCGGAGGTTCTCCAGCAGACCACGAGCAAAGAGATCAACTCCGGCCGCATGCTCGCCTTCGCGTTTGGCTGTGCGATTGCCATCTTCCTCCTGCTGCAGGCGGGCTTCGGCGGCTGGCGGCTGGCGGTGCTGGCGTTCGTCACCGTGCCGGTTGCCTTCGCGGGCGGGATGGTCGCGGCCCTGATCGCCGGCGCGGACCTGTCGCTCGGGTCGCTGATCGGGTTCCTGGCACTGTTCGGGATCGCCACGCGCAGTGGCCTGCTGCTCATTCGCCACTTCCAGCACCTGCAGCGCGAGGAAGGGGAGAAGTTCGGCCCCGACCTGGTGCGGCGGGGAGCGCGCGAACGGTTTGCGCCGATCGCGACGACGGCCGCCGGTCTGGCACTGGTCGCGCTACCGTTCGTGATCATGGGCTCTCGGCCGGGCCTCGAGGTGGTCCATCCGATGGCTGTCGTGATCCTGGGCGGACTCGTCACCACGACGTTTCTTTCCCTGTTCGTGCTGCCCGCGCTGTACCTGCGCTATGGGACGCCCGCGGAGCCCGGTCTGGCTCCCGAGGACGAGCTCATGCACAGGTGGGCCGGGGTCGAGCCCGAGGCTGCCGCCGCCCCCGCGGGTGCGGGTGCAGCGGCCAACAGCGACCCGGTGCCCGCGCAGGACGCGCAGCCGCAGGCCACCGACGTGGCGAAGGAGACGGCATTGTGAGAACGCTGCAAGGGAAGCGGCTGCGGGCCCTGGCGGCCGGCCTGATCGTGATCGGGGCCATGTCGCTGTCCGCCTGCAAGGAGGTCGAGGAAGAGGGCGCGGCCGGCTACGAGCCGACCAAGCTCGAGCCGATCAAGGGCAAGAGCGAGGACTTCCAGCGCGTGACGTTCACCAAGGAGGGTGCCGCACGCGTGGACCTCAAGACCGAGGCGGTCAGCCGTGGCGGGGGGCACAAGGTCGTTCCCTACGAGGCGCTGATCTACAACGATGAGGCCAAGACCTTCGTCTACACGAGCTCGAAGCCGCTCTCGTACGAGCGGGTACCGATCACGGTGGACCGGATCGAGGACGATCGTGTGTTGCTGTCAAAGGGGCCGGCCGTCGGCACCAAGGTCGTGACTGTTGGTGCGACTGAGGTCTACGGCGCCGAGCTCGACATCGCAGGAAGCCACTGAGGGCTAGGGGGTAGCAGGATGCGTTGGATCGTTTCGAGAAGCCTCCGGTTCAGGTGGCTCGTGCTGTTCGCCGCTACGGCGATAATGGTGTTGGGCGTCTCTCAGATCCCGAACGCGAAGGTCGACGTGTTCCCGGAGTTCGCTCCGCCGCAGGTCGAGATCCAGACCATCGCGCTCGGTAACTCCTCGACCGAGGTAGAGGAGCTGATCACCGTCCCGATCGAGGAGCAGCTCCAGGGGATCGAAGGCGTCGACGAACTGCGCTCGAAGTCGGTCTCGCAGCTCTCGGCGATCCGGATCATCTTCAAGCGCGGCACCGACGAGTTGCGCGCACGTCAGCTGGTGACCGAGCGCGTCGCGCAGGTCACCCCGACGCTGCCGACCTGGGCGGCCCCACCGTGGATCATGCCGCCGCTCTCGGCGACCAGCCGGATCATGAAGATCGGCCTGACGTCGAACGACCTAAACCTGATCGAGATGTCGACGCTCGCCTACTGGAAGGTGCGGCAGCGGATCCTGCGGGTGCCGGGCGTCGCGCAGGTCAACATCTTCGGCGAGCGTCTCAACCAGCGCCACGTGCAGGTCGACCCGGCGAAGCTGGCCAAGAACGGCGTTTCGCTCGACAACGTGATGAAGACGACCTCCGAGGCGCTCGACGCCGGCGTGCTCCAGTACGCGGACAGCTTCGTGGTGGGCACCGGCGGCTTCGTGGAGGAGAACGGACAGCGCCTCAGCATCCGAAACGTGCAGCCGATCCGGAGCGCGCAGGACCTGGGCAAGGTGCCCGTGGTGCGCAGGGACGGCAAGGTGGTGCGCCTGTCCGATCTGGGCACGGTCAAGACAGACCACCAGCCGATCTGGGGCGAGGGCGTCATCAATGACGAGCCTGGCCTGATGCTGATCGTCCAGAAGTTCCGCGGCGCCAACACGATGGAGGTCACGGAGGGCATCGAGGACGCCATGAAGGAGATGCAGCCCGGTCTCCCGAGCGTCGAGGTCGACACGACGATCTTCCGGCCGGCGACCTTCATCGAGCAGTCGATCGACAACCTCACGCGGGCACTGCTGATCGGGATCCTGCTCGTGATCCTGATCATCATCGCCTTCCTGTTCGAGTGGCGCACGGCCTTCATCAGCCTGATCGCGATTCCGCTGTCGCTGCTCGCAGCGATCCTCGTGCTCGACCTGCGCGACGCGACCATCAACGTGATGGTCCTCGCGGGACTGGTCGTCGCGATCGGGGTGGTGGTCGACGATGCGATCATCGATGTGGAAAACGTGGTCAGACGCCTGCGCCAGGCGCGGGCCGAGGGGACGGACATATCGACCTTTCGCATCGTGCTCGACGCCTCGGTGGAGGTGCGAACGGCGATCACGTACGCGACCGTCATCAACATCGTCGCGATCGTGCCGGTGTTCTTCCTCGAGAACCTGTCGGGTGCTTTCTTCAAGCCGCTGGTGGTGTCATACGGCCTGGCGGTGCTGGTCTCGATGCTGGTCGCCCTGACCGTCACGCCCGCGCTGTGCCTGCTGATGCTGTCGAGGGGCAAGCTGCGGACGACGGATTCCCCGCTGCTGCGGGTGCTGAAGCGCGGCTACGGAGCGATCCTGACACGGGTCATCCGCCGGCCGAGCCCGGCGATTCTGACGGCCGCCGTGTGCCTGCTTGCGGGCTTGCTGATCTACCCCACCCTCGGGAATCAGCTGTTGCCGAACTTCAAGGAGCGCGACTTCCTGATGCACTGGCTGACAGAACCCGGGACGTCCGCGCCCGAGGAGACGCGCATCTCGGTGCGGGCATGCAAGGACCTGCGCGAGATCCCCGGTGTCCGCAACTGTGGCTCGCACATCGGTCAGGCGATGATGGGCGACGAGGTGTACGGCGTCGACTTCGGCGAGAACTGGATCAGCGTCGACAAGGACGTGGACTACGACGACACGCTGGCGTCGGTTCATAGGACCGTGGAGGGGTATCCGGGCCTTTACCGCGACGTGCAGACCTATCTGCGTGAGCGGATCAAGGAGGTTCTCACGGGGACGAGCGAGTCGATCGTCGTGCGCGTCTTCGGGCCGGATCTCGAGGTGCTGCGCGACACGTCCGAGGAGATCGCTGAGAAGATCGGCAAGGTCGACGGCGTGATCGACGCGCATCCCAGCTTCTCGGAGGACCTGCCCAGCGTCGAGGTCGAGCTGGACCTGGCGGCCGCTCGGCGGTACGGCCTGAAGCCGGGTGACGTCCGCCGACAGTCCTCGGCCTTGCTCGCGAGCGAGGAGGTCAGCGACATCTTCTACGGCGGCAAGGCCTACGACGTGCACGTCTGGAGCATCCCGTCGGCGCGCAACAGCGTGACCGATGTGGAAGAGCTTCCCATCGACACGCCGACCGGCGATCGGGTCACGCTCGAGCAGGTGGCCGACGTTCGTCTCGCGCCGACCCCGAACAAGATCGAGCGGACCCAGCAGTCGCGACGGATCGACGTGGGCGCGAACGTCGAAGGTCGTGACCTCGAGTCCGTCGTCGACGATGTCGAGAAGCTGCTGGAGGGCGTAAAGCTCCCTGCCGGTGTCCACACTGAGGCATTGGGCGAGTCCACGGAGCTGAACGCTGCCCAGGACCGGCTGAACATGTTCGGCCTGGCCGCCGCGGTCGTCATCTTCCTCTTGCTCCAGGCCGCCTTCGGCAGCCTGCGGCTCGCGGCGCTGACGTTCCTGCTGCTGCCCATGGCCCTGGTGGGTGGCGTGCTCGCCGTGAAGTTGGGCGACGGAGTGCTCTCACTCGGCTCGCTGGTCGGTTTCCTGACCGTGTTCGGGATCGCAGCGCGCAACGGGATCCTGATGGTCAGCCACTTCCAGCATCTCGAGCAGAAGGAGGGCGTGCCCTTCGGGCCGGCCCTGGTGCTGCGGGGGGCCAAGGAGCGGCTCGCGCCGATCCTGATGACGGCCTGTGCGACCGGCCTCGCACTGGTCCCGCTGGCGGTCGCGGGCAGCCTGCCCGGCCACGAGATCGAGCACCCGATGGCGATCGTCATCCTCGGAGGCCTCGCCACCGCGACACTGCTGAACCTGTTCGTACTGCCGTCGCTCTACCTGCGCTTCGCGAAGAGCAGGAAGGACCGGCGGGCGGCGGCTATGGCGACGGCGCCACAGTCGACCTAAGGAGGGGTCAAGGCAATCCGCCGCGCTGGGCGGCTGCGCAATCGGAGCGCGGCCGCCTCAGCGACTGCGCTCGTGCAGCAGGATGCGATCCGCGAGCGTCGCGGACAGATCCTCGAGCGCGTCTGGGTCAACGCCGGTGCGCTGCCACACGCTCACGACGGCGTCGAGGATGTCCTTCTCGTCGAGGCCGAACTCGATCGCGGTCTCGAGGGTGGCGCGGGCCTGATCCACCGGCTTTAGATACTGGCTCATTCGGGTCGCCTCCATCATCGAAATCGTCGACCATGTTGTGCCCGCTGCGCCTGAGATGGGCATGAGAACCGGTAGGCGGCCTTTCAACAACCTCCGATTCCGCCGGGGTCCGGGTTCGCCAGGATCCGCTTGCCGTCGCGGATCGACCAGCCCGAGCAGTAGTAGAAACTGAGCCGGCTCGCGCGGTCGAGCGCGACCGCCTCCCAGTCGCCGATCGCCACCGGCTCGAGGTAGCGCCACGAGGTCGCGAGCAGGGGCTGGACGCTGCGGTGCTTCAGGTAGCGGTCGAGCCAGGCCTGCACGTAGATGCTCGAGAGCGCCTGGCCCTGGCGGCTCGCGGGCAGGACGTACGGGATGTCGGTGTACTCGAGGTGGGTCGAGGCGCGCGGCACGACGAGCATCGAGTCGACCCCGGCGGCGCGCCAGGCGTCGAAGCCCGTCTTCTGCTCGCGGCGCGGGTCGGGCCCGTCGGCGGGCGACCCGGGCTGCGGCGTCAGGGAGGAGCCGTTGTTGTTCCAGTAGGGCTGCGACCGTGAACCCGTACTCCGACTGGATCGCGAGCGCAGGGACGACCGGCGTGACGTCGGACCCGCCGAACGTGCTGTCGCCGCCGGCGAGCTTGTCGAGCGCGACGACCGCCTGCACGCGCTCGTCCACGCCCTGCACGTGCGACACCGCGGAGGCGCCGAGGGAGTGGCCGACGATCGCGACGCGCGTCGTGCGCCCGGGTGTGGCGGTCTTCTTGTCGGGACTACGGTCGAAGAGCTTCCAGAGCGGATTGTGGTCGTTGACCTGCACGTCACTGCTCGCGGGGTTCGCGTAGGGATCATCCGGCGTCGAGAGGAAGAAGCTGAGCGCATCCTGGGTGCCGTACACGAAGTTCGAGTCCTGTTGGGCGGGGACGCCTGGGCAGCCGAACATCTCCAGCTCTCCGGGCGGTGCGAACGGGTTGCAGAAGGGCAGCGCGTCGACCTGGTCGCCCTGGTGCGGGAGTGTCTCGCTCGTGCCCTGCCCCTGCACGTCGTAGGTGAGCACGACGTACCCTCGCTCCGCGAGATCCTGGGCGAGCCACCAGTACATGTGCTCGGAGCCCTGCACGGACCCGGTGGTGATCACGACGCCGGGGTAGGGAGCCTGGAGCTCGGCGCCCGTGTACGGATCGCGCGCGCCGGGCAGCGGCGCGAACACGTTGCCCCGGATCAGCGCGCCGTAGCGGTTGGTGTAGGTGACGGGGATCCGCTGCCCGCGCGTGCCCGTCCAGCCGCGCCGCAGGGGATTGCCCGCGTTCCACCCCGGGAAGACGTTGCCCGGCGTGATCGCGAGCCGGTTCGGGGCCGCGGCCTGGTCGATCAGCTGGTCGACGCCGTTGTCGGCGGTCTCGAGCACGAGCGCCGAGTGGTAGTTGGGGTTCGTCAGCTGGCCGTTCGGCCCGTGCTGGCGCCCGTAGGCGTCGACGATGTTCTGGGTGTCGCGCACCATGTATGGGGCGCTGCCCGGCCCGGATGTGGGCACCTGCGCGGCAGCCGCCGTGGTGCCGAGGGCTGACGTGGCGATCAACGCGGCGAGGATCGTCGCGGTTCGCGGGTGACCGAGCTTCAAGCTTCCTCCCCTTCGAGCTTGTGCCGACGACGCTTTTCGAGTTCCGCGCGGACGCGGAGGTGAACCGCTTATTCCCGCGAGGGGCGACGCGTTAAACCCCGGCATCGGCGGTCGCTAGGCTCCGGTCGCCTATTGCTTTCGCGAACGAAGGGACACGGCCGATGAAGCTCGAGGGAATCCACCACGTCACCTGCATCACCGCCGACGCGCCGCGCAACGTCGACTTCTACGCGCGCCTGATGGGACTGCGGCTCGTGAAGAAGACCGTCAACCAGGACGATCCGAGCGTCTACCACCTCTTCTACGCGGACGAGCAGGGGAGTCCCGGCGCGGACCTCACGTTCTTCGAGTTCCCGGGAGTCGCCGTGGGCCGCGCCGGCGACGGGATGGTCCACAGGATCGTGTGGCGCGTCGCCTCCGCGGCCGCGCTCGACTTCTGGGCCGAGCGGCTCGGCGGCGAGGGGCACGCTACGGAGCGCCTGGGCGACAGGCTGCGCTTCCGCGACTTCGAGAACCTCGAGCACGAGCTTGCCGTGACCGACTCGCCTGACCCGCCGCTGATCGCCGACCACCCGGAGGTGCCGCGCGATGTCGCGCTCCAGGGGTTCGACGGGGTGCGCGCATACGGGTCCCAGCCCGAGCGCAGCCGCCAGGTGCTCGAGCAGGCACTCGCGTTCGAGGCGGGCGGGGACGGGTGGGAGGCGCGCGGCGAGCGCCGCGGCGGCCTCTATGCCTACGACGCGCCCCCCTCCCAGGGCGGCCTTCAGGGAGCGGGCACCGTGCACCACGTCGCCTGGGCGTCGCACGACGACGAGCACGAGGCATGGCGCGAGCGCGTGCTCGAGGCCGCGGCGCGCCCGACGCCGGTGATCGACCGCTTCTGGTTCAGGTCGATCTACTTCAGGGAGCCGAGCGGCGTGCTGTTCGAGCTTGCGACGTTCAGCCCGGGCTTCGCAGCGGACGAGGATCCTGAGCACCTCGGCGAGAGCCTCGTGCTGCCGCCGTTCCTCGAGGCGCGCCGCGCGGAGATCGAGGAGCGCCTCACGCCGATCGTGAACCCGCGCACGGCCGGCGCCGCGGGACGGCGCGACGCGTGACCGGGACCGGCTCGGAGCCGGAGGAGTACGGGCTCTGTCTGCGCGAGGCCCACAGGTTCCTGGACCTCGGGTGTGAGTCGCTGCGCGGCGGGTGGCCCGACATCGAAGGGCTCGCGGCCGACGCAGGGCTCGCCGTACGCCGGCTCGAGTGGCCGCACCCACGCCAGACGTGGTTCGCGGCGGCGCTCGACGACGCCACGGCAGACCGTGCCGTGGCAAGTCTTGACTAGTTGTAGTTCCCACGCACGTTGTTCCTGTTGCGGGCGTGGCGCTGGTGGCGGGTTCGAAAACCGGGGTGGGTAAGGGCAGGACCCGGGACGAGCAAGGACTCGCGCGACGCGTCGTTGCGACGCAAAGCGCACGCGTCGGTCGTGAAAGAGCCGTCTGCGCGTGATTCGTATGAGGTGCGTCGATCGGCAGGCGCCGGTCGACGAACTTTCCCTCCTGGCGTCCACTTTCACGCATGGCGGGAGGGAAAGTTCGGCGGCCGATGCGCGACCCCGAGGGCTTTCGCCCGTGACCGCGGCCCTTTCGCTGAAGTCTCGTGGGAACTACAGCTAGGCGTCAGTGCCGGTCAGCCGCCGAGCGTGAGGACCAGCTCGGGCCGGCGGGTCGCATCGCTGTACTCGCGCGACCTGAAGTCGATGCCGTCGCTCGACGTGGTGGCAAGCACGAAGCCGTAGGTGCCGTCTCCGGAGAGCGCCGGCGTGACGTCGTACTCGACCCATGCCGAGCTTGCGATGCGCGCCTTGTCGTCCATCGCCGCGCTCGTGCGCGCCGGGCGGTTTTGCCACGTGAGGGCGGTCTCGGCCCCCGTCCAGCTCGTGGCGTAGGCGGCGGGCCCGTTCGCGGTGTCGCTTGCCGTGCGCAACCGCAGCCGCGCGCTCGTGACCGGCCGTGTGATGCCCTGCACCTCGAAGCGCAGGTAGCTCTCGACGTCCGGGTCGCCGGCGCCGTCCGTGCGCAGTGTCGCGGAGGTCCCGTGGTTGGTGCTCGCGTTGGCCTCCTCGACGCGCGCGTCGGCCTGGGGGCGGAAGGTCAGCGTGACCGGCGGCGCGGGCATCGTGACCGTCACGTTCTCGCTCGGCGGCGACTCGTTCCCGCCGCCGTCGACGGCGCGCACCTGGTAGTCGTGCGTCGTGCCCGCACGCGCGGTCATGTCGGGGTACCCGGTCGCAGGCCCGACCGTGCCGACCATGAAGCCGTCCCTGTAGATCCGGTAGCCCGTGACCGCGGTGTCGTCCGTCGCGGCGGCCCAGGCGAGGTTCACCTGGGTGGCGCCGGTCGCGACCGCGGTCAGGCCGGTCGGAGCGCCCGGCGGGGTGGTGTCCGCGCTCGTGCCCGTCGTGTTCCACGGCTCGGGCCCGACCCCGGCGCAAGCGGAGCCGTTGTAGCGCGTGACGCTCGCGCCGGCGCTCGAGAGCCTGATGCGAACGGATGCCCAGTTGTTGCCCTCGGCCGTGCCGGCGCCGTTGCCCTCGCGGATCCTGTTGCCCGGGTCGGCGACCGAGATCAGGCAGTAGTCGCCGTCGCCGACGTACTTCCCGTTCGGGTTGAGCACCAGCCACTGGTCGGCGAGCGTGTAGGGGTACTCGTCGCTCCAGCCGACCGAGATGCCCTGGCGCGGGCCGTTGCAGTCGCGGTAGTAGGCGCTCGCCGGCGATGCCGGGAGCGCGGAGAAGAACCACTTGCTGTCGATGATGCAGAAGGTGACCTTGAAGCTCGACGCGACCACCGCGCCGTCCGACAGGCGCGCCAGCGCGTAGTTCGCGAAGTCCTGGAAGTGAAGGTGGTCGTGCGCCGGGTGGTAGGCGATGCAACCGGTCTGCACCTCGGAGTAGGCCGTGTCCGTGCCGCGCCGGAAGGCACCGTCCGCGTCGGCGTCTTCGTAGACGCGCTGGTAGGCCGGCTTCTCGGCGGTCTCGACGACACCGTCGCCGTCGCAGTCCGATGCGCCGTTCCCGACCAGCTCGAGTGGCCCGGTGCTCGCGTTGCCGACCTCGTTGTCGAAGCGCAGGCGCCGCTCGCCGTTGCTCGTGGCGATCGAGAGCCGCTCCGGCTCCTTGGTGCGCAGGTCCGGAAGCAGGGGGTGGTCCGCGAGCGCCGGTGCGGCGGCCGCGAGCAGCCAGATGCACGCGGCAAGCAGCAGCAGGCCCAGGTCATCCGTGACGCGACGCATCCCAGGACCACACTAGGGTGGCCCCGGGACCCGCGCAAACGAACTTTCTGGTCTAGATCTAGCGGCCCTTGGCCGTGAAGCGACCGCGCGTGGAGGTCGCCGGCCCCGCGACGGGCGTCTGCTTGACCTTTGCGCTGAACCGGCGGGTGCGCCCCCGGTCGAGCAGGTTCCGCGAGCGCTTGCTGACGCGCACCGCGCCCTTCGCGAGGGTGAGGGTGAAGTCGTCCTCACCGGCGGCCGGCAGTCCGTAGACCCTCAGGGTGCGGCTGTTCACGACCTCGAAGGAGGCGTTACCCGAGCCGCTCACGCCGTTCTCGACCTTGCTCTCGACGAGCGAGAGGTTGGTGGCGAGCGATACGACCAGCTCCTTGAAGTTCGGCGCGTCCGGGTGCTTCTTCACCGAGACCTTCACGCGGGGCCGGTTGCCGGTGGCGCCGGTGATCTTCCCGGTCACGCCGGGGCCGCAACCGTTCACCTTGGCGTCGATCTTGACGTCGGTCGTGTTCGCGCCGTTGTGACCGTAGAACTTCACGAGGCCGCCGACGTCGTTGAACCTCGACGACGAGCTGCCCCTGAAGCAGAGGTCCTGGCGGTTCAGGAACACGCCCGTGTTGCGGCCGCCGTCGAGGGCGACGCGCAGCTCCGAAACGGGGAGCTGCGGGGCGTTCAGGACCAGCGACTGGATCGCGCGGTTGTTGATCAGGGTGGTCTTGGTCTGGATCTTCACGTGCACGCGGCCCTTGAGGTCGAGCAGCAGGCCCGGCAGCGACGTGTTGGTCTGCTGGATCAGGTACACGGGTCCCTTCAGCTCTTCCGCGAGGTACGGGCTCTTCGCCACGACTCCGCCGAACTGCGAGTTGGCGGGACAGTTGTCCGCGTCCGCCTGCGCCTGGGTGCAGGTCTTGTAGGCGGTGTTGTTGGTGTTCAGCTCGACCGGCAGCGTGATCTTGTTGCCGAGCTGGTCGGCGTCGCCGGTCGGCTGGGTGATCTTGATGACGACCGGCGGGAACTTGTTGAAGTCGGTCGACCCGCGGTCGCCCATCTCGATCGAGATCGCCGGGCGGAAGGGGATCGTCTGGCAGCCGATCGTGTTGAACCCGTAGGCCGGGCCCTCGACTGGCGTGGTGCTCACGTAGCCGGACGCATCGCCGGTCGAGAGGTGGGTGCCGCAGGAGGTCGGGTTACGCACGTAGCTGTTGGTCGATCCGTTGAGCACGAACGACAAAGACCTCACCTGGAGGTCGGTGCCGAAGGCCGCGGCAGGCAGTCTGTTGACGTCGCTGAGGATGCCCGTCAGGCCATAGTCGCCGCCGCCGCGCGGGGTGATGTAGAACGGGATCGAAGAGACCAGGCGCGTCGACGGGCCGGTCGGGGTCACGACACTCAGGCGGCCGGGCTCGTTGCCGAGCAGTTCCGCGTTGTAGACCGTGCCGGTGAGGCTGGCGGCGATCGTGGTCGTACCGGACACGACCGCGTCGAGGCGCGACGAGCCGATCGCGCTGCCGGCGGGACAGGCGGTGCCACCCGCCTGAAGGGCTGCCTCCGGGCACTTCGGGACGGACTCGGGGTTGCCGAGGAGTCCTGCTGCAAAGTTCGTGCGCGCGATCTGGAGGTCCTCCGTCGCGTCCGGGTAAGTGAATCGCGACCAGGAGCCCGCGTCCGGGAATGCACCTGCCTGGGGCGTCGAAGGGCTGTCGGCCGCCACGGCACCGGCGCTCGGCACGGAGGGGGAAATCTTGTAGGCATCGATCGTCACCTGCGCCGCGGCGCCGGCGGGCGCGGCGAGCGCGATCAATGCGATTGCTGCGCCTGCGATCCAGCTGCGGGCGCGGTGGCCTCCGGGGTTGCTCTCCTCCGTCACGTCACTACCTCCTGCTCGATTATGTCCTCTTATCGGTAGGTCGGCTCTCGACTGTTAGTAGCACGTAAGTCTGCAAACGGACGTCCGGATGCGTTCCCCGGATGCGTTCCTGGACGACCGCCTAATAAACGGCGGTTCAAGATCGGCGGGAGCGGGTATTCCCGTGCTGTCCTGGTAGCAGCGTCGGAAAGCCGGCTCGTACTCGTGCAAGGGGGGAAGATGACCAGCAGTTCTCTGCGTTGGGTTGTTTCGGTGATCGTCGCGGCCGCGTGCGCCGCGCTCTTCGCGCCGGCGGCGAGCGCCCGCGACGACGCTGTGACCTCGTTCGACGGTACGCGGATCGTGCTCTCGTTCTTCCCCGCCGAGGGGCTCCAGGCCGCACAGAAGGCACCGACGATCCTGATCGGCCCGGGCTGGTCGAGCGGCCGCGACACCAACCAGGACAGCGCTTCGAGCGCCGGTACCGGCACGACCGGCGTCGGGCCCTTCCGCCGCGCCGGCTACAACGTCCTGACCTGGGACCCGCGCGGCTTCGGCCAGTCGGGCGGCACGGTGCAGGTGGACTCGCCCGCCTACGAGGGGCGCGACGTGCAGGCGCTGATCGACTTCGTCGCACGCCAGCCCGAGGCCCAGCTCGACCGCGCCGGTGACCCCCGGCTCGGCATGTCGGGCGGCAGCTACGGCGGCGGGATACAGCTCGTCACGGCAGCGATCGACTCCCGCGTCGACGTGATCGCCCCGGACATCGCGTGGCACTCGCTCGTCACGAGCCTCTACAAGTCCCAGTCGCCGAAGTCCGGCTGGGGTTCGGCGCTGTTCGCGCTGGGCGCCGAAGGATCGACGATCCCGGGCGTGCCGGCGGGCGAGACGGGCAACCTCGACCCGCACATCACGAGCGCGTACACGTCCGGCCTCGCCTATGGGAGCTTCTCCGACGAGGACGTCGCATGGTTCGCCGCGCGTGGGCCGGGCGCCTTGGTCGAGCGCATCCGGATTCCGACGCTGCTGATCCAGGGAACGGTCGACACGCTCTTCACGCTCGACGAGGCGACGACCAACTACCGGATCCTGAGGGCCAACAAGGTCCCCTCCAAGATGATCTGGTTCTGCGGCGGCCACGGCGCATGCCTCACGGCCGGCGGGCCTGCAAACTGGGTCGAGACCCAGACACTGCAGTGGTTCGCGCGCTACCTGAAGGGGCAGAAGTCCGTCGCGACGGGCCCGCGCTTCGAGTGGATCGCCGACGACGGCCAGGTGCGCAGCGCGGCCGACTACCCGCCGCCGGCGCCGCGCGTGACGGCGGCCTCCGGGTCCGGGATCCTCGCGGTGAACCCGGATGCGGTCTCGTCCGGCACGCTGATCGCGGCGACGCCGAGCCCGCTCGGCCTGCACCTCCCGATCACGACTCCCGCCGTCGGGAGCCAGATCGTGGGAGCGCCGAAGCTGACCCTCTCCTATAGCGGGCTCGGCACGAGCTCCTCGGTGCCCGTCTACGCGCAGATCGTCGACAAGGCCCGCAACATCGTCGTCGGCAACGTCGCCACGCCGGTGCGGCTGACGCTCGACGGCCTGCCGCGCACCGCGACATTCACGCTCGAGGAGGTCGCCGCGAGCGTCGGCGCAGGGTCGTCGTACGAGCTCCAGGTCGTGCCGGCATCGTCGCTGTACGCGCCGCAGCGCGTGACCGGGCTCGTCGACGTGACGAGCGCGGCGCTCTCGCTCCCGGTCGCGGGGGGCTGACCGCTGGGCGACGACGCCGTGCCGTTCACGCGCAGGAACATCGAGGAGGGCCTGGAGGACGTAGTGCGACCCCTTCGGTACTCCATCAACGTCACATTGGATGGGTGCATCGATCATCGTGAAGGGATCGCGGACGAAGAGCTGCATCGTCACGCGACCGAGAAGTTCGCCCAGGCCGATGCCGCTCTCTTCGGCCGGGTGACCTACGAAATGATGGAGGAGGCGTGGCGGTCGCCGGCGCAGACGGGACAGCGCCCCGATTGGATGGACCCGTGGATGGAACCCTTCGCCCGGGAGATCGACGCGGCAAAGAAGTACGTCGTGTCGAGCACCCTGGACCGGGTCGATTGGAACGCGGAGCTCGTGCGCGGGGATCTGGGGAAAGCCGTCCAACAGCTCAAGCAGCAGCCGGGCAAGGGACTGTTCGTGGCGGGCGCGAGGCTCGCGCTGTCCTTGACGGAGCTGGGATTGATCGACGAGTACGAGTTCGTGGTGCAGCCCATACTGGCCGGCCACGGGCCGACGTTGTTCGCGGGGCTATCGCAGCGTGTCGACTTGAAGCTCGTGAGCCGGCTGGAGTACGGCTCGGGGGCGGTGGCGATGCGGTATGAGCCTCGAAGGTAGCCACACCGCTCAAACCCGGCGCGGAGCCTAGGACCGCGCCGTGCCGTTCACGCTCAGGAACCTCAAGGAGGACCTGGAGGACGTCGGGTCCAGGTTTGACGGCGCGCCGGATTTGGAGTTCCGCTTGGCGACCGAGGCGCTCGAGCTCGAGGAATCCGGCCTGAGCTACCAGCGCGTCCCGCCCGGCTATCGCTTCCCGTACGGCCACACGCACAGGAAGCAGGAGGAGGTGTACGTGGTCCTGCGCGGGAGCGGGCGGATGAAGCTTGACGACGAGATCGTCGAGCTCAAGGAATGGGACGCGGTGCGCGTCCCGCCCGCTACGTGGCGAGGCTACGAGGCCGGGCCGGAGGGCCTCGAGCTGCTCGTCATCGGCGCGCCCAGTCTCGGCGAGGCTCGGCGCGAAGACGTCGATGGCGAGCGCGACTGGTGGGCTGACTAGCGCCAGGTATCCGGCTCTGCCGGCGCAGGGGCAGCCCAGCTCGTACGGGGGGCCGCAGCCGCCGGGGGGTGATCGTGGTCGCACGGCACCAGGCAGCGGCGGCGGTTGCCCTGCGCCTGGCTCAGGAGCTCGCCGAGGTGAAACGCAGAATCTCGGAGGCCACCAGCTCCGGGTCGTCGAACATCGCGGTGTGGCCGCAGCCGGGCAGCTCGCGCAACTCCGCTTTCGGCAGCTCGGCGAGGAATCGCTCGGCATGATCGCGCGACAGGACCCGATCGCCGGACGGACGAAGGATGAGTACGGGACAGCTCACCTGCTCGAGCCCTTCGATCCGAGCGACCGTCCCGTCCGCGCGCGTGTTCGCGGCGAGCTGTGCGGAAACGTCGCAGTAGGCGAACTCGGCCAGCAGGCGCTCCGCCTCGACAGGCGGGATCCGGGTCGGGTCGACGCAGGCGTCGGCCATCAGCACGCGTCTTCCCCGACGCGTGCGAACCAGCCGCCGTGCGAGCGGCAAGAGCATCCGGACCGTGCGGTGGTCGCGGCGAAACTTCTTCGCGAAGGCACGCCCTTCGTCGGGCGTGAATAACCCGGCGGGGGCCACCCCGACGACGGTTCGCGCCCGCCCGCGCTTGGCGAGCTCGAGCGCCAGCCAGCCGCCGAGTGAGTTGCCGGCGATGTCGGGGCGCTCGAATCCCGCGGCATCCAGCTCCGCTTCGACGGCGTCCGCCCAGGTCTCGACCGTGGGTGCGGCCCCGGCGTCGAGCGGCGGCGACCCGAGGTGGTCGGGGAGCGTCGGCGCGAGCACCTCGCGTTCAGCAGCGAGTCGGTCGAGCACGGGCGACCAGCTGTGCCAGCTCTCCCAGATCCCGTGAAGCAAGAGGAGCGGCGCGCCGCTCCCGGCGCGGTAACAGTCAAGTTTCAGGCGCGGAGTATCCCAAGGAACGCGGCGACAGGCTTACCGCCAGCGTGGCTTGTGCCCGCCCCGGTGTGGGAGGGAGCGCGTCGGGGGAGCGTCCTGCTCCGACAGTCCCACGGCTTCGAGGGCCTCTCGCTTGTCTTGTGTCTCCTGGACGCGCACTACGAGTCCGTCGCGCAGCTTGAAGATGAAGGCCAAGTCCATGCCAGCCGAAGCACCGCTCAGTCCGCCACGCGACTCGCTGCGCGTCCAAGCCACGGCCTGATCGTCGCTGGCCTCGAAAATCTCTCGCACCTCAACATTGACGCCCATCATCTCGGCCCAGGTCAGGCCGTACCGCTTCACCGCTTCCGGCCCACGATGAACGGTCGTATCAGGGTCTTCAGGATCGACGTGCCACTCCACGTCGGGGGCCATCATCTCGACCCATGCGTCGATCTCACGACGGTTGTACAGCTTCAAGAACCGCTCGATCAACTCCGCGTTCTCCTGCGACATCGTCTGCTCCTATGTCAAGGCCGCCACCTGAAGTGGCTCCTTGATCTTGGTCAAATGTTCATTGCCACGGGATCCGTTCTATCCGATGAGGCCGGCGGGTGCAGCAACCGCGAGACGGTTCGCACGAGCTGGCGCTCGAGACACCGCAGCGCCTCCCGCTTGGTCTTGCCCTCGGCCTCTTGCGGGCCAGGTAGTGCTGCGCCGGGGCGTGCATGCGCTTTCGGCTCACTGCGATCCGGTGCAGCGCGCAGTTGAGCTGGCGATCGCCGCCGTGGTCGAGCCGGTGACGGTCGTTGCGCCCCGAGGAGACGGGGACCCGCGCGACGCCCGCAAGCCGTGCGAAGTGAGCCTCGGCGGGGAAGCGCTCGCCCACGTCGGCGGGCCGCCGGCGGCCTACGGCTGGCGGCTCCCGGGTATGACGTCCATCTGCCGCTCACTGACCGGCGGTTCAAGTGGGCCACACCCATTCGGGTTATGGTTGCCCACGAGGTGGGGTTCAGCGGGGCATGGGGGAGCGGTCGGGCGGCGCTGGTCGTCGCGCTCGCCGTGCTCGCGTGCATCGCGCCGGCCCAGGCCTCGGCATCGCTACCGCTCGTGCAGTCCGGCCCGCGGCCGGGACCCGACATCCTCTACGCGCCGAAGCCGCGCGCGCCCCAGCTCGAGAACACGGGAGTTTGGAAGGCGCCGCCGATCCTCGTATCCGGCGCGAGCGCCTACCGCAAGGGCGAGTTCCTCTACCAGGACTTCCTCTACGACGATCACGGCCCAAGGGGCCAGCGCGATCCGGGCGATCCCCGCCGCGCGAGCTCCGAGGAGGCCTCGGCCCCGTACGGGTCCTACACCTACCCGACCGACGACGTCTACGCCGGTAACGCCGCCGACCTCGTCGAGCTGCGCGTCAAGGCGCTGACCAAGTCCACCGCCTTTCGCGTCACGCTCAACACGCTGCACGATCCCGCGCGCGTCGCGTTCACGATCGCGATCGGCGGCGATCCGGCCACGCCGCGACCGCTGCCCCACGGCGCGGGGGCGAGCGCGCCCGCCGACCTGTTCCTGACCGTCCACGGCGACGACGCCGAGCTGATCGACGCCGCCACGGGCGCCGCGGCGGGCACGCCCTCCGTCAAGGTCGACCTGCGGCGCCGTCAGTTCACCGTGCGGATCGCTCACGACGACTGGGACCCGGGCCTCGCAACGGTGCGCCTCGCCGCGGGCGTCGGCCTGTGGGACTCGGCGAACGACCGCTACCTGGTGCCCGGCGCGGCGGCCACCGAGTCGCTCCCCGGAGGCGCCGCCGGCCTGGCCTCGCCGACCGCGATCTTCAACGCGGCCTTCCGCTACACGGAGCCGATCCAGGGGCCCGACTTCTCGATCTTCTCGGGCGCGGCCTGGTGGCGCGACCGGCTCCAGGGGATCCTGCTGCGGCAGGGCAGCCTCACCCAGTTCAGCGCGCAGGTCGACTTCGCCAAGCTCGCCGGCGGCGTGAGCGACGACATGCCGGGGCAGGTCGGCGGCGTGCCGCAGGAGGGGTCGATCAACCGCATCCTCGCGAGTCGCTTCGAGACCGCGCAGGGCACCGACTACTCGCCCGTCTGCCTGGGCACGAGCGGGTCGCTGCCCGGCGAATGCAAGGGCGAGCTGCGCGGGCGGCTCCAGCCCTACAACGTCTACGTCCCGCGCAAGCCGGTGCCGGCGGCGGGATACGGGCTGACGCTCCTGCTGCATTCCTTCGGCGGCAACTACAACCAGTACGCGAACTCGCGCAACATCACCCAGTTCGGCGAGCGCGGGGCGGGCTCGATCGTCGTCACGCCCGAGGGCCGCGGCCCGGACGGGTTCTACCTCGACCATGCGGGCGCGGACGTGTTCGAGGTCTGGGCCGACGTCGCGCGCAACTACCGGCTCGATCCCGACTGGACGGCGATCGCCGGCTACTCGATGGGCGGTTACGGCGCGTACAAGCTCGCGGTCCAGTTCCCGGACCTGTTCGCGCGCGTGCAGACGACGGTGGGCGTCCCGGGACTGAGCTTCGGGGACACCAAGCCGCTGCTCGAGTCGCTGCGCAACATCCCGATCCTGATCTGGGTCGGAGGATCGGACGAGTCGGTGCCGCCCGCCACGACGAGGCCGGTCGCCGACCGCCTCGAGGCGCTCGGCTATCGCTATGAGTACGACGAGTTCCTGTCCGCGATCCATCTGCTGCTCGCCTTCAACGACCAGTACCAGCCGGCCGCCGACTTCCTCGGCGAGGCCCGCGTCGATCGCGACCCGGCGCACGTGTCCTACGCCTACAACCCCGCGCTCGACTACCCGGGCGCCGGGACTGCCGCCGGGCACGCCTACTGGGTCTCCGGCGTGACGGTGCGCGACGCCGCCGCGCAGGACGGCGTCGGGAAGGTCGACGTTCGCTCGGAGGGCTTCGGCGTGGGGGACCCCGTGCCCAACGCAACGACGACCGGACTGCGCCAGCTCACGGGGGGCGTGCTCGCCACGCTCTTCTCCAACTTCCGCGCGAAGACCTGGGGCGACACGCCGGCTGCACCGGTCGCGGACCGCCTCGTCGTCGATGCACGCAACGTCTCCGCGATCAGCGTGGACCCGCGGCGCGCGCGCGTCACGTGTGACGCGCAGATCGTGCTGACCGGGGAGCCGGTCGAGGTGACGCTCGCCGGGTGTGAGCCACCGTGCCGCAAGTCGGTCCCGGCCCACGGCCGCGACGGCCGCCCGCCGGGGCTGTGCAAGCCCGGCCGGGCCGCGAAGCCGTAGACCAAGCCCGGCGACTGGAATACTGCGCGCGTCCCCTGGATCGAGCGAGAGGAGAGGCGATGGCGGAGTCGAGGGAGCTTGCGTCCGGGCTGAGGTTCCCGGAGGGCCCGGTTGCGATGCGCGACGGAAGCGTGATCGTGGTCGAGATCGCGGGAAAGGCGATCACCCGCGTTTCCCCGGACGGGTCCAAGGAGGAGATCGCGCGGCCGGGCGGCGGCCCGAATGGCGCTGCGATCGGGCCTGACGGCAACCTCTACGTCTGCAACAACGGCGCCGCCTTCGACTACCTCGAGCTACCCGGGATGGAGGGCATCCTGGTGCCGCGCCAGCCGCCCAGCAATCACGAAGGCGGGCGCATCGAGCGCGTGGACCTCGGGTCAGGCGCGGTCGAGGTTCTCTACGACGCCTGCGATGGCCGCCCGCTGCGCGCGCCGAACGATCTCGTCTTCGACGCTCACGGAGGCTTCTACTTCACCGACCACGGCATCCGCGAGCACCGCACGGCGGACCGCACGGGCGTGTTCTACGCGAAGCCGGACGGGTCCGGGATCAGCGAGGTGATTCCGCCGCTCGACGCGCCGAACGGGGTCGGGCTCTCGCCGGACGGCTCGCGCATCTACGTGGCGGAGACGTACAGCGCGTGTGTGTGGTGGTGGAACGTCGCCGGTCCCGGGGAGGTGTCGATCCCGGAGGGCCTGCTCCCGCACGGCGGCGAGCTGCTCACGCGCTTGCCCGGGTTCCAGTTCCTCGACTCGCTCGCCGTCGACGGCGAGGGGAACGTCTGCGTCGCGACGCTCGGCTCCGGTGGGATCACGTCGGTGAGTCCCGAGGACGGATCGGTCGTCGACTTCGTGGAGGGCGGCGATCTGTTCGTCACCAACATCTGCTTTGGCGGCGAGGACCTGCGAACGGCCTACATCACCGCGTCCGGCGCCGGAAAGCTGCTCGAGGTCAGCTGGCCGCGGCCCGGTCTGGCGCTGGCCCACTCGGCCTGACCGCGAGTCGCGCGGTCAGCTCAGCGAAGGAGCCGGCGAACCGGCTGCGCGCGCGCCAGCGGCCCGACGCCGCGTAGACCTGGAGGCGGATGAACATGGAGTCGACCAGCCGGTCGTCCGCGCTCACCTCCTTGACGATCCTCCGGTGCGGCTGCTCGCGGTAGGCGAAGGCGAGCGCCGCATCGAGCTCATGCCAGACCGTGAACGTCATCGCGCCCCGGTAGAGATGCTCGGGGCCGGCCGTGCCCGCGACCAGCCCGGGCGAAGCGAGCAGCCGCCGCGTCGCGCCGACGATGTTGCTCCAGAAGTACCAGAGGTGGCGCGGCGCGATGTTGGCGAACGTCATCATCGCGACCGGGCCTTCCTGCGCGCGACCGGGCGGCAGGTCCGCGAGCGGTCGCCTGCCGCGATAGCTGCCGTGGGCCCGAAACGGGACCATCCTGATCTCGCAGTACTCGTCCGTGGCGTCCTGCCAGCGCCGGCCGATCGGCGACTCGGACAGGAAGCGCTCGAGCGCGCGCTCGTCCTCCCACACGCACATCGCGATCTGGCGACGCGGGTCGACGATCCCGATGTTGAAGCCCTCGGTGCGCGCCGACCCGGCGAACACGACCGTGTGGAAGAGCAGGCCCGGCGTGCGCGCGAGCGCGCGGCGCTCGCGGAACAGGCTGCGCACGGCATCGCGCAGCGACCGGAAGTGGAACACGTGGGTCGAGCCCACACACGCCGGGTGCTGTCCGTTCGCCGCCATCGGGTGCGGACCCTAATGGCTGAAGGATTCGCTACTTGGTCCAGCTGGTCGACCAGCGGCTGCGGCTCCAGCGGCTGCGGCTCCAGCGCGAGCGAGCCGGGTCGACCGATTCGTCGGCCGTCGGGGAGCAGTCGCAGGTGTAGACGCCGCTCCAGCGCGAGCGGCTCCACCGCGACCGGCTCCAGCGTGAGCGCGTGTAGTCGATCGCGCCGGTCTGCGGGTCGACGAGCGAGCTGGGCTCGATCCCCACGTTCGCGCCGAGCGCGTTCGAGTTCGAGAGGCCCAGGGCCTGCACGAGCTGGACCTCGCGACCGCCGTTCTGGGTCCTGCGCTGGGTACGGACGAGCGCGTCCTTGACCTCGTCGGGAGTCAGCCCGGGGTTTCGCTCGAGCATGTTCGCGACCGCGCCCGCGACCATCGGCGCGGACATCGAGGTGCCGCCGGCACGGATGTACTCACCGGACACGATGCAGGACTCGCACATGTCGGCGAAGTCGCTCCCGGGAGAGAGCAGGGAGACGATCTTCGACCCGGGTGCGGTCACCTCGGGCTTGCGGAAGCCGTCCTGCGTGACGCCGCGGCTCGACCACTCGGTGAGCGTGTCGTCGCGGACCTTGTCGGTTCCCTGGTCGGTGACCGCGCCGACCGAGATCACGAAGGGATCGTTGCCGGGCGCGTAGGACACGGCACCTGGGCCGGCGCCCCGGTTGCCGGCTGCGGCGACCACCACGATCCCGCTGAACCAGGCTGCCTCGGCCGCGGCGTCGAGTGGGTCGGTCCGGTACGACTCGGCCTGTGTCGACTCCAGCGACAGGTTGATCACGCGGATGTTGAAGGCGTCCTTGTGGTCGATCGCGAACTGGATGCCGTAGATCACGTCGAGCACCGTGGTCGCGCCCTCGTCGTCGTCGACCTTGACCGAGATCAGGTTTGCGTCCGGCGCGACGCCCACGTACTCGCCGCGCCGGGCGTCGCCGCTGTCACGGTTGCCGCCGTTGCCGGCGATGATGCCGGCGACATGCGTGCCGTGGCCGTAGGTGTCGCGCGGCGTGTTCGCCTCGGGGTTGGTGACGGCCGTCGCGATCACACGCGAGCCGTGGTCCGTCGAGGACACGCGGAAGTCGGGGAGCGCAGATGCGATGCCGGTGTCGATCACCGCGACGCCGACGCCCTTGCCGGTTGCCGGGCGGCCCCACACCTCATCCGCGCGGATCGACTGGTTGTAGGAGGTCTCGAGCTTGCTGGCGTCGACGGACTGAGCCTTCGTCTGCGCGTTCAGCGACACGGCGTGCACGCCGTCACGAGAGGCGAGGCGCTCGGCCTGGGTTGCGCTGATCGACACGGCAAGCCCGTTGATCACGTGCAGGTCACCGGTCACCCGGCCGCCGGACTCGCGCACCAGGGCGCGTGCCTGCGCCGGCTCGACGCCGGGCCGGAACTGCGACGATCGCCTCGACCGCGCGGCCGGGGCGCTGGGCGGCGAGCTCTGTGAGCGCGGGGCTTGCACCGCCGGGAGTCGTGGCCGTGCCGCTCGTCGAGCCGGTCGTGGCGCCGAGGCCCGCGAGTGCGATCGAGAGGGAAACAGATGCTGCAAGCAGGGCCGCGGGCCATGTGGCTCGCCGGCTCCAGCAGATGCCCAGCGTGGAAGCGTGATGGAAGTTCACGGGGGGACCAACCTCCATGTCGATCGGAAAAACCCATGGCCCGTGTCCGACCCGAAAGCGGGGAGTTCCGCTGTCTGCCGGGGGCCAACATCCACTGTGCGCGCCCGTCCCGTCGCCGGCAACCGAACCTGGCCGAACCGGACGCATGTATGAGTTGGGGGAGCGCGCGGCCGGTGACGTGCGCGCCCCTTGTCGGCACGCCTCGACCCGACGCTGGCGTCGATTTACTACCTCCTGGGTTGTCAATCGACACCGGCGGCGCTCCAGAACGACCTCGGCCCGCCGGTGGGCGGGCCGAGGCCTTGGGGGGGGAGGGGGCTTTCGCGGGCTACTTGGTCCAGCTGGTCGACCACCGGCTGCGGCTCCAGCGGGAGCGGGCCGGGTCGATGCTGCCGCTCGTGGTCTTCGAGCAGTCGCAGCTCCAACGCGAGCGGGCCCAGGTGGCGCCCATCGTGCTCGGAGCGGTGCTCCAGCGGGAGCGGCTCCAGCGCGAGCGGGTGTAGTCGATCGCACCCGTCGCCGGGTCGACCACGGTGTTCGGCGCGATGCCGGCGTTGGGGTTGCTGCCGGCGGTCGCGTTCACGGCCGGGATTGCGAACGCCTCCCTGCCGGCGCCGACGTTGCGCGCCGTGTCGATCAGGATGCCCTTCACCTGGTCGGGGGTCAGGCCGGGACGCTCCTCGAGCATGTTCGCGACGAGGCCCGCGACCATCGGCGCCGACATCGAGGTGCCGCCCGCGCGGATGTACTGGCCGCTGACGATGCAGCTCGGGCACATCGAGGCGAAGGAGCTCTTGGGCGAGAGCGCCGAGACGATGTGCGCGCCCGGTGCGACGATCTCCGGCTTGGAGAAGCCGTCCTGCGTGCTGCCCCGGCTCGACCAGTCGGCGAGCAGGTCGTCGTCCGGCGACTTCGTGGCGCGGTCGTCGACCGCCCCGACCGAGATCACGAACGGGTCGTTGCCGGGCGCGTAACTGACCGCGTCGGAGTCGCTCCCGCGGTTGCCCGCGGCGGCTACCACGACGATGCCGCTGAACCATGCCGCCTCGACCGCGGCGTCGAGCGGGTCCGTCTTGTAGGACTCGGCGACGCTCGACTCGAGCGACAGGTTGACGACGCGGATGTTGTAGTCGGACTTGAAGTCGATCGCGAACTGGAGGCCGTAGATCGCGTCCAGGATCGTCGCCTCACCCTTCTCGTCCGAGGCCTTGATCGAGATCAGGTTCGCGTCGGGCGCGACGCCGATGTAGTCGCCTCGCAGCGAGTCCGAGGACGAGCGGTTGTTGCCGTTGCCGGCGATGATGCCCGCCACGTGCGTGCCGTGGCCATAGGTGTCATTCGCGGTCGTCGCGTACGGGTTGGTGACCGCGGACGCGATCACGCGGGAGGCGGTACCCGACTGCGAGACCTTGAAGTCGGCCAGGTTGCCGGCGATGCCGGTGTCGATCACCGCGACGCCGACGCCCTTGCCGGTTGCCGGGTCGTCCCACACCTTGTCGGACCTGAGCGACGCGTTGTACGAGGTCACGAGCTGGCTCGCGTCGATCGACTGTGGCTTGGCTGACGCGTTCATGGAAACCGCGTGGACGCCCTCGAGGCCTGCGAGTCGCTCCGCCTCGGCGGCCGTCATGCTCGCGGCGAGGCCGTTGATCACGTGCAGATCACCGGTCACCCGTCCGCCGGACTGGCGCACGAGCGCGCGAGCCGCGGACGGCTCGATCCCGTTGTCGAACTGGACGATCGCCTCGACCGATGCGCCGGGGCGCTTCGCGGCGAGTTCGATGAGCGCGGGGCTTGCCCCACCCGGCGTCGCGGCGGTGCCGCTCTGCGAGACGGCGGGAGAGCCGATGCTCGCAAGCGCGAGGGACAGGGACACTGCGGCGGTGAGCAGGGCGGCCGAGCACATGGCCCAGAAGCCCCAGCGGATGCGCAGCGGGGGGGCAGAGTAGGTCACGACGGGATCAACCTCCGTGTCGATCTCGGGGGGCGGGGGGCGGAAAGCAGATGGCCCGTCCTGACCTGGCAGCGTCCTTGCTGCGTCGTCGGCGGGGGGCCGCAATCCAACATCGGGGAAGCGCGCGGCCCCGGCAACTCTTTGTGGCGCTTTTGGACCTTTGTACTAAGGTCGCGGCCCCAATCGACGCGCTTGCGCGTTTAGTCCCGCCGCGAGGCGGGCATCACGGCGTCCCTCAGTGAGGCGACGCGACGTGGAACAGCCTGCGCGCCTTCGGCGCCTCGTCGCGCGCGAGCGGCTCCGCGAGGTAGAAGCCCTGCCCGAGCTCGCAGTCGAGGTCGCGCAGGGCCTCCAGCTCCTCCGCGGACTCGATTCCCTCCGCGACGACGTGCAGGTCGAGGGCGCGCGCGAGGTCGATGATCATGCGCGCGAAGGAGGTTTCCTGGCTCCCGCGCGTCATGCCCTCCACGAACGGCTTGGCGATCTTCAAGATGTCGAGCGGGAGCAAGCGCAGGTAGCTGAGCGACGAGTACCCCGTGCCGAAGTCGTCGAGCGCGAGGCCTATGCCCAGCGCCCGTAGCGCGGTGAGCGCGGTCAGGCTGGAGTCGGCGTCCTGCACGACGCTCTCGGTGATCTCCAGCACCAGCAGCTCGGCGTCGAGCCCGGTCCGCTCGAGCGCCATCGCGACGGTGTCGGGGAGGGTCGGATCGCGCAACTCGACCGCGGAGAGGTTGACGTGCACGCTGATGCCCCGGCCCGTTCGCGACACACCCTGCCAGAGCTGGGCGCTGCGGCAGGCCTCCTCGAGGACGAACTGGCCGAGCGCGATGATCATTCCGGTCTCCTCCGCGAGCGGCACGAACTCGGACGGCAGGAGGCGTCCGCGGCCGGGGTGGTTCCAGCGGACGAGGGCCTCGGCCGCGGTCACCTCGCCGCTGTGCAACGACACGATCGGCTGGTACTCGACGATCAGCTGGCCACGCTCGACGGCGCGCTGGAGCTCCTCCTTCAGGCCGTGGCGCTTGAGCACCGCGTCCCGCATGCCGGGGTCGAACATGGCATGACGACCCTTGCCGGACCCCTTGGCGCGGTACATCGCGAGGTCGGCGTTGCGGATCAGCTCATCCGCGTCGTGGCTGTCGTGCGTGGTCGCGATCCCGATCGACAGGTGCACGAAGATGATCTCGCCGGCGGCGCTGACGGGGTGCTCGAACGTCTTCATGATGCGCTCTGCGAGCATCGTGGCGCTCTCGTCGACCGAGCGCTCGCGCGCGACCATCACGGCAAACTCGTCCCCGCCGAGGCGCGCGATCGCGTCGTCCGGGCGCACCGAGTCGCGCAGTCGCTGCGCTACCGCGGACAGCAGCTCGTCACCCGCGCCGTGCCCGAACGAGTCGTTGAAGGTCTTGAAGTCGTCGAGGTCGACGAACAGCACCGCGACCTCCTGGCCGCCCTTGTCGAGCGCTCCCTTCACCTGCTTGATGAACAGGCTCCGGTTCCCGAGCTCCGTGAGCGGGTCGTGGAAGGCCTGGTGATGCAGTTGCTCCTGGAGCTCGCGGAGCTGGTGCACGGCCTGCTCCAGCCGGTCGTATTGGAGCGCGACGCTCGCATTGTTGGCGAGCGTCTCGAATAGCTTCAGGTCCTCGTTGGTGAACGACCGGATCACGCCGTAGCGGTTGGCCAGCATGATCGTCCCGATCACGCGGTCCTCGCCCGGCAGCATCGCGACCATCGCGTCGGTCACCAGGCGGCCGTCGAGGTAGCGCCGCAGCCGCTCGGAGCCGAACGGCCGCGCGATGTGCAGCGCCGGGGCGCCGGCGCTCACGAGCGCGCGCAGCTCGGCGGCGACGCCCTCGTCCATCGGCTCCATCACCTCCTTGTACTCGCCGGGACCGAGCGTCGTGCGCAACGGCGGGTTGCCGTCGGAGCCGAACAGGACGATCTCGGCCATCTCGGCCCGGAACGACTCGAGCGAGCGCTCCAGCAGGCCCTCGAGGGCGAGCACCATCTCGGGCGAGCGCGACAGCGTCCGCGTCGCCTCGTAGAGGAACTCGAGGCGCTCGTGGCGCTGGCGCTCCATGAGATATGCGCGGTAGGCGAGGAACACTACGAGTGCCGGGACCACGAGCAGCGGCGTGGCCCGCGCGTCGCTCGAGACGACGATCGCCCCGGACAGGGCGAGGCACGTGTTGGTGGCCGTCACGACGAAGTCCATTGTCAGCATCTGGGCGATCGTCCCGAGCTTCAGGCCCCCCTCGGAGAGGGTGATCGCGAGTCCGATCAGCAGGACCGTGATCACGGCGCTCGCCTGGGTGGCGAGCAGGACGGCCGCCCAGGTGGCCGGCTCGAGCCCGGCCGCCGCCGGCGCGACGATGTGCACGACCAACGTCGCGAGCGACGCGGCGAACGCGAACTGCGAGAGGTTGAATGCGAGCTTCACGGGCGCGAGGCGCCGCTCGATCACGAGCGTCGCGGCGCTGCCGATCAGCGCGCCCGCCACGACGTCGCCCCCGGTGGCGAACAGCAGGCCGAACACGAGCGGGACGTCCCCGAGCGTGAACGAGTGCGCGCTGCGCCGGAACTGCAGGTGGACGACGCAGCTCTCCGCGACGAGGAAGGCGAGCGCGAGGCCCCACCACGGGAGATGGGGGTCGAGTAGCGCCGGCAGATCGCGCACGATCGTGACGTACAGCGTCGCGGCGGCCGCGGCGACGGCGAGGTTGAGCGCCCACACCGGGCTCACGCGCGCGAGGCCGCGGCCTCGCGGCGGCGCGACCGGGTCTGCGGGGGAGTCGGCGGGCGCGTCGGGCGGCGGCCCGGGACCGCCGCGAAATGAGAGCGCTGGCGACATGAGTTTGGAGGTGGATCGGCCGCGGGGCGCCGACCCTTGACCGATCGCGCCCCATGCACGTCACATAGCATTGGCGCGGCGACGCAAACTCACGGACAAGGAGTCGAGATGGCGAGCGTGATCAAGTTCCTCGGCGACAGCGATCTGATGCTGCGCGTGCGGGAGGACGTCGGCGCCGTGCGCGATGCCCATGCCTCGAGCGGCGGGGCGGCGCCCTTTCAGCTCACCTTCGAGGCGAACGGCGCCCCCGTCTATGTGAACCCCGCCGCGGTCGCCTACTGGTTCTCGGTCGGCTCGCACGAGGAGTGACGGCGATGCAAGCCCTCACCTGGACGGGCGACGGCCTCGAGCGGCGGGCGGTCGAGGCCGCCTCGGTCGAGGGTGACGGTGAGGCGCTGGTCCGCCCGGTCGCCGTTGCAACGTGCGACCTCGACGCGTTGATCGTCGCGGGGGACACGCCCTTCCCCGCGCCGATCGCGCTCGGTCACGAATGCGTGGCGGAGGTGGTCGAGGCTGGGGATGCCGTCCGGTCGGTCGAGCCGGGGACGCTCGTTTCGGTTCCCTTCCAGGTCTCGTGCGGCAAGTGCGACCGCTGCCGCGCCGAGCGCACCGCCAACTGCAGTGCGGTCCCGCCCTTCTCGATGTACGGGTTCGGGCAGACGGGGTCCGACTGGGGCGGCTTCCTGTCCGACTCGGTGCGCGTCCCGTTCGCAGACCACATGCTCGTGCCGCTCCCGGCCGGCGTCGACCCGCTTGCAGTCGCGAGCGCTTCGGACAACATCCCGGACGGGTGGCGCGCGGTCGGCCCGCAACTCGAGCGCGACCCCGGCTCCGCGGTGCTCGTGGTGGGCGGCGCGGGCCCAGGATCGATCGGGCTCTACGCGGCGGCGATCGCAGTCGCCCTCGGGTCCGAGCGCGTCGTGTACGTCGATGCGGACGAAGGCAGGCGCACGACCGCCGAGGCCTTCGGCGCGCAGGCGCGCGACCGCGACGGCGAGCGGCCGGGGCGGTTCCTCGTGACGGTCGACGCGAGCGGGGATCCCGAAGGGCTCGCGCTCGCGCTCTCGTGCACCGACTTCGACGGGACCTGCACGAGCACCGCGATGTATTTCGGGGAGCAGCCACCGATGCCGCTCCTCGAGATGTACATGCGCAACACGACGTTCGTGACCGGCCGCGTGCACGCCCGTGCGGCGATCCCGAAGGTGCTCGGACTCGCCGCGCGCGGGCGTTTCCACCCCGAGCAGGTCACGAGCAAGGTTGTCCCGTGGGACGACGCCGCGGACGCCCTGCTCGAGCGCGACTGGGTGAAGCTCGTGTTCGAGCGGTAGCTGTAGCTCCCAACCACATCGGTCAGGCCGCGGAATGCGCCTCGCGGGCGCAAGCTCGGGCGTGGAAAACCGGGTGGGTAAGGGAAGACGGATCGTCGGCGTCTGCGACCGCGCTGAGCGGCGCAGTGTCACGAGACTTCAGCGAAAGGTCGCGGTCACGGGCGAAAGCCCTCCGGGTCGCGCATCGGCCGCCGAACTTTCCCTCCCGCCATGCGTGAAAGTGGACGCCAGGAGGGAAAGTTCGTCGACCGGCGCCTGCCGATCGACGCACCTCATGCGAATCACGCGCAGACGGCTCTTTCACGAGCGACGCGTGCGCTTTGCGTCGCAAACGACGCGTCGCGCGAGTCCTTGCTCGTCCCGGGTCCTGCCCTTCTACCCAACCCGGTTTTCGAACCCGCCGCCAGCGCCACGCCCGCAACAGGAACAACGTGGCGTGGGAACTACGGCTGTCTAGTCCAGCTTGTTGCGCGTCTTGCGACCGGCGGAGCCGCTCTTGCGGACCGCCTTGCGCGAAGTGCCGAAGGGCTTCTGGAACCAGCGGCCGAGTGGTCCGGGTGCCTTGCCGGCGGCGCGCTGGCCGACTCCCAGTGGTGCGTCGCCGCCGCGTTCGAGATGCCTCGAGAGGCGCGGGGCGAGGATCGCCACAAGGAAGAGCAATACGCAGAAGACAATGATTCCGGCAATCAGCATCGTGCCGGTTCCCTACCCGCGGACCTTGCCGCCAAACCCTCAGGCGTCAGGCTCGAGCGCCACGATGCTCAGCGTGTAGCGCTCGCGGGCCGGCACCGTGCCGACCACGGACCGCGCGCGCGTCTCGCTGTCGAACGTGCGACGCAGCAACAGGCCGTCCTTGCGTCGCAGCCACGAGTCGAGCACGTAGGCACCCTGCACGCGGCCGCTCAAGGCGGTGCGCACACGTAGGTGCACGGCCTCGACGGTCGTGCCGGCCGCCCTCACCGGGCCGACGGACACGACCTCCCCACGAGCGACCGCGGCCGTCGCGCGGGCGCGGCAGCGGTCCGTCCACCGGAAGCCCTCGGCGATCCGGGCCGGGCGCGGCACCCGGCGGCCCGAGCAGCGATACGAGTACTCCTCCGCGCGCCCGAAGAACTCGTGGTGGTCGGTCACCGAGCGCAACTGCCATTGATCGCCTTCGATGCAATACAGCCACTCCGTCCAGCGCTCGGGTGTGCCGTCCCAGCGCTCGTTCAGCTCGCACCCGCTGAGGTCGACCGCGATCGTGCTGCGCGGCCCGTAGCGATGGCGCCCCGGCAGCGGGCCCCCGATCTGCTCGAATCCCGTGGTCGCATAGGAGTAGGTGCCCGGCGGCTGCGTGCCGGAGGGTGCCGCCGGGGCCTCGTCGGATCCCGATCCGCCGCCGCACCCGGCAAGGGCAAGGGCAAGCGCGGTCGCGACCAGGATCAGGCGGGGCAGCGGCATGGGCGCGTCATTCTCCTGGTTCCGTCGGGTGTCAGAGCTACCTTGCTGTGTTCGACATGGAAGCTGTGAGAACTCTTCAACCAGTACGGAACGGGGACACGCTCGGCGCCGGTCCTGACCGCGTCACCATCCACGGCGACGAGGTCCTGATCGAAAGCCTCTCGATCGAGGACGGCACCCTCGTGGAGCTGATCGAGCACCGGCGCGACCGCGAGATCTCTCCCGAGGAGACGGTCTCGCATGCGCTGGAGATCGGCGCGCGCGTGCTCGACCGGGAGGCGACCGGCGCCGAGGTCGACGCGATCCGGCGCGAGCTGGAGCGGGCCTCGACCGAGGCCGAGCACGCTTTCACGGAGCGCGCGCGGTTGATCGGCGAGGGCCTCGAGAAGCAGTTCGAGCGCTTCGTCGGCGAGGACGGGGGCGTGATGTCCAAGGTGCTCGACGCACACGGCGACGAGCTCGCCGAGCTGATCGCGCGCCACTTCGGCGGAGACCGCAACACGGCGGTGCAGCACCAGGTGAAGGAGATCGTCGCCAAGTCCCTCCAGGAGTCGCGTCACGACCTCCTGCGTCAGTTCTCCGCCCAGGACGGGCACAACCCGCTCGCCGACTTCAAGGACTCGATCGTGCGCGAGGTCAAACGCTCGGGTGACTCGCACGAGAAGCTGATCGAGAAGATCGCGCAGCTCGAGGGCGAGGTGAAGCTCCTTCACGGCGCGGCAGATGCCGAGGCCGAGCTGGCCGCCGAGCGCGACCGCGGCACCGGCAAGGGCCGCACGTTCGAGCAGCAGGCGTTCGAGCTGCTCGAGGAGATGGCCGCCGCGCGCGGCGACATTGCGCACCACGTCGGCGACGAGCGCTCTGCCAGCGGCGGCAAGAAGGGCGACATCGTGATCGAGCTGGACGCCGGGTCGGGGCCGCCGAAGGGCCGGATCGCGATCGACGCGAAGGACGAGAAGCTCTCCAAGAACCGCGCGTGGGAGACGCTCAACGCCGCACTCGGCGAGCGCGACGCGGGGTTCGCGATCCTGCTCGTCGCCTCCGACGAGAAGGTGCCTGCGGGTCGCCAGCAGCTCCAGGAGTACGAGGGCAACAAGATGATCGTGACCCTCGACAAGGAGACGCTCGACGCCCGTGCGCTCGAGCTCGCCTACCGCTATGCGCGGTGCCGCTGCCTGATGGCGGCCGAGCGCGACCTCGCGCTCGACGCCGTCGGCGTGCGGGACGCGGCCGACGAGGCGCTCTCGGCGTTGAAGGAGGCGCAGAAGATCCGCAACTGCCTGACGGGCGCGAGCAAGGGCGTCACGTCCGCGCGCGAGACGCTCGACCTGATGGTCGGCCGCGTCGAGACCCAGCTCGCGCGCGTCGAGACGCTGATCGACGCTGCCTGACGCGCCCTCGGCGCTCGCTCGCAGGGGGCGCGGGTGCTCGCTAGAGTAGGCGGGCTCTTGACCCTCGGAGGGAGGACCCGCAGATGGCCGTCTCGCACCTGGACCGGCTGAGCGCATCAGACGCCAGCTTCCTGACCCAGGAGAACGACCGCGCGCACATGCACATCGGTGCGGTGCTCGTGTTCGAGGGCCCGCCACCCGGGTACGTCGAGTTCGCCGAGCACGTCGAGGCGCGGCTCCATCTCGTGCCGCGCTTCCGCCAGAAGCTCGCCTTCCCGCCGCTCCAGTCAGGGCGGCCGGTCTGGGTCGACGACCCGCGGCTGAACGTGGAGTACCACGTGCGCCACTCCTCGCTCCCCGCGCCGGGTGACGACCGGCAGCTCCAGCAACTCACGGGCAGGGTGTTCTCCCAACAGCTCGACCGCTCCAAGCCGCTCTGGGAGATGTGGCTCGTGCAGGGGCTCGAGGACAACCGCTTCGCGATCATCAGCAAGACGCACCACGCGCTCGTCGACGGCGTCTCGGGAGTCGACCTCGCGACCGTGCTGTTCGACGCCAACCCGGTCCCGGGCGGCCTCACGCCGCCGGTGCGCCCGTGGGAGCCGCAGCCCGAGCCGAGCGACGTGCACCTGCTCGCGCGCGGCGCCGAGAACGTCGCAAGGTTCCCGCTGCGGGTCGGGCGGCGCCTGCTGAAGACCGCTCAACACCCGCGGCAGACCGCCGCGCGAGCGGTAGAAGTCGCCGAGGGCCTCGGCGAGGTCGGTTGGGAGCTACTGAACCCCGCTCCCGACGTGCCGCTCAACACCGAGATCGGACCGCATCGCCACTACCGCTGGGTGCACTCACACCTGGATGACTTCAGGCTCGTCAAGGACACTTTCGGGGGCACGATCAACGACGTGGTGCTGGCGGTCGTCGCCGGCGCGCTGCGCAGCTGGCTCGGCTCGCGCGGAAAGCGCACGGGCGGCCTCGAGCTGCGCGCGCTCGTCCCGGTCAGCATGCGCACCGAGGAGGAGCGCGGCACGCTCGGCAACCGGCTCGCCGTGTTCCGGGCGCCGCTGCCCGTGTACGCGGAGGACCCGATCGAGCGCCTGCGCATCGTGCGCGAGGAGATGGCCAAGATCAAGCAGTCCAAGCAGGTGATGGGCGCCGAGGCGCTGGTCGCGCTGAACGACTTTGCCCCTCCGACCGTCCTCGCGCAGGCCTCGCGCCTGAACTTCTCCACCCGTCTGTTCAACCTGATCGTGACGAACGTGCCCGGCCCGCAGTTTCCCCTGTACGTGCTGGGGCGCGAGCTCGAGACAGTCGTCCCGGTCGCGTTCCTGCCCGAGAAGCACGCGCTCGCGATCGCGATCTTCTCCTACAACAGGAAGGTCAGCTTCGGCCTGCTCGGGGACTTCGATGCGATGGACGACATCGACGTCGTCGAGTCGGGCCTCGAGGCGTCCCTGCGCGAGCTCGTCGCGGCCGCGGCCGCCCGGCGGCCTCCCAAGCGGGCTCGCCGTGAGCCCGCGCCGGCTCCCACCGAATAGGTGACCGGTGGATCCGGGCGGGCCGCCCTGGAATAATCGGAGCCGATGGACCCCCGCCGCAAGCGCAAGATCCGCCTGGTGATCGCCCTCAGCGTGGCGCTCGTCTTGGGCGGCGCGCTCGTCTACACGTCGTTCAGCGGCGCGACCGAGACCCGCGAGCCATCGCAGCTGCTCGCCGGCACGACGCCAGGGAAGTCCTACGAGCTGACCGGCAAGGTGGCCGACGGGTCCGTCCGCCGCGGCGACGACCGGCTGCTGTTCCGTGTGCGCGACCGCAACGGGACGGCCTCGGTGCCCGTGCGCTACTCGGGCGCCGTCCCCGACCCGTTCCGCGAGGGCCGCGAGGTGATCGTGACCGGCAAGATGGACAACGGCAGGTTCCTCGCCGACCCCGACAGCCTGATCACCAAGTGCCCTTCGAAGTTCTCGAAGAAGGAGCAGAGCTAGGGGGGCCTTCCGTGCTTCGCCATGGCTCACGGCCCGGCGGCCGGCAGGCCTCATGGGAGGCCTGAAAACCGTCTTTAGCCTCCCATGAGGCCCCCCGGACGGGCGCCGCAACGCGGACCCGGATGAAGCACAGAACCCCCACGGCTACAATCCCCGGCCGTGTACACGTTCCTCTCGGTGGTCCAGGTCATCATCAGCTTCGTCCTGATCTTCCTCGTGCTGCTGCACTCGGGCAAGGACAGCGGGCTCTCCGGCGCCTTCGGCATCGGCGGCGCCGGCGCGGGCCCGTTCGGTGGGGGCTCCCTCGTGGAGCGCAACCTGAACCGCTGGACGATCGCCTTCGCGATCGCGCTCGCGGTCAACACGATCGTCCTGCTGAAGATCTGAGCGCCCGCGGCGCACGCCGCCGAGCGCGATCCCAGCCGCCACGGCCACGAACTGCACGCCGGCCGCGAGCCTGAGGGTCCCGGACGGTCCGAGCGTGGTGACGGCCGGGCCCGCGCACGCGGCGCCGACCGCGAACGCTCCGACCTTGAGCGACGCGGCGGTCGTGAAGATCTGACCCAGCAGCTCAGGTGGTGTCCAGCGCTGACGCGCGGTGAACGTCGCCGCGAGGCCGGGGCCGTCCGCGAGCCCCGCCAGCGCGATCAGCACGAGCGCGACCGGTAGCGAGGGCGCCAGGGGCCACAGCAGCATCACGCAGCCGACGAGCGTGATCGCTCCGATCACCACCCGCTCCGGTGCCCACCGCGTCTGGAGCCGGACGAGCGTCAGGGCGCCGACCGCCGAGCCGGTGGCGAATGCCGCCCACATGTAGCCCGCGGTGCTGCGGTGCGCGCCAAGCTCCTCGAGCGCGAAGAACGGGAAGGCGACGGTCAGCAGTCCGAGCCCGCCGAGATTGAGCGCTCCGGCCGCCGTCACCGAGCGCAGGGCTGGGGTGGAGGCGAGCAGCCCCAGCCCGTCGCGCACGATCCTGCGCAGCGGACGGCTCGGATCGACGTCGCGCGCGCGTGCGTCCATCTCGGGAATGCGCCCGATCAGGCCGATCGCGCCGATCGTCAGCACCGCCTCCACGATCAGCGACACGTCGGGGCCGGCGACAGCGGAGATCGTCCCCGCGAGAGCGGGGCCCGCGATCACCGCGAGGTTGAAGCTCGTCGCCTCGAGCGCGTTCGCCTGCGCGAGCAGGTGGTCGGGGACGATCACCGGGATCAGGCTGGTGAACCCGCCGAACGAGAGGGGCCAGGTGACCCCCGCGACCAGCGCGACCAGCGGAACCGTCCAGTCGGGGGCGTTGCCGGCGAGCACCACGATCCCGACGATGCTCGAGGCGGCGAGCACCTGGTCGAGCATCATCGCCTGGCGGCGATGCCCACTGCGATCGAGCCAGGCGCCGAGCAACGGTCCCGTCACGAGGCTCGGCAGCGTCACGGCCGCGACCGTCGCGCCGGCGAGCGCCGCGCTCCCGGTGCGCTCCAGCACGAGCAGCACCACGCCGACCGAGAACATCTCGTCGGCGAAGCGCGTGAGCGTCGCCGTCACATAGAAGAGCGGGTAGCCGCGGTGTCGGCGCAGGCGCCCCATGTCCCCGGTGGACATCCGATGATCGTCTCACAGGCCGCGCGGGCTTCCGTGCTGCAGCGCACTCAGGAGCGCTGAGGTGACGCCGCGGCGATAAGCTGCGCCCCCCGAGAGGAGGCAGCGGCCATGGATTTCGAGTACAGCCCGAAGACCCAGGAGCTCAGCGAGAACCTGCTGGACTTCATGGACACCCATGTCTATCCGGCGGAGCAGGTCTGGCACGACCAGGTCACCGAGTCCGGCAACCCGTACTTCCATCCGCCCGTGATGGAGGAGCTGAAGGCGGAGGCGCGCGGCCGCGGGCTGTGGAACCTGTTCCTCCCGGACAAGCGGTTCGGGGCGGGGCTCACGAACCTCGAGTACGCGCCGCTCGCCGAGATCACCGGCCGCAGCCACATCGCCCCCGAGGCGCTCAACTGCGCCGCGCCCGACACCGGGAACATGGAGGTCCTCACGGAGTTCGGGTCGCCGCGCCAGCAGGAGGACTGGCTCGAGCCGCTGCTCGAGGGTGAGATCCGCTCGTGCTTCGCGATGACCGAGCCCGAAGTCGCGAGCTCCGACGCCACGAACATCCAGAGCCGCATCGAGCGCGACGGCGACGAGTACGTGATCAACGGCCACAAGTGGTGGACGAGCGGCGCGGCGAGCGACCGCTGCAAGATCTCGATCTTCATGGGGGTCAGCGACCCCGAGGCCGACCCGCACCGCCGCCACAGCATGATTCTCGTGCCGCTCGACACGCCGGGGATCGAGATCGTGCGCACGCTGCCGGTGTTCGGCTACGACCAGGGCCACGGCGGCCATTGCGAGGTCATCTTCGACGACGTACGCGTCCCCGCGGACAACATGATCGGCGAGGAGGGCGCCGGCTTCGCGATCGCGCAGGCGCGCCTCGGCCCCGGCCGCATCCACCACTGCATGCGCGCGATCGGCATGGCGGAGCGCGCCTTCGACCTGATGTGCAAGCGCGCCCATGCCCGCACGACGTTCGGCAAGCCGCTTGCGCGGCAGGGAGTGATCCGCGAGTGGATCGCCGAGTCGCGGATCGAGATCGAGCAGGCCCGCCTGCTCGTGCTCAAGACCGCTTGGCTGATGGACAAGGCGGGCAACAAGGGCGCCCGGATCGAGATCTCCGCGATCAAGGTCGCGGCGCCCAACGTCGCGCTACGGGTGATCGATCGCGCGATCCAGGTGCACGGCGGGGGCGGGGTCAGCAACGACTTCCCGCTCGCCGCGATGTACGCGGGCGCGCGCACGCTGCGCATCGCGGACGGCCCCGACGAGGTGCACAAGCTCTCGATCGCGCGGCGCGAGCTGCGCCGCTACGAGCCGCAACTCGAGCCTGTCGCGTAGATAGATGCTCTAGTGCCGGAGGTCCTCGTCGAGAAGCGCGATCGCATCGCGTACATAACGCTGAACCGGCCGGAGGCGATGAACGCCGTCGACCCCGCGATGCACGCGCTCCTATGGAGCACCTGGGAGGACTTCCGCGACGACGACTCCCTCGACGTCGCGATCCTCACGGGCGCGGGCGAGGCCTTCTGCGCCGGCGCGGATCTGAAGACCTACATACCGCCGGTGATCCAGGCGGCGACGCCGCGGTGGGTGCGCGAGAACGTCGCGCACGGCCTCGGCGGCCTGACGCGCGGACTGCACCGGATCTACAAGCCGGTGATCGCTGCGGTCAACGGCTGGGCGCTCGCAGGTGGTCTCGAGACCGCGCTCGCGTGCGACATCAGGATCGCGTCGGAGCGGGCGATGTTCGGCTCCTTCGAGGCGCGGCGCGGGTACCACCACGGCGACGGTGGGATCGTGCGTCTCGTCAATACCTGCGGGTCGGGCGTCGCGCTCGAGATGCTGCTCACAGCGGAGCCGATCGACGCGCAGCGCGCGCTCCAGTGCAACCTCGTCTCCCGGGTCGTGCCGCACGCGCAGCTCATGGACGAGGCGGAGAGGGTCGCCCGCCAGATCCTCCGCAACAGCCAGACCGCGGTGCGCTCGGCGAAAGAGACGATCCTCGACGTGGTCGGCCGCCCGCTCGACGAGCAGTTGCGGATCGAGGCCCTGAACGGGTACGCGTGCGCGGACACCGAAGAGACGATGGCCCTGCTGCGGCGCTTCTACGACAAGACCGACGCGGGCCGGGCCGGGACGCACCAGACCGAGCTGTGAGCCGGGCCGTTGTGACGGGCGCCGCCCGTGGGATCGGCGCCGCGATCGCCGAGGCACTGCGCGCAGCGGGGATGGAGGTGGTGACCGTCGATGTGGCCGAGGGCTGCGACGTCCGGCTCGACGTCGCGCGCGATTCGTTTCCCGACCTCGGCGCCGTTGGCGTGTGCGTGCCGAACGCCGCAATCACGACGACCGTCGCGCCGGCCCATCGCATGACGGCGGAGCAGTGGCAGCGCGACATCGACGTGAACCTGACCGGGGCGTTCCGCACGATCCAGGCCTGCCTCGGCGGGATGCGCGAGCGTGGCTACGGGCGGATCGTCGCGATCTCGAGCGGCGCGGCCGAGTCGGGCCTGCCGGGACAGGTCGCGTACTCGGCGTCGAAGGCCGGGATCATCGGGATGGTCCGCACGATCGCCGCCGAGAACGTCGCGCGCGGCATCACCGCGAACGCCGTGCTGCCGGGGTTCGTCGAGACCGAGAACGTGCGCGCGATGCCGGCCGGCGTGCTCGAGCGCGTGACGGCCGCGCTGCCGGCGGGGCGCATGGCGGCGCCGTCCGAGGTCGCCGGGCTGGTCGCGTACCTGGCGTCGCCGCAGGCCGGCTATGTGACGGGCCAGGCGATCGGGATCGACGGCGGCCTGCGGTTGAACACGCGCTCGATCACGTAGCGCCCGCAGCGGAATCATCACCAGCCCGGATCACTTCTCCAACCCATACCGCTCCCAATGCTCCGCCGGGATGTCGGCGGGGTCCTTGTACCAGTACCAGACGCACGGATCGTGGTCGAAGTCAGCGGGCGGCTTGCTCGGATACACGGGTAGGCCCGTCCAGCGGATCGGCAGCAGCTCGTTCATGAACGTGCAGTGGGTGCAGTAGAGCGGGAAGCCGGCGCGCCCGTAACTCCAGTCGTGCGCCTCGGCGGTGACGCCGAATCCGTTCGGCCCCTCGTATGCGCCGTTTCGCCACAAGCGCTGGCCGGAGCCACACGGGTTCATCGCGAAGGTGAACTTCTCGTCATCCTCGGTGACCGTGAAGGCGCCCGGGCTCGGGCCGGTTCCGCTGGTCGAGTGCGCGCGCCAGTTGGCGGCGAGCGCGTGCACCATCCAGCGCCGGTCCTGCTTCTGGATCGCCTCGGCGTGTGACTTCCAGCCACGCTCGAGGCTGTACTCCCAGGCCTCCTCGACGCCGTCGTCGCCGAGGCGCGCCTGCACGAAGCTGATCAGGCCCGCCATGCCGCCGGCCATCAGGTCGTGCAGCAGGCGCCACTCGTGCTTCATCTCCTCGCACAGCGCCTTCGCGGCCGCGAGGTCGCCGCGGTCGATCGCCTCGATCGCGCGGTCCATCGTCGGCCGTGACATCTCGTCCAGCTCGTCCTGCGTGAACCACCGCTCCGCCATCTTTCCCTCCTCCGAATCCGGTCGACCGGCCCGCGCGACTCTATAAGGAAAGATTTCGGGGATGGACGCACTCCTCCACGTCGCCGCGATCGAGGCCGGCACTACCGAGATGGTCGTGCTCGGGATCCTCGTTGCCTCGGCCGCCCTGGTCATCGCGGGCCAGTACGTGCACGTCCCTTATCCCGTCGCGCTGGTGCTCGGGGGCCTCGCGCTGGGGTTCATGCCGGGCGTGCCGACGGTCTCGCTCGACCCCGACCTGGTGCTGCTGATCGCGCTGCCCCCGCTGCTCTACGCGGCGGCGTTCTTCTCCTCGCTGCGTGACCTGCGCGAGCACGTCCGGTCGATCGCGCTGCTGTCGGTCGGGCTCGTGATCTTCACGACCCTCGGCGTTGCCTGGATCGCCCACAGCTTCATCGACGGCCTCTCCTGGGAAGCGGCATTCGTGCTCGGCGCCGTGGTCTCGCCGACCGATCCGGTCGCGGCGACCTCGATCGCGGGGCGCCTCGGCGCCCCGCGGCGGGTCGTGACGATCGTGGAGGGGGAGAGCCTGATCAACGACGCGACCGCGCTGGTCCTCTACAAGTTCGCTGTCGCCGCGGTCCTCACCGGGAGCTTCTCGCTGCTCGACGCGTCGTTCGACTTCTTCCTGAACGTCGCCGGCGGGCTCGGTGTCGGGCTGGTCATCGGGTGGATCGTGACGTGGGTGCGTCGCCGGCTCGATGATCCTCCGACCGAGATCACGATCTCGCTGATGACGGCGTACTTCGCGTACCTGCCCGCCGTTGCGCTCGACGTCTCGGGCGTGGTCGCCGCGGTCACGGTCGGCATCTACCTCGGGTGGCACGCGCCCGAGTTGGTGTCGCCCGCGACGCGGCTTCAGACGTTCGCGGTCTGGGAGACCCTCGTCTTCGTGCTCAACGCGCTCCTGTTCACGCTGCTCGGCCTCCAGTTCGAAGGCATCCTCGACGCCCTCGAGGGCGATGCGGCGAGCACGCTGATCGGGTACGGGCTGCTGATCAGCGTGGCCGTGATCGCGATCCGCCTGATGTGGGTGTTTCCGCTCACATACGTTCCGCGGTTCCTGCTCCAGCACGTGCGCGGCATGCACGACCACACCCCCTGGCAGCACCCATTGCTCGTCGGCTGGTCGGGCATGCGGGGCGCGGTCTCGCTCGCGGCGGCGCTCGCGATCCCGCTCGAGACCGAGGCGGGTGCGCCCTTCCCCGAGCGTGACCTGATCATCTTCATCACCTTCTGCGTGATCCTCGCGACGCTCGTCGTACAGGGACTGACGCTTCCCTGGCTGGTGCGACGCCTGGACGTGCGTGAGGACGAGCGCGAGCACGAGGAGAACGAGGCGCGGCTGTATGCGACCAAGGCGGCGCTCGAGCGGCTCGACGAGCTCGAGCGTGAGGCCTGGGTGCGCGACGACGTCGCCGAGCGGATGCGCGCGATGCTCGGCTATCGCAAGCGGCGCTTCGCTGCGCGCTTCGACGGCGAGGACGACGGGGGCTTCGAGAAGCGCTCGCTCAACTACCAGCGGCTGGCGCGCGAGATGCTCGAGGCGCAGCGCGGGGCCGTCGCGGACCTACGCCGCCAGGGCGTGATCGACGACGAGGTGATGAGGAGGGTGCAGCGGGACCTCGACCTCGAGGATCAGCGGTTGGAGATCTGAAACTCGCAGTTCGCAGTTCGCAGATTCTGCCGACTGCGTACTGCCGACCTGCGAGCTTTTCAGCTGACGGCGGCGAGGTGCCGCACGCGCGGCTTCGTCCGCGCGAAGCGACGACGGCGCAGTCCGTGGGGGCGGTGCCCGTGCAACTCCCACAAGGCGCGCTCGAGCGCGCCGGGCAGCCGGCGTACCTCGGGCAGCGCCTCGGGGTCGGCGTAGAGCCCGAAGTGCATCCAGTCGCGATAGCTGAACATCCCGATCGACAGGATGTGCCCCTCAGCGAGCGGCACCACGGGATATGCCTCGCGCAGCTTCGCCCCGGCCATGTAGACCGGGAAGCGCGGACCGGGGATGTTCGAGACGGTGAGGTTGTAGACCCGCTTGCTGCCGACGAGCCGCGCGGCCGGCGTCTTGAGCGGGCTGGGCAGGTACCCGAGTGCGTTCATCAGGCCCTCGAACGCGGCCGGCCGGTTGGCCGACTTGAAGGCGGCGGTCTGCTCGTGGACCCGCTGGAGGCGCGCCTCCGCGCGGCCCAGCTCGAGCGGCAAGTCGATGAACGCGAACGAGATCCGGTTGCCGAGCGCGGTGCGCTCGTCGTCGGAGCGCACGCTCACGGGAACCATCGCCCTGAGCGGGCGCACCGGCTCGCCACAGCTCAGCGTCAGCGCGCGCAGGGCGCCGGTCACCGCGGCGAGGCACACGTCGTTGACGGTCACCGCGTGGGCCCGCTTGATGCGGATCAGCTCCTCGATGCGGGCGCGGTGACAGATGAGCGTGCGCCGCGGCCCGAGCGACGTGTTGAGGAACGAGGCGGGCGCCATCCGCAGGAGGTCGCGGTCGACGGTGCCTGCGGCACGTCGCACGGTGCCCGGCAGGCTGTCGCGCCCCGGGCGCGCGAGGCGGGTCAGGCGCAGTGCGGCCGACACCGTCTCCGACGCGCCGCCACGCAGCGATGCAAGCGTGAGGCCGAGCGGGCCGGGCGGCCGCCCTCTCGGCTTCCACTCCTCGGGACTCATGGCCTGCGCGTCCGGATCGGCGTCGAACAGCAGCAGGCCCAGCTCGACCGCCGACTTCCCGTCGACGAGGGCGTGGTGCATCTTGAACACGATCCCGAGCCTGTCGTCCTCGAGCCGGGGCAGGAAGTACAGGTGCCACAGCGGGCGGTCGCGCAGCAGCGGCTCCGACAGCGCCGCGCCGGCCATGCTCATGAACTGATCGAGCGAGACCGCCTGCCTCTCGGGTGCGAGGCGCGTCACGTGCGCGCGCACGTGGAAGCGCGGGTCGTCGACCCAGTACGGCTCGCCGAGGCCGGGCGGCGGGAATGCCAAGCGCTGACGGAACCGGGGCGCGAACCCGAGGCGCGCGTCGACGCCGTCCGCGACCTGCTCGAGCGTGGGGCGGGCACGCTCGGGATGGGCGCTGAAGAGCCCGCACCATGCGACATGCATGTGCGCATTGGAGGTCTCCACCCTCAGAAAAGACCCATCAAGCGGTGTAAGCCGCCTCACACCGTGAAGGGTCCTTTAATCGGCGGACGGACCGCGCTCTACCAACTTGAGAACGGGCCGACCCGCGAATTGGCCCGCTGTCCAAAGACCCGCGCGGCCCCGCCGCCTACGGTGATGCAGGAGCTATGCGCCCCGAGCTATCTACAGGAGCCGCCGACGGAGTGGCGACGGGTCTCTCGTTACTGCGCGAGGTCCACCAGGAGATGGTCGAAGCGGTGCTGCACGGCGAGGGCATGGAACGCGTCGCCGTGCTGGCATCCGAGCGCGTAGGGCGCCCGGTCGCGATCGTGGTCCCCTCCGCCGCGGTCGCGGCCGTCGTGCCGCGCTCGGAGGTCCGCGGGCTCGCAGCGGTGCGGCGCCACGTGGCCACGCGCGGCCGGGTCGGCGCCACGCCACTGCCGCCGGAGGTCGAGCTGGCCGCGCCCGTCAACTCGGGAGGCGAGCCGGTCGGCGTGGTCGCGATGCTGGCCGGGCCCGCGCAGCCCCCGCCCGAAGCGGCCGAGGTGCTGCACCTGGCGGCACTTGCCGCGATGACCGGCGTCGCGCTCGATGAGGCGCGCGAACAGGAGGCGGCCCGCCTGCGCGGCGGTCTGCTCGAGGAGCTGCGCGAGCGGGAGGTGCCCGCCGACGACGTCCTGCGCAGAGGCGCGCGTCTCGGGACCGATCTCTCCGGCGGTGCGATCGTCGTGGTCACAGAGGTCCGATCGACGCGCCCTCGCCAGCTGACCGCGCTCGTGTCCGATGACTACCCGGGCGCGATCGCCGAGCTGCTCGACGGCCGGATCTACGCGCTGCTTCCCGCGGGCGGCGGCTCCGCATCGGAGGCCACCGACGCGGCCCGCGGCCTCGCCGAGCGGCTCAGAAAGCACGGCCCGACGGCGATCTCGTCGCTCTACGGCGATGCGGCGGACCTGCACCGCGCAGTCGAGGAGGCCGAGCTGGTGCTCGACGTCGTCTCCCGCGACGAGCGCATGGCGGAGACGATGTCGGAGGCGGGCTCGGGCGTCTACAGGCTGCTGTTCCGCGTGCTCGCCTCCCACCCGGACGAGATGCGCAGCTTCTTCGAGGACACGATCGGGGCGGTCGTGCGCTATGACGACCGCTACCACAGTGACCTGCTCGCCACGCTCGAGGCCTACCTCGCCCAGGAGTGCAACATGAACGCGACCGCGCGCGCGATCTACGCGCACCGGCACACGGTCGCATATCGCCTCGAGCGGATCCAGCAACTGACGGGCCTCGACCCGACCGCGAGCGAGGATCGAGAGCGGCTCAGCCTGGGCCTCAAGGCGTACCGGATCGTCGCTCCGAACCTCCCGCGTTAGGCTGCGCCGGTGACTTCACCCCGCGGCGCGGTCGTGATCACCGGCGCCTCGACCGGCATCGGCCACGCGAGCGCGCTGCACCTCGCAACGCTCGGCTTCACGGTCTTCGCGGGAGTCCGCCGCGACGAGGACGCTGAGCGGCTGCGCGCCGCCGGCAACGGCAGCATCGAGCCGCTGCGCATCGACGTCACGGACCAGGCCTCGATCGACGCGGCCGCGCAACGGGTCGGTGAGGCGGTCGGCGCCGGCCGGCTCGCAGGCCTCGTCAACAACGCGGGCATCGCGGTGCCCGGCCCGATCGAGTTCATCCCGGTTGAGGAGTTCCGCCGCCAGATCGAGGTCAATCTCGTCGGCCAGATGGCCGTCACGCAGGCATTTCTGCCGTTACTGCGCCGCGCGCGCGGCCGGATCGTCAACATCGGCTCGATGGGTGGGCGCGTGGCCCTGCCGCTGCTCGGGCCCTACGCCGCGTCGAAGCACGCGATGGAGGGGCTCAGCGACTCGCTGCGCCGCGAGCTGCGCCCGGCGGGCATCGAGGTGTCCTTGATCCGGCCGGGACCGATCGCGACCGAGATCTGGGAGCGCGGCAACAACACGGCGGACGAGCTGCTCGAGCGCATGCCCGGCGTCGAGACGCACTACGGCCCGGCGATCGCCGCGGCACGCGCATGGGCCGCCGACCGGGCGGGCGAGGCGATCGCGCCCTCCGTCGTCGCGGCCGTGGTGGCCGAGGCGCTCACGGCCGGCAAACCGCGGACCCGCTACCTGGTCGGCTCCCGGGCGAAGCTGATGGTGCGGTTGCGGGAGATCCTCCCGGACCGCTGGTTCGACGCGCTCATCGAGCGCCTTGCGAAGAGGGGTTGATGATGGCGGAAATCTGCGGGCACCTGGACACGATCGAGGCGGTCACGCCAAGCAGCACCAAGGGATGCAGCCAGTGCATCGCCGAGGGCGCGCGCTGGATGCACCTGCGCCTGTGCCTCACCTGCGGGGAGGTGGGGTGCTGCGACTCGTCGCCGAACCGCCACGCGAGCAGGCACGCGGCCGAGCAGGATCACTCGGTCGTGCTCTCCTTCGAGCCCGGCGAGGACTGGTGCTGGTGCTACGTGGACGAGGTGGCGTTCGCGGTGGACGGGCTGCCGGTGGAGGTGCAGCAGCACGAGTAGCCGGCGGCCACCGGATCCGTGTGGCCGGACTCGAAGCGCCACCGGCTGAACCTTGGCGCTTTGCACCCGGGGGGTGGGTGCGGATTGCAGAAGTTCCGCCCCGCCGTCCGCGACCCGCCGGCGCAGCCGCCCCGCGCCCCTCCGACGCTAGAGCTGCTCCGTCTCGGTCGGCAAGCCGAGCAGCACGCGGCCCGTCAACTCCCACGTCGAAGGGCCGACGAGCATGTGCTGTGTGGCGGCGTGGACGTCGCGGAAGCGCCGCTGGAGGGGACTCGTCTCGTAGATCGACGACCCGCCGCCGAGCTCGTAGGCGGTGTCGACGACCCCGGCCGAGGCGCTCGTCGCATGTGTCGCCGCGAGCCGCAGTGCAGCGCGCTGCGCGACATCGACCTGCCCCTCGAGCCGGGCCTGCGCCCAGCCGCGCTCGATCTCCGCGTAGAGCAGCTCACGCGCGGCGCGGAGCGCTGCCTCGGCGCGCGCGACGCCACCCTGCGTCGCGGAGCGCTCGGCGAGCCGCCGCGAGCTGAGCGTGGGCGTCTTCGCGCCCGCCAGATCGCCGATGTCGTCGAGGGCCGCGCGCGCGATCCCGAGCGCCACCCCGGCGATCGCCAGCGCAAGCAGCCCGAACACCGGGAAGGCATAGAGCGGGCCGCGCTCGAGCGGCTCATCGGTCAGCAGGGAAGCCGTGCGCGCCGCTGGAACGCGCACATCGTGGACCTCCATGTCGTGGCTGCCGGTGCCGCGCAGCCCGGAGACGTTCCAGGTGTCGAGCACCTCGGCGTCGCTTGCCGGGAACAGGGCCAGGCGGATGTCGGGCCGCCCCTCCGTGACCATCGCGGGGGCCCCGTTCTCGAGCACGAAGCAGCCGCCCATCAACCAGTCGCAGTGGTCGATGCCGCTCGCGAAGGCCCAGCGCCCGCTCACCGAGTAGCCGTCTCCCGTGCTCTGGGCCCGCCCGCGCGGGGCGAACACGCCGCCCGATACGGAGCGCGGGTCGCCGAACACCTCCCGCGCGGCGGCCTCGTCCAGGTAGGCCGCCACCATCCCGCTCGTCGCACACGCGGCGATGCACCATCCTGCGGCCGCGTCGGCGCGCGAAAGCTCCTCGACCGTCGCGACGAACGTCGCCGGGTCGCTCTCTCCGCCGCCGAGCGACGCCGGGACGAGCATGCGAAAGAATCCTCCCGCCGCGAGCGCATCGGCGATCTCGGCGGGAAGCTTGCGGTTGCGTTCGCCGTCCTCGGAGTGCGCGCGCAACAGCGGCGCAAGGGCGCGAGCGGCCTCCACCTGTGCGAGCCCCATCGGCTCGGGTAGCGTAGCCGACCATACGCGCGGACCAGGAAGACAACGAGGAGAGCGAGTGAATCAGCGATTGAACCGTCAGTGGGTGCTGGCCTCCCGGCCACAAGGCATGGTCGAGCCGGCGCACTTCGAGTTGCGCGAGGGCGACGTGCCGGAGGCCGGGGAGGGAGAGTTCCTCGTGCGGAACCTGTTCCTGTCCCTCGACCCCGCGATGCGCACCTGGATGACAGATCGCCCGAGCTACGTGCCCCCAGTCGGCCTGGGAGAGGTGATGCGCGGCATGTGCACCGCCCAGGTCGTCGAGAGCCGCACCCCGGACTTCAGCGAGGGCGACACGCTCGTCGGCATGTTCGGATGGCAGGACTACGCGGTCGGCAAGAATGACTGGTCGACCAGCAAGATCCCCGCGGACACACCGCCGACGTGGCCGCTGAGCGTGCTCGGCATCACCACGCTCACCGCCTATTTCGGGCTCAAGGAGATCGCGAAGCCGCAGGCAGGGGAGACCGTCGTGGTGTCGGGCGCCGCCGGCGCGACCGGCTCGGTGGCCGCACAACTCGCGAAGACCTGGGGCTGCCGGACGATCGGCATCGCGGGCGGGTCGGAGAAATGCGCGTGGCTGACAGGCGAGTTGGGACTCGACGGCGCCGTCGACTACAAGTCCGAGGACGTGCGCGCCCGGTTGAAAGAGCTCTGCCCGGACGGCGCCGACGTCTTCTGGGACAACGTCGGCGGCAAGACCCTCGAGGCCGGCCTCTCGAACCTCGCGATGCACGCGCGCGTCGTCCTGTGCGGCGCGATCTCCAACTACAACTCCGACCGGATCCCGCCCGGCCCGCGCAACTACATGAACCTCCTCGTCAAGCGTGCCCGCATGGAAGGCTTCGTGGTGTTCGACTACATGGACCGTGCGGACGAGGCGTTCGCGGAGCTCACGCCGATGATCCGCGACGGTCGCCTGCACCATCGCGAGGATGTGCGCGGCGGGCTCGAGAACGCACCGGAGGCACTCGTCGACCTCTACACCGGAGCGAACACCGGCAAGCTGCTCGTGAAGATCGCGGATGCCCAATGAGCAAGGGCATCGTGAGCCCAGGGGTGGCGCTGGGACTGTCGGCCGGCCTACGGGAGGAGGTCGAGGAACTGGTCGACGACTGGGGGGCCACGGGAAAGGTGGCGCGCCTCTGGGAGGGCGACGCCAGCCTCTGGACCGGGGCTGACGAGAAAGACTGGCTCGGCTGGCTGGACGTCGCCGCGGAGCAGATCCGCGAGGCCGACACCCTTCGCCGGCTCGCCGATGACGTGCAGGGCGCCGGGTTCACGCATGTCCTGCTGCTCGGGATGGGCGGCTCGAGCCTCGCTCCGGAGGTTCTCGCGAAAACGTTCGGCGCGACCGGCGCGAGCCCCCGGCTACACGTGCTCGACTCGACCGATCCCGCCCAGGTGCGCGCGGCCGAGGCGGAAGTCGATCTGACGCAGACGCTGTTCTTCGTTTCCAGCAAGTCCGGCTCGACTCTCGAGCCCGACGTGCTCAAGCGGTATTTCCTCGAGCGCGTGCGCGAGACGGTGGGGGAGGCCGCTGCGGGCCGGCGGTTCGTCGCGATCACGGACCCGGGCTCGGCGCTCGAGCGTGAGGCGCGGGAGGAGGGCTTTCGCGCCGTGTTGCACGGCCGCCCCTCGATCGGCGGCCGCTACTCGGCGCTGTCGAGCTTCGGGATGGCTCCGGGCGCCGTCGCCGGGGTGGACGTGATCGCGATGCTCGAGCGCGCGCAGCGGGCCGCCGAGGCCTGCGGGCCCGGAGTGGCGGCGCGCGACAACCCCGGGCTGGTGCTCGGTGCGGCGCTCGGCGTGTCCGCGCTCGGCGGCCGGGACAAGGTGACGCTCGTCGCCACGCCGGGGATCGCCGGCCTCGGCGCATGGATCGAGCAGTTGCTCGCGGAGTCGACCGGCAAGGACGGCAGGGGCCTGATCCCGGTCGCCGCGGAGCCTCTGGGCGAGCCCGAGGTCTACGGCCGCGACCGCCTGTTCGCCTATCTGCGCCTCGCGAGCGATCGTCAGTCGGATCAGGACGAGGCCGTCGAGGCGCTCGAGCGGGCCGGGTTTGCGACCGTCCGAATCGACGTGCCCGACCGGCCCGCGCTCGGGGCACAATTCTTCATCTGGGAGTTCGCGACGGCGGTCGCGGGCGCCGTGATCGGCGTCAACCCGTTCGATCAGCCGGACGTCGAGGCCTCCAAGGCGAGGACGAGGGAGCTGACCGAGGAGTACGAGCGCACGGGTGCGCTGCCTTCGGACGAGCCGATTCTCGAGGAGGCCGGCCTGTCGGTGTTCGCGGATCAGCGCAATGCGGACGCGCTCGGGAGCCACACGTCGCTCGACGCGATCCTCTCGGCGCACCTCGGGCGCGTGCGGAAGGGCGACTACGTCGCCTTGCTGCCGTACATCGAGCGCTCTGCGGAGCACGAGCGCGCGCTCGCGGACATTCGCCGCGCGGTGCGCGACCACACCCGCGCGGCGACCTGCGTCGGGTTCGGCCCCCGCTTTCTGCACTCGACGGGCCAGGCCTACAAGGGCGGCCCGAACACGGGGGTGTTCCTCCAGATCACGTGTGACGACGCGGAGGACCTGGCGATCCCCGGCAGCGGGTATTCCTTCGGCATCGTGAAGGCGGCCCAGGCGCTCGGCGACCTCGACGTGCTGGCCGGCCGCGGCCGGCGCGCCCTGCGGCTGCACATGGGCGCGGACGTCGATGCCGGGCTACGCGCCGTCGGGGACGCGATCACACGGGCGCTCTCCACATGAGCAAGGTGAGCGGCGGCATCGACGTCGGTGGCACCAAGATGCAGGCCGCCGTCGTGTCGGAGGACGGGAAGGTCGTCGGGCAGGCGCGACGCCCGACGCGCACGAACGCCGGCCCGGACGAGGTGGTCGCGGAGCTGGCCGCGGCGGTCGGCGCCGCGCTCGAGGACGCGAGCGTCGACGCAGACACGCTGGCCTCGGTCGGGATCGGCTGGCCGGGGTCCGTAGACACCGCGGCCGGGATCGTCACGAAGGCGGTCCACCTCCCCGAGCTGAAGGGGTTCCCGCTCGCAGCGTCCCTGGCCGGCGCCGTCGGCGCGCCGGTGCGGCTCGGCAACGACGTGCAGGTCGCGACCGACGCGGAGTTCTCACTCGGGGCCGGGCGCCCGTACCGCTCGATCGTCGGGGTCTTCTGGGGCACCGGGGTCGGTGGTGGCATCGTGCTCGACGGACGGCCCTGGACGGGTCGCGGCGCCGCCGGAGAGATCGGTCACATCGTCGTCCGCGAGCGTGGCCGCTGGTGTCCGTGTGGGCGCCGTGGCTGCTTGGAGGCGTATGCCGGCCGCGCCGCGATGGAGCGCCGCGCGCGCCGCGCGGCGGAACGCGGGGAGTCCACGGTCCTGTTCGAGATCATGGAGGAGCGGGGGCGCGATCGCCTCACGAGTGGGGTGTGGGAGCGCGCGCTGCGCCACGGTGACCCGCTCGCGACGCGCCTGATGGACCGCGCCCTCGCGGCGCTCGGGACGGGCATCGCATCGGCGCTGAACGTCCTCGACGTCGAGGCCGTGGTGATCGGAGGCGGGCTCGGGGTGCGGCTCGGCGAGCGCTACCTCGGGCGCATCGAGGAGGAGGTCATGCCCCACCTGTTCGCCGACGACCGCCCGCCGGCGATCCTCGTCGCCGAGCTCGGCGATCTGGGGGGTGCGATGGGCGCCGCGATGCTCGGCCGTGCGGCTCTCTAGAGCCGAAAACCTGCAGGCCAATACTTTCCGCACGACCGTTCGTTCATATGCTATGTTTGCGCCGCGAGCGATGGAGACGGCCGCCAGACAACGGGACCAGCGCACCGACGGGCGCCGCGCCAAGGGCGAGCGGACGCGTCGCACGATCCTCGATCACGCCGTCCAGATCGCGTCGACCGAGGGCCTCGAGGGCCTTTCCATCGGGCGGCTCGCGGATGAGCTCGGAGTCAGCAAGAGCGGGCTGTTCGCGCACTTCGGCTCCAAGCAGGAGCTTCAGGTCGCGACGGTGCGCGCCGCGCGCGAGCTGTTCCTCGACGAGGTCGTGGCCAGTGCTCGCGTCGGTGGCGGGATCGACGAGATCCACTCGCTCACGGACTCCTGGCTCGACCACATGGAGCGCGAGGTCTTTCGCGGCGGATGCTTCTTCTCTGCCGCCTCGCTCGAGTTCGACGGGCGACCCGGGCCCGTGCGCGACGAGGTTGCGAGCATGGTCAGTGAATGGCTGATGGCGCTCGAGGCCTCGGTCCAGGACGCCCAGGAGGCCGGGCACGTGTCACGTGACGTCGACCCGCCCCAGCTCGCCTTCGAGTTGCACGCGCTCGGCATGGGCGCGAACTGGGCCTTCCAGCTCTACCAGGACCGCGAGGCGTTCACGCGGGCGCGGTCCGCAATCGGCCAGCGCCTGCAGGCGGCTGCGCCGCTGGCGCCCTTCGAGGTCGAGGTCGACGAGGGTCCCGCACGTAGAACCCTCCGCACCCAGATCGCCCGGTTGGAGCGCGAGCTCGCCTCCCTGTTCGCGACCGCCCGGCCGGGCGACGACCTCGATTGGCGCGTCGGCACCGTCGGCGCTCCGCGTGTGCTCGACATGGGTGACCTCGAGGCGCTGCGCGACGACCTCGCGGCGCGCGTCGACGAGATCCGCCGCGCGCAGCGCGAGCGGGCCGGCGAGCACGAGCAGAACCGCGGCCGCCTCGAGGCGATCGTCGCGGATCCCGCGGAGCACAAGTGGCGCCACGTTTCGAACGAGGACATCGGCGAGGACGGTTGCAAGCACTACCGCGCGACGCCGCGCCTCGGCCTGGTCGGGATGCTGATGGGCTGGTGGCGGGTCAAGGTGTCGTCGGGATGCCCATAGCTGTGCAAGCGATGGGGGAGATCTGATGGTTCGTAACGCAGCCGACAGGGCCTTCCTGCCCGCCAAGAACCTGTTCGAGCAGGTCGGCGACATGATGATCCTGACCGGCAAGACGATGGTTTCGGCACTCCGCCCGCCCTACATCTACGGCGGCGAGTTCCTGTCGCAGTTCCTCTTCGCGCTGCGTCTTTGCTGGTTCCCGCTGTTGATCAGCACGGTCGCCTTCGGGTATGGCGCCCCGGGCGTGCAGGCAGCCAACTTCCTGAGCGTGTTCGGCGCGCTCGACCGCCTCGGCGGCTTCTTCGTGCTCGCATCGATCCGGGAGTTCGCGCCCTTCGTGGACTCGATCATCGTGGCCGGCGTGGCCGGCACCGCGATCACCGCCGACCTCGGCGCGCGCAAGGTCAGGGAGGAGCTCGACGCGCTCCAGGTGCTGGGCGTGGATCCGGTCAAGAACCTCGTCGTGCCGCGCTTCCTCGCGCTGATGCTGATCACGGGCCTGCTCGACATCTACGCCCTGATCTTCGGCGTCTTCGGCGGCGTCGCGGCCGAGCTCGTCTACCACCAGAACCTCGCGGGGTTCTGGGCGACCTTCTTCGCGAACGCGTCGGTCACCGACCTCTGGGGATCGGTCGTGAAGACCACGATGTTCGGCGCGATCATCGCAATCGTGTGCTGCTACAAGGGCATGACCGCGAGCGGTGGTGCGGCCGGGGTCGGTAGAGCCGTGAACGAGGCGGTCGTGATCGCCTTCATGGGCATCTTCGCCGTGAACTACGTGTTCACGCAGACGCTCCTCGCCACCCACCCCGAGATCCTGGTGATCCGCTGATGGCCGGCAAGCCCGTCGCTCCCCCCGGTCCGCCCGGCCAGGGCTGGCTCGGAATTCCGCGCGACTGGATCGCGAACCTCGGCGAGATCATCCGCTTCTGCGGGCAGACCTTCGGCGAGGTCTTCAACGGACGCGTGTTCAACTTCTTCGGCGAGACGCTCAGGCAAGCCGGCATCCTGATCCTCGGGTCGGCGCTCGTGATCTGGGGGCTCGTCTTCCTGCTGGGCCTGACATGCGGGATCGAGGGCGCCTACTTCAACCGCTCCGTGGGCGCGCCCGCGTACGCGGGGGTGTTCGCCGCCTGGTGCGACCTCCGGGAGCTGGTCCCGTACACGTTCGGCTACATGATGTCCGCGAAGGTCGGCACCGGGATCGTCGCCGAGCTCGGCGCGATGCGCATCAACGATGAGATCGACGCGCTCGAGGTGATGGGCGTGCGCCCGATGACGTTCCTCGCGGCGACGAGGCTGCTGGCCGCCTGGATGGTGCTGCCCTTCATCTACATCGCAGCCGTCGGCGTGGGCTTCTTCGCGAGCTACCTGGCGGTCGTCGAGCAGATCGGCGAGGTCTCGTCGGGAGGGTACTTCCTGATCTTCTGGATGTTCCAGAACCCCCCCGACCTCTTATTCAGCGTGATCAAGGGGATGACGATGGCGACCGCGATCGTCGCGGTCGGCTGCTACTACGGCTACACCGCCTCCGGTGGCCCCGTGGGGGTCGGCGCGGCGACCGCCAAGTCGATGATCCTCAACATCGTGCTCGTGCACCTGATCGGGATGATGGGCTCGCAGATCTTCTGGGGGGCGAATCCCCGGGCTCCGATCGGGGGCTAGCCGTTCTGCGCCCGACCCCGTAGGGTTAGCCCTCGCAAGCGGGCGACGAGGGAGGCGCGGTGCCGCAGACGCACATGGAAAGGCTGAGCCCGATGGACGTTTCGTTTCTCGATCAGGAGAAGCGCGGCTCGCACATGCACATCGGGGCGGTGATGATTTTCGAGGGCCCGCCGCCTTCCTACGGTGACCTGCGCGCCCACATCGAGTCGCGCCTGCACCTCGTGCCGCGCTACCGGCAGAAGCTCGCCTATCCGCGACTCGAGATGGGGCGGCCGTTGTGGGTCGACGATCCGCGCTTCAACGTCGAGTACCACGTGCGGCACACGGCGCTGCCGAAGCCGGGCACCGAGGAGCAGCTGCGCCAGCTCACCGGGCGGCTGTTCTCCCAGCGCCTCGACCGCTCCAAGCCGCTCTGGGAGCTGTGGCTTGTGCAAGGCCTCGAGGGCAACCGCTTCGCGGTGATCAACAAGACTCATCACTGCCTCGTCGACGGCGTCTCGGGCGTGGACATCACGACCGTGCTGTTCGACACCTCGCCCACGCCGACACCGGTCGGAGCGCAGCCGTGGACGGCCGGCCCGGAGCCGTCGGGTGCGACGCTCATCGCGAAGGGCGTGCAGGGCCTCGCGGGCTTCCCGGTGCGCGTTGCGCGACGCGCGATGCACGCCGCGCGGCATCCCGGCGAGACCGTCGGCGAGCTGCGCGAAGCGGCCGAGGGACTGGGGAACATCGCCTGGAAGTTCGCGAACCCGCCGCCGCCCACGCCCCTGAACGTCCCGATCGGGCCGCACCGCCGCGTGCGATGGATACGCATGCCGCTCCAGGACCTGAAGGCGATCAAGAACGGGCTCGGCGGTACCGTCAATGACGTGTTTCTCGCCGTCGTCTCCGGGGCGCTCGCGCGCACCCTGCGGCGGCGCGGCGTGCGCACCGAGGGCCTCGAGCTGCGCGGGATCGTGCCGGTGTCGATCCGCGGCGAGGGTCAGGGCAGCGCGCTCGGGAACCGCATCACGGCGATGCTCGGGCCGCTGCCCGTCTATGCGACCGATCCGCTCGAGCGACTGCGGATCGTGAGTGAGGCGATGAAGGGGTTGAAGCAATCCAAGCAGGCCGTCGGCGCCGAGACGCTCACACGGCTCCAGGACTTCGCGCCGCCCACGATCCTCGCGCAGGCCTCGCGCCTCAACTTCTCCCAGCGGGCGTACAACCTGCTGGTCACGAACGTGCCCGGGCCACAGTTCCCGCTCTATCTGATCGGGCGGGAGATGCAGGAGCTGGCGCCCGTCCCGTTCCTTGCCCCGGAGCGAGCGCTCGCCGTGGCGATCATGAGCTACAACGGCGAAGTCACTATCGGGCTGATGGGCGACTACGACGCGATGGCCGACCTCGAGGCGTTTGCCGAGGACATCGAGTACTCCGTCGCGGAGCTGCTCGAGGTCGCGCGCGCCAAGAGCGAGCGCACCGCACTGACGACCTCGTAGGGCTCGTCGGTGAGCCGGCGGTGGGTTATGCGCAGCACGCGATAGCCCGCGAGCTGTAGATCAGCGTCCCGGATCCTGTCGCGCTCGAAGGCGGCACGCGTGCGATGGAACTCGTAGCCGTCGAGCTGAACCGCGACCTTCTCGTCTTCCCAGACGGCATCAACCTCTTGGTCGCCGATCCAGGTGCTCATGGCGGGCGGGGGAATCCCAGCGCTGCGGCACAGTCGCGCAAAACGCCGTTCGAGCTCCGAGCGGGTGTAGCCGGGGTCGTGGTAATCGCGCAGCGCGACGCGCAGTCCTCGCACGCCCCGCCGCCCGGGAGCCATCTCGCGCTCGAGGTCACGCAGGTCGAGCAAGTCGCGCCGCTCGGCAGCCTCGATCGCGCGCTGCAGTTGGTCGACTCGGCAGATCGCGGCGACATCGAGCAGGGTACGCGCGACTGTCGTGACCGGTATGCCGTCGACGACAGCTTTTTCGAGGTCGCGGGCACGGTGGAGCACGATGCCCGGCCTCTTGCCACGCGCTGTCGGTGCCGTCACGTCGATCAGGCGGCGCGACGAGGACAGGATCTGCCAGAGCGCCGCGGCGTCTCGATGGCTGAGCAGCGCTCGCGGCCCGCATGCAAGGGTGGCCGCCATCCAGCGGGCGCGGACCGTCAGTAGCTGGTGGCCGACCGCGTACACGCCACGGTGTACGCGATGCAGTCGCCCGGCCTGCACGCGGTGATGGATCGCGTCCTTGCCGAGGCCGATGGCGAGGAGCTGTCCGTGCGCGACAACGCCATGCTGGCCACCCGCGATGCGTGGCAACGACCGCGTCGGGTTGAGGTTGATCGCCTATGCGCCGATCAAGGGCGACCTCGGTGGGCATGGCGCCTAGCGTGGCACGTGTAGCGCGCGGAACAACGCGCTCGAGCGCCTGCGTGTGACGTCAGGGCGCCAGGCGTGTGAACAAGCGCTCGAGCGTGGGGGTGAGGACCTTGCGCTCGAAGTCCGGGTGGGGCGTGGTGAGCTGTGCCAGCATCAGGCCGGTGACCGTCGCGACGACGAGGTGGGCGTCGGTCTGGGGGTCGTCGGAGCCGGCCGCGCGCAGCCCCGCCTCGGCCAACCGCAGATGCGCCTCCTCCCAGCGCAGCACCTGTTCGCGCAGGGCCGGCTCGCGCGAGGCCTCCAACACGAACTGGAACATGGCCATCGGCCGGGCGGGCTCGTCCAGATCCGCTGCCACGGCGGCCGAAAGTGCCTGCGCCCAGCCCACCGGCGTGACCGCGCGCGGGGCCAGGTCGAGCACCAGCCGCTCGAGCCGCTCGACCTCCTCGGCGGCGGCGAGCGCGACGGCCTCGCGGAAGATCTCCTCCTTCGAGGAGAACCAGTAGGTGGTCGCGGATAGGGCCACGCCGGCGCGCTCGGCCACCGCGCGGTGGGTCAAGGCGTCTGGGCCCTCCTCGCCCACGAGCGCGATCGCGGCGCGCAGGATCGCGTCCCGGCGAGCGGTACCGCGTGGCAGGTCGGTGCTTTGGTACATTTGTGCCACTTGCTGGTACAAACATACCAAACCGAATCCTGAAGCCAGGGAGGTCACCGATGGCGAGCGTCGCGCAACAGATCAGCTACACGGACCTCTATGCCCGCTGGGAACGCGGGAACTGGCGTGCCACCGAGATCGACTTCACCGAGGACCGCCGCCAGTGGTGGGAGGTGATGGGCGAGTTCGAGCGCAAGGCCGCCCTGTGGAACTACGCGCTCTTCTTCTGGGGGGAGGACGCGGTCACGGATGGGCTCTCCCCGTACATCGACGCCGCGCCGCTCGAGGAGCAGAAGTACTTCCTCGCGACGCAGCAGGTCGACGAGGCGCGGCACGCGGTCTTCTTCACGCGCTTCATGCACGAGGTATGCGACATCGGGGACGGCACGGTGGCCGGCGGGCTCGATGCGATCAAGCCCGAGCTCACGTGGGGCTTCCGGATGGTCTTCGACCGGCTCGAGCGCATGTCGCAGGAACTGCGCGAGGACCCGTCCCTGCCGCGCCTGTCGGCCGCGATCGCGCTCTACCACGTCGTGATCGAGGCGACGCTCGCGCAGCCGGGCCAGCACTTCATCACCAGCTACCTGCACGACCGCGACCTGTTGCCGGGCTTTCGCGAGGGCATGGACCGCATCGCCCAGGACGAGCAGCGCCACATCGCGTTCGGCGTGAAGCTCCTCTCCGACATCGCGGCGCCCGACCCCGAGTGCCGGCGCGCCGTCACCGACCTACTGCGCGAGGTGCTTCCCTGGACCGCGTCCGTGCTCGTTCCGCCGAACTGGGACCTGCGCTACACGGAGGTGTTCGGCTTCAAGCTCGAGGACATCGCGAAGGAGGGCGCCGACTCGCTCGAGACGAAGATGCGCAGCGCCGGCATGCCGATCGAAGACCTGCCGGGCCCGCCGCTGTTCGCCTACGGCCTGCCGGCCGACCGGCGCGTGGAGAACGGGCTGCGGCTCGTCAAGGGCGGGGTGCTCGGCGAGAAGACCGGCCCGCCGAGCGCCGATCACGAGACGATCGCGGCGCTGTTCGACCTGCTCGGCGCGAGCCTCGACCACAGCAAGGCTCCGGCCGAGCCGGGGACGATCCAGTGGGACTTCGCCGATGCCGAGCCCTGGCATCTCGTCGTCTCGAACGGGAACACCCATGCCGAGCAGGGCCGCGCCGCGCGCCCGACCGTCACGCTCGAGTGCCGGTTCGAGGATTGGGCCGACGTGTTCGCCGGACGCGAGACCGCGCTGCGCCTTGCCGCGCGCCGGCGGTTGCGCACCCGCGGCGACTACCGCTGGCTGTGGCGCGCACGGCGCATGTTCCCGCGTTAGTACGCGCGGCCGTAAGTTCGGTGCGGATCCGGCGAGTCGCTCGGCGTGGCCGGCAAGGAGGCAGGACACCGGCAATGCTGGTTGCATTGCCGGTTTCGACGACGCCGCCGAGCGCGTCGAGCGGCCGCGGGATCTGTGCAGAACTTACGGACCGGGTGTACCGATTGCGACCGGGGCCGCGACTAGTCTGCGACCCCCATGCCCACGAAGATCTCATTCTCGGGCTGTGACCCGGTCGTCGTCGACGAAGACCTGCTCGCCTCGATCGACCGCCTGCTGAGCGAGCGGGGCAGCCCCGCGAAGTTCCAGCGGTTCGTGCGCTCGACCGAGGATCCGCAGGAGATCTGGATCAACCCGTCGACGGTCACCTACGTCGAGGAGTATTCGCTGTCGCAGCCGTTCGGCGCTGACGACTAGATAACCAACGAGCCCGCGTGAGCTTCGCGCGCCGCGCGCGTCTAAGCGGGTGGTGCGGTCGAAGACTCTTCTGCTCGCCGCGTGTGCCGCGGCGCTTCTGGGCCTGCCCTCGCGTGCGGGCGCCGCGCCGTCGCGTCCGTCCGGGCTGGCAGTGACGGACGTCGCGGGCACCCGCGCGCGGCTCGTGTGGTCGCCCGCCCGGGCCGGCGCCGACGCAGCCGCCGGCTACCGGGTCTACCGGGACGGGCGGGCATACCGGCGCGTGCGCGGGCGCTCGCTGCGGGTGCGGATCGGCCGCGCGCACGCCTACCGGGTCGCGGCTGCCGACGACCGCGGGCGCCTGGGGCCACGCAGCGGCGTGGTCACGGTGGTGCGCGGGCACCGGCCGCCGGGTTCACCCGCGCGCGTGCGCGCGACGAAGGTCGGGCAGACACGGGTGCGGCTGTCGTGGCGCCGGGGGCGCTCTCGCGGAGGCCGGATCGCGGGCTACCGCATCTTCCGCGACGGTTGGCTGGTACGCCAGGTGCGCGGGCGCCGCGGGAGCGACCGTAACCTCGCGGCGGGCACCAGCTACAGGTTCACCATTGCCGCCGTCGACACGCAGGGCTATCAGAGCCGTGCCGCGCGCATCGCGGTCGCGACCGAGATGCCCGGCGCGACGCGCGGACGCGCGCACGCCTTCCTGCTCGCCACCACCGACGAGAGCTTCCGTGACCTCCAGCGTCACTACGACCGGATCGGCACGGTGTATCCGACCTACTTCGAGTGCCGGCCGGCGGATGGAGCCGTCACGGGGCGCGACGACCCGCTGATCACCAGCTGGTCGCGGCTGCGCGGCATTCGCGTGCTGCCGCGCTTCGACTGCCAGCGACCCGAGACGTTGCACGCGATCCTGACCGATGCCGGCCGGCGCGAGGCGACGATCAACACGCTCGTCGCGCTCGCGGGCAAGCACGGGTACGACGGCATCAACGTGGACTTCGAGAACGGGGCCGCAAGCGACCGCGCCGCGCTCACCGAGTTCGTGACGCGCCTCGCGGCGCGGCTGCACGCGGCCGGCAAGCGGATCACCGTCGAGGTCTCCGCGAAGTACGAGCACACCACGACGGGGCGCTCGGGCCTCTACGACTACGAGGCTCTCGGCGCGGTGGCCGACCACGTGTTCGTCATGAACTGGGGCTGGCACTGGTCGACCTCCACTCCCGGCGCGCCGGACGACATGGAGCGCAGCAGGAAGGTCGCCGACTACGTGGCCACGATGCCGACCAAGTCCCGGTTCGTGCTCGGCACGCACATGTACGGCATGGACTGGCCGGCCGGTGGCGGACCCGCCAACCGCGCGACCGCGCTCGAGTACGCGGACGTGCGCGGGCTGATCGAGCGCCACGCCCCGGTGCTCTCGCTCGAGCCCCGATCCGACGCGTGGACCTTCGGATACACGGACAGCGCCGGTACGCGGCACGACGTCTGGTACCCGGACGCGGCGACGATCTCGAGGCGCGTGCGCCTCGCGCGCGATCGAGGCCTCGGCGTCGGCTTCTGGCGCCTCGGCCGCGAGGATCAGCGCGTCTGGGCCGATCCACAGATCGCGCCCGGCGCGACCTGGCCTTGAGACACCGGGGTCGGTGGGCCGGGGTCGCCGATCACGACCCCGGCGCCGGTGCTACTCGTCTACAGGGGCGGCAAGGACCTTGCCGGTCTGCGCGTCGACCTTCACGTCGTGAGAGCCGACGTCGACGTTGAAGACGAGGCGCCCTTCGTAGTGCTCGAGATCGGTCTCGCCGAGCGAGCCCGAGACGGCGCGCTGGGCGGCCTGCTCGGCCTGCTGCTGGGTGACCTTGGCTTGCGACTGGAGATCCTTGCCGTCGTCGAGGAATCCGCCGCCGGCTGCGGCGGCGATTCCGACGCCGCCGGCGGTCGCCAGAGCGAGCACGGCAACTGCGGTGGTGATGCGTCTGTTCACACGATCCTCCCGAGGGGATTTGGCTTACGACGGCAAGGTGCCAGACGTAGATGAGACGGCCGTGAGATCGGCCGCCGCGCCTGTCAGGTGGCGAGCCTCGCGGTGACGGTGATCTCCTCGACAGCGGCGAGCGCGCGGGAGACGGGGCAGCCGCGCTTCGCCTCCTCGGCGTGCTCGGCGAAGTGGTCTTGGTCGATACCGGGGACCCGGCCCTCCGTCTCGAGGTCGATTCGCTGGATCGCCGGCCCCGCGTCCGTCTGGCGCAGGTGGACCTTGGCGACCGTGCTCACCGAGTCCGCGGGGTGGCCGTGCTCGGCCATCATGTCCGCGAGGGCCATCGAGAAGCAGGCCGCGTGTGCCGCCGCGATCAGCTCCTCGGGGTTCGTGCCCGCGCCCTCTTCGAAGCGCGACGAGAACGAGTACGCGCCCGTGAAGACGCCGTCCCCGACGGTCAGGTCCCCGTCGCCGCCCTCGAGGTCGCCGCGCCACTGCGCGCTGCCGTTGCGTGTCGCCATGTCATGACTCCTGTCTGTCGGTGTTTGCGGGAGGCGCTTCGCCGGCCCAGTAGTCCACCGCGTCCGCCCGCGTGCAGGTCAGGTCGTCGTCCTCGTTGTCGGTCCAGACGGCGACCTTGTCGCTGTGCGGGAGAGGTTGGCGCGGCGCACGGGCGACCCAATCTATCGTCAGTCGATCAGGCGGTCGGTCATGCGGGCCACGGCGACCCTCCACAGGACCACCGCGAACGCCAGCAGGTACGCGAGCCGCAGCGGGGCGGTCGCCTCGAAGCCGAAGCTCGCACCGCGGACCAGCTCGACCAGTTGGTGCAGTGGGTTGACCTGCGCGAGCACCTGGAGGCCCTGAGGGAGCTGGTCGATCGGGAAGAACGTGCCCGCCACGAGGAACATCGGCGTGATCACGAGCGTCGTCACGTAGTTGAACTGGTCGATCTTCGCGACGGTCGCGGCGACGGCGATCCCGAACGCCGCGAACCCGAGCGCGGTGACGAGGCAGAAGAAGGGCACGAGCAGCATGCCCGGGGCGGGATCGAGGCCGAAGGCCATCGCCACGAGCAGTGGGAAGCAGCCGTAGAACCCGGCACGGATGCCGATCCAGAGCATCTCGGCGGTCACGAGCTCCTCGACGTCGACGGGCGCGGCGAGGATCGCGTCATAGGTGTTCTGGAAGCGGTGCTTCACGAACGTGCCGAACATCGCGGGCAGGGCGCTCGAGAAGATCACGGCGGTCGCGACCATGCCGGTGCCGACGAACTCGACGTACTCGAGGCCGTCGACGCGATCGACGATCGTCGATCCCAGCCCGACGCCGAAGGCGAGCAGGTAGATGATCGGCTCGAGCACGCTCGAGAACGTCGTCGCCTTCCAGAAGGTGCGGAAGTTCGCGACCTCGCGGCTCATCACGCCCGTGATCGCAGCGGGCTCCAGGCGCCTCATTCGGCCGCCTCCCCGGTGAGCATCACGAACACGTCCTCGAGCGAGGCGGCCCGCCGGACCGCGTCCGGCGGCACGGCGCCGTCGCTCGCGCGCTCGGAGCCGACGATCGCGATCGCCGGGCCGGCGGGGCGCACGCGCAGCCCGTGCTGCTCTGCCTTCGCGCGGACCTCGGCAAGCCGCTCGGGCGGCGCGTAGACCTCGGCGGTCTCGCGGCCCGCATGCTCGGCGATCAGGTCGTCCGGGCGTCCCCGCGCGATGATCTTCCCGTGGTGCATCACGGCGACCTCGTCGGCGAGGCGCTGGGCCTCCTCGATGTAGTGCGTCGACATCAGGATCGTCGTGCCGCGCGTACGCAGCCCGTCGATCAGTGACCACATCTCGGTGCGGATCTGGGGATCGAGCCCGACCGTGGGCTCGTCGAGCAACATCAGGGGCGGGTCGTGCACCAGCCCGCGCGCGAGCAGCAGCCGCCGGCGCATGCCGCCTGACAACTTGTCGACCGCGTCCTTGCGCCGGGCGTCGAGGCGGGCGATGCCGAGCCCGCGCTCGACGGCAGCGCGCACGTCCCCGACGCGGTACAGCCGGGCGAACACCGCCAGGTTGTCCTCCACGGTCACGTCGATGTCGAGGTTGTCGAGCTGCGGGACGACGCCCATCTCGGCGCGCGCCGCCTTCGCGTCACCCGGCAGGTCGTGGCCGAGCACCCGCAGCTCGCCGGCGTCCGCGATCGCCTGCCCGGTGAGCAGTCGCATCGTCGTCGACTTGCCGGCGCCGTTGGGGCCGAGCAGACCGAGGCAGATGCCGCGCCGCACCTCGAGGTCGAGTCCGTCCACCGCGGTGATCGCGCCAAAGCGCTTCACCACACCCTTCAGTTCGATCGCGGGCATCGGTGGAGGATACGAAGTCCCTCAGGCCGGGCTTCGGGCGCCCGCGGTGCATTAGTGTGACGCCGCGTGCCCCTCGACACGCAACCGCCCGCCGGGAACGGACCCGCCGTGAGCATGCCCGAGGGCAACCCGCTCGTCGCGGGACTGGAGCGCGTCCCTGTCCACCCGACGACGCTCGTGATCTTCGGGGTGACCGGCGACCTCGCGATGCGCAAGCTGCTGCCCGCGCTCTACAACCTCGCACACGAGGGGTCGCTGCCGGAGCGCTTCAACCTGATCGGGGTCTCGCGGCGCGACCAGACCGATGACGACCTGCGTGGCGCGGTGCGCGCGTCGATCGAGCGCCATTCGCGCAGGCCGCCCGACCCGGCGGTCCTCGAGGGTCTCCTGAGGCAGGTGCGCTACGTCTCGGGCTCGTTCGACGACCCCGGCGCCTATGAGCGGGTGTCCGTGGCCGCGGACGCGTTCGACGACGAGGCCGGGATCCGGTTCAACCGCGTCTTCTACCTGTCGACCGCGCCGGAGTACTTCGCGGTGATCGTGGAGGCGCTGGGGGCGGCAGGGCTGAGCCACCGGGAGGGCTCGGAGGTCCGCGTCGTGATCGAGAAGCCCTTCGGGTACGACCTCGAGTCGGCCCGTGAGCTGAGCCGCCGGGTGCTCGAGGTCTTCGACGAGCAGCAGGTGTACCGGATCGATCACTACCTCGGCAAGGAGACCGTGCAGAACCTGCTCGCGTTCAGGTTCGCGAACGCGATGTTCGAGCCGGTCTGGAACCGCAACTACATCGACTGCGTCCAGATCACCGCCGCGGAGGATCTCGGGATCGGGACGCGCGCGGGGTACTACGACGGCTCGGGCGCACTGCGCGACCTGGTGCAGAACCACATGCTCCAATTGCTCACGCTGCTGTGCATGGAGCCACCGGCCGCCTTCACCGCCGACAAGCTGCGCGACGAAAAGGTGAAGGTCTCGCAGGCGATCAGGCCGCCCGCTCCCGAGGAGGTCCCGCGCATGGCGGTGCGCGCCCAGTACGGGCCGGGCGTCGCGGGCGGGGACGCGGTGCCCGGATATCTCGACGAGGACGGCGTCCCCGACGCCTCGACCACCGAGACGTTCGCGGCGCTGCGGCTCGAGGTGAACAACTGGCGGTGGGCAGGGGTGCCCTTCTACCTGCGCACGGGCAAGCGGCTGGCGCGCCGGGTGACGGAGATCGCGGTCGTGCTGAAGCCCGTCCCGCACCTCGCCTTCCAGGCGTCCGGCTCGGTCGGCGTGCAGCCCAACCAGCTCGTTCTGGCGGTACAGCCCGACGAGGGCGTCTCGCTGTCGCTGGGCGCGAAGATCCCCGGGCCGCGGATGCGAATCCGGCCCGTGAACATGGAGTTCCGGTACGGCACCAGCTTCCTGTCAGAGTCGCCGGAGGCCTACGAGCGCCTGATCCTCGACGCGATGCGCGGCGATGCGTCGCTGTTCACGCGCGTCGACGAGGTCGAGGCATCCTGGGAGATCTGCGACCCGATCCTGAAGGCCTGGTCGGCGACGCCGGGCCCGCTGCCGACCTACCGGGCCGGCTCAGCCGGGCCGGCGGAGGCCGACGTGATCCTCGACGGACGGACCGCCTGGCGCCCGATCTGATGGACCGGGTCTGGAGCGCCGAGCACACCTCTCCCGCGGAGATCGAGGAGGGGCTGCGGCAGCTCATTCAGGAGAGCCATGCCGGCGACGAAGGGGTAACGTCCGCGCGCGTCCTCAACCTCGTCGCGGTGGTCGCTCGCGAAGCACGCGAGGACATTCAAAAGCGGCTCGCACAGGTCGGGCGCTATCACCCTTCGCGCACGATCATCTGCGTGATCGAGGACGGCCGCACCACGCTCGACGCGCGCGCGACAGTCGCCGGTGTGCTGGGCCAGCCCTCGGGCGCGCTCGGCCTCAGCCACGAGCGCGTCACGATCGAGATGGGCACCACGCATCTCGCGCATCTCGACGTGATCGTGGACCCGGTGCTGATCGGCGAGTTGCCGACCGTCGTATGGGCGCCGCACGGCCACGCAGCGGGGGTCGACGCCCTGCTGCGGCTCGCGAACGTCGTGCTGGTCGACTCCTCGGTCGAGCCGGACATCGCGGCGTCGCTGGCGCGCGTGAGCGAGCTGGCCGATCGAGCGTATGTCGTCGACCTGGCGTGGCTGCGCAGCACCCCGTGGCGCGAGCGGGTGGCCGCCACGTTCGACCCGATCGAGTGGCGCGGTGCGCTGGACGCGATCAGCGCGGTCGCGGTGCGCCACCGCGCGGACTCGGCGGTTGCTGCCCTGCTGCTGGTCGGCTGGCTGTCGTCGCGACTCGGGTGGGCGCCGGCGGGGCTCGTCGCAGCCCCCGGCGGCTTCGTGCGCGGCCGCCTTCGCGGCCGCGGCAGAGACGTCGAGGTCACGCTCGAGGCAGTCGAATGGCTCGCCGCGCCGGGGCTCGCGGGAGTGACGCTCGAGACTGCCGCGGGCGCCGCGATCTCGCTCGACCGCGGTCCCGGCGGGCTCGCGGCGACGCGGCGCACGCCCGACGGGCGCACGTCCGCGTGGACGCTGCTCGGTGCGTCGCGCGGCGAGGGCGGCATCCTCGGTGAGGGCGTCCGCCAGGCGCTTCTACGCGACGGCACCTACCGTCCCGCGCTGTCAGCCGCGCGCGCGATGCTGGCCTGAGCACGGTTCAGCCCACGGCCGCAGCTGGTGGTTCGAGGTTCGAGGCAGGCCGGGCCTACGCGACGACCCTGCGCTCGACCGCGGCGCCGCGCCCGATCAGGACCTCGCTCACGAGGCTGGGCTCGAAGAGGCCGTGCGCGACCACCCCCGCCGTCCCCGCGAGCCGCGCGGAAAGCGCCGCCGCGTCATCGACGGGTCCCAGGTAGTCGGCGAGGATCCCTCCGTCCGGGCTTGCGGGGGCGTCGCGCACCTCGATCGCCCCGAGGTCGCGCAGGGTCGCGTCCAGCCCGAACCGCATCAGCTCGACCGGGACCGGGGGCCCGAGCCGGTCCACGAGCTTCTCGCTGGAGACGATCACGACGAAGCGCTCGGCCGCGGCGGCGACGATCTTCTCGCGGGTATGCGCGCCGCCGGCGCCTTTCACGAGCCAGCCGCGCGCGTCCACCTGGTCGGCGCCGTCGACCGCGACGTCGAGTCGCTCGATGCCCTCGAAGGGGACGGTCGCCAGCCCGGCGGCCCGGGCCCGCTCCTCGGTCCGCGGTGAGGTGCAGACACAGCGCAGGTCGAGCCCGCGCGCGGCGAGCGCGGGGAGGAAGTGGGCGACCGTCGAGCCCGTTCCGAGCCCGACGGTGGAGCCGTCCTCGACCAGCTCCGCCGCCGCGGCCGCGGCGGCCCGCTTCTCGCGCTCCGTTCCATCCACGCTTGCCATCTCACGTACTCTGACCGCAAACGGATCCGATGACGCCCTCCGCCACCACACAGACAGACTTCGATCAGCTCGCGATCAACACGATCCGCACGCTTTCGATCGACGCGATCCAGGCCGCGGGCTCGGGGCACCCGGGAACGCCGATGGCGATGGCGCCTGTCGCTTACGAGCTTTGGCAGCGGTTCCTGCGTTTCGACCCGGACGACCCGATCTGGCCCGGTCGCGACCGCTTCGTGCTGTCGGCGGGCCACGCGTCGATGCTGCTCTACTCGCTGCTCCACCTCGCGCGCGTGCAGGCGGTCGACCCGGACTACGAGACGCTGGGCGAGCTCTCTGTGCGGCTCGACGACATCAAGCACTTCCGCCAGCTCGACTCGCGCGCGGCCGGCCATCCCGAGTACCGATGGACCTCGGGCGTCGAGGCCACGACGGGCCCGCTCGGCCAGGGCGTGGCGACGTCGGTCGGGATGGCGATCGCGGCCGAGTGGCTTGCCGCACGCTTCAACCGGCCCGGCTTCGAGATGTTCGGCTACGACGTCTTCGTGATCGCGGGCGACGGGGACCTGATGGAGGGCGTCTCCTACGAAGCCGCTTCGATCGCGGGCCACCAGCGCCTGGCGAACCTATGCTGGATCTACGACAACAACCACATCTCGATCGACGGCGACACCGCGCTCACCTTCAGCGAGGACGTCGCCACGCGGTTCATCGGCCAGGGCTGGAACGTGCTGCGCGTCGGCGACGCGAACGACCTCGAGCTGCTGCACCGGGCTTTCGACGGGTTCCGGGCCGAGCAGCGGCGCCCGACGCTGATCATCGTCGACAGTCACATCGGCTACGGGGCACCCGGCGTGCAGGACACGGCGGCGGCGCACGGGGAGCCCCTCGGCGAGCAGGAGGTCCGCCTCGCAAAGCGCAGCTACGCGTGGCCCGAGGACGCGCAGTTCCTGATTCCCGACGGCGTCGTCGAGCACTTCGCGGCGGGCGTCGGCGCGCGCGGACGGGCACTGCACGCGGAGTGGGAGCGGATGCTGGAGGCCTACCGTGGCGAGCACCCCGAGCTTGCGGGCGAGCTCGAGCGCATGCAGCGGCGCGAACTGCCCGAGGGCTGGGACAGTGGCCTGCCCGAGTTCCCGGCCGACGCGAAGGGGGTCGCGACGCGCAAGGCGTCGGGCGCGGCGCTGAACACGATCGCGCGCAACGTGCCGTGGGTCGTGGGCGGCGCGGCCGACCTGAGGGGCTCGACGAGCGTCGGCCTCGACTTCGACGGCGCGGGTGCGTTCTCGCCGGAGGACCGCGCGGGGCGCTACCTCTATTTCGGCGTGCGCGAGCACGGCATGGGCTGCGTGGTGAACGGCCTGTCGCTCTCGAAGCTGCGGCCCTACGGCTCCACGTACCTGGTCTTCTCCGACTACGCGCGCGAGCCGATCCGCCTCAGCTCCCTGATGGAGATTCCGGCGGTCTGGATCTTCACGCACGACTCGATCGGGCTGGGGGAGGACGGGCCGACCCATCAACCCGTCGAGCAACTCGCGTCGCTGCGAGCGATACCCGGCCTCGTCACGATCCGTCCGTGCGACGCGAACGAGGCGGTCGAGGCTTGGCGCGTCCTGATGGGGTTCCACCACTCGCCGGTCGCGCTCGTGCTCACCCGCCAGGCCGTCCCGACGCTCGACCGCTCCCGCTATGCCCCGGCCGCCGGCCTCGAACGGGGTGCCTACGTGCTCGCCGACGCTGACGGCGGCGACCCGGATCTGATCCTGATGGCGAGCGGCAGCGAGGTGCAGCTCTGCGTCGGCGCGTTCGAGCAGCTCACCTCCGAGGGTGCGAAGGTGCGCGTCGTGAGCATGCCGTCGTGGGAGCTGTTCGATCAGCAGCCGCAGGAATACCGCGACAGCGTGCTGCCGCCGGCCGTGCGGGCCAGGGTCAGCGTCGAGCAGGGCTCGACGCTCGGCTGGGATCGCTTCGTCGGGCCGGACGGCGCGACCATCGGGATGCACACCTTCGGCGCGTCCGCGCCGCTCAAGGACGTCCAGCAGAAGTTCGGATTCACGCCCGACGGCGTCGTCGAGGCCGGCCGCAGGCAGTTGAGCGCGAGCTAGATCTAGGGGGAGGCGTCATGCAACTCGGGATGGTGGGGCTGGGCAGGATGGGCGCGAACATCGTGCGGCGCCTGATGCGCGACGGCCACGAGTGCGTCGTCTACGACGTGAACGCGCAGGCTGTCGCGGACCTCGCCGAGGAGGGCGCGGTCGCGGCCGGCTCCCTGGAGGATCTGGTCGCCAAGCTCGCCCCGCCGCGCGCGACGTGGGTCATGGTGCCGGCCGCCTTCGCGGGTGAGACGGCGGAACAGGTCGCCGCGCACATGGAGCGAGGCGACACCGTGATCGATGGCGGCAACAGCTACTACCGCGACGACATCGAGCGCGCGGCGGCGCTCGCGCCGCGGGGCATCCACCACGTCGACATCGGCACGAGCGGCGGCGTGTTCGGGCTCGAGCGGGGCTACTGCCTGATGATCGGGGGCGAGCGCGAGCCCGTCGAGCGCCTCGACCCGATCTTCCGCACGCTCGCGCCGGGCGCCGGCGCCGCGCCGCGCACACCGGGGCACGAGGGCGAGCCCTCGGCGGCCGAGCGCGGTTACCTCCACTGCGGGCCGCCCGGGGCGGGCCACTTCGTGAAGATGGTCCACAACGGGATCGAGTACGGGATCATGGCCGCGTACGCCGAGGGCTTCAACGTCCTGCATCATGCGAACGTCGGCAAGGACGACGGTCGCTCCGACGACGCCGAGACCGCGCCGCTGCGCGACCCCCAGTACTACCGCTACGACTTCGACGTCGCCGCTGTCGCGGAGGTCTGGCGCCGCGGCAGCGTGGTGGCGTCGTGGCTGCTCGACCTGACCGCCGCCGCGCTCGCGGAGTCGCCCGGCCTCGAGGACTTCGCCGGGAGGGTCTCGGACTCGGGCGAGGGCCGCTGGACGGTCGCGGCGGCCGTCGACGAGGGTGTTCCCGCGCATGTCCTCACCGCGGCCCTGTTCGAGCGCTTCAGCTCGCGCGGCGAGGCCGACTTCGGGGACAGGCTCCTGTCGGCGATGCGCAAGCAGTTCGGCGGCCACGCGGAGCAGCCCGCCGGTGAGGCGAACTCTAGTCCTCGATGATCCCGCGGCCGCTGCCGCCGAGCGGATCGCGGCCGCCGCATCCGCCGGCGGCCACGTCGCGCTCGCCGGCGGCTCCACGCCGCGTGCTGCCTACGAGCGCCTTGCCGGCATGGCGGTGGATTGGTCGCGTTGCACGCTCTGGTTCGGCGACGAGCGATGTGTGCCGCCGCAGGACGAGCGCTCCAACTACGGGATGGTCCGCGCCGCGCTGCTCGACCGGCTCGACGGTCGTGGGCCGGCCGTGCGCCGCATGGCGGGCGAGATGGGACCGGATCTGGGTACCGAGGCCTATGCGCGTGACCTGCGCGCGCAGTTCGGCGCCGGCCCGCCGCGGCTCGATCTCGTGCTGCTCGGCATCGGACCCGACGCGCATTGCGCGTCGCTGTTCCCGGGGCAGCCCGCGCTGGACGAGCGCGAGCGCCCGGTGATCGGCGTCGAACGCGCCGGCCTCGAGCCCTTCGTCGCTCGCATCACGCTGACGCTCCCGGCGTTGAACTCCGCGCGCGAGGTCGTCTTCCTCGTGGCGGGAGCGGACAAGGCCGCGGCCGCCGCCCGCGCGTTCGGGCAGAAGGCCGACCGCGCGGCGCCCGCCAGCCTCGTGTCGCCGGTGTCCGGATCGCTCACCGTGCTGCTCGACCGTGAGGCCGCGGCCGAGGTGCGGCTGTGACGAGGTAACTGGTTGCCGAGCGGCGGGACCCGGAAGGCGGCCTCGACCGCCGGGTGATCGAGCAGCTCGTCGGGTCCAGACGATGCGCACGAAGGGCACCATGGACCTCCTCGCGGCGAAGCTCTTCACCGGCTCAGAGGTCGTCGGCGCGCGGGGGCCCGCGGACGGGCGGGCCCCCGGCGCCGGCCGCGGCTAGCTCAGGCGCTCGACCAGCATCGCCTCGCCCTGACCGCCCGCGACGCACATCGTCTCGAGGCCGATCGAGGCATCGAGCGTTTCGAGGTCGTTGAGCAGGGTGGTCATGATGCGCACGCCGGTCATGCCGAACGGGTGACCGAGCGCGATCGCGCCGCCGTGGGGGTTGAGCTTGTCGTAGTCGAAGCCCACCTCCTCGGCGATCGGGATCACCTGCGCCGCGAACGCCTCGTTCAGCTCGTAGACGTCAACGTCGCCGATGCTCATGCCGGCGCGGGCGAGCGCCTTCTTCACGGCGCCGATCGGCGCGACGCCCATGTACTCGGGCTCGAGGCCCCAGGTCGCCGCGGTGATGATGCGCGCACGTGGCGTGAGGCCCAGCTCCCGCGCCCGCGCGTCGCTCATCACGATCGCCGCGGCGGCACCGTCGTTGAGCGGGCACGAGTTGCCGGCCGTGACCGTGCCGCCCGCTCTGAACGCCGGCTCGAGCGCGGCGAGCTTCGCGAGCGTCGACGAGGGCCGTGGGCCGTCGTCGGCGCTCACCTCATTCCCGTCGACCAGGACGGGGACGATCTCCCGATCGAAGAACCCGGCCTGCGCGGCGGCCACCGCCCGCTCCTGTGAGCGCTGCGCGTACTCGTCCTGATGCTCGCGCGACACGCCGTAGCGCTCCGCGACGTTCTCGGCCGTGAGACCCATCGAGATGAACGCGTCCGGCCGGCCGTTGTCGCCCTTCAGGTGCTCGTGCTGGTCTTCCGGGTTGGCCGCCTCCTGCGAGCCGTTGTAGCGCGAGACGAACTCGACGCCCGCGGCGACGTACGTGTCGCCCTGTCCGGCGGCGATGTTGTTGGCCGCGGCGCGGATCGCGTCGAGGCCCGAGGAGCAGTAGCGCGAGATCGTCGAGCCGGTGGTCTCGTTGCCGAGCCTGTCGCTCAGCAACACCGCGATGCGGGCGATGTTGTTGGCCTGGAGGCCCTGAGGCTGACCGCACCCCGCGATCACCTCTTCGACTGTTGCCGGGTCGACATCAGGGTTGCGATCGAGGATCCGGTCGATGACGTGCGCAAGGGTCTCGTCCGGCCGCAGTGAGGCCAGCGAGCCCTTGAAGGCACGCCCGATCGGAGTCCGAACCGCGTCGACGATGACGGCTTCGGGCATGGCGAACTTCCTTTCGATGACGCCCGGCGGTCGCACACCACGGGCAGGTTTATTCCCCCGGCGGTCGCACACCACGGGGCCTGTATATGAGTCCAGCATAGTGGAGCGGTGCGACGCGGGCCGGTAATGGACCGACTCTCGATAGCTGTCCCGTAAGCTGCGCGGCGTGGGCTTGGGAGAGCACAACGGCGATTTCCGCGCCACGCGGTCCAGGTCGATCGCCGTGGTCGGCGCGGGATTCGGCGGCGTCGGCGCAGCCGTGCTGCTGAGCCGCGCCGGCTACCAGGACGTCACGGTGTTCGAGCGCGGCGAGCGCATCGGCGGAGTGTGGCACCACAACACCTATCCCGGCGCCGCGTGCGACGTCCCGTCGCACCTCTACGAGTTCTCCTTCGATCCCAACCCGCGCTGGTCGCGCCGCTATGCGCCGCAGGCGGAGATCCAGGCGTACCTCGAGGGCGTCGCGCGCCGCCACGGAGTGGCCGACCGGATCAGGACGGGGACCGAGGTGCAGAGCGCGCGCTGGGACGCCCAGCGAGGCAGGTGGGTGCTCGAGACCGGTGCCGGCGCCCACGAGGCGGACGTGCTGATCACCGCGTGCGGGCAGCTCTCGGTTCCGGCCGTGCCGCCGATCCCGGGCCTCGAGAGCTTCGCCGGCCCCGCGTTCCACACCGCGCGATGGCGCCATGACGTAGATCTCACGGGCAAGCGCGTCGCGATCGTGGGAACGGGTTGCAGCGCGATCCAGGTCCTGCCGGCGATCCAGCCGCTCGTGGAGCGGGTCGACGTCTACCAGCGCTCGCCGGGATGGACGATCCCGAAGATGGACTTCGAGTACTCGGAGCGCGCGAAGCGCCTGCTCGAGCGCTTCCCCGCGCTCCAGCGACTCGACCGCGCGGCGATCTTCGCCTTCATGGAGCTGGGCGCGGCCGGCATGACGCGCCACCGCTGGCTGCTGCGGCCCTTCCGCGCGGTGGCCCGCCGCCAGATCACCAAGGCGATCGCCGACCCCGAGCTACGGCGCAAGGTGACGCCGCCGGACGAGATCGGCTGCAAGCGGCTGATGCTCACCGACGAGTGGTATCCGGCGCTCACCAAGCCGAATGTCGAGCTCGTTACCGACCGGATCACCGAGGTGACGCCGACCGGCGTGCGCACCGCGGACGGCACCGAGCGGGGCGCGGACGTGCTGGTGTTCGGAACTGGCTTCAAGACGCACGGTTTCGTCGCGCCGATGGAGATCGCCGGAGCGGGCGGACGCACGCTGGCGCAGGAGTGGAGCGACGTGGCAAGCGCCTATCTCGGCCTCACCGTCCCGGGCTTCCCGAACATGTTCCTGCTGTACGGGCCCAACACGAACGGCGGCACCGGGTCCGTGATCGGCACGATCGAGGCGGGAGTCGCCCACGTGATCGCGGCTCTGCACGCGCTGGAGCGCGCGGATGCGCGGCAGATCGAGGTCCGTCGCCGCGCCGCCGACGACTTCCAGCGCGAACTGCGCGCGGCGCTCGCCGGCACGGTCTGGCACGACGGCTGCACGAACTGGTACGTCGACGAGCACGGCAACGACCCGAACCAGTGGCCGTGGCTGTGGACCACCTACCGCCGTCGCACCGCGCGCGTCGAGCCCGCGGCGTACGACCTGGCATAAACAGCTCTGAAATCCGCAAAGGAGAGACTCATGATCAGCAAGCTCGACTTCGTCGGAATCCCGTCACAGGACTCGGAGCGCTCACGCAGCTTCTACGTCGACACGCTCGGCCTGCGACCCGATCACAAGGGACGCTTCGAGTTCTGGGCGGGGGAGACGTGCTTCGGCATCTGGGAGCCGGAGAAGTTCGGCATGGAGTTCGCGCCCCAGAAGAACGCCCACCCTGCCCTGCACGTCGACGACGTCGCGGCGGCGCGCACCGAGCTCGAGGGAAAGGGCGTCGAGTTCGGCGGCGACATCCTGGACACGGGCGTCTGTCGCATGGCGTTCTTCACGGACCCGGACGGCAACGATCTCATGCTGCACAGCCGGTACGTGCCCTACGAGTAGCGCTGCGCCGGTTGCCTGCGGACGCTACGCGGGGGTCGTGAGACTCGCGTCGATCGCCGCGCGCGCCTGGTCGCGGTCGCCCCGGCCGTCTGGCCCAGCTGCGTCCGGGCTGCCGTCGGTCTTCGCCAGCGAGGAGGGCCACCACACCTTCGGCCCGATCTGCAGCACGAGCGCCGGCACCAGGACGCTGCGCACGAGGAAGGTGTCGAGCAGCACGCCGAACGCTACGACGAAGCCGATTTCGGTGAGGAACACGAGCGGCAGCGCTGCGAGCACCGAGAAGGTGCCCGCGAGCACGACTCCGGCGCTGGTGATCACGCCTCCCGTGACCGCAAGCGCGCGCAGGATCCCCGCGCGCGTGCCGTGCTTGAGTGTCTCCTCGCGTGCGCGCGCCATCAAGAAGATGTTGTAGTCGACACCCAGCGCGACCAGGAAGACGAACGCGAACAACGGCAGCGACGGATCCGAGCCGGGGAAGTCGAACAGGACCTCGAAGACGAAGTAGCCGACGCCGAGCGCCGCCAGGAAGCTCGCGATCACCGTGCCGATCAGCAGGAGCGGGGCGATCACCGCTCGCAGCAGCACCATCAGGATGATGAACACCACGACGAGCACGATCGGCGGGATCACCGTCGAGTCCCACGCCGCCGCCTCGCGGACGTCGAACTCCACCGCACTCGCGCCGCCGACCAGCGTGCCTTCCGCCGCGCCGTCCGCCGCGTCGCGGATCGGCTCCACGAGGTCGAAAGCTGCCGTCGAATATGGCTGGGGCTCGAGTGTCGCTTGCACGAGCACCCCGCGCTCACCCTGCGCCACGGGCCCGGACACGGACTCAACACCGTCGACGCCCTCCACGGCGCTGGTGACCGCGGGAACCGCGGCCTCGTCCGGCACGACGATGTCAGCCGGCGCGCTCGCTCCCGCGGGGAAGCTCTCGCTGAGCAGGTCCTGGCCTTCGACGGCCTCCACCTTCGTGCGGTAGCTGTCGTTGGTGGTCAGATCGGTGGAGAAGAACGCGAGGCCGGCGGTCATCACCAGCAGCACCGCGACCGAGCCGAGCATCACGCGCACCCGGTGTGCGGAGACCACGTCGCCGACGCGCTTCCAGAACCCCTGGGTCGCATCCGCCAGGTGCTCGTGCCTGACGCGGCGCAGCTCATACGGCTGGAAGACCGCGCGATCGAGCGGGCCGACGATCAGCGACGGGATCCGTCCGCGCGTCAGGGCGCGCAGCAATGCGTTGAGGATCACGAGCGGCAGCAGCAGCGCCACGACCAGGCATGCGCCGATCGGCGGTGCCAGCGCGGTGATGCGCGAGCCCTCGACGATCATCCGCCCGAAGCCGCGGGCCGGTGTCTGGCGTGCCGCGACCCAATCCTCCGTGTGAGGGACAAACGGCCAGAAGGCGCGGCGGCCGAAGATCGTCAGCAACGCCGGCAACAAGGTGAGCATCGAGAGGGCCGCGCAGGCCACCCCCATCGCGGCGATCGGCCCGAGGCCCGCGGTGCCGTTCACCTTTGCGAGCGTCAGGCAGAACAGGGCCGCGATCACGGTGGCGGCCGAGGCGAACACCGCCGGGCCGGCGGAGCGCATCGCCTCGCGCATCGCCTCGTGGCGATCGGCCGTGCGGTGCAGTTCCTCGCGGTACCGCGCCACGATCAGGAGCGCGTAGTCCGTGCCCGCGCCGAGCACGAGGATCGACATGATCGAGCTCGACTGCCCGTTGATCGTCACGCCCAGCTCCGAGATGCCGTAGCCGATCGAGCGCGACAAGATCTCCGCGAACATGACCGCCGCGAGCGGGATGAACAGGAAGATCGGAGAGCGGTAGATCAGGATCAGCAGGACGATCACCAGCGTGAGCGCGGCGAGCAGCAGCGTGCCGTTGATCTCCTCGAAGACCTTGATCGCGTCGGCTGCATATCCCGCGCCGCCCGTGATCTTCACCTCGAGCCCGCCGCCCGGGTCCGACACGGCGTCGCGCCACGCGTCGACCGGGTCGAGGATCGTGTCGCCCTGGCCGTTGCCCACGAGGTACGCGGTCACGATCGCCGCCTTGCCGTCCTGCGAGCAGATCGGGCCGACGAACGGCGCGTAGCCCCCGGGCTGGCCCGGGACCGGGGTGGTCGGACCGGCACATCCACTGGGCTGTCCGCCCTGCGTGGCGCCGCCGCTCCCAACCTCCTGGCCCCCGGCGGCGGCCCTCGCGCCGTCCCTGACCACGCCCGGGAAGCGCTCCTGGGTGAGGCGCCTGACGTCCTCCTCGATCTTCTGCCGATCGGCGGGCGTGAGGCCGGACTCGCGCCGGTAGACGATCACGGCCGGCGCCAGCTCCCCGCTCTGCAGGTCCTCGGTCGCCGTGAGCGCCTTCGTGGACTCGGCGTCGCCGGGCAGGAACGAGGTCGACTCGTTGTCCTCGGCGTCGGTGAACTTCCCAGGCAGGTTGGCGGGGCCCGCGGCGACGAAGATTCCCACGAGCCACAGGAGAAAGACGACCCACTTGGCGCGCGGGCCGGCGACGATGGTGAAGATCGAGCGGCGTTCGGGATTCATGGAGAGGGTTGTTGCATCCGGCACTTGGGGTCCGCGGCGGACGCGTCAAGGTAGCAACTGCGAGCCTCGGGCCGGGACGCGCACGGCCCCGGCGCCGTCAACCCTGATCGTGGATCTCGATCAGCAACTCGATCTCCAGCGCGAGGTTCACCGGGAGCGAGCTCACTCCCACCACGATCTGCGCAACACGGTCGAGCGAGCCTCGATCTTCGAGTCGCGCGACACGGAATCCACTCGTTACCGCGATTCGGGCAGCAGCACGGCGAACCTGGCTCCCCGCTCGCTGCCGTGCTGCACCCGGATCTGCCCGCCGAGGGCTTCTACGATCCGCTTCGCGAGGGCGAGGCCGAGGCCTGAGCCGCCGGCCGACCGCGCCGCGTCGCCGCGCCAGAACGGCTCGAACACGCGCTCGAGCGCCTCGGGCGCGATCCCTTCTCCCGTGTCTTCGACGAGCAGCTCGAGCCCGTCCTCGGAGTGGCGCGCGTGCACGACCACAGATCCGTCCGAGGGCGTGTGACGGATCGCGTTCTGAAGCAGGTTCTGGAGCACTCGCACCAGTCGCGGTGAGCACGGGTAGTCGGTCGTTCCGTCGAGCCTGGTCTCCACGACGAGTCCTTTCTGGCTCGCCTGGGCCTCGCACGCCGCCAATGCCGACTGGACGACCTCTCCGAGGCGAGCGCGAGCGGTCTCGACCTCGATCGCCCCGGCGTCGAGCTGGACCAGCTCGAAGAGGTCGTCGACGAGCTGCGTGAGCGAATCGACCGCGCGCAGCATCTCGCCGCCGTAGCGACGCAACGTCGCCGGGTCCTCGACGACGCCATCGTCGACGGCTTCGACCATCACCCGCAGGCTGGCGAGCGGAGTACGCAGGTCATGCGACACGGCTGTCACGAGGTCGCGCCGCTGCTGCTCACTCGCGCGCTCGACGGCGATCGAGCGCTGGAGCCGCACGGCCATCTCGTCCAGCGTGCCGGCGAGCAGGTCCAGCTCCGGACCGGCATCGAGCCGGCCCACGCGGGCGTCGAGGCGGCCCTCGCCCAGCGACCCGGCGGTTCGAGTGAGGCGATCGAGCGCCCGCGACGCTCCGCGGGCTGAAACGAGCGCAGCGGCGATCCCCGTCCCGAGCGCGTAGACGAGCAGCACCGCGATCAGCTTTGCGTCGTGGCTCGAGATCGACATCAGGGCCACGAGCACCACGAGGTTCGCGAGGCTCACGAGCGCGGCCAGCGCGCCGACGGAGACGAAGCGCTGGCGCAGCGAGGCACGCGACAGCAGCCGGGCGCCCAGCATGGTTGCGGCCGTGGTCGTCACGGCAGCGGGGAGCAACAGTGCCGCGAGGTGCTCGACTTCGCCGGCTTTCATGCCGACCGCGGCGCCCGCCAGAAGGGTCCCGAGCGCGCCCACGGCCACGACCGCTGCAGCTACCCCGACGGCCCTGAGCCTTCCCGGCGTCACGGCTCGAACCGGTACCCGACTCCCCACACCGTCACGAGCCGCTCGGGGTGGGATGGGTCGCGCTCGATCTTCTCGCGCAACCGGCGGATGTGGACCGTGACCGTGGAGGGATCGCCCTGGAAGGCGATGTCCCAGACCTCCTCGAGCAGTTGGAGGCGGGTGAGGACTGTGCGCGGGCTGGACGCCATCAGATGCAGTAGGTCGAACTCCCGTGGCGTGAGCATCACGCTCTCACCGGCGCGGGTCACCTGACGAGAGCGGGGGTCGATCACCAGCTCACCGATCTCGAGCACGTCTTCGGCGGCCGGCGCGTCGCTGCCGTTCGCGCGTCGCAGCACTCCGCGCACGCGCGCGACCAGCTCACGGGGCGAGAAGGGCTTGGTCACGTAGTCATCGGCGCCCAGCTCCAGCCCGGCGATGCGGTCGTGCTCCTGGCCCTTCGCGGTCAGCATGATCACCGGGGTCGTCGCGCGCGTGCGGATGCGCCGGAACACCTCGAGGCCGTCGAGCCGCGGCAGCATCAGGTCGAGGACCACGAGGTCGGGGCGCTCGCGATCGAACGCGCTCAGCGCGGCTTCGCCGTCCGCGGCGCAATCGACCGAGAAGCCGGTGCGCTCCAGATATCGAGATACGACCTCCCGCACGATCGGCTCGTCATCGACAACCAGCACGTGACACGTCTGCTTCATGACCTCGCTCATCGTTATCCAAGGGTATTGCCGAAAGCTTGCGCCGACGTCACTCTGTGCGGACTCACCAGGGCATTCGCACACCGAGCTGCACGGTCAGGGCGAGCGCGGCCTGGGCTGCGAGCCACCAGCGCGCCTGCGCCCTGGGCAAGCCACAGGTCGCGAGCATCACCCAGGGCATGAACGGGAGCCAGATGCGCTCGACCTCGGCCTTCGAGAGGCCGCTCAGGTTGGCGGCTGCGACGGCTGCAAGCGCGCCGCCCGCGAGCAGCCAGGCGGGCCCGCGCAGCTTCGCCAGCCCTGCGGCCGTCGCCGGCCCCAGCGCGACCGCGAAGGCGGCCAGGTTGGCGAGCAGGAAGTACTCGTACGGGCGGATGCGCGCGATGCTCTGCTCGTACTGCTCACGCGTCGCCTGGAGACCGTCGAGCCACCAGAACCCGAGCGCGGCGAAGGTGCCGATCACCGCGGTCGCTGCGAGCGCCCCGACCACCAACGGCATCATGCGCCGCCGCGCCCACGCGACCGCGAGCGGGACGGCCACGAGCGCCAGGACCCCGTAGCTGAGCATCAGCGCGACCCCGAACAGCAGGCCACCGCCGGCGGCGGTGGCGGCGGCGCGCGTTCCCACGCGCCCGGTGGCGAGCACGAGCAGCGCGATCGCCCATGCCGCGATGCCCGCGAACAGCGCGTCCGCGGTGGTCGCGATCCACAGTGCCGCCGGAGCGAGCACGAGATACGGAGCGGCGCGTCGCGCGCGCTCCTCGCCCGCCACGTCGCGCAGCGCGACCAGCGCGGCGGGCACGGTCGCCGCGCCTCCTGCGATCACCAGCGCCGCCTCCGGTCCCGCGCCGCCGAGGCCGACCGACTCGAGGCCGGCGAGCGCCAGCACCATGCCCGGGGGATGGCTTCGCACATGCACGGCATAGGAGTCGATGCGCTCCGTGAAGTGGGTGAGGAAGTCGCCGGCCGAGGTGACCGCGGGCACGTCGTGCAGGTAGCTCGCCGGGCTCTCGAGCGGGCTCGCGATCGCCGCCCCGCCGCCGGCCAGGGCGAGCGCGAGCGCCCACACGCCGGCCCCCACCATGCCGGCCCACAGGAGCCGGCTCCACGACAGCGTCCGAGCCGCCAGCGGCGCCGCGTACACGAGCGCTGCGCCGAACGCGACGGCGATCAGCGCCTCCGCGCGTACGTTCAGCTCGAACACTCCATAGAGCGGCGGCGCCTCGAGCCCGATGCTGCGCTCGGCACCGAGCGCCATCCCCCAGACGAACGCGACCGCGACCAGCGCCGTCCACGCGGCGATCGCGGGCGCGTGACCGGCCTGGACGAGGGTCCTTTTCACGCTGGCCGTCGTGATCGGCGGAAAGGCTTCCGTAACCGCGCCCGTCTACAAACCGGGATATGGACGTAGTACTGCTGGGCCTGCTCACCGGCGTCGTCGCGGGGGCCGTGATGGCGCGTGGGCGCCTGTGTATGAACTCCGGGTTGCGGATGGCGGCTTTCGAGCGCTCGGGCGGTGTGCTGCGCGCGTTCGCGATTGCCGTCGCGTTGCAGATGCTCGCGCTCGCGCTGCTCGTCGCCGCCGGCTTCGAGGTCACGCGCGTCGGCACGTTCCCCCTCGCGCAAGTGGTCGGCGGATTGATGTTCGGGGCCGGCATGGCGCTTGCCGGCGGCTGCATCGCCGGCATCCTCTGGAGGAGCGGGGCCGGGTCGCTCGCCACCGCGATCGCGATCGCCGGCTTCGGCGCCGGCGAGCTCCTGATCCGCGGTCCGTGGGACGGAGCGCGCGAGGAGCTCGACACCGCAGTCGGGCGGCCCACCGATCAGACGCTGTTCGACCTGCTCGGCGTCGCATACGAGCCGGCGGCGGCGCTGCTCGGCGCGGCGCTGCTCGCGCTGCTGCTGCGCCGGTCCCGCGTGGCGCTCGGCTGGGGATTGGCGCTCGGGGCGGTCTCGATCGGCGCTTGGCTCACGGCATCCGCGGCGGGCCATGACTACGGCCTGGGATTCGTCGGCGCTGCCGATCGCACGGAGCGCGCGCTCTCCGCGGGCGCGCTCGGCGATGTCCCGTTCCCCTTCTACGTCGCCGCCGGCCTGGTTGCCGGGGCGGCCGCCGTGACGCGATCCCGGCTGCGTCTGCCCGATCGCGCACGCGCTGCGCGCGCGCTCGCGGGAGGATTGGCGATGGGCGTCGGCGGCACCCTGGCTCATGGCTGCAACATCGGGAACGGGCTAACGGGCATTCCGCTGCTCTCGCTCGGCTCCGCGTGGGCTACGGCGTGGATGGCGGCCGGGGCGCTGGTGACGTGGGCGCTGGTGCTGCGCCCGTTTCCGGGCTTGCGCGGCCACGAACGCGCGCGAGCCTGATCGCGAACACGAGCGCCGACAGCCCGAACAGCACCGCTGTGATCAGCAGCCAGCGCCCGAAGAAGACGTCGACGTCGAGCCCGGTCGTGCTCTCATAACGGTCGCTGCGACCGAGGATCAGCGGGAACCAGACCACGAGCGCGAGCGCTGACAGTGCCGCGGGCACCCGCAGGTGGTTCAACGCGGCCACGTGCAAGCGGCCCCCGCGGTCGGCACCGATGCCCCGCCTCGCGATCAGGTCGAGCAGCGAGTAGAGGGGGAACGCGATCAGGTCGTGCAGGACGATCGCGGCGCCGAAGAACAGCAGGAAGCTCGTGGGCTGGGACTGGTCGAGCACCTCGAGCAGCACGAAGCCGGCGAACGCGAGGCTCGCCACCACGGCCAGCAGGTGGAGCGCCCCGGCTCCGTACGCGCTCTCGATCCGGCGCCGCATCAGGCTCGCTCGAACGTCATCGCCGAAACCCACTTCGTGCAGTGCACGCCCGGTAGCGCCGGCACGATCACGCGCGCCGGAAAGCCGTGGTCGAGCGACAGGTCGACGCCGTTCACGCGCAACGCCAGCAGCGAGCGGTCGTCGCGCACCTGCCCGGGGTTGAGCGTCGCCTGACGGAAGCCGCCGCGCCGCTGGAGCGACTCGACGAGGAGCTCGCCCGGGTCGTCGATCCCGGCCATCGCGGCAAGGTCGCGCAGGCGCACCCCGGTCCAGGCCTGGGTCGTGGACCAGCCTTCCACGCACGCGATCGGGAGGTCCTCGGTGTGGAGCGGGGCCGCGAGCAGCTCGTCACGCGAGAGCTCGACCTCACGCGCGCCGACCAGCCGCAGGCGCCATTCCGGGCCCGTCTCGGCAGTCGTGATGCCACGCGAGGAGGCGGTCTTGTTGACCGGGAAGTCGTTCGGCCCGTCCCCGGCAGTGCGCCCGCGCGGGGCGAGGAAGGCGAGCCGGCGGAAGGGGCCGCCCACGACCTGCCCCGAGGTGGTGATCGCAAGCGCGCCGGCCGCGGCGCCGGTCCATCCCAAGAGTGCGCGCCGGGAGACGGTCACGGGCCCGGGTGCGACCGCGACCGTGACGCTCGCCTCGGCAGGCTCGGATCGAGTGTGTGCCGCGTCGTCGCGCAGCGGGCGCGTCACACCCGCGCGACGGTACGAGCGCGCAACGACCGGGAGCTTCACGATCAGGTGAAACACGAACCCCGCAAGGAAGAGCAGCGCGCCGTAGTAGTGCGCAGGCACGAACGAGAACTTCCACGGGTAGTAGATCTGGATGTTGAGGATGCCCGTGAAGAACACGAACAGGCTGCCGCCGACCAGCAGCGCCAGGCTGAGCCGCTCGAGTGCGTGCGCCACGGAGCGCAGCGGCGGGTGCTCGAACAGTTTGGGCAGGACCGACCAGAGCTTCACGAGCAGGATCGGCAATGCCGCGATCCCCGAGACGACGTGCACGCCCTGCGTCGCGACGTAGAGCCAGGCCGGGCTCGTGGGCCAACTGAACAGGTCGATGTCGAATGCCCCGCCTCGCAGGAGGGAGTTGCGGCCGATCCCCGTGTCGTAGGCCTCGTGGGAGATGAAGCCCGTCAGCGTGCAGATCAGGATCAGCGGAAGCAGCATCGAGCCGAGCGCGGAGGTCAGCCACGGCCCCCGGATCGGGCTGCGCCAGAAGTCGCGCCGGAACGGCCCGATCCGGGGCGGAAGAAAGCGAAGGCGGCTGATCACGACAATGCCCGCAGACGGGCAGCAAATCTGGTGGTCGGGTCCAGGCGGGCGACCGCGTGAGCGTCGTCGATCGTGTCGACGTCGCGGAGCGGTGGCAGCCACGTGTGGCGCAGGCCCAGTGCGCGCATACGGGCGGTTTGGGCGCGCAGGGTCGTCGAACTGCTCATCGGCACTCCGTCGAAGACGCGCCGGTCCGGGGTTCTCAGCCCGATCGCCCAGTAGCCACCGTCGAGCGCGGGGCCGAGCACCGCATCCGTGCCGGCGCCCATCAGCGCAAGCTGCGCGCCGGCCAGCATCCGGCTCGTGATCTGCGGCGTGTCCATTCCCACCAGCACGGCGGGGCCGCCGGCGACGTCGAAGGCGTGCGCGAGCCGCTGCGCGAGGCCCTCGCCGCGCTGCGCCACGACCTCGATGCCCTCTGGCAGCCAATCTCCGGGGGTCCCGTCCAGGGCCAGCAGCCGGCGCGACGCGCGAACCCGCGCGACCGTCATGAGGGTGTCGTGCAGTGCGGCCTCCGCGAGCGCGCTTGCCTGCTCCGGGTCGCACGGCGGGCACAGCCGCGTCTTCGAGCGTCCCGGCGCGGGCGCCTTCGCGATCACGATCAGAGCGACGTCGCTCACTACGTCACCTCGCCGCGCGCAGGACGCGGGACATGTCGCGCGTGGCACGCAGTGACCCGCGCACGGTGCCCGTCACCTTCGAGCGGCCCGCACGCAGCCGGTATTCGACCTCGACTTCCTCGATCCGCCATCTTGCGTGCACGGCGCGCGTGACCATCTCGAGCGGCCACCCGAAGCGCCGGTCCTCGATCCCGAGGGCCAGCAGCTCGGTGCGACGCGCGGCGCGCATCGGACCGAGGTCGCGCAGCGGGACGTTCGCTCGTCGCCCCAGCGCGAGTGCGAGCAGCCGGTTCGCGAAGCGGGCATGCGCGGGCCAGGCGCCGGGGTGGGCGCATCGCGCGCCGAGCACGAGGTCAGCGGCGCCGCGGGCGACCGGACCAGCGACGAGCGGCAGGTCTTGGGGATCGAGCGACGCGTCGCAGTCCATGAAGCACACGACGTCCCCCCGCGAGGCGAGCAGCCCGGCGTAGCAGGCGGCGCCGAAGCCGCGCCGCGGCTCGCTCACGACCTGCGCGCCGTGCGCGGCGGCCACGTCTGCCGATCCGTCTCGCGACCCGTTGTCGACCACGATCGCGCGGAAGCCCGCCGGCAGCCGTCCCAGCACCCAGGGCAACGCCTCGGCCTCATCCAGCACAGGCAGGATCACGTCGTGCACGTTTGCGACGCTAGGGAGCAGTTCTTGCGAAATCCGAACGGTCGCGGGACGAGTCGGTAACCAGTTCGTAAGAAGCGCGTTGCATCATCGCGACCGAGTTGAACTATCTGGTCACCGGCGGCGCCGGCTTTATCGGCTCCCATCTCGTGCGCGCACTGCTGCATGCCGGGCATGCCGTGCGCGTCCTCGACAGCTTCGATCCCCTTGCCCATCCATCCGGGGAGCGCGAGCTGCCGGCCGAGGCCGACGTGCTGCGCGGCGATCTGCGCGACGCGCGAGCGGCGCAGGATGCGCTACGCGGGGTGGACGGCGTGTTCCACCTCGGTGGCGTGGTCGGCAACGGCGAGTCGATGGTCAATGTCCGCCGTGCCTGCGAGTCGAACACGGTCGGCACCGCGAGCCTGATGGAGGGCGTCCTGCGCCGTCGCGATCAGATCCGCCGCGTGGTCGTCGCCTCGTCGATGGTCGTCTACGGCGAGGGCGCGTACCGATGCCCGGTGCACGGCGAGGCGACGGCGGCGTCGCGGAGCGCGGAGCAGCTGCGGGCCCGCGACTGGGAGCCACGGTGTGCGGCCTGCGGCGAGGCTCTCCTCCCCGTCCCGGTGCGCGAGAACCACGCGCTGATGCCGACCAGCGTGTACGGGATCACCAAGCGCGACCAAGAGGAGATCGGGTTCGTGCTCGGCCGCGCCTACGGCCTCGAGGTCGTCGCGCTGCGCTACCTGAACGTCTACGGCCCCGGGCAGGCGCTCGGCAATCCCTACACCGGTGTCGCGGCGATCTTCGCGGCGCGTGCGCTCGCGGGCAGGTCCCCGGTGGTGTTCGAGGACGGGCGCCAGGCGCGCGACCTCGTGCACGTGTCCGACGTGATCGCCGCGACGCTCGCGGCGATCACGGCGCCGCGCGCAGCCGGTCGCGCGATCAACGTGGCAAGCGGGCGCCGCACCACGATCGAGGAGCTGGCGGCAGCGATCGTGGCGACCGCGGGCTCGCAGGCGCAGCCGCTGCTGACCGGGGAGTTCAGGGCGGGGGACATGCGCCACTGCCTCGCGGATCCGTCGCTTGCCCGCGAGCTGCTCGGGTTCGAGGCACAGGTTGAGTTGGGCGAGGGTCTGCCCGAGCTGGTCGGTTGGGTATCACGCCAGACCTACGAAGAGCGCGGCGACGAGGCGGTCGCCGGATTGCGAGCGGCGGGACTGGTCGCGTGATCCGGCCGTGATCCGCGTGAACGGGAGGGTGGGCATCATCACCGGCTCCGGCACCTATGACCTCGCGGCCCTCGAGGATCCCGAGCCACAGCTGATCGAAACGGAGTTCGGAACGAGCGAGGTCACGATCGGGCTGCTCGACGGAGTCGAAGTCGTACACGTCTCGCGCCACGGCGACGGCCATCCGCGGCTCTCGAATCACGTCGATCACCGCTCGAACATCGCGGCGCTCGCACTATGCGGGGTGCGGTGCGCGCTGGGTCTCACGATCTGCGGCGCCGTCGACCCGGCGCTGCGGATCGGCGACCTGATCGTGTTCGATGACCTCTACTTTCCCACCAACCGCCTGCCCGACGGGTCGCTGTGCACCTTCCACGTCGAGGCCGGCGATCCCCGTCGCGCCCACTGGATCTTCCGGCGGCCATATGCGGCGTCGCTGCGCACGGAACTCATCGAAGCTGCGCGCGCGGCCGATCTGGCCGTCCACGCGAGCGGGTGCTACGGGCACGTGGACGGCCCGCGTTTCAACACCGCGGCGGAGATCCGCGCGTTGCGCCAGGTGGGCGTCAGCGCCGTGAGCCAGACCGGCGGACCAGAGACGGTGCTGGCGGGCGAAGCAGGCATCCCGTATGCACTGATCGGTTATGTGACCGATTGGGCGAACGGCGCCGGAACGGACACGCCGGTCGCGGATCTGATCCGCAACATGACGTCGAGCAAGGAATCCTTTCGGACCGTTGTGGCGCGCGCGATCGCCGGCGTCGGCACGGTCGCCGTGCTGGCGCCGGGCGAGCGTTACGGGTTCGAGCGCGATCCGGTGCCCTTCAGGACCTAGCCACGCGGCGTATTGCCGTCCGGTGCGCTTCCCCGGACCGGTATTCCCAAACCTAAATATTCGCTCCCCATTCGTCGTGGCGGTGATCCGCATTCGCTGCGAGCCGTATATCGCCACAGCACCTCGCACGAACAGCCGGCCAATCCCCTGCGCCGGTCCTCGAGAAGGGAGAGCAAATGACTGACCCAATGACACCGCTCGCTGACGAACAGCCGGGCGCAATGGAGCGGCTCGCGCAGGACCCGTCTTCGCGCAAGCGCTTCCTCGCCATGGTTGGCGGAACCGGCGCTGCAAGCGCATTCGGCATCTTCCTGGCCGCCTGCGGCGACGACGACAACAAGGACAGCACGGCAACGCAGTCGGACAAGCAGCCCACAACCTCGGGCACTAGCCAGTTCGGCAAGGGTGACCTCGGGATCCTCAACTACGCCCTGACGCTCGAGTACCTCGAGGCGGCCTTCTACCGCGACGCCGCAGCGAGCGGTCTTCTCAAGGGGAGCGTGCTCGACGTCGCCAAGACATTCGGCGCGCACGAGCAGGAGCACGTCGACGCGCTCGCGGCGACCGTGAAGAAGCTCGGCGGCACGCCGGCAAAGAAGCCCAAGTCGAAGTTCCCGCTCGAGAGCCAGGCTCAGATCCTCGATCTGGCGGCGACCGTCGAGAACCTCGGAGCAGCGGCGTATCTCGGCCAGGCAGGCAACATCAAGAACAAGGAGGTCCTCGCCGCCGCACTCTCGATCCACTCTGTCGAGGCACGCCATGCGGCGGCGCTCAACAGCGCGATCAAGAAGAACGTGTCACCCGACGGCTCCTTCGCCAAGCCGGCTTCGGCCGACGAGGTGCTGAAGCAGGTCCAGCCGTTCATCGTCAGTTAAATCCTTGATCGTTCGGAAGGAGCAACTCATGACCAACGAATCGCAACTCGCAGACCCGGTGCTCGGCACCGTACGGATCGAAGGCATCACCCGCAGCTCGTTCATCCTGAAGGGAGCGCTCGCGGCCGGCGCGGTGTACGGAGCAAGCACCGTCGCACCGTTCGTCGGGCAGGCGTTCGCGCAGTCCGGCGAGAGCGGAGACATCGACATCCTCAACTTCGCCCTCACGCTGGAGTTCCTCGAGGCCGACTTCTACGACAAGGCAATCAAGGAGGCGGGCCTGAGCGGTGAGCTGAAGAAGCTCGCGCAGCAGTTCGGCGACGCGGAGCAGGAGCACGTGGATGCCCTCATCGCGACGATCACGGACCTCGGTGGCACGCCCGTGAAGTCGCCGAAGTTCTCGTTCCCGGTCAGCGACAAGGCAAGCTTCCTGAAGCTCGCGGTCACGCTAGAAGACACGGGCGTATCCGCATACAACGGTGCGGCGCCGTCGATCAAGTCCACCGAGGTGCTCGCCTCCGCGGGCTCGATCGTCCAGATCGAGGCTCGCCATGCCGCGGCCGTCAGGCAGCAGGCCGACAAGGCTCCCGCGCCGGACGCGTTCGACAAGACGCTGCGCGAGCAGCAGGTCCTGAACGCGGTAAAGCCCCTGATCAAGAGTTGAGCCTGAGGCGCTGCTCGGGGATCGGACTCGCCGTGGCGGCGGTGGCGGCAACGTTAGCCGCCGTCGGCTGCGGCGACGACGGCTACGGCGATGCGGCGCGGCAAGTGAAGAGCGTGGAGGTCGAGAGCTTCACGTTCCGGCCGGCGCGCATCGAGGTCCCCGTCGGCGGCTCGGTGGTCTGGAAGAACCTCGACAAGGCGAAGCACACGGCCACCGCAAAGGAAGGCTCCGGGTCGCAGTTCGACACCGGCACGCTGAGAAAGGGCGCATCGCGCACAGTCAAATTCGCAGAGAAGGGGACATTCGAGTACGTCTGCGCGTTTCACGCCTTCATGGACGGAACTGTCGAAGTCAAATGAACATGACAAGAGAAACGGAAAGGTGATCGCATGCCAGGCATAGGACCGCTCGAAATCGTGGTGGTGCTCGTGATTGCACTGCTGGTGTTCGGACCGAAGCGTCTCCCGGAGATGGGCCGTTCGGTCGGCCACGGGCTCCGCGAGTTCAAGGACTCGGTGACCGGCAACAAGGAGGACGAGGACGACGACCGGGCGCAGCTCGCGGCCGCCGTCGCGGCTCCGGCACCCGTGCCGACTCCGGCGCCAGTGGCGACCCACGCCGACGCGGCGCGCGACCGCTCGTAGCCGGGAGATCACGAGCTGATGGCCCAAGTGCTTCGCGCTCCGATTGCCCACGAGGATCGCCTGACCCTGGTCGAGCACCTCGATGAGCTCCGCAGCCGCCTGATCGCCTCGGGCGCGACGTTCGTCGTCGCACTTGGGCTCTGCTTCTGGCAGAACCATCAGATCCTCGACCTCTTGAACGCTCCCCTGCCGGGCGACTTCAAGCCGGTCACGTTCGGCGTCTCGGAGCCGTTCCTGACCACCGTCACGGTCTCGGCATACGCGGCGATCCTGCTGTCGCTACCGGTCCTCCTATACCAGGCGTACGCGTTCCTGCTGCCGGCGTTCAGCCCCACTCAGCGGCGGGTCGCGCTGCCGCTGCTGTTGATGGTGCCGGTGCTGTTCGTCGCGGGCGTCGCGTTCAGCTACGCGTTCGTGCTTCCGGCGGCGCTCAAGTTCCTCGTCAACTTCAACGACAGCCAGTTCAACATCCAGGTCCGCGCCCGCGAGTACTACGGCTTCGCGATGATGACCCTCGGGGCGCTCGGGCTCTTGTTTCAGATCCCGGTCGGCGTGCTGGCGGCGACGCGCCTGGGCTTGACGACGCCGCGCAAGCTGCGCCGCGCGCGCAAACACGCGGTCGTGGGCATCGCGGTCGTAGCGATGTTGCTGCCCGGCACCGACCCGATCACGATGCTGATCGCGATGGTGCCGCTGCTCGTGCTCTACGAGGCCAGCATCGTGCTCGCGGCGATTGCGGGAAAGCCGGTCGTAGACCCACCGCCCATCCCAGTTTCGAACCCCCAATGAAAGGAAGCGGATGACCGACCTGATCACGGTAGAGATGGTTGACTCGGACGGCGCACTGCACGAGGCGCAGGACGCCAGTTCCTCCAGGGTGTCCTAAAAAAGAAGGCAGTGAAGAAGCCCAAGTTCGACTTCAAGGACACGGTCACGGACCAGGCCAAGTTCCAGCAGACCGCGATCGTGCTCGAGGACACGGGCGTCTCGGCCTACCAGGGACAGGCGCACCGGATCAAGCAGACGGCGGTGCTGTGGGCCGCGGCCTCCGTGCTAGCGGTCGAGGCCCGTCACGCGGCGTGGATCCGCAACATCGTCGGGCAGCCGCCCGCGCCTGCCGACTTCGACAAGGCAGCCTCGATGTCGAAGGTGTTGAAGGCGGTCAAGGGCCGCCGGCCTGGGTCATGATCGCGTTGGTGCTCATGAGCGGCGGGCTTGCGCTCTTCGACCTTGACCTATACCTGCTCTTCGTCGGCTTGTTGTAGCCGGTGAAAAGGAGAACCCCGCCGCGGCGGGGTTCTCAGATGCGCCCGAGAGGACTCGAACCTCCACGGCCTATACAGGCCACAAGGCCCTCAACCTTGCGCGTCTACCAATTCCGCCACAGGCGCATGCGGCGCTCGATTATAGGTCCGGGTCGGTCGCGACCCCGCGCGGTCAGTGCAGCCGGTTCGGAAGGCCGAAGCGCCCGAACAGGGCGTCCAGCCTGCGCGCATCGGCGGGCTGCTCGGGCCACCGCGCATATACCTCGCGCTCGGGAAGCTCCGTCGAGCGCGTCACGAAGGCGGTCACGTCGCTGATCAGGTTGCCGCACAGCGTGAGCACGTTGAGCGCGAACGGCATGTAGGCGTGCTCCTGCTCGTCCCAGCTGTAGAACGCGAGCGCGGGCTGGCCGTTGGCCGTGGCGCGCACGTGGCGCCAGCGCCACGTGCCCGAGAGCGGCCATCCGGCCAGGAACACCCTGAGCGCCTCGCTGCCCCGGAACCAGCTCTGGAGCGGAGGCATCGCGAACGCGGCGTCCTCGGTGAGCATCGCGACGACGCCCTCCACGTCGCAGCGCTCCCACGCCGTCACGTAGCGATCCACGACCTCGCGCAACTGCTCGTCGCCGAGTGAGCGCAGGGTGGCCTGCTGGCTTTGCTCGGGCAGGCGCGCCTCGACGGAATGGCGCGCGCGTTGCAGCGCGCTGTTCACCGACGCGGTCGTCGTCTCGAGCGCCTCGGCGGTCTCGCGCGCGGAGAAGCCCAGCACCTCACGCAGGATCAGCACCGCGCGCTGGTTGGGCGGAAGGTGCTGAAGCGCCGCGATGAAGGCGAGCTCGACGCCCTCGCGCTGCTCGTAGCGCGCATCGGGCGCCGCGTATCCGCCCTCGAGCCCCAGCTGCTCGTCCGGGTACGGCTCCATCCAGACCGACTCGACCAGCGGTTCGCCGGGCCCGCCGTGCGGGTCGGATGCAGGCGCGTAGTCGATCGGGAGCACGCGCTTGGGGCGCTTCTCGACCAGGTTCAGCGAGGTGTTGGTCGCGATCCGGTAGAGCCACGAGCGAAGCGAGCTGCGGCCTTCGAACCGGCTGAGCCCGCGCCACGCCCGCAACATGGTTTCCTGGAGCGCGTCCTCCGCGTCGTGGACCGATCCGAGCATCCTGTAGCAGTGGGCGTGGAGCTCCGGGCGGTGGTGTTCGACGAGCTGCCGGTATGCGCCCTCGTCTCCGGCGCGCGCGGAATCGAGCAGCGCCTGCTCCTGGACGGTCGAGGTTGTGGTATCGGCGCTCATCCGGGTTGGAAGAGTAGACCGGCTGCGACCGCCCGGCTCATCGGCGCCACCGATTAATCGGCGCGCCCGCGGGGGTCAAAGGGCAAAGGACATGAGCAACGGTCGAGCCAACTCCGTCGTCCACCTCGAGCTTCACACGGGGGATCTGCCCCGCGCATGCGCTTTCTACGCGGCGCTGTGCGGCTGGCGCACCGAGCGCATCGACAGCGCCGACGGCTCCTACCGGACGCTCGATCCGGGCGACGGGCTGAGCGGCGGCGTGATCGAATGCAGGACGCGGCGTCCGCTGTGGCTGCCCTACGTCGCCGTGGCGGAGATCACGACGGCGACCGAGCGGGCGCGCGCGCTCGGCGCCGCCGTGCTGCTCGAGCCGCGCGAGGGGCCGGCGGGCTGGCGCAGCGTCGTCGCTGCGCCCTCCGGGGGCGAGATCGCCCTCTGGCAGCCCAAGCGCTGACCCTGGGGCTTGAACCCGTCCGCGAAGCCAGCTACTCTACGAACGTGTGTTCGCTATGCCAGCTCCAGCTCGAGCTCCTTTCACCGGCCAGGAGGAAAGCGCCTGATGGTTGACCTCAAGATGACGAAGCGCCAGCAGGAGATCTTTCACTTCATCAAGCGGTACGGCTCGAAGTACGGGTACCCGCCCACGGTGCGCGAGATCGGGAAGGCGGTCGGCCTTGCGTCGTCGTCGACCGTGCATGCCCACCTCGCCAACCTCGAGAAGTACGGGGTCCTGCGCCGTGACCCGACGAAGCCGCGCGCGATCGAGCTGCTCTACGAGCGCGCCAAGAAGGTGGTCGCGCCCGACGAGGGCATGCTGCCGCTCGTCGGCCGCGTCGCGGCCGGCACGCCCGTGCTGGCCGAGGAGAACATCGAGGACTACGTGCAGGTCCCGAGCGTCGCGGGCGGCGACGAGGGCGAGTACGTCCTGCAGGTCTCGGGCGAGAGCATGCGCGACGCCGGCATCCTCTCCGGCGACTACGTGGTCGTGCACCGGCAGGACACCGCGGGGGACGGCGACATAGTCGTGGCGCTGCTCGGGGACGAGGCGACGGTCAAGCGCTTCTTCCGCGAGCCGGACCACGTGCGCCTCCAGCCTGAGAATCCGGCCATGGAGCCGATCCGCACGCGCGACGTCGAGGTCCTCGGCCGGGTCGTGGGAGTCTTCAGGAAGGTCTGATGCCCGCCCTCGAGGATCCACCCGTGTCGACCGCGCGTCTCTTCGAGCCGCAGCCGGTGCGCACGCTCGCCGACCTCCTGAGCGAGATCGACGACGCGGTCAACCACGGTCAGGCCGTGTCGTGCCTCGTGTGCGGGGCGATGACCGCCGGCGGCGACCTCGGCACCGCCGCCGAATGCCGCTCCTGCGGCAGCAGGCTCGAGTAGCCGCGGCGCCGGGAGCCACGGCTCGACGACCTCAAAAACGCGCCGGTCGCCCAGTCGGAGAGAATGGCCGACATGTCCTCGGGCCGTCCCCGCCCCGCAGCGCCCGGCGGCGGGATCTCCCGTGACGCCTGGCTGAGGCTCGCCGCCTGCGCCGGGGCGGCGGCGCTGCTCCAGATGGACGGCACGATCGTCACGGTCGCGCTGCCCTCGGCAGGGGCCGAGCTCGACGCTGACTCGCACCAGCTCTCCTATGTGCTGACGGCCTACTTCGTCGCGTACGGGCTCGCGCTGTTCCCTGGCGGTGCGCTGGTCGACCGCATCGGCTCACGCCGCGTCGCGCTCGCCGGTCTCGCGGTCTTCGCTGCGGGGGCTGTGGTCGGGGCGCTCGCCGGCACGCTCGACGTGCTCGTCGCATCGCGGATCGTCCAGGGCCTCGGCGCGGGCCTCGTGAGCCCTGCGTCGCTCGCGGGCGCGGTGTCCGGCTTCCCGCCCGCGCGACGCGGCGCCGCGCTCGGTATCTGGGGTGCGAGCTCGGGCGTCGCGAACCTGATCGGCCCCGTCATCGGGGGGCTGCTGACCGTGGCGATCGACTGGCGCGCGTGCTGGTGGTTCTTCGTGCCGGCAAGCGGTGCCGCGGCGCTCGCGATGTGGCGCCTGGTGCCGCGCGACGTGCGTGCGGACGAGAGTCCCGAGGCGGCCGGGCTGCGCCAGCGCGTCATCGCTTCCGCGGCGCTCGTCGCCGCGCTCACGTTCACGGTGATGATCGGCGCCTTCTACATTGGTCAGCAGTACCTCCAGGTCGCGGCCGGGTACTCGGCGCTCGGCGCCGCCGCGGCGCTCACGCTGATCGCGCTGCTCGTCGCGGTCGGCGCGCCCCTCTCGGGCCGCTTGTCCGACGCCCGCGGCGAGGGCCCCGCGATCGCGCTCGGCTTCTCGCTCGCCGCGCTGGGCCTGGGCGTGCTGGCCGTCCCGGGCGTGCCGCTCGAGGGCATCGGGGCGCTGCCGCTGCTGATTCCCTTCGGCCTCGGTCTCGGGATGCTGTTCGTGCCGGCCTCGCGAGCCGCGCTCAACGCTGTCCCGCAGGCAAAGCACGGGCGTGTCTCCTCGCTGCTCTCCACGGCGCGGCTACTGGGCGCCGGTCTCGGCGCGGTGCTCGGCGGGGTCGCGCTGTCGGGCGGCGTCACGGCGACCCATGTACGGATCGCGCTGGGCGCCGGCGCCGTGCTCTGCCTGGTGGTCGGCCTGCCGGCCGCGGCTGCGCTCTCGGATCGCAAGCGCACGGGGGCTACAATCGGAGGCCGCAGACCGAGCAGCCGCGGAGGTGATGCCTTCGAGGAAAGTCCGGACACCGCAGGGCAGGGTGGTCGGTAGCGCCGACCCGGGGAAACTCGCGGGAAAGTGCCACAGAAACGACACCGCCTAAGTTGAGCCGTAGCAGCTGAACGGCTCGGCCGGTAAGGGTGAAATGGTGCGGTAAGAGCGCACCGGCGCCGTGGTGACACGGCGGCCGCGGTAAACCCCACCTGGTGCAAGGCCAAGCAGGACCGTCGAGGTTGCCCGCCGAGGTCCAGGTAGGCCGCATAGACAGATGGTTGCTCACGACAGAATCCGGCTTACAGGTCTGCTACGGGAACGGCCCCCTCGGGGGCCGTTTCTAGTGGGCCGCGGTGGAGGGGTAAAGTTGAGTGTGAGCCCCGCAAACGTCCAAGGAGCCGCCCGCGCATGAACAGCTTCGACGCCCGCTCCACACTCGCCGTCGGTGACCGCGAATACGAGATCTACCGGCTCGACGCGCTCCAGTCGAAGTTCGATGTAGCGCGGCTGCCGTTCGCGCTGAAGGTCCTGCTCGAGAACCTGCTCCGCAACGAGGGCGGCCCGACGGTCGAGGCCGCCGACGTCGAGTCCCTCGCGACCTGGGTCGCAACCGACGAGCCGAGCCGCGAGATCGCATACGCGCCGGCGCGCGTGCTGCTCCAGGACTTCACCGGCGTGCCCGCGATCGTCGACCTCGCCGCGATGCGCGACGCGATGCGCAGCCTGGGCGGCGACCCGGCGCGGATCAACCCGCTGCAGCCCGCCGAGCTCGTGATCGACCACTCCGTGCAGGTCGACGAGTCCGGCACCCCGCGCGCGTTCCAGGTGAACGCCGACCGTGAGTTCGAGCGCAACCAGGAGCGCTACGCCTTCCTGAAGTGGGGCCAGCAGGCCTTCGACAACTTCGCGGTGGTCCCGCCGGACACCGGAATCGTCCACCAGGTCAACCTCGAGTACCTCGCGCGCGTCGTGTTCGTGAACGAGACCGATGGGACGGCGCAGGCATACCCCGACACGCTTGTCGGGACCGACTCGCACACCACGATGGTCAACGGCCTCGGCGTGCTGGGCTGGGGAGTGGGGGGGATCGAGGCCGAGGCCGCGATGCTCGGGCAGCCGGTGTCGATGCTGATCCCGCAGGTGATCGGCTTCCGGCTCAACGGTGCGCTGCCGGAGGGCGCGACCGCCACCGACCTCGTCCTGACGGTCACCCAGATGCTGCGCGAGCGGGGGGTGGTGGGCAAGTTCGTCGAGTTCTTCGGGGACGGGCTCGCGCGCCTGCCGCTGGCCGACCGCGCGACGATCTCCAACATGGCGCCCGAGCAGGGGGCGACGTGCGTGATGTTCCCGATCGACGCCGAGACTCTGCACTACCTGCGCTTCACCGGCCGCTCGGAGCAGCAGGTCGCGCTCGTCGAGGCCTATGCGCGCGAGCAGGGGATGTTCCACGAGCCCGGTACCGAGGAGGCGACCTACACGGACACGCTCGTGCTCGATCTCGCGGAGGTCGAGCCGAGCCTCGCCGGCCCGCGCCGTCCCCAGGACCGCGTGCCCCTGGCCGGCGCGAAGGAGTCGTTCGAGCGCGAGCTCGAGGCGCTCGTGCAGCCTCGCAACGAGAGGCCGCAACAGGACATCGAGCGCTTCGCCAACGAGGGCGGCCACACTGCGGTCGGCGTGGAGCGCCAGTCCGCCACCGCCGTCGAGGTCACGACCAACGGCGAGCACTGCCTGCTCGACCACGGCGCCGTCGTGATCGCGGCGATCACGAGTTGCACGAACACTTCGAATCCCGCCGTGATGGTCGCGGCCGGCCTGCTCGCGAAGAAGGCGGTCGCGCGCGGGCTGCGCTCGCGGCCGTGGGTGAAGACGAGTCTCGCTCCCGGGTCGAAGGTCGTCACCGACTACTACGAGCGCGCCGAGCTGCGCGAACCGCTCGAGGCGCTCGGCTTCAACCTCGTCGGATACGGGTGCACGACCTGCATCGGCAACTCCGGCCCGTTGCCGGAAGAGATCTCCGCGGCGATCGAGCAGGGCGACCTGGCGGTCGCGTCGGTGCTCTCGGGCAACCGCAACTTCGAGGGGCGGATCCACTCCGAGGTGAAGATGAACTACCTCGCCTCGCCGCCGCTGGTCGTGGCATACGCGCTCGCGGGGCGGATGGACGTCGACATCACGACGGAGCCGCTCGGCGAGGGCTCGGACGGGGAGCCGGTCCACTTGCGCGACATCTGGCCGACCCAGCGCGAGATCCACGACACGATCGAGCGCGCGGTCGAGTCCGAGATGTTCACACGCACGTACGCCGACGTGTACACGGGGGACGAGCGCTGGAACTCGCTCGACGTGCCGACGGGCGATCTCTACGACTGGCGCGAGTCGACCTATGTGAAGCACCCGCCCTACTTCGAGGGCATGTCGCTCGAGCCCGACCCGATCGTCGCGGTGCGCGGTGCCCGCATGCTCGCGCTGCTCGGCGACAGCGTCACCACCGACCACATCTCGCCGGCGGGGGCGATCCGGCGCGACAGCCCGGCCGGGCGTTACCTGCTCGAGCACGGGGTCCAGCCGCGCGACTTCAACTCCTACGGCTCACGGCGCGGCAACCACGAGGTGATGATGCGAGGCACGTTCGCGAACGTGCGCTTGCGCAACGAGCTCGCGCCCGGCAAGGAGGGCTCGTGGACCGTGCACCTCCCGAGCGGCGAGCAGATGTCGATCTTCGACGCCGCGATGCGCTACATCGGCGAGGGCGTGCCGCTCGTCGTGCTCGCCGGCAAGGAGTACGGCTCGGGCTCCTCGCGCGACTGGGCCGCCAAGGGCCCGCGCCTGATGGGGGTTCGCGCGGTGATCGCGCAGAGCTTCGAGCGCATCCACCGGTCCAACCTCGTGGGCATGGGCGTCCTCCCGCTCCAATTCGCCGAGGGCCAGAGCGCTCGCTCGCTCGGCCTCACCGGCCGCGAGACCTTCGACATCGACGAGGTGCGCAGCGGCGCGCGCTCGACGACCGTGACCGCCCGCCCCGACGGTGCCGAACCAAGCTCGTTCGAGGTGACCGTGCGGATCGACACTCCGCAGGAGTGGCGCTATTTCGAGCACGGCGGGATCCTCCATTTCGTGCTGCGCCAGCTCGCGCAGGACGGCACTACGGGAGGCTGAAACGGTCGGAGCCGCTAAGTTAAGGGCCCCCTTCGCCCGCCTGACCCCCTTTCCATGGAACCCGACCGAGCCAGACAACTGCTGCAGCGCGAGCGCGAGCGCATCGAGGAAGAGCTGGGCTCGCTGCGCAGTGCCCGCGGCGACGGGGACGACGAGCTGTCCCGCGTGGACCAGCACCCGGCCGACCAGGGGTCGGAGCTTTTCGAGAACGAGCGCGATCAGTCGATGATCGAGCGTCTCGAGCACGAAATCGCCGCGATCGAGCGCGCCGAGCGGCGCGTGGACGAGGGCTCCTACGGCGTATCCGTCGACAGCGGCGAGCCGATACCCGAGGGGCGCCTCGAGGCGATCCCGTGGGCGGAGCGCACCGCGGACGAGCAGTCGCGCTTCGAAGCCGGCACCTGACACCGCGTCGACGGCGGCGGCCGAAGTCCTTCCCCGCTTGGTTGACTCGTCAGTCAATCTTGCTAGCATGCCGCCCTTCGTGTCACTTACCTGACCGCTGAGTCTCCGTGGTACCCCCTTGTGGTGGGGCCGGAGAGCGGGGGAACCAAATGCGGCCCACCCGGCCGCGATGGGGCGAATCGCCGCCGGCAACGAGGCCGATCAGGCGTAGCGCAGCTCTTTCAGCGCGAGCCCGTCAGCTAACCCCGTAAGCGCCGGAAAGAGAGGAACGTGTCCCAAAAGCCGTTCGAACGCCGCGCGTCCACGCGCAAACGCTCGTATAACCCGGTTTCCCGATCCCGTCCCGACCGCGTCGCCCTCTGGGCATTCGGCCTCGGGATCTTCCTGATCCTGGTCGCCGCCACGACCTCGAACGGCCAGAGTGGCGGCGTCGACCTGCCGGCGCCCCCCGCCGCCAAGGCCCCCGCACCGGAGGCGGTCGAGGCGGAGCTCGGTGAGCGTACGCTCGGCAGCGGCGCTGCGGGCCCCGACGTCGCCACGCTCCAGTCGATCCTCGAGGCCCGCCGCTATGGGCCCCTGAAGGTCACGGGGACCTTCGACGCCTCGACCGAGGCGGCCGTCAAGCGCTTCCAGCAGGAGGCGGGCCTCGAGGTCGACGGCGTCGTCGGCCCGCAGACCCGGCCCCGCCTCGTGGCGCTGATGCGCTCGGCGAAGGCGACCTGGTACGGCCCGGGCCTCTACGGCAACCGCACTGCCTGCGGCAAGCGGCTACGGCCGCGGACGCTCGGCGTCGCCCACAAGTCGCTTCCCTGCGGCACTCCCGTGACGTTCTACCGCGCGGGCCGGTTCGTGACCGTGCCCGTGATCGACCGCGGCCCTTTCCGCAGCGGGGTCGCATGGGACCTGACGGCCGCGACCGCCCGCAAGCTCGGGATGGTCAGCACCGGCCGCCTGCGCTCGATTCACTAGAGCCCCCCCGAAGCACACCCTCGGACATCCGCACGAGCAGTCCGTGCGTATATGTGACTGGACCCGGCCCGCGCGGCAGGAATGGCGCGTGTGCCGGGCGAAGGTTGCATTCCCCAGGTCTTTTTGTAAACTACCTTACTGTCAGTAAGCAACCCGCCTTTTTTGTAGCTTCGATCAGAAAGTAAAGCCATGGCTGCCAAGATCAGCAGATTCGACATTCACGACGAGCTCACGGCCCCACCTGAGAGCGCGCCGATCCTGAAGGGCGCGCTGTCAGGCAGCGGAAAGCTCAACAACTTCGTCGGGGTGCTCGCCGGCTCGCCGGCCGCGCTCCGCGGATACGCCCGGATCCGGTCCGAGCTGCGCCGCGGGACTCTTCCCGCCGCCACGCAGGAGCGGATCGCGCTCGCCGTCGCCGAGTACCGCGGCTCCGAGTACGACGTGGCGGTGCACGCGCGCGCCGGACGCGCTGTGGGCCTCGATCTCGACGAGATCGACGCCGCGCGGCAGTTCACCTCCCGCGACGAGCGCGAGGCCGCCCTCCTACGGTATATCCACGAGGCGCTCGAGAACAGCGGCCAGGTGCCCGTCCACCTCCACGAGGAGGCGCGCGAGCAGGGCTGGAGCGATGAGCAGGTCCTCGAGGCGCTGGCACACGTCGCGCTCGCGGAGTTCTCGTCGCTCGTGACGCTTGCCGGTGAGATCCCGCTCGAGGGCACCTCGCGCGAGGTCAAGCCTCTCAAGAAGGTCGCCTAGCGACCAATGCCGGGGGCGGCGCCGACACTGAGCAGGACGGGCGCCGCCGGACCCGACGAACCCTCCCCCCCAATGGAGACGCAGGGGGCGTTGCGGACCACATCGGCTCCGCTTCGCCCCCCGTCTCCATCGGCGTCTGCCCGTACTACCACGCCGCGGTCGAGATGCTGGGCAAGCGCTGGACGGGCGCGATCGTCTCATCCCTGCTCGGCGGCCCCCTGCGTTTCTCCGAGCTTGCGCAGGGCATTCCCCAGATCTCCGACCGGCTGCTCTCGATGCGGCTCAAGGAGCTCGAGGCGGGCGGCCTGGTTGCGCGGCGCGTGTGCGACGGCGCGCCCGTGCGGGTCGAATACGAGCTCACGCCGATGGGACGCGCGCTCGGACCGGCGATCGGCTCATTGCGCCAATGGGCGTGCGAGTGGCTGCGAGACCGCCGCAGCTAGCCTGAGACGGTAGGGTCCGCCGGGCACATGCCGGCGGCCAACGACAGCCTGATCGAGCGCTTCTACTCGGCCTTCGCGCAGCGCGACGGCGCGGCGATGCAGGCTTGCTACGCGCCGGAGGTGAGCTTCTCGGACCCGGTCTTCACCGATCTGCACGGCGCGCGGGCAGGGGCGATGTGGCGGATGCTGACGAGTCGCGCCGGTGACCTCGAGATCGATCTGCTCGAGCATGCCGCCGACGGGGACAGCGGCACGGCGCACTGGGTCGCCCGGTACACGTACTCGCAGACCGGCCGGCACGTCACCAACGACATCCAGGCGCGCTTCCGCTTCGCCGGCGGCCTGATCGCAGAGCACGTGGACGAGTTCAGCCTGTACCGCTGGGAGCGGCAGGCACTCGGTCCCGTTGGCGCGCTGCTCGGCTGGACGCCCATGCTGCGCGGCGCGGTTCGCCGCCGCGCGCGGGCCGCGCTCGATGAGTTCGTGGCCGCGGAGTCCTGATTTGGTGATCGTGGTCGGGCGGGTGAGCTGCGCGGCCGAGCACCGCGCGGCGCTCGTCGCGCTGCTGGAGCGGATGCAGGAGGAATCGCGCCGCGAGCCGGGTTGCGTTCGCTACGGCTTCTTCGCCGCCGTCGAGGACCCGCTGACATTCGTCGCCGTCGAGGAGTGGGCCGACCGCGAGGCGCTCGACGTCCACTTCACCCGGCCCCACTTGAAGGAGTTCCAGCGCGGTCTGGCCGGACTCGTCGCGGCCCGCCCGGAGGTCCACATCCACGAGGTCGCTGAGACGAGCCCGTTCCCGGGAAACCTCTAGATTACGCCCCCGACCCCGACCGCAGGAGGAGCCTCCATTGGCTGACGCACCCAAGACTCCCCAGGACGTAGCCGCGATCTGCGACGAGCGCGACGTGCGCTTCATCCGCCTCTGGTTCACCGACATCCTGGGCCAGCTCAAGAGCTTCTCGATCAACCGTGCCGAGCTGGACGACGCCTTCGAGGGCGGGATGGGCTTCGACGGGTCCTCGATCACCGGGTTCAACCCGATCGAGGAGTCCGACATGATCGCGATGCCCGATCCATCGACCTTCAACATCCTCCCGTGGCGCCCCGAGGACAAGGCGACGGGCCGGATGTTCTGCGACGTGCAGGTGCCCGGCGGCGAGCCCTACGAGGGCGACCCGCGCTGGGTGATGCGCCGCGCGCTCGAGCGGATGCGGGGGATGGGCTTCGACCAGTTCAACATCGGGCCCGAGCTCGAGTACTTCTACTTCCGCTCGTCGGAGACCAACGGCGGCCCGCCGCAGGTGCTCGACAAGGGCGGGTACTTCGACCTCACGACGCTCGACGCCGGCTCGGACCTGCGCCGCGAGACGGTGCTCGCGCTCGAGCAGCTCGGCATCCACGTCGAGTACTCCCACCACGAGGTGGGCCCCTCGCAGCACGAGGTCGACATGCGCTACGCGGACGCGCTGAAGATGTGCGACGACTGCATGACGTATCGCATCACCGTGAAGGAGTACGCGATGAAGTACGGCTTCTACGCAACCTTCATGCCGAAGCCGCTCTACGGTGAGAACGGGTCCGGCATGCATGTCCACCAGTCGCTGTTCAAGGGCGGCCGCAACGCGTTCTACGACGCCAACGACCAGTTCTACCTCTCGGACGTGGCGAAGTCGTTCATCGCCGGCCAGCTCAAGCACGCGCGCGAGATCTCCGCGCTGTTCGCGCAGTGGGTCAACTCGTACAAGCGGCTCGTCCCGGGCTACGAGGCACCGGTGTACGTCGCCTGGTCTCGGCGCAACCGGTCGGCGCTCATCCGGGTGCCGCTCTACCACCCCGGCAGGGAGCAGGCGACACGCTGCGAGATCCGCAGCCCCGATCCCTCGTGCAACCCGTACCTGTGCTTCTCGGCGCTGCTGCAGGCCGGGCTCGAGGGCATCGAGAAGGGCTACGAGCTGCCCGAGCCGATGGAGCGCAACCTCTACCACCTCTCCCCGGACGAGCGCAAGAAGCTGGGCATCGAGCAGTTGCCCGAGACGCTCGGCGAGGCGATCGAGATCGCGTCGGAGTCCGAGCTGATCCTGAAGACGCTCGGCGAGCACGTGTTCACGCGCTTCGTCGAGATCAAGCGCCAGGAGTGGGAGGACTACCGCACGCAGCTCTCCGCCTGGGAGCTGGAGAAGTACCTGCCGGTCCTGTAGGGGGAGCGAATACCCGCTACGCGGCGGGCTGCTCGGCTTCCAGGGACGCGATCTCCGTGTCCGTGAGGGCGAGCGCCGCCGCGGCGACGTTCTGCTCGAGGTGCTCGACCGACGTCGTTCCCGGGATCGGCAACATCGACGGCGAGCGGTTCAGCAGCCACGCGAGGGCCACCTGCCCCGGGGTGGCGCCGTGCGCGTCGGCGACACTGCGCAGCGCGCCGCCGGACTGCGCAAGCTCCCCGCCCGCGAGTGGCCACCATGGCATGTAGGCCATGCCTTCGCGCTCGCAGAACGCCACCTCGGCGTCGCTGCGGCGGTGCTTGAGGCTGAAGCGGTTCTGGACCGAGACGACCGGCGCCGCGCGCCGCGCCAGCTCCAGCTGCTCACCGAACACGTTCGAGACGCCGATCTCGCGGATCTTGCCCTCGCGGCGCAGCTCATCGAGCGCTCCGACAGACTCCGCGATCGGGACGCCGGGATCGGGCATGTGCAGCTGGTAGACGTCGATCGTGTCGACGCGCAGGCGTGCGAGGCTGCGCTCGCAGGCCTCACGCAGATAGGCCGGCTGGCCGTTCGCCGTCGGCGTGCCGTCGACGAGCGTCTGGCCCCCCTTGGTCGCGATCGTCAGCTCCTGCGGGTAGGGATGCAGCACGCCGGCGATCGCGGCCTCGCTGTTGCCGTACACGTCGGCGGTGTCGATCAGGGTCACGCCCAGCTCGAGCGCCCGTCGCAGCAGCGCGCCGTGGTGGTCGGGATCCTGGACGAAGCGCGCGCCGAACCCGATCCGGTTGACGCTCAAAGCGCCGAGCGCGATCGAGCCGGCGGATGCGGCCGGCGCTGCGCTCACGCGAGCGCCTCCTCGAGCTCGCGGGCGCCGGTCACGGGAAGGCGGCAGGCGAAGTTCTCGCACACGTACGCGGCGGGGCGTCCGTCCACGAGCTCGCGGCCGGCGAGCAGCGGAACGACCTCCTGCGCCTCCATGTCGCCCGGTGCCGTGCCGGCGAGCACGAGCGTGCGCAATGGCTTGCGCCACACGACGTCGGCGAGCTCGTCCAGCGCGTCGCCCACGAGCGCCACCTCGCGGGGAGCGGCGAAGTGGAAGCGGATCGCCTGGAGGAGGTGCCCGAAGGCCTGCGGGTAGCGCGTCGCCGCGACGTGGAACATCCGGATGACCTCCATGGGGCGGCGCTCGTAGGCGCGGTCGCCCGTGTACGCGGCGATCCGCAGGAGTGCAAGGCAGGCCGACGAGCTGCCGGAGGGGATCGGGTGGTCCTCCACGTCGCGCGGGCGCACGACGAGCGACTCGTGGTCCGAGGACGTGTCGAAGAAACCGCCCGGCTCCTCCGGGTTCGCGAACCGCGTGAGGATCTGGTCGGCGAGCGCTCGTGCCTCGACCATCCAGCGTGTCTCGAGGGTCGCCTCGTACAGCACCTGGAGGGCCTCGACAAGGAACGCGTGGTCCTCGAGGTAGGCGTTCAGGGAGGCGCGGTCGTCCTTGAACGTGCGCAGCAGACGCCCGTCCGCGTCGCGCATGCGGTCGAGCAGGAAGTCAGCGCAGGCACGCGCTGCATCGAGGTAGTCCTGCCTGCTGAGCACGCGGCCCGCGTCGGCGAGCGCGGTGAGCATCAGCGCGTTCCAGGAGGTCAGGCGCTTGTCATCGAGCCCCGGCCACACACGCTGCGAGCGCACCTCGTAGAGACGCTCACGCGCGCGCTCGACGACGGCATCGTCGGGCCGCGGGCCGCCGACGTGCAGGATGCTGCGCCCCTCGAAGTTGGGTCCCCGGTCGACGCCCCAGTAACGCTGCATCGCATCGGCATCCGCTCCGAGGACCTCGCCCAGCTCGTCCTGCGACCAGACGTAGAACTTCCCCTCCTCGCCTTCCGAGTCTGCGTCGAGCGCGGAGTAGAAGCCGCCCTCCGGGCCTCTCATCTCGCGCAGCGCCCAGTCGAGGGTCTCCTCGCACACGCGGCGGAACAGGTCCTCGCCCATCAGCTGCCATCCGTGCAGGTAGGCGCGTGCAAGCAGCGCGTTGTCGTAGAGCATCTTCTCGAAGTGCGGGACGAGCCATTGCGCGTCGACCGCGTAGCGCGCGAACCCGCCGCCGACCTGGTCGTAGATGCCGCCCCACGCCATCCGCTCGAGGGTCGTGCGCACGACCTGCTCGGTGCGCGGCGCCGCGGCGCCGTCGGCGATCCGACCCATCAGGAACTCGAGCGCGCTCGACGGCGGGAACTTGGGCGCGCCACCGAAACCGCCGAAGCTGGCGTCGAACATCGTGGTGAGGGTCTTCTCGGCCTCCTCGAGCACTTGGTGGGAGGGCGCATCGGCGGAGGGTTCCACGCGCGTCGCCGCGCTCAATCGCTCGACCGTGCGCGGCGCGACCGCGCGTATCTCGTCGCGTTGCGTGCTCCACGCCTCCACCACGCCCTCGAGCACCTGACGGAAGCTCGGCGCGCCCTGGCGCGGCTCGGGCGGGAAATAGGTGCCCGCATAGAACGGCACGCCGTCCGGGTCGACCCAGACGTTCAGAGGCCAGCCGCCGTGCCCGAGCATCGCCTGCGCCGCGCCCATGTAGATCGTGTCGACGTCGGGGCGCTCCTCGCGGTCCACCTTCACGGCGACGAAGTGCTCGTTCATGAAGGCTGCCGTCTCCGGATCCTCGAAGGACTCGTGCTCCATCACGTGGCACCAGTGACACGCCGAATACCCGATCGAGACGAGCATCGGCTTGTCCTCGGCGCGCGCGCGCTCCAGCGCCTCCTGGCCCCACGGGAACCAGTCCACCGGGTTGTCCTTGTGCTGGCGGAGGTAGGGACTGGTCTCGGTCGCGAGGCGGTTCGCCATGCGCCGTCAGTTACCCATCAGGTCTGCCGCAAACGCCTCGAACGCGTCGAGGTATCGCCCTAGGTGCTCGTCCGTGTGCGCGATCGACAACGTCCATTCCTCCTCCACGCCGGGCGTCATGAAGATGCCGTGGTTCATGTGGTACAGCCACGCGAGCGTCGAGAGGTCGTCGTCGACCTTGGTGAGGTAGTCGCGGTACTCGCGCAGGCGCTCGGACGCGAACACGACGCATCCCTTCGCGCCCAGGCCCTCCGTGTAGCACGGCAGCGAATGGCGCGTGATGATCTCGTCGCAGCCGCGCCTGAGCTGCTCGTTGGCTGACTCGAGCCTCGCGTACGCATCGTCCGTGAGCACCTCGGTGAGCGTCGCGTGCGCCGCGGCCATCACGAGCGGGTTGCCGTTGAACGTGCCGTACTGGTGGACGGTGCCGTCCGCGATCACGACGGCAAGCTCCTCGGTCATACCGATTGCCCCACCCGGCAGGCCCCCGCAGCTCGCCTTCGCCAGAGTGACCATGTCGGGAGTCACGCCGAAGCGCTGCGTCGCGCCCCCGGGCGAGATCGTCGCGCCCGTCTTGACCTCGTCGAACACGAGCTTCACGCCGTGCTCGGAGGTGATGCGCCGAACGTCCTCGAGGTAGCCGTCGACGGGCGGCACGATGTTGATGTTCATCATCGCCGGCTCCATGATCAGCGCGGCGACCTTGCCGTCGAGGCGCTCGAGCACGCTCGCGAGCGCGGCTGCGTCGTTGAACGGAACCGAGCGCGTCAGCTCCGTGATCGCACGCGGATAGCCCGCCCCATAGGGCACGCTCACTGGGTCCTCGCGGTCGCCGAGCTCTTCGAGCGAGGGGTATACCGACACCATCACGGCGTCGTGATGGCCGTGATAGGAGCCCTCGATCTTGAGGATCATGTCGCGCCCCGTCGAGCCGCGCGCGATGTGGATCGCGTCCATCGTCGACTCGGTTCCGGAGTTCGTGAAACGCCACTGCGGCAGCCGGAAGCGCCGGGACAGCTCCTCGGCAACGCCGATCGAGCCCTCGGTGGGCGCGGCGAAGTGGGTTCCGAGGTCCATGCGACGCTTGACCGCCTCGGCGACGACCGGGTTCGCGTGACCGATGCACATCACGCCGAAGCCGTTGTGGAAGTCGGTGTACTCGTTTCCGTCCACGTCCCACACCTGCGCCCCGCTGCCGCGCTCGATGTAGATCGGCCAAGGGTCGTTCTCCTGGAATGAGGAGGGGACTCCCTTCGGCATCACCTTGCGTGCGCGCTCGAAGTACCGGCCGGAGTTGGCGGTGCGCTGGGCCAGGATCTCGCGCTGGCGCTCGGTCAGTCGGGCGACATGCCGACGATCGATCTCGGGTGCCGGCACCGTTCCCGGGGTACTCTCGGTTGTCATGGGACCTCCACTCAAGATGGGACCGTCACGCGGGCCGACGGGGCGGTCAAGCCTACCGCGCTCGCTCGTGACCTTCGGTCGGGAGACGTAGCTGCGCCCGCTTGATCTTCCCACTCGCCGTCTTCGGCAGCTCGTCCACGAACCGCACGATGCGCGGGTACTTGTACGGCGCGGTCGCGCGCTTGACGTGCTCCTGTAGCTCCGTCACCAGCTCGTCGCCGGCGGGGTGCCCTTCCCTCAGGACGATGACGGCCTCGACGACCGAGCCCCGCTCCGGGTCGGGCGCCGCGACGGCCGCCGCCTCGGCCACGGCAGGATGCTCGACGAGCGCGGATTCGACCTCGAAGGGCCCGATCCGGTAGCCGCCCGACAGGATCACGTCGTCGAGTCGCCCCTCGAACCACAGGAAGCCCTCGTCGTCGCGGCGAACCCGGTCGCCCGTTCGCCATGCCGGGTCGGCGAAGCGCCGCTCGCCGAGGTAGCCGTGGAAGAAGGTGGGGATCGTGGAGGGATCGAGGCACAGCTCGCCCTCCTCGGCCGGCCGGTCCTGGTCGTCGAGCACCGTCAGCACGAAGCCGGGCAGCGCCTTGCCCATCGAGCCGGGCCGCACGGGCTCGCGATCGGGCATGGCAGTGAGCTGGCCGGTCTCGGTCTGCCCGTAACCGTCGTGGATATCGAGTCCTGTGGCAGCGCGGAAGACCTCCATCACCTCCGGGTTGAGCGGCTCCCCGGCGGAGACCAGCCGGCGCAGCGCGGGCCATCGGCCGGCGTCGAGCGCGGCGCGCTTGGCGATCATGCGGTACTCCGTCGGCGACTGGCAAAGGACGGCGACCTCGTGCTCGGCGGCCGTGGCGAGCCGCTCGCCCGATTCGAAGCGCGCGTCCTGGAGCAGCGCGGCGGCGCCGGCCGTCCAGGGCGCGACGAACGCATTGCGTGCCGACTTGGACCAGCCGCTGGCGGCGGTGCACCACGAGAGCTCGCCCGGGCGGGGGCCGAGCCAGTGGCGAGCCTGCACGGACTGCCCGCGTAGGTACCCCTGGGTATGGACGACGCCGCGGGGCTCACCGGCCGTGCCCGACGTGAAGATCACGAGCGACGGATCGCCGGCCGCCGTTGCCGCCGCCTCGGTGGCACCGGCGGCCCTGGGCAGCCCTTCGGCGTCGACGTCGATCCGCGGCGGTGGGTCCTCGTGCTGCGCCAGCGCGCGGTCGAGCTCGGGCACGTCGCGCCCGGCTGCGAGGACGAGCGCCGGCGCGGCGCCCCGGAGCCGCAGGGCGATGTCCTTCGCTCTCAGCTGCTCCGAGCAGGGCAGCGCCACCGCCCCGAGGCGCCACGTCCCGAGCAGCGCGAAGACCCACTCCGCGCGAGCGCCGATCAGCGTCATCACCACGTCGCCGCGCCCGACGCCGGCCGCCGCCAGCCCGGCTGAGGTCTCGGCGGCGGCCTCCGCGACCTCGCCGAACGCATACGAGCGCACGGACCCGTCCGCGGAGATCGCGCGCAGGGCCTCATCGGCGGGGCGCTCACGAGCCAGCCTTTCGAGCACGTCGCGCGTGAAGTTGAAGCCCGTGCGCGCCATGCTCATCCGCGCGGCAGGGTGCACACCAGCACGTCCTGGGGCGGAAAGGGAGGCTTCCAGGCCCAGCGCTCGTAGGAAACAAGATCGAGCGGCGAGCGCTCGATCTGCTCCGTGACCCACCGCGGCCGCGCGAGCGACAGCCCCCAGGCTCCATCTGCCACCTCGACGTAGCCGAAGTCGTCTCGCCGGAAGTCATCGAGCAGCAGGTCGACCTCGACGCCGTTGAGCCCGAGGTCACTCAGGACCTGGGGAGCCAGGTATCCGTTCGCGGTGAACAGCACCAGGCCGCCGGGCACGAGCGCGCGCGCGAACAGGTCGAGGAACCCGTGCCACCGATCAGCCGACAGATGGGTGAACAGGGAGCCGCACCACGCGAGGTCGTAACGCTCGCCGAACGTCACCTGGGCCGGATCCTCGTGGGAGTAGATGGGCTCACCACCGAACAGGGCCGCGCAGAAGTCGACGCTGTCGCGGTCGAGGTCCGAGACCCCGAAGCGCGCGTCCGGATAGGCCACCTTCAGGAACCGAAGCTCGCGTCCGTGGCCGCACGGAAGGTCGAGGATGCGGGCGGGAGCCGGGCGGCCGAGCTTGTCGAGGATCTCGCGGATGCAGGTCAGTGCGGTCACGCCCGCGCACGCATACGCGCCCCAGCTACCGGAGTACATGAGGTCGTTCGGCGAAAGCTCGGTGATCACGTCGGCGGCAGCTTCTCCGAGCTCGGCCTCGATCAGGACCTGTCCGTCGAGGTCGGTCGCTGTCAGCACGCCGACGATCCGCTCCGCCGCGTCGACGACGAGCGCGAGCCCGTAGGGCGAGCCCGCGATCACCTCGCGCGCGTCGACCAGGCTCGTCTGCGCGTCGACGATCGGCAACTTTGTCGACGCGATCTCCGATACCGATGTCTGCTGCGGGTCCCGCTGCTGGGCGACGGCGCGCACGATGTCGCGATCGGAGACCACGGCGGAGAGTCGGCCGTCCCCGTCGAGCACCGGAACCGGCAGCCAGCCCTTCGCCCAGAGCATGCCGGCGGCGTCTGCCATCGTGCTCGCATTCTCCAGGCGGGGGAAGCCGACGCTCATCGCCTGCGCCGCGCGCCCGTGGCGCACGGCCTCGTCCGGAGGCAGTTCATCGGTCGAAGCCATGGGACGTGATGCTACGGGGCGCGGGTAGTGAACTGGTGTTGCGCGGCCTGATGACGGTCACTACGATCGTCTCGGAGGTTGAGCGGAATGCGTCGGAAGGTTTGCGGACTCATGGCAGTGGCGGCTACGGCCGTCTTGCTCGTGTTGCCCGCGCAGTCTCATGCGGGCCGCCTGGTCGCGACGGGTCACGATGCAGACAGCCACTGCGCCGGCTTCGACAGCTCCGGACAGTGCCACTTCGTGCAGGTCGCAGTGAACTACGTGCGGGGCGCGGCGCCCGTGCCGGCGCGCCCGCTGCTGCTGCTGGACTGCTCCACGAGCGGCTACCTGACGACCGCGATGAACAACGCCGGCGTGGGTGGGCCGCACCGCGTGATCTGCCCCACGACGCCAGCGTGGGCCGCGGAGCCGCTGACTACGGCTCGCTACAGCGCCATTGTGGTCGGGTCCTCCGGTGACATGATCGATCTCGGAGGTACGGCCGACTCGGCGGCGATCAGCGCTCGCAAGGCAGACATCACCGCGTTCTTCAACTCGGGAGGCGGGATCTTCGCGAACGCCGGAGGCTTCAACGGGGACGACCCGGCCGATCCGTACTACCAGTTCGTCCCGATCGGGATCGGTGGCAAGGCGGTCACGGCCCCGTTCCGGCTGACGCCGGCGGGCCAGGGCCTCGGGTTCCACGACTCGGTCAACGGGATCGGGACCAACGACGACATCAATTGCTGCCCGACGCACAACTCGTTCCAGGAGCCGGCCGCGGGGAGCGCGCTGCAGGTCGCCGAGCGCGACTCGAGCGTGCCGCCCGCGCCCGAGACGCTGTTCGCCGACGGGACGATCAGCGGCGGCAAGATCGTGAAGAAGCCGGCCGGCGTGATCGGGCTGCCGTCCAACAAGAAGTGCGTCAGCCGCCGCAAGTTCCGGATCCGGATCCGTCAGCCGGGCGGGATCCAGATCCAGACGGCGCTGGTGTTCCTGAACGGCAAGAAGGTGCGCGTGCTCACCCGCAAGGTGTTCGAGCGCAAGCGCAAAGTGGCGAACGTCAATTTGCGCGGCCTGCCGCGCGGAACGTTCAAAGTGCGGATCGTCGTCCTCACGAGCGAGGGCAAGACGCTGCGCGGCACGCGCACGTACCGGACCTGCACGAAGAAGCGCAAGTCGAAGCGGCCGCCGAAGCTCTAGAAAAACGAGATTTCCTTAGCCGGAAATCTCGGTGGCCCAGAGTCCCAGCGAGATTTCCTTAGCCGGAAATCTCGGTGGCCCAGAGTCCGGTCACTCGTAAAGCTTTATGACGCGGACGGTGCCCTGCGGCGCGGCCTCTACGCAGAGGTAGCAGAGCACGCACTCGTCGAGGTTCTCCGTGACGATCCGCAGCGTGCCGTCGTCGTTCTGGGCGAAGATGTCCACCGGGCAGACCTCGGTCAGCTTGCGCGCCACCTCGGGGTCGCGCGCGACCGTCTCGTCGACCTCGACGTCGATGAAGATCGACTGCTGCGACGTTGCGCTCACGAGGCCACCTTCTGCCCGAGGCGGTCCTTCACGAGGTCGGGGATCTCGGCGATCTCCTCCGCGACCGCGATGCCGGCTTCGCGCAGGCGCTGGATCTTCTCGCCCGCGGTGTCGGCCTTGCCCTCGACGATCGTGCCGGCGTGGCCGAAGCTCATGCCGGGCATCTCGTCCATGAACTTGCCGGCCATGAACGCCACGATCGGCAGGCGGCTGCTGGTCCCCGTGACGTACTCCGCGAGCTCCGCCTCCATGCGCCCACCGGGCTCGGTATAGATCACGATCGCGCGTGTCTGCTCGTCGGCCTCGAACAGCGGGATCAACTCCGTGTAGGTCGAGCCGATGATCGCGTCGCCCCCGATCGAAACCGCCGTCGACTGCCCGAGGCCCGCTGCGGTCAACGTGCTCGAGATCTCCGTGGTCATTCCGCCGCTGCGCGACATGACGCCCACCGACCCGGGCGTGTAGGCCTTGGCGGCATCCTTCGCCGGGCCCCCGATGCCGCCCATCTTGATCACATCGGGCACGATCACGCCGAGGCAGTTCGGGCCGATGATGCGCGCGCCGTGCTGCGACGCAAGCTCGACCATCTGCGCCACGTCCCGGCGCGGGATGCGCTCGGTGACGATCACGATCAGCTTGATGTCGTGCTCGAGCGCCTCGAACACCGCGTCCTTGGTGAAGGCCGGGGGGACGGTGACGACCGAGCCCTGTATCGGCGACCCGTGATCGGCAACGGCCTGCTCGACCGTGTCGAACACCGGCACTCCGTGCACGTCGCGTCCCTTTCGCCCCGGAGTCACGCCGCCGACGACCTTCGCGCCCGCGCCGTAGTCGAGGCACTCACGCGTGAGGTTGACGGCCTCGCGCCCCGTGATGCCCTGCACGATGAAAGTGGTTCCGCTGTCGATCAGAATGCTCATGCGGGGATCTTCTCCACCGCTCGCTTCGCCGCTTCGTGCATCGACACGCTGCGGTCGCAGTACTCCACGCCGTACTTCGCGAGGATCTTGAAGCCCTCGTCCTCCCACGCGCCGGGGATGCGGAAGATCGCGATCTTCTCGGCCGGGTCGAAGCCCAGCTCAAGGCAGGCCTTGACGACGCCGCGGGCGACGATGTCGACGCGCGTGTTCGAGACGATCGACATCATCACGGCGATCTTGTCCACGCCGGGCTTGGAGAGCACGAGCTTCGCCAGCCCCGCGGCCTTCGCGACGGACGGGTTGCCCCCGATCTCGCAGTAGTTCGCGGGCTTGCCACCGTACTTGCGCACGGCGTCGAACAGCGTGAGGCTGCCGCCGCCTGCGCCGATCACGAGGCCCAGGTTGCCGTCGAACTCGGTCACGTTGCCTGCGACGCCACGATGGTCCATCGCGTCGACCTCCTCGCCGGCGATCTCGAAGGGCGTGGCCTCGCGCGCCTCGCGCGTCTCCTCGTCACCGACACCCAGCTCCTTCAACAATGCCTTCTGGCGCGGGCGCGCTTCGTTCTCCATCTCCATGTGGGCGTCGAGCGCGACGAAGCTACCGTCCTCGAGCTCGCCGAGCGGGTTGATCTCGGCGAGCGTCATGTCGTACTCGCTGAACAGGCGCGCGAGCCGCGCCAGGATCGGGGTCGCGCGCTGGAGCTGGCGACCCGTCACGCCGGTCTGCGCGATCACCTCCTTGGCGCGGAAGTCGGGCGCCTCGACGAGGTTCGAGAGGTGCGCCCGGCCGACGCGGTCCGGGTGCTGCTCGTTGACCTCCTCGATGTCGATGCCGCCCATGTCGCTGAAGAGCATCACGGGCTTCTTGCGGACGCCGTCCCACACGACGCCGGCGTAGTACTCCTGCTTCAGCTGCGCCTTGGGGTCGACCAGCACGCCGCGCGGCATGTGCCCGTTGATCTCGAGCGTCAGGATCTCCTCGGCATGCGCGGCCGCCTCGTCGGGCGTGTCGGCAAACTTCACTCCGCCCGCCTTCATGCGCCCACCGGTCAGCACTTGCGACTTGACAACGGTCGGGCCGCCGATGTCGGCGGCGATCGCGCGCGCCTCGTCGGCGCTCGTGGCAAAGCCGAACTTGGTGACCGGGATGCCGGCGCGCTTGACGACCTCGCGTGCCTCGTACTCGAAAAATCTCACGCGGCGACCACGAGGCAGTCGTTCTTGACTTCAGGTGTCGGCGACGCCGACTCGATATTCCTCATAGCCCGTAGGCCTCCGCCAACTCCGGATCCTTCTTCGCGAGCATCTCCGCGAGCGTCACCATCACCTTGCACTGCTTCCAGGTGGCGTCGTCCTGCATCTTCCCGTCGATCATGTGCACGCCGCGCCCGTCGGGGATCGCCTCGAGCACCTTCATCGCGAACTTGACCTCGTCCGGCGGCGGGCTGAAGACCTTCTTCGCGATCTCGATCTGCACGGGGTGCAGCGACCAGGCGCCGACGCAACCGAGCAGGAACGCCGCGCGGAACTGCGTCTCGCAGCCCTCGACGTCCTTGATGTCGCCGTAGGGCCCGTAAAAGGGGAGGATCCCCGTCGACGTGCACGCGTCCACCATGCGCGCGATCGAGTAGTGCCACGGGTCCTGCTGCGCGGTGGCGCGCGGGGCGTCGGGGTTGTCCGTGTCCGGGTCCTCGATCACGCGGTAGCCGGGGTGGCCGCCTCCGACCCGCGTCGTCTTCATGCGGCGCGAGGCAGCAAGGTCGGCCGGGCCGAAGCTCATGCCCTGCATCCGCGGGCTCGCACAGGCGATCTCCTCGAGATTCACGACGCCCTGGGCCGTCTCGAGGATCGCGTGGACGAGCAACGGCTTCTCGAGCCCCGCCTTCGCCTCGAGCTGGGCCAGCAGGCGATCGACGTAGTGGATGTCCCAGGGGCCCTCGACCTTCGGGATCATGATCACGTCGAGCTTGTCGCCGATCTCGGTGACGAGCTGCGTGAGGTCGTCCAGCGCCCACGGGCTGTCGAGGCTGTTCACCCGCGTCCACAGTTGGGTGTCGCCGAAGTCGACCTCCCGGCCGACGCGGATCAGGCCCTCACGGGCCGGGATCTTGCGGTCCACCGGGACGGCGTCCTCGAGGTTGCCGAGCAGGATGTCGGCCTGCTTGGCCATGTCCGGCACCTTCGCCGCCATCTTCTCGTTGGAGGCATCGAAGAAATGGATCATCCGCGACGGCCGGAACGGGACCTCGATGACGGGGTCGGGCGCGCCCACGGCGAGCGGCTGGAAGAAATCGCGGGGGTTTCGCATCGGCCGGGAAATCTACACGGCCGCCGTCAGGCGCCGATCCCATCCCGGAAACCTCAGGGATTATCCTTCGGAGACGTTGATCAGCGAGTCAAAGGTGGGAACCAGCAGATGGCCGTAGCCCCAGAGCTTCTCGACAGGACCGACGAGCAGCGCGCGATCACCGAGATGGTGCGCCAGTTCGCCGACGAGCAGATCCTCCCGCAGGCCGAGCACTACGACCACGAGGACGAGTTCCCGGGGCCGATCGTGGAGCAGATGAAGGAGTTGGGCCTGTTCGGGGTCACGATCCCGGAGGAATACGGAGGGATGGGCCTCGACCTGACGACCTACGCGATGATCGTCGAAGAGCTCTCGCGCGGCTGGATCTCGATCTCGGGTGTGGTCAACACCCACTTCATCGGCTCCTATCTGCTGATGAAGTTCGGCACCGACGAGCAGAAGGAGCACTTCCTGCCGAAGATGGCGACCGGCGATCTGCGCGCCGCGTTCTCGCTGTCCGAGCCCGAGGTCGGCTCCGACGTGCAGGGCATCAAGTCCACCGCCTCCAGGGATGGCGACACGTACGTACTGAACGGCCAGAAGATGTGGGTCACCAACGGCCTGCTGTCAGGCGTCGTGTTCGTCCTCATGAAGACCGACACCAAGGCCGACCCGCCCTACAAGGGGATGACCTGCTTCATCACCGAGAAGGAGCCAGGGGCGTCGGAGAACACCGGTGACTTCGCGGGCCTCGTGGTCCCACCCAAGATCAAGAAGATGGGCTACAAGGGCGTCGAGTCCACGGAACTGGTCTACGACGGCTACCGGTGCTCACCCGACCGGATCCTCGGCGGGGAGGAGGGCGGCCTCGGACAGGGCTTTCGCCAGATGATGGATGCGCTCGAGGTGGGCCGCGTGAACGTCGCGGCGCGTGGCGTCGGCATCGCCCAGCGCGCCCTCGAGCTCGCGCTGCGCTACTCGCAGGAGCGCAAGACCTTTGGCCGCCCGATCGCCCAGCACCAGGCGATCCAGTTCAAGCTGGCCGACATGGCGACGAAGGTCGAGGCCGCGCGCCTGTTGACGTTCAAGGCCGCGCGCATGAAGGACGCCGGGCAACGCTCCGACGTCGAGGCCGGCATGGCGAAGCTGTTCGCCTCCGAGACGGGCAAGGAGGTCGTCGAGGAGTCGTTTCGGATCCACGGCGGATACGGCTATTCGAAGGAGTACGAGATCGAGCGCCTCTACCGCGATGCGCCGTTGCTGCTGATCGGCGAGGGCACCTCGGAGATCCAGCGCATGGTGATCGGCAAGAAGCTGCTGGAGCGCTACAAGGTCTAGGTCTAGGCAGCCTGGATCTGCTGGAGCAGCGCGACCATGTCCCAGTAATGGATCTCCTGGGTGACGACCTCGTCCGACAGGAAGCTGACCGTGATACCGCCGAGCTGCACGTCCCGGCCCGTGGCCGCCATCCCGAGGAAGTCGGCCTCGTGCTTGCCGAAGACCAACCACCGCGTGAAGCACTTGTCCTCGGAGCTCATCTGCTCCTGGATCTGAAGCTGGATCCCTGAAAGGCCCTGCGCGTACAGGAGGGCGGAGCCGAGCTGGACGACCTCGCCGGCGTCGCTTCCCCTCAACACGGACTTCAGCCGCTCTGCCACTACCGTCTCGCGTTTCGCCGCCTCGGCCTCGCGCCGTGCCTTGAGCTCGACCTTCTCCTGCTGCTGCGCGAAAGTGGGGCGGGGCTTGATCTTCTCTTCGAGCGTGGCCTTCACGGCCGCTCGCTTCTCGCGCTTCTCCTGTCTCTTCTCCTTATCGAACAAGGCGACGGCAGGATACCGCGAGTCACGTGCCCGGTACGCTTCCTGGCCCGTTGTCATCGGACACGCAGAAACTGATCGAGGAGGGAGCCCGGCGCTTTCTCGACGAACTCCCCGCCCTCAGGCAGCTGAAGCTGGTGCTGCGCCTCGACCTACGCGCACGCCGGGAGTCGCAGACGTGGCGTGTCGAGTTCCCGGACATCGACATCACGAAGGATGCGGCCGGGGACGCGAAGGTGCTGGTGGTGGCGCCCCGCTCCCACTTCAACGAGCTCGCCAAGGACGGTCGGCTGCAGCACTGGCGCGACGCTTACGAGAACGGCTACGTCCGGGTCACCGGCGACGAGGCGATCATGAAGCTCATCGCTAAGGTCATCGAGCGCCACGAAAACCGCCAGAAGATCAAGAAACGGAGGCTTTGACCAGGTGGCAGAGACGGATACCAAGCAGGGCACGACCTTCGACCAGGCCTCGCGCGAGGCATCGGGTGCGCGTCCCTATGGGCGCTACCTCGAGGACTTCGAGGAGGGCGCCCTCTACAAGCACTGGCCCGCCAAGACGGTGACCGAGTCCGACGACCACACGTTCTGCCTGATCACGATGAACCACCATCCGCTGCACATCAACGACGTTTACGCCGCCGAGTCGCAGCAGGGCAGGAACGTGGTGGTCGGGCCGCTGGTGTACTCGCTCGCCCTCGGGATGTCGGTCGGCGACGTGTCCGGCAAGGCGATCGCCAACCTCGCGACGGAGGAGCTGAAGCACCCGGCGCCCGTGTTCCACGGGGACACGCTCTACGCGGAATCCGAGGTGCTCGAGGTCAGGCCCTCCCAGTCGAAGCCCGATCGTGGAGTGGTCAGGGTGCGCACCGACGTGTACAACCAGCGCAACGAGCTGGTGGCCACGTTTCGGCGTGCCGTTCTGATCCCGCGGCGCACCCCGGGCGAGTAGGCAAAAGAGCTGACCAGCCGTCAATCCGGCAGAATGGGCTGCGTTGGCCAGCAAAAAAAGGAGTCTCTGATCACTTGAGTGAGAGCGCGGCAACAACGCAGCACGCAGCACCGACCGAGCACGAGGGCCTGAAATCCTGGGTCGAGGAGATCGCGGCGCTGACGCAGGCAAGCGCGGTCCACTGGTGTGACGGATCGGCGCAGGAGTACGACACGTTGTGCGCCGAGTTGGTCGAGCACGGCACGTTCGAGACTCTCTCCGAGGCCAAGCGGCCGAACTCCTACCTCGCCCTCTCTGATCCCGGCGACGTGGCCCGCGTCGAGGACCGCACGTTCATCTGCTCGGATCGCGAGCAGGATGCCGGGCCGACGAACAACTGGCGCGACCCGGCGGAGATGCGGGGCGTGCTCCAGGAGCTGTTCCGCGGCTCGATGCAGGGCCGCACGATGTACGTGGTTCCCTTTTCGATGGGCCCGCTGGGCTCGCCGATCGCGCACATCGGCGTCCAGCTCACCGACTCCGCATATGTCGCGGTCAACATGCGGATCATGACCCGCATGGGGAAGGGCGCACTCGACGTGCTCGGCTCGGACGGTGACTTCGTGCCGTGCGTGCACTCGGTCGGCTATCCGCTTGCGGACGGGCGCGACGACGTGCCGTGGCCGTGCGACGAGGCCAACAAGTACATCGTGCACTTTCCCGAGAGCCGCGAGATCTGGTCGTACGGCTCGGGATACGGCGGCAACGCGCTGCTCGGCAAGAAGTGCTTCGCGCTGCGCATCGCCTCGGTGATGGCCCGTGACGAGGGCTGGATGGCCGAGCACATGCTGATCCTCAAGCTCACCTCACCGGAAGGGACGGCGAAGTACATCACCGGCGCCTTCCCCTCTGCGTGCGGCAAGACGAACCTCGCGATGTTGATCCCGACGCTTCCGGGCTGGACGGTCGAGACGGTCGGCGACGACATCGCGTGGATGAAGTTCGGGCCCGACGGCCGTCTTCACGCGATCAACCCCGAGGCGGGCATCTTCGGCGTCGCACCAGGGACGGGGGCGAAGACGAACCCGAACGCGATCGCGACGATCCGCAAGGGCTCGATCTTCACCAATTGCGCGCGCACCGATGACGGTGACGTGTGGTGGGAGGGCATGACCAAAGAACCCCCGGCGCACGCGACCGATTGGCACGGCGAGGACTGGACGCCCGAGTCGGACCATCCGGCCGCCCATCCGAATGCGCGCTTCACGGCGCCGGCCGCACAGTGCCCTTCGATCGCCCCCGAATGGGAGGACCCCGCCGGTGTCCCGATCGACGCGATCCTCTTCGGAGGCCGGCGCGCGACGGTCGTGCCGCTCGTGCGCGAGGCGTTCGACTGGGAGCACGGAGTCTTCATGGGCTCGATCATGTCCTCGGAGACCACGGCTGCCGCAGCCGGCGACGTGGGCAAGCTGCGTTACGACCCGTTCGCGATGCTGCCCTTCTGCGGTTACCACATGGGCGAGTACTTCAAGCACTGGCTCGAGATCGGGTCACGGGGCGAGGCGTCCAAGCTGCCCAGGCTCTTCCACGTCAACTGGTTCCGCAAGGACGAGGACGGCAATTTCCTGTGGCCCGGGTTCGGGGAGAACAGCCGCGTGCTCGCGTGGATATTCCGGCGCTGCGAAGGCACCGCGGACGCAGTTTCCACGCCGGCGGGCCTCGTTCCCGCCGACGGCGGCATCGACACGAGCGGCTTCGACGTCGGCGACGACGCGATGACCGAGCTGCTGCGCGTCGACCCCGACGGCCTGCGCCAGGAGCTGCCCATGATCAAGGAGCACTTCGCCCGGTTCGGCGATTCTCTGCCGGCGGAGCTGCGCGCGCAGCTCGAGCAGCTCGAGCAGCGACTCGGCAAGTAACGAGTGGCCGAAGCGGCTGACCCCGCTCGGCGCTAGTGGGATCCGCTCGCGTCGGCCGCCGGCGGGCGACTCTCCTCGGCGAGCGAGGTGATCGAGAGCACGCCGCGCGAGGACTCCTCGAGCACTTCTCCGGCCTCCTCGGCCGAGCGCGCGTACAGCTCCACGAGCAGATGGATCGTGATCTTGTCCTCGTCGTGCTTGTGGAAGCGCACGTGGGTGAAGAACTCGCGCGTCCCTCCCTCGCCGAATGCCCCGTAGGTGAGTGAGTCCGCGGCCTCGGGACCGGAGCAGACCTCGACGAGCTCCTGGTCGACCGTGACCGTGCACGAGGCCACCCACGGCGTGCCGGTGACCATCCGCTCCCAGCGATCCTCGATCGGCTCGACGTGCCCGTCGGTGAAGGTCAGGTGCGGCTGATCGTGCATGCAGTCGAGGCACTGGACGACCGCCTCCTGGACCTCGTCGACCCGCTCCGTGAAGGTGCCCGACTCCGGGTCGATGCGCAGGATCGCGTCGTAGTGGACCTGCGCCTCGAGGTTCTGCGACCAGCAGCGGTAGCAGCGCAGCCAGGGGCGCCCGTCGTCGCTCTCCGCGCGGCGGTCCGGCGGCTGCGGGATCTCGGCCTCGGCCATCCTCAGCCTCCGATCCGGCTCATCGTGCGGGCCGGCTGGCGGAAGCCGGGCTCGCTCACGTGGTGCTTGAGCTCCTTGCGCCAGACAGCGTCGCGGATCAGGCGCTCGAGCTCGCCGTCGTCGGTGCCGTCGCGCAGGGGCGCGCGCAGGTCGGTCTCGTGCAGGCTGAACAGGCAGGTTCGCAGCTTGCCCTCCGCGGTCAGCCGCACGCGGTTGCAGTCGCCGCAGAACGGCTCCGACACGGGGTTGACGAACCCGATCTCCCCGCGCCCGTCGGCGAAGCGGTGGACGCGTGCGGTGGAGTGGGACTCCCGCGGCAAGGCCTCGAGCGGATACACCTCGTCGATCAGGGCACGCACCTCGGCGCCGCTCAGAACCCGGTCCTCGGACCACGCGTGGTCGGCGTCCAGCGGCATGAACTCGATGAAGCGCACCTCGTAGGGCTTGCGCCGGGCGAGCTCGGCGAACGGCAGCACCTCCGCCTCGGTGAAGTCCCGCATCGCCACGCAGTTGACCTTGATCGGCCTGATCTCCGGGTGGCGCTCGAGCGCCTCGAGCCCGGCGATCACCTGCGGCAGCGAGTCGCGCCTGGTGATCTGGAAGAAACGATCGCGCGAGAGCGCGTCGAGCGACACGTTGACGCGCCGCAGTCCGGCAGCGGCGAGGTCGTCCACCATGCTCTCCAGCAGGTAGCCGTTGGTCGTCAAAGAGAGGTCGCTAAGGCCCTCGACGCGGCTGAGGCGCTCGACCAGCTTCGGAAACTCGCGCCGCACGAGCGGCTCCCCGCCGGTGAGGCGCACGTCCGCGACGCCCATCGCGGCAAAGAGCGCGACGAGGCGCTCGATCTCCTCGAAGGTGAGGATCTCGCTGCGGTCGAGCCAGGACAGGCCCTCGGCCGGCATGCAGTACTGACAGCGGAAATTGCAGCGATCCGTGACGGACACGCGCAGGTCGCCAATCGGCCGGCCGTGACCATCGCGCAGTGGCTCGAGCGAGCGCGGTGACATGGGGCGAAGTCTAGCCCTCGTGCTTCCGGCCGTAGGTTCGGTCGAGCATCCTGAAGTCCCGCGCGTGCGGTGACACCTCGGGGTCAGGACGACCCAGAGCCCGTGGCCGAACGTCCCGCGATACCGCCCAGAGCACGCAGTCCGGGACGTTCGGTCGGGGTGTGAGGGCCCGAGCGATGGCGACGCTCAGATCAGCGCGAGTTGTCGTGACAACTCGGGGTTGGCACGGACCAGCCTCCGAAGCGGCCGCACCGCGGCGACCTCGAGGCCCATCGGCGGAGCCCCCCGGCGGCCGGTGGCCCTCGAGATCCGTTCCGGCCGGCCGCGAAAAAAGGTGCGGTGGCCGGAGTTTGCGGTGCGGGTGATGCTGTGCTGCTGCTGCGAATCAATCACGCCATCCGTGACGTATTCCAACGTAGTCAACATTCGGCCAGGTGGCGAGTTTTTGTTTAAGCTCGCTCGCTGTTCGCCGGTCAGGGGCGGGCGGCCTCCAGGGTCGCCTCGAAGTCGGTGCCCGGGACCGCCCCGACGCCCGGGGACGTTGCACCGGCCGCGCTGTACCTCGCGATGCCCGCTCGCACGTCTTCGGAGGACCCGATCGCCGTGAGCGAGTCGAGGAACCTGTCGGAGATCGCGCGCTTGGCCGCCTCGACGTCGCCGTCCTGCATGCCGCGGTCGAACGCGGCGATGTCGCCCTCGAACCCCGAGCGCTCGATCATCGCGCGATAGAAGGGCAGGCTCCAATAGGTCACGAGGTCGCCGCGCATGGTCTCGTAGGCGGACTCGCGACCGTCCACGACCGCGGACGGGACCGCCGCGACGATGTCGAATCCGTCGAGGCTCTTGCCGGCGCGCTCGCGGCCCGCGCGGACCTCGGGCACGACGACGCTCTCGATGTAGGCCGGGTTGCAAAGCCACAGCATCACTCCGTCCGCCACCTCGCCTGCGAGCCGCAGCATGTTCGGCGAAAGCGCGGCCACGTAGATCGGCAACGTGGCGCGGGGCTCGTAGCCCATGAACCGGAACTTCGTCGGGAAGAACTCCCCCTCCGGCATGTCGCCTCCGGTCAGCATCGCGCGGACCGCGCCCACGTACTCGCGCATCGCGCTCACGGGACGCACGATCTTGGTGCCGTACCAGTTCTCGACGGTGACGGCATGCGAGACCCCGAGGCCCAGCACCATGCGCCCGTTCGAGAACTCGTCGATCGTCGCGGCCTGCTGGGCGGTCGCGACGGGCGTGCGCGAGTAGATCGGGAGCACGCCGGTCCCGAGCTTGATCCTCTCGGTCGCGGCGGCATAGGCCATCAGCAGCGTCAGCGAGTCGCGCCCGGCGATATGCGTCACGTAGACGGAGTCGTAGCCGAGCTCGTCCGCGCGCCTGACGCGCACGATCGCCTGGTCGAGCGATCGACCGACGGAGATGAAGGTGCCCAGGCCGGCCATCCGAGGTGGACTCTATTCGGGCGGCGCCACGATCGGCAAGCGGCTTCCGGGCCGGCGCACCGGCATCTCCTCGAGCGCCCGCCTGACGCTCCCGAGATCACCGACGGCGCCCCGCAGCGATCGGTCGCCACCGGAGAGCGTCACGGACCCCGGTACGCGCACGCGCCGGCCGCCAAGGCGCCCGCGCACCGCTCCGTTGCGCCGGAATACGAGCCGCCCGCGCGCGGCGGCGCGCCCCGACACGCGCAGCACGCCGGTCACTTCCCGGCCGATCCGCAGGGTCCCCGACACCCTCACGCCGGGGACGTACTCGATGTGGTGCAGCTCGAGCGTTCGCTTGCCCGCCCGGGCGTACCCGGAGCGCAGGCCGCCGGCGTGGAGCACCTCCTGGTGCTCGGAGGCCAGCAGCGCCGCCGAGAAGACCTGGTCGAGGGAGTCGACCAGTGTCAGGGCGACCGCGGACAGGGTCCTTCCCGGGCGGCCTTCGAGCGCCACGGGCGCGACCTGCGAGAGGGTGCGCGGCGGCGCGGGTACCGGCGGGAAGTCCCGGCGCCGTGGAGGACACCTGCGCAGCGGGCGGCCCGCGAAGAAGTCGTCCGTCGCCCGCACGCCGCACGAGCGCGGAAAGCCGCTCAGCACGGAGTGGCCCATCTCGGGCACCGACACGAGCGTCGCGCCGGGTATCCGCGCGGCGATCCGCCGCGCGGACTCGAGCGGGGTGCGCAGGTCGTCCTCGCCCGAGAGCACGAGCGCCGGGACCGCCGGGAACGGCCCGTCCACGATCGCCGGCTCGGCAGCCGCCGTCGGCCAGCGGCTGCACAGCTGCACGACGGGCGATGCGAACAGCGCGGTGGTGCGGTCGAAGGGGTGCAGCGCCGTGACGGGGAAGGTGCGCAGCGCGCCCTCCGCCGTCGCGATGCGGGCGGCAACCGGGGTCGTCCGCGTCCATGGAAACGGTCCCTCCTCGCAGACCGTCGCGGTGTACAGCGCGTTGCTGAAGTACTCGACCGGCTCCGCGCCCCCGCTCCCGCGGTCGGCTCGGAGCGCGAGGCGCAGCAGTGGCGCGGGGTCGCCCGTCAGCGCCGCGCGCGCCGCCCCGGGCAGATAGGCGCGCAGTGTCGGGTCGAAGTCGCCCGCGAAGAGCAGGTCGAGCAAGCGCACGCTGCCGATCCGCGCGCGGTGGCGGCGGCCCTTGGCCGACACCAGGGGCCCGTAGATGAAGCCCGTGGTTCGCATGCGGCTCACGAGCGCCGCGATGTCGGCAACCGGGTCGGGCGTGATGCCCGCGCAGCCGGAGCGCGCACACAGCGACCCGATCACTCGCGGCACCGCCGCGATGCTCTCCTGCGAGAACGCTCCCGGCCCTGTGGGCTCGACGACGGAGTCGACCACGAGCCGCTCGATGTGCTGCGGATAGCGGGCGGCGTACGCGAGCGCGACCTTCGTCCCGTAGGAGACGCCGAAGAGGGCGATGCGCTCGACGCCGATCGCCTGGCGCACCGCCTCCAGGTCCTCGACGGAGTCGCGTGTCGTGTAGAAGGCGCGCGCGGCCCCGAGGCTATCGGCACATGCTGCCGCCCGCTCGGCCTGCTTGAGCGGCGTGCGCGACACGGGCACCTCGACCTGGCGGCAGCGCAGCGCCCCGGACAGACCCGTCCCGCGCTGGTCGAACACGACGAGGTCGCGGGTGCGCAGGCCGGAGAGGAACGTGCCGGCCCAGTCGGGCACGTACGGGGTCGCGGCCTCGCCGGGGCCCCCGGCGAGCGTGATCAGCGCCCCCTCGCGCTTCCCGAACGACTCGAGCCGCTCCACGTGGAGCTTCACGGTTCCGGGCACGGCCCCGGCGCGGTCGAGCGGCACGGGCACGGTGCCGCACTGGATGTCCGATCCGCGCTGGCACGGCCTGAAGTCGACGGCTGCCTGCGACGCCGCGGCGGGACACACGGCCACGGCCGTGACGAGGATCCCTGCCAAGCGCCACATTGGCTGACTCTACTGCGCGCCTGGTGCCCCGGTGACGGTGTCAGCCGGCCCGCAACGGCTGCGCCACGAGCGCCCTAAATCGCTGCCAGGGCCTTGTACTCGCCGAAGACACCGCGCATCGCCCCGCAGATCTCGCCGAGCGTGCAATACGCGTGAACGGCCTCGATGATCGCGGGCATCATGTTCGCTTCGCCCTCGGCGATCGTGCGCAGCTTTGCCAGCGCGGCCTCGGCGGCGGCGGAGTCGCGATCGGAGCGCAGCCGCTCGAGCTTCTCGCGCTGCTGGAGGGCCAGAGTCTGGTCGACCTTGAAGTACTCCGGGTTGGGCTCGTCGTCGTCGCGGTACTTGTTGACGCCGACCACCACGCGCTCGCCCGAGTTGACGTCCTGCTCCCACTGGTAGGCCTCGTCGAGGATCGCCTTGTGGTAGTAGCCCGAGTCGATCGCGTCGACCGCTCCGCCCAGCTTCTCGATCTTGTCCATCTCCTCAACGGCGCGCCGCTCGAGCTCGTCGGTGAGCCACTCGAGGTAGTAGGAGCCGGCCATCGGGTCGATCGTGTCCGTCACGCCGATCTCCTCGGCGATGATCTGCTGGGTGCGCACGGCGATCTTCTGCGCCTTCTCGGTCGGGATCGCGAGCGCCTCGTCGTAGCAGGAGAGGGCCATCGACTGGACGCCGCCGAGCGCGGCGGCAAGCGCCTGCACGGCGGCGCGCACGATGTTGTTCTCGGGCTGCTGCGCCGTGAGCGTCGAGCCGCCGGTCTGCGTGTGGGTGCGGAGCATCATCGAGCGCGGGTCCTTGGCGCCGAAGCGCTCCTTCATGATGCGCGCCCAAAGCCGGCGCAACGCCCGGTACTTGGCGATCTCCTCGAAGAAGTTGATGTGGGTGTTGAAGATCCACGACAACCGCGGCGCGAACGTGTCGACGTCGACGCCCCGCTCGGTGACGGCCTCGATGTACGCGATCGCGTTGGCGAAGCTGAACGCGATCTCCTGCACCGCCGTCGAGCCGGCCTCGCGCATGTGGTACCCCGACAGCGAGATCGCGTTGAAGCGCGGCGCGTCCGTCGAGCACCACGCGATCAGGTCGGCGGCCAGCCGCAGCGAAGGCTTGGGGGGATAGATGAACGTGCCGCGCGCGACGTACTCCTTGAGGACGTCGTTCTGCGCGGTGCCGACACCTTCTCGCGCGGGACACCCTGCTTGTCCGCGACCGCGACATACATCGCGACGAGGATCGGCGCCGGTGCGTTGATCGTCATCGACGTCGACACGCGGTCAAGGGGAATGCCCTCGAAGACCGTCTCCATGTCGGCCAGCGAGTCGATCGCCACGCCGACCTGTCCCACCTCGCCCGCAGCGCGCTCGTCGTCGGAGTCGAGCCCCATCTGGGTGGGGAGGTCGAAGGCAGCGGAGAGCCCCGGCTGCCCCTGCGAGAGCAGGAACTTGAAGCGCTCGTTGGTGGCCTCGGGGGTGCCGAAGCCCGCGTACTGGCGAATTGTCCACGGACGCCCGCGGTACATCGTCGGCTGGATGCCGCGGGTGAAGGGATACTCACCGGGGAAGCCGATGTCGCGGGCGTAGTCGAGTTGCGCGCCGTGCTCGGGCGTGTAGATGCGGTCGGTCTCGAGGCCGGAGAGCGTGTCGAAGCTCTCGCGGCGCTCACCCGACTTCTCGAGCGACTTCGCGAGCGGGCCCTCCTCCCAGCGCCTGCGTGCATCGTGGAGGCGGCTGAGCTCGGCCTCCTTCGAGCGGATCAGGTCGTCCAGCTGGGCCTTGCCGTTATCGCCTATGCCGTTGCCATGGTCGTCCGCCGCCATCAACGCCTCCTACGGGAGCTCACGATATGAGTTTAGGTTAGTGGGGATAGCCTTCGGAACCGTGATCGAGTCGCCGCGGCTCATAGATGTGCTCCAGCTCGGACGCGAACGCGTGATCGGCGCGTGGGACCTGGGCGGCACGATCGTGGACCCGGGGCCCGAGAGCCGGCTCGAGACGCTGCTCGAAGCGCTGTCGAGCGAGCCGCGGGCGCTCCTGCTGACGCACATACATCTCGATCACGCCGGTGCCGCGGGCGCCTTGGTCGAGCGGTTTCCCGAGATCGAGGTGTACGTGCACTCCCGGGGCGCGCCGCACCTGATCGACCCGTCGCGGCTGCTCAGCAGCGCCGAGCGCATCTACGGGGACGAGATGGGGCCGCTCTGGGGGCGCGTGGTGCCGGTGCCCGAGCGCAACGTGCGCATCGTGGAGGGCGCAGAGACGATCACGGTCGGGGGCCGCGACTTCGAGGTCGAGTACACGCCGGGGCACGCATCGCACCACGTCGTGTACTTCGACGCCGCCGATCGGACCGCCTATGTGGGCGACGTGGCCGGGGTGCGGATCCCGCCGGCCGACTTCGTGCGCGCGCCCACCCCTCCGCCCGACATCGACGTGGCGGCGTGGCAGCGATCGATCGACGTCGTGGCCGCGCGGCAGCCGGCCCGGCTCGCGCTGACGCACTTCGGCATGGTCGACGACCCACAGCCCCACCTCGCGAGGATGAAGCAGGGCCTCGACGACCAGGCCGAGCTCGTCCGCGCGCTGCTCGCCGAGCACGGCGACACCGACGCGGCGGTCGCGGCCTTCGTCGCGGAGGTCGGCCGGCTCACGCGCGAAGCGGTGGGCGACGAGGTCGCCGCGATGTTCGAGGTCGGCTCCCCGGTCGAGCAGCGGTGGCTGGGCCTACGGCGCTACTGGAGCAAGCAGGGGGAGAGGACGGCTTCGCCACGGTGACGCCGACCGAGACAGTCGAGCGCCCGCGTGTCGGGGGCCCCGGGACGGGCGGTGAGGGCGCGTGGCGCGTGATCGTGCTGAACGACAACCACAACACGTTCGACCACGTCGCGCGCACGCTTGCCCGCGTGATCCCCGCTGTCAGCGTCGATCAGGGCTACCGCTTCGCGGACGCGATCCACAACAGCGGGCGCGCGATCGTCTGGTCGGGCGAGCGCGAGCCCGCCGAGCTCTACTGGGAACAGCTCCAGGACGCGGGGCTGACGATGGCTCCGCTCGAGCAGGGATAGTGCCGGGCGCCCGCGCCTAGGGGTGCTGGTCGATCACGGTGTTCCACACCGGCAGCACGGGCTGCCCGTGGAGGCCCGAGACCGCGACCCTGATGTCCTGCATCTCCTGGGAGAGCCACCAGCGCTGGAACCCCGCGCGATCCTCCCAATAGATCATGTGCACGAAGTGGGCCGAGTCGTCCTCGTTGCGGTAGAAGACGTAGCCGGTCGCCCCGTAGGACAGCGGCCGCCGGATCGCCGGGTAGTAGCGGTCGACGAACCGTTGCGCGCGGAACGGGGTGACGACGAAGTCGAGCTGGACGGCCTCCATCAGGCCCGTCCCGAGGCGATGCCCGCCACCCTGCGGCATCGAGGACAGCCGCTCCATCGGCTCAATTTCCTACCTCGGCGCGGATCGCGCCGGGTCCTTCGGCGGTCTTGCCCTGGCCCTCGCTGTCGGCGCCGACGAGGATCGCGATCTTGCCGAGGTGCTTGTTCTCGTGCATCAGCTGGTGTGCCTCGGCGACGCCCTCGAACGGCATCACGCGCCAGAGCACCGGCTGGATCTTCGACTGGGCGATCAGCTCGTTGGCCTTGGTCGCCTCCCATGCGTTCGCGAAGTGGGAGCCGATGATCTGCTTCTGGCGCATCCACAGGTAACGCACGTCGAAATCGAGGTTGAAGCCCGAGGTCGCGCCGCAGATCACGACCTTGCCGAACGGCCGCACCACGAACACCGAGGTCGGGAACGTCGCCTGCCCGACGTGCTCGAACACCACGTCGGGCGCCTCGCCGAGGATCTCCTTGACGCGCTTCGCGAAGGCGCGCGAGTGGCCGAAGCGCTCCTTCTCCTCCTCGGGCGACTCGCCGCCCTTGCGCATCATGCCCGCGAACTCGTTGCGATTGATGAAGTCCTTGGCGCCGAGCCGCTTGACCAGCTCGCCCTTGTCGTCCGAGGACACGACGCCGACCGACTCGGCGCCCGTGATCTTGCACAGCTGCGTGGCGAACACGCCGAGCCCGCCCGCGGCGCCCCAGATCAGGACGCGGTGACCGGCCTGGAGCTTGACCTGGTCGATCAGCATGCGGTAGGCGGTGAAGTACGTGAGGCCGTATGACGCGGCCTCCTCCCAGGTGAGGTTCGCCGGCTTCGGGACGAGTTGCTGCGCCTGGACCTTCGTGTACTGGGCGAAAGAGCCCCAGCTCGTCTCGTAGCCCCAGATCTTCTGCGAGGGGGCGGCGAGCGGGTCGAGGCCGTGCACCTCCACGTCCTCGTAGGAAGCCTGGTTGCAGTGGATCACGACCTCGTCGCCGACCTTCCACTTGGTGACGCCCTCGCCGACCTTCCACACGATGCCCGAGGCGTCCGAGCCGCCGATGTGGTGGTCCTCGTCGGGGTGGTAGCGGAAGACCGACACGGGCTTGCCGAGCGCGGCCCACACGTTGTTGAAGTTCACGCCCGCCGCCATCACGCGCACGACCACCTCGAAGGCGCCCGGCTGGGGAACCTCGATCTCCTCGATCTGGAAGGCGTCCTTCGGCTCGCCCTCGCGTTCCTGGCGGATCACCCAGGCGGTCATCGTCTTGGGGAGCTCCCCCGGTGCGACGTCGATCTGGCTCACGTTCTTCACATCTGCCTGTGCCAAGGCGGCTACCTCCGTGGGACCGGGTTCGGCGGGTCGCTGATGCTATCGGTCCACGCCACACGCCGCGAACGTCCCGCAGTACCGCACCAAACGCGGGTTCCGGGACGTTCGGCTGTTAGTCGGGGCGGCGGGCTACGGGGGCGACGGCGACCGGGACGGTGCCACGCGCGGGGGCGCGGCTGTTGCGCAGCGTCGTGAGGGCGATCACGACTCCGGCGACGGCCACGGCCGTCGAGAGCTTCAGCGAGGCCGACAGGGAGTGCACGAACGCTTCCTTCAGCACGTCGCCCAGCTCCCGCGCGGTCGTGGGGTCGAGCTGCTGGAGGCGGGACGGCACGTCGCCTGAGCCCAGGTTGTCCGTGAACCAGGCCTGCTGCTGCGAGCTGAGAGGCAGGTCCCCGAGCCGGCTCTCGAGCCGGCTGTCGCTCATGTGCTGGAACAGCGCGCCGACGACTGCGACCCCGAACGTGCCGCCGACCATGCGGCTCATCGAGAGGATCCCCGACGCGAGGCCGGCCTTGGTGGCGTCGACGGCGTTCATCGCGGCGGTCGACATCGGCGACATCGTGAGCCCGATCCCGAGGCCCATCAGCGACATCGTGGGGAGGAGGTACGAGTACGTCGTGTCGACGTTGATGCGCGACTGCATGTAGAGGGCGACCGCGACGAGCGAGAGGCCGACCACGATCGGGATCCGCGCGCCGATGCGGTCCGTGAGCCGCCCCGCGATCGGCGCGGCGATGATGATCAGCACGGTCGACGGCAGGAAGCGGATGCCGGCCTCGAGCGGCGAGTACCCGAGGATGTTCTGCATGTAGAGCGCCATGAAGAAGAACATCGCGAGCATCGAGAACGAGACGACGAAGGCGACCCCGTTCGTGCCGGCGAAGGTGCGGCTGCGCAGGAACTCGAACTCGACCATCGGGAATCGCGAGCGCCGCTCGACGATGACGAAGGCGACGAGCGCGAGCACCGAGGTCGCGAGCAGGCCGAAGATGCGCGGCGAGCCCCATCCCCAGTCGTTGCCCTCGACGAGCGCAAGCACGAGCGCACCGATCCCGATCGTGATCGTGGCGACGCCCGCGTAGTCGATCGTGCGCGGCACGTTCGGGTCGCGCGACTCCTTGGTCGCGAAGAGCGTCACGAACACCGCGAGCGTCGCGACGGGGAGGTTCAGGAAGAAGATCGCGCGCCAGCTGACCTCCTCGGTGAGAAAGCCGCCGACCACGGGCCCGAGCGCGAGCGCGAGCGCGGAGACGCCCGCCCAGGTGCCGATCGCCTTGCCGCGCTCGTGCGCGGGAAAGGCGTTCGTGATGATCGAGAGCGTCGCCGGCATCATGAAAGCGGCGCCGACGCCTTGGAGCGCGCGGCTCGCCACTAGCCAGCCCTCGTTGGGCGCGAAGCCGGCCGTCGCGGACGAGAGCGCGAAGACCACGACCCCGACCAGGAACGCGCGGCGCCGGCCGAAGATGTCGCCGAGCCGCCCGCCCGTGACGAGCAGCACCGCGAACGTGAGCGTGTAGACGTTGACCGTCCACTCGAGCGCCGACAGCGACGCGTCGAGGTCGGACTGGATCGACGGCAGCGCCACGTTCACGACCGTGTTGTCGAGCATGATCATGAACAGCGCGAAGCTCATCGAGCCGAGCGTCCACCACTTGCGGTTCTCCTCCGTGATCGCGTGGAGGCGGCTCACTTGCGCGGCCCCTTCGGGCAGTAGCGGGCGACCTCCGGCCGCGCGAGGATCTCGTCGAGCGCGTCGCCGAGCTTGCGCCGCTCCGTCACCGAGAAGCCGTCGAGCATCGCCTCGAACGACTCGATGCGCGTCGCGATCAGGCGCTCGACGAGACGATCGCCGGCCTTCGTGGTGCGCACGCGCTTGACCCGCCGATCGACCGGGTCCTCGGCGCGCGCGACGATGCCGCGCTTGACGAGCGGCTCGACAGCGCGGCTGGCCGCCGGGAAGGAGATGCCGAGCCGCTCCGAGACGTCCTTCACGGACAGCGCCTCGGGCTCGTGCGCAAGCAGCATCAGCGCCTTGAACTGCGTGAACGTCAGCTCGAGCTCGGAAGCCTCGCGCAGGAACTCGGAGTCACCGCTCGCCCAGGCGAAGCGGAAGAACCCGAGCAGCTGGCGCGCGAGCGTGGGGGGCGAGGGCGCCGTTGCCGATTGCTTGCGGGCGGGAGATACTTGCACTAATGCAATTATTGCAAGTACGTGGCCGATTCTTGTGTGCCACCGGTCACACGAGCCGCGCCCGCGCGGGTAGGATTGAGTAGCTGCCCAGACACGAGGCGTAATCGAGAAAGGGGGAGCATGAGACAAGGCAGGTGGATCGTCCTCGCGGCGCTGGCGCTCGCCGTGTGCCCGCCGGCTCCGCCCGCCGCAGCCGTTCACGGCACTCCGCAGCTCCTGTTCGTTCCGCCGGTTCCGACGGACCTTCGCGCGTCCGCCGACGGCACGACACTTGCGTACGAGATCGACCGGACGGACTTCGGGGACACCGACGCGCGCATGGACGTCTACCTGCGAACTCCCGCCGGCGGCGGGCTGTTCCATACGCAACGTGTCTCGTTCGGGTCGGCCGGGGGCAACGGCCCGTTCGACGCTGACCTGGTAGCCGTGTCGGAGGACGGCAGCCGGGTGGTCTTCCAGACGAGCGAGAAGCTCGTGCCGGGCGACGACGACCTCAACTCGCGGGACGTGTACGAGTGGGCAGGCGGTACCACGACCCTCCTCTCGGTCGGACCGGAGGGCGGCACAGCGGCCCTCGACGCCGGGTTTGCCGGAGCGACCGCGGACGGGACTCGGGTGTTCTTCCGCTCAGGCGAGCACCTCGTCCCCGGCGACGAGGACACCTGCTTCGCCGGCCAGCCGGACGAGCGGCCCTGCTTCGACCTCTACGAGAGGGCGGGTGGGGTCACGCAGCTGGTTTCGACAGGACCCAACGCGGCGGCGACACAGGACCAGGACGCGACGTTCCTCGATGCGTCCGCCGACGGGACGCGCATCTTCTTCGAGACGCAGCAGTCGCTCGTGACCGAGGACACGGACGGAGGCGGCACATCGATCGGGCCCTTCGACATCTACGAGCGCGCGGGCGGCGCGACGACGCTCGTGTCGACGTCCGCTCTGAACCCCAACCAGCAGTGGAACGCTGAGTACGGCGACGCTTCGGAGGACGGCACCCGCGTGTTCTTCCGCACGCAGGAGCAGCTCACCGGCGACGACACGGACTGGGGCTACGACATCTTCGAGCGCTCCGGCGGGCAGACGACCCGCATCTCGCGGGGCAGCCTGAGCTCGAATACCGGCGCGCACGCCAAGTTCCAGGGCATCACCGCGGACGGCGCGCACGTCTTCTTCGACACTCCGGAGAAGCTCGAGCCGGAGGACGACGACGTGGAGAAGGGCGACCTCTACCGGCGGTCGGGCAGCGCGACGGAGCTCGTCTCGACGAGCCCGCTCGCGGTCACCCGGCCGTCCGACTTCCTGTCGTCGTCGCTGGACGGTCAGCGCGTGTACTTCAGGTCGGTGGGCAGGTTCACCCCCGACGACACGGACACGCGGCAGGACATCTACGAGCGCTTCGGGGGCACGACGAAGAAGCTCTCGCCGGGGAACCTCGACGGCCCCTTCGACCACACCCGTTTCGAGGGCGCGTCGCGGGACGGGACGAGGGTGCTGTTCCTCGACACCGACGGTGCGAAGCTCTACGAGTACTGGAACGATCGGCGCTGGGTGGTCTCGACCACCGGCGCCGCAACCGACGGCTTGGCCATCTCGGCCGACGCCTCGGTCGTGTACTTCCTCGGCAGGCACTCCTCGACGGGCAGCTGGCAGGTCATCCTGGCCGCCCGCGTCGACGGCACCTATCCCCGCCCCAAGGGCGCGACGCCGATCAAGGTGAGCCTCGTGCCGGCGTACGAGCCCTGCACGACCCCGAACCGCGAGCACGGCCCGCCGCTCGCGTTCGGCTCCTGCAGCCCGCCCGCGCTCGCGTCGCACCACCTGACGGTCGGCACCGCCGAGTCGAACGGGCAGCCCACCAAGTCCGAGGGCACGGTGCGGCTCGTCGCGCTACCCGGAGCGCCGGACACCCCGGCCGACGAGGCCGACGTGGTCGTGGCCTTGTCGATCACCGACGTGCGCCGTCGCGCCGACCTCGCCGATTACACGGGCGGCGTGCGCGCGACCATCCCGATTCGCGTCACCGACCGCGACAACGCGCCGGCGCCAGGCGGCCTCGACCAGGGCACGGGCGTCGACGCCGACGTGGCTTTCGACTCCACCTGCGCCGCCACCGCGGACACGACGGTGGGCGCCACATGCTCGGCCACCACCTCGATCGACGCCCTCTTCCCCGGCGCGATCCAGGAGGGCAACCGCGCGGTCTGGCAGCTGGGCCAGGTGCGCGTGGACGACGGCGGCGCGGACGGCGACCCGACCACGACCGCGGGCAACACGCTGTTCGAGACGCAGGGTTTGTTCGTGCCGTGACCGCCGACTAGGGCTGCTACGGCAGCAGCAGCTGGTCCTGGGCGGTCTTGCGCGGCGGGCCCACGGTGAGGGTCGCGGGTCCGATGCCGGCGTCCTCTTCCGCGGAGACGGTGAAGTCGCCCGTGCCCATGGTGACCTTCACGGTCGCCGTGTCGTCGGGTGGGATCGGCCCGACGGAGCGGCGCAGCCGCGGTCCGTCGAAGGTGAGCGACTGGCCGGCCCCGGACTGGTTGGCCACGAGCAGCGTGACCGGGCCCGCTCCGAAGCTGGCCGGGGAGGCCGTGATCCGCTCGGGGCCGACCAGCACCGACACGTTGATCGGCACGGGCGGTCGCTGCTCGCCGTGAGCTTCGCCGTCGCCGTCGCCGCAGCCACCGGCCACGAGCGCGAGCGCTGTCACGGCCAGCGTGATCGCGCCGGTCCGCCTCCAAGCATGCATCCGGGTCAACATCTCGTCCTCCTCAGGGCGCTGACCCTATCCGATCAGGCAGGCGCAAACCCGCACGGCTCCACCAGGAACGGCTACCCGAACCAGACCGAGCGGCGCTGGCCGAGCATGCCGTTGAGGGCATCCTGGATGCGCGCGCGGATGTCGTCGGCGACCTGTTGGACGAAGGCGACGTCGTCCGCCGCGTCCGGGCCGTGGCGCTCGAAGCGCACCGGCTCGAGGAACCGGATGCGGAACTTGGCGGGCAGGTACATCCCGCCCGCGAGCAGCCCGAAATGGGGGAACGCGTGGTTGATCGGGAAGTAGATCAGCCCGGTGAGCCGCTGGAGCAACGGCACGTGGGCGAAGATCGGCATCGCCTCCTCGGCGCCCATCACCGCGATCGGCACGATCGGCACGCCGGCGCGGATCGCCGTCTTGACGAACCCGCCGCGCCCGAAGCGCCGCAGCTTGTAGCGCTGCCAGAAGAGCTTGCGGCTGCCCTTCTGGCCCTCGGGGAAGACGAGCACCAGGCGACCCTCGTCGCGCAGCAGGCGGTGGGCGTTCGCAGGATGCGCCGCGACCAGACCGACCTTGTTGGCGAGCATGCCGACACCCGGATAGCTCTTGAACCAGTGCTCCCCGAGCATGTAAAGGGGGCGCGGGGTCGGGTGCTCGTTGCGGATCGCCTGCATGATCATCGGCGCATCCGGTGGCAGCGCGCCGGAATGATTGGAGGCGAGCAGCGCCCCACCGGCCGCGGGCACGTGCTCGAGGCCCTCGACCTGCACTCTGAACCAATAGCGGTAGTAGAAGTTGAGCACCGGCTCCATCGCGCGGAACACCCGCTCGGAGCGCCCCCAGTCGTCGACCTCACGCTCGGGGTCCGGCGGCGCGATCAGGCCGGTCAGGTCGCGCAGCGGCGGCTCCTCGGCAATCGCGGGCGCGGGGAGGCGGTAGACGTCGGCGTTCGCGTCGTACTCGAGGCGCAGGCGGCGCGCCTCCTCGTCGCCGGCCTCGGCGGTCACCTGCCCGCCCAGTAGCGGGCTGTCCGCGGCGAGGCGGCGCGAGCGCTCGCCGGGGGTTGCCTTGCGCGCCTCCACGACGCGGATTCTTGCAGAGGCTTGGCGGCCCGTCAGCGAGCGACTGCAAACGGCGGGTCGACGACCCGCGCGTCGACGCCGGGGGCGACGCTCACCGTGTCCCCGGGCGACACCTCACGGCGCAGGATCGCGAGCGCGATCGGGCCGTGGAGGGCGGAAATGCCGGTCGAGGTCACGCGCCCGACACCTTTGCCGTCCGCCTCGACGGCCGCGCCCACCTCGACGGGGGTCGCGAGCGCGAGGCCGCGCAGGTGCCTGTTGGGATGTCCCTTGTGGAACATCCGCGCGACCGGCTCCTGGCCGACGTAGCAGCCCTTGGTAAAGCTCACCGCCCGCTCGACGATGCCGGCCTCGCCGGGCAGGTTCTCCTCGCCGAAGTCGATCCCGTAGCGGGGCCGGCCGCGCTCGATGCGCAGGACCTCGGCGGCTTCCGGCCCGACCTGGGGCACACCCGCGGCGGACAGCGCTTCGGCGGCGCTCGTGATCGCTTCGGGCTTGGCCAGCAGGTCAAGGCCGGTGTCGGTTGCCACGATCACGGACCCGGCGGCGCCGCGAACCCACGCGTGCTCGCCCGCGGGCGCGTCGCCGTGCGCGAGCGCGGCGCGCAGCAGGGCGTCCCAGGACCGCGGGCCGATCACCGACAGCACAGCGCGCTGCGCACCTGTGTCGGCGATCTCGACGCGCCGCCCGATCTTGTACTTCGAGAGCTCGCGCAGCACGGCGTCCTTCGCGACGGCCTCGAGCACGAGCCACAGCTCCTCCGGGCCGATCGCGAGCACGCGCATGTCGCCGAGGATCCGGCCCTTCGGGTTGAGCAGCGCGGCGTAGCACCCGTCGCCCGGCTGAAGGGCCTGCACGTCGTTGGTGACCTGCCCTTGGAGATACTCGAGCGCGTCGGGACCGGCGAGGGTCAGGTGCGCGCGGTCGGGGCGCGCGACGAAGCCCGCCTCCTGATCCATGACGCGGTGCGCGTGATCTGCCTCGGGGGCTCGGGTCGCCACGTTTCAAATGGTACGCGGGCGCTCGGGTACCCTTCGGCCGTGGCGCTCGCCAGCACCTTTCAGGAGATCGTCGACTCGCTGCCGCGCGACTGGACCGACCTCGTGTTCGACCTCCGGATCGCCGACGAGGGCCGCTATGTCGAGGCCGCGGTGATCCTTGCGCAGTGCAATGCACAGGGCTACTCGCGCCGCGAGTGGGACTGGCGCGTCAATTGCGCCCACGAGTTCGGTCACGCCGCCTCCGCGCAGACCGTCCACGGCGTGCTCCTCCAACTGGACAAGGCGGGCATTGCGGCTGAGCTGGCCCTGCGGCAGGTGCGGCAGGGGCGGCACGAGGTCGTGCCGATGTGGGGCCGCCCGGAGAGCGTGCGGCGGGAGTTTGCCCAGCGCCGAGCGCAATAACGCTGCAAAACGGGTGAAACGCCGCTCGCGTGAATCGCCCACGGGGTTACGCACGGCCGTTGGGCGGTATACACTCCCCGCGCTTCAGGCCCGACCCCGACTAACCGGAGGTTTTCCCATTGGAACGGTCAGCGGCTAACGCTGCAGTCGTCGAACAGCGGTCACCGGCCGCGTACGTTGCGGAGTTTCTCGGCACATTCGTGCTGGTCTCGGCCGTCACGCTCGTGGTGTCGTTGTTCGTCAACCCACAGGGGACGGGTTCGGACTGGGTGGTCGTCGGCCTCGTCCACTTCCTCGTCCTGTTCATGATCGTGATGACGATCGGCAGCATCTCCGGCGCCCACGTCAACCCGGCGGTCACCTTGGCGCTGCTCGCGCTGCGCAAGATCCGCCCCAACGACGCGGCCGTCTACATATTGCTCCAGCTCGCTGGAGCGGTGGCCGGCGCCCTGATGACGAAGTTCCTGCTGATCGACGATCTCGCCGACCAGCAGAACGTCGGCGCCACGGCGCTGAACTTCAGCATCGTGGGCGGTGACTTCCAGGGCTTCGTGGCGGAGCTCCTGGGGACGTTCTTCCTCGTCTGGGCCGTCGTCGCGGTGGCGGTCAACCCGCGCGCCGCACGCGACTGGTCCGGCCTCGTGATCGGCGGCACGCTGGGCTTCGCCGTACTGATCATCGGACCGCTCACGGGCGCCGCGCTGAACCCGGCGCGCTGGTTCGGCCCCGCGCTGGTCTCGGGCGAGTGGAACACCCCGCTGCTGTACATCTTCGGCCCGCTGGTCGGAGGTGTGCTCGGCGCGCTGATCTACTGGTACGCGTTCGTCGAGGGCCCGCCCGGGCGCGCGGCCACGCCGGAGACGGGCCCCAAGGGCCTGCGCCAGGACGTGAACCCGCCGCGCTAGGCGACGGCTACACGGATCGTAGGAAAGGGCGGCCCCAGGGCCGCCCTTTCTGTGCGCACCAGTCCACCACTAGACTCATGCGACCGTGAGACGCGTCACCTTCTCGCGCAACTACACGCTGTCGCTGTCGCGAACCTGCCGCTGCTACTGCAAGTACTGCGCGTTCGCGACCCACCGGCCGCACCTCTACGCGCCTCACGAGGTCGAGCGGATGCTCGACGACGCCGCGCGCCGCGGCTGCAAGGAGCTCCTGGTGCTGACCGGCGAGCATCCCGAGGTGAACCCCGAGGTCGCGCGGCGCCTGCAAGAGCACGGCCACGAAGACTTCACCGCGTACGTCGTGTGGGCCTGCGAGCGCGCGCTCGAGCGCGGCCTGCTCCCGCACTCCAACCTCGGCGTGCTCACGCGCGGCGACCTTGCCCGCCTGCGGGAGGTGAACGCCTCGATGGGACTGATGCTGGAGTCCGTGTCCGAGCGCCTGATGGACACCGTTCACGCCGGATCCCCGACGAAGCACCCGGCCGCGCGGCTCGCGACGATCGAGGCGGCGGGCGAGCTGCGCATCCCGTTCACGAGCGGGATCCTGGTCGGCATCGGCGAGACCGAGGAGGAGCGGATGGCGTCGCTCGAGGCGCTCGCCGAGGTGCACGGGCGCCACGGGCACCTCCAGGAGGTGATCCTGCAGAACTTCGTGCCCCACCCGCGCTACCACGGCCGCGAGGTCGCCGAGATCGCCGACGACGCCGCAAAGCGGCGCTGGGAGGAGGGCGCAACCGCCAAGGGCGAGCTGCCCCTACCCGAGTGGGCCAATCCCATCTCGATAGAGGACATCGAGCGGCTCGTCCGGCACTGCCGCGAGCTGATGCCCGACGTCGGCGTCCAGATACCGCCGAACCTCTCGGACTGGTGGCTCGACCTGGTGCGCGCCGGCGCCACGGACCTGGGCGGCCTCTCCGCGAACGGTGACCACATCTCGCCCGAGCACGCCTTCCCGAGCCCGCACCAGGTGCGCAAGCAGCTGAAGCCGCAGGGCTACGCGCTGACAGAGCGCCTCTGCGTGTATCCGCAGTACATCGACCCGGAGTGGATCGCACAGGGTGTGCTCGACACGATCAAGCTCAAGTACTGGTCGTTCATCCCGCGGCGCGGCTCCGGGCGACGGCGGGAGGTGCCGATCCGCGCTGATCTCGCGTCGGGCGCAGTCGAGCGCGCGCGGGATGGTGTCGCGCTCACGCGAGACGAGCTGACGGCGCTGTTCGCGGAGCGCCGGCCGGAGGTGATCGAGGACATGCGCAGCGCGGCGGACGAGCTGCGCGCGCGACTCGCGGGAGACACCGCCACTTTCGTCGTCAACCGCAACATCAACTTCACGAACGTCTGCCAGGTGGGGTGCGCGTTCTGCGGGTTCGGGCAGGGCAAGCGCTCGCCGGACGCCTATCTCGTCGAGGAGGAGGATTTCGCCGCGAAGATCCGCGACGCGGTCGAGTTCGGCGTGACCGAGATCTGCATGCAGGGCGGGATCCATCCCGACTACACGCTCGAGCACTACGGCCGCTGGCTGAAGCTCGCCAAGGAGGTCGCGCCGCAGCTCCACCTGCACGCGTACTCGCCGATGGAGGTGCACTTCATGTGCGAGCGCTCCGGCAAGCGCCCCGAGGAGGTGTTCGAGTATCTCGTCGAGTGCGGCCTCGGCTCGACGCCCGGCACGGCCGCCGAGGTGCTGCACGACGGGGTCCGCGAGCGGATCTCGCCGAACAAGCTGCCCGTCGACCGGTGGGTCGAGATCATCGAGGCCTCACATCGCACAGGCCTGCGCTCGACGGTGACCGTGATGTTCGGCCACATCGAGGAGCCGTGGGAGCTGGCCGAGCACATGCGCGTGGTGCGCGAGCTTCAGGAGCGCACCGGGGGCTTCACCGAGTTCGTGCCGCTCAGCTTCATCCCGTTCCACACGATGCTCGGCCGCACGCACGGGATCGAGGAGATCTCGCGCGATGAGAACCTGAAGCACACCGCCGTCTTCCGGCTGGCGCTCGGTGAGAGCGTCACGAACCTCCAGGCGAGCTGGGTGAAGATGGGGCTCGAGGCCGCGACCGAGTCGCTGCGCTGGGGCGTGAACGACCTGGGCGGGACGCTGATGGAGGAGTCGATCTCGCGGATGGCCGGGTCCTACCACGGCGTGCTGCTGACTCCCGAGCAGCTGGTCGAGGCGGGGCGTGCAGGCGGCCGCGTGCCCGCCCAGCGCGACACGCTCTACAACATCATCGAGACCTACTAGCCGGCAGTCCGCAGCCTCACCGCCTCGCCGAACGTCCCACAGTACGCGTCGTAGGAGAGGTTGCGGGACGTTCGGCGAGGTGGATTACCGGAACAGGTCCTCTTCGCGCGGCCTCACGATCGCCGCGGCGCCCGGACCGTCGTCCGCCGTCACGTAACGGCCGAGGCCCGCGACGACGACCGCCGCATCGCGCCCGGCCTTGTCGCGCACGAGGGCGGCGGCCGAGGCGGCCTGGTCCGCGATCGCATCGACGGTCGCGGTCAGCGCGCGGCCGTCCGCGTCGCGCGTGCCGCGGCGATCGTCCAGCACGGTCAGGCCCGCGCAGCCGATCGCGACGTCCGCGAGGCCGAGCCGCCAGGCACGGCCGAAGCTGTCGGCGATGACCACCGCGGGGGAGCCGGGAAGCGCGGCGCGCAGGCGGCGCGCGGAGGCATCCGGGTCCTGCGGGAGCAGACAGAGGACATCGTCGCCGGGGACGTTCGAGCGGTCGACTCCGGCGTTCGCGCAGATGAGCCCGTGGCGGGTGCGCGTGATCAGCACCCCGCGCTCGGCGCGCAGCACGTCCGTGCTCTCGTCGAGCACCACCTGCACGGCGCGGGGATCCTTGTCGAGCGCCGCCGCGAGCTCGACCGCGCGAGCGGTTGGCTGAACGTCAGCGAGACTCACCAACCGGCCCTCGGCCTTCGAGACGACCTTCTGGCTGATCACCAGCACGTCGCCCGCGCCGATCGCGATCGCGGCACTTGCGGCGGCGCGCGTGACGAGCTCCGCGAGATCGTCGCCCTCGCGGATCTCGGGCAGCCCCGGGAGCGCCCGCGCGGACAGCCCGGTCGAGCTCAAGCCGCGGCGGTGCGGGCGTGACCGGCCTGGCTCAGGACCCCGCGGGTCCGCGCGGCCAGCCCGTGCACGTCCTCCAGCGCCGCGACGAGTTGCTCGAGGTCCTCGCCGGTGTCGAGATCGAGGCCGAGGGAGGGGACCGGCGTCACCGCGTGCGCCAGTCCCTTGCGCTCGGCCTGCTCGACGTGCCGCTCACGCGAGCCCGGCCCGAAGTTCGGCTCGAAGCCCCCGGCGGGGTCCAGCAGCAGCGCGTTCGTGCCGGTGCCATGGCGGTCGGGCACGATCACGACGTCGTGGTCGATCGAGGCTTCGACCAGCGCGTCCAGCTCGCGCGGGTCCACGAGCGGGCAGTCGCCGGGAACGAGCAGCGCCGCCTCGAAGCCCCGCGCCGCGGCTCTCGCGAGCCCGGCCTGCGCGGCCGGCGATTGGCCGCGGTCGCGCGGGTCGTCGACGAGCGTCGCCCCTGCCGCGCCGGCAATCCGTAGGACCTCCGGCTCGCCCGAAACGACGATCAGCTCGTCGAGCGACGTCGCGCGGCCGACCTGCGCGACCACGTCGGCGAACATCGCGGCGGCAAGCGTCGCCCGCGTCGCGGCGCCGAGCGTCTCGCCCAGGCGCTGCTTGGCCTCGTCGAAGCGCTTCACGGGCAGGATCGCGGCGGTCGCCATCGGCGGGAGAAGCCTACGTGGTCCGCGCCACTACGCGAGCGTCGCGGCGAAGTCGAGCGATTCGCGAGCGAGGCGCCGGCGGCCTTCGGGCCCGTCCATCATCGTGTCGGTCTGGTGCAGCACGATGCCGGCGCTCGAGGGCGGCCCGGACGGGGTGCCGCGGTCCACCATCATGCCCCGCGCAAGGCCGGCATAGGCCGATGCGATCCCGCCGTCGTCGACCGGCAGCCCGGCCCAGCGCATGAACGCCTCGGTCGGCCCCTTCAGGGAGCGACCCGCGACGAGCGGGCTGACGGCGATCACCGGGGCGGACGCGGCCGCGAGCGCCTCGCGGATCCCCTGCACCGCGAGGATCGGGCCGATGCTCGCGATCGGGTTCGAGGGGCCGATCAGGATCGCCTCGGCCTCGCGCAGCACCAGCTCGACCTCGGGCGTGATCCGCGCCTCGGCGGCACCGCGGAAGTCCACTCCCTCGAGCGGTGGCTCGGAGTGCTGGAGGATCAGGTACTCCTGGAAGTGGCGCCACTCGCCCTCGGTGCGCACGAACGTCTGGACCGGCTCGTCCGACATCGGTAAAACGGCGGCGGCCACGCCGTGCGCCTGCGCGATCGCGCGCGCTGCCTCTGTCAGCCGCGCTCCCTCGTGAAGCAATTGGGTGCGCAACAGGCATGTCGCCAGGTCGGCGTCGCCGAGGGTGAACCAGCTGGGGCCGCCGAGCTCGACCACGCGCTCGAAGACGTTGTGCGTCTCCCCGGCCACCCCGTAGCCGCGCTGCTCGTCGATCGCGCCCGCGAGCCAGTAGGTCACGAGGTCGGGGTCGGGCGAGACGTGCAGGCCGAATGCCGCGATGTCGTCGCCCGTGTTCGCGATCACCGCGAGCCGGTCCGGGCCGAGCTCGTCCAGCAGGCCCCGCGCGAGCTTCGCCCCGCCCGTACCGCCCGACAGGAGGGCGATCAAAGGCCGGTGATCCGGATGCCGGAGTGCTTGATCTTGTGGCGCTTGTTGACCGAGATCAGCATCGGCGTGAGCTGCTCGAGGATGCGCGCGATCTCGAGGTCACCGCAGTCCACGGGGCGCAGCCCCGGTATCCGCCGGATCAGATCGGCGACGTCGTCCTTGGATTTGCGGTCGTCGCCGGCGATCAGCACGTCCTCGTCCATCGCGTACGAAGGATCCGACAGCGCCGCCGCGCTCACGGTGTGGAGCGCCGAGACCACCGTCACGCCGCGCGGCGCCATCTCGAGCGCCTGCTGGGCCGCCGACCCCTGCGGGACGCCGAGCGTGCGCGTCGCGCGCCCACCGACCGCGGCTGCGAGCGGCACGGTCGCGTCGACGAGAATCGTCTGAGGCAGAAAGGCGTTGCGCAGGTTGCCGAGGTTCTCGGCCTGCGCGCGGAAGGGTACGGCCAGCACGACCGTGTTCGCGCGCGCGGCGGCCTCCTCGTTCTGGAGCCCCTCGACGCGCGGGTCGGTGGCGCCGCCTTGCTTGGCGCGCTCGACCACGCGCTCCGCGACCTCCCCGGCGCGGTCCGCGTCGCGGGAGCCGACCACGATCGGGACGCCGGCGATCGCCCATCGCACGCCGAGGCCGAAGCCGAGCGCGCCGGTACCGCCGACGATCGTGACCGTCTGCTGCGCCTGTGCGATCTCCTCGCGCCCAACCATGAGCGCGGAAGGCTAGAGGATGAGGAGCGGGGTTACGGGATGAACAAGCCCTGCGTGGCCAGCAACGTGTTGTCGCCGGTCGTCTGGCCGGCGCCGTCTGCGCCGCCGTCGTAGAGCTCGACCCGGCTCAGTGCCCAGATCGCGCGCTTTCCCTCCTTGACCGCGCCGGGGATGATCGCCTCGATCGTCGTGGCGGTCGCGCAGGACGAGCCCTCCTGGGGGTCGGCGACCGCAGTGCAGGGCATGTCGAACTCGAGCGGGAAGTCCGGAGTTGTGCCGGTGGTCGGCGCCGGCCCGGGGTTGTCCCGGTCGGTGAGGCGGATCGCGAGACGGATATGCAGCTCGCCCGTGTAGTCGGCGAGCGCGGGCTTCGTGAACACGTCGTCCATGAACGACTCGATGCGCACGTCTGCCTCGTCGGCCGGGGTGGAGGGGTTGCCGAGCACGGCGCCCAGCAGCACGTAGCCCTCGTTGCGCGCGGGCAGCCCGTTGGAGTCACCGGTCCCGACCGTCAGGTAATCGCTGACCTGCTGCGGGCCGCTGCAGGAGGGGAACGCGAGCGGCGGGCCATGCGTGCGGTTTGGCGACGTGCATTGGCGGTATGCGGTGCTCAGCGCGACGCGGAACGGCGTCGCCCCCTTGGGCCGCGCGTAGCCCGGGTACACCGGCAACCAGTCGGGATCGATGTCGGATGCGGGATCGGCCGTCAGCGGCGTGAGGCCGGAGCCGTCGGGATTCACGCGATAGATCTCGTAGTCCCCGCCGCCGAAGCCGGCGAAGGCGATCTGTGAGCCGTCGAGCGACCAGGCGGGTTCCACGCCACTCGGGGTGAGCTGCGTCTTCCCCGTGGCGTTCGCGTTCATCGACCAGATCGAGCCGAAGTGGTCGAACGCGATCTTCGCGCCGTCCGGTGACCAGTCGGGATTGGCATCGCCACTCTCTTCGACATCCGTCAGTTGCGTCAGGCCGGTGCCGTCGGGCTTGACGGTCCAGATGCCGTCGCGGTTCGGGATCGGTGGGTCGCTGATCTGTGCGTGGAATGCGATCCGCTGCCCATCGGCAGACCAGCTCGTGCCGAGGTTGTCGCGGCTGGGCGCGGCCAACGCAGTGGCGCCGCTGCCGTCGGCGTTGATCCTCCACAGCTCGCCGTCGCGGGACGAGTGGCCGATCGAGCCGAATGCCAGCCTGTCGCCGCCGGGCGACCACGCGGGATCGTTCGCGCCGAACGTGACCGATCGCTCTCCGGTGCCGTCGGAGCTCATGATCATCAGGTCGCCCTCCGGCTCTCCGCCGAGGGCCCCGAGGCCGCGGATGAAGGCGATCTTCGTGCCGTCCGCCGATGCAACCGGGGAGAACTCGTCGGCGGTCGGGGTACCGGCCAGCTTGACCTGCCCGGACCCGTCCGGGTTCATCGTCCAGATGTCGTAGGTGCCGTCCCGATCGCTCGCGAACACGATCTTGGGAACCGCCTGGGCGCCGGCGGGGGCCGGAACCACGACGAGCGCGCACAGCACGACGGTCAGCGTGAGAACGGCTCGCACAGCCACGCGCCGAGTCTACGCTTACAACGCGCAAGCCGCAAGCTCAGGAGGCGGGCGCGGCCTCCGGCCGTACGTGCGCAGGGCGCCGGGCGCGGCGCTCCGCGACCGTCACGGTTCCGTTGCGCTCCGGCACGAAGGTGATCGCGCGCCGGCGGATCCGCTCGGGCCCACCGACCGGCTCCATGCGGACCGCTTGCAGGATCGCGGGGATCACGACCTTCATCTCGTACGTCGCGAACGCCGCGCCGAGGCAGCGCCGCACGCCGCCGCCGAACGGGATCCACGAGTAGGTCTCCGCCGGGCGCTCGATGAACCGCTCGGGGCGGAACCGCTCGGGCTCCGGAAAGACGTCGGGGCGGCGGTGCGTCAGATAGATGTTCGGCGCGACGCGCATGCCGGCCGGGATCTCGTGTCCCGCCAGCTCGATCGGCGCGGTCAGCTTGCGGATCACGCCGGGCACCACCGGACGGAGGCGCAGCGTCTCCTTGATGACCGCGTCGAGGTACTCGTCCCCGTTCGCACTCTCGACCTCGGCCTGCAGCCGCGCCAGCTCAGGGCGATGGCGAAGCAGCTGCTCGAACGCCCATGCGAGCGACGTGGCCGTCGTCTCGTGCCCGGCGACGAGCAGGGTCATCAGCTCGTCACGCAGCTCCTCGTCGGTGAGCGCGCGCCCGTCCTCGTCGCGGGCCTGGAGCAGGATCGAGAGCACGTCGTCACGGTCCGCGACGTCGGCCGCCTGCCTGCGCCGCGCGATCTCGTCGTAGATCTCCGCATCGGCGGCCGCGCGCAGCCGCAGGAAGCGCTTCCAGATGCGACGCCCGACCGTCCGGCGCAGCCGTGGCAGCGCGATCACGGCGAGCGCACGGCTCTGCATGCCGATGTCGAGCATCGCGCCGAGCCGCTCGCCGAGCCGCGCGAGGCGCTCGGCGTCGTCGATCCCGAAGACGGTCCGCATGATGATCTGGAGCGTGATCGCCTGCGTGCGGGGGCGCAGCCCGAAGGGCTCGCCGACGGGCCACGTCGCGATCTCCTGCTCGGTGACATCGCGCATCACGTCGCCGTAGCGCTGCATGCGCTCGCCGTGGAAGGAGGGGAGCATCAGCTTGCGCTGGCGCATGTGCTCGCGGCCGTCGAGCAGCAGCACGGAGTTGCGCCCCATCAGAGGCTCGAGCGGCGTCGCATTCGCCTCGCCTGCGTGGAACGTGTCGGGGTCGCCCGTGAAGACCTGCTTGATCAGCGCAGGGTCGGCCATGAACGCGACGGTGCCGATCGGGAAGCGCACGGTGAACAGGTCGCCGTAGCGCCGCGAGCATCGCTCGAGGAACGGGATAGGCCGCGCGATCCACTCCCACATCTGGACTGCGGCCGGCTCACGGGGTCCCGGGGGGAGCGACATCTCCTTAGGCAATATAGGCTCTCGCGCTGTGAGGCTGGAGGGCCAGATCGCGATTGTCACGGGCGGCGCGAGCGGCATCGGCGCCGCGACCTGCCGGCGCCTCGCCGCCGAAGGCGCCCGCGTGGCGGTCTGCGACGTGAACATGGACGGCGCGCGTGAGGTCGGGGGCGAGATCGGGGGCCCTGACTACGAGATGGACGTGACCAGCGCGCACTCGGTGCGCCACGCCGTCGAGTGCGTCGAGCGCGACCTCGGCCCGGTGTCGATCCTCGTCAACAACGCCGGCACCGACTGGTTCGGGTTCTTCAAGGACACCGACGAGGACCTCTGGTCCCGCGTGATCGACATCAACCTGATGGGAGTGCTGCGCGCGACCCACGCGGTGCTGCCCGGCATGATCGAGCGGGGCGCGGGGCGGATCGTGAACGTCGCCTCCGAGGCCGGCCGCGTCGGGTCCTCCGGGTCGGCCGCGTACTCGGCCGCGAAGGGCGGCGTGATCGCCTTCACGAAAACGATCGCGCGCGAGGGTGGGCGCTACAACGTGCTCTGCAACGCGGTCGCGCCCGGGCCGATCGACACGCCTTTGTTGAATCGCGCGACCACCGAGTTGCCGGGCGGTCTGGGCGAGAAGGTCGTGAAGACCATGGTGGGCTCCACCGCGGTGCGCAGGATGGGGACGCCGGACGAGGTCGCCGCCACGATCGCGTTCCTGTGCTCACCGGACTCCTCCTACGTGACAGGCCAGACGCTGGGTGTCAGCGGTGGCCTTGGCATGATCTAGGGGTGCTTCCGAAAAGCGTCCGCATCCGTGAGGTCGGCCCGCGGGACGGCTTTCAGAACGAGCCCGAGGTGATCGCGACCAAGGACAAGGTCGCGCTCGTCGACTGCCTCTCGCAGACCGGGGTGCGACGGATGGAGGTCACATCGTTCGTGCGGCCCGACGTGATCCCGCAGCTCTCCGACGCGGAGGGCGTGCTGACGGCGATCGAGCGCAACTCCGACGTCTCGTACTCGGTCCTGATCCCCAACATGCGCGGGCTCGACCGCGCGCTCGGCGGCGACTTCGAGTTCGACGAGGTGAACCTCTTCCTGTCGGCGAGCGAGACCCACAACCGCAAGAACGTCAACCGCTCGATCGAGGAGTCGCTGTCGGGACTCGAAGAGGTGATCGCGCGCGCTCGTGACGCGGGGCTGCGCTGCGAGGGCGTGATCTCCGTGTCATTCGGCTGTCCCTACGAGGGTGACGTGCCGCTCGAGCGGGTCTTCGTGATCGCGCGGCGGCTCGCGGACGCCGGCTGTGAGGAGATCGCGTTCGGCGACACGACCGGCATGGCGAACCCGGTGCAGGTTCGCGCGTTCTTCGAGCGGGCGCGCGCGGAGCTGCCCGAGCCGGAGCTGACCGCGCACTTCCACAACACGCGCGGGCAGGGGCTCGCGAACGTGCTCGCAGCGCTCGAGTCCGGCGTCGACTCGTTCGAGAGCTCGTTCGGGGAGCTGGGCGGCTGTCCCGTGCCGCGCGGCGCGACCGGCAACATCGCGACAGAGGACCTCGTGTCGATGCTGCACGAGATGGGGGTCGAGACCGGCATCGACCTCGCGCGGCTGCTGGGCTGCGCGCGGCGTGCGCAGGAGGTGCTCGGCCGTCCGCTGAGCGGCCACCTGCTGACGGCAGGCCCGGTCGACTGGCACCGCTCCTAATCGTCTGACGCCCGGCTGCCGACCTTGGCAGTGTGGCGGTTCTCGCTCGACACGGAGCGGCGCTCGGCGGACTGCGGCGTGCGCCGGTCCTCGCGTTGGTGGTCTTCGTCGTGGTGCTCGCCGCGATCGGATGGCTTCGCGCCGGCAGCGGACCGGCCGCACGACCTTCCGAAGATGCCGCCAACGCCGCGGTGCTGAGCGATCCCGCCGCGCGCGAGCATCTTGCACGAATGGGGTTCGACCGCGTCGTCACGACGCCGCTCGACGACGAGACGATCCGCGTCAGCTTCTTCAACGGGCGGCGGGTGGTGCTCGAGGCGGCGGTGCCGGGGAGCGGAGCGTTGATCGCGGTCAACCGCTACGAGGACGGGCACGCGCGGCTGGGTAGCGAGGTCGGGCAGAGCATGGCCGTGCTCGCGGCGATGCTCGCCGCCTTCATGCTCGCGACGCTGCGGCTTCCGCTACGGCGGATCGAGAACCTGGACGCGGTCGCGCTGGCCGCGTTCGTCGTGCCGGTCGTGCTGCTCAACGAGCGGTATCTCGAGTGGAGCGTGATCGCGGCGTGTGTGCCGCTCGCCTACCTCGCGGCCCGGTGCGCCGCCGTCGCGCTCGGAGGCCCGCAGGCGCACGCGGCCGGTGGAGGGTTCGTATACGAGCGGATGCCGCGCAGCGTGCGGCTCTCGGCGGTCGGGGGCGCGGCGGTCGCGCTCGTGCTGCTGGCGGTTCCCGGCGGCCTCGTGAGCGACGTCGCGTACGCGTCGATGGCCGGCGCGACCAATCTGATCGACGGCGCCCTGCCCTATGGGAACCTCGCGCCGGGGGACCTGGTGCACGGAGACACGTATCCGCTGCTGGCGTATCTCGCCTACGTCCCGGCCGCGCTCGTGTCACCCGTGCGCGACGGCTTCGACAGCCTGGACGCCGCGCTCTACCTGGCAACCGCCTTCGCCTTGCTCGCGGCCCTTGCGCTCGGTCTGGCCGTGCGTCGCCGCGGGGGCGACGGCGCCCGGGTGGCGCTCGCGATGCTGGCCTTTCCTCCGGTGATGATCGCCGCGTCGAGCGGCTCCAACGACGTGGTCGCCGCCGCGCTCGTCGCCGCTGCGCTGGCGCTTGGATCGACGGCCGTGCTGAGTGCGGCCGGGTGGGTGAAGCTCGCGCCGCTCGCACTCGTGCCGCTCTGGATCGCGGCGGCGCGCGATCGGGGGCACGCGCTCTTCGAGGCCGTCGTCGTGACGGCCGGGCTCGCGGCGATGGTGCTCGTGCTCGGCGGTACAGCGGGCTTCGGCGACTTGCTCAACGCGCTCTCGTTCCAGGCCGAGCGCGGTTCCCTGCTCTCACCCTGGGCGATGCTCGGGGCGGGGGGCGCGCAGGTCGTCTTCCAGGCCGCCGTCGTCGCGTGCATCGCCGGCGCGTGCGTGCGCGCCTGGACCGACCGGTCGCTCGCGGGCGATCCTCGCCGGATGGCGGCTCTCGGGGCGGCGATCCTGCTCGCCGTCCAGCTTGCCGCGAACCACTGGAGCTACACGTATCTGGCCTGGGTGTTCCCGCTGCTGGCCGTCGCGCTGCTCGCCGGTGAACGACACGCGCCGGTCACCGTAACCGGCGCTCAGGCCACGCCCGAGACAACCTCGGCACGACTCGGCGGGTGAACTTGCGCAATCCGCACCCGAGGGGTGGGTGCGGATTGCAGATGTTCGAGCGTGCGCGAGAGCAGCTAGGCCGTCTCGGCCTCCGGCACCTTCGGCGTAGCGCCCGGCGGCGCGCCCGTGAAGCGCGGCTCGCGCTTCTCCATGAACGCGGCGCCCGCCTCACGGAAGTCGTCGGTCGCCACGAGGATCTGCTGAAAGGCGACCTCCTGCTCGAGCGACGCCGCGAGCGTCGGCTTCGCGACGCCGTCAGCCACGCGCTTGGCGAAGCCCACGGCGAGCGGCGACGCGGCCAGTAGCTCGTCCACCAGCTCCTGCGTGACGTGCTCGAGGTCCGCGGCGGCCGCGATGCGGTTGGCCGCGCCGATGCGGTGGCACTCCGCCGCGTCGATCGTGCGGCCGGTCATCAGGAGCTCCTTGGCGATCCCGAGGCCGACGACCGCCGGCAGCCTGCTCGACCCGCCCACGTCCGGGATCAGCCCGAGCTTCGTCTCGGGCAGGCCGAACTTCACGTCGTCGGCCATCACGCGCAGGTCGCAGGCGAGCGCGACCTCCGCCCCGAGGCCGAGGCACGCGCCGTGGATCTGCGCCACGACCGGCTTCGGCATCTCCTCGAGGAGGTTGACCATCTCGATGCAGGTGCGCCGGAACGGACGCAGGTTCTCGGTGCCGGCAAGGCCCGCCGAGCTGGAACACGTCGATGCCGGCGCTGAACGCCGCACCCTCGCCTCTCAGCACCACGCACCAGACGTCGTGGTCGTCCGCCGCCTCGCGCGCAGCCTCGCGCAGCGCGAGCACCAGGTCGGCGTTGAATGCGTTGCGCTTCTGCGGCCGATCGAGGATGAGGTGGCGGACCCGGCCGCGGTCCTCGACGCTGACTGATTCGCTCATTGACTAGGCTCCCCGCGTTCGGGTTCCGACTACTCGTCTCGCTGGGAGGCTACATGGACATCAAGAAGGTTGGCGTCGTCGGCTGCGGATTGATGGGTCACGGCATCGCGCAGGTGTCGGCGCAGTCCGGATACGACGTCGTCGTCCGTGAGGTGAGCCAGGAGCGGCTCGACTCGGGCCTCGGCAAGATCCAAAAGCAGCTAGCTCGCGCCGTGGAGAAGGGCCGGATGGAGCAGTCCGACGCCGACGCCGTGCTCGGTCGCATCCACGGGACGCTCGACTACGCCGACTTCGCCGACAGCGACCTGGTGGTCGAGGCGATCACCGAGAGCCTCGACGCAAAGGTCGAGATGTGGAAGGAGCTCGACACGATCGTCAAGCAGGAGGCGCTGTTCGCGACCAACACCTCGTCGCTCCCGGTGATCAGCCAGGCGGCCGCGACCAAGCGGCCCCAGCACTTCATCGGGCTGCACTTCTTCAACCCCGTCCAGGTGATGCCGTTGCTCGAGGTCGTCCAGTCGATCGAGTCCAGCACGGGGGCCCTCGAGGCCGGGTTCGAGTGGGGCAAGTCGCTGAAGAAGACCGTCGTCCACGCCCAGGACAAGGCCGGGTTCATCGTTAACCGCCTGCTGATCCCTTACCTGCTCGACGCGATCCGCGCGTTCGAGGAGGGCTTCGGGTCGATCGAGCAGATCGACGCCGCGATGAAGGGCGGTGCCAACCACCCGATGGGACCGTTCCAGCTGCTCGACTTCGTCGGGCTCGACACCACGCACTCGGTCGGGGAGATCATGTTCGACGAGTTCCGCGAGCGCCGGTTCGCTCCGCCGCCGACGCTGCGCAAGCTCGTCACGGCAGGGCATCTCGGCCGCAAGTCGGGCCGCGGTTTCTACGACTACTCGGGTGACGAGCCGGTCCCGATGGACCGGCTGCACGAGGGCGATTGACTCCCGACCGGGCCGACCCACCGCAGGCCGCGGGGCGCCTCGACGAGGCGCGCGAGCGCGCCCTCGCGGGCGGCCCCGGGAAGTACCGCGAGCGCTTGCCCGATCAGGGCAAGGTGCCCGTTCGCGAGCGCGTCGCGCGGCTCGTCGACGCGGAGTCCTTCGCGGAGGAGGCGTTGCTCGCCAACTGGGACAAGGACGGGCTCGGGGCCGACGGGGTGGTCACGGGCATGGCGCTCGTGGGCGGGCGCCGCATCGCCCTGATGGCGAACGACCCGACCGTCAAGGCCGGGTCCTGGGGCCCGAAGACGGTCGAGAAGATCCTGCGCATCCAGGAGCAGGCGTTGCGCCACGACGTCCCGATGGTGTACTTCGTGGACTCGGCCGGTGCGCGCATCACCGACCAGGTCCAGATGTTCCCCGGCCGCCGCGGAGCGGGCCGCATCTTCTACAACGAGGTGCGCATGTCCGGCCGCGTGCCGCAGGTGTGCGTGCTGTTCGGCCCCTCTGCCGCGGGTGGCGCCTACATTCCCGCGTTCTGCGACGTGGTGATCATGCGCGAGGGCAACGCGTCCATGTACCTCGGCTCGCCGCGGATGGCTGAGATGGTGATCGGCGAGAAGGTCACGCTCGAGGAGATGGGCGGCGCCAAGATGCACACCTCGGTGTCGGGCTGCGGCCACTTCCTCGTGGAGTCCGACGAGCAGGGCATCGACCTCGCGCGGCGTTATCTCTCCTACTTCCCCTCGAACTGGAACGAGCAGCCGCCGCCGGCGCCCGCGGCGAAGCCCGCCGGGGCCGCGCGGATCGCCGAGATCGTGCCGGACGACCAGAACAAGGCGTTCGACATCAAGGAGCTGGTCGATGCGCTCGTCGACGAGGGATCGTGGCTCGAGGTACAGGCCCGCTGGGCGCCCGAGCTGGTGGTCGGCTACGCGCGGCTCGACGGTCGCGTCGTGGGGGTCGTCGCGAACCAGCCCAAGGTGAAGGGAGGCGTGCTGTTCGTCGACTCCGCGGACAAGGCCGCGCGCTTCATCTGGACGTGCAACGCGTTCAACATCCCGCTCCTGTTCCTCGCCGACGTGCCCGGCTTCATGATCGGCAAGAAGGTGGAGCGCGAGGGGATCATCCGGCACGGCGCCAAGATGATCTCGGCGGTCTCCGAGGCGACCGTCCCGAAGATCTCCGTGGTCGTGCGCAAGTGCTACGGCGCCGGCCTCTACGCGATGGCAGGGCCGGCCTTCGAGCCCGACTGCTGCCTTGCGCTGCCGACCGCGCAGATCGCGGTGATGGGCCCCGAAGCGGCGATCAACGCGGTCTTCTACAACCAGATCCAGGCGATCGAGGACGAGCACGAGCGGGCGCGGTTCGTGAAGGAGAAGCGCGACGAGTACGCCGCCGACATCGACATCCTGCACCTCGCCTCGGAGCTCGTGATCGATGCCGTGATCGAGCCGCCGGCGCTGCGCTCGGAGCTCGCCCGGCGCTTCGCTCTTTACGAGGGCAAAGAGCGGGAGTTCACGCGGCGCAGAAACCCCGTCACGCCCGTTTAGGGCGGTTCGGTGCCGAAATCGGGCCCTCGAGCGTCGAATGCGGGCAAATTTCTTCCCAGAATGACCCCCGGTGCACGATTTCTTTCGTCAGTCGGGTATAAAGGAATCCGGCAGGATCGCCGAAAAAGGACACATCCGGCATTGATGCCGGATGCTGCGAATCCACAGACGACGGGCGAGCTCCCATTTCCTCATAACTGACCTGGGAGATCCTCCGTGACGCGAAAGCGCCCCGCTGGCCAAGACGGGGCGTTTTCGCGTTCTGGGCCGGTGTGCCGCGCGCCTCTTCAAAGGTGCGGTGTGCCGCGCGCCTCTTCAAAGGTGCGACTGCCGCGCGCCTCTTCAAAGGTGCGACTGATCGACCACCCTATGCGTGGGTCAAACCGCGCACCCGAGGGCGGGCCGCACCTAGCGCGTGCGGTCGGCGATCGTCGCTGGGGCGAGCGCGCCGACCTTCGCGATCATCCGCAGCCCGAGCGAGGCGACGTCGATCTCGGCCGCGTTGCGCTCGATTGCGCGCACGACCGCCTTTCCGACGTCCTCGGGCGAGGAGGGCTTCACGAACGGCGGCGTCTTCGCGCCGCCGCGCGCGAACATCCCCGCATCACGGACGGGGCCGGGCGTCACGAGTGAGACGCCGACGCCGCTGCGCTTCAACTGCGCACGCAGCACATGCGCGAAGCCGCGCAGGCCGAACTTCGTCGCCGTGTAGATCGAGCTCTCGCCGGCGGACGGCACCTTGCCGGCGAACGACGCCACGAAGACGAGCTGTCCACCGCCGCGCTCGATCATGCCCGGCACCAGCAGGCGGGCGAGCATGATCGGCGCGCGCAGGTTGACCTCGAGCAGTTGGTCGATATCGCCCGGGGCGAGGCGCGGCAGGGTGCCGGAGCCGGGCAGCCCCGCGTTCGCGACGAGCACGTCGACCTCGCCGGCGTCGGCCGCGAGCCGCTCGGTCTGCGGGCGGTCCCCCAGATCGCACGGGAGCGCCTCGGCGCCGAGCTCGCGGGCGAGCTCCTCGAGCGCGCCGGCGCGGCGACCGCTCAGCACCAACTGGGCATCGCGCACGGTGAGCGCCCGCGCGATCGCATCGCCGAGGCCACCGGTCGCGCCGGTCAGCAGGACTCGTTTGCCCGGGAGGTCCATCGGCCGGGATCTTCGCACGCCGCTTACAATCGCGCTCGTGCCCGAGATCGCCTGGCGGCCAACTCCCGAGTACGTCGAGCGCGCGAACGTGACGCGCTTCATGCGCGCCCACGGCATCGAGTCGATCGACGAGTTCCGGCGCCGCTCGATCGAGGAGCCCGAGTGGTTCTGGGACGCGGTCGTGGAGGACCTCGGCATCGAGTTCACGACGCCCTACGAACGGGTCCTCGACAGCTCGGCGGGGGTGCCCTGGTCGAAGTGGTTCATCGGGGGTCACGTGAACCTCACGCACAACTGCGTCGACCGGCACGCCCTCGGTGGTCGCGGCGACAGGGTCGCGATCGTGTCCGAGCGCGAGGACGGCGCGGTCCACAAGCTCACGTACTCGGAGCTGAAGCGCGAGGTCGATGCGGTCGCGGCGGGCCTTCGCTCGCTCGGCATCGGCAAGGGTGACCCCGTCGCCGTCTTCATGCCGATGGTCGCGGAGGCCGTGATCGCCGCGTATGCGATCGCCAAGCTGGGTGCCCTGTACATGCCGATCTTCTCCGGATTCGCCCCCTCGGCCGTGACCACGCGCCTCCAGGACGCGAAGGCGAAGGCGATCTTCACGGCCGACGGCGGGCTGCGCCGCGGGAGCGAGGCATTGATGAAGCCCGCCGCCGACGAGGCGGTCGCGGAGGCGCCCTCGGTGGAGCACGTGATCGTGTTCGAGCGGCTCGGCGCGGACGTCGCGATGACGCCGGGCCGGGACGTCACCTGGGACGACCTGCGCGCCCGCGGGCTCGCGGCCGCGCCCGACGGGATCGCCTGCGAGGACACCGGCGCGGAGGACGCCCTGATGATCGCCTACACCTCGGGCACGACGGGGAAGCCGAAGGGCGCGGTGCACGTGCACGGCGGGTTCCTCGTGAAGATGGCCTCGGAGACCGCCTACCAGACGGACCTGCATCCCGACGAGACCCTCTACTGGGTCACCGACATGGGCTGGATCATGGGCCCGTGGGAGATGGTCGGCGCCGGTTGCGTAGGCGCGACGGTGGTGCTCTACGAGGGCGCGCCCGACTGGCCCGAGCCCGACCGCGTGTGGGCCTCGGTCGAGCAGCACGGCGTCAACGTGCTCGGTGTGTCACCGACGCTGATCCGGTCGCTCAAGACCGCCGGCGACGAGCACCCCGCCAACCACGACCTGTCGAGCTTGCGCGTGTTCGGCTCGACCGGCGAGCCCTGGAACCCCGAGCCCTACAAATGGCTTTCGGAGGTCGTGGGCAAGGGCCGCATCCCGATCATCAACATCTCGGGCGGCACCGAGGTCGGCGCGTGCTTCATCACGCCCTACCCGGTCGAGGACATCCGGGTGTGCTCGCTCGGCGGGGCGTCGCACGGGATGGACATCGACGTGTTCGACCCTGCGGGCAACCCGGTGCGCGGCGAGGTCGGGGAGCTCGTCTGCAAGCGCCCGTGGCCCGGCATGACGCGCGGCATCTGGGGCGACCCCGACCGCTACCTCGAGACGTACTGGTCGATGTACCCGGACGTGTGGCGCCACGGCGACTGGGCGCTGATCGACGATCACGGCGACTGGTACCTGATGGGGCGCTCCGACGACACGATCAACGTGGCCGGCAAGCGCCTCGGCCCGGCCGAGGTCGAGTCCGTCCTGGTCTCCCATCCGGCGGTTGCGGAGTCGGCTGTCGTGGGCGTGCCCGACAAGACCAAGGGCGAGGCGATCTGGTGCTTCTGCGTCGTCGCGGACGGAGCCGGCGACGCGGTCGCCGAGGAGCTGCGGGAGCTCGTCGCGACCGAGCTGGGGCGCCCGTTCAAGCCCTCCCGCGTGGTGTTCGTCGAGGCACTCCCGAAGACGCGCTCGGCGAAGATCCTGCGGCGCGCGGTGCGGGCCGTCGCGATCGGCGAGGACCCGGGCGACATGTCCACGGCCGAGAACCCGCAGTCGCTCGATCAGATCAGGGCGGCGCTGGCGTAGACGCGTCGTGGTCGCCCACGGCCGGCGGCGCGTAGACGTCGTCGATCCTGCGGACGACCTGCTCGACGAAGTCACTCGCGCGCTCGAGCGCGGCGGCGTCGACCCGCTCCGGCCTGTCGGTCGTGCGGTGGAACTCGGGCATCCCGCCGTGCTCGTCGAGGCAGCAGATCGTGATCGCCGGATAGCCGGCCATCGCGGCGTGCGTCGCGTCGGTGCCGATCCGCCACACGTGCGGCGAAGACCCGATCTCCTCGCACAGCAGCGCGAGCCGCTTGTCGCTGCGGAAGACCAGGGCGTACCCGTCCGCGGTGGTGTGGTGCACCGTGCCCTGCCCGACCGTGTCGACGTTCACGAAGAAGGTGTCGCGTGGGTCGATCTCGTCGCCGTGCTCGCGCAGCCATGCGCGCATGCCCTGCGAGAGCGCCTCCTTCGCGCCCGGGAACACCAGCCAGGTCTCGATGCCGCTCGGGGCCTGCTCCTGGAGGCGACGACCCACCTCGAGCAACGTTGCGACGCCCGACGCGTTCGTGGACGCGGCGGGGGAGACATCGGAGATCGCTGCGTCGGCGAACAGCATCACGTAGGTCAGCAGGATCGCGGTGAGCACGAACTGGATCACGGTGAGCGGGTCAGACCCGTCGAGCGCGAGGCGCACGAGCGCCGCGACGAGCGTCGCCATCACCGTCCAGAAGAAGAGGTCGAGCGGACCCGCGAGCGCCGAGACCATGCGCCGCCGGGGCCGGGACCCGCGCTTGCGCCGCCGCCGGACCCACAGCAACCCGGTGCGCGGGGCGTCATGGTTCGCGGTCAGGATCACGCGTGCGCCCGAGCCCGGGCGCGGCTGCGCCGAGTGCACGTTGACCGTGCGCCGGCGGGGCATCAGGAAGCGCGCGATGTAGAAGCGGCCGGTGATGTCGCCGTAGGTCGAGACCGCGACGAGCAGCAGGATCACCACGCCGAGCGGGGGGGAGGTGGTCGACGAGAGCAGCGTCCCGGCCACGGCGAGCAGGGCATGAAGGGCATGGGTCATGTGCCAGGCAGGCCGCACGCGGATCTCGTCGAGGTCGGCCGTGCGTCCATAGGCGCGCAGCTCCCCGGCGATGAATTCGGTGGTGCGCGCGTCGGCCTCGCTCCCGGGCGTGCGCGGGCCGAAGGAGACGATGCGCTTGATGGTCTCGAGCATGGCCGCGCGGATACTAAGCGCGGCGCGTACAAGTGCGGCGGGTGGGATTCGAACCCACGAGCCCGTAAGGGCAGCGCCTTTTGAGGGCGCCGCGTATCCCGCTCCGCCACCGCCGCAGACCTCCTGAGTCTATGTCCGCGCGCGGACCTCGACGCACATACGGGAGGGCTTTTCGCCCGATCGGGGAAACTATGAGACAGATGAGGCTCCTCGGGTGGGATCGTTGTGCGAGGGCGGTGCTGCCATTGGCGGCTGCCGCTGCCCTGCTCGTGCCCGCGCAGCCCGCGACTGCCGCTCCCGCCGCGACCGAGTTGATCCTGGCCGGGCCCACGAAGCCCGTCGGAGCCGGCACCAGCGCAAAGCTCACCGCCACGCTCACGTCGGCCGGGAAGCCGCTCGCCGGCAAGTCGGTCTCCTTCCTCTCGGGCACGACCGCGGTCGGCACGGCGAAGACCGACTCCAAGGGTCGCGCGATCGAGTCCGTCAAGCTCACCGCCGCGGCGACCTTCACCGCGAGCTTCACGCCCGCGGGCGCCGACGCGGCCGCCTACGTCGCCGCCCAGAGCGCCCCTGTTTCGCTGGTCCCCGCCGCGCGGGTCACGGTCGGCGTGGGCAGCTACCTGCGCTCGGGCCGGCGCGCGGTCGGCATCCCGGCCTCACGCGTGCGTGTGCGCGGGTCGGTGTCGCCGTACGTCGCCGGTGCCGCCGTGGAGGTCTCCGCCTTTCGCGGCAGCCGGCGGGTCTTCCACAAGACGGTTCCCGTGACGAACGCGGGCAAGGGCCGTGGCAGGTTCGCGCTCGGCTTCACGCCCGCCGGCCGCGGGGCTCACCGCATCACCGCGAGCCTTGCAGGAGCCGACGGCGACAGCACCCGCCTCTACGTGGTGCGCCCCAGCGCGCACTCGGGGTCGCGCGGCATCGCCGTGCGCGCCCTCCAGCGCCGGCTCAAGGACCTCGGCTACGTCACGCCGGTCAACGGCCACTACGGGGGAAGCACGTCCCGGGCGGTCCTGGCGATGCGCAAGGTGAGCGGCTTCGCGCGGACGACCTCCGCCAGTTCGGCGGTCTTCCGGCGCCTGGCGCGCGGCGGCGGGGGTTTCAAGGTCAGGTACCCGAAGGCCGGCAAGCACGCCGAGTTCGACTGGTCGCGGCAGGTGCTCGTGCTGGCGCGGGGCGCGCGGCCGCAGATCATTCTCCACACGTCCTCCGGCACGTCGTCCACACCGACCGTGTTCGGCAAGTACAGCTTCTACCGCCGTCAGCCCGGCTACAACGCGAAGGGCATGTACTACTCCGTGTACTTCGTGGGCGGCTACGCGATCCACGGCTTCGACCCGGTGCCGACGTACCCGGCGAGCCACGGATGCCTGAGGCTCCCGATCCCGAGCGCGAAGCGCGCTTACGGGTGGGTCAGCCTCGGCGACACGATCTACACCTACCGGTAGGCGCGCGCAGCGCTACTGCGGGCGCACGTCGTCGATCGCGATGCCGACGACGGCGATCGACCGGATCGGCTTGCCGCCCCGCCTGCGCACCATCGCGCGCCGGCGCGTGGGGACCTTGAAGCCGCCGAAGTCACGGTAGTCCCAGCAGTAGTGGGCCGCCTTCGCCCACCCGCCGAACACCTCGGCCGTGTAGTCGTTGCGCCGGATCAGGCCGTCGGGCCCGAAGTAGTAGCGCTGCTCGCGCGAGTGCGCCGGCAGGTCCTCCGGGAACCGCACGCGCAACCCCGGCCACTCCTCGCCCGCCTCGCGCCACGGCTCGATCTCCTCCAGTTCGAAACCCGGCCAGGTGAAGATGAACGGGGCGCCGACGTAGCCCCACAGCGCGTACCCCCCGAAGTAGAGGAGGTCGAGGTCGTCCCACCACAGCGCGCGCCGCCCGCCAAAGAAGCTCCGCGCGTCCTTGCGCTCCTCGAGCACCGTGCCGTCGTCGGCCTCGATGCGCACGTCGTGGCGCTCGAAGACACCACGCTTGCCGGGCTCCGGGTGCGGGTCGAGCACGGCGCGCGGCTCGCGCGTCCACACCGTGCCCGTGTAGTTCGCCAGCGCGCCGCGCTGGAAGCGCATCGGCAGCGCCCACCCGGAGAGCCGCAGGTCGGCCGCAACGGACTCGGTCGCCTCGAAGCGGGCAAGGCCGCCGTGCGCCTCGATCGCACGGTCGAGGAGGTTGGATGCGCTCATGGGGCCGGACCGTTAGGTGATCGGGCGCGGGTCGCCCGGACTGCCGAGCAGGCCGCGGGCCTCGAGGTCGGCACGGCTGCCGGCCTCGACGTTCCACTGCTGCTGGAAGCCGCGCATCGCGAACACGATCAGCAGGATCGCGAGCGGGATCAGCCCCAGCGTGAGGAGGCCTAGCAGCGGCTCGGGCAGCGCGGGGGAGTCGAAGCCTTCCTTGTCGCGCGCGAACCAGGCGGGCGCGGCGACTGCACAGAAGATGATCAGGATCACCGAAAGAGCGCTCGCCACGGGGAGCACGCCGCGGTTCCAGCGCGTGACGAAGTAGGCGAACAGGAGGTAGACCAGGATGTAGAAGACGTTGACCGGCTTGGCGCCCTGCAGCTTGTCCCAGCCGCCGATCGTGACGACGGCGATCAGGGCCGCGGAGACGATCAGCAGGAACGCGACGATCGCCTTGGTCTGCCGCGCCTCCGGAAGATCCCTGTTCGGGTAGTGCTTGTTGGCGCTTCCCTCCACTCGGAGGGGGAGTCTAGAATCTTTCGCGAGCTTGTGCTTGAGGCACGAACGAGCGCGGCGGCTCATGCGGGCGTGGCGGAATCGGTAGACGCGCCAGCCTTAGGAGCTGGTGGGCTCTGGCCTGTGGGGGTTCAAGTCCCTCCGCCCGCACTGGTGTACTAGGCCGGTACGGGGATCGCGCTCGCGCGACCGGGCGCCGGCACGGCGTCCGGGTGAAGGATGTGGCCAAGCAGCTCCACGCCCTCGACGAGCCTCGGCCCGGGTCGTGAGAAGTACGCGGACGCATCCACCGCGACGATCCGCTGCGCCCCGGTGCCGGTGAGCGCGTCCCGGAAGGTCTCGGCCTCCTGCGCCGAGCGCCGCGCGTCGTAGCCGCACGGCATCGCGATCACGACGTCCGGTCCGGCCGCCGCGATCTCGTCCCACTCGATCGTCCGCGAGCGCTCGCCCGAACGGCCGAGGACGTCCTCGCCACCCGCCAGGCGGATCATCTCCGGCACCCAGTGGCCGCCGATGAAGGCCGGGTCGAGCCACTCGATCGCGGCGACGCGCGGGCGCGGAGCGCCGGCGACGGCGTGCACGACCGCGTCGATCCGGCGTCGTGCCTGTTCGCGCAGAAGGCGGGCTTCGGCCTGCGCCTCGGTCGCCTCGCCGAGCCGGCCGATGTCCGCGAGCACCTCGTCCAGCGTCATCGGGTCGAGCGAGAGGACGCGTGGGTGGCTCGGCAGCGTCGCGGCGACCGCGACGACGTCGTCGTAGGAGACCGCGCAGACGTCGCACACCGCCTGCGTGACGATCAGCTCGGGGTCGAGCTGCGCGAGGCGCTCGGCGTCGAGCTCGTAGAGCGGCCGCCCGGCGTCGACGGTCTCGCGCACGGTCCGGTCGATCTCGGCCGCGGTGAGGCCGGCGGGGATCACCGTGCGCGTGAGGTGGGGGAGGGAGGACGCCTCCGGCGGCCAGTCGCACTCGTGCGTGACGGCGACGACCTGGTCGCCGAGGCCGAGCGCGAACAGCATCTCGGTCGAGCTGGGGACGAGAGAGGCAATCCTCATGCCGCGACGGTACCGCAGGGGAGTGCCCCTAGAATTGTCGCCCCCGGGGCAGTAGTTCAGTTGGTAGAACGCTGGTCTCCAAAACCAGAAGTCGGGGGTTCGAGTCCTCCCTGCCCCGCTGGCTTTCCCTTGTGACCTACGTAAGGCGAAGCGTGCTCGCCTCCGGCCCGCTACCGTTGTCCTGTGAGCAGCCGGCGAGTGCCTGGTGGGGTGGTGCACACGCTACCTGCAGACCTGCGCGAGGCGCTGATCGCGAACACCGCGGCACTCGACGCCTGGAAGGACATCACGCCCTTGGCGCGCAACGAGTTCATCTGCTGGGTCGAGGATGCCAAGCAGCAGGCGACCCGAGAGCGCCGCATTCGCCGGACCCAGGAGGAGCTGGAGGACGGCCAGCGCCGGCCGTGCTGCTGGCCGGGGTGCAAGCACCGCGACCGCACCGGCAAGTAGCGGCCGGCGCTCCGCTGGTCCCGCGATGGCGAAGTCGCGACCGGGACACCGCAACTCGAGGATGACGGCGATGCCGAATGACCGGGGCGCACACGACGCCGTCGTAGTCGGCGCGGGCCCCAACGGGCTCGCCGCGGCGATCGTGCTGGCCCGGTCCGGACGCCGGGTCACGCTTGTCGAGGGCGCGGAGGCCGTGGGCGGCGGCTGCCGCTCGGAGGAGTTGACGCTGCCCGGCTTCGTGCACGACACCTGCTCCACGGTCCACTCCCTGGCGCTCGCCTCACCCTTCCTGAGCAGCCTCCCGCTGGCGGAGCACGGGCTCGAGCTGGTGCACCCGGACGCGCCGCTGGCACACCCGCTCGACGACGGCTCCGCGGTGGTGCTGGAGCGCTCCGTGGCGCACACGGCGCAGGGACTCGGCCCGGACGCGCAGGCCTACCGCCGGCTGTTCGATCCGCTCGTCCGCGATTTCGATCCGCTCATGCGCGAGATCCTCGGCCCACTGCGCCCGCCGCGGCATCCGCTGGTGCTGACGCGCTTCGGGGTGAGCGCGCTTCGCTCGGCGACGGGACTGGCGCGTTCGCGCTTCCGGGGCGAGCGCGCGCGCGCCCTGTTCGCCGGCTGCTGTGCTCACTCGATGCTCTCGCTTCGCACCCCGGCCAGCGCGGCCTTCGGAATCGTGCTGGCGCTGAGCGCGCACCGGGTCGGCTGGCCCGTGGCCCGTGGCGGCTCGCAGCGGCTCGCGGACGCGCTCGCTGCGCACCTGCGCTCCATCGGCGGTGAGATCCAGACGGGCAGATGGGTCGAGTCGCTCGACGAGCTTGGCGGCGCCGGCGCGACGCTGCTCGACGTGACTCCGCGCCAGTTGCTGCGACTGGCGGGCCGGCGCCTGCCCGACCGGTACGCGAGACGGCTCGAGCACTTCCGCTACGGGCCGGGTGTGTTCAAGCTCGACTGGGCGCTCGATGGTCCGATCCCCTGGCGCGCGGCGGAGGCCGCGCGCGCGGGCACGGTGCATGTGGGCGGGACTCTCGACGAGATCGCCGCGTCGGAGGAGGCGGTCACGCGCGGCGAGCACTCCGCCCGTCCCTTCGTCCTGCTCGTGCAGCCGAGCCTCTTCGATCCGACCCGCGCGCCTTCGGGCAAGCACACGGCGTGGGCCTATTGCCACGTGCCGAGCGGCTCGTCGCGCGACATGACCGATGCGATCGAGGCGCAGGTGGAGCGCTTCGCGCCCGGGTTCAAGGACCTGATCGTGGCGCGCTCGGCGATGGACCCGGCGGAGGTCGAGCGGCGCAACCCCAACTACGTGGGCGGCGACATCAACGGCGGCGTCCAGGACCTGCGCCAGCTATTCACGCGCCCGGTCGCGCGTCCGGTGCCCTATTCGACTCCGGTCGAGGGGCTCTATATCTGCTCGTCGTCGACGCCGCCCGGCGGCGGGGTGCACGGGATGTGCGGGTTCTTCGCGGCGCGCGCCGCATTGCGCGGGACTCGCTAGCGCGTGCTGACCCCGAGTTGTCACGACAACTCGCGCTGATCAGGACGACCCAGAGCTCGTGGCCGAACGTCCCGCGATACCGCCTCGAGCACGTAGTCCGGGACGTTCGGTCGGGATGGACCTGCGATCGAACCCCGGGGTGTCCGGGGTACTTGGGGTCAGTCCGCGCCGGGGCGCCGACCTCCCGCGCACCGTTACGCTTGTCGCGCAGAACTCCCCGCTTCATGTCCGCACCGTCGACACCCGTCACGAGGCCTCCGCAACCGGACGCCAACGGCGCGCCACCCAAGCCCGCCTCGGACGTTCCCGGCCCGCGGCTTCCGCGTCCGCTGCAGTCGTGGTTCGGCATCGCCCGTCCGGTCGAGTCGAGGCTCGCGATGCGCAAGCGTTACGGCACCGTCTTCCGCTCGAACGACGCGATCGCGGGCGAGGTCTTCCACATCGCCGACAGCGAGCTGGTCGGGCAGATGTTCAAGTGGAAGCCGGCCCAGTACAACGTCGGCGAGCCACGACAGATCATGGAGCCCGTCACCGGGCCCTCATCGCTCCTACTGCTCGACGGCGAGCGCCACATGCGCATGCGCAAGTTGATGCTGCCACCGTTTCATGGGGAGGCGATCGCGCGTTACGCGGAGCTGATCGAGCAGATAACCAACCACGTGATCGACGGGTGGCGCCCCGGCGCAAGAATTCGCACGCGCACCGTCGCTCAGGCGATCACGATGGAGGTGATCATCAGGGCGGTCTTCGGCATCACCGATCGCGCCCGGATCGCCGAGTTGAAGCGCCTGTTGCCGCGGCTGTCCTCCATCAACCCGATCCTCGCCTTGGAGGTGATGCACAAGGATCTCGGCCGGCTCAGCCCCTGGGGCCGCTTCATCCGCGATCGCGATCGTGTTGACGAGATGCTTTACGAGGAGATCGAGCGCCGCCGTCGCGAATCCGACCGCGGCAAGCGGCAGGACATCCTCGCCCTGCTGCTGTCCGCTCGCGACGAGGACGGGAATCCCCTCACGGATCGAGAGCTCCGCGACGAGCTGATCACGCTCCTGCTGGCCGGGCACGAGACGACCGCAACGTCGATCGGCTGGGCGTTCGAGCGCCTGCTGCGCACTCCGCGCGCGCTCGAGCGCCTGACCGCCGAAGTGAAAGCGAGGGACGGCAGCGACTACATCGATGCCGTGATCAAGGAGACGCTGCGCGTTCGACCTGTGGTGACGGAGGTCTTCCGCGCGCCGACCGAGCCGGTCGAACTGGGCGGCTATCTGTTCGAGCCTGGAATGCAGGTGGCCGCTTCGATCTTTCTCGTGCAGTACGACCCGGCGCTGTACCCGCCCGACCCCCAGGCCTTTCGCCCCGAGCGATTCCTCGAGGGCGCGCCCGCGTCCTACACCTGGGTTCCGTTCGGGGGCGGTGTGCGCCGCTGCATCGGTGCCGCCTTTGCGCAACTCGAGATGACGATCGTGATCTCGGCGATTCTCAGGCGGGCGCAGCTACGGGCGACCAGGGCCAGGAGCGAGAAGGCGCGCTTTCGGGGCGTGACAGTGCTTCCCAGCCGTGGGGGGGAAGCGGTCGTCGAGACCGTCGATCCTGACGCGCAGGCGAACTGAGCCGACCTCAGAGCCCGAGCAGGCGCGCGACCGCGTCGCGGCTCGATGCCAGCTCCCCGGGCTGTGGGAACAGCTGCTTTTCCCAGTTGCCCGCCATCACATAGGCGTGCAGCTGAAACGCGATCTGGCGGGGGCCCAGCTCGCTCTCCAGCTCCCCTTGCGCCTGCGCCGTGGCGATCTCGCGCTCGAGCACATCGAGCCACAGCCTCCACACGCCGGCGATCGCGTCATGCACGGCGCCGGGCCGGTCATCGAACTCGGCCGAGGCGGCGGTCAGGAAGCACCCTCCAGGAAAGACCTCTCGCTCCAGATACGAGAGCCAGCCCTCCATCAGCGCCCGCAGCCGCGTCAGCCCGGCGGGCTCGCCGGCGGCGGGCTTCCAGACCTCCGCGCGAAAGCGCCGGGCCGCGGCCTCGACGGCGGCGAGCTGGAGGCCCTCCTTCGACCCGAAGTGCCCGATCACGCCGCTCTTGCTGAGCCCCAGCTCGGCCGCGAGGCGGCCGATGCTGAGCCCCTCGAGCCCCTCCTTGGAGCCGAGGGCGGTGGCTTGATCGAGCACCGCCGCCCGTGTGAGCGCGGCGTCCTCCCGAGACCGACGTGGCATGCGTGGTAGTTTAGCGAACGATCGTACGCTATTGTCCCGGCACCAGATTCGGCGATCGAGGTGGAGGTGGCGACATGCGGATGCGGCGACTTGGCTGGGCGGGGATCGAGCTGGAGGCGATCGGGGAGCACGTGGTCGTCGACCACATGCTCGATCCGGGGATCCTCTCGGCGTTCTTCGGCGAAGAGCGCGACGAGCTGCTCGCGCCCGCACCGGGAGGGACCCGCGCCGCACTCGTGACGCACCTGCACCGCGATCACGCCGACGTCGCGGCGATCGAACGTGCGCTGCCGAGCAGCGGGACCGTGCTTCGGCCGCCCCGCCCGCGCGCCCCGTCCGCGCTCGACGAGGCCGCGACCGGCGAGGCCGAAGCCGCGCTGTCCCAGAGCCGTCTCGACGTGCGCTCGTGCAGCGCCGGCGATCAGGTCGAGCTCGGGCCCTTCTCGGCCACGGCGATATTTGCCTCCGACGGCCTCGGCTCACCGCAGGTCTCGTGGCTGATCGAAGCCGACGGGACGACGGTCCTGCACTGCGGGGACACCATGTGGCACGGTGCGTGGTGGGACGTCGTGCTCGCGCACGGGCCGATCGACATCGCCTGCCTACCCGCCAACGGGGTGGAGGTGAGCTACCCGGGATGGGAGCCGGCAGCGAGCGTCCCCGCGGTCATGACGCCGGACCAGGCGATCGAAGCGGCACGCGCGCTGCAAGCACGCACGCTGATCCCGATCCACTACAACCGCACCTTCGAGCACCCGGACTACTACCGACCCGTTCACGATGCACGCGAGACGCTCGACACGCTCGCCGCACAGCGTGGCGTAACGGTCGGCTTCCCGGACCTCGGCGAGTGGGTGGACGTGAGGCCTGCCGTGGAGGCGGCCTGAGGGCGATCAGCCCCCTCGCCCTAGGCGCGCGCCTCGGTTCCCGTCAGCGGCGAGGGCTCGACGCGCAGTAGCCGGGCCGGCCAGGCCGGCAGCCACCAGTTCCAGCGGCCCATCAGCGCGATCACGGCGGGCACGATCAATGCGCGGATCACCGTTGCATCGAGCAGGATCCCGGCCGCGAGGCCCGTGGCCATCATCTTCAGATCGGTTCCCGGGCCGGACGCCATCGCGACAAACGCCAGGAACAGGATCAGCGCCGCGCTCGTGACCAGCCGCCCGGTGCGGGCGATGCCCTGGATCACGGCCGTCTCGGTCGAGCCGGTGCGGTCGTACTCCTCGCGCATGCGCGAGAGGATGAACACCTCGTAGTCCATCGAGAGACCGAACAGGAACGCGAAGATCATCAGCGGCATCCAGGACGGGATCGAGCCCGTCGCCTCGATGCCGAAGAGCGCCTCCGAGCCGTAGCCGTGCTGCCAGACCAGCACGAGCACGCCCCATGCGGCGGCCACGCTCAGGATATTGAGCACGATCGCCTTGGCCGGCAGGAGCAGCGAGCGGAATGCGCGCGCGAGCAGGATGAACGTCGTGATCGTGATCAGCGCGATCATCAGCGGGAAGCTGCCGTAGACGAGGTCGATGAAGTCCGAATTGGAGGCCGGCTGGCCGCCTACGCGCACATCGGGACCAGCGGCATGCGCCGTCTCGCGGACGGCCGCGAGCGTGGCCTCGCCCTCGCTCGATCCGCTGTCGGGCACCTGGATCGCCTCCACGAGCGCGGTCCCGTCGCGCCGCCAGTCGCTGTCCGCGGGCGCCACGGCGCCGTGGATGCCGTCGACCTGGCTGAGGTCCGCGGCCACCTTTCGCGGGTCGGTGTCGCCCTCGATCAGGATCTCGTGGGGGAGCAGTGCGCCCTCGCCGATGCCTGCCTGCTCGAGCGCAACGAGGCCGTCCTTGGCGTCGCCCGACTTCGCGACCGTGTTCGCGTCGGAGGCGCCCAGCTGGAGGTCCGTGGACGCGACGACGAGCGCGAGCACCACCGCCATGCCCGCGCCGGCTGCCAGCCAGCGGTGCCGTGCGACGGCCTGCGCCCAACGGGTCCATGCCCGGCTCGCCCTGTCGTCGGTGCGCCGGTGCGGCCAGTCGAGCCGCGGCCCGAGCTTCGCCAGGACGACCGGCAGCAGCGTGATCGCGACCAGCGTCGAGACCAGTGGGATCAACAGGCCCGCGTAGCCCATCGAACGCAGGAACGGCAGGGGCAGCGCGATCAGCGCGAACAGGCCGATCGCGACCGTGATGCCGCTGAAGACGACCGCTCTGCCGCCGGTCTCCATCGCGCGCTGCACCGCCGCCTCACCGCTCGCTCCGTGGGCGCGCTCCTCACGCCAGCGAGACACCACGATCAGCGAGTAGTCGATCGCCACGCCGAGCCCGATCAGCGCGATCAAGAACTGCACGATCGGCGACACGCTGGTCAGCTCGGTCAGACCCAGCAACAGGAGGAACGTGGTCATGATCGAGACGATCGCCATGAAGATCGGGATCACCGCGAGGAAAGAGGCAAACACGAAGGTCAGCACGAGGAGCGCGCCGAGGCCGCCGATCAGCGCCTCGATCAGCACGCCCGGACCCTCGTTGTCCGCGCCTGAGTCCTCGGTCAGCGCGTCGAACCCGGTCAGGTGGACAGGAGCGCCGCCGACGGTGGCACCGCGCAGCGCCGCACTTGCCGCCTTTTCGGCGCGCGGGTTCTCGCCGAACGCCGAGTCCGGATCTGGTTGCGGGTAGACGACTGCGAACGCGGTGCGCCCGTCGTCGGAGACGAAGGTCCGGTCGCCGGTCGACGCATAGGAGGCGATGCGGGACTGCGGAAGCCGTTCGCCCAGGCGGCGGTCGATCCGCGCGAGCTCCGCGCGCACCCCGGGGGAGTCAACGGTCTCGCCCTGCGGCAGCGTGACCACCGGTATCAGCGGGACAGTGTCGCCGCCCGTGCCCTGGTAGCGCTTGGCGATCTCGACGTTGGTCTCCCAGCCCTCCTTGTCCGGGACCGAGAACTCCGGATCGAGCGCGTCCGTGGCGGGGCCCGAGGCCATGATCCCGGCGATCGTGAGAACGATCCAACCGAGAACGACGATGCGCTTGTGCGCGAGAACCCATCGGGTCAGCGTGGCCACGGACTACCTCCTTGGAAAGCAGGGCGGAGCGGAACGTTATGCGGCGCGGCGGCGTCCACGAGACTCCGGAATTAATCCATATTTTCCTGATCCCGGGAAGTACCTGCACCCGACCGTAAACGAGGTCATAGACCCCGATCCGCACCGCTTGTCGGGATTGTTACTACGCGCGTTGTCCTATATGACACGCACTGAGGCGCTACATGCCGTAGCGGGCACGCCGGGGGAGGGCGACGGGTATTAGAGCCGCTCCTGAGGCGCGATGGCTTTGCGATGGCCGTCTCTATTTTGATCCCGACAGGAGCACTAGGAGGTGTTGTCCGTGTCTGGGCTACTTAAGAGCCCCAAGACGGGCTTGGTCGTACTGGTCGCGCTGTTGACGTTCGCCCTCACGGCGGCCAGCGGCTTCGGCTGGGGCACGACCGAGCAGCCCCCCAAGGACAAGTCCGGCGAGCACGCCGGCAAGGGGAACGACAAGGGTCACGGTGAGACCGGCGAAGAAAAGGAATCTGAGGGCAAGGGGGAGCACGGCAAGGAAGAGGAAGGCAAGGGCGGCCCGAAGCCGGCACCACAGCCGCCGCCGGCCGGCGAGGTCGACAACACGAACACGAACACCAATACGAACACGGTGAACAACCAGGTGACGAACCAGGTCACCAACAACGTGAGCACGCAGGTGCAGGCCAACGCCGAGGCCGAGGCAAAGGCCGAGGCCGAGGCGGAGACGCAGGTGAATAGCGAGAGCCAGGGTGGCCCCGAGCTCGCGCAGACCGAGACCGAGGACCAGGGGTCCTCGGGCGGCGGTCAGTCATCCGCCGGGAGCCAGCCCGCCGAGCTCGCGAGCACCGGCGTGAACGTCGGCGCACTGGGCCTGATCGGCGCACTTTGCATCGGCGCCTCGTTGCTGCTGTTCCGTCGCAGGAGCACCGTTTGAGCGATAGGTAGAAGGGACGGAAGGTCCGTGGATGCGCTGATCAAGGCGACGCTGTTCCTCACGGAGGGAGCGTTCGCGCGAGGCTTCCTCGCCTCGGAGGGGTCGCGCGCGCCAAACGCCAAGGGGCCTTCAGCGAGTTCCGCGATCGAGGGAGCACGCACGGCAACGGCAGTGGTGTTGCTGCTTGCCGGCGTGCTCCTGATCGCGGAGGCGCTCGTCACGCTCACGTGGCAGGAGCCGTTCAGCGCATGGTCGGCCTCCCGGCAGCAGAATGAGCTGAGCGCGAAGCTGCGCGAGGCCGAGTCCGCGGCGCTCGCCGCACCTGCGGGCTTCGTCGTGAACCGCGGCCGCGAGACGAGCACCCCGGCGCTCCTCGCGCAACGCCATCGGCGCGACACCGATGCCGGCGAGCCGCTCGGGCGGCTTCGCATCCCGAGGCTCGGCGTCAAGTACGTCTTCGTCGAAGGAGCGAACCCCGGCCAGCTCGAGAAGGGGCCGGGCCACTACGCGGGCACGGCGCTCCCGGGAGAGCACGGGACGGTCGGCGTGGCCGGGCACCGCACGACCTACCTCGCGCCATTTCGCAACATCGACGCGTTGCGCAAGGGCGACGCGATCGTGGTGCAGATGCCCTACGGCCGGTTCCGCTACGAGGTCGAGGGCTCGATCGTGGTGTCGCCGACGAACACGCGCTCGCTGCGCCCGGTCAACCACGACCGCCTCGTGCTGACCACGTGCCACCCGAAGTTCAGCGCGGCAAAGCGCTTGGTCGTCACCGCGAAGCTCGAGTCCAGCCGACTGCGGCCGGGTCTCAGCGACGACCGCGGCCGCGCGACCCGAAGACTGCAACGACGGTGACGCCGCCGCGGCCGCGCACCGGCGGCCGCATGATCGTGCCGATGCCGAGCTCGTGCCATGCGGGGTTGAGCACCTGCTGCCGATGTCCGGGGCTCGCCATCCAGTCGGCCATCACACGTGCCGGCGACGGCAGCGGCCGCAGGCCATAGAAGATGTTCTCTCCGGCGGCGACGCGCCCTCGGCGCCCGTAGCCGGTGACGCGCACGCGGTCGAGGACGGTGCGACCGTGCAAGGTGACGTGACCGAAGTACTTGCGGCGGGCCATGTCGTGGGCGTGGCGGCGCGCGGCCCTGGCAAGGGAGCGGCTTGCGTGCAGCGACCGCAGGCCGTGGGCCCGGCGCTCCGCGTCGTGCAGGCATCGCAACGCGCGCACGAGCCGCCGGACGTGCGCTGTCGAGGTGTGGGCGTGGCAGCGACCGCCCGCGGCGCGCACGGCATCGCGCCCGTGCGCAGGGGGCGACCCGCACAGGCTCAGCACGAATGCGGCCAATGCGGCTGAAGCGAGGCAACGCAGGCCACCGCTTGTGCGTTCGACAAGATGCATGGGCGCTTCGTCGGCTCACTGCGTCCCCAAACGGGCGAGCCGGGAAGCGACCGCTCAAGCTACCGATCGACCCGGAGCCACCCGCCGGCCGGCGCGAAACGGCCCGCAGGCTGCGGGAAAAAACGCGCGCTAGAGCGCGCGCGCCGCGGCCAACTCGGTGACGCGCGGCGGGCTGAAGCTCGCACCGAGGATGCGCGCGTCCCATTCGAGCAGGCGCTGCACGGCGTCGTCGCCCGTTACCTCCTCGCCCGCGTACTGGAGCGGCGATGACATCGTCGCCAGCGTGACGTCGGCGAGGGTCAGCCGGTCGCCGACCAGGTGCTCGGCGCCCGCCAGCCGGCCGACCGCGATCGCCGCCGTGCGGTGGGCCTCGGCGAAATCGCGGCGGTTGCGCCGGCCCGTCATCCGGAACCTGACCCGCAGCCCGATCCCCGCACCCGCACCGGCCAGCGTGCGCACGCGCTCGGACTTGCCCGGGAAGAAGAGGCCACCAAGGTCCCGGGGTGGACCCTCGAGCACCTGGTGATAGGCGAGCCGGCGCGTGAGCGACATGAAGGTCGCATCCGCCCAGTCCATGAGCATCAGGCACTCGGCGCGCTCGCGCGGGTCGGTGGGGAGCAGCGCGGGGTGCGGATGGCGATCCTCGATGTGGAGCAGGATCGGCGTGGACCCGGCGATCGCGCGCTCGCCGTCGACGAGCGCGGGCACGAACGTCTGGCCGGAGGCGCGCACGACGTCCGCGCGCCACAGCGGGTTGATGTTGACGCATTCGTAGGGGACGCCCTTCAGGTCGAGGACGTGCCTGACCTTCACGCAGTTGTGCGAGAACGGGATCTGAAAGAGGCGCACGGGCCGACCCTATAATCGATCCGCTTCCGGCGGGCGAAGTGTTGTGGTGGCACAGGAGCCTTCCAAGCTCTTAGGGCGGGTTCGATTCCCGTCGCCCGCTCTGTGTCGCGGTATCCTCAAACGCGTACCTCGGGGCGTAGCGCAGTCTGGTAGCGCACTCGGCTGGGGGCCGAGCGGTCGCTGGTTCAAATCCAGTCGCCCCGATTTCCGAGAGCCGCTCTACGTAGCGGCTCTCGCGCTTCCTGAGTGGGCGGGCGTGACGTTCCCTACTCTTGGTGCGATGGCACCCGACGCTGACTGGACGATTCAGCGCGACGAGATCGTGCAGTTCCACCAGGGGCTCCTCTCCCGGGACGAAACAGTCACCAAAATCTTCATCCGGTTCATGGACTCCGACACCGGTGGGTCGAGCGTCAGGGAAGCCGGTGGCGTGAAGGATGGGCAACTGATGGAGCGTGCGGTGCCCAAAGGGGGAAGCCCTCGCCCTCTCCCGACTCGAGATGGAGACGAGGCCCAGACCTTGGCCGACAGCGCGGCGCGTGCCCTGAGTCGCACGGTGGAGCTGGAGCTAGATCGGCTCGAGCACCACCGACAGCCTCCCGAATGCGGGGCTTTCGGCTTCTGGGGCAGCTACGGGATGAAGACTCCCGGCCGCAGGAAGACGGTGTTGTCGGCGGTCGTGTTGGCGTCGCCGTCGGCTCCGCCGTCGTACACGTGAAAATCGTCGATCTCTTCGTTCAAGCGCTTGCCGTCCTTGATCAGCCCCGGGTGAAACGCGTTGTAAGACGTATACATGGTGCACGTCGAGCCGGAAGAGGTCGACGCCGTCCCAGTGCACGCAATCGCGCCAGGGTCCAGGGTGATTGTTGCGTCCTGCATCGTGGCGGGATCAATGCCGCCGCCGGGGGCCACGGCGTTGTAGTGGTCTGTGAATCGGATTCCGTACTTGAAGCCGACCTCGCCTGAATAGTCCGCGGGGCCCCCGGCATTCGCAGCGCCGCAGCGCGCGCCGGTCGGGACGCACCGGACGTCGCCCAGATCCATCCTGACGTAAACATCCGAGTCGTCGGGCGGGCCGGGGGTGCCGACGAGCACGATTATCTTGAAGGACCCCGTGAAGTTTGCCGCCCCGCCGTACGCATCCGGGCTTCCGACGGTTGCCTGCCCCGACGTCTGGGCGGGTGGGTTGCACGACGGAAAGGCAAGCGGCGGCCCGTGCGTGCGGTTCGGAGCGGAGCAGGCGTCGTAGGTGGGGACGAGGGACAGTCGCACCGGCGATGCGCCCTTGGGGCGAGGATGAGTCGCCTGGGCCGGCACCGCAACCAGCAGGCAGAGCACGGCGATTCCTCCCAACAGCACGGTGCGCATGGACCGATGAATCGCCATCTTCCCCTCGCGGCTTCCCCCTCTGTGAGGGCAAGCCTACTCCGACAGCCCAAGGGTTTCCAGGCCATCGTTAAAATCTGCAGCTGACATGCAACCGCGTCCGGGTTCGCGATCTCGGTCCGCGCGAGGTAGCCCTCGACCATCTCCCTGATCACGTCGAGGTGGCCTACGGCGGCCCTCGACGCCGGGTCGGTCGTGTCGCGGACCTCGAGCATCACCGCGCCTATACTCGAACGATCCGGCAGATGCCGGGTGACGATGGGGATGCCGCCTTGACGCACGACTTCCGACACGAAGCGCTTTTCTATGCAGACGAGGACGAGTTCCTGGCCGGGACCGTGCCGTTCCTGCGCGACGGCCTGTGGGCCGCTGAGCCCCTCCTGGTGGCCGTCGGAGAGGGCAAGACCGCGGCGCTGAAGCGGGAGCTCGGCGACGACGCCGACGCGATCGAGTTCGTGGACATGGAGGCGTTGGGCCGCAACCCCGCGCGCATCATTCCCGCGTGGGAACGGTTCGTTGCGGGTCGCGAGACGAAGGGTCGTCCGGTCCGCGGTATCGGCGAGCCGATCTGGCCGGGTCGCAGCGAGGCGGAGGTCGTCGAGTGCCATCATCACGAGGCGCTGCTGAACCTCGCCTTCGCCGACACGCCGGCCTTCTGGCTCCTCTGCCCCTACGACACAACCGGCCTCGACGCTGCTGTCGTGGCGCAGGCGCAGTGCACGCATCCGATCGTCAGCCAGGGGAGCGCCAGCCGGCCGAGTGACCGCTACATCTCCGAGCGGGTACCGAGCCCGTTCGAGGGTGAGCTGCCTCCACCCGCGAGCGCGCCCCAGAAGCTCGCCTTCGGAAGGGATCAGCTGAGTCGGGCGCGAAGCTTCGTCGCCGAGCTTGCGCGGGTCGCCGGGCTCTCGGCCGACCGCACGTCGGACCTGGTTCTGGCGGTCAGCGAGGTCGCCACGAACAGCGTGTGCCATGGCGGCGGCGGCGGGACGCTCCGCGTCTGGACGGACGATCAGTCGCTGTACTGCGAAATCCGCGACGACGGGGCGTTCGCGGCCGGCCCCCTCGCCGGCCGGGTCCGCCCGGCGCCGGCCCAGATGAACGGCCGCGGCCTGTGGCTCGTGAACCACCTCTGCGACCTGGTCCAGATCCGCACCGGCCCGCACGGGAACGTGGTACGGATGCACATGGCGCTGATCCGGCCGTAACCCCCTGCAGGTTTGCGCCATTGCGTACGAAGTCGCAACCGCCTAGACTCCCCGGTGGGTCGTAAAACGGAGGTTTCTCGTCTAGGGAGGGATTGCATGGCGTTGCGGATCTGGGTCATCGTCGCGTGTGGATGTCTGTGGTTGTTGCCGGCGCAGGCGGTTGCCGTGCACGTCAGCTGCGGGGACACGCTCACCGCGGACACCGTGCTCGACGGCGACGTCGTCTGCTCAAGCGCGGACCCCGCCGGGTTGATCATCGGAGGCGACGACTTCACCCTCCAGCTGGGACAGAACAGCATCATCGGTCCCGGCGCCGACGTCGCCGACACGAACGGCGTCACGGACGACGGGACGACCCATTCGGGAGTCACCGTCCGGGGCGGCACGATCACCGGGTTCGAGGACGGAGTGGACCTCGACGCCGACGACAGCGCGGTGATGGGCCTGACCATCGAGGCGGGGAGCGTAGGCGTCGCGCTGCGCGGCGCGCGCAACTACATCTACCGCAACACCACGGACTTCGGCGGCTTCGCGGGGATCGAGGCGATCGGCGAGGATGCCTACCTGTGGGGCAACACGATCCTGGGCACGCCCGAGGACGGGATCGTCGTCGACGGGCAGCGCCCACGCGTGATCTTGAACTCGGTGCAGGGATGCCTGTTCGACGGCGTGATCGTGACCGGGTACACGACCGGCATCGTCGCCCGCAACACCGTGACTTCATGCGACATCGGCTTCGCGCCCTCGGGCAACGGCCTCAAGCTCCAGACGAACGAGGCGACCGGTAACTGCATCGGCATGTTCGTCGACGATCCCGCGGCGCTCGTGCGATGGAACACCGCGAGCGACAACTGCTCCACGGGGATCATCGTCGGACAGGCAGGGGCGTTCCTCTTGAAGAACCGCACCAACAACAACGCGGAGATCGGGATCGACGCCGTCGAAGGCACGATCGACGGAGGACAGAACACAGCAACCGGGAACGGCGTGGACGACTGCCTCGGCGTGCTGTGCACCGCCCCTTAGGGCGGCTGACAGACACGTAGCTCGGCTTCGGCGCCGCCGTCAGGCGGGCGCTGGGGAGCCGAGGGCTCCCTCGAGGATCTCGCGCGCGACGTCGCGCGCGTCGAACACGGACTCGGCGATATCGCGTGCCGCGCGCGCGTGCCGCGCGTAATCGGCCCGTACTTCGGCGAGCGCCGCGACCGCCTCGTCGGCACTCGAGAAGCGCACGATGCCCTCGCCGAACGGGATCAGCTCACTCGGGCCGGTGTCCTGAACCACGGCGGGCTTGCCACTGGCCAGGTAGCAGAGCGTACGGTCGCTGATCCACGCATTCTGGAAGCGCATGCAGGACGGCTTCGCGGGACTGAGCTCGCCGCGCGAGGACTGCACGTACGCGCGGTAGCTTTCCGGCGTCCCGGCGACCTCCCCCGCGTGCCGCACGGTCCATCCGTGGCGGTCGAGCAGATCGCGTTCGTGCCCGTCCTTCTCGCCGAAGAAGGTCGCCAATTCGAGTGCCTCGCCGGTGCGGCCCGGCAGGCCGAGCAACTCGAGCCATTGCACCCGCTTGTTGTTGTCCCACCAGCTTCCGTCGGGTTCGACGATGTACTCCGATGCGTACCAGCTCGACACGCTCGTGAAGGCGGCGTCGCGCGTTTCGGGGCTGTAGGGCCATTCGTCGAGGAAGACGGGCGGGCGAATGTGGATCCAGTCGTGGCCACAGTCGGAGAAGAGCGCACGCGACGTGCCGACGGTCTCGCCGGTCGTGAGATACAGATCGTGCGGGGGCACCGCCAGCTGTCCCGAGCTGATCCAGTACTGGAGCAGCCCGGGGTCGATGTCCACGAGCGCGCTGCGATCGAACCGGGCAAGTAGCTCGGGGTGGATCTTCTGATGGAAGTTGAGGAGCAGCTCGCACGTGCCGATCACCCGCTCGGCTGCCGCCGGCTCGAGGCCGACCCATGCCGGGTCGAAGTCCTGGGCGCCTTCCTTCTCGGTGTACAGCAGCGGCGGGTTGCGCAGGCCGAAGCGCTCGAGCGTGCCGGCGAGCAGCTCGGCCTGGACGTGCGCCGGCGCCTGAAGGCCGGAGCGGGTGCCCTGGCCGGGTTCCTCCAGCCGCTCGAGCCACCAGACATCGCAGCCGACGGCCTGCAGGCCGAGCGCATACTGGAGGTAGACCCAGAAGTTGCCCGCCCGGTCGAGGTACTTCGTCGCCCGGTAGGGCGAGATCGCGACCTGCGTCACGCCGGGCTCCGGGTTGCGGTGACGCCCTCGCGGGCGGCGCGCGAGTCGACCAGCTCGATTCCGAGCTCGTCGATCCGCTCGCGAACCCGCGGATCGCAGAGCGTCCGCAGCTCCGTCTCCCGCTCGAGCGCGTATGTGGACTCCAGCTCCGGGCCGGCGTACCCGGGATGGCATCCAAGCTCGGTGATCCCTTCGCCGACCTCGCGCTCCAGCATCCCGATCAGGCTCGCGGGCGCGATGTGCTCCAGGTGCGACTCGCCGTCCCATTGCCCGAAGAAGCCGGAGAAATACTGCAACGGCGGCTGTGCCCTCAGCCAGAGGCCGCGCTCGGCGGCGGCCGCCCGGAAGGCCGGCAGCGCCTCGGGCAGGAGGTGGACGTTGTGGTGTGAGTCCAGGTGGTCGGGCTCGCGGCCCATCAGCTCGCGGAAGCGCTCCAGCTGGCGCTCGAGCGCGGCGCGCAGCGCTCGACCTGCGGTGAGGTCCACGAGCGGTCGCGCGAGCTCATCGGTGATGCACACGTGCAGGCCGATGCTAAGGCTCGGATGGCTTTCGCCGATCTCTACGGCCCGCGCCGTAGCGGCCTCATTCACCATCAGGCTGGTGCTCGTCACGATGCCGTCGCGATGTGCTTCGGCGATGCCGCGGTTCACGCCCTCGCTGTGCCCGAAATCGTCGGCGTTGACGATCAGCCGCTTCACCGCGGCTCCAGGATCGGTTCGAGCCCGCCGAGCCACTGCTCCGCCATCCGCAGGTCCTCGATCGCCCACTCGACGTGCGGATCCTCACTCACGGCGAGCGCCGACCACACCACGCAGTTCGCGATGCGCGCACGTTCGAAGGTGTCGAAGAGCTTGTTCAGGTCGTGTGGCCCCGGAGGCGCAAGCATGGTCCCGGAGAGCGCATCGCGGTACTGATCGAGCACCGCGTCGCGCTCGCCGGTGTCGAACCCGTTCAGGAACGTGGACAGGTCGTAGCCCGCGGGGCCCACGCCGGCGTGGTCCCAGTCGATGAGCTTTGCGCGCACGCCGTCCCCGCGCACGATCGAGATGTTCTTGAGCCAGAGGTCGCCGTGGAGGAGAGTCTCGGGACCTCCGAGCTCGCGCACGGCATCGGTGCGCTCCTCCTCCTCGGCCAGGAGCTCCCACATCAGTTGGAGCAGGCGGTCGCGGAGCGCCCGCACGGCTTCCCCCTCGAGGCGCGACGCCGGGATCGCCTCGAGGCACGTGATCGCGTCGCGCGCGCTCGCGCTGTAGAAGGCGCAGCCGAGGTCGCCGCCCCACTCGCGCGCCTCGGCGAGCATCAGATGGCCCGCGAACCGCAGGTGCAGCTCGGCGAGGAGGGCCACTCCGGAGCGCACGGCGGCCTCGCCGCGATCGTGCTCGAGAGTCAGCTCCCCGAGATCCTCGTAGACGTGCCACACGGCCTTGCCGGCGCGACCGGCCGCCGTTGCGAGGATCCGCGGAGCGCTTTCGGACAGCCCCGCTGCCGGCAGCCAGCGCTCCGTCACGAAGGTGTTGCGCTGCGCGGGGGCCGGGCGTGAGCGCTTCGCGATGAACGAGGTGGCTTGCCCGTCGATCTCGAGCCGCACGCGGTTGACGGATCCGGATGTGTCGAGCCGGCTCTCCTCCATCACCCGGCCGTGCACTCGATCGGCGTGGAGTAGGTCGGCGCACGCCGCGCGCAGCTCCGCGAGCGCGGGCTGGCGCGTGTCGGCCAGCAGGGTGTCGAGCCCTTCGATCATCCGGCGGTGACCTCCGCAACGGCCGCCCGAGGCTGCCGTGCGCGCTCGACGATCCGGCCGTCCTCGATCCCCAGCCGCAGGTCGCACCGTGCGAGCGTCCCGGTGCGGTGGGCGATCATGAACGTCGTGCGGCCGGACATCAGGCGCTCCATCGCCTCCATGATCAGCCCCTCCGTGCGGGTGTCCACGGAGCTGGTTGGCTCGTCGAGGATCAGGATCGGCGCGTCCTTCAGGAACGCGCGCGCCAGGGACACACGCTGGCGCTCCCCTCCCGAGAGCCTCATCCCGCGTTCGCCGACGAGCGTGTCGTAGCCGTCTGGGAGTGCGGTCACGAAGTCGTGCGCGTTCGCGGCCTCGGCCGCCGCCTGGATCTCGCCGAGCGTGGCAGTGGGTCGCGCATAGGCGATGTTCTCGGCGATGCTCGTCGAGAACAGGACCGGCTCCTGGAGCACGATCGCGAACTGGTTGCGCACATCCGCGATCCTGTACTCGCGAAGGTCGACGCCGTCGAGCCGGATGGTCCCGGCGGTCGGGTCGTAGAACCGTGTGAGGAGGCTCATGAGGGTCGTCTTGCCGGCGCCCGTCGTTCCTGCGAGACCGACGCTCGTCCCGGGCGTGACGGCGAAGCTGACGTCGTGCAGGACGGGACGCGAGGAGTCATAGGCGAACGAGACCTCGTCGAACTCCACGTCTCCGTGCGCACGGGCGATCCTCGTCGGGTTCGGTCGCTCCACGAGGTCGGGTGCCTCGTCGAGCAGCGAGAACACGCGCTCCGCACTGGCGAGCGACGATTGCAGCGTTCCGGCCTTCTTGCTGATCGTCTGGAGCGGGTCGTAGAGCTGCTGGAGATAGGCCATCACGAGCACGAGGTCTCCCACCGTCAGCGCACCCGCCTGGACCTGCTTGGTCCCGACGTACAGGACCGCGGCGGTCCCGACGGCCATGATCAGCGCGATCAGCAAGCCGAACGCGCCCTCGGTGAACGAGAGCCCGACCTGGACCCGCAGGCTCGCGCCGGAGCGGCCGACGAATCGTTCCGCCTCGCGCGTTTCCTGCCCGAACGCCTTCACGACACGCAGCGCCGAGAGGGTCTCGTGCACTACCGACAGCGCCGAGCTCTCGAGGCGCTTCGCATCGTGCCATCGGCTGCGCAGGCGCTTGCGATAGACGTGAAATGTGATCAGGAGCAACGGCACGACGGACGCCGCGATCAGCGCGAGGCGCCAGTCGAGCGCGGCCGTCACCCAGAGCATCCCGATCACCGTGACGGCCGCCGTCACGAGGGGAATCACGCCTGCGATAGCGAGCGTCTGGACGGATTGCGCGTCGTATTGCACGCGGTAGGTCGAGTCGCTCACGCCGCGGATGTCGTGGTATCCGAAGGACAGGCGCTGGAGGTGCGCGAACAGGCGGGCACGGAAGCCGAGCAGGAGCCGCTGGCCCGCATATGTGCTGATCACGAGGCTGTTGAACTCGGCCAGCTGCTTGAGGAGCGTGATCGCCACGAACAGCAGCGCGGCGAACACGAGCACGGCGGCATCCGAACTCGACACGGATACGGGCACGAACGCGTCCATGAACCCGGGAAGCGGCTTTGCGCCGACCACCGTGTCGACCGCGATCTTCAGCGGCAGCGGTGTGAGCAGCGTGAACAGGCTCGACATGACGCTCAGCACGAGCAGCGTCGAGATGTGCGGCCAGAACGGACGCGCCTCGCGCGCGATCCGGCGGTAGAGCCCATGTGGGTGCTGCACTGCGCTCATGGCGTCCGCGCGGTCACGGCCTCGAGCTGCTCGGAGGCCGCGGCCGCGGAGCCGCCATGGGAGGCGTTTGCGAGGAAGGAGCCCACTGCCAGCGAGCAGTCGCGGGCGAGCCGTGTCACCACCACGATCGTCGTGAGGCCCAGCACCAGATCGGCGCCCCTCGCTCCGGCCGCGGCGGCCAGCACGGTCCCCACGATGAGGGCGAGAACGCTCACGAGCGCCAGCGGGGCGACCACGGGCGAGACCTTGAAGCGCACGAGCTGGCGACCGCCGCCGTGCTCCTCGAGGCCGAGCCTCAGGCGTGCTCCTCCGAGCAGCCCGCCGCGCGCCTGTAAGTCCCAGCGCTGGTACTCGCAGGAAGCGACCACCGGGGTGCCGTCGTCAAGCATGCCGCGCTCGATGTCCGACAGCCGGTCCTCGGCCGAGCGCCATCGCTCGCTCCATGCCTCGATCGTCCGCGGCACGGGCAGCGCCGCATGCCGGGGGCCTTCGGAGCGCCAGTGCGGAAGGCGCGCGCGCCCGTAAAGCCGCGCGGGTGGCTGCGCCACGTGGAGCAGCGTTGTCAACCCCCACATCGCCCAGCGCTGCGCGCGCGGAAGCGCGCCGCGCATGAACGACGCGCGCATCGCGGCACGCGCACCGGGCATCAGCGTCAACAGGAGGGCCGCGAGGAGCACGGGCATGGCCGCCAGCAGAGGCGGCCACCAAAGCCCCGCGACCGACAACGCCGCGAGCGCCATGAGCGCGACGTGCCACTCCGGGCGTGCGGCCATCGATGAGAGCGCTCCCGCTGATGGTCCGTATAGGGCCTGGAACGGCTGTGAGCCAAAGGTCCCGTAGTACACGTGCGCGCGACCGAGCGCCGCCGACAGCCCGTGGCCGTAGAGCCTGCCGAGCCAGCGCGCGTGGCCGTCGGGCCCGTAGCGATCTGGCCACTTGCGCTCGAGCAGTGCCTCCGCGGCCCCGTAGCCGCGCTGCTGGCGCAGGAACGCGCGCACGGAGCCGCGCCGCTCGTGCCACACGAGCGCCGCGGGGCTGAACCCGAGCGAATGCCCCGCCTCGCGCAGCCTCCAGCAGATGTCGACATCGTCACCGGCGACGCGGAACTGCGGGTCGAAGCCGCCGATGCCCGCGAGGCTCTTCTTCACGAAGGCCATGTTGCATCCGGGTATGTGCTCGGCCTCGCGGTCGGAGAGCAGGACGTGGATCGGTCCCCCCGGCGATTCTCCGACACAGCGCCCGACGATGTCTTGGCCGGCCGGCGGGAGGTTGGGGCCGCCGGCACCCGCGAAGTCGTGATCCTGCATCGTCGCGACGAGATAACGCAGCCAATCGCGGTCTGGGTGCGCGTCGTCGTCGAGATAGGCGACGATCTCTCCGGAGGCGGCTCGCATGCCGGTGTTCCGGGCGTTTGCAAGACCCTGGTTCGGCGTGGAAATCAGCCGGCACGCGTGTCGCGCGGCGATCGCGGCGGTCTCGTCCGTCGAGCCGTCGTCCACCACGATCGCCTCGAGGTCGGGATAGTCCAGTCGCTCGACCTCGCCGAGACAGCGCTCGAGGGTCCGCGCGCCGTTGAACGTGCATACGACGACACTCACGCGCGGCCAGTTGCGGGCTCTTGGGAAAGGCGCCTGCGCGTACGCCGCACGCACTGCGGATAGCGCGGGCTTCGGGCGCCGGTCCCTGTCCGTCAGACCGAAATCCCAATCCAGCAGCTCGACGCTCCCATTCGAGCGCCCGTCCTCCGACAGGTACGAGACATGCCAATCATCGGTCCACGAGAACACGAAAGTTCCCGCGCAACCGGCCGCGAAGGCGCCCCGGACCTGCCAGTCGAGCGACTCGGCCTGTCGCTGCTTTCCGTGGGCGCGGCTGTCGAGGCCGAGCTCCGTCATCACGAGCGGCCTGTCCCCGGCGATGTTCTGAAGCCTTGCGAGGTAGGCGTCATAGCGGTCCGCGGACTCGAGGTAGACGTTGAAGCACGCGAGGTCCGATCCCGGTGTCTGGAGGTACTCCGTGGTCGGATAGTTCACGTAGGTGACGAGCCCGCCGGGGTCCTCCGAGCGAGCAGCCCGCTGGAGGCGCTCGACGAACCGCTCGACGCGCCGCCGGCCGATCCAGCGCACGACCCGCGCCGGGATCTCATTGCCGATCGTGTGGCACAGCAGAGCCGGATGCCCCGCGCACGCGGCGACGTCGGCGCGCACGCGGCGCTCGATCGAGCTCGCGCGGCTCCTGTCAGCGAGGAAGTCGACGTGCTGCTCCCACGCGGTCCCCGCCATGACCCAGATCCCGTGCTCGAGAGCGAGGTCCAGCAGCCAGCGCGGTGGGCGCGTGTACGTCCGGATCGCGTTGATCGCGGCCGTCGTCATGCGGGTCATGTCGGCGCGCACGACCTCCTGCGACGGATAGAGGTGACCGTGTTCGCCGCGGGCGAACGTGCCGTATGTGACCCCGCGCAGGTAGACCTTGTCCTCGCCCACGTGAATGAACTTCCCACGGACCGCGGGCCGCTCTCCCGGTCGGGGCCGGCCCTGGCGATCAGGGTGCCCGGGCACATGCAGCGCGCCCCGGCGCGTGGGCGCTGTGCGGCCGATAGTGGCGCTCATACGGCGCGCGAAGACCGACCCGGGCGATCCATCACCCTGGCGCCGCCCTGCCCCGTTTGCTGCCCACAGAACATCCGTGCCCTCGCGCAAGACCCTAACGCAAGCAGGGCTTTTGACGATCTTGCTGCGGTCAGAGGTACCGGTAGGCGAGCGTCGCTGCGGCCCGCGTGAGCTGGACCGGGGTGCGCTGCCAGGCCTTTGCGACCAGTCCGCCGTCGCCCTGCTCGAGCTCGTACGAGGCGGCCGCCATGGACTCGGCGCGCGAAGGCGCGTCGCCGACGCGCCAGGTGTAGCGGTAGTTCGGGACGGGCGCGGCCCACTGGGACTTGAAGCGGCCGAGTGACGTGGTGGGAGAGGCCTCGCCGAAGTCGAAGCGCTGCTGGCCGTGCTCGGCGCACCACCGGATCACGTTCCAGTACAAGGCATGGTTGGGGCGTAGGTCGAGTATTTCGTCGTCGGAGCCGTTGTAGACGAGTTCCACGGTCCCGCCGAAGACGTGGAAGACGCCGCCGGCCCCGATCCTTCCGTCGCGCTCAACCACGAACAGGCGGAACTCGCCCGGGCCGAGCAGGTCGCGCGTGAGCTCGAGCTGGCGCAGGCTGCGGGGGAGGGTGCGGTGCTTTCGCATCGTGCGCAGGTAGAGGCGGTAGAACCGGCGCAGGTCGCCGGGTGTACCGGACTCGCGAAAGCTGAACCCCGCCTTGTCCGCCTTCTTGAGGCTCCGGAAGAGGTTGTTCGAGGTCTTGCGCCAGCCCGCGCGCAGCGCCTCGGGATCGGATGACACATCGAGCATCCAGCGCGGCGGCAGCTCGTCGGCGACGAAGCCAGGAAGCTCGTCGGAGTAGTCGCAGGCCGAGATCACCGCGAGCGTCTTCGCCTGCCCGGCCGTGCGCTCGTGCGCGGCGCGGATCAGCCCCGCCTCCTCCTCGCGTGTGTCCGCGAGCGGCCCGCCCGCCGGGAACACGGGTAACGAGCGTACCCGGGCATCTGAGACGAGCCCTTTCTTGTAAAGCAGCGGGAGCACGCCGTGAATCGCTCCCGCCGCGTCCTCGAGTGCGAGGTAGCGTGGCTCGAACCGGTATGCGCGCCCGAGGATCTCGGCCCAGGCCGCGAGTTGGTAGAGGCTCGCGCGCGGATGCGCACGCACGTAGGCGTCCCAGCGGGCGTCCTCGACGGGGTTCACGGTGATCGTGCGCATCGTGCTCACGCGTACCTGTATGCGACGTGCGCGCCGAGGCGCACGAGCGGCGTGGGCGCCCATCTCCACGCGAGGTCGACGAGGCGGCTCTCTGAGTCCCCGGCCGCGTACCCGACCGCGGCGAGGGACTCCGCGCGCGTCGGCTCGTCGCCGGCGCGCTGCGTGAGGCGAAACCGCGGGCGTGCCACGGCGCCCCACTGCTGCTTGAATGCGGCGAGCGGCGTGTCCGCGTACGCGCCGCCCAGATCGACCTGGCGCAGGCCTCGCTCGCGCGCCCACTGCATGACGTTCCAGTAGAGGGCATGGTTCGGCCGCAGCGCCAGCGCGTCGTCGTCGCTGCCGTTGTAGAGCAGCTCGATCGTGTCGCCCCACACGTGGTACGCGCCGCCGGCGACGTCGCGGCCGTCGTGACTCACCAGGAAGACCCGAAAGGACTCGCCGAGCAACTCCCGCGCGAGCTGGAGCTGGCGCATGTTGCGTGGGAGCGACCGGTGCTTCTTCATCGTGCCGACGTACATGCGGTGGAAGCTGCGGACGTCGCGCGGCGATGTGCCGGCGCGGAAGGAAAGGTCCGACTTGTCCGCTTTCTTGAGGTTCCGGAAGAGGTTGGTCGAGGTCTTGCGCCAGCCCGCGCGCAGCGCGTCGAGGTCCTCGGGCAGCTCGACGACCCAGCGCGGGAGGATCTCCTCCGCCACGAAGCCGTCCGGCGGCGCGACGCGCCGCTCGCCCGTATTGATCGTCATCCCGGCGATCTCGCCGTCCGCGGCGGCGAGGTCGCGCGCCGCCGCGATCAGTTCCGCCTCCGTCTCCGAGTCGCCGGCGAGCGGCCCCCCGTAGGAGAAGACCGGGATCGACCGCAGGCGCGCGTCCGAGACGAGGCCCTTCTTGCGGAACAGCGGCAGCACGCCCCGCAGCGTGGCGCCGTCGCCGAGCGCCAGGTAGCGCGGCTCGAAACCGTAGGCACCGTGGAGGATCTCGGCCCAGGCGCCGAGGTGATAGACGGTCGCGCGCTCGTGTCCTCGCACGTAGGCGTCCCATCGCGGGTCGGATCGCGGGTTGATCTCGAGCACAGTCACGTCAAGGATATGCTCGGCTTCGCGGGCGCCTTTGCTGAAAACCGGCGGCCGAGGCCCTAAGCTGCCCGGCCCATGTCGTGGCGTGAGGGAGTCGTCTACCAGATCTATCCGCGCTCGTTCCAGGACTCGGATGACGACGGCGTCGGCGACCTGGCGGGGATCGCCGCGCGGCTCGACCACCTCGCGTGGCTGGGCGTCGACGCGCTGTGGATCTCCCCGTTCTATCCGTCGCCGCTCGCCGACTTCGGTTACGACGTGTCCGACTACACCGACGTCGACCCGATGTTCGGCTCGCTCGCCGACTTCGACCGGCTGGCCGCAGCGGCCCACGAGCGCGGCCTGAGGGTGCTGGTCGACCTCGTCGCGTGCCACACGTCGATCCAGCACCCCTGGTTCCGTGACCACCCGGAGTGGTACGTCTGGTCGCGGGGCGAGCGGGAGCCGAACAACTGGCGGTCCGCATTCGGCGGATCGGCGTGGACCCGGCTCGCCGGCGACAGGTGGTACCTGCACTCGTTCTATCCCGAGCAGCCGGACCTCGACTGGCGCAACCCGGACGTGGTCGCGGCGATCCAAGAGGTCGTGCGCTTCTGGGTCGCGCGCGGCGCCGACGGCTTCCGCCTCGATGCGATCGACCGCCTGGCGAAGGACCCGGGGCTGCGCGACGACCCCCTGTCCGAGGAGCCCTTCGGCCTCCCGCTGCCCGCCGGCGACCTCGGGCGCGACCTGCGCCACTCGCGCAACGCGCCGTGGATCGGCGAGGCGCTCGCGGCGATCCGCGAAGCGGCCGGCGACGCCTTCCTGATCGGCGAGATCTACCTTCCCGCTCACAAGCACGGGCCCTATCTCGAGCACCTCGACCGCGCGTTCGTCTTCGAGCTGATCCAGTGCCCGTGGGAGCCCCGGCGGCTGCGCGCCGCGATCGCGGCCGGCGCGGCGGCCGAGCGCCGCGACGGGCCGGGCGCCGCCTGGGCGCTGTCGAACCACGACTTCGGGCGCTTTCCCTCCCGCTTCGGGCGCACCCGCGAACGCGCCGCGGCGCTGTTGCTGATGACGCTGCCCGGCACAGCGTGCCTCTACCAGGGCGACGAGATCGGGCAGGGCCACGGTCCCGGCGGCGAGCCTCCGTGCGACCGGATCGGCCGCGACGCGTTCCGCCATCCGATGAACTGGGACGGATCGCGGCGTGGCGGCTTCAGCGCAGCCGAGCCGTGGTTGCCGGTGGTGGAGGCGGCGGAGCGCAACGTCGCGGACCAGCGCGAGGACCCCGGCTCGCTTCTGTCGTTCTGGCGCGAGTTGATCGCGCTGCGCCGTGGTCTAGGCAAGGGGTTCCGCCTGCTCGACGGCGAGCCGGGCGTGATCGCGTATGAGCGCGGCGACGTGCGGGTGACGATCAACGCCGGCGACGAGGCCGTCGCTTTCCCAGATGGACAGGTCCTGCTGGCCGCTTCGCCCGACTCGGGCGCACGGTCGCTCGCACCCGGCGAGGCCGTCGTTGTCGCGCCTCCCTGAATGAGTTAGAAATCGGTGCCTCGGGTAAGAGATGCCCCGAGGAGAGGGATGCGAAGAGTCGCGATCACGTTCGGAATCGCAGCCGCGGCGCTACTGGGCGCGGGCTGCGGAAGCGAGAGCTCCGGAGGGTCACGGACCCTCAACTGGTACGTGTTCGCCGAGCCGTCCGGCGCCTTCCAGGAGGCTGCCGCGACTTGCTCCAAGCAGTCGAAGGGGCGCTACAAGGTCGAGGTCGTCGATCTCCCGACCAACGCCGACCAGCAGCGCGAGCTGGTCGTGCGGCGCCTCGCGGCCGAGGACGACGACATCGACATCGTGGGCATGGACGTGATCTGGACCGCCGAGTTCGCGGAGGCGGGGTGGATCAAGGAGATCACGGGGCGCGCGCGCGAGCGCGCGCAGCGGGGAGTGCTGCCCGGCCCGCTCGAGACCGCGAAGTACAAGGGCCGCCTGTGGACCATCCCGTTCACGACGAACACCCAGTTGCTGTGGTACCGCAAGGACCTCGTGAAGCAGGTGCCCAAGACCTGGGACGAGATGATCGACGAGGCCGAGCGGCTCAACACGACGATCCAGGTCCAAGCGGCGAGGTACGAGGGATTCGTCGTGTGGTTCAACTCGCTGGTCGGCTCCGCGGGCGGCGAGATCGTGAACGACGCCGGGAAGCCGGTGCTTGGCGCGCCCGCGGTGAAGGCCGCGGAGGTGATGCAGAAGCTCGCGTCGTCGTCGGCGGCGCCGCCCGCGCTCACCAACAACCGCGAGGACCAGGCGCGGCTCGGGTTCGAGTCCGGGGCCTCGGCCTTCCAGGTCAACTACACGTTCGTGTACGCGAGCGCGAAGGCCGGCGCCGAGTCGAGCCCCGCGATCAAGAAGGTCTTCGACAACATGGCCTGGGCGCGGTGGCCCGCAGTCGACGCGGACAAGCCGAGCCGCGTCACGCTCGGCGGCATCAACCTCGGCGTCGGCGCGTACTCCAAGAACCCCGGCCTCGCCACCGAGGCGGCTCTCTGCCTTGCGCAGCCGGACAACCAGGTGATCGCCGCCGAGAAGGGCGGCCTGCCGCCGACCAGCGAGGCGCTCTACGACGACGAGAAGATCAAGAAGGCCTTCCCGTTCGCGGGCCTGCTGCGCGACACGCTCGCGAACGGCGTGCCGAGGCCGGTGACCCCCGCCTACAGCGACATCTCGCTCGCGATCCAGCAGACCCTGCACCCGCCCCAGGACATCGAGCCGCAGAAGACGATCGATGACCTGAAGAGCAACATCGACACGGTCTCGAACGGGGGGATCTTCTGATGGCGGCGCAGGCCCCGGCGACCCCTGCACCCGTCGGGCGGGCCGGTGGCGGGCGTAAGCGGCTGACCGATCGCGCCCGGGCGGAGCGGCGGCTCGCGTACATGCTCTGCGCACCGGCGGTGCTCGCGATGCTGGTCGTGACCGGTTACCCGATCGTCTACGCGGCCTACCTCTCGACCCAGCGCTACGACCTGCGCTTCCCGGACGACCGTGAGTTCGTGGGGCTGTCGAACTACGGCGAGGTGTTGTCGTCGACCACGTGGTGGACCGACCTGTTCAACACGATGGTCGTGACGGTCAGCTCCGTGACGATCGAGCTGGTGCTGGGCATGTTGATCGCGCTCGTGATGCACCGCGCGATCTGGGGCCGCGGGCCGGTGCGCGCCTCGATCCTGATCCCCTACGGGATCGTCACCGTGGTGGCGGCGTTCGCCTGGCGCTACGCGTTCGACCCCGTCACCGGCTTCCTCCCCGGCCTCGGGCCGATCAGCGAGACGTGGGCGCCGCTCACCGAGCGCGGCGGCTCGTTCTTCGTGATCGTGATGACGGAGGTCTGGAAGACGACGCCGTTCATGGCGCTGTTGCTGCTCGCGGGCCTGGCGCTCGTTCCCGACGAGTTGCACGAGGCCGGGAAGGTCGACGGGGCGAGCGCCGTGCAGCGCTTCGTCCGCATCACGCTGCCGCTGATGAAGCCGGCGATCGTGGTCGCGCTGCTGTTCCGCACCCTCGATGCGTTCCGCGTCTTCGACACGATCTTCATCCAGACGGCGGGGGCCAACGACACCGAGTCGGTGTCGATCCTCGGCTACAACCAGCTCATCAACAGGGTGAATCTCGGCCTCGGGTCCGCCGTCTCGGTGCTGATCTTCATCTGCGTGATCATCATTGCGGCGATCTTCATCAAGGGCCTCGGAGCCTCGACCGCCGAGGCGAGGGGAGACCGATGACCCACAACGGGCGCCAACGGGTGATCTGGACGATCGTGATCCTGGTGGTCGTCTTCTACGCGCTGCTGCCGGTGCTGTGGATCGCGTCGCTGTCGTTCAAGGACCCGGCGACGATCGGCGACGGGCACTTCCTGCCGCAGACCTGGTCCCTCGAGAACTACGAGAAGCTCTTCCAGACCGACTCGTTCCTTTATGCGTTGCGCAACTCGTTCGGGATCGCGGCGATCGCGACGCTGATCTCGATCTTCCTGGGATCGATGACCGCCTACGCGATCGCGCGGCTCGAGTTTCCGGGCAAGTCGCTGATCCTCGGCGGGGCGCTCGCGGTGGCGATGTTCCCGCCGATCTCGATCGTCGGCTCGCTGTTCGACCTGTGGCGTCAGATCGGGTTCTTCGACACGTGGATCGGGCTGATCATCCCTTACATGACGTTCGCGCTGCCGCTCGCGATCTACACGCTTTCCGCCTTCTTCCGCGAGATCCCGTGGGAGCTCGAGCAGGCGGCGCAGATCGACGGCGCGACGCCGTGGCAGGCCTATCGCAAGGTGATCGTCCCGCTGGCCGCGCCGGGCGTGTTCACGGCCGCGATCCTGACCTTCATCTTCGCGTGGAACGACTTCCTGTTCGCGAACACGCTGACTTCGACCGACAGCGCGCGCACCGTCCCGGCGACGCTTGCGTTCTTCACCGGCGGCTCGCAGTTCGAGGACCCGACGGGCGTGATCTCGGCGGCTGCCGTCGTCGTCACGATCCCGATCATCATCATGGTGTTGATATTCCAGCGGCGCATCGTCGCCGGTCTCACGGCGGGAGCCGTGAAGGGCTAGGGGGCTCCATCCAATGGCAGACATAACGCTCGATCACATCACGAAGCGCTACGACGACGGCTATGAGGCCGTCAAGGACATGAGCCTCGAGATCAAGGACGGCGAGTTCGTGATCCTGGTCGGCCCGTCGGGCTGCGGCAAGTCGACCGCGCTGCGGATGATCGCGGGCCTCGAGGACATCACCGAGGGCGAGCTGATGATCGGCGGCCAGGTCGTGAACGAGCGTGCGCCCAAGGACCGCGACATCGCGATGGTGTTCCAGAACTACGCCCTCTACCCGCACATGAGCGTGCGCGAGAACATGGGCTTCGCGCTCAAGCTCGCGAAGGCCCCCAAGGAGGAGATCATCGAGAAGGTCGAGGAGGCCGCCCGCGTGCTCGACCTCACGGAGCACCTGGATCGCAAGCCGGGGCAGTTGTCGGGAGGCCAGCGCCAGCGGGTGGCGATGGGCCGCGCGATCGTGCGTGACCCCGCCGTCTTCCTGATGGACGAGCCACTGTCGAACCTCGATGCGAAGTTGCGCGTGCAGATGAGGACCGAGGTCTCGCGGTTGCAGTCCCGGCTCGGGACCACGACGGTGTACGTCACCCACGACCAGACCGAGGCGATGACGCTCGGCGACCGCGTGGCGGTGATGCGCGCCGGCGCGCTCCAGCAGGTGGGGTCGCCCTCCGAGCTCTACAACAGCCCGCGGAACCTGTTCGTGGCCGGCTTCATCGGCTCGCCCGCGATGAACTTCATGCCGGCGCACATCGACGGCGACACGGTGAAGCTCCCGTTCGCGGAGATAAAGCTGAACGCGGAGGCACGCGAGCGCCTCGGGCGCACCGAGGGCGAGCGCCCGGTGATCGCCGGCATCCGGCCGGAGAGCTTCGAGGATGCTGCGCTCGTGGGTGACGCGCGCGAGCACGGCTCGACGTTCGGCGCCAAGATCGACCTCGTCGAGTCGATGGGGTCGGAGCTCTACGCGTACTTCACCGTGGAGAGCGACCGTGTCGAGTCACAGGAGCTGTCTGAGCTGGCCGAGGACTCCGGCGCGGGCGAGGTGCCGGGCGCCGGGGGCAAGGGGCAGATCGTGGCGCGCCTCGACGCCGCGAGCAAGGCCGCGCGCGGCCAGGAGTCGGAGCTGTGGGTCGACACGAGGAAACTCCACTTCTTCGACCTCGAGAACGGTCGTAACCTGACCCTCGGCTAGTCCAGCTTCGGCCGCAGCTCCGTGAGGATCTGCTCGCTCCACTCGTGCGTGCGCATGAGCCGGTATCGGTCGGAGACCACGCGCATGTACACGTCGGTCTCGTCGCTGTCGTCGAGCAGGCCGGCCTCACGCAGCGTGCCAACCACCGGCAGGTAGTCCTCGCGGTACCAAGCCTCGGCGACCTCCTCGCGGTTCATGAACTCGCCGCGCGCCTGGATCGCGCGCAGGCCCCAGGCCTCGACCCCCTCCGCGAGACAGCCGTAGTCCCAGGGGTCTGACGGCCGCACCCGCGCCCGCGCCTCCGTGCTCAGCGGCACGCGCTCGTTGAAGAGCCGCTCGTGCCCCTTCAGCGGCAGGTCGTGCGGGCGCAACTCCGCGTCCACCGGGATCTGCGTCTCGACCTCGGTCACGTAGGCGTCGATCTGCGCGCGGCCGAGCGCGCGCGCGACCGACACCCGGTGATGGCCGTCCTTTACGAAGTGCAGCTCGCCGATCCGGTACACAGAGATCGGCGGCATGTCCTTCCCGCGGCGCTGCACCTCGGCGATCCGTTCCCATCGGCCGCGCATCCGTCCGGACGTGGGGCGGAAGCTGCGGTCGAACTCCTTGGAGCGGTCCACGGTCCCGACGATCGAGTCGAGCGCGATCGACTGGAGTCCGAGGCTGCGCTGGCCGGTACGGCCGAGCGCGGCGACAACCTCCTCGAACGGCAGGATCACGTCGAAGTCCGACGGCTCCCGGCGAAGCCTTGCCGTCAGCCGCGCGAGCGCTCCTTCGCGGCGGGCTCGCGAGAAGTCCGTCTGGGCGTCGGAGGCTGGGAACCCGGTGTCCATGCCGCCCCGCTTGCGAAGGCGAGGACTCATCACGTCAGCGTAGCGACCTACTCGTTCAGCACTCCGGCGCGCATCTCGGAGAGGCGGACTACCTCGCGCTCGAGGCGCTTGCGATCGCTGATGTCGTGGATGAACGCGTAGAAGGAGAAGCCGCCACGGACCTTGAGGGCGGTGATGCTCAGCTCGACCGGGAACTCGCTGCCGTCGCGGTGCAGCGCCGGCAGCTCGACCCGGCTGTTGAGCATCGGGCCCTTCCCGGTCCGCAGGAACTGCTCCAGGCCCTTCGTGTGCGCCTCGCGGTAGCGCTCCGGGATCACCACGGCCGCGAGCGGCTTCCCGATCGCGTTCGCGGCCGGCCGGCCGAACATTCCCTCCGCCGCTTTGTTCCACGCAGTGATGTTGCCCGCCTGGTCCATCGACACGAACGCCTCGCGCGCGCTGTCGATGATCTGGCCGACGTGGTCCTTGCTCTCCTTCAACGCCTGCTCGGCGAGCTTGCGCGCGGTGATGTCCGTCGAGATGCCGCACACCCCGTACGCCTTGCCGGTGGCGTCGTGCAGAGGGAACTTCACCGATATGTAGGTGTGGTCGCCGTCGTCCTCGCGCGCGATCTCCTCGACCTCGATCGCCGCGTTCTCCTTCAGCACCCGCCGATCGCTTGCCCGGTAGGCGTCCGCCTGGTAGGTCGGGAACACCTCACGGTCCTTCTTGCCGACGATCCTCTGGCCCGTGGTGCCGTACAGCTCCTCGAAGCGCTTGTTGACCAGCATGTACCGGCTGTCACGGTCCTTCAGGTAGATCACGGCCGTGCTGTTGTCGAGGATCGCCTGGAGCTGCTGCTCGCGGCGCACCACGATCTGATGGGTCGCGTGCAGCCGCGTCGAGAAGCTGCCGAGGATCGAGCCGAGCATGAAGAACGCGACCCCGCGGGTCCCGTACCCGAGCGGACCCACGGTCTCGCCGGTGACGACGTTCGTGACGGCGAGTAGTCCGAGTCCGCACGCGGCCGCGGCGATTCCACGCGCGGCGCCGAACTTGATCGCGACCAGCGCGATCGGCAGGACGTACAGGACGGCGACTGCCTCGGCGGGGTCGTCGACCGCGATCCCGAGCAAGAAGATGCCCACGAACAGGATGCCGGCCGACGCAAGCGTCAGGGCACGCTCCGCATGCGACGAGCGTTTGGGCAGCCGCGACAGCAATCGCCTGAAAGGCGGAGGCTTCTTCGATCCTTTGTGCAACGACCCGGGTCTGGCGTCCATAGTCCCCTGCTTGCGTGAGCTTACCCCAGGATCCAGCCAGACCTGCCCGGTGGGTCCCTTCCTGCCTGCAATTGCCCGATTCCGCGCGGTCAAACAACTGTCGCGGCGGGGAGGGGTCCGCGCCTATAATCGAATTCGCCGGGCGGAGGATGTCGCCCCGGCACCCGGCGACGGCAGGGGCCTTCGGAGGATGGATAACGGAGTGTTCGCAGCAACTCGCTTCCGCATCAGCGGAATCGCTTTCTTGATCTTGGCTTTCGCGTGCGTGGCAACGCCCGCGAGCGCCGCGCTGCCCTCGGGCTGGGGAGCGGGCGCCCTGCCCAACCCGGCGCCGGCGGGGTCGCACTTCGGCGAGTCGATCGCGAATGCGGGCGACCTCGACGGCGACGGGCGCGACGACATCGTCGTCGGCGCCCCCGATTTCGTCGACTCGTCGCTCGGCAGCGCAATCACGGGCCGCGTCTACGGGCTCGCGAGTACCGGGGCGCCGGTCTGGGAGACGCCGGCGTCGCCGCCCTCACCGCAGGCGGCGAACCGGCCTGCCAGCGCACCGACCCGCTTCGGCGCGCGCGTCGCGCGGCTCGGAGACATCGGCAGCTGCCAGTCGACCGGCGACAACTGCACGGTCGGCGCACGGGACGGACGCCCGGAGATCCTGGTGTCCGCCCCTGGAACAGACACCGGCGGAGCCGAAGGGGAGGACGAGGGCGCGGTCTACGTCGTCGACGGCGCGACCGGGCGGATACTGAAGCCGGTCCAGCTGGCCGAGCTGCCGTTTTCCGGGGTCGCCGGCTTCGGCAAGGCGATCTCCGCGTTGTCCGGCCAATCGCCCTGCGACGGGTTCGGCGGCATCGGCGAGTGCCTCTACCCGGCCGACTCCCCGGTCGCGATCGGGGACGTCGACGGTGGCGGCGAGCCCGACTTCGCCGTCGGGGCGCCCGACTTCACCGAAACCGAGGGGACCCTCGAGGGACGCTGCGGAGGAACGTGCCCGGGCGTCGGGCGCACGTATGTGTTCTACGGCGAGTCGGTCATGGGCTCATCCACCATTGCGTTGACGGAGGCGTCGGTGGGCGGCCCCGCGGCGACGACCATCTACTTCCCGGGACAGATCGGTGCCGGGCCGCCACGCTTCGGCAGCGCGCTGTCAGCGGTCGGAGACGTCGGCTCGTGCGACCAGACAACCTTCCCGTGCACGCCGTCCAGCGAGTTCAACGACCTGGCGGACATCGTCGTGTCGGCGCCCGGCGAGGACATCGCCGGGGTACCCGGCGCCGGAGTCGCTTACGTGATCGATCCGGCGACCAACGCGGCGCTCGCAAAGCTTCAGGACCCGCAGCCGGTCGAAGGCGGTGCGTTCGGGTCCTACCAGCAGATCCAGCCCGCGCCCGGGGATCTCGACGGGGACGGCGCCCCCGACCTGGTGGTCGGCGCGCCTGCGGGATCGGGTGCCGCGGTGATGTTCAGCGGTGACGTGCTCGCCCCGTCGCCGATCGCCTCCTTCACCGACCCGGTGCCGGTCACCGGCGGCGCGTTCGGCGCTGCCGCGGCCGGGCTCGGGGAACTCACGGGAGACGCGCTCGCGGAGATCGGCTTCGGCGCGGCGGGCGGTGCCCGCGCAGGCGCGGTGCACATCGCGAGCGCCTGTTCGACCACGCCGCTCGCGACGCTTCCCGACCCGTCAGGCGAGACGGGCGCGCGCTTCGGCGCCACGATCGCCCCGATCGGCGACCGCAACTCCGACGGCTTCCTCGACCTGGCGGTCGGCGCGCCGGATTCCGCCTCGCAGGCGGGCCGGGTGACGGTCTTCACGAGCACGGCCCCGGCGGGTGCCGTTCCGGAGCGCTGCGGCGGCCCGGTCGATCCGGGTAACCCGGGAGGCGGCGGCACCGGCGGGTCCGGGTCCGCGGGCTCAGGAAGCTCCGACCCTCCCAAGGTTCGCGCGCGTGTGCTGCGGCAGCTGAGGATGAAGCCAAGCAAGCGCCAGATCAGCCGCGGCGCCGCGTTGCGGTTCAAAGGGAATCTCAGAGCGAGCGCCGGCCAGCCGGGCTGCCAGCGCCGTCAGAAGATCGCGATCCAGCGGCGCAAGATCAGCGGCGGGCGGTTCCAGACCTTCGATGTGGCGATCACCAGAGCGAAAGGCGACTTCAAGGCCTCCACCCGGCCGCGCCGCAGCTACCTGTACCGGGCCCGCGTGTCGCAGACGGCCGGGTGCATCGGCGCCACGTCGGCTCGCGCCAGGGTGGTCGTCAAGCGCACTTCGCGGTCGAGCCGTGCGCGTCCCTGAACGTGCGTCGAATGCCCTCGTGTTCTGGCCAGAAATCCCTGTATATGCGGCATTGCCTTTGGTACCCTCGTTTTACCCGGGACGCCCTAGGAAGGGGTCGGATAGTCAATGTTGAGTAGCCGCCTACGAGCTGGACTCGCGATGTGCGCAGCGCTCGTGCCCCTGGCGGCGGGGGCGCAGGCTGCCCAGGCCCAACAAGCATGCCCTGATCCGAACTTCGGGGACACGTTCCCGTACGCGACTGCGGGGCAGCTCGTCCCGATGGAGGTGACGGGCGTCACCCCCGGCACCGAGTACCTGTTGAAGGTCAACGGCCGCGAGGTCAAGGAAGGCGTCACCAACAGCGACAAGATCTCGCGCAAGTTCCGCATGCCGAAGCTCGGCACCGAGCGCCGGGACGCACGCCTCGTCGTGATCCTCCACAACGACGGCTGCGAGAACAGTCCCTGGAAGCTGAGGCAGGAGATGGGTTACCGGCCGCCGCCCGTGCAGCCGAAGGCCAACGAGGAGCCCGCGACGCCTCCGGCGACGACGCCGCAGCAGCAGTCCGATCCCGCCCCTTCTCCGACGCCCGCCCCGGCGATCTCGAGCCCGGCGCCGAAGCCGGTGAAGCCGGTCCAGAGCAAGCCGTTCGTACCCAAGCAGCCCGCGGGCGTGATCGGCGAGCCGCCCAAGGACGCGCGCGCATGGCTCACCCCGCTCGATGTCTACTCGCGCAACTCGGAGCCTGCTCCGCAGCCGCCGCCGTCGACCAACCCGGCCGACCGCAAGACCGATGAGGCGAACAGCACCGAAGCGCTGCTGGGGCTGGGCGGCATGTTCATCCTGGTTTGTGGCCTCGCCGCGATCGCCTGGACGAAGTTCCGCCGCTACGACGACGAGCAGCTCGCCTCGCTCATCAACCCGGAGGGCAAGCTACCGGCGCTGCTCGACGACAAGGCGGCCGACCTCGGCACGAGCGGAATGTCCGGCGCGGCCGGAGCGATCGCCGCCGCCGAGTCGAGGGCCACGGAGGACAAGGAGGACGGGGAGCGCGCCACCGCGATCGCGTCTTCGCAGTCCGAGATGACGCCGACGCCCGCGGTCCCCACGACCGAGATCAAGGCGCCGATCTTGGCGCCCTTGAAGGCCGCGCCGGAGCGCAGCGACGCACCGAGTGAGGCGCCGACCGAGCAACAGCCCGTCGTCGCGTCGGGCGCCGAGAGCGCGCCACCCGCCAACGGCAACGGAAATCACGTGAACGGGACGAACGGCTCGCACGGACCGAGCGGCACCAACCAAGCCGCGCCCTCGTACCGCCGGGAGGTCGAGTCCGAGCTTCAGCGCATCCTCCAGGAGGCCGGTCTCGACACCGAGCTCGAGGGCATCCTCACAGACGCGCGCGTCGAGGCCGAGCGCCAGGGCGTACCGATGGACTCGGAGCTGATGCTCCGTGCCCTCACCGACGAGACCGGCGGATCGGCGCGGCTCTCCGACACCGCGAAGGGTGAGCTCAAGCAGCGGTTCCAGCGGATCGCCGCCGATGAGCGCGGCGAGATCCGCCCCTCCGGCGACGTCTAAGATCAACGTCTGCATCACCACGCGGGCGTGGTGAAATTGGTAGACACGCGGCGTTCAGGTCGCCGTGGGCGCAAGCCCATGGGGGTTCGAGTCCCTCCGCCCGCACTGGACGTTTAGACTTCCGCTCCGCAAGCTCGGCCCGTTCGTCTAGCCTGGCCTAGGACGCCGCCCTCTCACGGCGGAAACAGGGGTTCGAATCCCCTACGGGCTATCCGGTCCACTGGGCTGCGAGCGTAGCGCTACGACGCCACCGATGCCGCGATGCCCCAGACGAGCACGGCGGCCGTCGAATACACGATCGCCCCGGCGATGATCATGCGGTCGAGGCTGTAGGCGGCGACGAGCAGCAGGAGGTTGAGGCCGGTCGGCATCGCGGCCTGCACGAGGAACGCGTCCGGCACGTCGTGGATCAGCGCGGCGCACGTGGCGACGACGGCGACCGGCACCGTCAGCTTGACGGCGATCGCCGCAGCGACCGGCCGCGTGAAACGGGGCGGGAAGCGGATCGCCGCGCCCGCGCCCGCGCCGGCCGCCGCGTATACGCCGAGCGCGAAGAAGCCGAGCGGCGCGAGCGCGACCACGAGGATGTTGGCCGCGTCGACCGCTGCGTCCGGTGCGAGCGCGTCGGGCGCGAGCAAGCCCGCGAAGAGCGCGTAGAGCGCCGGGTTGCGGGTGAGGAAGGCCCGTAGCCCCCCGTCGCTCACCTCGCGCCGGTCACGGTGGACCGCGCCGATCGCGAATGCGACGAACAGCAGCCACGGCGTTGACACGAGCTGGTCGTAGGTGATCGCCTCCGGGAGGGCGTCGGTCCCGAGCAGCGCGGCGGTGAACGGCAGCCCGAGAAACCCGGTGTTCGCATGGAACGCCGCGCACATGAAGGCGCCGCGCGTGTGGCCCTCGAGCCGCAGCGGACCGCGCGCGAGGAGCCACGCGATCCCGAGCGCCGCGGCGAGCCCCGCATAGGCGAACGCGAGCCCTGCGCCGACGTCGGCCGTCGGCTCGAAGCGCGCGAAGTTGAAGAACGTGACGACGGGGACGATCGTCCAGAGGCTCACCCACAGCATCGCGTCGGCGATCTGCGGGGCGTTCGCGCGGTGCCGGGCGGCCAGCACCCCGGCGGCCGAGCCGGCGACGATCACGGCGGCGACGGCGAGCACCGTGGCAGGGTAGTGGTAGGCCCGCGTCGCGGCCATGCGCGGCGACGGTAGACTCGCGCGTGAAGGTCGGTGGAAGGGAAGCCGGTGAGAATCCGGCGCGGTCCCGCCACTGTGACCGGGAGTGTCCGCCGCACCCGAGCCCAGACGAAGGGCCGGGAGCCACTGGGAAGCATCGCTTCCACGGGAAGGCGCGGCGGAATCAGCCCGGGAGCCAGGATACCTGCCTCCGGCCGACGCCAATACGACCCTCGAGGAAGGGAAGGCTCGTGATGTTCATGAGGTACTCGGCGCCGGCGGTGCTCGTCGCGCTTTTCGCATGCGCCGCGGCGCAGGCTGCTCCGGTCACTGTCAATCTCCGCGTGGAGGGCTCGGCCGCGACGATCTTCGAAGCGCCGGTGACGACCGACGGCAAGCAGATCGACAAGGGCGACGGCCCGCATCCGTGCGACGGCACCAACCTGGGGGCGAACCCCTCGGCCGGGCCGACGATGACCGCCGCGCTCGACGATGCGCCGATCGCGGGCGGGTGGGGGGGCGCCTGGGACCCCGGCTTCCAGGACTTCGCCGTTCAGCGCATCGGGAGCGAGGCTCAGGATCCGCCGACCTTTCGCTACTGGGGATATGCGCTCAACTACCGCTTCCCGGACGTGGGCGGCTGCCAGCAGCGCGTCAGCACCGGGGACGAGATCCTCTACACGTTCGACTCGTTCGGCAAGCCGCTGCTGAAGCTGGAGGGGCCCTCGCGGGCCGTAGCCGGTCAGCCCGTGACCCTGAGGGTCTTGGACGGCGTCACCGGTGCGCCGCTCGACGGTGCGACAGTGTCCTCGGCTGCGGGCGCGAGCGGGCCCGACGGCCGGCTCACTGTCACCTTCGGCACCGACGGCGTGCAGCGTTTGAAGGCCGAGCGCGCGGGCGCCGTGCGCTCGAACACCCTCGAGACATGCGTCGAGGCGCCGGGCTCGAACGCCTGCGCGGGCTTCGTCGCGGTCGGGTCGGTGCCGGGGTCCCAGGTGAGCGACTCGGCTGCGCCGGCCGCGCGCATCAGCGAGCCGCGCGACGGGCGTCGGTACCGGCGTGGGCCGCGGCTGCTGAAGGGCGTGGTGGCCGAGGACCCGAGCGGGATCAGGGAGGTGAAGATCGCGCTGCGCCGGCACGCGCCGGGGCGCAGCTGCCAGTGGTGGAGCGGGCGCCGTGAGCGGTTCGTCGGGACGAGCTGCAAGAAGGTTTTCTTCTTCGCGATCGGCTCGAGTCGTAACTGGTCGTACCTGCTGCCGCGGGCGCTGCCGCGTGGCCGGTACGTGCTCGACGTGAAGGCGTTCGACGGGCGGCGAAACCGCGACGAGAAGTTCGTCTCCGGGCGCAACAGGGTCGAGTTCGAGATGGTGCCACGTCGCCGCGGCGCCTCGTCCGCTGCGCGCACCGCGGGTGCGCGGGTCCAGGTGATGGTGGTCGGGAAGGGCGCGACGGTGGCGCCGGCGCGTGCCCTGCGTGCGCGCTCGACGGTGGTGCGGGCGTCGGGGCGCGCTTGCAAGGTCTCCGCCTCGACGCCGCTCGCGGCGCTTGCGGCCGCGCTGCGCAAGCGCGACGCCGGCTGGCACGTGCGCGACTTCGGGCGATGCGCGCGGCGCGATGCGCGCAGCTCGGGGCAGCTCTTCGTGGACCGCGTCCGGGGCGACCGCAACAGCGGCCAGGACGGCTGGGTCTACAAGGTCAACGACCGCGCGCACAGCGTCGGCGCGGCGGACGTCGCGGGCGGTCGCTTGCGCGCGGGCGACCGGGTGCTGTGGTTCTACTGCACCCAGGACGCGGTCGCGCGCAGTTGCCAGCGCTCCCTGCGCGTCGTCGCGCAAGGAGCTGACGGGCCGCCCGGCACCACCTTGCGGGTGCTCGTCGAGGGATACGACGACGATCGGCGCAAGGCGCCCGTGGCCGGCGCGACGGTCGCGCTCGGGCCCGCGACCGCCGTCACCGACGGCGCCGGGCGTGCCGCGCTCGTGCGTCCCGCGGCCGGCTCGCACCTGCTCTTCGCGAGCGCGCCGGGCGCGACTGCGTCCTTTCCGGTGAAGGTCCGGGTCGGCTGATGCGCACGCGCGTCGCCGCCCTGCTCGCGCTCGCGGCGCTCGTGCTGGGCGCGTGTAGCGTCGGCGCCCAGGACGCCCAGGACGGCACCGCGACGCTCACGGTGACGCGAGACTTCGGCGCGAAGCGTTTGCTCGAGGCGCGTGAGGGCCCGATCCCCGGGGGCGAGACGGTGATGCGGTTCCTGTCGCGCAAGGCCGACGTCCAGACGCGCTACGGGGGCAGGTTCGTCAACGCGATCGAGGGCCTTCGCTCGCGCGGCGGCGGGGGCGCGCGCGAGGACTGGTTCTACTTCGTGAACGGCATCGAGGCCGACAAGGGCGCAGCCGAGCTCGAGGTGTACGAGGGCGATCGCGTCTGGTGGGACTACCGCGATTGGAGCGCGGCGATGCGGGTGCCCGCGGTCGTCGGCTCATTCCCCGAGCCGTTCGTGCACGGCTCCGAGGGGAAGCGCTTCCCCGTGCGCCTCGACTGCGCCTCCGACGCGCAGGACCAGTGCAGCGCCGTGCGCGAGCGCCTCGAGGAAGCCGGGATCGAGACCGCGGTCTCCGCGCTCGGCACCGCAGCGGGTAAGGACACGCTGCGGGTCGTGGTCGGGCAATGGGCGACCGTGCGCTCCGACCCGGCCGTGCGCGAGCTCGAAAAGGGTCCGCAGCAGAGCGGCGTGTTCGCGCGCATCGAGCCGGCCGGAGAGGGCTACGAGCTCGAGCTGCTCGACGAGCGCGGGCGCGCTGCCCGCGCGCTCGGCGCCGGGGCGGGGATCGTCGCGGCCACGCGCTTCGAGGACCAGCAGCCCACGTGGGTCATCACCGGGACGGACGAGGCCGGCGTCGACCGGGCGGTCGCGCTGATCGACCGGGCCACGCTGCGTGACCGGTTCGCCGTCGCCGTCTCCGGCGCCGGGCGCCAGCCACTGCCGGTGACCGGCGGGGGCCGATGACGGCGATCGTCCCCACGTACCGCGACACCGGGTCGCCGCTGCACGGCACGCGGGCGGGGGTCGCGGCCGCGTTCGCGCTTGCGCCGTGTGTCGCGGCGCTCGTCAGCGCGCATCCGCTGATCCTCGCCGCCGCGTTGTCGTGCGTGGTCGTGTCCGGGTTGGCGGCAGGAGCGGGCCCGGAGCTACGCGGCGCGGCCCGCCTTGCGGTCCCGCTCGCAATCGTGGTCGCGGCGATCAATCCGCTTGTCTCCCGCGAGGGACTCACGCTGATCGCCCAGGGCCCGGCCGTGCCCCTCTACGGCAGGCTCGACCTCACCCTCGAGGCGGTCGCGTACGGCGCCCTCGCCGGGTTGCGGGTGGTGGTGGTGATACTCGCGTTCGCGCTCTACTCGGCGGTCGTCGACCCCGACCGCGTGCTGCGCGCGCTGCGCCGCATCGCGCCTCGCTCGGCGCTGACCGCGGCGCTCGCGACGCGCATGGTGCCTCTGCTCGCGCGTGACGCGGCGCGCATGCGGGAGGCCTACGGCCTACGCGCGGACGTCGTCCCGCACGATGGGCGGGCCGCGGCGCTGCGCCGCGCCGGGACGATGACACGGGCGCTCGGCGCCGGTGCGCTCGAGCGAGCGATGGACGCCGCCGCGTCGCTCGAGGTGCGCGGCTATGGCCTGCGCGCTCCGGCGCGGTGGCCGGGCCGCGCGCTGCCCTGGTCGCGCGAGGACCGCGCGTTCGCGCTCGCGGCCGTCGCGATCGCCGGCGTCGCGATCGCGCTGCGACTCAGCGGCGCGGCGTGGTTCGATCCGTATCCGACGCTGCGCGCGGACGGCGCCGCCGCCGTGCTCGCGACCGCTGCCCTGCTGCCGGCGTTCGCCGCCGCCCCCTTTGCCTTCTCCTACCGGCGGCGCATGCGCCGCCGTGTGCGAACGAGGGCGGTCAGCAGGGCGCATGCCTGACGTCCTGCGCCTCGAGCGCGTCACCTATCGCTACGCGGGTGGCGACGGCCCCGCGCTTCGCGATGTGAGCCTCTCGCTGGGCGAGGGCGAGCTGACGGTGCTCGCGGGCCTGTCGGGCAGCGGCAAGTCGACGCTCCTGCGCGCGGGCTGCGGGCTCGTCCCGCACTTCTTCGGCGGCGAGATCGCCGGGCTCGTGGAGGTGTGCGGCCGGGACACGCGCACGCACGGTCCCGCGGGCGTCGCGGACGTGGCGGCGATGGTCTTCCAGGACCCGGAGTCGCAGGTGGTCATGAGCGGCGTGCGCGCCGAGCTCGAGCTCTCGCTCGAGACGCGCGGGCACGTCGGGGCCGGGGCGGCCCGCGCGGTGGAGGAAGCGGCGCTCGCGCTCGGCATCGAGGACCTGCTTGACCGCCAGGCACACACCCTCTCCGGGGGTGAGCTCCAGCGCGTCGCCCTTGCCGCCGCGCTCGTCGCCGCGCCACGCCTGCTGCTGCTGGACGAGCCGACGTCGCAGCTCGACCCGGTAGCCGGGGAGGAGCTCGTCTCCCAGTTGCGGCGCCTCAACGAGGATTGGGGGACGACGGTCCTGATCGGCGAGCACCGCCTCGAGCGATGCCTCGCGGCGGCCGACCGCGTGATCGCACTCGATCGCGGGCGGGTCGCGTGCGACGACTCGCCGGACGGATTCCTGCACTGGGCCGCGCGCGCCGACCCAGGCCTGCTTCCCCCGGCGGCGCGCATGTTCTCACTCGCCGGGATCGGTCCGCTGCCCGCGACGGTCAAGGAGGCGCGTGCGCGGATACACGGGCAGGAGCTGCCGGCCGCGCCACCGGTCCCTGCGCAGCCGCGCGCGCGGGCGCGCCTGCCGCGGCGCGGCGCGGACCACGCGGCGCTTTCCTTGAAGGACGTCTGGGTCGAGTGGGACGACGGCAGCGGGCCGCCGACGGTCGCGCTGCGCGGCCTGTCGTTCGGCGCGGCGGCGGGGGAGACGGTCGCCCTGATGGGGCGAAACGGGGCGGGGAAGAGCACGCTGCTGCGGGTCGCCGCAGGTGTCGTGACCCCGGAGCGCGGCGTTGTCCGCGCGAGCGGGGAGGTGGCGCTGCTGCTTCAGACCCCGTCCGACTATCTCCTGCACGAGCGCGTGGCCGACGAGCTGCCGGCCGCGGCGGCCGCCGCGGCGCTGCGCGAGCTGGGGCTCTCGGAGCTCGCCGCTCGTGACCCACGCGACATCTCCGGTGGCGCGCGCCAGCGGCTCGCGCTCGGCATCGTGCTGGCGGGGCGCGGGATCGGCGGCGGGGATCCCCCGGCCGTGGTGGCGCTCGACGAACCCACACGCGGGATGGACAACGCGCGCAAGCGCGACCTCGCGGACCGGATCGGCCGGCTCGCCGCGGCCGGCGCCGCGATACTGGTCGCGACGCACGACGTCGAGTTCGCGGCGCGCGCGTGCCGGCGCTGCGTGTTGCTCGGCCGCGGTCAGGTCGTCGCGGACGGCCCGACCGGCGAGGTATTGTCCGGGGGCCGCTACTTCACGACCGAGACCGCTCGCGTGCTCGGGCCGGAACCGGGCGTGGTGCTGCCCGAGCAGGGCGCGGCGCTGCTCCTCGCCGGAGCCCACGCAAGCAGGCCGAGCGTGGTGAGCGCGTGAGTTGGCAGACGGGCACGGCGCTTCTCGTGGCGCTCGCCGCTGGGGCCGGGATCCTCTGGTTCGAGCGCCGCCGCCCGGACGCGAAGCTGGTCGCGCTGGTCGCTGCCCTTGCCGCGCTCGCCGTCGCGGCGCGCGTCCTGTTCGCCGCGGTGCCGAACGTGCAGGGCACCACGGACGTCGCGCTGCTGTCGGGCTACGTGCTCGGGCCGGCGCCGGGCTTCATGGTCGGGGCACTCGCCGCGCTCGCCTCGAACCTGTTCCTCGGTCAGGGCCCATGGACGCCATGGCAGATGGTCGGGTGGGGTGCGGCGGGCCTGTTCGGCGCTGGGCTCGCGGCCCTCTGGGGCCCGCGGCTCGGGCGGCGCTCGCTCGCGCTCGGCTGCGGGCTCGCCGGGCTTGCGTTCGGCGCCTGGATGGATCTCTTCACGCTCACGAGCTTTGCCGCTCAGACCTCCGCGCACGGGTACGTCGCGATCGCGACGCTCTCGTTGCCGTTCAACCTCGCGCACGCGATCGGGAACGTCGCCTTGTGCCTGGTCTTCGGGCCCTCGTTCGTGCGGGTCCTCGAGCGCTTCAGCCGGCGCCTGGAGGTGCGATGGGCGCCGCTCGCGTCGCGCGCGCCCGCACGTGCCGCGACGCTCACGACACTGCTCGTCGCCACGAGTGCGATGGCGCTCCTCGCGCCGGTGGCGGGTGCGTCGACGGGCGCCGTGCACGACGGGCTGCGATACCTGGAGCGCGCGCAGAACCGTGACGGCGGTTTCGGCGGCGCGCCCGGGGAAGCCTCGAGCCAGCTCGTGAGCGGATGGACGGCGCTCGGGCTCGAGGCGGGCGGGCGCCATCCGCTCGACGTGCGCAGGGCGGGCAGAACTCCGCTCGACTTCATCCGCGCAGGGGTCGGGTCGTTGAAGGAGACCGGCGAGCTGGAGCGCACGATCCTCGCCGTATCCGGCGCGGGCCTCGACCCGCGGCGCTTCGGCGGCCGCGACCTGATCGCGGACCTCGAGCGAAAGCGCCGTCCCGACGGGTCGTTCTCCGGGCTTGCGAACTGGACCGCGTTCGGGATCATGGCGCTGCGCGCGTCCGGGCGCTCGCAGCGCTCGGCGGCGGTGCGCCGCGCGGGAGCGTGGCTCGCCGCGCAGCAGAACGACGACGGTGGCTTCGCGTTTGCGACTCGCACGGGCGGCAGCTTCGTCGACGAGACCGGGGCGGCGCTCCAGGGCCTGGCCGCCGCCGGGCGCCGCGGGCGCGTGCTCGAGCGCGCTCTCTCGTACCTGCGCCGCGCGCAGAACGCGGACGGCGGGTTCGGGCAGACCCACGGGTACCGCTCGAATGCGCAATCCACGGCCTGGGCGGTCCAGGGGATCGTCGCCGGCAGGGGCCGGCCGGCGTCGTTTCGCAAGGGCGGGCGCTCGCCGCTGCGTTACCTCACCACGCTCCAGCAGGACGATGGGAGCTTCCGCTACTCGCGCTCCAGCCCCCAGACCCCGGTGTGGGTCACGGCGCAGGTGGTCACCGCCCTGCGGCGCAAGGCCTTCCCGGTGAGGGAGCCTCGTCGCCGCCGGCCCCGCGCGACCCGAACTGCCGCTCCCATCTCGAAGTCCGCCGAGCGCAGCGTGGCTCGCGTCAAGCCGGCACCCCAGATCGTCAGGCAGCGACGCCCGACCCACAGTTCCGCGAACCGCGAACCGTCAACTGCGACCTCCGCTCGCCCGGTGTCCGAGCGCACGCCTCAGCAGAGCCGGGACGGCACGTCGCTGATCCCGCTCGGTGCCGGCATCGTCGCGGTCGGAGTAGGCGCGGGGCTGCTGGTGCGCCGTCGCCGCCGAGCCCCGCGCTCCGGGTGACCTCGCGACGGTCGGCGCCAGCCGGACGCCCTGGCCAGGTCTCGCAGGACAGCGATTGCCGGCGCCGCGCCTGTTCGACGAGAGCCACCTGATCGAGGTCGAGGTGACGGCCGTGCTCCGGTGAGGCTGACCGAGGCGCTCATACGCACGGGTTACAGTGGGCACCGGGTGTTCGCGGTTTTCAAAAGGGGCCCTCGGTGATCTCCCGGGCGGACGCGCTGGCGGCGATGCAGCGTGAGTCCTTCGACGTGGTCGTGATCGGCGGCGGCATCACGGGCGCGGGCGTTGCCCTCGATGCGGCCACGCGCGGGTACTCGGTCGCGCTGGTCGAGCGCGACGACTTCTCGTGCGGCACGTCGAGCCGCTCATCGAAGATGGTGCACGGCGGCCTGCGGTACCTCCAGAACTTTGACCTCGGGCTCGTGCGCGAGGCATTGCTCGAGCGGGCGTTGCTCGTGCGCCTCGCGCCGCACCTCGTCAAGCCGCTCCCGTTCCTGGTGCCCGCGCTCGAGGGCGCGCGCAGGGACTACCGGATCGGCGCGGGCCTGAACCTGTACGACGTCATGTCGATGCGCAACCCGCGGGCTCGGCGCCGTGCGCGGCGCGAGGCGGCGGACGAGGGCGAGGAGTACTGGAGCCCGGATCGCCACCGCACGATCGACGCCGCCGAGGTGGTCAGCCTGATCCCGCCGCTAGAGGCGCGCGATCCCTCCTCGGCATACATGTTCTACGACTGCCAGACCGACGACTCCCGCCTCGTGCTGACCGTGCTCGGGGAGGCCGAGCGCTTCGGCGCCGTATGCGTGAACGGCGCGCGGGCGGTCGAGTTGATCGAGGATCGTGGCAAGGCTGCCGGGGTCGTCTGCGAGGAGGGCGACTCGGGAGAGCGCTTCGCGATCGCGGCCACGAACGTCGTCAACGCCACCGGGGTGTGGGCCGACCGCATTCGTCCCGAGGAGTTGCGCGGCGAGGAGGACGAGCAGGTGCCGGTGATCAGGCCGAGCCGCGGCACCCACATCCTGCTCGACCGCGAGCGCCTGCCGATGAACGCAGCCGCGGTGCTGCCCGCCGGGGCGGACCGCACGATCTTCGCGCTTCCCTGGCTCGGGCAGACGCTCGTGGGGACGACCGACAACGACTACGAGGGGAGCCTCGAGCACCCCGCCGTCTCGGGCTCCGACGTGCGCTACCTGCTCGACGCGGTCAACGCGTACTTCGGCACCGGCTTCGGGCCCGCCGACCTGGCCGGGGCCTACGCGGGCGTGCGGCCGCTGATCTCCAGCAACGACCCGAAGAAGAGCGTCGACATCTCCCGCAAGGCGGAGTTGTACGAGACCTCCTCGGGGCTGATCACGATCACCGGCGGCAAGCTGACGACCTGGCGGCGGATGGCGAAGATGGTCGTCGACCGCCTCGTCCTGCGCGAGTTCCGCGAGGCACCATGTCGCACCCACGAGATTCCGCTCGGACATGTCGTCGACGCCGATGAGCTGCCGGAGTCGCCTGAGCTCGACGCGGCCGCGCGCGAGCACCTCGCCGAGCGCTACGGGTTGTTCGCGGAGCGGATCCTGAAGATCTGCGCCGAGGATCCCAGCCTCGTGCGCCCGATCACGGAAGGCAAGCCGGACCTCCTGGTCGAGGCGGTCGTCGCGGCCCGCCACGAACAGGCCCGCACGGTCGCAGACGTTTTGCTGAGGCGCACGCGCCTCGGCCTGCTGGCCGGGAGGCGGATGCTCGAGGACCGCGAGGCCGTCCTGCGCGTCGCGCGCGCGATGGCTCCGGACCTCGGTTGGGATGAGGCCGCGGTCGAGGCCGCCGCCGACACCTGGCCCGCCGCGGTCGAGGCCGAGCGCCTGGTCACGGGGGAAGAGGAGGAAGAGGAAGCGGCGGTTGCGGGGTAGCCCGCGACCGTGCGTATTTCTATGGTACGAACAACCCCTGGGTCGCGAAGACGAGGTTGTCCTGCGTCTGCGCGAGTCCGTCAGGCCCACCGTCCCACACCTGTATCGCCCCGAGTTGCATGATCGCGCGCTTGCCCTCCTTGACCGCGCCAGGGTTGAGCGCGTCGACGGAAGTGTTGATCTTGCAGCGCGACCCCGTGCTCGTCGAGGCGGTGGCAACGCATGGCACCACGAATCCCCAGGTGACGTCGGTGCCCGTCGCCGCGTCGGTGCCGCCGCTCGCGGTCAGCCCGCTCTCGTAGTCGGTCTGGCGCCTGTACACCGTCCTCACGCGCAGCTCACCCGTGTAGTCCGACAGATCGGAGGTGTTGCGGACGTCGGTGATCGAGATGCCCACCGACACGTCCGCCTCGTCCGCCGGTGTCGCCGGATTGCCGAGCATCGGCCTTGCAGTGAACATGCCGGTGAAGTTGGCCGTCTGCTGATTGGCGTCGTAGGTACCGACCGTCAGGTGACGGGACATCGGTCTCGGCGGATTGCACGAGGGGTGGGCGAGCGGCGGGCCGTGCGTGCGGTTCTGGTAGTTGCAGGGCCTGAAAGCGGGGACCAGGGCGACCTCCAGGGGGCCGGCGTACTTCGGCCGCGGGTAGCGCGCCGCAGGTGGGGGCGGCAGCGGTATCGGCTGCCACGCCGGCTGGCCGTCAAGCTGGGTGTTGTTCGTCAAGCGGGTCGCGCCCGAGCCGTCGGCATTCATGACGTAGACCTCGGCATTGTTGAAGGCTCCCCGCACGAAGGCGATCTTGTCCCCCGCGGGAGACCAGGCCGGCCGCTCGTCGACGAGGCTGCCGTTGTTCGTGAGGTTCGTCTGCCCGGTCCCGTTCGCGTTCATCTTCCAGATCTCGTCGTTCGTGCTGACCCAGCTCCGGAATGCGATCTGGTTGCCGTCCGGCGACCAGTCAGGCTCCACGTCGGTAGCCGGAGTCTGCGTCAGCGGCGTGAGCGACGTGCCGTCCGGGTTGGCCGTGTAGATGTCACCGTCGCGCGAGAAGGCGAGCTTGGCGCCGTCGGGCGACCAGCTTGGGTAGTCCTCGTTGACCAACGGTGTGTTGGTGACGTTCACCTGTCCCGATCCGTTCGCGTTCATCACGAACAGGTCGGAGGTGCCCTGGGCGGCGTCGCGATCGCTGGCGAACACGATCTTCGTCCCGGTCGGCGACCAGGCGGGGTGGTAATCACCGGCCGCGCCGTTCGTGAGTGCGGCGGCGCTGGAACCGTCGGCGTTCGCGACCCAGATGTCGGGACGCAGCCCGGCGTTGCGCTCGAACACGAGCTTGGTCCCGTCCTTCGACCAGGACGGGTAGAGCTCGTCGCCGTCGAGGCTCGAGATGCGCGCCTGGGCGCTTCCGTCGGCCGCCATCGTGTGGAGGTCCGAATCGGCGGGAAAGCCGTTGCGGGCGCTGGTGAACGCGAGCTTCCCGTTGGTGCCCGGGAACGCCGCTTGGACCGTGGCCGGCACGAGGCCGCAAGCGCTGAGCACGACGGCGGCGACCAGGATCGTGTGGGTTGCCCTCCTCACGGCCTCGCCCCTAACGCGCCCGGCAGGGGCGCTTGTGCTTCCAGTTCGCCTGCTCGCAGAACCCTGGGCGTGAGGAGCTGCTGCGCACTTCCACGATCTCGGTCTCGTCGGTGACCTTTCCGTCGTTGTCGGCGACGCGCACCGTGACCGTCACCTGCTCGGGGGCTGTGAACGACTTCGAGGTGGTGGGGTCCGGCCCCGTGTCACGCTCGAACGTGCCGTCGCCGTTGAGGTCCCATTCGTAGCTCACGACAGAGCCGTCGGAGTCGGAGGAGCCCGAGGCGTCGAACGTCACGGTGTCGCCCACGGATGCCGTGCGGGCCGATGCCGTCAGCGCGGCCGAAGGTCCGCCGGCCTGCTGATTCGAAAACTCGACCGGGATCCGCAGCAGGTCGCGGTCGAGCGTCCCCGAGCAGCCGCTCAGGTGCTGCACCGTGTAGAAGAGGTACGCGCGCTGCCCGACTGTCTCGAAGTTCCGCGAAGTGCTGTTGGTGTCGATCAGCGAGGGGTCCCGGATCGGGTCCGGCGGTACGCAGTCCTTCGTCCAGGTGATCTCCGCCGCCATCAAGAGGGTCGCGTTCGTCCAGTTCAGGAGGTCGTCGGAAAGCGCGTAGTAGAAGCCGGGCGGGTTGTTATAGGTCGGATCCCCAACGGAGGACCCCACCAGCATCCACTTCCGCAGGTAGGTGTTGTACGTGAGGCTCTCGGTGATCGTCCCGATGCTGTTGAAGTCGACCGGCGCGCAGACGTGCTGCGACGGGTCGAGGGTCGCGAGGTACGGATTGCGGAACTGCACGTTGAATCCGGTGCCGTTCCAAGCTCTCCAGGACGTCGTGTCGGCGAGGTTGCGCGTTCGCATCAAGCAGGAGCCGAGTTGTTGGAACCCCTTGTCCTCCGCCCTGATGAACGCGTAGAAGTACCCGTCGCCGGAGCGCACGATGTTGCTCGGCAGGAAGTACCCGTTCGGGCCGTCGATCGCGTACTGGTAGGGGATCGTCGCGACCAGATGCGAAGGCGCAGCGGACTGCGTGAACGTCGCGCCAGAATTGCTCGAGTAGGCGCTCGTGATCGAGTTGTACCAGCACCTGTAGCGCTCGGCCTGGGTCTCGCCCGCGCGGATGCAGTTACCGCCGGTGTACAGGTGCCCCTGGTATTCGTTGTGCACCAGCGCGTAGACGTTCTTGCCGTCCGGCGTCCACGGCGAGGCGAGCCATTCCCGGGCGTCGTACTTGGATACGTCGCCGTTGCTCGTCGACGACATCGTCTTGGTGCACGGGTGCGTGAGGGTCTCGAGGCTGTTCCCGATGAATCGGTAGTTGACGAAGTGGGTGGTCATCAGTTGCACCTTGCCGCTGTCGTCGCGGAACGCCCGCGCCGCCTCGTCGGTGATGTCGTTGTCCTCGCACTTCTGGCTGCTCCAGTCGAAGACCATCACCTCCGGCGCCGTCTGACGGACGAACGGCTCATTGAACGTGAACGCGCCGGCCGCGGCCGGCTGCAGGAGCGCCGCGAGGGCGACCAGGCACGCAAGCAGAACAGGCCTATGCGCGATTCGGCCAGACCCGAGGGTGATCCGAATGATCCGTTCTCCCATTGCTCCCCGTCGGCAGGTAGTGGTGTGCGTGTCCGACGGTACGCCCACCCGCCTTGAGTGTCAGATTACTACGGACTTCGCCGGTGTGCGACAGCGCTTGGCCCGGGCGCTGCGCTCGAGGCGCCCGGCCACGCTCCACGCCCGCGAGCGTCAGGGAATGAAGATCCCCTGGCGCAGGAAAGGCGAGTTGCCGGCGGTCGATGCCTGGCCGTCGGGGCCTCCGTCGGAGACGCGCACGTCGCCCATCTGCCAGATCGAGCGCTTGGCCTCGGTCACCGCCCCGGGCAGCACCGCGTCCGCCGACGTGATCACCGCGCAGGTCGAGCCGCTGTTCTCGGTCCCGGAGGTCCCGGTGCACGGGATCGTGAAGGCGAAGGGCACGTCGGACACCGTGGCGGCCTCGTTCAGGCCCGCCCCGTTGAGACGGTCCGTGATCCGCAGCACGACGGCTCCCTCGAGCTCACCCACGTAGTCGTTGGTGTTCGAGCGCAGGCGCACGTCGGTGATGTTGGCCCTGATGCTCACGTCCGCCTCGTCTGCCGGGACGCTCGGGTCGCCGACGAGGGCCTTGAACTTGATGTTGCCGACCATCCTCGCGGCCTGGCCGTTCGCGTCGGGCGTGCCGACCGTGAGGTGCGGCGAGGACAGCGAGGGCGGGTTGCACGACGGGGACGCAAGGCTCGGCCCGTGTACGCGGTTGGGCGCCGTGCACTCGCCGAAGGCCGGCACGAGCGGGGTCGTCAGCGGTGTGGCGCCGCGCGGGCGCGGGTAGCCGCGCTGGCTCACGAACGTGCATGTGACGGTCTCCCCGGTGGCGACGTCCACGTTCGAGACGGGGCTGCCGTCCGAGCACGTCGCGCTGATCAGGACCCAGCCGACAGGCAGGGTCTCCGACACGGAGTAGCCGGCGACGGGCGTCAGGTCATTGAAGGCGCGCGTGTTCGACAGCGTCGCGTCCGAGTCGTCGTCGAGCGAGAAGCTCGTAGGCGAGAGACCGCCGCCCGCGACGAAGGAGAAGTCCTGCGGGTCGTCGGGCTGCGCATCCTTGACCACGACGATCCTGCCCAGCTTGCGGCTCGAGAACGTGCAGGTCACGGCCTCGCCGGCCGCCACGTCGATGTTCGAGACGGGGCTACCGTCGTCGCACGTCGCAGACAACAGGTCCCAGCCGGGCGTCGCGCCCTCCGAGACGGAGTACCCGGACCGTGGCGACACGGCGCCGAACGTGCGGGCGGCGGGGAGCGTCGCGTCGGAGTCGTCATCGAGCGAGAAGCTCGTAGGCGAGAGACCGCCGCCCGCCGTGAAGGAGAAGTCCTGCGGGTCACTTGGTTGTGCCTGCTTGATCACAGTGATGCTTCCCTGCTTGCGGTGCGTGAACGTGCAGGTCACCGTCTCGCCGGGCGCGACCGCGATGTTCGAGGCCGGGCTGCCGTCGTCACACGTGACCGACGCCGGATCCCAGCCGGCCGGCGCGGACTGGGAGAGGGAGTAGCCCGAACCCGGAACCACGTCGGCGAAGGTGCGCGTGTTGGACAGTGTGCCGTCGGAGTCGTCGTCGAGCTGCACGCTGGTGGGGGACAGGCCGCCGCCCGCGGTGAAGGAGAAGTCCTGGGCGTCGTTGGGCACGGCGTCCTCGACGAGGATCACCTGGCCGCGCCTGCGGTTGTCGAATGTGCAGGTCACGGTTTCTCCCGGGCCCACGTTGACGTTCGACACGGGACTGCCGTCGTCACAGGTGGCAGCGGTCTGGTCCCAGCCGCCGGGGACGGTCTCGGACAGCGAATAACCGGCGGCGGGCACGAGGTTGGTGAACGAGCGCGTGTTCGACAGCGTCCCGTCCGCGTCGTCATCGAGCTGGAAGCTCGCCGGGGTGAGGCCCCCGCCCGCCGTGAAGCCGAAGTCCTGCGGGTCGTCGGGCGTCGCGTTCTTGACGACCACGATGTTGCCGCGGCGCTGATTGGTGAAGGTGCAGGTCACGTGCTCGCCTGCGGATAGGGAGACGTTGGATACCGGACTGGCGTCGTCACAGGTGGCGGATGCCTGGTCCCACCCGGAGGGCACGGCCTCCGACACCGAGAAGCCGCTCCCCGGCACCACGTCCACGAATGTGCGCGTGTTGGACAGCGTGTCGTCGGAGTCGTCGTCGAGCGAGAAGCTCGCGGGCGAGAGGCCGCCACCCGCCGCGAAGGAGAAGTCCTGCGGGTCATCGGGCACCGCGTCGTTGACGACGGTCAGGCGCGCGCGCTTACGATTCGTGAACGTGCACGTGACGATCTCACCGGCAGCGAGGTTGACGTTCGACACCGGGCTGCCGTCGTTGCAGGTGGCCGAGGTCTGGTCCCAGCCGCTGGGCACGGTCTCGGCGACGGAGTAGCCCGAGCCCGGCACCACATTTGCGAAGGTGCGCGTGTTCGACAGCGTCGCGTCGGAGTCGTCGTCGAGCGAGAAGCTCGCCGGCGAGAGGCCCCCGCCCGCGGTGAAGGAGAAGTCCTGCGGGTCGTTGGGGATCGCGTCCGTGGTCACGACGATCTGGCCCCGCTTGCGGTTGGAGAACGTGCACGTGACGGTCTCACCGGCAGCGAGGTTGACGTTCGTGACCGGGCTGCCGTCGTTGCAGGTGGCGGAGGTCTGGTCCCAGCCGGCGGGCACGGTCTCCGACACCGAGTAGCCGGAGCCGGGCACGACGTTGCTGAAGGTGCGCGTGTTCGACAGCGTCGCGTCGGAGTCGTCGTCGAGCGAGAAGCTCGCGGGCGAGAGGCCACCCCCGGCGGTGAAGGAGAAGTCCTGCGCATCGTCGGGAGTCGCGTCCTTGACGACGATGATCTGCGCACGCTTGCGGTTGGAGAACGTGCACGTGACGTTCTCACCGGCAGAGAGGTTGACGTTCGTGACCGGGCTGCCGTCGTCACAGGTGGCGGCGGTCTGGTCCCAGCCGCTGGGCACGGTCTCGGCGACGGAGTAGCCCGCGCCCGGGGTCACGTTCGCGAAGGTGCGCGTGTTCGACAGCGTCGCGTTGGAGTCGTCGTCGAGTTGGAAGCTGGTCGGCGAAAGGCCCCCTCCGGCCGTGAAGGAGAAGTCCTGCGCATCGTCGGGGGTCGCGTCCTTGACGACGGTGATGCTCCCGCGCTTCTGGCTCGTGAACGTGCACGTGACGATCTCGCCGGCAGCGACGTTGATGTTCGTGACCGGGCTGCCGTCGCTGCAGGTCGCGGTCGAGAGGTCCCAGCCCGCGGGCATCGACTGGGCCAATGAGTAGCCGCCGCCGACCGGCACGGACGTGAAGGTCTGGGTGTTCGACAGCGCCGCGTCCGCGTCGTCATCGAGGCTGAAGCTCGTCGGCGACAGGCCCCCACCGGCGGTGAAGGAGAAGTCCTGCGGGTCGTTGGGTAGCGCGTCTTCGACGACGATGATCTGGCCACGCTTGACGTTCGTGAACGTGCACGTGACGGTCTCGCCCGGTGCGACGTCGATGTTCGCGACCGGGCTGCCGTCGTCGCAGGTGGTACTTGCCTGGTCCCAGCCGGCCGGGACGGCCTCCGCCAGCGAGTACCCGGCTGCGGACACCACGTCGTTGAAGGTGCGGCTGTTCGACAGCGTCCCGTCCGCGTCGTCATCGAGCTGGAAGCTCGCCGGGGTGAGGCCCCCGCCCGCCGTGAAGCCGAAGTCCTGCGGGTCGTCGGGCGTCGCGTTCTTGATGACCACGATCCGGCCCCGCTTACGATTCGTGAACGTGCACGTGACGATCTCACCGGCAGCGAGGTTGACGTTCGACACCGGGCTGCCGTCGTTGCAGGTGGCCGAGGTCTGGTCCCAGCCGCTGGGCACGGTCTCGGCGACGGAGTAGCCCGAGCCCGGCACCACATTTGCGAAGGTGCGCGTGTTCGACAGCGTCGCGTCGGAGTCGTCGTCGAGCGAGAAGCTCGCCGGCGAGAGGCCCCCGCCCGCGGTGAAGGAGAAGTCCTGCGGGTCGTTGGGGATCGCGTCCGTGGTCACGACGATCTGGCCCCGCTTGCGGTTGGAGAACGTGCACGTGACGGTCTCACCGGCAGCGAGGTTGACGTTCGTGACCGGGCTGCCGTCGTTGCAGGTGGCGGAGGTCTGGTCCCAGCCGGCGGGCACGGTCTCCGACACCGAGTAGCCGGAGCCGGGCACGACGTTGCTGAAGGTGCGCGTGTTCGACAGCGTCGCGTCGGAGTCGTCGTCGAGCGAGAAGCTCGCGGGCGAGAGGCCACCTCCGGCGGTGAAGGAGAAGTCCTGCGCATCGTCGGGAGTCGCGTCCTTGACGACGATGATCTGCGCACGCTTGCGGTTGGAGAACGTGCACGTGACGTTCTCACCGGCAGAGAGGTTGACGTTCGTGACCGGGCTGCCGTCGTCACAGGTGGCGGCGGTCTGGTCCCAGCCGCTGGGCACGGTCTCGGCGACGGAGTAGCCCGCGCCCGGGGTCACGTTCGCGAAGGTGCGCGTGTTCGACAGCGTCGCGTTGGAGTCGTCGTCGAGTTGGAAGCTGGTCGGCGAAAGGCCCCCTCCGGCCGTGAAGGAGAAGTCCTGCGCATCGTCGGGGGTCGCGTCCTTGACGACGGTGATGCTCCCGCGCTTCTGGCTCGTGAACGTGCACGTGACGATCTCGCCGGCAGCGACGTTGATGTTCGTGACCGGGCTGCCGTCGCTGCAGGTCGCGGTCGACGGCGTCCAACTCGGGGGCGCGGACTCGGAGATCGAATACCCGCCCGCGGCCGGCACGGACGTGAACGCCCGGGTGTTCGAGAGCGCGGCATCGGAGTCGTCGTCGAGCTGGAAGGTCGCTGGGGTCAAGCCGCCGCCGGTCACGAAATCGAAATCCTGGGGATCGTTGGGTTGCGCGTCCTTGACGACGACGATTTGACCACGTTTGCGGTGCGTGAACGTGCAGGTCACGTTCTCGCCCGCGCTCACGTCGATCGCGGCGGATGAGCTGCCGTCGCTGCAGGTGGCGGTCGCGTCCCAGCCGGCGACCGCGTCCTGGGTGACCGAGTGGGCGGGCCCCGGGGTGACGCTCGTGAACACCTTCTGGTTGGACAGCACGGGGTCGGCGTCTTCGTCGAGCGCGAACAGCGTGGGACCGAAGGTCGGCGGCCCGAACGTGAAGCCGTCGTCGAGACCCGACGCCCGGAAGCCGACGTCCTGCGGGTCGTCGGGTTGGGAGTCGAGCAGCACGGTGACGGTGCTCGCCGACCCCACCGGCTGCCATGCGGGCTGGCCGTCCATCACGGTGTTGTTGGTGATGCGTGTCTGACCCGAGCCATCGGCGTTCATCACGTAGACCTCGGCGCTGTTGAACGCCCCGCGCGTAAACGCGATCTTGTCGCCCGCGGGCGACCACACTGGGCGCTCGTCCACCGTGGCGCCGTTGTTGGTGAGGTTCGCCTTCCCCGAGCCGTCGGCGTTCATCTTCCAGATCTCGTCGTTCGAGCCCAGGCCCGTGTGATACGCGATCTGGCCTCCGTTCGGCGACCAGTCGGGCTCGACGTCGGTCTCCGGGGTCTGGGTGAGCGGCGTCGCGGAGCTACCGTCCGGGTTGGCCGTGTAGATGTCACCGTCGCGCGAGAACGCGAGCTTCGAGCCGCCCGGAGACCACGCCGGGTAGTCCTCTGCGATCGCGGGCGTGTTGGTGATGTTGGTCTGGCCCGAGCCGTCCGCGTTCATCACGAATAGGTCGGGCACGCCGCTGGTTGCATCGCGGTCGCTCGCGAAGACGATCTTCGTGCCGTACGGGGACCAGGCCGGGTGCATGTCGTTCACGCTGTTGCTGGTGAGCTGCTGGAGACCGGAGCCGTCCGCGTTCGCGACGCGGATCTCGGGATGCAGGCCCGGGTCATGCTGGAACACGATCTTGGCGCCGCTGCGCGTCCACGAGGGGTACAGCTCGTCCTGATCGAGGCTCGTGATCCTGGTCTGCGAGGTCCCATCCGCGTTCATCGTGTAGAGGTCGTTGTCCGCGGGGAAGCCGTTGCGGGCGCTCACGAACGCGAGCTTCCCGTTGGTGCCCGGAAACGCGGCCTGCGCCGCGACCGGCACGCACCAGGACGCGACCGCAATCACCAGCACGGCGAGTGCCCTGCGCCTCCCGGCACCTGCCCGCTTCACCTGGGCGCGACCCGCACGATCTCGGTCTGGTCCGTGGACTTGCCGTCGTCGTCGGAGACCCGCACGGTGACCGTGACCTGCTTGACGGCCTCGAAGGCGGTGGACGTGACCGGGTTGGATCCCGTATCGCGCTCGAAGTCGCCGTCGCCGTCCAGGTCCCATTCGAACTTCTTCACGACGCCGTCGGGGTCACTCGAGCCGGAGGCGTCGAACTCGACCGGCTGACCGGCGACCGCGCTGCGCGTGGACGCTGTCATCGCTGCCGCGGGACCGCCGGGCTGCTGGTTCGTGAACTCGATCGGGACGCGAATCAGGTCGCGGTCGAGCGTGCCGTTGCAGCCACTCATGTGGTAATGCGTGTAGAAGAGTTGCGCGCGCTGGCCGACGGTCTCGAAGTTGCGCGAGGTGCTCGCCGGATCGAGGATCGAGGGATCCTTGATCGGATCGGGCTTGACGCAGTCGGCGCCCCATCTGATCTCGGCCTCCATCAGCAGGGCCGCGTTGGTCCAGTTCAGGAGGTCGTCCGACAGCGAGTAGTAGACGCCGGGCGGCTTGTTGAAGGCGGGGTCGCCGACGGAGTTGCCGAGCAGCATCCACTTCTTGAGGTACGTGTTGTAGGTGAGGCTCTCGGTGATCGTGCCGATGCTGAGGAAGTCGACGGGCGCACACACGTGCTGGGCGGGGTTGAGCGTCCCGATGTAGGGGCTGCGGAACTGGACCGCGAAGGCGGAGCCGTTCCACCCCCGCCAAGAGGCGGGATCGCTCAGATTCCGCGTGCGCATGAGGCATGCGCCGAACTGCTGGAGCCCTTTCTCCTCGGCTCGGACGAAGGCGTAGAAGTAACCGTTGCCCGCTCGCACGACGTTGCTCGGCGCGAAGTACCCGTTGGGTCCGTCCATCGAGAACTGATACGGGATCGCCGCGACGAGCTGGGCGGGGGCGGTGGGCTGGGTGAAGGTGGCGCCCGAGTTCGTGGAGGTGGCGCTCGTGATCGCGTTGTACCAGCACGCGAAGCTCGAAGGGCAACCGCTTACGCACGACGACTGGAACTCCATGTGCACCAGCGCGTAGACGGTCTTCCCGTCCGGGGTCCACGGCGACGCGAGCCATTCCTTGTTGTTGAAGTTGGACGCGGTGCAGCTGTTGCTCGACGACATGGTCTTGGTGCAGGGGTGCGTGTAGGTGCTGTCGAGCGTGGTGTTCGCGATCCACCGGTAGTTCACGTGGTGGGTGTTCATCAGCTGCACCTTGCCGCTGTCGTCGCGGAACGCCCGCGCCGGCTCGTCGGTGATGTCGTTGTCCTCGCACTTCTGAGAGGACCAGTCGTAGACCTTCACCTCGGTCCCGACCTGCTGCGCGACCGACTGGTTGAACACGAACGGGGGGTCGGGAGCGGGGAGGGCGTGCGCCGGACGGGGCTGCGAGAGCACGGCGGCGAGCGCGGCAAGCCCGACGAGCGGCAGGCGCAAGGCACGGCGCCTCGTGCCGTTCGTTCTGGCGACGCTCACAATCTTCATTCCCCCCGGCCGGCTGAGTGCTTGGATCGTGTGCCGGCGATGCTGTGCGCGGGCACACTGGCCACGGTATCCGGCTCGCGACGGAAACGCAAAGGCCGGTCCCCGCAGGGGGTTGCGTGCCCTACCCTTGGGGCCCTGGCAATGACTCGAGCAGCGGGCCACACCCTGGTCGCACGGGAGCGCCGGTTCGGCCTCGGCCCGATCCCGCTCGTGATGGGCATCCTCAACGCCACTCCGGACTCGTTCTCGGACGCCGGCGAGCACCCGGACCTCGCCTCGAGGGTGGAGCGCGGGCGGCGCCTCGTGGCCGACGGCGCGGACCTGCTCGACGTCGGCGGGGAGTCCGGCGTCACGAACCGGCCGGCTGTCACTCCCGACGAGGAGATCGAGCGTGTCGTGCCGGTGATCGCGCGGCTGTGCGCTGAGGGCGCCGCGGTCTCCGTCGATACCTACAAGCCCGCGGTGGCGCGCGCGGCGATCGAGGCCGGCGCTGTGATGGTCAACGACCCGAGCGGCCTGATCGACCCGGATGTCGCCGCTGTGTGCGCCGAGACGGGCGCCGCGCTCGTCGTGACCCACACACGCGCGCGCCCGAAGGAGAAGCTCCGGGCGCCGCGATACGACGATGTGGTCGACGACGTCAGGCGGCTGCTGGCACAGCGGCTCGAGGTCGCGCGCGCGGCCGGCGTCGGTGACGACCGGCTGCTCGTGTGCCCCGGCCCGGACCTCGGCAAGGACCCCGCCCAGACGATCGAGTTGCTGCGGCGCCTCGACGAGGTCGTGGGCCTCGGCGTGCCGGTCCTGCTGGCCGTCTCGCGCAAGGACTTCGTCGGCGCGCTCACCGGGCGCCCCCCGCGCGAGCGGCTCGGCGGCAGCCTCGCCGCCGTGGCCCACGGCCTCGATCGCGGCGCCTGCGTGCTGCGCGTTCACGACGTCGCCGCGACCCGCGACTTCGTCGCCGTGCGGGCGGCACTGCGTGGCGATGCGACGGTGCCGGCGGACCTGCTCCTCGCGGATGCGCTGCGGCGCGAGCCGGTCCCCGTGCAGGAGCGAGTCGCGGCGGCGGCGAAGGAAGCCGGCAGATGACTCAGGACACGCTGCGGATCGCGCACATCTCCGACCTGCACTGCGGCTCGCCGCACTTTCAGGCCGATTTGCTCGAGCGCGCGATCGAGGAGATCAACGAGCTCAAGCCCGGGGTCACCGTGATCAGCGGCGACCTCACCGCGGACGGCTTCCGCGGCGAGTACCAGATCGCCCGCGAGTTCGTCGACCGGATCGAGTGCGAGCGCCTGATCGTCGTGCCGGGCAACCACGACTCGCGCAACGTCGGCTACGTGCACTTCGAGGAGATGTTCGGGCCGCGCCACTCGGAGATGCACGCGAACGGCGTCACGTTCGTCGCCGAGGACTCATCCGAGCCGGACCTCAACCACGGCCAGATCGGCCGCAACCGCTACCCCGTGATCGAGCAGAGCTTCCGCCACCAGGCGGGCCTGCGAATCTTCGTCCTGCACCACCACCTGCTGCCCGTCCCCGGCACCGGCCGGGAGCGCAACATCGTCTATGACGCCGGCGACCTGCTCGAGGTGCTGTTGCGCTCGCGCGTCAACCTCGTGCTCGCCGGCCACAAGCACGTGCCGTACGCGTGGCGGCTCGAAGACCTCTTCGTGGTGACGACGGGCACCGTCTCGACGCTGCGGCTGCGAGGCCACACGCGCCCCTGTTACAACATGATCGAGATCGACTCGGAGGCCGTGCGCATCGTGCGGCGCTACCCGTTCGACGGGGAGGAGCCGATCATCGAGTGGTCGCGCGAGACGCCGCACGAATACGAGAAGGCAGGGCTGCACCGGGAGGAAGTCGGCGGGTGAGGCCGGCCCGTACCGCGTGCGCGTCATCGCCCTCATAGACGGCGAGCACCACCCCGCGGTGGCGCGCGCGGCGCTCGACTTGCTCGAGGCCGACCACGAGATCGCCGCCGTGCTGTTCGCCGGCGGCGAGGAGAAGGTTCCCGCGGCCGTGCGGGCGGATCCCCGCGCTCATTACGGGCGGGAGGTCGTGATGCCCGCCGACGGCGTGCCCGCGGCGCTTCGCTCGCTCGTTGCGGGCGCAGCTGCGGACGCTCTCGTCGATCTCTCCGGCGAGCCCGTGCTCGATCCCGATGCGCGCCTCGCGCTCGCGGCGGTCGCGCTCGACGCGGGCCTCGAGTACCGCGCACCGGGCATGGTGCTCGAGCCGCCGCCCGCGCGCGCACCGCAGACGGGCGCGGTCCCCGTGATCGCGGTGATCGGCACCGGCAAGCGGACCGGAAAGACCGCGCTCGGCACGCACCTTGCCGCCCTTCTGCGGGAGGCGGGTGAGAGCCCCGTGGTGGTGTCGATGGGGCGCGGTGGGCCGCCCGAGCCGGTCGTGGTCCGCGCCGACCGGCGCCCGGACCTCGGGCGCCTGCTCGAGATCGCGCGGGGCGGAGGCCACGCCGCATCCGACTACCTCGAGGACGCCGTCCTCGCCGGCGTCACGACCGTCGGCTGCCGCCGCTGCGGGGAGGGACCGGCCGGGGAGACCTTCATGTCGAACGTGCCGGAGGGCATGCGCGTCGCGCTCGCGGAGGGCCCGGGGGTGATCGTGCTCGAGGGCAGTGGCGCGGCGCTCCCACCCGTGGCGGCCCATGCGACCCTCTGCGTGGCCGCGGCGCAGCACGCGCAGGCACAGGCGCTCGGGCACCTCGGCCCGCTGCGCCTGTTGCGGTCGGATCTGCTCGTCCTGCTCGGCGCCGGCGAGCTCGAGGCCCCCGCGCGGCGCGAGCTCGAAGCCGGCCTCGAGCGCTGGATCGACCCCGGCAGGATCGTGGCGTGCACGCTGCGCCCCGAGCCGGCGGAGCCGCTGCCGGCGGGGTCGCGCGCCGCATGCTTCGTGACCGCGGGCCCCGCGGCATCGGCGCGAATCGAGGAGGCCCTGGGGGCGCAGGGCGTCGACGTGGTGCTGCTGTCATCGAACCTCGCACGCCGCGCTGCGCTCGAGCGCGACGTCGCGGCCGCGGTGCGCGAGGGCTGCGACGTGTTCCTCACGGAGCTGAAGGCCGCGGCGATCGACGTGGTCGCCGAGGCGGCGGGCCGAGCCGGTGCGCGGCTCGTGTTCCTGCGCAACCGGCCCGTCGCGGACGATCCGGGCGCGCCGCTCGACGACGCGCTGGGCAGGCTGCTCGAGACCGCCCGGGCGCGTGTGGCCGCCGCCGGCCCCGAGGCGCGCCCGTGAGCGGCGCGTCGCGGCGCTCACCGATGGTGGTGGTCCGCAGCGACTACGGGCTGCCGTACTCCAAGGGCCTGATGGCGCAGTCTCTGATGGCGACCGGGCTGCCGTCAGAGCGCTCCTTCGCGCTCGCCCAGCAGATCGAGGACCGGCTGGCCGAGCGCGGGTCGCCCGAGATCGGCGTGGATCAGCTGCGCGAGGTCGCAGAGGACGTCGTCGGGGCCTCCGAGAGCGAGCAGGTCGTGGCCCGGCTGCGCCAGTGGTGGCGGGTGCGCAACCTCGAGCGCCCGCTGCTCGTGCTGCTCGGCGGCGTGACCGGCGTGGGCAAGTCGACGGTCGCGACGCAGCTCGCGGGCCGGCTCGGGATCTCGCACGTGATGGCGACCGACCAGGTCCGCCAGGTCGTGCGCGCATTCTTCTCGCATGACTTCATGCCGTCCGTGCACCACTCGTCCTTCGATGTCTCGAAGGCGCTGGGGTCGTCGCCGCCCGACCGCTCGGGGACCGTCGCCGGCTTCATGCGCCAGGCGCAGGCGATCGCCCCGGGGCTCGACGCGGTGGTCGAGCGCGCGATCTCCGACCGCACGCCGATGGTGGTCGAGGGCGTGCACCTGCTGCCCGAGATCCCGAGCGCATACCTGTGCGAGCGCGCGACGACCGTGCGCGCCTTGATCGTGGTGCGCGACGAGGTCGAGCACCGCCAGCACTTCCACACCCGTGGGGTCCAGACGCTGCGCGCGCCCGAGCGCTATCTCGAGGCGCTCGACCGGATCCGCGTCCTCCAGGAGCATCTGATCGAGCGCGCGCAGGCGGCGGGGATCCCGGTGATCGAGGCACAGGGCCTCGAGGCGATGCTGCGGCGGGTGCTCGAGGTCGTGCTCGACGCGGTGGGAACCGCCTCGGGCGCTAGTCTCTCGGGACAGCCCGGATCGGCCGGGCACGAGCAATCTCCTCGGAAGGGAACACCCCAATGAGATTCTTCATAGACACGGGCTCGGTGGCGGAGGTCGAGGAGATCGCGGCTTGGGGCATCCTCTCGGGCGCGACCACGAATCCCTCGCTGCTCGCCAAGGAGAAGGGCGACCCCGGCGACATCGTGCGGCGCATCTGCGAGATCGTCGGCGGGCCGGTGAGCGCCGAGGTGGTCTCCGACGGCGCTGCCGGCATGATCGAGGAGGGCCGCGCGCTCACGGCGCTCCACGAGCACGTCGTCGTGAAGGTGCCGTTCTCGAGCGAGGGACTCGCCGCGACCCGTGCGCTCGCCGACGACGGCATCCGCGTCAACATGACGCTGGTCTTCTCGGCGAACCAGGCATTGCTCACGGCCCAGGCCGGCGCGGCGTTCGCGTCCTGCTTCATGGGCCGCCTCGACGACATCTCGGTCGACTCCACGACCGTGGTCCGCGAGATCGTCGAGACCCTGCGGCCCGGCGGCACCACGACCGAGGTGCTCGCCGCCTCGATCCGGCATCCGGAGCACGTGGTGACGGCTGCCCGCCTCGGCTGCGAGGTCGCGACCGTGCCCACCAAGGTCTTCCGCCAGATGCTCTCGCACCCGCTCACCGAGCAGGGGCGGGAGCAGTTCAAGTCGGACTGGGAGTCCCGGCCAGAGTTCGTCGAATGGCTACGTGAGCTGGTTTCGAAGCAGCCGGCGTCGGCTTAGCGACGAGCCGCCGGCGGCCGAGGCGGCCCCGGCACCGGCGCTGGCGCTCGAGGAGGTGGAGGGCAGGCCCCTCGCCGACCTGCACGCCTTGGCCGCACAGGTCGGCGTGTCGCGCTACCGCCTGCTCCGCAAGGAGGAGCTTGTTGCCGCTCTCACGGGAGGCGCCGTCGCCGCGCCTGAGCGCGTCGTCGCGCTGCGCGAGGACCCCCCGCCCGCGGAGGTCCCGCGGGAGCACCAGACCCGCGCCCTGCGCGAGCAGCGCCCGGCCGCGCCGGAGGCCCGCGAACCGGAGCCCGAGGACGACGACCCGGAGGCCGGGGAGGACCCGGTCGAGGAGGACACCGCCGGCGAGCCCCAATCTGGCGTGCTCGACGTGGTCGCCGACGGCTATGGGTTCGTGCGCGTGTCGGGATTGCTGCGCTCGCCCGCGGATCCCTACGTCTCCCGCTCGCTCGTCGAGCGCCACGGCCTGCGGCGCGGCGACGAGATCACCGGGCCGGTCGCCACCGGGGGGCGGGAGCGTCGGCCGCGGCTCGTGAGCGTCACGGCGATCGAGGGCCGGCCTGCCGACGAGCCCCGCAGCCCGGCGCGTGCGCTCGACGAGCGCCCGGCACAGCGCCCGACGCGCCCGCTGGGCCTCGGGGACGGGGAGGCCATGCGGATGATCGAGCTCGTCGCGCCGCTCGGGCGCGGGCAGCGCGTGATGGTCTCCGGACCGCCCGGCGCCGGCGCCACCACCTTGTTGCGGAAGATCGCCGAAGACCTCGAGGACCGTGGAGTGAAGGTGCTGGTCGCGCTCGTCGACGTGCGCCCGGAGGAGGTGCGCGAGTGGTCCGGCCGTTACGACGTCGCGGCGGCGGACGCGGCCGCCTCACCCCGCGAGCAGGTCGCGCTCGCGGAGCTGGCGCTCGAGCGCGCGAAACGGATCGCGGAGCAAGGCGAGGACGTCGTGCTGGTGCTCGACTCGATCAGCAGGCTGACCCGCGCCTACGCGCTCGCACGGGGCGCGGGGGCGGGCGCCACGCCGGCCATCGGACCGGCTGCCGTCGAGTCGGTGAAGCGCTGGTTCGCGAACGCGCGTGACGCCGGCGACGGCTCGCTCACGATCATCGCGGCTTCCCGCGTGGAGTCCGAGTCGGCCTTCGAGACGCTCGTGCACGAGGCGCTCGAGGACAGCGCCGGCTCGGTCGTGCGGGTCAGCGCCGAGCTGGCCGCGCGCGGCCTGCACCCCGCGATCGACGCCGCGCGCTCACGTACGCTCGGCGAGGAGGCGATGATCGGCGAGGAGCGCCGCCGCGCGCTCGAGAACATGCGCGGAGTGGCCCGCTCGCTCGACGGCGCCGAGGCCTGGCAGTTCCTGGCCGAGCGTGCTCGCGACTAGTCAGCCTGGATAGGCCGTGGGCTTCCACGAAGGCTCGGGCGACAGCTCGATCAGCTCCGAGTCGCGATCGGGCTGCACGTAGCCGAAGCTGTGCGTGTCCTCGTGGAAGTAGATGTCGAGCTCGCCTTCCTTGACGCGCTGGTCCAGCCAGGCGCCGCGGAACACGAGTCGGCGCAGCCAGTGCACGAGCGAGCGGTCCGCTGGGCCGACGAGGTCGTACCAGCGCTCGTTGACGTGCTCGCCGAGCGGGGACGACGGCTCGCGGATCTCGCCGTTGACGGCGAGGTTGACGAGGTCGTCGAGCTCCTCGACGGTGAGCCCGGGCTGCACGAAGTTGAGCTTCACGGCAGCCTGCTCGACGCGCTGCCGGAAGTCCTCCTCGTTGAAAGTGAACCGCAGGTCGCCGTACTCGAGGACGTAGTCCTCGCCTGAGTTGTAGTTGCCCCGCTTTTTTGTGTTGTCTCGTGACATGGTGTGGGTGCGGCCCCGCTGCGGACCACGTCTGAATCTTACGGGCGAGTCCTCCCGGCGCGCGACCACCTGACAGGGGCATTGCACAGGACCGCCCACGCAACGTCGACAGGCCGCGCCGATGCCCGCCACGATCATTTTCGGGTCGCCGGGCCCTCTTCTTGAAATGCGGCGGTTTCGAGTCGTACGTTCCCTCGAGTTCGAAGCGCCGGGCGGGTCCCTCGAGGCCGCGCTTGCCGAGTCTTTCGGTGAGCGCCTGCTCGGGCTGGCGGGCCGCGCGGCGCCCCAGGGGGGCAGTGGGCTGCTGATCCCGCGCTGCTGCTCGGTTCACACGGTGGGCATGAGATTTCGCATCGACATCGCCTTTCTCGGGTGGCCGGCGGCCCCGCGGTGCCCGGTGCTCGCCGTCCACGAGGGGGTGGGCGCGATGCGGGTTTCGCGCCTGCGCGGGCGCGCGGCGCGCGCGACTGCCGTGCTCGAGGTGCGCGCGGGCGTGCTCGCGGCGCTGGGCGTGCAGGCCGGAGGGTCGCTCGCGCTCGTCTGGGAGCCCGCGTACGCGGCTGTTAACTTCACCGAATGACCGGCAGGGCACCGATCGAGGTCTGGCAGGCCTCCACGGACGTGTCCGCCCGGGAGCTGCGCGCGTTGCTGGCCACGCTTGCCCCGGAAGAGCGGGCGCGGGCCGCCGCCCCCGGCGCGCGGCGCTGGGCTGTGGGGCGCTCCGCCCTGCGTCGGATCCTCGCCGGGTATCTCGGCGGCGAGCCGGCCGACATCGCCTTCGAACGGGGGCCGCACGGCAAACCCGCCGTCGCGGGCGGGCTGGAGTTCAGCTTCTCGGCCTCCGGGCGCATTGCGCTCGTGGCCGTCTCGCGGGCCGGCCCGGTCGGCGTAGACGTCGAGCGGATCCGGCCGGGCCGCGCCGTCGCGCGCATTGCGCGCAGCCGGTTCGCCCCCGCGGAGCGCGCGGCACTCGGCTCCCACGAGCACGCCGAGCGTGCGGCCGCCTTCCACCGCTGCTGGGCTGCAAAGGAGGCGTATGCCAAGGGCCTCGGGCGCGGGCTGGCGCTCGGCCTCGATCGGTTCTCGGTCGCGGGCGTCGTCGGTGGCGGTCCGCCGGGCCGTTGCGCCGTGGAGCACCCCGGCCGGGCCGGTGACCCCTGGGATGTCGAGCGACTCCCTGCCGGGGCGGGTTACGCGGCGGCGGTCGCGGCGCCGGGGTCGCGCTGGCGCCCCGTGGTGCGGCCGCTCCCCGGAGCGGGCGGCGGCGATGGCTGAGCGCGCCGAGCGGGAGGAATTCCTGACGGAGCGCAACGTCACGCTCTTGCGCGAGGCCTACGAGGCGATCGGGCGGGAGGGGATCGACAACGTGTCCGCCTGGGATGTGATCGACGATGACATCCTGATCCACGACCGCCCCGAGGCGCCGGACCCGCAGACCTACCGCGGCCGCGCGGGCGTGCGCGAGGCGCTCGCGGTCAGCGACGAGAGCTTCGAGGAGTTCACGATGGCGCCGGTCGACATGATCGGGGTCGGCGACCGTCACGTCGTCGTGGTGCTGCTGATGTCCGGCCGCGGCCGCGGGAGCGGCGTGCCCGTCGAAGAGACGATCGCGCACCTGTGGACCGTGCGCGACGGCAAGGCGGTCGCGCTCCAGGTGTACTCGGACCCGGACGAGGCCGTGCGCGACGCGCGCACGGCCGAGGAGCAGCACAACGGATAGGTTTCGCAGATGACGCGGATCGTCGTATTCGGGGCGACCGGATACACCGGGCGGCTCACCGCCGAGGCCCTCGTGGCGCTCGGCGAGCGACCGGTGCTCGCCGCGCGCAGCGCGGATCGTGTGCGCGCCCTGGCCGGTGAGCTGGGCGGACTGGACACGGCGCTCGCCGACGTTGGACGGCCCGAGACCGTGCGAGCGCTGGTCGAGCGCGGCGACGTGCTGGTCGCGACCGTGGGGCCGTTCGTGCGCTACGGGCATCCCGCGGTGGAGGCGGCCGTTGCCGCCGGCGCGGCCTACATCGACTCGACCGGGGAGCCTGTCTTCATCCGCGCGGTGTTCGAGCGCTACGGGCCGGCGGCAGCGCCCAGCGGCGCCGCCCTGATGACCGCGATGGGCTACGACTGGGTGCCCGGCAACCTCGCCGGCGCGCTTGCCGCCGAGCGAGCCGGTCCCGCCGCGGTGCGCGTCGACACCGGCTACTACTTCACGGGCCGCGCCGGCATGAGTGGCGGGACCCGCGCGACGACCGCGGCCGGGCTCACGGCGCCGGGATTCGCTTGGCGCGACGGTCGCATCGTCACCGAGCGGGGCGCCCGGCGGGTGCGCACCTTCGAGGTGGGCGGCGCGCGCCGGCAGGCGGTCAGCGCCGGGGCGTCGGACCACTTCGGGATTCCGCGCTTCGCGCCCGGAGTGCGCGAGGTGAACGCCTATCTCGGCTGGTTCGGCGGGATGTCGCGCCCGCTCCAGGCCTTCTCGGCGATCGGGTCGGTCGCGATCGCCGTCCCGGGCGCCCGCGCGCTCGCTGAGGCGGCGACGAAGCGGTTCGTGAAGGGATCGACGGGCGGCCCGGACGAGCAGGAGCGCGCGAGCAGCGGCTCCCACATCGTCGCGATCGCCTACGACGCGGGCGGGAGCGAGCTGGCGGAGGTGCACCTGGCCGGCGTGGACGGCTACACGTTCACCGCGCGGATGCTCGCGTGGGCTGCCGTCCGCGCGCGCGACGGCGCCCTGAAGGGCACGGGCGCGCTCGCCCCGGTCGAGGCCTTCGGGCTGCGCGAGCTCGAGGCCGGCGCCGCCGAGGCGGGCATCGCCGAGGCCTGAGCCGTCTTACGGCACGAAGACTCCCTGGGTCGCGAACAGCGTGTTCGGCGTGGTGGAGGCCTGGCCGTCGGCGCCGCCGTCGAACACCTGAACCTGCCCGAGCTGCCAGATCGCGCGCATTCCCTCCTTGATCACGCCGGGAGTGACCGCGTCCGCCGAGGTCACGACGGAGCAGGTCGCCCCGACCGCGGTGTCGGCCGTCGCCGCGCACGGCACCGTCCATGCGAACGTCCCGTCCTGCACGCTCGCGGCCGGTGAGCCGCCCGCCGGGGGCGCGTTGTCACGGTCGGTGATCCTGAGGGCCGCGCTTGCCTGGAGCTGGCCGGTGTAGTCGGCGAGGTCGCTGCGCCGCCGCACGTCGGTCAGCTCGACGCGCAGGGTAACGTCGGCCTCGTCGGCCGGGGTGCCGGGGTCGCCCACCACCGTGCCGAAGCGCACGTGGCCCTCCGAGTTGGCGGTCCTGGAGTTCGCGTCGGGGGTCCCGACCGTCAGTTGCGCCGACTGCTGGGCGGGCGGGTTGCACGACCCGAAGGCGAGCGCCGGCCCGTGGGTGCGGTTGGGCGAGGCGCACGGCGCGTAAGCGGGCACGAGCGCGACGCGGATCGGCGTGGCGCCCCTCGGCCGGGGGTAGTTGGGCACGAGCCTGCGCACCTGTCCCGAGTTGATCGCGACCCAGTAGAGCGCCTCGTCGGGGCCGCTCTCGATGTCGACCGGGCCGCCCGCGTTGGTCACGAGATCGACCGGCGTGCCGATGTCGTCGCGCGCTGCGTTGGGCGCCGCGGCCCAGAGCTTGCTCGACGTGTAGTCGCCGAAGACGTAGTAGCCCCCGATCAGGCCGAAGCTGCGCGAGACGAAGGCGCCGCCGGTCACGGAGCGCCCGGAGACACCCGCGCCCGTGCGCGGGTACTCGTATACGGGGTCGACGTCACCGGGCTGCTGGCAACCGGCCGGCAACGTGCCCTCGCACCGCGGCCACGCGTAGTTGCCCGCCGCTTGCACCACGTCGATCTCCTCGACCGTGCTCTGGCCGACGTCACCGACCCAGAGGCGGCCGGTCTGGAAGTCGAAGCCCATCCGGAACGGGTTGCGGAACCCGAGCGCGTAGACCTCCGGCCGCTTGCCCGGCTGGCCGATGAACGGGTTCCCCGCAGCCGGGCTCCCATCCAGCTCGAGGCGCAGGATCTTGCCCTCGAGCGCATTCGGGTCCTGCGAATAGGGGTTGGTCGACTGCCCCGGTGCGCCCCCGTCGCCGATGCCGGTGTCCCCGACCGAGACCCACAGCTTGTCGTCGGGGCCGATGCGCAGCGTGCCGCCGTCGTGATTCCCGCCGTCGGTGCGGATGCCGGTGAGCAGCTCGGTGAGCGAGCCCGCGACGACCGTGTTGCCGGACATCGTGACGCGCACGACCTGATTGAAGCGCCCGGTCGCGCTCGCGCACCCGCCCGCGGCCGGCTTGGTGCGGTACAGGTACACGAAGCCGTTCGAGCTGAAGCCCGGGTCGGGCGCGATGCCGAGCAGTCCCATTTCCGAGTCGGTGCATACCGGGATCGTGGTGAGCGTCGACGTCGCGCCGCCCTGCACGAGCTTGAGGGCGCCCGCCTTCTCGGTCACGAGCATCCGCCCGCCTGGGAGGAACGCCACTGCGGTGGGCGAGGTGAGCCCGCTCGCGACCACCTGCTCGCTGTAGGAGTCGTTCGCGGGCGTCGCGCCGGCGACCGGCGCCGAAAGCGCCAGCATCACGATGGCGGCGGCAGCCGCGTATCTCCCCCGTGCACCCACTCCATTCCCCCTTTACCCGCTTAACGCTGCGTCAATCCCGGGCTCCCGCGCCAGTGTAGGGGCGTAGGCAGGGATACGAGCCGGTCTCAGACCCCGGCGATCCGCTCGGCCGCCGCGTACACGTTGAACCCGCCGTCGCGCAGGAACCCGACGAGCGTCATGCCGGACTCCCGCGCGAGGTCCACGGCGAGGCTCGAGGGCGCCGAGACCGCTGTCAGCACGGTGACGCCCGCGACGAGCGCCTTCTGCGTGATCTCGAACGATGCCCGCCCCGAGACGAGCATCACGTGGCGCGCGAGCGGCAGGCCGTGGTCGATCGCCGCGCGGCCGACCAGCTTGTCGACAGCGTTGTGGCGCCCGACGTCCTCGCGCAGCGCGAGGAGGCCGTCCGCCGGATCGAACAGCCCGGCGGCGTGCAGGCCGCCCGTGCGCGCGAAGGCGCGCTGGCGCTCGCGCAGGGCGCCCGGCAGGGAGAGCAGCCAGCCCGCCTCGACCCGCGGCCCCGCGGCGAGCGGCGCGGCCGCGACGCGCACGGCCTCGATGCTCTCCTTGCCACAGATCCCGCACGAGGACGTCGCGTAGAAGCGGCGCTGCCAGCCTTGCGTGGCGTCCGCGCCGGCGCGCAAGCGCACGTCCACGACCCCGCCGTCGCCGCCGGGCGCGCGGCACTCGGAGATCCGCTCGACGTCGTCCACGGCGATGATCGCCTCGCCGAGCAGGAACCCGAGCGCCAGCTCGGCGTCCTCGCCGGGCGCCGGCGTGCGCATCGTGACCGCGACGCGCTCGCCGTCGAGCCGGATTTCGAGGGGCTCCTCCGCCGCGACGGCGTCGGAGGTACGGCGCGCCTGCCCGTCGCGCACGTGGATCACCGGCATCCGCTCGACCGGCCGCCCGCCGCGTACGCGATCGCCCGTGAGCGTCACGTCCGCGCCTCGCTGCGCGCGCGCTGCGGGCCGACGGTGAACGCCGGGTCGAGGGCGGAGTCGAAACCCGCCCTGAACACCGACCAGCGCTCGGCGGCGGCGCCCGCGAGGATCGCCAGTCCGCCCGCCGTCACCGCGGCGCGGCTGCGGCGCGCGCCGGCGATCACCCCCGCGCCGGTCAGCATCGACACCCGCGCCAGCCGGGCGTAGCGGCCGGCGTCGCCGCGGTGATAGGGCGCGGCGAGCGCACCGAGGCGCCGCTCCATCCGCACCGAGACGACCTGCGCGCCGAGCGCGCCGATCACGGCGAGGCGCCGCGCGGGGCCGGCGTCGCGCGCCGGCGTGGCGATCGCGACCGCGGCGCCCGCGCTCGCCGCCGCGCTCGACGCGAACAGGAAGGGCAGCTCGTGACGCGCCTCGCGCCACACCGGGACGGCGGTGTTCGCGATCAGCACCGCCGTGTAGGTCGCCATCGGCAGGCCGCTGACCCCCGCGCCCACGCGCGCCGCCGCGCCCGCGCGCGGCATCACGCCGAGCACGCGCGACGCGGTCGCGAGGCCGTTGGTCGCGCCGGACACCACGACCACCCACGACCCGACGCTCATCGGCGAGGTGACCCTGAGGACGCGCAGCATGTTGAGGAACCGCTCCGGTCGCCCGAGGTCGGTGATCAGCAGGACGGGGCTGGCCGTGCCCGCGAGCATCGCGACCGCAGACGCGCGCCGCGCGAGGCGCTCGTGGCCCGCGATCTCGGCGAGCAAGGCGAAGGCCGAAGCGGCGCCGGTCACCCCGCCGGTGAAGAAGTACCAGGGGACCTGCGGCTTCCACACGGGCGGCTTGATCACCGGGCGCCCGTAGTAGGAGCGCGGCTCCGCGCGCTCGACCATGCGCAGCTCCTTCACCGGCGCCCCCCGATCAGCGAGGCCGCGATGCCCGCGACCAGCGCGCCCGCGGCAAGGCCGGCCGAGCGCCAGATCGCGGGCAGGTCGCGCGTCGTGACGACGGGGTCGGGCGGCAGGCCGTACACCTCGGGGTCGTCGGTGAGCAGGAAGAACGCTCCCGCGCCGCCGACTCCGTCACCCGGGTCGTCTCCGTAGAGCCGGGCGCGGTCTTCCCCCGAGACCCGCACGCGCTCGAGCCGCTCGCCGGCGCGCTCGCGTAGCTCGTCGAGCGGGCCGAACTGGATCGAAGCGGTCGGGCAGGCCTTCGCGCAGGCCGGCTGCTCGCCGCCCTTCAGGCGGTCGTAGCAAAGCGTGCACTTCCACACGCGCCCGTCGTCGCGGCGCTGGTCGAGCACGCCGAACGGGCACGCGACGACGCAGTAGCCGCACCCGTTGCAGACGTCCTCCTGCACCACCACGGTGCCGAACTCGGTGCGAAACAGAGCGCCGGTGGGGCACACGTCCAGGCACGCCGCCTCGGTGCAGTGCTTGCAGACGTCGGAGTTCATCAGCCAGCGGATGTCCGCCTCCTGCGTTGCCGCTTGCTCGACGAACTGCACGTGCCGCCAGCGGTTCGCGCCGAGCGACCCGGAGTTGTCGTACGACTCGCCGGTGAAGCCGAGCGGATCGTCGGGCACGCCGTTCCACTCCTTGCACGCGACCTCGCACGCCTTGCAGCCGATGCAGACGGTCGTGTCGGTGAAGAAGCCGACGCGCTCGTGCGCTTCGGCGCCGTATGCGTCGTGACCCTTCACCGCGGCTCCGGCGTGACGCCGGCGCGGCGGCGGTAGTCCTCGACCAGGGCGGGGAGCGCGGCCCCGCGCGGGCGCCGCCCCGCGCGCACGTCGCAGGTCGCCGCCTTCGCCTCCTGGATGTGCACGTTGGGGTCGAGCGCGAGGTGCAGCAGGTCGTTCGCGGCGTCGCCCGTCGAGATGCCGCGCCCGCCCCAGTGGTACGGGAGGCCGACCTGGTGCACCGTGCGGCCGTCGACCTGGAGCGATCGGATCCGCTCGGTGACCAGCACTCGTGCCTCGATCGCCGTACGCGCGGTCACGATCGTCGCCCAGTCGCCGTGCGTCAGGCCGCGCTCCGCCGCGAGGCGCGGGCCGACCTCGCAAAACATCTCCGGCTGGAGCTCGGCGAGGTAGGGCAGCGTGCGCGACATCGCGCCCGCGGTGTGGTGCTCGGTCAGGCGGTACGTCGTCACCACGTAGGGGAACACGTCGGCGCCCGGCGCGCCCGCGCTCGGGTTGAAGGCGCTCTCGCGGTGCCGGTAGGGAAGGCGCGCGGGGTTGGCCTGCTGCCCGTAGAGGAAGTTGGGGAAGGGCGACTCCTGGGGCTCGTAGTGGGCGGGCAGCGGCCCGTCGATCACGCCCGTTGGCGCGAACAGCCATCCGCGGCCGTCGGCCTGGAGCACGAACGGCGCGTCGCCGCGCAGCGCGTGCTCGGCGCTCGCCCCGGGCGGCGGCTCGTAGCCGGGCGGCATGTCCACCTTGAAGTCGGGGACGTCGCTCGCCCGTCCAGCGCTCCTGCTGCGCGTCCCACCACACGTAGCGCTTGCGCTCCGACCACGGGCGCCCGGCGGGGTCGGCCGATGCGCGGTTGTAGAGCATGCGGCGGTTGAGCGGCCAGGCCCAGCCCCAATCCGGCGCGACCGCGCTCTGCTCGTCATGCGGCACGCGGCGCGCCGTCTGGTTGACGCCGTCCGCGAAGCACCCGCAGTAGATCCAGCACCCGCACGCGGTCGAGCCGTCCGCGCGCAGCTCGCCGTAGCTCGACAGCGCGCCGTCCGGCCCGTGCCCGTTGACCTCGCGCAGCACCGCCTCGGCGTCGGGCTCGGCGTGCGGGCCGCGCGTGGGGTACTCCCAGGTGAGGTCGAGCAGCGGGCGGTCGCGAGCCTCCGGCGAGTTCGCGAGGCGCGCGCGGATCCGGCGGCCGAGGTGGTAGGTGAACCACAGCTCCGAGCGGCACTCGCCGCGCGGCGCGACGGCCTCGTGGTGCCACTGGAGCAGCCGCTGGGTGTTCGTGAAGGTGCCGCTCTTCTCGGTGTGCGCGGCGGCGGGCATCAGGAAGACCTCCGTCGCGATGTCCTGCGGTCGCATCTCGCCCGTCTCCACCTCCGGCCCGTCGCGCCAGAACGACGCGCTCTCGATCTCCTGGAAGTCGCGCACCACGAGCCAGTCGAGCTGCGCCATCGCGAGCCGGTGCAGGCGTGAGTTCGCCGACCCGACAGCCGGGTTCTCGCCGAGCAGGAAGAAGCCCTTCACGTCCCCCTCGAGCATCCGCAGCGTCGTCGCGTAGGTGGAGTGGTCGCCGTCGATGCGCGGCAGGTGGTCGAAGCACCAGTCGTTCGCGGCGCTCGCCGCGTCGCCCCACCACGCCTTCAGCAGGCTCGTGACGTACGCGTCCGCGTGGCCCCAGTACCCGGTTGCAGGCGTGTTGTGCGAGACGTAGTCCGCGACCGTGTGCTCGGCGCCCGCGCGGGGCATCGGCAGGTAGCCGGGCAGGATGTTGTAGAGCGTGGGGATGTCCGTCGAGCCCTGGATCGACGCGTGCCCGCGCAGCGCCAGGATCCCGCCGCCCGGGCGGCCGATGTTGCCCAGCAGCAGTTGGAGGATCGCGGCCGTGCGGATGTACTGGACGCCGACGGTGTGCTGGGTCCAGCCGACCGAGTAGACGAACGCGGTGGTGCGCTCGCGGCCCGAGTTCGCGCAGACGGCTTCGGCGACCTCGAGGAACGCCTCCCGCGGCACCCCGCACACGCGCTCGACCAGCTCGGGCGTGTAGCGGCTGAAGTGGCGGCGCAGGACCTGGAGCACGCAGCGCGGGTGCTGGAGCGTCGGGTCCTCGCGCGGTTGCCCGCCCTCGAATTGCCACGACGACGTGTCGTATGCGCGCGTCTGCGGGTCCCAGCCGGAGAAGAGCCCGTCGAGGTCCTCGGTGTCCGCGAAGCGCTCGTCGACGATCGCCGCCGCGTTCGTGTAGTGGCGCACGTACTCGCCGAACCACAGGTCGTGCTCGAGCACGTGGTTGATCAGGCCGCCGAGGAACGCGATGTCCGTGCCCGCGCGCAGGGCCACGTGCTGGTCGCAGACCGCGCTCGTGCGCGTGAAGCGCGGATCGACGTGGATCACCTTCGCGCCACGCCGCTGCGCCTCCACGACCCACTGGAACCCGACGGGATGGCACTCCGCCATGTTCGACCCCTGGATCACGATGCAGTCGGAGTTGCGGAGGTCCTGCTGGAAGGTGGTAGCTCCACCGCGGCCGAACGAGGTCCCCAGACCGGGGACCGTCGAGGAGTGTCATATGCGGGCCTGGTTCTCGATCTGGATCGCGCCCAGCGCGGTGAAGAGCTTCTTGATCAGGTAGTTCTCCTCGTTGTCGAGCGTCGCGCCCCCGAGGCTCGCGAAGCCGCGGGTGCGCCGCAGCGCGTTGCCGTCGGCGTCGGCGTCCTCCCAGGTCGCGGCGCGGGTCGCGATCACCCGCTCGGCGATCATGTCCATCGCCCGCTCGAGCGGGAGCTCCTCCCATTCGGTGCCGTACGGGCGCCGGTACCTGACCCGGTCGAGCCGCGTCGGGCTCGTGACGAGCTGGCGCGAGGCCGAGCCCTTCGGGCACAGCCGCCCGCGTGAGATCGGCGAGTCGGGGTCACCCTCGATCTGGATCACACGCTCGTCGCGCACGTACACGCGCTGGCCGCATCCGACAGCGCAGTAGGGACACACCGAGGGCACGACGCGGTCGGCGCCGGCGGTGCGAGGGGTGAGGCGCTCGGAGCGGCCGGAGCGCGCGGCCGGCCCCGCCGCGAGGCGATCGCCTCGCACCTGGCGCAGCAGCGGGATCAGCCGCGGGCGCCTGGGCACGGGACCCCTACTCGCCGCCCGGGTCCTTCGGCGTGGCGTCACCCGAGATGTCCTTGCGCGGATCGCGCGCGCCGACTCCTCCGCGCACGTTGCGCAGGTCGTCGGGGGGCGGCCCGCAAAGGATCCACGCGTCGTCGGTGCGCACGATCGTTCCCTCCTCGCGCAGCTTGCCCATCGCGGTCGTGACGGTGGGGCGTCGCGACCCGACAAGCTTCGCGATCATCCCGTGGGAGAGCGGGAGCGACACGCGCACCCCCTCCGAGGTCACCTTGCCCCAGCGGTCGGCCAGGTGCCAGAAGAGGATCACGAGCCGCTTCTCGATGCCGACGACGTGGCAGACGGCGAGGTGGAACGACAGCCACCGCGCCCTGATCAGCGCACGGTCGACGATCATCGCCGACACCTGGGGCCAGCGCGCGATCTGGAGTGCGAAGCGGGGGTCGAGCACCGCGAGGCGCACGTCCTCGAGCGCCTCCCACCGGGACTCCGCCTGGATCGAGGCCTGCTCGCCCGACGACGCGGTCCACGGTCGCATCACGTCGCCGAAGCCGAGCAGCTCGGCGCAGGCGACGTCGCCGACGACGACCTCTCTCAGCAGCAGCCCCTCGACGATCAGCAGGCCGAGATGGGACTCGAGCTTCGAGGGGTCGGCCTTGAAGGCCCAGCCGCCCTGCGGGACCCGCAGGACCGGCGCCGTGATCTGCTCGGCGGCGGCGAGGCCCTCGGGGTCGAGGCCGCCCGCAAGCTCGGGGTCCTCCACGAACACGCGCACGCGCTCGCGGCTCGAGGGAGCTCGGGCGGCGGTGGGAGAGGACATGCCGCGCACCCTACATAACCCGTGGACCGGCATTCCCGGGCTCGCCCATATGCTGACCGGCTGTGAGCTGGGAGCCCGAGCTCGAGGAGCTGCGGCGCCGTGAGGCGCTCGCGCGCCGCATGGGAGGCGAGCAGCGCGTCGAGCGCCAGCACGCGAGCGGGCGCCTCACGGTGCGTGAGCGGATCGAGCGGCTGTTCGACGCCGAGACGTTCCACGAGACCGGCGCGATCGCCGGCTGGGGCACGTACGAGGGCGGCGAGCTCGCCGAGTTCCTGCCCGCGAACGTCGTCGTCGGGCAGGGGCGCATCGAAGGGCGGCGCGCGGTCGTCCAGGGCGACGACTTCACGGTCCGCGGTGGTGCCGCGGACGCGGCGATCTGGGAGAAGATGGTGTACGCCGAGCGGATGGCAGCCGAGCTGCGCCTGCCGCTCGTGCGGCTGGTCGACGGGACCGGGGGCGGCGGCAGCGTGAAGTCGCTCGAGACGATGGGGTTCACCTATGTGCCGTTCATCCCCGGCTGGGACGTCGCGACCGCGAACCTCTCGCAGGTGCCCGTCGTGGCCGCGGCGCTCGGGCCCGTCGCAGGGCTCGGCGCGGCGCGCGTGGTCGCCTCGCACTTCTCGGTGATCGTGCGCGGCACGGCCCAGCTGTTCGTCGCCGGGCCGCCCGTGGTCGCTGCCGCGATGGGGGAGTCCCCCGACAAGGAGGAGCTTGGCGGGGCGCGCGCCCAGACCCGCGCCGGCGCGGTCGACAACGAGGCCGCGGACGAGGACGACGCGCTCGCCCAGGTACGGCGGTTCCTCTCCTATATGCCCGCCAACGTCTGGGAGGCGCCGCCGATCGCGGCGTGCTCGGACCCGCGCGAGCGCCGCGAGGAGGACCTGCTGTCGATCGTCCCGCGCGAGCGCCGCAGTCCCTACAAGGCGCGCCGCATCCTCGAGGCGGTGCTCGACGAGGGATCGCTGTTCGAGGTCGGGCGCTCGTTCGGGCGCTCGCTGATCACGGCGCTCGGCCGCCTCGACGGCCGCCCCGTGGGCGTGCTGGCCTCGGACCCGAACACCTACGGCGGGGGTCTGACCGCGGACGCGTCGGAGAAGCTCACCCGCTTCGCGGACATCTGCGACCAGTTCCGCCTGCCCGTCGTGAACTTCGTGGACCAGCCCGGGTTCGTGATCGGCACCGAGGCCGAGCGGCGCGGGACGATCCGGCGCGGCACCCGCGCCCTGGTCGCCGTCTACCAGGCGAGCGTCCCTTGGGTCTCCGTGCTGGTGCGTAAGGTGTTCGGCGTCGCGGGCGCCGCTCACGGGCAGGCGCACGGGTTGAACATGCGCTACGCGTGGCCGTCGGGCGACTGGGGCTCGCTCCCGATCGAGGGCGGGATCGAGGCCGCCTACCGGCGCGAGCTCGAGGCAGCCGATGACCCCGCGGCGCTGCGCGACGAGATCGAGGTGCGGCTCAACGCCGTGCGCTCGCCGTTCCGCACCGCGGAGCGCTTCGGCGTCGAGGAGATCATCGACCCGCGCGACACCCGGCCGCTGCTGTGCGACTGGGCCGAGCGTGCCCACGAGCTGATCGCGCTACGACGTGCACGCGGGGCCGAAGGCCCGGGGTCTTCGGCCGTGAGGGATATGCTCGAACGGATGCCCGAGGCGCCGCAGCCGATGACGACGAACCCGTTCGCGGTGCTCTGGGCCGATGTGCGCTCCGACCGCGCGGCCGACTCCTGGCCGCCCGGGGAGACACGCTTCAGCCTGGCCCGCACACGACGCTTCGACCGCGATCCGCTCGGCCTGCTGCTCGAGTTCTACGAGCGCTACGGGCCGGTGTTCACCATCAAGGTCTTCCACCACAACGCGGTCTTCATGCTCGGGCCGGAGGCGAACCACTACATACTCGTGTCGCACGCGCAGAACTTCCTCTGGCGCACGGGTCACCTGCGCGACCTGATCCCCCTGCTGGGCGACGGCCTGCTGACGATCGACGGCGCGTTCCACCGCACGCACCGCAAGTTGATGCTCCCTGCGTTTCACCGCGAGCAGATCGCGGCCGCGACCGACACGATGCGCGCGGAGGTGGAGCAGGCCCTCGGGGAGCTGCGTCCCGGCGCGGTCGTCGACCTCTACGACTGGACCCGGCGGGTCGCGCTGCGCATCGCGCTGCGCGCGCTCTTCGGCATCGACCCCGACACGGCGCGCGCCGGCGGCCTCAACGCCGCCGCGGAGTTCGAGTCTGCGCTGTCGTTCTACGGCAGGGACATCCTGCTCCAGATACCGCGCGGCCCGTTCACCCCGTTCAGGCGGCTCCTGCAGTCCCGCGCGCGACTCGACGAGCTGGTCTACGGCGAGATCGACCGGCGGCGCGCGACCGGTGAGCGCGGGAGCGACGTGCTCTCGCTGCTGCTCGACGCGAGCGACGAGGAGGGGAACTCGCTCGAGCGCCGCCACGTGCGCGACGAGGTGATGACGCTCCTGTTCGCGGGGCACGACACGACCACCTCGACCGTGTCGTTCATGTTCTACGAGCTTGCCCGCAACCCGGAGATCGCGGACGACCCGGGCGTGACGGTCGACATGATCGTCGATGAGACCCTGCGCAAGTACCCGCCCGCCTACATCGGGCCGCGGCGGGCGATCGAGTCCTTCGAGTTCAACGGCGTGACCGTGCCGGGCGGCGCGCACGTCGAGTACTGCTCGTGGGCGAGCCATCACCTTCCCGACGTCTGGCCCGAGCCGGAGCAGTTTCGCCCCGAGCGCTTCACCGAGGAGCGCAAGGCGAAGCTGCCGCTCGGCGCGTACGTGCCGTTCGGCGGCGGGTCGCGCACCTGTATCGGGATGCGCTTCGGCCAGGCCGAGGTCGCGACGATCGCGCGCGCGATCCTCGAGCGCTGCCGCCTCGAGCTGGTCCCGGGCTACGAGCTGGACATCCGGCACGCGCCCACGATCTCGCCGCGCGCCGGTTTGCCGGTGCGCGTGCGCGCCGCCGAGCCCGCGGCGGTGCTGTCGGCCGAGTTGCCCGTCCCGGCCTAGAACGGCTGCGATACTCACGCTGAAGTGCCGCTCCCCAGAGGACTCGACCAACCGTGCTGACCGCCGGCCGCGCACTACTGATCCTCGCGCTCGCGATCGCCGCCTATGGCGTGTTCGCGTCGCTCTACGGCGCGCGCATCCGCAACGCGGTCGGCCTCGGGGGCCGCAGCGGGCGCGCGTGGATCGCGTCCGGGCGGCGCTCCGTGTACGCGCTTTTCGGGACCCTCGCGGTCTGCTTCATCGTGCTCGAGGCGGCGTTCCTGCGCTCCGACTTCTCCTTCGAGCTGGTCGCCGCCCATTCCTCGACCACGACCTCCGCGTTCTACCGCGCGACCTCGATCTGGTCCTCGCAGGAGGGCTCGCTGCTCCTGTGGGTGCTGCTCCTGAGCGCGTGGTCGAGCGCGATCCTCTACCTCAGCCGCCGCCGTGCGCGCGAGGTCGCGCCTTATGCGACCGCCGTGCTGCTCGGGATCGCCGCCTTCTTCGTCGCGCTGCTGGTGTTCCTCGAGACGCCGTTCGGCCGCCTCGACCCGGCGCCGATCGAGGGCGCCGGCCTCAATCCGCTCCTGCGACACCCGGCGATGATGTTCCACCCCCCGATGCTGTACTCGGGCTACACGCTGTTCACGATCCCGTTCGCGTTCGCGATCGGGGCGCTCGTGACGCGGCGCCTCGGCAGCGACTGGCTGCGGACGGTGCGGCCGTTCGCGCTGGCCGCGTGGCTGTGCCTGGGGGTCGGGATCGTGCTCGGCGCGCGCTGGTCCTACTCGGAGCTCGGCTGGGGCGGCTACTGGGGATGGGACGCGGTCGAGAACGCGTCACTGATGCCGTGGCTGGTCGGGACGGCCTTCCTGCACTCGGCGATGGTCCAGGAGAAGCGCGGCATGTTGAAGGTCTGGAACGTCTCCCTGATCCTCGCCGCGGGCATCCTCGCGATCCTCGGGACGTTCCTCGTGCGCTCTGGCATCCTCGCCTCGATCCACGCATTCGGCGCGTCGACCCTGGGGATCCCGTTCCTCATCCTGATCGCGGTGATGGTGATCGGGTCGGCCGTGCTCGTGATCACGCGCGCGCCGCAACTCGCGTCCGAGCACCGCCTCGACTCGCTGCTCTCTCGCGAGGCCGTGTTCCTGCTCAACAACCTCGCGCTCGTCGGCCTGTGCTTCGTGATCCTCTGGGGAACGTTCTTCCCGCTGATCTCGGAGGCGTTCACCGGCACGCAGTCATCGGTCGGGCCGCCGTGGTTCTCCCGCTACACGGTGCCGCTCGCGCTGGTGCTCGTGCTGCTCTCCGGTCTGGGCCCCGCACTTGCGTGGCGGCGCACGACGGCCGCGAACCTGCTGCGGGAGCTGTCGGTGCCGGCCGCGATCGGGGTGGGGATGCTCGTGGTGCTGCTGGTGGCGGGCGCCGAGCGTCGCCTCGCCGCGCTCGCGATGTTCGCTTTCGGCGCGTTCGTGGTCGCGGTGGTCGTGCAGGAGTTCGCGCGGGGCGTGCGTGCGCGGCGTGCGATGGCCAGCGAGGGAGTCGCGCTCGCGGCGGTCTCGCTGGTGCGCCGCAACAGGCGCCGGTACGGCGGCTATCTCGTGCACGTCGGCGTGACGGTGCTGCTCGTCGGCGTGGCGGCGTCGTCGAGCTTCCAGGACGCTCGCGACGTGAAGCTCTCGCCCGGCGAGCGGGCGCAGGTCGGCGGCTACGAGATCGAGTACACGCGCCCGACCGGCAGTATCGACGTCGCGCGGAACGGGGCGCTCGAGAAGATCAACCTCGGGGCGGACCTGCGCGTGCGCCGCGACGGTGAGGTCAGCACGATGCACAGCGAGCGCAGCTACTTCCCGTCGACCTCGGCGGGCCTCGGCGCGGTGTCCCGGTACTTCGAGGGGGAGGCGACCAGCGAGGTCGGCCTGCGCTCGGGCCTGCGCCGGGACCTGTGGACGGTCGTCGCGCCGGACACCTCGGTGCTCGACGACACCATCGCGCGCGGAGACCGTGTGTTCGAGCTGGCCGCCAAGCTGCCCGCTGCGGAGCGCTCCGCAGCCCTCGGCGAGACGCTTCGCCGGCTCGTCAGGCGCTACCCGGCGGACGCGCCCCCGGCGACCTTCCGGGTGCTCGTGTCACCGCTCGTCACGTGGATCTGGGCGGGCGCCCTGATCGTGTTCTTCGGCGGCCTGATCGCGATCTGGCCTCCGCCGGCGGGCGCCACTCGCACGGTCACCGCGACCCAGGCCGCACGCCTCGCGCGTGACCTCGGCCGGGCCTGACGCCCGGCGCCCCGATCGCCACGCGACGCTGGGGATTCTGATGGACGTGCTACTCGTGCTCGCCGTGGTGGTCGCGGTGGTGCTCCTGATCGCGGCGCCGCTGCGCGCGCCCCGCGAGGCCGGCGAGGATCTCGGGCCGGTCACCCGCCGCGCCGACCTCGAGGCCGCGAAGGAGGACAAGTACCGCGAGATCCGCGACGCCGAGCTCGACCAGCGCACCGGCAAGCTGGACCACGAGGACTGGGAGCGCCTGGACGCAGGGCTGCGTGCCGAGGCCCTCGAGATCCTGCGGCGGCTCGACGCGCTGGACGCCGAGACGCGCCCACCCCTGCCGGGGTAGGCCTCAGGCCGCGAGCGCCTGCTCCAGGCCCCGGATCTGCTCGTCGTCGAGCGTCCTGTTGAAGCGCGAGGGCCGCGGGAAGGTCATGCCGATCTCCACCGCTGTCGGCCTCAGGCGCGTGGTCCCATCCGCGAACGCGATCAGCTCTCCCCGCGTCAGGTCGATGGCCGGGCGCAGCGTGTCGGCCTGGCCCGTGGGCGGCGCCACCCGGATGCGGTCACCGAAGGAGCGCAGCACAGCCTCGCATTCAGCGCCGGGGTGATCGCCGGCGACCACGACCTCCACCCCCGGCCAGGTTTGGGAGAGGGCCGACTCGAGCGTGTCGCGCAGCGCCGGCGCAGGGCCCGTGTTGCGGACGACGATGCTCACCGCTGCGGGATCGGGGCCCAGCGGCGTGGGTACGAACGCCGGACGCGGTGTCTCCTTGCCGTCGCCGGCTTCGCGGAACGCGGGCGGGCTCGCGGACCGGGCGTTCGTGACGTCCTTCAACACGAGCAGCCCGTTCCACCAGGTCGGATGGGCGTTGTCCTCGGTCGTGAGGTCGCAGATCACCTCCCAGCGGCGATCGCTGGCGGCGACGAAGTCGCGCGTCGCCCTGTACGGCGCAGCCCAGTTCGTGTCGTCCACGACGATCACGCATCCGTCGGCGAAGAACGGCGCGGCGGCCCGGAGCCCCTCGAGCTGGTGCTCGTAGTCGTGGTGGCCGTCGTAGAGGTAGACGCCGATCGGGTCGTCGTGGACGGTCGCGAAGTACTCCCGGTAGTCCATCTCGCGGAACTCGTGGCGGGGCGATGCGAGCCGGTCGAGGCGCTCCAGCAGGGGAGATCGCACGTCGCGCTGCGCGAACTGCGAGAAGTTGTCGATCCCGACGCAGTGCTTGCGCGGGTTGCCGAGGGCGCCCGAGAAGAACGTGAAGCCGTGCCACACGCCGACGTTGACGAAGGCCTGGTCCGCCGGCATGTCCGTCACGGCCCGGTCGATCACGGCGCCGATCGCCAGCGTGGACATCCGGGGGATCACGCGCGTGGGCTCGAGCCGCGCGCGCGTGTCGGGCTCCCCTTCGGGCAGCGCGACGTTGAGGAAGTCGACCGGCGACCCGGGGAGCTCCAGCAGCCCGGCATCCTCCACCGATGCGCGGCTGATGGCGAGCCGGCCGTCCGGCCGGACGCTTGCCTCGGGGCCGATGGCCCTGAAGGAGATCTGGGAGATGTACGTCGAGAAGTCCATCGATCGGCCCGCCACTTCACCCTATCTCGGCCCACCGATCGCCCTTCTTCACCAATTGGGGCTTGACACTCGGCTCGGAAGGATGAGAAAGTCCCGCCACTCCCGGTCATGACGCGTCGCGCTACCTGTCGGAGGTGGACCGCACACTGCCTCACCCTCGGTGTGATGGCGGCGCTCGGCTTGATGGCGGTCTCGGCCGATCCGGCGCAGGCGCGCAAGTACTCCTCGTCGACCTACTCGAGCCCGATCGCGCTCTCTGCGGACGGTAAGTACCTGTGGAGCGTCAACCCAGGCGCGGACAACGTGTCCGTGATCTACGCGAGGACGAACAAGGTGATCGCGAAGGTCAAGGTCGGCGACGAGCCGGAGAGCGTCGCCCTCGACCCCAACAACCGCTACGCCTACGTCGCGAACGCGGCCTCCGGCTCGGTGACGGTGATCCGGATCACCAGGGCGAGGGGCGCGAAGCTCAAGGCGAGGGCCGACCGGCGCGCGGGCAAGAAGGGGCAGATCGTCACCGGGTCCGAGCCCTGGAACGTGGTCGTGTCGCCCAACGGCCGTCGTGTCTATGTATCCAACTCCGGCCAGGACACGATCACGGTGATCGACGGCACCAAGCCGCGCCGCAAGCGCGGGGTGATCGGTCACGTGAATCTCCGGAGCAGCTCCTGCAACGACCCGGATCGCACGCGCCACTTCCAGCCGCGCGGCCTCGCGGTGACGAAGAACAACAAGCGCCTGCTCGTCACGAGCTTCTTCTCCTGGACCCTGCCCGGGGGCGCGCAGGCCAGCGACGTCGGGCGGGCCGGCGTCGTCTGCCGGCTGGGCGTGAGCAGCACGTCGAAGAAGATCCGCAAGTACCGCGTGCAGTCCAAGGTCTCGATCGGCCCGCAGGTGACCGGCTTCACGGTCGACGCGACCGGCGACGGCGTGCCGGACCCGACCTCGGCGTTCCCGAACCAGATGCAGAGCATCGTCGTGCGTGGCAACCAGGCATACCTGCCGAACATCGCCGCGTCCCCGACGGGGCCGCTGCGCTTCAACGTCGACACGCAGGCGTTCGTGAACGTGCTGAACGGGGCGGCGAGCGGCACGACCGCGGACGCGGGCGCCACGAAGTTCATCAACCTGCACCTCGGCGCGCGCCAGCCCGAGCCCGCCAAGAAGAAGCTGTTCTTCGCGAACGTGTGGGCGATCGCGTTCACCAAGCAGAGCGGGGCGGGAGCGGCATACGTCGTGTCGTCGGGCAGCGACTTGCTCGTGAAGGCGAACGTCGACGGGAGCGGCAAGCTCACGAACACCGTCGATGCGGACACGACGCGCTACGTCGACCTCAACGACCCGGCAAACCCGGCGACGGCGGGTGCCAACGCCGGCAAGAACCCCCAGGGCATCGTGATCAACAAGAAGGGGACGCGCGCTTACGTCCAGAACTTCGTGTCGCGCAACGTGTCGGTCGTTGACCTCACCACCGATCGCGTGATCAAGGTGATCCGTACCGCGGCGCTGCCCGCGCCGGGCTCGACCGAGGAGGTCGTGGCCGTGGGCGGCGAGCTCTTCTTCTCCTCGCGGGGCCTTTTCAACAAGCCCGCCGGCTCGGCCGCGTCGAACCAGGAGCGCATGTCGAGCGAGGGTTGGCAGAGTTGCGCGAGCTGCCACTTCAAGGGGCTCACGGACAGCGTCGTGTGGCAGTTCGGCGTCGGCCCGCGCAAGTCGGTGCCCCTGAACGCGACGTTCAATCCGCGCAACCGGGCCGAGCAGCGCGTGCTCAACTACTCCGCGATCTTCGACGAGGTCGAGGACTTCGAGGCCAACATCCGCAACGTCTCGGGACCGGGCGCGCTCGCGGCGCCGCTCGCGTGCAGCGTGCCTCCGCCGGCGACCAGCGCGCTCGACCCGAACCACGGCCTGCTCCTCGGCGACGACGGCAACCCCAACCTCGCGCCATGCGTCCTCAACTCGTTCCCCAAGGCCAACGGCGGGCGCCCACAGCACACGGTCACGCTGCCGGGCAGCACCACCCAGGTGCCGGGCCTCACCGCGCTGCGCGAGTGGGTCAAGTTCGCGGTGCGTACACCGCGCGGCCCCTCCACCAGCAAGAGCACCGGCAACCGCCTGACCGCGAGGCAGATCAGCCAGGGCCGCACGCTCTTCACCCAGGCCGGCTGCGCCGCATGCCACGTGGGCGGCAAGTGGACGATCAGCACCAAGGACTTCACGTCGCCCCCGGTAGGCGGCGAGATCTTCACTGAGACGGTCCCCCCGGCCACGATCGGCGCACCGATCGGCGCGCAGTACCTGAACCGGTTCCTGCGCGACATCGGGTCTTTCAACCTCGGCGTCAAGGGCGGCGCGAACCAGCTCGGCGCGAACGTGGGCGGCATCGAGAAGGCGAGCCAGGCGCTCAACGCGGCGGGAGTCGCGGGCGCGGCCCCGGACGCGCTCGGCACCGACTACAACGGCGACGGGCGGGGCATCGGCTACAACGTTCCGTCGCTGCTCGGGATCGACGCCTCGCCGCCCTTCTACCACAACGGCGCGTGCGAGAGCCTCGCCTGCGTGGTCGGGAACGTGAAGCACCGCACCGCGAACGGCAAGCAGGCCGACAAGCTGCCGAACGCGAAGGACCGCGCGCTCGTGGTCAAGTTCCTGCAGTCGATCGACTCCCGCACCGCGCCCTGATCGCTTAAAAGTGGCCGGCGCGGCGGCGCGCGGCTACGATCGCTCTGTCCCGCGGCACGCGGGACAGGGAGGGTTCGCTATGGGATTTCGCATGTTGGCCAGGGACGGACGCCGCGCGCTGCTGAGCGCGCTGACGGGCGCGATGCTCGCGCTGTCCGTCGGCCTGGCAGCGCTGCTGGCCCTCGCGCCGCCCGGCGCCTGATTCGCGAGCCTCGCCCTACCTGACTGGTAACGGACGGGCGACCCATTGGGCACAGGCGCGTGTTGTCACGCGCGCCCCGAGCCGCAACCATCGCTCCATGCCCGAAGTGGGTCACATCGACCACGAGATAGATGTTGGATGTGACCCGGTTGACGGGAGGATCGCGGGGATTGCGCATCGGCAGCACGGGGTCGTGTCGCGGCGGCAGCTGATGGCCATCGGCCTCGGGCGGGGAGCGATCGAGCATCGCGTCAGGGCGGGGCGCCTCCACGTGCAGCACGCCGGGGTGTACGCGGTTGGCCACGCGCGGCTGTCGGTGAGCGCCCGGCGCCTGGCGGCCGTGCTGGCCAGCGGCCCAGGGGCGGTCCTCTCCCACCACACGGCTGCGGACGTGTGGGGCATTCTCCGGTCGTCGCGCGCGCTCGTCGACGTCAGCACGCCACCGCGTCGGCGACGTCGGCACCGGGGGATCGTGGTGCACCGGCCTCGTCGCCTCGAGGAGCGCGATAAGGCGACCGTGGCCGGCATGCCCGTGACGAGCGTCGCGCGGACGATCGTGGATCTGGCGGGCGCGGTCGGGCGCGCGCGCCTCGCGCGGACCGTCGAGGAGGCGGAGCGGCGGGGGATCTTCGACCTCAACGACGTGGAGCGGCTGATCGGGCGGGGCCGGCGCGGCTCGCGCGTGCTGCGGCGGGTGCTGGGCGAGTACCACGAGCCGTCCTTCACGCGCTCGGGATTCGAGCGCCGCTTCCTCGCAATCTGTCGCAAGGCCGGGCTGCCCCCACCCGCCACGAACCTATGGATCGCGGGAGGCGAGGCCGACGCGGTGTGGGAGGAGCATGGGCTCGTCGTCGAGCTGGACAGCCACGGCTTCCATGGCACCCGCGCTGCGTTCGAGCGCGACCGGCGCCGCGATGCGGAGCTGCTACTCGCGGGCTACCGCGTCGTGCGCGTCACCGAAACGCGCCTGGAGCGAGAGCCCGCGGCGGTGGCCCGCGACGTCGCGGCGCTCCTCGCGCTGGTGTGACGGATGCGGTCAGCCGGGATCGAGGCCGCCGGCGCAAGGCCGCTTTCGGCCAACATTGACCGGCGTGGTCACGACCGGACTGCGACCGCTTCGCGGCCGACTCGGGTCCGGCGCTCGCGGCCGACGCGCGGGGTGGGGGAGGGAGCAGGGCGCGGCTCGCGCCCGATCCGCCCGACACCCCATGAGAGGGCGGCGATCAGGGCGAGGTAGAGCGCGAGCACGATCGCGGACGCGCCGCCCCACAGCCATGCCGGGACGTCGAAGTCGCGCTCGCGCTGGAGCACCTCGGTGTCGCGCTGAAGCGCCCTCGTGAACGCGGGTGCTGCGGGCACCTCCGGGGCGGGAATCGCCGCGTCGGCCGGCATGTACAGCGGCGCGCCGAGCACCGCCTCGCCGGTGTGCACCCGTACGAGCGACTTCCAGGCGCCGCTCACCGGAGTCGGCCGGTCGGTGCGGAAGACGCCGGGGGCGACCTCGCGCAGACGGTCGACGTGGAGGCCGCCGCCCTGCCAGGCCGTGATCGTGAGCCACGCCGGGTCGCCGGCGAGCGAGCGCGGGGAGATCCGCACGGTCGCGTTCGCGAAGCCCGGGTCGCCGGCTGCGCGGTCGAGCGTGACGCTCGCGCGCGCGCCGGCGGGAACCTCGCTCTGGAGGCCGGCCGCGACCAGCACCGCGACGGCGGCCGTCGCCGCGAAGATCCCGGTGCGCGCGACCGCGGGCCGCGGCAGCTCGCCGCGCAGGCCGAGCGCCAGCAGCGCGCCCGCGACCCCGCCGGACACGCCGGCCCCGACGGCGAACACGATCGCCTCGGGGAGGAGGTCCGCGCTCCACGGCAGCCGCATCGCGACCTGGGACCAGGCCCACTCGGAGGCGAGGCCGACGGTCCCGATCAGCGCGCCGCCGGCGACGCCGAGCGCCAAGGGGCGCCGGGCGAGCAGGAGCGCGAGGCCCTCGATGCACAGCGCCTCGCCGAGGTAGAGCGCGAGACTCGGCGTGGTCTGGCCGAACACCGGCCCCACGAGCAGGCTCACGCCGCCTCGCAGCGCGAGGAAGAACAGTGCGGCACCGAGCGCGCCGCCGCGCCCGATCCACACGCGCGCGGCGACGAGCGCGAAGCCGGCGGCGAGCGCGATCAGCATCGGCTGGAACACGAGCCGGTACTGCGGGACGCCGAAGTCGAACTCCGCCTGGAAGGTCGACAGGCCGATCAGCAGGCCGCCCATCAGGCCGATGCGCCGCATCGCCGTGACGTGCTCGGGCCGCAGCCGCGGGGGCGCGGCCTTCCCGGAGCCCGCGGCGCGCGGCGGCCGCGCCCGCATCCCCTCGGCGAGCAGCACAGCCTGCCCGACCAGCGACAGGCCGGCGCCGCCGATCAGCATCAGGTGCGTCGGCCCCCAGAGGGTCACGTCCTGGCCGAACAGGCGGTGTGAGACGTCGTCGAGCGGAAACGCGATCAGCGAGAAGGCGCCGCACGCCACCATCAGCAGCCCGCCGACCGGCGCGTACCACCCGCGCGCGATCCGGACCGCGCCCGCTCCGGGGCGCTCCGTGGGCAGCACGATCGCGAGGACGCCGGCGGCGAAGACGCCGAACAGCCCGGCGAGGATCAGGTAGTGCGCCGGGTTCGCGAGCGGGCCGGCGTCGCGGCCGTTGTCGATGTGCAGCGAGATGTCCCAGTACATCCCGAGCAGCGCGACGTTCAGGGCGACCGCGGCGAGCCCGGCGGGCAGCGCGGCCCAGCCCGGCAGGCCGGATGCGCGCTCCGCGACGGCCGCCATGCGCCCGAGGATGTGGACGCGCCCGGCGCGATGGCCCATCGCGAGCACCATCAGGGCGGTCGAGGCAAGTCCCGCGCCCACGGTCGCGACCGCCACCTGCGCGGTCTCGGCGCCGCCGGCGGGCTCCGTCGTCGCGACGGGCAGGAGTGCGAGGATCGAGGCGGCGGCTTCAGAAAGCACTTGGAACCTCCGATGCAGCGGTTGGGCGAAGCATGACGTCGAAAACTGTTACATGGATCAGTGTCACATGTCAAGGCGTAACCTAAACCCCCAGTGACCGACCTCACACAGGACACCGCCGCGGATCTCCTCACGATCGATGAGCTTGCCGCGCGGGTCGGCATGACGGTCCGCAACGTGCGCGCGCATCAGTCGCGGGGCCTGCTGCCGCCCCCGGAGATCCAGGGACGCACCGGCTACTACGGCGACGAGCACGTCGCGCGGCTCGAGCTGGTCAAGGACCTCCAGGCGGAGGGCTTCAACCTGGAGGCGATCAGGCGCATCGTGGAGCGCACGCCCGGGCCTTCCTCGGCGGCCGTGCTCGACTTCACGCGGGCGCTCGCGCAGCCATTCACCGACGAGCCGACCGAGGTCGTCGACGCGGACCACTTCATCGCGCGCTGGGGGGACGCGGCGACGGTCGAGCACCTCGAGCGAGCGCAGCGCCTCGGCTTCGTGCGCGCCCTCGGTGACGGGCGCTTCGAGCTGCTCAGCCCGCGCCTCGAGCAGGCGTCGAACGAGCTGGCGCGCCTCGGCGTGCCGCTCGAGGTCGCCCTCGACCTCACCGAAACGCTCAAGCGCCAGTCGGAGGCGATCGCGAAGGCATACGTGCGGCTGTTCCTGGACCACGTCTGGCGGCCGTTCCAGGAGGCGGGGGAGCCGGCCGAGCGCTGGCCCGAGGTGCGCGAGTCGCTCGAGCGGTTGCGGCCGCTGGCCGGCGAGTCGCTGTCCGCCGTGTTCGGCGTGGTGATGACGGCTGCCGTGGAGCGCGCGCTCGAAAGGGAACTGGCGCGGATGGGCCGTGAGGAGCGCCCGGCCGAGCAAAAGCCGCGCCGTCGCCGGCGCGCGAAGCGCTAGACCTCTAGCGCGAGATCCAGCCCGACAGGAACATCGACGCGCCGATCGCGGCGGCCGCGGTCCCGCCCCAGAAGATCAGGCCGCTCGCCTCGGCGCTCGCCGAGATCAGCGCCGTCAGCGCGCCCATCGCGAACAGCGGCAGGCCGACCTCCCAGCGCAACGAGACCGGCGAGCGGCCCGCCGGGGTGCGAAAAGTCCTCCTCATCCCCCATCGATCGCGCGCCACGGGGGCATCGTACCTCGTCGAATATGAGAGGCGGCCTTGCGATAACCCCTGCAAACCGCATAGTGTGCGGGCTACGCGGGCGCGAGACCCGTAGGACTCGACAAGGGACTGCAGGGGAATCGAGCATGGGGCGAGGATGCCCATTGAGCAGGAAACGGGGGAGGCACCTCGCCACCTTGGCCGCGGCAATCGCGGTTTCGGCGACGACCGCGCTGCCGGCGCAGGCGATCGCCGTCACGCCCCTGCGCACGATCGTCGAGGACGTCCCCGGGGCTGCGGAGCACCGCTACGGGGTCCGCGACAACTTCGGCAGCCCGATGGCGGGCCTCAAGATCGTCCAGAGCCCGTTCGGTGGCTATCTCGGCGTCTATCACTCGGTGACCGGCACCCGCTCGGTGGTGCGCGTCGCGACCAGCCACGACCTGCTGCACTGGAGCGTCGAGGCGACGCTTGCCGAGGACGCGTCGCACGCGACCGTCGCAAGGCTCGCGCGCGGCGGGGCGCTCGTCGCCTACGAGAGCCACGCCGGGTGCGCGGGAGGCGGGCACTGCCTCGCGCTGCGCCAGTACACGACCGAGTCCGCGCTGCTGCACGGCGTCGCCAGCAGATCGCTCGTGCTGCCGCGCAAGCTCTCGAGCTGCACGGAGGGCACGCCGAGCATCACCTCCGCGACCTCGACGCTGACCAGCATCCAGCTCAGCTTTCACTACTCGCGCGACTGCCTCATCGACCGCCAGGCGCGCGGGACGCTCCAGGGCTTCGATGCCTCGATGTGGACCGCGAGCGCAGCGCCCAGCATCGACGCCGGCATCGCGGCGGCGGGCGCCTCGCCCGAGGGCGCGACCGGCGACCGCGACGGCGGCTACTACGACGGCGCGACGCAGCGCGTCTACGAGGGCCAGCTCTCCGCCGGGGACCCGGCTTCGTGGGGCACCTTCCTGTGGGTCGGGTCCTCCGCGACGAAGCTCGCGGTTCGCACCCACGGCGGCTCGCAGTCGTTGCGCTACCCGTCGTTCACGGCCCTGACCCTGCCGACCGGCGTGCCGGGGGTGGTCGTCACGCAGTACGTGCAATCCGAGGGCGCGGCCGCGGGGGAGGCGGGCGAGCTCGTCTACTACCAGCCGCGGGATCCACCCACGACGCCCCCGGCTGACCGCGACCCGACGATCGGGGCGGCCGGCGACATCGCCTGTCAGAACTTGACCTGCAAGGACGACGAGACCTCGCGGCTCCTGTACGAGGACACTCCGACCAAGATCCTGACCCTCGGCGACAACCAGTACGAGGCCGGCGACCCTGCCCACTTCCAGACCTATTACGAGCCGGACTGGGGGCGCCTCAAGGAGGTCACGATGCCGAGCCCGGGCAACCACGATCCACCCTCGTCCGGTTACACGTCGTACTTCGGCGTGCCCGCGAACTACTCGTTCGACCTCGGCGCATGGCACCTGATCTCGCTCGACTCGACGAACATCGCGGGGGCGACCGCGTTCCTCGAGTCCGACCTCGCGGGGCGCACGAACCGCTGCGTGCTCGCCTACTGGCACCACATGCGCTTCTCGTCCGGCTCTTCGCACGGCAACGACTCGCGTTCGGCGCCCCTGTGGGACCGCCTCTACGCGGCCCGCGCCGACGTCGTGCTGAACGGTCACGAGCACATGTACGAGCGCTTCGCCCCGCAGACACCCTCCGCGCAGGCCAGCGCGGTGGGGCTGCGCCAGTTCACGGTTGGGACCGGTGGCAAGGCGCTGCACGGGACCGGCACCGTGCGCGCGAACAGCGAGGTACGCATCTTCCGCTTCGGCGTGCTGCGCATGACGCTTCACCCGACTTCGTACGACTGGAGCTTCCAGGGCGAGGACGGCGCCACGTACGACTCCGGCTCGGCCGACTGCGTCTAAGCCGGCAGGCCCGATAAATCCGGCTCGCGCAATCCGCGATCCGTGGTTGATCTGAAATCCGCGGGGCTTCCCCAGTCTCGCTTCGGATTCGCAGCGACTCCCGCTGCGCCAGGCCAAGGAGGGCTACATGTCGAACCGCGTCGCACGTCTTCGCGTTCGTGCTCGCGGGTAGCTCGGTCGCGGTCGCCAGCTTCGCCTCGCGCGAGTTCGCGGACCCGGCCAAGCGCCCGCAGCTGATCGTCACCTACTGAGGGGCCAGGGCGGCAGCCGGCGTCTGCCGATTTAACGGCACGCCGGCTGAAGGGGACGCGGCGGAACGCGCAGGCCGGTTGTTGGAGGCTCGCCTCAAGCAACCGAACAGGAGGTCCTCATGTCCGATACACAGGTTGGCCCGACCGCAGACCCGACGCAGCCGATCGCGGCAAGTACGTTGAAGGCGACAAAGGCGACGGGGCTCGGTGCCGTCGTGATCACGGTGGGAGCCGCGCTGGCCACCACCCTCGACAAGTTCGGCGAGACGCCCGACGCAATCGTGATCGCGGCGCTTGCGACGATCGCGGTCGCGATGATCGTCGCCGGATACGTCGCGGTGGCGGACATGCGCGTCCGCAACCGGCAGACCGTCGCGGACAACTACCTGCGCTACCTGCGGGACCGCCCGGTCGCGCAACCCGCGCCGCAGCAAAACGGGCACGCGGCGCACCTGATGACGCCCGGTCTCCGTACCCGCGTGAAGCTGATCGGCAGGGAGGACGACCCGATCTGGCATCTGCTCGCGGTGAAGGTGGACATGGACGAGGGCGCGCAGACCACGTCGTTCCTCGCCGGCAACGGCGTCGAGCACCCGAACTGGTTCGGGCTGGACGAGATCCGCGTGCTCGATCCGAGCTGACCGGCGGCGCTTCACCCCCCGACGGGAAGGGCCCGCGCTGTGCGGGCCCTTCCATCTAGAACGGCAGGTCGTCCCCTCCCGCAGCGGGCGCCGCGAGCTCGTCGCCCGGGGGCACGACCTTGAAGGCGCGGATCTCGTCCTCGCCGCGCTCGATGCTCTCCACCCGCGAGCGCTGCTCGGCGAGGTAGGCGCTGAGGGCCCGCTCGAGCCCCTTGCCCTCCGCGAACAGCTCGCACATCTCGTGTACCGGGACCTCGTCCGAGCTGACCCGCTCGGAGATCTCTTGAAGGCGCCGGTAGCCCTTCTCGAAGGTGATCGGTGTCGGGTCGGTCATTGCGGGTCGTCCTCCTCGATGTCGTCGACGACGGCGCCTGCCCGGCCGTCGCGGAAGCTCAGGTGCACGCGTGCGCCCGGGGACAGCCCCTCGACCGAGGGGACGGGACGGTCGTCCTCGCCCGTGACGAGCACGTAGCCCCGGCGGCGGAAGTCTCTTGCCTCGATCACCGTCGTCGCATGACGCAGGTCTCGCTCGGCATCGTGCAACCGGCGCGCGGCACGCTCGCGCGTGAGGTCGCCGGCGCGTGCCAAATCCAGCTCCTCGCGAGCGAGCCGACGCACGCCGGCCGCCGCCGCGTCGCGCACGAGGCGCGCCACCGCGTGGCTGTAATCGCGCTGGTGGTCGGCGAGCTGGCGGGTGATCCCCACGCCCAGGCGCCGGCTCTGCTCGCCCACGTCGGCGGCGCGCCGCGCGAGCGACTGCCCGGCGTTGCCGAGCGCACCGATCCCCGCGCTCAGAAGCTCGCGCCGGCGCTCGATCCGCTGCGGGACGGCGTCGAGCGGCTGGCGGGCGAGCGCCAGCCGCTGGCGCAGCTCGGTGACCGACGGCACGACCAGCTCGGCGGAACGCGACGGGGTGAAGGCGGCGTGCGCGACGTGGTTGCAGACCGGCACGTTGTCGGTGTGCCCGACCGCGGTCACGACGGGCAGGCCGCAGGCGAAGATCGCGCGGCACAGACGCTCGTCGTCGAAGGCCACGAGGTCCTGGACGGAGCCACCGCCACGGGCGATCACGACCACGTCGACGAGCGGGTGCTCCTGCATGTGGGCGAGCGCGTCGACGATGTCGCGCGGCGCGGCCTTGCCCTGGACGAGCGCGGGACAGGTGACGACGTCGATCGGCGGGAAGCGATCCTGGAGCGCGCGCACGACGTCGCTCATCCCGTCCGACGAGCGCCCGGCGATCACTCCGACGGCGCGCGGGAACTCCGGCAGGCCCCTACGCCGGCCCGGGTCGCACAGGCCTTCCGAGCGCAGGCGCGCGAGCAGCTCGGACCGCCGCCGCAGCAGCTCGCCCTCGCCGGCAAGCCTGATGTCCGTGACGATCAGGTCGAGCTTGCCGGCGACCGTCCAGAAGTCCGGGCGCTCGACCTTCACCTGCACGAGGTCCCCGTGCCTGGGCTCGTGCTCGAGCGCGTGGGTGCGCGTGCGGAACACCTTGCACGCGAGCTTGGAGTCGCCGTCGGTGAGGTCGAAGCAGAGCATCCCGCTGCCCGTCGTCTTGGGCCGCTGGACCTCGCCCTCGACCACCGCGCCGCCGACCGAGCGCACCGCCCTGGAGAGAGTCGTCGCGTAGTCCGTGACGGTTATTGCGGTGATCTGCGCGGTCTTCATGCGAACCGTGCAGCCTAAGCCCGGGTGTGGACGGAGTCGCGCTAGGGTTTCGTGCGTGAGCGTTGATGCGGGGGCTTCTCCGGAGCGGCTTGTCACTGTGACCGAGGACGGTCCCTACAAGGTCGAGGGCGCCGTTGAGGTCGTGGGCGCCGACGGCGAGGTCGTGTCGAGCGAGGGAAAGGTCTTCCTGTGCCGGTGCGGCGGATCGCAGAACAAGCCGTTCTGCGACGGCACGCACAAGAAGATCGGGTTCTCCGGCGCGGAGGTCGCCGATCGCGGCCCGATCGCGGCGCGCCGCGCCGCGTATGAAGGAGACGGCATCACGATCTACGACGATCGCTCGGTGTGCGCGCATGCCGGCAACTGCACCGATGGCCTGCCGTCGGTCTGGAAGCTGAGGGAGGAGCCGTGGATCGACGCGCGCGGCGCGGGCTCCACGGAGATCGCGGCGGTCGTTGGGACGTGCCCCTCCGGAGCGCTCACGTATGCGCGAGGCGGCGATCCCGAGCCGGTCGAGCAGGCCCTCGCGCCGGCGATCCGGGCGTCGGTCGACGGCCCGTATCACGTCCGCGGCGCGATTCCCGTGCGCTCGGCGGACGGCACCCCGTACGAGGTGCGCAACCGCCAGGCACTCTGCCGCTGCGGGCGCTCGAAGAACAAGCCGTTCTGCGACGGCACCCACTGGCACGAGGGTTTCAAGGACCCTGCGTAAGCCGCGTTGACGCGCCCCGGCGGCGCGGCTATGGTCGATGAAAGGTGGATCGCGAAACGGACTTCTCGATCATTCGCGCGGTTGCGGTGCTGGCGATCGCCGCGGCGGCGTGCTTGCTGCCCGCTACGGCGCACGCCGCGACGAGCGCGTCGTTCGACGACCCGATCGGCGACTCGACCTACTACGCGCCCGATCTCGGCGCGACGACGCTCACGGTCGGCGACGACGATAGCTTCAGCGTGGACACCCGCATCGTCCCGCGGCCGCCCGCCAACTGGGGCGGCTGCGCATACACAGTCGGGTTCTTCCCCTACCAGACCTGTGTGCCCGCGGACATGAACGTCACGTGGTATCTCGACTTCCTGCGTAGCACCGGGAGCGTCTCCGAAGACGGCGCCGACGCGAAGGTGACCGTGATCCCGAGGAGCGGCCAGACCTTCTGGGAGAGCGCACGGTGGGACACGGCGAACGGCAAGTTCTCGGCCGGTGCGAAGCCCGCCGCCGGAGAGGACGCGGGCGGCGCCCACTGGACGCTGAGGCTTGCCGACCTCCGGATCCCGCGGCCCGCAACCGTGCGCGTGAGGGTCGTCTCGCTCTACAAGAGCTACAACGGAGTCGGCACGCTTCTCAATTACTCCGACACGGCCGGGCCCGGCTCGGTCGCGGTCGGCGGTCCCGCGGCGCTGGGGGCGGACAAGACCTGCGCGCGGGCGACGAGCCGGGTGAACGCCCTTCAGCGCAGGATCCGCTCGGCCAAGCGACGGGCCGCGCACGGCAGCCGCGCGGCGAAGCGGCGCCTGGCACGGTTGCGCGCGCAGCGCCGCCGCGCGCTCAAGCGGATGAAGCGCACCTGCGGAGCGCCGGTGAGCGGCGCCGCCCCCACCAGCGCGCCGCCGGGCTGCCGGCTCGTGACAAAGACCGTTCTCAAGCAGGAGGGCACCGGCATCTACGCCAAGTGGGTGCTGAAGCCCGAGGTCGTCGTCGAGTGCAACAAGTAGCGGCCTGACGGATCGGCACCGGCGGTCTGAGAGCGGGTACGGTTGGCTCGTATGGGCCGATCTGTCGGCATGGCCGCGGTATGCGTGCTCGCGCTGTTGCCCGCGAGCGCAGCGGCGGGCGTCCGCCACGCTTCGCCGACGGGCGCGGACGTCGAGTGCTCTCAGGCCAATCCGTGCCGGCTCGAGACCGCCGTGAGCGGCGCGGCGGAGAACGACGAGGTCGTGGTCGGCCCCGGTACCCATGCGCTGGGCGCGACGCTTGCTCCCACGGTTGCGCTGACGATTCACGGGTCCGCCGGTCAGGCCCGCCCGCGCATCGTCGCGCCGCTCGGCGGCGGAGCGCTCGAGAGCTTCGCCACCGTGAGGATCAGCGACCTGACGTTGGAGTCCTCCGATCCCGGCATCACGACGGTAGCCCTGTTCGGCGACGCTTCGTCGGCCGAGCGCGTCGAAGTCATCGCGACGGCCACCGGTGCCCCTGTGACGGCGCTGCGGCCGGGCGACGGCTTCGTCTTGAAGGACAGCCTGCTGCGCGCGTCCGGCGGCGCGAACACCGACGCGCTCTTCTACCAGGCGACCAGCACCAGCGTGGTGACCGTGAGAAACGTGACCGTCGTCGCCACCGGGACGAACAGCAACGGACTCAGCATTTTCGCGACCGCGGAGGCGGCGGGTGCCCGGATCGACGCGACGAACGTGATCGCCGTTGCCGCCGTCGACGTCTCGGCGACCGCCGACCCCGCGGCGACTTCGGCGATCAACCTCTTCACATCGCACTTCAACACCGGCGAGGGCATCATCGGCGGCAGCGGCAACCAGCCCGCATTGCCGCTGTTCGTCAACGCGTCGGCCGGCGACTACCACGCTGCCGCGGGGTCGCCGATGGTCGACCGCGGCCTCTCCGACCCCGAGAACGGGCCGCTCGACCTCGACGGCAACGCGCGCGTCGCGGGGAGCACGACGGACATCGGTGCGTACGAGCTCGCGCCCGCGGCCGCGGGGGCGTCGACGGGCGCGCCCGTCGGGGACAAGAGCGCGGCCGGCACCGTGATCGGCGCGCTCAGGCTCAGCCGCAGCGGTGTAGTCCGCACGACCCTGGCATGTCCCGCCGGCGAGTCACGCTGCGCGTGGTCCTATCGGCTGAGATCGAGGAAGCGCGTGCGCACGCGCGGCAAGCGCAGGGTGATCGCTTTCGGCGCCGGCAAGGCGACGGCGGCGGGGGGCAAGCGCGTCACCGTCCGCATCCGGATGTCCGAGCGCAACTTCCGCCTGATCAAGCGCAAGCGCCGCCTGACGGTGAAGCTCACCGTGCGGATGACCGACGCCGCGGCGAATATCGCGACGAGCAAGCGCGCCGCGACGCTCGAGGCGCCGAAGCGGGCGACGCGCACGCGGCGCGCCGCCCTGTAAGCCTTGACGAGCCTTCAGCCGCCGAGGATCGCGCCGGCGATGTCGGCCTCGAACGGCTCGGTCCCCGGGGCGAGCTGCACGCCCGACAGCGAGCTGTCGGCGCGCATGTAGGCAAGCTCCTTGACCAGGTCGCCGACCCCGTTCGATCCCGCCGTCGGCAGGATCTGGAGCGTGCTGAGGGTCCCGAAGGCCTGCCCGGAGCTGTTCATGAAGCCGCTCCCCGAGTCACCCGGGACTCCCGGGGTGACCGTGTAGACGGTACGGCTCCACCCGCTGCCCTCGGTCGCCACGACGGTCCCCTGTTTCGGGCTGAGCTGCGTGACCCCGCCGCGCAGCGACGAGTTCCCGTAGGAGTAGACCGACGATCCGTCAGCGGCGCCGCCGAGCCCGGTCGGGCCGCCGAAGCCGGGCACCGATGGGTTCACCTTGTCGGCGTCGGCTGGATCGATCCTGACGAGCGCGAAGTCGTTGTACTCGCACGTATCGGGATCGGTCTCGCCACGGGCCTGCATCGAGAGCCAGGAGTTGTAGATCATCGTCCCGGGTCGGCTCGCGCCGTCAATTTCGACCGGGGTGCCGACCGGCAGCGACCCGCTGTCGCAGCCGTTGGTCTCGGTCGCGCCGCCGGTACCCGAGCAGTGGGCTGCCTGGCCGATGTAGACGTCGGACGCCTGGCCGAAAATGAAGTTGGACGTGCACTGTGCGCCGTCCGTGAACGTCATGACGCCGGGATGCACGGTGGCCTGGCCGGCGGGAGCCCAGGCCGATGCGCCGGCCGGGGCGAGCGCCATGATCATGAGCGTGATCGAGACGGCACCGGCCGTCGACATGAGTCGTCTCATGGATCTCCTTCCTGCGGACGCCGCCTTCCCCTGCGGCTGATCCGGGTGACAGCAGAGCAACAGAGGTTGTTCCCGGGATGGCAGGGTCTAATCATGCGGCCCGCGACGGCGCATGGCCGTCGTCCCTAGCGGGCGAGCACGACCGCGGACTCGCGCGCGTCCGTACCCATGCGCTTGGCCGCGTAGAGAGCCCTGTCCGCGGCGCGCGTGAGATCGTCGAGCGTGCGACCGTCACGGTCGAAGACAGCGATGCCGAAGCTGAGGGTCAGCGGGGCGCCCGCCGCACGCATCCGCCGGCTGATCGCTGCCGTGAGGCGAGGTGCGACGTCTTTCGCGTTCTCCGCACCGAGCTCCGGCAGCAGCACGGCGAACTCGTCGCCGCCCACGCGCGCGGGGATGTCATCGCCGCGGAGCTCCGCCGGCAATACCCGCCCCAGCGTGGCCAGGGCCGCGTCACCGGCGAGGTGGCCGTCGCGGTCGTTCAACTGCTTGAACTCGTCGATGTCGGCGAGCAGCAGGGCGAAGGGTAGATGCGTGCGGTCGGCGCGGGCGACCGCACGCTCGAAGTGCTCTTCGAAAGCGCGCCGGTTCGGAAGTCCCGTGAGGGGGTCGGTGCGGGCCGCGAGCTTCAACTCGGCGACGAGGCGCCCGACGCGCTCGCTCAGGACGCGCACGACGAGCGCCGAGCCGACGACGAGTCCCACCGTGCTGAGCCAGCGGCTCATGCCGATCGACCCGGGATCGATTGCGATCAGAGTGACGGCGTACGCCGCAGCGATCAGGGCCACGTGCACCGCGGTGATGACGCGCCCGAGAAAATAGGAGGTGTACAGCACGACCCACAGGTAGTACATCTCGTCGCCGCCGGCCTGGCCGCCGTTGCGCTCGCCGTTGAAGAGCAGGGCGAGTGACACGAGTACGGTTCCGGCGGCCGGGACGGCCACGTAGACCCAGGCCGGCAGTCGCCCGCCGCCGAGCGCGAGCGCGGCGCCGATCAGGCCCGCGGCGGCGGCGACCGCGGCGAGGCCGGGCGCGTCCACCTCGGCTTGATGCGGCAGCAGGAGGCCGAGCGCCGTGACCGTGGCGGCGCCGCCGAACAGCAGCGCGCCGAAGCGCGCCATCTGGTGCCGGCGTGCGTCCTCGCCTCCGTGCGTGGACGTTCGTTGCATTTGCATCGTTATCGGCCGGGACTCACCCCGAGTTGAGCCGATTGCCGGCCTGTGCGGCCGGCCGTGACAGCGCTACGTGCCCGTGTGGGAGTCCCAGAAGCCGCACTTGTGGTCGGCGGCGAACCCGGTCTCCACCTGCGGGGTCGGCGGCACGAACGACATCGCGGTGTCGTTCGCGGTCGTGTGGTTCGGCCACTCGGGCACGCCCACGCGGTTCGGATCGCCCGCCCGCGCAAACCGGCCCCAGTAGGTCACCATCGTCCCGGCCAATGCCTCCTGGCCGGCGTCGAACGGAGCGTGACCGCCTCTCAGGGGCGAGTCGAACAGGTAGAGCACGTCCGCTGCGTGGTAGCTGCCGAACGGGTAGCTCGACGGCGGCACGAAGATCTGCGGCGCGTTCGGGTCGTTCAGCTCGTACTGCCAGGTCGGCACGTACTCCGAGAGGTCACCCGCCACCCGGCGCGCCGGGCACGCGAAGATCGCGTCGGTCCCGATCGCGCTGATCGCGAGCAGCGTGCTGGGGTAGTCGCTCAGCGGGTATTGGGCGGCGATCTCCGGCCCGGTCGCGTCCAGGCCCAGCGTCGACGCGAGCACGCCGACCACGATCGGGTAGAACGCGGGCGGGATCCCGCTGCCGAGCAGCGGCTCGACGAACAGCGCGGTGAAGATCGTGAACTCGTCGTGGGTCGACCCCTCGATCACCGGCACGCGGTTGAACTCGCCGCTCTCGAACGCCGAATCGATCGATTGGGGGAGGACGTCGCCGTCGACGTTGGGGACGATCGCACCGGCGATCTCGGGCTGCGCTGCCAGCAGCGTCGAGGCCGGGAGCGCCCGCAGGCAGGCCGCGGTCTGATCGGATCCGCACCCGGTGTTGACCGCGGTGCTCTCGCCGGCGGCCTCCGCCTCGGCGAGCGACGGGAGGGCCGTGGTGTACGCGCCGCTCTGTGAGATCGCGCGGTCGAACAGCCCGGCCGACTTCGGTGAGGCGAGGTGCGAGTGGACGCTGAGACCGCCGGCCGACTGGCCGAAGATCGTCACGTTGTCCGCGTCGCCGCCGAACTTCTTGATGTTGCGCTCGACCCAGCGCAGCGAGGCCTGCTGGTCCATCAGACCGTAATTGCCCGACGCACCGCTCGGCGACTCCGCGCTCAACGCCGGGTGCGACAGGAAGCCGAGGTACCCGAGGCGGTAGTTCACGGTCACGACGATCACGCCGCGCTGCAGGAGCCGCGTGGGGTCGTAGTCGTCGCTCTCGCCGACGGTCAGGCCGCCGCCGTGGAACCACACCATGACCGGCATGTCCTTGTGGGCGCGCCCACGCACGTTGGGGGCGAAGACGTTCAGGTAGAGGCAGTCCTCGCTGCTCGACTCGAAGCCGAATGGCGAGGCGCTCTGCGCGCAGTGGTCGCCGAACTGCGAGGCGTCGCGCGGGCCCTTCCAGCGGTTCGGAGACTGTGGCGCGCGCCAGCGCAGGCTGCCCACGGGAGCAGCCGCGTAGGGGATGCCGAGGTACTTCTTGACGGCGCCGTTCTCCACGCCACGGACCGGCCCCTTGTCCGTCGGGACGACGCCCGCGGCGGATGCGCCCGCCGCCATGACCGCGCCCAGCGCGGCAAAGGCCACGAGCAGGACGACCAGCAACTTCCGAAGCGAGCCGTGGCTCGCGGATGCACCCCTCTTCATGCGCCCCCCAAAGTCTGTGACTCTCGCGCCTCTCGCGACTCTCCCGGCGTCCCGGCAACGGCGCCCGGACGTCGCCGAAAGCCTATCCGCAAACCGCGGGTTCAGGTGGGGGAGGTCGCTATCCGGGAGGCGCGGCCGCGTCGGCAGCCCGCGCGGCCTCGCACGAGGCGCCGATCATCTCGAGCATCTGACGCACCTCGCAGGGGTTCGAGCCGAGCGCCGGCAGGAAGTCCTCCGCGATGCCGCGCGCGTACACCGGCCACATGCGCCCGAGCAGCTCGCCGCCGGCGTCGGTCAGCTGCACGTGGAAGGAGCGGCGATCGCTGGGGCATGCGACGCGGTCCACGAGCCCGTCGCTCTCGATCCGGTCGACCAGGCGGCTGATCCCGCTGTTCGAGAGCAGCACCCGCTCGGCGAGGTCGACCTGACGCAGCCTGCGATCCGGTGCGTCGCGAAGCGCGGCCAGGACGTCGTACCAGGGCAGCGGAGGGAGACCCTCTTGCTCGAGATCGCGGCCGATCCGGCGCAGCATCGCCGAATGGGCGCGCAGGAACTCGCGCCAGGCGGCGAGCTGGTCGCCGCGGATGTCGTGGACTGCCGGAGCCGATGCCATGACCCCCATTCTGGCACAAACCGTTGACAACGCAACTATCTCTGCTAATTTGTTGAAGCCGCAACTGTTGAAACCGCAACCAAAGGAGCTTTCCGATGAGCACCACGATCACCCAGACCATCGAGCAGCAGATCCCGGCCGGCACGTACACGGCCGACGCAAGCCACTCGAGCGCCGGCTTCGAGGTGGAGCACGCGGGCGTATCGACGTTCCGCGGCGGCTTCAAGCCGATCGACGCCCGGCTGATCGCCGGCCAGGACGGCCTCCAGCTCGAGGGCGGCGTGCGCGTCGACTCGATCAGCGTGGACGACGAGACCATCCGGCCTCATCTGCTCGCCCCGGACTTCTTCGACGTCGAGCGCAACCCGGAGGTGCGTTTCCGGTCGACTCGGATCAGCGGCTCCCCCGATGCCCTCGTCATGTCCGGCGAGCTGTCGATGGCCGGCTTCTCGCTCCCGGTCGAGGCGACGGGACGGCTCCGCGGCCCGGTCGAGCTGCCGGGCGGCGGGCGGAAGGTGGCGCTCGCGCTCGAGGCGGTCGTGGACCGCACCGCGTACGGCATGAACTGGCAGATGGAGCTGCCCGGCGGCACGCCCGCGCTGGCCAACGACGTCAAGCTCATCGTCGAGCTCGAGTTCAACGGCGCGTGACCGCTATGCGCATCCTCGCCATCCCCGGCAGTCTCCGCCACGACTCCCACAACGCGCGCCTGCTCCGCCACATTGCGGAGCAGGCGCCCGCGGGCGTCGAGGTGGAGCTGTGGGAAAAGCTCAAGTCGATCCCGCCCTACGACGAGGACGACGACGTCGACCCCGCGCCGCCGGCCGTGGCCGAGCTGCGCGAAGCGATCGCCGGCGCCGACGGGCTCGTGATCGCGACGCCCGAGTACAACTCCTCGATACCGGGCGTGCTCAAGAACGCGGTCGACTGGGCCTCGCGCCCGCGTGTGTCGACGCCGCTCCAGAGTAAGCCCGTGGTCGTTGTGGGCGCCAGCACCAGCAGCTTCGGAGGCGTCTGGGCACAGGTCGAGCTGCGCAAGGTGCTCGCCGCCACAGGGGCGCGGGTGATCGACGGCGAGCTCGCCGTGCCGGAGGCGCACGAGGCCTTCGCTTCCGATGGGACGCTTGTTTCCGCCGACCTCGGCGGGCGCTCCGAGAAGGTGCTTGGGGCCCTCGTCGCCGAGATCCACGCGGGCCGCACGCTCACTGCCCCGCTCGCCGCCTGAGCCTCTACTGCGCGTCGTACTGCGCGACGAGGCGCTTCGGTGCGCGGATGCGCCAGGCGTCCTCGACCAGCTCCGCGAGGTCCTTACGGCTCACCTTGCCGAGCCTCACGAGCACGTACGGATACCCGTCGTAGTGCGGGGTCGTGAAGTACACGCGGGGTTTGCCGTGGAGAAGCGCCTCGCGGTCGGCGAGGTCGAGCACGCGCACGACGAGCGCGTCTGGGTCGGTCCGCATCCGGCACATGCTCTTGCCCTTCACGCGCAGCGCGGGCGTGCCGTACGAGATGCCGACCTCGACCTCCGGGAAGCGCGTCCCGATCGCGACGACATCGTCCCAGGTCACGGGCACCGATGGAGCTTATCTTTCACGCCGCGGTCGCCGGTCAGACGTCCACGATCACGTCGAAGCCGCCGAAGATCATGCGCTTGGCGTCGAAGGGAGCTGCATCCGGCTTCATCATGTCGGCGAGGCGCGGGTCCTTCATCACCTTCGCGTTGACTCGGTCGCGGTGCGCACGCGACTTGTAAACGATCCACGCGAATATCACGGTCTCGCCGGGCTTCTGCTTGACGCTCTGCGGGAATGAGGTGAGCTTGCCCGGCTTCACGTCCTCGCCGACGCACTCGCGGTACTCGAGCGCGCCGTGCTCGCGCCAGACTTTGCCCGCCTTGCGCGCGATCTTGCGGTACGCGTCGACGTTGGCCTTGGGAAGCGGGATCACGAATCCATCGACGTACTGAGCCATCTGGGCCTCCTCGGGTTGCTTTCGGTTTCCGTATGTCCAAGACCGCGCGCCACCGCGAAAGTCATCGGTGCGGCGGGGCGGTCAAGCCGGTCGTCGCGTGCGGCGTCTGTGCCGGGCTGCGCTCCTGACGCGCTCGTACCGGCGGGGCACGCTTACGCCGGTCCGCACGCTGCGGAGAAGTTCAGGCGCACGCATGGAGCGGTAGCGTCCGGTCAGAGCGCGGGGCCCACCGACACAGCATCCCCGACCCCAACCGTGCCCGCAGCCATGACGTTCGCCAGCGCACCGGCACAGGCGTATACGCCGACACCCTCGATCTTCTGGCGGTTGTGCTCGGCGAGTGTTCTGAGCACGAGCGGGTCGCGTGGCAGATCGCGTTGCGGCAAGGTCGTCATCACGCAACGCGGCATCGGCGCGAGGACGGCCGCACGGGCCTCCTCGCCAAGCTCGAGCGACCGGCCGACCCAGTGATTCTCGGCAAAGCCGTCCGCGGGCGTCTCGTCCATCGCCGCGAGCACGTTGGGACGGAACCGGCGCCGATCCCATTGTCCGTCACGGTGCGCTGCGGCAAAGCTCGCGAGGGTCGTGGTCGTGAGGATGTGAAGGTTCGACGTGTCGAAAAACGTCCCGGGCGGAGCGAACATCCCGACCGGCGACTCCGTCAGCCGCTCTGGCTCGGGAGCTTCCAGGCCCTGCGCGTCGGCGACGGAGAGCTCGTATGTCGCACCTTCCGGGGCCGAGCTGTGGAGCGTCACCGGTCGGCCGAGCGCCTCAGACAGCAGACGATCACGATCCGGGTCGTCGCTCAAGACCTCACGCCCGTCCGGCAGGGTGATGCGGATAGGCGCCGCCTCGCCGTCAACTCCCGGCTCCGCGACGTAGGTCGCTGCGCACTCCAGCATCGTCAGCCACAGCTTCGGGCGTTTGGCGCTCACGACCTTGTTGGTCTCGCCGTCGATCACCGCCCAGCCACGATCGCCCGCCAACCCGCGCTCTCCCGCCGAGACGGAGTCCAACTGCTCGCCCTGCATGGACTTCACCGGGTATCGCCACAACTCGGCCACGCTGCCGATGCGCTCTCTCACGCGGTGATCGTACCGTGGCCGATCGGACCTGACGCTCGGGAAAGCTAGGCCGGAACGGCTTCGCCAGCCGGCCCGCGGGCGGCGGAGGCGAACTCGTCGGCCATCACCCGGCAGAATGCCTCGACCACGGCCGGATCGAACTGCGTGCTCGAGCAGCGCCAGAGTTCGGCCAGAGCCGCGCTCGTGTCACGCCCGGCCTTGTAAGGGCGCTCGGTCAACATGGCGTCGAACGAGTCACAGACGCAGATGATCCGCGAGCCGATCGGAATCTCGTCGCCGCGCAGCCCGTCCGGATAGCCACCGCCGTCCCAGCGCTCATGGCTCGAGCGGACCAGGCGACCCACCTGCGCCAGCGCGGGTGCCCCGGTGACGATGCGCTCGCCGATAATCGTGTGCTGGCGCATGAACTCCCACTCTTCGGAATCGAGCTCGCCCGGCTTTGCGAGGATCGCATCCGGGATGCCGACCTTGCCGATGTCGTGCAGCTCGGCCGCATGGCGGATCGGGGCCAGCTGGTCCTCGGGTACGTCCAAGCGGCGCGCGACGAGCTCGGCGATCCTCGACACGTGGTGGCTGTGCGAGGTGAGGGCGGGGTGTCGCTCTGACAGGGCCCGGAGAAGCACGGCTTTGCTCTGATCGCCGGCCGAGCGGCGTCCGTCGTTCTTGCACTCGTACATCCGCTGGTCGGCGATTCGCAGGGCGTCCTCGGCCGTCCGGACTTCGGTGAGCATCACGGTGCCATGCGAGTTGCCAATCGAGAACGCTCCTCCACGCTCGGCAAGGGCCTCCCCGGCAGCCTCGATCGTGGCCGCGCCCGTGGGGCCGGTCGCCAACACACAGAACTCGTCGCCGCCGAGCCTGTAGGCCACGCCGTCATCGCCCACGGCCTCGCGCAGCCGATTACCGAGGCGGGTGAGCAGTGCGTCACCGGCGAGATGGCCGAAGGTGTCGTTGTAGGCCTTGAAGCCGTCGAGGTCGAACATCGCAAGCCGTGCCTGCCCGTCGTCCACGGCGGTCTCGAGGTCGCTCGTCAGCCGGCGGCGGTTGGCCAGGCCCGTGAGGCCGTCCGTCATCGCCGCATCGCGCAGCTCGTCCTGTGTCTGGCGCATCCGGCGGCGCACGTCCTCGTTGAGACGCCACGCCACGACGCCTGCCGCGCCGGCGGCCGCCACGAAGACAGCGTGGATCGCCGCCCATTGCCACGGGCTGCCGGCGTGAGCTGCGAAGACCTCGTCCGGGTCGATCGTGCCGAGCACGCCGTGATGCACCAGCGTGTACACGACCGCGAGCGCGAACACCGTCCAGTCCTCGTACAGGGTGAGCAGAACCACGACGACGAAGAAGGAGAAGTGGGCTTCGGTGATTCCACCCGACACGTGCACACCCATCGCGGCCGCGGTCAGCAGCCCGAAGGAGCAGGCCAGCGAACGCGTGCGCTGTCCCATCTGGGATCGACCGGCCGCCAGTCCCGCAATCACCATGGCGCTCGCGTCGAGGCCGCTGTGCCAGGCGGCGTAGCCCTGCAGAGCCGAATAGCCGGCGATGGCTACCGCGCTGGCCCACAGAAGCCCCGTCAGCGCGCGATGCCGCCGCTCCCACTCCTGTGCGGGCAGCTCGCCGCCTCTCGGCAGCCTGGTGTGGATGGCGTGGGCTAGCCCCTGCGCTCGATCGATGGCCTTTGCATCGGCCCGCCGGGTCGGATTCTTGAACCCGCCGTGCGCGCCGGGCTTCGGTCAACCGCACGCATGCGCTCGATCAGGCCGGGTGAGCAGGGCGCGTCTCAGTCAGCTGCTCGTCGCCTGTGGTGCCTGCGCCGGGGTCCCGGGCTCGATCTCGTCCGGCAGGTCGGCGGCGGGCCAGCGCTGCCACTCGAAGCCCCTGCGAGCATGGCGCAGCCTGTACTTCAGCGCGCCGTGGGCGTTCATCCCGTGCCACGCCGCGTGCGTGACCATCGTGAACGCCGGGATCCAGTAGCGCTTGCCGATCGGTTCGGACGGCGCCGCCGGGCGGACCTCGACGTGGGCGCTCACGTGGCCCTCGCCGTCCTCGAGGGACATGCGCGCCAGGATCGTGCCGTCGCGGTCGCAGATCTGCGACTCGCCGATCATCTCCGTCGGCCACGCGATGCCCGGCCCGAGTGGCGTCTCGCCGGTGACCGGGCCCACGTGTGAGGCGTGCGCGACGGGCACGCCGGTCAGCCGCGCGACCTGGCCGGGGAGCGCATGCGCCTGCTCGCGCCAGATGCCGTGCTCGCGTGCGGCCAGCCGCCGCAGCGGGCCCGGCCAGTTCGTCGGCAGGGACGGCCAGCACATGCCGCCCAGCACGAGCTGTGCCTCGCCCGCGCGCACGCGCGCGCACGTGCGGCTGCGCGCCCATTCCCAGCCGGACATCAGGCCGACGGTCGCGCCGAGCGTCTCGCACCGCACGACGCCGTCGTCGTCGCCGCCCTTGTAATAGTTCTGCTCCCAGGCGGTCGGGATGTCCTTGTCGTGCAGGTGCGCCGCGCCGTCGGGCTCGGCCAGCACGTACGTGCCGTAAGCGTGGTTGCCGCGCACCGCGAGGAAGCCGCCGCCGATCACGCAGTCGAGCTCGCGGGCGAGGCGCGTGAGAAGCTGAAAAGGCTGGCCGTCGACCGGGCGCGCGGCGCCCCGCAGGACCTTTGCGTACACGTTCGGCGAAGTGCAGGCCTCGGGGACGAGCACTACCTGCGCGTCGTGCTCGCGGTGGGCGTCGCGGATCAGGTCCTCGATGCGGATCAGGTTGGCCTCGACCTCCCCGAGGGCGAGCGCGGGCTGGACCACGGCGATGCGGGTCATGCGGGGACCTCCTGAGCGATCGTGCGAGCAGCCGCGGGCACGGGCTCGGTATGTGTGTCGGGGGGCGGGGGAGGGGCGGGCCAGACGGCGCCCGGATGGTCCGAGCCCGTGACCGCGCGGGTCGCGCGGAAGTGGTCGGCACGTCGCTCGCGGCGGATCTCGAGATCCGTGCGCACGTCACGGACGGCGCAGCGCAGCGTCTCCGCCCGCGGCCGCTCGCCGCGCCACAGGGCGGCGGCGACGGCGCGGGCCAGGCGCGGCAGCGGCGCGATCTCCTGCAGCGTGCGGGCACGGTTGAAGAGGTCCGAGAGGTCGGGCTCCGTGCTGCGTCCAGCGTCGCGGAAAAGCTCGCACAGGGCCGGGGACTGGCGTTCCACGCGCGTGTCGAGGTTCGCGAAGTGGTAGGCGGGCAGGCAGTCGCGGTCGCGCTCGGCCTCCCAGACGCGCGCCGCGCGGTCGATCGCGGCCGGGTCGTCGAGCACGGGCAGGACGTGCTCGGCGAGCGTGCGGCCCATCCACATCGCGTCGCGCATGCCCTGTCCGGTGACCGGGTCCTTGAAGTGCCCGGCGTCGCCGGCCAGCGCCCACCCCGGCCCCGACGACGCGCGGAAGAAGGCGGGCGTCTCACCGGTCGAGCGCAGCTTCGTGCACGTCCGCTCGTCGACGCCGGCGACGCGCTCGGCGAGCCCTCGGTGCTGATCGAGCTTGCGCTGCCAGTAGCCCGCCGGGTCCTTGCGCGCCTCGCCCACCTCGTCGCGGTGGCCCATCAGAAGAATCAGGAGCCTGCCCACCGGCGCCGAGGGGAAGGCGAACGCGAAGGAGTCGCCCTCGCGCCACTGGTTGAAGGTCTGCGCTGCGCGGGTCCCCGTCCGCGGGTCGTCGAGGTAGCGGAAGACGAGGCCCCGGCCGTTGCGCGACACGCGATAGGGGTGCCACGCGCCGACCTGCGCGGCCACGCTCGAGCGCCGGCCGTCGGCGCCGACGACGAGGCTCGCCGCGATCTCGCGGGGCGCTCCGTGCTCGTCGGTGTAGCGCACGCCCGCGACGCGCCCGGCGCGCCAGTGCAGCGACGTGAACGTGCATCGCTCTCGCACGTCGGCGCCCTGCTCGCGGGCGGCCTCGACGAGGCACGCGTCCTGGAGGTCGCGCGGGACGCACACGCCGAAGTCCGTGCCGTCGGGCGCCGGGCGCAGGCGCTCGCTGCATACGATGCCCTCGGCCTCCAGCCTGACCCACCGCACCCGCGTGGGGTTCAGCGCGAGGACCCGCGGCAGCGCTCCCATCTTCGACAGCTCGCTGGTGCCGGCGGGCATCAGAAGGTGCGTGGAGAGCTGATCCGACGGGAAGCTCATCTTGTCGAGCACCACCACGGTGCGACCCGCCCGCGCAAGCGGAGCAGCTACCGCGCACCCGGCAAGGCGTGCTCCGACGACAACCACGTCTGCGTGTTCCAAGACCCCTCCTTTTGCGAATACACGACGCTAACGGGTCACGGCGTGCGGCGTCAGCCGCCGGCGCCGAACTTGGAAATCGTGCGCAAGCCGCTCCGGGTCCGTGAGCGGTCGAGCCGAACTCTCGGCCAGCGGTTCTTCCTGCGCTTCCCGCGGCTGGCGGCGGCGTCCACCGGCCTGATCTTCAGACTGCCGACGATCAAGACTACGCCGAGGCCCTCGAAACCGTGGGGCTATCGCAGTAGGCGCGGCTCGTGTAGCTTCACGCGCACATGACCGGTGCGCCCAAGCCACTGACGGGTCGCTGTCTGTGTGGCAGCGTGACTTACAGCGCCGATGCCGATCCGGTGGTTCAGGGCGTCTGCCACTGCACCGACTGCCAGCGCCAGACGGGTAGCCCGTTCTCCGTGATCGTGGGCGTGCCCCGCGCCGCGCTCAACGTCGAGGGGAGCACGCTCGCCTCGTTCGCGACCACCGGCGAGGACCACGGCGGGGACACGCAGCGGAGCTTCTGCTCGGCGTGCGGCTCGCCCGTCTTCAGCATCGCCGCGGTGTTGCCGGAGCTGGCCTTCGTGAAGGCCGGGTCGCTGGACGACGCGTCGTGGATCGAGCCGGCGGCGGAGGTCTGGACGAGCTCCGCGCAGCCCTGGTCACCGCACTTCGAGAACGCCGTGCAAATGGAGCGCGGACCGCAGTAGCTATTGGATGCCCGGCTCGGCGGCGGGGCTCTTGGGGTCGATCAGGATCTTGGCGTGAGCCTCGGGATCGGCGAGCGCGTCGAAGGCGCGGCCGACGCCCGGCAGGCCGACCTCGCCGGTCACGAGCGGCGCCGCATTCACCTTCCCCTCCGCGAGCATGTGCAGGGTGTCGCGGAACTCGAGCGGGGTGTAGGCGACGACGAAGCGCAGGTCGATCTCCTTGTTGATCGCCAGCGCCGGGCGGATCCTGTCGGCGCCCATGCAAACGCCGACGACGACCACCCGTGAGAACAGAGGAGCGCCGGCGATGATTCCGTCGATGATGCCGGGGACGCCGACACACTCGAATATCACGGGGGCTTTGGGCTTGGCGACGCCGACGGCCTCCGCGGCCCGCCAGACTTGGTGCCACGGCACCGGCGCTCGCTGGAGCTTCTCCATCGTCCCGAGTGCGAGGTCGACGGCCTCGGGGATCGTGTCAAGGTGACCGTGCTTGCCCGCTGCCGCGTAGGGTGAGTCTTCTGCCGGATCCACCACCACGTCCGCGCCGCACGCAGCCGCCAGCTTGCGCCGGCCGGCCGAGAAGTCGCTCGCGATCACCGTGTGGACTCCGCGAGCCTTCAGCATGCAGATCACGGACAGGCCGATCGGCCCGCAGCCGATCACGATCGCGACGGTCTTCTTCTTGATCTCAGCCCGCCGCACGGCGTGCCAGCCGACGGCCATCGGCTCCGTGAGCGCTCCGAGCTCGGGCGGAAGGCCGTTGGGTATCGGCAGCATCAGCGACTCCTCCACGACCACCTGCTCGGCGTAGGCGCCCGGCGCCACTTGCGATAGGCCGACCGTGTGCACAGCGCCGCCGTGCCGGCGCAACGGCAGGGCCACCACGGGTGTTCCGGGCGATGTCCGTTTCCGGCAAGCCGGCCCGTACTCGGCCACCTCACCGCAGAACTCGTGGCCGAACACGACCTCCTGGTGGGAGCGCATGAACGCGTCATAGCCGGCCTCCGCCGCCACGTCCGCCGCCTCGTCGCTGTGGTGGCGTGCGTGCAGGTCGGACCCGCAGATGCCGCAGCGCAGCACGTCGATCAGGACCTGCCCCCGATCGGGCCGAGGTGTCGGGAGGTCGACGACCTCGAGCTTGGACTCTTTGCACGCGACGGCCTTCACGGGTCCGTCATTATGTCGACGAATACCGAAAGGAGGCATGCCCGATGGAAACACCCCCGGTCGTTTCTCAGCAGGAATGGGACGCCGCGCACGAGGCGATGCTCGTGAAGGAGAAGGAGCACACCCGCGCCCGTGACGCCCTGGCCGCTGGGCGCCGCCGGATGCCGTGGCTCGAGGTGGAGAAGGCTTACGAGTTCGAGGGCCCCGGGGGCAAGGCGAGCCTGCTCGACCTGTTCGACGGGCGCCGGCAACTGGTCGTGTACCGCTTCTTCTTCGAGCCCGGCGTGAAAGGCTGGCCCGACCGTGGCTGTGGCGGCTGCTCTTTCCTCGCGGACCAGGTCGCCGACCTCGCTCACCTGAATGCCCGCGACACCACGCTCGCGTTCGTGTCGCGCGCCCCGCAGCAGGACATCGAGCGGTGGAAGGCGCGGATGGGGTGGGAGATCCCGTGGTTCACCCTCACGGACGACTTCGACGCGGACTTCGGAGTCGCAGAGTGGCACGGCACCAACGCGTTCATCCGCGACGGCGAGCGCATCTTCCGTACCTACTACGTCAACGGCCGCGGCGACGAGGCGATGGGCAGCACGTGGAGCTACCTCGACATCACGGCAATGGGGCGTCAGGAGGAGTGGGAGGACTCGCCCGAGGGCTACCCGCAGACCCCGCCGTACCAGTGGTGGAACCTGCACGACGAGTACGCGATCTAGCGCGGAGGCGCTCGGCCTGCGGGTGGAGCGCAGTTCGAGGTTGAGACGGACCTCTCGCCACCCGCTCGAAAAAAATATGGCGGGCATGTCGATTCCACGTAGACCCGTTCGACGCATCGGATAGAGCACGAACCCCAACCGGAACGCAGGAGGCACGACGATGCGAGTAATGGTGATGGTGAAGGCGACCAAGGACTCAGAGGCGGGGCACTCCCTGACGAGAAGCTCCTCACCGAGATGGGCAAGTACAACGAGCAGTTGGTGAAAGCGGGCCTGTTGCTCGCGGGCGAGGGGCTGCACCCCAGCTCGAAGGGCGCGCGCGTCCGGTTCTCCGGGGACAAGCGGACCGTGACCGACGGGCCCTTCACCGAGACGAAGGAGCTGGTCGCCGGCTTCTGGCTCTGGCAGGTGAGGTCGATGGACGAGGCGATCGAGTGGGTCAAGCGCTGCCCGAACCCGATGCCGGGGGACTCGGAGATCGAGGTCCGCCAGGTGTTCGAGGCGGACGACTTCGGCGACGAGCTGACCCCCGAGCTGAAGGAGCAGGCGGATCGCGTGTGGGCCGAGGCCGCCGGCAAGCAGTAGCTGCTCTAATCGGAGGCCTTGAGTGCTTCCGATTCGAACCGCACGATCGACGCGGTCTGGAGGATCGAGTCGCCGCGGCTGATCGCCGGTCTCGCGCGGTACGTGCGCGACATCGGCCTCGCCGAGGACCTTGCGCAGGATGCGCTCGTCGCCGCACTCGAGCAGTGGCCTGAGTCGGGCGTCCCGGACAACCCGGGCGCCTGGCTCATGGCCGTCGGGAAGCGTCGTGCGGTCGACCGGGTGCGACGCGACCAGGTGCTCGAGCGCAAGCAGGAGGAGCTCGGCCGAACGCTCGAGATCGATCGGGGCCTGGAGCCGGCTCTGGGCGCCGCTCTCGACGACGACATCGGCGACGACCTCCTGCGCTTGATGTTCACGACCTGCCATCCGGTGCTTTCGACCGAGGCGCGGGTCGCCCTCACGCTGCGCCTGCTCGGCGGACTGACCACGGAGGAGATCGCGCGGGCGTTCCTCGTCCCCGCGGCGACCGTCGCCCAGCGCATGGTCCGGGCCAAGCGCGCGCTCGCCGATGCGCGCGTCGCCTTCGAGGTCCCGAGCGGAGACGACCTCGCGTCCCGCATGGCGTCGGTGCTCGAGGTCGTCTATCTCGTCTTCAACGAGGGCTACGCCGCGACCGGCGGCGACGACTGGATCCGACCCGCGCTCTGCGAGGAGGCGCTGCGTCTTGGTCGCATCCTTGCCGAGCTCGCCCCGCAGGAGCCGGAGGTCCATGGCCTCGTCGCCCTGATGGAGATCCAGGCATCGCGCGCGCGGGCGCGGACCGACCCGTCGGGAGCGCCGATCCTGCTGCTCGACCAGGACCGCGCGCGCTGGGACCAGCTCCTCATACGCCGGGGCCTTGCAGCCCTGGAGCGTGCCGGGGCGCTGGGCGGCGCGCAGGGCCCCTACGCGCTGCAGGCGGCGATCGCCGCCTGCCACGCACGGGCTCGTACCGCGGAGGAGACGGACTGGGCCCGCATCGCGGCGCTCTACGACACGCTCGCGCAGGTCGCACCGTCGCCTGTCGTGGAGCTGAATCGAGCGGTGGCACACGGGATGGCGTTCGGTCCGGCTGCGGGCCTCGAGCTTGTCGATGCGCTCACCTCGGAGCCGTCGCTCACGAGCTATCACCTGCTGCCGAGCGTGCGGGGCGACCTCCTCGCGAAGCTCGGGCGCTCAGGCGACGCACGCGCGGAGTTCGAGCGGGCGGCCTCGCTGACGCAGAACGCTCGCGTACGCGAGCTGCTCTTGGAGCGAGCGGCTGACAGTCAGTCCCGTAACCTCCCTCGATAGCAGCCGGAGCCTCGCACCGGGGCGAAGCGCGGTTGCGCGACTGGCGGCACGAGGCAGCCGATCATGAGCAGCGCCGTGCCCGCGCGCGGTCGGCCCGAAGCGCACATCGCCAGCCCCGCGACTCGCGGCACGGCCCCCCATCGCCGAGCTCTCATCGCCGGTCGCCGCCCCGCGCCGAAGACGGTGCCGAGCGATAGGGCCAGGCCGGACGCCTGGCGGGCGCCGAGCGCCCAGAAGCCAAGAGGCGTGATCCGGTCTGCGGCGTGCGCGGACAGGGCGACGGTTGCGAAGAAGGCGAGATCGGCGGTCGTGTCGAGATCCTCGCCAAGGCGGGTGCGACCGACGCGGCGGGCCAGCGCGCCGTCGAGCCAATCGGTAAGTCCTCCGACGGCGATCACGGCCGGAAGCCCCACGGGCGAGCCCGCCACTCCGGGGACCACGGGGACCAGCCAGAAGCGCACGAGACTCAGCGCGTCGGCGGGCGAAAGCCGCGCACGGGGGCGCCCGTCGCCTTCCTCGGCCATGCCGAGGTGCCAGTCGAGCATTTGCCACACGGCAACCCACCAGAGCAGCCCGGCCACCGGACGGAGCCGGACGCCGCCTACCCCGCGGCTGGCGCGGCAGGCGATCGCCCATGCGACCGCGCCGCTCGCGCCCCAGGCGCGCGCCTGTCGCGCCAGTGCGGGGCGGGCCCGGCGTGTCGCGTTCGAGCGCTCGAGTGAGGTGCGGACGAACCGCAGCCAAGCAGCGGGACGGTACTCGTCTCGTCGAAGCGCCCACAGGGCCTGCGCCGTCCAGCGTTCCCCCTCCGTGAGCCGGCGAGACGAGTAGGGCCGGGCAGCGCGATACGCCCGTTCGGCATCGTGATCCGTGAGGTGCACCACGGGGATTGTGATCCCCGTACGCTTTAGACGTGCGCTGGATCGCCGCTCTTGTCCCCGGGCTCGCTGCGGCGGCCGGTGGCTACGTGCTCGTCGTTCGCGGCGCGCTCACCCTGGATCTCGGCATCGGGCGCAGAGTGCGGGCGCTCGGGCCGATGACCCGCACGATCGCCGCGCCGCCGGCGACTGTCTTCGACGTGATCGCCGCGCCCTACCTCGGTCGCACCCCGCGGGCCATGGGAGACAAGCTGCGCGTGCTGGAGCGGGGCAGCGACATGGTGCTGGCCGCGCACTTCACGACGAGCGCCGGCATCACGACGACGACGGTGGAGACGGTGCGCTTCGAGCGGCCTCGACGCGTCTCGTTCCGCCTGCTCCGTGGCCCGGTGCCCCACGTCTTGGAGACCTACGAGCTGCGGGAAGTTCCCCAGGGAACGGAGTTCGTCTATTCCGGCGAGCTCGGCACCGACCTGTGGCGGTTGGGGCAGTGGTGGGCCGACCGTGTCGCGCGGCCATGGGAGCACACGGTCGCGCAGTCGCTCGACGCAATTCGACTCGAGGCCGAGCGGCGCGCCGCGCCGCGCGACTCATGAGCCGCGCGGCCGAAGCCGGTTCGGCTACGCGGGGCGGGCCAGGTTTGCGACCCGTTCCGCGATCGCGGGGGCCTGCTCCTCCTGGAGGAAGTGCTTCGCGGGAACGGTGTGGATCTTCTCGAGGCCGGCCGCGCGCCGCGCCTGCTCTCCGTGGACCGTGAGCTTGAGCGCCGGATCATCAGCGCCCCAGACGACCTGGACCGGGTAGGGCACGTCGCGCACCGTGCTTTCGTAGAGCACGCGCTTCTCGGGCGTGCGCTCGAAGCCACGCATGATCTTCAGGAACGCACGGCCGCGGTCCTCGCGTTTGAGCAGATCGACATACGCGTAGATCTCGTCCTTCGACATCGCGCTGCGGTCATTGATGCCCTGCAGGTACCACAGCCGCCGGAAGGCGGGCTTGGTCAGCGTCGCCAGGTAGGCCTCACCGAGGCCGCGCCGGGCGAACGGCTCCATCGACCACGGTCGCTTGAAGGTGTCAACCGCGATGATCGTGTCGAGCACCGTCACCGAGCGCACGCGTTCGGGCATCGCGGCCGCCAGCTCGAATCCGACCGGGCCGCCGACGTCGTGGACGACGAGATGAAAGCGCTCCAGCCCGAGGGCGTCAACGGCGGAAGCGCAGAAGCGGCCGAGCCCCGTCCACGTGTAGTCGTAGTCGGTCGGACGGTCGGCGAGGCCGAGGCCGGGCAGGTCGAAGGCGACACCGCGCAGCCCACGGTTCGCAAGCTCCGCGATTACCTTGCGGTACAGGAAGCTCGAGGCCGGAACTCCGTGAAGGCAGACCACCGTTTCGCCGTCGCCCGCGTCCAGCACGAAGCTGCGCACCCCGGCGGCGTCGAAGAAGCGTCCGGAGGATCGGTGACGCTCGACGACCTCGGCGCTGGTCATGGAAACATCCTATGGCCGGTGCGCTCCGGTCGCCCATTCAATCGGCGGAGGGAGAAGGCTTTCGGCCTACACTGCTTGAACGTTTGCTCTCGCCTGAGGCCTCGACCGACCAGGCTTCGCCCAGGGCTGTGAGGCACCGGCCGCCGGGCGAGTCCGGCGCGCTCAAGGACCAGGAGGTTGGAATGCACCGGAAACACAGGAAAAGGTGGGTCGCAATCGGTCTCATGGCAGCCGGCGCGCTGTCACTCGCGGTGACAGCCTATGCGGCGGTCACGGTCACGCTCAGCGTGACCGCAAAGCCGGCGCGTGCGAACAAGCCCACGGGCCTCTACGTGAAGATCGAATCCCAGGATTCGGCGGCGCCACAGCCTCCGATCATGAACAGGATCGTGCTCACCCTCCCCGGCGGGAAGTACAACGGGAGAAAGTTCAAGCAGTGCAGGCTCGCGAAGCTGCAGGCGAAGGGGCCCAAGGGCTGCCCCAAAGGATCCAAGATCGGCACCGGCAACGGGATCGGCTTGGCGAAGCCGGTCGTGACCGATCCCGTCAACGCGAAGCTGACGCTCTTCAATGGACAACGGAAGGGGGGACGCGATTACGTGCTCGTCTACGCCTTCCCGGACCTCGGGCCCACCTTCGTCACGGTCGGCAAGGTGACCAAGAAGGGCGGCAAGTACAAGCTCGACTTCAGGATTCCTCCGATCAAGACCCTGCCTTCGGCACCCGACGCGTCGGTGGTCTCGGTCAAGACCAAGACCCCGCGAAAGCGGATAACGCAGCGCCGGCAGGGCAAGCGCAAGAAGTACTACCTGATCACCGCGCCGCGCCGGTGCAAAGGCAAGTGGAAGGGCTCCGGCACCTTCTACTTCACGACGGGCGAGAAGCGCACGGTGAAATTCTCGCAGCGGTGCAAGAAGCGCTGACGATTCTCCTCCGGAGGGACCGCGGCGGGCCGCTCAGGCGGACGCCGCGGCGGTTCCTTCCTACGCGGCGGGAACAGAACGCGCGTCCGCATCCCGCCAACCCTCGGGGTCCAAGCTTCCGGACGGTTTCCCCGTGGTCCACCGGAAGGCGTAAGAGACAGCGCCCAGCTCGTTTGGGGCCATGGGCGGTACTGGGTTCGAACCAGTGACCTCCTGCTTGTAAGGCAGGCGCTCTCCCAACTGAGCTAACCGCCCGGGACTGCCGAGTTTAGAACGGCGCTGCCGGATGGGCCCGATTCGTTGCGCGGGGGCGGCCCCGCATCGAGGTTGAGGTTGTGCGCGGATATCGCCCACAACCTCAACCTCGCCGGGGGAGGCGGCCTTCAGTCCACTCGACGCCCCCGCGCCGGCCCCGATAACCGCGTCACCCGCCTCTCACTTAATGAATGGGTGTTTCCAATTCGCGATAGCGGGGTACTCGCCGCCTGTAGTAGGGGAGTCGGCACTTGGGCCCCCATCCGAGTGTCAACTCGCACGCGTGCGGCATGCCGCCCGCTTGAGGAGCTCCCTCAGGGAAGCGGAACTCACCCCGTTCCGCATACCACCCCCTGCACCCCTAAGAGCGCCCTCGCCTCCGGCGGGGGCGTTCTTGCTTCACCGGCCGGTGGCGATTGCTCTTGTCTGCGGATAACATCGCTCCACGCCCGCTGGGCCGGGTGCCAATGGAAGCGTCGAAGAGAAGCTGTGCGTCGAGCGGAACCGGCGGGCCCCCGCCGGGTGCGGGCCCTTGATGTCGAAGCGCTTCCAGCCCTCGGACTCGGACCCCGGCCGCCCGCGGCGCATGCCGGGGGCGCTGACCGTCACGGGGCGCTCGCGGCGCGTGGGCGACTACGTGCGCGACGCGGTCGCGCCGATCTGCCAGATCGACCTGGCCGTCGCGGACGGAACGGCCACCTTGACGGTCGAGGGGCAGGTGGACCTCTCGTGCGCCGACCGCTTCATATCCTGCCTGCGCGAGGTGCGTGATGCGGACCCGCGCGCGTTCGTGATCGACCTCCGCGAGACGACCTTCATCGACTCCACGGGTCTCTCGCTGCTGCTGAAGGCGGACGGCCTCGCGCGCCAGAACCACTTCGAGCTGCAGATCGTGCGCTCCGGGGCGAAGATCGTGCAGGCGGTGCTCGAGGCCACGGGTGTCGAGAAGTTCCTGCCGTTCGTGGACGAGGCGCCCGCGACGCCCGGTTAGATCCGCGAGGGGGGGTGAGTTTCGCTCCCCGGTTCCCTTACCTCGCCGAAGGCAACGACAACGGCTGGAGGTGACGGGACTTGACCGCAAGCACGATCATGGTCGTCGACGACGACGACGCGACCCGCGAGTTCCTCGCGGACAACCTGCTCGCCGACAGCTACCGAGTCGTGACGGCGGCGAGCGGGCAGCAGGCGATGAACCTGCTCGAGGTCCGGGACTGCGACCTGCTCCTGCTCGACGTCGTGCTGCCCGATGCGTCGGGCTTCGAGCTGTGCCGCCGACTGCGCGCGGCCGACGGCATGGCGCAGCGGATCGACCCCGACCTGCCGGTGATCATGCTCTCCGGTCGCACATCGGAGACCGACCGGGTGCGGGGCTTCGCGCGCGGCGCGGACGACTATGTTCCAAAGCCGTTCCACTATCCCGAGCTTGCGGCGCGGATTGCCGCGGTGCTGCGGCGCTCGCGGGGCAGGCGAGAGCGCGGCGTGATCCAGGTCGGGGACCTGCGCATCGATCCGGCATCGCGCGAGGTACGCATGGGGGACCGCAAGGTCGAGCTCTCCGCCAAGGAGTTCGCCCTGCTCCACGCGCTCGCCCGCGACCCCCTTCGTGTGTTCACGAAAGAGGAGCTGCTCAGGGACGTGTGGGGATTCCAGCTGATGGGATCGACTCGCACGCTCGACTCGCACGCGAGTCGCGTTCGCCGCAAGCTCGTGCCCGACGCGGGCGGGCGGCGCTGGGTCGTGAACGTGTGGGGGGTCGGTTACCGGCTGACCGACCCGGACTCGTGACCACTGGCCTGGTCCTCTCGGCCCTTGGCGCAGCGACGCTTCTCGGCGTGGCTTCCGCGGCCCGCGGGCGGCATCGCCTGCACGCACGTCTGGGTCGCGTCGCGCATGCGAGTCACGAACTGCGGGGCGCGCTCTCCGTGATGGGGCTGGCGCTGTCGCGAATGGAGACCTCACGCGATCGCGCGCCTTCGCACCAGTCGATCGAGGCGCTGCGGGCCCAGCACGAGCGGGCACTCCTCGCGACGGAGGATCTCGAGTCCGCCGGCAGCGACGCCTTCGAGGCGGGGATCGAGGCGAGCACGATGGTCGATCTCGAGTTGCTGGTGCGCAGGTGCGTGCGCGCCTGGGCGGCGGCGCACGGACGGTGGCGCATCGTGTTGGACTGGCGCGCCGGCCGGCCGGAGGTCCGAGGTCAGGCCGGCCGGCTCGGCCAGGCGCTCGACAACCTTGTCGCGAACGCTCTCGAGCACGGCGCCGGTCCGGTGACCATCGTCGGGCGCCTGACCGCTACCTCGGTGACCGTAGCGGTGCTCGATCGCGGCGACGGCCTGCGGCACGCGCTCGGCGGAGCGCCGGCCGTCTCGTGGCGGGCACGACGCGGCCACGGCCTGGTGATCGTCCGCCGTGCGATCGACGACCACGGTGGGCGTGTGGAGCTCGTGCGGGAGAGCCGAGGCACGGGAGTCCAGGTCAGCCTGCCGCTCGCCCAAGGGTCGCCAGGCTCCGGTGCCCCGGGGAGCGTTGTGCCCGTCGCCGGGCAGCCGGGTGTCGCGCGTCCGGTATGAATCGCCGCAATCGCGGCGCGGCGATGCTCGGTCTCGCGGGAGTCTGCGCGGGCCTCGCCGCGACTTCGGTCGACCGTTATGCGGATGACGTCGCAGCCCAGGTCGGCCCACTGCGAAAGGTCGTCGTCGCCCGGCGCGCGGTGCCGCGCGGGACGTTCGTGACGGCCAAGGTCGCACGCGCGGCGTTCGAGCAGCGGCGCGTTCCATCGCGGTTCGTACCTCCGCGCTCCCTGGGCGCGCCGCGTGAGGCAGTCGGCTACCGGACTCTCGCGACCATGTCCGCGGGTGACTACGTCGGCGCGACGCACCTCGGGGCACCGCGGTCGGCGATGCGACGTCGCGACGCACAGGTCGGCCGCCTGGTCGCGGTGGCCGTCACGGGAGCCCACACGATCGCCCCGCTGCTGCGGCCGGGCACCCTGGTCGACGTGCTCGTCACCACCGACACGCAGAGCGGCTCGCCCCGGACCTACCTCGCCCTTCAGCGGCTCGAGCTCGTCGAGTTCGCCGGCTCCCCGCCGGAAGGCGCGCAGGATGGCGCCGACGCGACGGCGACATTGCGCACGACCCTTCGCCAGGCCGCGACTCTCACGGCGGCGCAGAACTTCGCGCGCGAAGTGCGCGTGGTGCCGCGCCCGCGCGGCGATGTGCGACGGCTCGGGCCGACGTCGGTGACCGCCACCGGGCTCGCGCCTTGAGCGCCATCGAGGATCTCGCCCAGGGCCTGCGCCGGCGGCTGATCGACGATGCGCGCGACGACTCGGCCCGTCCCCGATCGGAGACGGGCGCGCTGCGCGACCGTATCGCCGACCTTCTGCGCGACCAGGCGCGCCCGCTCGCGGAGCCCGAGCGCGAGGCGCTCGTCGAGCGGCTGCTCGCCAGCACGATGGGCCTCGGCCCGCTCGAGCCTTTGCTCGAGGACCCGGAGGTCGACGAGATCATGGTCAACGGATCGCGGTCGGTGCTCGTCGAGCGGCGCGGCCGGATCGAGGCGACTGCGACCACGTTCGAGTCCGACGAGGCGCTGCTGCACGTGATCGAGCGGATTCTCAGCCCGCTCGGCCGGCGCGTCGACGAGGCCGCGCCACTCGCCGATGCACGACTGCCCGACGGCTCGCGCGTCAACTGCGTGATCCCGCCGCTGAGCCTCGACGGCCCGCTGCTCACGATCAGGAGGTTCCGCAGGCGTGCGTTCACCCCGGCCGAGCTCGTCGAGAACGACACGCTTAGCGACGACGCGCTCGGATTTCTTCGCGAGAGCGTCACGGGGCGCAGGAACATCGTCGTCAGCGGCGGCACGGGGTCCGGCAAGACGACGCTGATGAACGTGCTGTCGTCCTTCATCGGCGCGGCGGAGCGCGTGATCACGATCGAGGATGCGGCTGAGCTGCGCCTCCAGCAGCCGCACGTCCTGCGTCTCGAGAGCCGGCCCGCGAACCTCGAGGGCGCCGGCGAGGTGACGATCCGGCAACTGGTCCGCAATGCCCTGCGCATGCGACCGGACCGCATCGTCGTCGGCGAGGTGCGCGGCGCGGAGGCGCTCGACATGCTCCAGGCGCTGGGCAGCGGTCACGACGGCTCGATGACGACGGTCCACGCCAACTCGGCGGCCGATGCCGTGCGCCGCATCGAGACCCTGGCCCTGATGGCGGACGTCGCGCTGCCGCACGTCGCGATCCGCCAGCAGGCCGCGAGCGCGATCGACATCGTCGTCCATCTCGAGCGCCGCCGGGACGGCACGCGCGCCGTGCTCGAGATCGTCGAGGTCGTGCGTTTCGCGTCCGAGATCGGCGTGCGGCCGCTGTTCTCCGTCACCGACGGCGGGCTCGTCCGCGTCGCGCACGAGCGCTCCGAATGACCGGCGCGGGCGCGGGCTGGGCCGCCGCGGTGTTGGCGGGCGCGGCCGGGCTGCTCGCAGCGCTCGGCGCGTTCGTCGTGCTGGCCGACGGCATCAGGTTGCCCGGCGTGCTGCGGGCGGCGGCCCGGCGGGCGGCATTGGAGGTGGGCGAGACGGCGCGCGTCGTCCGCGGGCTGGGTGCATCGCAAGGTCCGCTGTCGCGCGGCATCGTCGTGAGGCTTCGCGTCGCGGGTGCCGTGGGTGCGGCTGCCGCGGCGTGGATCGTGCTGGGCGTGCGCGCCGCCGCCGCCTTCGCCGTGGCCGGGGCATGGGCTGCGCCCCGGTTCGCGAGCGTGCGCCGCGCCAGGCATGGGCGGCGCCTCGACGAGCACGCCGCGAGCGCCGCGCGTGCGATCGCGGATGCCGTCGCCGGCGGCGTGTCGATCAGGCGCTCGGTGACCGTCGCCGCACGGCGGCTCGGCGGTCCGATCGCCCAGGAGCTCAGGCGCACCTCGTGGGAGCTCGAGATGGGCGCCGTCACCGAGGCGGCGCTCGAGCGCCTGCGGGTTCGCTCGGGTTCACGTGGGGTCGGCCTGATCGTGGCCGCTATGCACGTGCAGCGCCGTGCGGGCGGTGACCTGCCCCGCGTTCTGCGCGACGTAGCGGGTGCGCTCGAGGAGGAGCAGCGTGTCCTCGAGGAAGCGCGCGCGGCCACCGCGCAAGCGCGCTTCACCGCGGCTGTGGTGATCGCGCTGCCGCTCTTTGGCATCGCGATCGGCGCGCTCGCGTCGCCGGGCCTGCCGTCACGCCTCACGGGAACCGCCGTCGGCGCCGGCCTGCTCGGCACGGCGCTGGCGCTCCAGGTGTGCGGCGTGCTCGCGATCAGGCGGCTCGCGGCGCCCTGCGGGTGAGTGCCGCGGGCGTGTGGGCCGGGCTCGCGGCCGCGCTCGTCGTGGCGGCGCTGCGGTCCCTGGCCCCAACGCGCGCGGCCGGCACGGCGCCGCGCCGGCGTCGCGGGGCGTTCGCGGGCCTCCTCACGTCGGTCCTCGCCGCGAGCGCGACGCGCATCAGCGCCCGTCTCGGCGTCGATCGCCTGCGGCCGCCGGGCAAGCTCGCCGATCGCGTCGTGGCCGCAGGGAGCCCGCGCGGGCTGCGCGTTCGTGATTGGGTGGCGCTCAAGTGGGCGAGCGCGGCCGCAGCGCTCGGCGTCGCGCTGAGCGCGTCGGGGTCGATGCCCGGCCGCCTCGGGATCGCGCTGGTGGCCGCGTCCCCGGCCGCGGGTTACGTGCTGCCGGACTACCGGCTCGCGCGCACCGCCCGGCGACGCGCCGGGGCCGCGCTGCGGGACCTGCCGGGCATGCTCGACCTGTTGCGCGTGACGATCGAGGCGGGGCAGTCTCCCGTGAGCGCGATGGGGACGGTGGCGCAGCGGTTCGACGGACCGCTCGCGGGGGAGTGGCGCGCCGTTGCGGCGCAGGCCGCGCTCGGCGTCCCGCGCGATGTCGCGCTCGAGCAGCTCGGGCGTCGCATTCCCGTCGCCGGGGTGCGCACGTTGGCCGACTCGCTGACGAGCGCCAACCGCGCGGGCCTGCGGCTCGGGGAGGTGCTCGCGGCCCAGGCGGCAACCGCGCGGCACGAGCGACGCCAGCAGATCCGCGAGCGCGCCGCGCGCGCGGGACCGCAGATGCAGCTCGTCGTCGCGCTCGTGCTCGTGCCGTCGGTGCTGCTGACGCTGGGCGCCGTGCTCGCCGCGGAGCTCACGAGCACCGGGATCGGCTTCGACTACTGACGGGGCCGATGGGTTGGTCCGGGCCGGCGGGGCGGAGGCCCCGGCGGTGGCGCGGATTCCTCTCGCTATGCGATCGAAAGCCGCGCCACCGGCGCCGCCGGGCCTGCCGAGCGCCTCGAAACCCGCTCAACCACGCGGAAAACGCCCGAAGTGGGAAATTTTCCCCGATTGTGTTGCATTGTGGGGAGGAGTGGGGTAATGTGGGGCCACGTTGAACCGGACGGGGATGGTGAGGTTCCTCCCACCGCACCATCCCTCGTCCCGGACCAGGACTACTTCCTTGAGGGAGCGCATTGGGTTTTGGCATTCCTTGGGCAATTCGAGTACACGCTGGACGCCAAGAACCGTCTCACGATTCCTCCCAAGTTCCGGGGCGCGCTCTCGGATGGTGTGGTTCTCGCCAAGGAGATCGACCCCTGTATCTCCGTCTGGCCGATGGCGGGCTGGCTTGCACACACCGAGCGGATCCTGGCCGACCGCGACGAGCTCGACGAGGACACGCGCGACTACCGGCGCTTGCTCCACGCCGGGGCCTACGAGGCGCAGCTCGACGCCGCCGGGCGCATCATGTTCCCGCAGCCGCTGATCGAGCGCGTCTCGCTCGAGCGCGAGGTGTCGCTGATCGGCAACCTCAACGTGATCGAGGTCTGGAGCCGCGCGCACTGGGCCAAGCGCCAGCCCGAGCTCGACGCGCAGGCATCCGAGATCGCGCGACGGCTCTCGCAGCGCTCCCGGGAGGCGCGCTGACGCCCATGACACCCCGACTTCCGCACCACGCGTGACACTGGTCTACGACATGACGCGCGCGCACGTTCCCGTCCTCGCCGGCGAATTGCTGGATGCGCTCGACCCGGCGCCCGGGTCGCTCGCCGTCGACTGCACCTTCGGCGCGGGCGGCCACGCGCGGCTCGTCGCCGACCGGCTCGGCACGACGGGGGAGCTGGTCTGCATCGACCGCGACCCGCACGCCGAGGAGCACTTCGCGGAGCTCGAGCGCGAGGTCAACTGCACCACGCGGTTCATCGCCGGCGACTACGCCGACGTGCTGCCGCGGCTCGCCGCGGAGGGCCTGCGCGCGGACACGCTCTACATGGACCTCGGCATCTCCTCGATGCAGGTCGACGCGCGCGAGCGCGGCTTCTCCTATTCCTACGACGCCCCGCTCGACATGCGGATGGACACGCTCCAGGACCTCGACGCGCGCACCCTGCTGAACGAGTGGCCCGAGGCGCGGCTTGCCGCGACGATCCGCGAGTACGGCGAGGAGCGCTACGCGCGCGGCATCGCGCGTGAGATCGTGCGCCGCCGCGAGCACGCGCCGATCGAGACCACCACGGAGCTGGTCGACGCGATCAAGCGCGCGGTCCCGCGCCCCGCGCACTTCGCGGGCGGTCATCCCGCGCGGCGCACCTTCCAGGCGATCCGGATCGCCGTCAACGACGAGCTCGAGTCCCTCGCGCGCGCGCTGCCCGCCGCGTGGGAGCTGCTGCGCCCCGGTGGGCGGATGGCCGTGATCTCGTTCCACTCGCTCGAGGACCGCCCCGTGAAGCGATTCTTCGCCGGCCTCGCGCGCGGTTGCCTTTGCCCGCCCGAGCTGCCGGTGTGCGTGTGCGGGCACGAGCCCGAGGCGGACCTCGTCAGCCGCCGCGCCGTGCGCCCGAGCGAGGGCGAGGTCGCGGACAACCCGCGCGCCCAGTCCGGGCGCCTGCGGACTGCGATAAAGCTGCGAGATGCAGGAGGAAAGCAGCAGGGCCACGAAGGGATGGACTCGTGACGCCGCCGCCCACGACAGCTCCCGCGCGCCCGCCTGCCCGCCGTAAGAACGCGCGACCGGGCCCACGCCATCACCGGCGCGTATCCGGCCCGGCGCGGCCGGCGACCGCCCGTGCGGTAGCGGTCTCCCGCGCCGTCGCCGCGCCGCGCCCGTTGCCGCGCCCCTCCTTCGGGCCGCTGCCCGAGCGCGCCGCGGAGGCGATCCGTACGCTGCGCGACTCCGCGGTGCTCGACCGCCTGGTGCGTGGGCAGGGCTGGATCGCGCTGCTCGGCGTCCTCCTGATCGGGCTCGTCGGCCTCAACGTCTCGCTCCTCAAGATCAACGCGGGCAACGGCCGCGAGGCCGAGGTCGCACGTGACCTGCGCATCCAGAACGCGAAGCTGCGCGGGACGGTCTCGCGCCTCGCGTCGACCGAGCGCCTCCAGGCCGCCGCCGAGCAGATGGGCCTCGTGATGCCCGCGCCGCAGATGGTCAACTACCTCACCGCGCACCCGCGCGGGGACGGCCGCCGCGCCGCGCGCAACGTGCGCCTCGAGGTGCCTGCGCCGGGGCCGGACCTGCTCGTGAGCTTCTCTCCCGAGGCGCAGCGCGAGCTGATCGCGCCGACACCATCACAGCCGATCGTCGAGAGCCCAGCGCCCGTGACCGCGCAGACCCCCGCCCCCGGGACCGCCGCGGGCACGACGGGCGCGACGGGAACCGCGCCGGTCGGCGCGACGACCGGGACCACCGGGGCGGTCGCTCCGACGGCCGCCACCGGGACGGTAGGGCCGACGGGGACGCCGGGGGGCTAGCTCCCGTGGCGGCAAGGAGAGCCGCGGCGCGGAGGGCGCCCGCCCAGCAGCGGCGGTCGCCGTCGAAGGGGCGAAAGGCCCCGCCGAAGCCGCGCGCCGTCCGCCGCCGCACGGGGACCGCGGCCGCGCGCGGCGCAGCCGCGCGGATCACCGAGCGCCGGATCGGCCTGATGTTCGCGATCTTCGTCCTGGCACTAGGGTGCGCGACGCTGCGCGCCGGCTACCTGTTCGCCTTCAAGGGCGACTCCCTGAAGTCGATGGCGTCGACCCAGCACGTGCAGGAGGTGACGCTGATCGCGAAGCGCGGGACGATCACCGACCGCCACGGCTCGGAGCTGGCCGTCTCCGAGGACGCAGCGACGATCTTCGCGACGCCGTTCCTGGTCAAGGACCCGGTGCGCGTCGCGCGCCGCATCGCCCCGATCCTCGGGCGCGACGAGCAGAAGCTGCTCGAGATCCTCGCCGACCGTGAGAGCGGCTTCGCGTATCTCGCGCGCAAGGCCGAGGCGCGCACGGGGGAGCAGATCCAGAGACTCGAGATCGAGGGGATCGGGGTGCTCGACGACTCGCGCCGTTACTACCCCGAGGGCGAGGTCGCGGCGCAGGTGATCGGGTCTGTCGGCGTCGAGAACAAGGGACTGACGGGGCTCGAGCAGCAGCTCGACTCCGAGCTTGGCGGCGCGGACGGCAGGCAGCGCATCGTGCGCGACGCTCGCGGGGTGCCCGTGTCGCTCGACCAGCTCGCCGACGACCAGGCCGGCACCGACCTGCGCCTGACGCTCGACGTGCCGCTCCAGGACCGCGCCGAGCAGGTGCTGGCGGGAGTGGGGCGGACCTACCAGGCCAAGGGCGCGACCGCGATCGTGATGGATCCCAACACGGGCGACATCCTCGCGATGGCGAACTGGCCGCGCATCGACGCGAACAATGTCGAGGACGCGCCCGCGTGGGCGCGGCTCAACCGCGCGACCGGGTTCACCTACGAGCCTGGCTCGACCTTCAAGTCGTTCACGGTCGCGGGCGCGCTCTCGGAGAACGTCGTGCGGCCCGACACGCGCTTCACGATCGGCCCGGAGATCCAGGTCGCCGACCGCGTGATCAAGGAGGCGCACGGTACCGGCGGGATCTTCACGGTCTCGGACATCCTCGCGCGCTCGTCCAACGTCGGGGCCGTGCGCGTCGGGCAGCGCCTCGGGGAGCGCCGCTTCGACCACTGGGTGCGCAAGTTCGGCTTCGGCCAGATGACCGATTTGCCGCTGCCGGGCGAGTCGCAGGGGATCGTGCCGAAGGTTCAGAACTACTCGGGGGCCTCGATCGGCAACTTGCCCCTCGGGCAGGGGCTCGCCGTCACGCCGATACAGATGGTGGACGCATATGCCGCGGTCGCAAATGGCGGCGTGCTGCTGAAGCCGCGACTGCGGATGGACGAGCCGGCGAGCGAGGGCACGCGGATCATGTCCGAGCGCACGTCCGCGCGGCTGCGGAAGATGCTCGAGGGCGTGCTCGGCGTGACCGGCACCGCGCCCGAGGCGGCGATCCCCGGGTACGACATCGCCGGCAAGACCGGCACCGCGGAGAAGCCCGAGAACGGGGTCTATTCGAAGGACAAGGTCGTCGCGTCGTTCGTCGGCTTCGCCCCGGCGGACAAGCCGGAGCTGCTGGCCGCGGTGATCGTGGACGAGCCGAAGGTCGTGCACTCGGGCGGCGAGGTCGCCGCCCCGGCGTTCGAGAAGATCGCGAGCTTCGCCCTCCCATACCTGGGCATCCCGCCGAAGTAGATGAACCGCGCGAGGGTCCTGCCCTACGGCGCTTTCGCGGCGCTCGCATGGTCGTGCAAGCCCGCCGCGCTCGTCCCTAGAATTGCCCGTCGATGACGCTGCGCGAGTTGCTTCAGGCCGCAGGGGTCGCCGCCCCCGAGGGCGGCGGCGACCCAGAGATCACGGGCCTTGCCTACCGCAGCGAGAGCGTCACACAGGGGACGCTCTTTTTTTGCGTGCCGGGGTTCGTCGTGGACGGGCACGAGTTCGCGCCCGACGCGGTCCGCCGCGGCGCCGCGGCGCTGGTCTGCGAGCGCCCCCTCGGCCTCGGGGTCCCCGACGTGGTCGTCCCGCGCGTGCGCGCCGCGATCGGTCCCCTGGCGGCCGCGTTCCACGGCAACCCGACGGCGGATCTGCGCATGATCGGCGTGACCGGGACCAACGGCAAGACGACGACCGCGTTCCTCGCGCGCCACGTGCTCGAGCGGCAGGGCATCGCGACCGGGCTGCTCGGCACGGTGCAGTCCGTGGTCGGGGGCCGCGTCGAGCAGGTCGAGCGCACGACCCCCGAGGCGCTCGACCTCCAGGCGACGTTCCGGCGGATGCTCGACGGCGGCGACCGGGCATGCGTGATGGAGGTCTCCTCGCACGCGCTCGAGCTGCACCGCGCGGCGGGCGTCGAGTTCGACGTCGCGGTCTTCACGAACCTCACGCAGGACCACCTCGACTTCCACGGCACGCTCGACGCCTACTACGAGTCGAAGCGGCGCCTCTTCACACCCGAGTCCGGCGCGCCGCCGGCGACCGCGGTCGTGAACGCAGACGACGAGTGGGGCGCGCGCCTCGCGCAGGAGATCACCGCGGAGGGCCGCACACCGGTAGCGACCTTCGGCCTCGAGCGCGGCGCAGACTTCCGCGCCACCAACGTCGCCTACGACGCGGCCGGCGCGACGTTCGAGTGCCACACGCGCGGCGCTGCGGTCGACGTGCGCGTGCCGCTGCCCGGCCTGTTCAACGTCTACAACGCGCTGGCCGCGATCGCCGCGGTGCACGCGCTCGGCGTCGCCCCGCACGCAGCCGCGGAGGCGCTCGCGAGCGCGCAGCGCGTCCCCGGCCGCTTCGAGCCGGTCGAGGAGGGACAGGACTTCGGCGTGCTCGTCGACTACGCGCACACGCCGGACTCGATCGAGAACGTCCTGGAGTCGGCGCGCGGCCTGCTCGACCAATCCGGCGACGCCGGACGCCTGATCGTCGTGTTCGGTGCGGGCGGTGACCGCGACCGCGACAAGCGGCCCTTGATGGGCGCGGCCGCGCGGCGCCTCGCCGACCACGTCCTCGTGACCTCCGACAACCCGCGCTCCGAGGACCCGGGCGCGATCATCGCGGCGATCGTCGCGGGCGCGGAGGGCGTCGCGCCCCTTGGGCCGGACTCCTCGATCGGCGTCGAGACCGACCGGCGGGCCGCGATCGAACGGGCGATGGAGCTCGCGCGGCCCGGCGACATCGTCCTGATCGCCGGCAAGGGTCACGAGCAGGGACAGGAGTTCGAGGATGGGCGCAAGGTCCCGTTCGACGACCGTGAGGTCGCGCGCGACGTGCTGCGCGCCCTTTCCAAGTCCCCCGGCGCGCGCCGGTGATCGACCTCACCCCCGCGGAGATCGCCCGGGCGGCGGGCGCCCGCATCGCCTCGGCGGGCGGCGACGGCGCACCGGTGCGCGCGGTCGTCGACTCGCGCGCCGTCGCGCCCGGCGACCTGTTCGTGGGGATCCCCGGCGAGCGCACGGACGGCGGCCGGTTCGCCGCCGCCGCGATCGCCGACGGCGCATGGGGGGCCGTCGTGGCGCCGGAGCATTCGGCCGCGGCCACCGAGGCTGCAGCGGCGCGACCGGCGTACGTGCTCGAGACCGTCGGCCCGCAGGCGGCGCTGGCCGGCATCGCCCGTACGTGGCTTGCCCGCCTGCGCGAGCACGGCTGCCGCGTGGTCGCGATCACCGGCTCGACCGGCAAGACCTCGACCAAGGACATCCTGCGCGCGATGCTCGCGCCCGCACTCGGTGGCCGCGTGCACGCGAACCGCGAGAACTTCAACACGGAGATCGGGCTGCCGCTCACGGTGCTCGAGGCCGACGCGGGCGTCGAGGTGCTGGTGCTCGAGATGGCGATGCGCGGCATGGGGCAGATCCGCGAGCTTGCGCAGATCGCGCACCCGGAGGTCGGCGTGATCACGAACATCGGCCCGGTGCACCTGGAGCTGGTGGGCACGATCGAGCGCGTCGCGGAGGCGAAGGCCGAGCTGATCGCGGAGCTGCGCGGCGGCCACGCGGCCTGCGTCGTGCCGGCGGCGGAGGAGGCACTGCGGCCACATCTGCGCTCGGACGTACGCGTGGTGACCTTTGCGCCCTGGGTTCGCAGTTCGCGGTCGGCGGGTGGCGAAGTGGACGGCGTCGCCGGGGCTGCTGCCGACGTACGTGCGCTCTCGGTCGAGGATCTGGACGGCCATGCGCGCTTGGAGCTTGCGGTTGGCGCTCGCCGCGCCTCGCTCGAGCTGAACTTCGCGCAGGATCACAACATCTCCAATGCGCTTGCCGCGATCGGGGCCGCCCATGCGCTCGGGATCGAGCCCGAGGCGCTCGCCGAGGGAGCGCGTCAGGTGCGCTTTTCCGGGTTGCGGGGGGAGGAGCTCCAGCTCGACCGCGGTGTTCTCATCGTGAACGACTGCTACAACGCGAACCCCGTGTCGATGCGTGCCGCCCTCGATGACCTCGCCGCGCGCGCCGACCGGCGCGGCGCGCGGCGCATGGTGGCGGTCCTCGGGGACATGCGCGAGCTGGGGGCGGGGGCGGCCGAGTTCCACCGCCGCGCCGGCGAGCAGGCGGCCGATGCCGGGGTTGCGCTGGTCCTCGCGGTCGGCGAGCACGCCGGCGACTACGCGCTCGGCCACGGCGGCGACACGCGCGAGGCCCCCGACGCCGAGCAGGCCGCGGCGCTCCTCCCTGGCCTGATCGAGCCCGGCGACATCGTGCTCGTGAAGGGATCGCGCGGGGTCGGCCTCGAACGGGTGACGCGGGCGCTCGAGGCAGACGAGGCCTGATGGGCGAGATCCTGATCGCGGGGCTCGCCTCGCTGCTCATCTCGATCTTCCTCGGGCCGAAGTACATCCAGTTCCTGCGCGACCGCGAGTTCGGCCAGCACATCCGCGAGGATGGCCCGGCCGACCACCACGTGAAGGCCGGCACGCCGACGATGGGCGGGTTGATCGTGTTCACCGCGATCGGCGTCCCGTACCTGATCCTCTCGGATCGCGACGCGGCGAGCATGGCGGTGTTCGGCACGGCGCTCGCGGCGGCGGGCATCGGGTTCGCCGACGACTGGCTGAAGATCGTGAAGGCGCGCTCGCTCGGGCTCTCGGCGCGTACAAAGCTCGCGCTCCAGCTGCTGATCGCGATCGGGCTGTGGTTCGTCGCGCGCGAGGTCGTCGGCCTCAGCGACACGCTGCACTTGCGGATCATCGACGCCAACGTCGACATCGGGGGCTTCTACGTCGTGCTGATCTTCCTCGTGATCGCGGGCGCGACGAACGGGGTCAACCTGACGGACGGCCTCGATGGCCTTGCCGCGGGGTGCGCGGCGATCGTGCTGCTCACCTATACGGCGATCGCCTTCATCACGGGCGGCCAGGACGGTCTGTCGATCACGGAGCAGGACGGCCTCTCGCTGCTGGGCGCCTGCCTCGTCGGCGCGTCCGTCGGGTTCCTGTGGTTCAACGCGTTCCCGGCGGCGATCTTCATGGGCGATACCGGCTCGCTCGGCCTCGGCGGGGCGATCGCCGGCATGGCCGTGATGACCAAGTCGGAGGTCCTTCTGATCGTGATCGGCGGCATCTTCGTGATCGAGGCGCTGTCGGTGGCAGCGCAGGTGGTCGCCTTCCGCCTCTTTCGCCGGCGTGTGCTGCTGATGGCCCCCGTGCACCACCACTTCGAGCTGATGGGCTGGTCGGAGACCAAGATCATGGTGCGCTTCTGGATCACCGCCGCGATCGTCAGCGCGATCGGCTTCACGGTCTACCAGCAGAGCATCGGGGCGTAACCGTGGCTTTCGGCGACGCCGGGGTCGATCGTCCACGATATGCGTGGAAAATCGACCGCTGCGGCCCGCGGCTTGGCCTCCGAGTCGCCTCGACCCCTTGACCCACCGCAGACCGCCGCTGCCGCCCGGCCCCTACCTGATCGTGGGCCTTGCCCGGTCCGGGGTTGCCGCCGCGCTGGCGCTCGCGGCCGCCCGGCCCGGCGAGCGGATCGTGGGCGTCGACTCGGGGCGGCCGCCGGAGGCCCTCGCGGAGCGCGAAAGGCTTGCGGCCGCGGGCGTCGAAATCCACCTGGAATCGGATGGGACCCAAGCCTTGGAGGCATCGCCGCCGCCCGCGACGCTCGTCAAGAGCCCCGGGGTTCCCCAGCATGCGCCCGTCGTCGGGCAGGCACGCCGCAGGGGACTCGAGGTCGTCGGAGAGCTGGAGCTCGGCTGGCGGATGCTCCCCAACGAGTTCATCGCGGTGACCGGAACCAATGGAAAGACGACGACGGTCGAGCTGATCGGTGCGATGCACCGGGCGGCCGCGGCGCCCGTGGCGGTGGCGGGGAACGTGGGCACGCCGCTCACCTCGCTCCCGGGCACGACCGGGAGGGGCACGGTCGTCTGCGAGGCGTCGAGCTTCCAGCTCGAGGACTCGATCGCGTTCGCGCCCGAGGCGGCCGTCTTCCTGAACCTCTCCGACGACCACCTCGACCGGCATCTGTCGAGCGGCGCCTACCTCGGCGCGAAGCTACGCATCTTCGCCAACCAGCATCCGGCCGATCTCGCGGTGGTGAACGCGCGCGACGCGGACCTGCTGACGGGGGTCAGCGCGCGCACGATCACGTTCGGCGACGGTGACATGCGCCGCGAGGGCGAGATGCTCGTCTGGCGCGACGACCGCCTGGTCGACGTCGGCGAGATCCGCCTGCGCGGGGAGCACAACCTCGAAAACGCGATGGCCGCCGCCGCCGTCTCGCTCGAGCGCGGCATCGACCGGGAGGCGGTGCGCACGGCGCTGCGCGAGTTCGCCGGGCTGCCGCACCGGATGGAGCACGTCGCCGAGGTGGGCGGCGTCGAGTACGTGAACGACTCGAAGGCGACCAACCCGGGCGCCGCCGCGGCGGCGCTCGAGGCGTTCGGCGCCGGCGTGCACGCGATCATGGGCGGCTCGCTGAAGGGGGGCGATTTCGGCGAGCTCGAGTCGGACGTGCGCGCGACCTGTCGCGCGTGCTACCTGATCGGTGAGGCGGCCGACCGCCTGGCCTTCGACCTCGCGGACAGCGGCGTGGAGCTGGTCCACTGCGGTGACATGGAGCACGCCGTCGGCGAGGCGTCACGGCGCGCCCGGCCGGACGAGGTCGTGCTGCTCGCGCCGGCGTGTGCGAGCTTCGACCAGTACCGCGACTACGAGCAGCGCGGCGAGCACTTCCGCTCGCTCGTGCAGGCGCTTGCTGAGGGGCAACGGTGAGGCACGTGAGGCTGCCGCGCACGCTGCCGCGGCTTCCCTGGAATCGCGGGCAGCGCGTGGAGATGACCTTCGAGGAGCAGATGCTGCGCACCGCGACGCTCGTGCTGATCGCGTTCGGCGCGGTGATGGTCTACAGCGCCAGCTCGGGCACGTCGCTGCTGTCGCAGGGCGGCGACTCGTCGGAGTACCTCAAGCGGTATCTCGCCTCCGCGGCGCTCGGCCTGGTCGCGCTGTCGTTCTTCGCGCGGCACGGCCTCGAGACCGCGAAGCGGCTCACGCCGATCCTGCTGATCGTCGCGCTCGCGGGCCTCGTGCTCGTGCTGGTGCCCGGCTTCGGCATCGCGGCGAACGGCTCGCGCCGCTGGCTCGGGGCCGGCCCGCTCCAGTTCCAGCCGTCCGAGGTCGCAAAGCTCGCGCTCGTGCTCTACGCGGCGCTGCTGATCGCGGGCAAGCCGGAGCGCGTGCGCTCGCTCTACGGGGTGCGGCCGCTGATCCTGCTCGCGGGCGCGATGGCGCTACTCATCGTCGTCGAGCCGGACCTCGGCACGGCGATGGTGATCTGCTTCACGCTCGGCGCGCTGCTCGTCGTGGGCGGGGTCAGCATGCGCCACCTGCTGGTGCTCTTCGGCTGCCTCGCGGCGCTTGCGCTGATCGCCGCCGTGATCGAGCCGTACCGCCGCGAGCGGCTCACCTCGTTCCTCGATCCGTGGGCGGACGCGCAGGGCAGCGGCTTCCAGTCCGTGCAGGCGATGATCGCGATCGGCTCCGGCGGGTTCTTCGGCGTCGGCCTCGGGGAGAGTGTCCAGAAGCTCTTCTATCTGCCGGAGGCCCACACCGACATGATCCTCGCGGTGATCGGCGAGGAGCTCGGCCTGCTCGGCATGTTGGGCGTCCTGTTCTTCTACGGGATGATCGCCTACGCGGGGCTGCGCTCGGCGCGGATGGCGAAGGATCTGTACGCGAAGCTCGTCGCCGCGGGGATCACGTCGGTGATCCTGATCCAGGCGACCGTCAACTTCTTCGCGGTGCTCGGGGTGCTGCCGCTCACGGGCGTGCCCCTGCCCTTCATCTCGTACGGGAACAGCAACCTCGTGGTGCTGCTGACGGGGATGGGCATCCTCATCAACGTGGCCCGGCAGGGCGCTGCGCGGCCCGCGTTGCGCCTCGTCGACGACGCCGGCCGGCGGAGCGGGTCGGGTCCAGCAGATATAAGGAAGGCTGATGCCAACCGTGGTGATCGCAGCGGGCGGGACCGCCGGGCACGTCGTTCCGGCGCTGGCGGTCGCAGACGAGCTGCGGGATAGAGGCGCAGGCGTAGTCTGGGCGGGCACCCGCGAGCGCGCCGAGGCGCAGCTCGTGCCGGCCGCCGGCTACCCGATCGAGTACCTCTCCGTGAGGGGCCTCGACCGGCGCAATCCCGTGCGCGCGCTCGGCGCGGCCGCGCGCGCCGGCGCCGCCGCGGCGACGGCGCGCGCGATGCTGGCCCGCGTCGGCGCCGACGCGGTGCTCGCGGGCGGCGGCTACGTGGCGGGGCCGGTCGGTCTTGCCGCGGTCGCGCGGCGCATCCCGCTCGTCCTCACCGAGGCCGACAGCCACCTCGGCCTCGCCAACCGGATGCTCGCGCCCTTCGCGCGCAGGGTCTGCCTCGCGTTCCCGGTCGAGGGACGCACCGGCGACCGCTATCTGGTCACGGGCCGGCCGGTGCCGCGCGCGGTCGTCGAGGCCGACCGCGACACCGCGCGCGCGCGGCTCGGCGTGCCGGCGGACGCGATGTGCGTGCTCGTGTTCGGCGGCAGCCTCGGCGCCCGGTCGCTCAACACCGCCGCGGCCGAGGCGCTCGCCGGCGCGGGCGTGCACGTGCTGCACATCACCGGCATGCGGGACTTCGACGAGGTCCGCGCGCGCGTCGGGGACACGGACGGCTACGCGGTGCTCGAGTACCTCGACTCCCTCGCGGACCCGCTCGCCGCGAGCGACCTCGTGGTCGCCCGCGCGGGCGGCTCGGTCTTCGAGATCGCGGCCGCGGGCAGGCCCGCGATCCTGGTGCCCTACCCGCACGCCACCGCCGACCACCAGGCAAAGAACGCGCGCTGGATGGCCGGCGCCGGCGCGGCGGTCGTGATCGGCGACGAGGAGCTGTCCGCCGCGCGCCTGCGCGCGGAGGTCGAGGCGCTTGCCGGCGACCCGGAGCGGCTCGCGCGGATGGCCGGCGCGGCGCGCTCCGTCGCACGCCCGGACGCGGCGTCGGCGATCGCCACGGAGGTGCTCGCGTCAATCGGGGAGCGATCGCGAGGGGCGTCCCATGCGCCGTCCGAGCCCGACCCCGCCGAGCCCGGGCCCGCCGAGCGGCCCTGGGCGGGGCGCCGCCTGCACCTCGTCGGCATCGGCGGCGCCGGGATGAGCGGCCTCGCGCTGATCGCGCGCGCGCTCGGCGCGGACGTCAGCGGATGCGACCAGGCGGAGACCGCTTACTTCGAAGAGCTGCGCGCGGCGGGGATCGAGCCGCAGGTGGGCCACGACGCGGCGCACGCGTCGCCGGGCACCGAGATCGTCGTGTCGACCGCCGTCCCGCGCGATCTTCCGGAGGTGGCCGCCGCCGCGACGGTGATCCACCGTGGCGAGCTGCTCGCGCAGGCGGCGTCGATGCGCCGTGTGATCGCGGTCGCGGGGACGCACGGCAAGACGACGACCACCGCAATGGCCGCCCACGCGCTCGCCGCGTGCGGCGAGGCGGTCGGCTACGCGGTCGGGGCGGAGCTGCCGCTCCCCGGCGGCGGCCACAGGCCGAACGCGGTCTGGGGCAGCGGGCCGTGGATGGTCGTCGAGGCCGACGAGTCGGACCGCTCGTTCCTGAACTTCGAGCCGGACGTCGCGGTCGTCACCAACCTCGAGCTCGACCACCACTCGACGTATGCGTCCGAGGTGGAGGTCCGCCGGGCGTTCGATGACTTCCGCGCGCGCGTGCGCCCCGGTGGCACGGTCGTGGCGTGGGAGAACGCCGGGCCCCGGGCCGGCGACGTCGAGTTCGGGACCTCGCCGCACGCGGCGCTGCGGGCCCGCGACGTGCGCGCCGCCGGCACCGGCATGCAGTTCACGCTTGCAGTGAACGGGGTCGACGTGTGCGAGGCCGAGATTCCCGTGCCCGGCGAGCACAACGTGCTCAACGCGCTCGCGGCGATCGGCGCGGCGCGCGCCGCGGGTTGCGACCCCGCTCGCGCGGCCGGGGCGCTGCGGTCGTTTCAGCCCGCGGGCCGCCGCTTCGAGCCCAGGGGCGAGGCGGGCGGCGTGCGCCTGTTCGACGACTACGCGCACCACGCGACCGAGGTCGCGGCGACGCTCGCGGCGGCGCGCGCGCTCGAGCCGGGCCGGCTGGTCGCGGTGTTCCAGCCGCATCTCTACTCGCGCACCGCGCACACGCACCGTGATCTCGGCCGGGCGCTCGCGCAAGCCGACGTCGTCGTGGTGCTCGACGTCTACCGGGCGCGCGAGCACGCCGAGGACTTCCCCGGCGTCGACGGGGCGATGGTCGCGCGCGCGGCGGCCGACCGCGCCGGCGGGCGAGAGGTGTGGTGGCTGCCCACCCGCGAGGAGGCGGTCGGCGTGCTGTCCGGGCACCTGCGCCCGGGTGACCTGGTCGTGACGCTCGGCGCCGGTGACGTCGACCGGGTCGCCGGGGACCTGCTCGAGCGCCTCGACGGCGGCGCCGGATGAGTGCCGCGCCGCAGCACGTGCTGCGCGACTACCCGCTCGCGAGGCTCACGACCGTGCGCACGGGCGGCCCGGCCGGCGCGTTCGCCCGGCCGCGCACGGAGGAGGAGCTGGTCGGCCTGCTGCGGTGGGCGCAGGACGAGGGCCTCGACGTAGGAGTCGTGGGCTCGGGATCGAATCTTCTCGTAGCGGACCTCGGTTTCGCAGGACTTGCCTTGAAATTGGACGGATCCCTCGCCGCGATAGAGCACGATGCCGGCCGCCTCGTCTGCGGGGGCGGCGCCCGCCTGCCCCAGGCGGCGGCGAGGGCGGCCGCGCTCGGGCTTTCGGGAATCGAGTTCGGCGTGAGCATCCCCGGCACGGTCGGCGGCGCGGTCCGCATGAACGCGAACGCCTACGGGGGCGACCTCGCACGCGTGCTCGAGTGGGTCGACGTCTGCACGGCCGCGGGGGTCGAGCGCCGCGCGCCCGCTGACCTCGGCTTCGCGTACCGCCGCTCCAACCTCGCCCCCCGCGAGGTCGTCGCGCGAGCGTCGTTCGCGCTCGAGCCGCGCGATTCCGCGCATGTCAAGGCGACGCTCGCGGATCTGCGTGCGCGCCGGCGCGAGGCGCAGCCGTCGGGTGTCAAGACCTTCGGCTCGACCTTCAAGAACCCGGAAGGCGATGACCGCAGCGCGGGGCAACTGCTCGAGGCAGCGGGTTGCAAGGGGCTCGCGGTCGGCGGAGCCCGCTTCAGCCCCAAGCACGCCAACTTCGTCGAGAATGCCGGATCCGCCACGACGGCGGACGTGCTCGGGCTGATCGCCGAGGGCCGGCGCCGGGTCCAGGACCGCTTCGGGATCGAGCTCGAGCCGGAGGTCCAGCTGCTGGGCGACATCCGCTTCCCGTGGGCGGCCTCATGAGCACTTCCCCTTTCGCGCGCCGGGCGCTGGCGAGCCTCGGCGACCTTCCGATCTCGCGTGGCTTCATGGCCGGCTTCGGCGCGCTCGCGATCGCGGCGGTGCTGGCGTTCGGCTGGCTGTGGGTGCGTGACTCCTCGATCGTGCGCGTGAGCGAGGTCGAGGTCACGGGTCTCACGACGCGCGACGCACCGGCGATCCGCCGCACGCTGCGCCAGGCGGCGATGCGGATGACGACGCTCCACTACAGCGAGCAGGAGCTGGCGCGCGCGGTCGAGCCGTTTCCCGCGGTGGAGTCGGTCTCGGTGGATGCCGACGTCCCGCACAAGCTGGTAATCAGCGTGCGCGAGCACCTCCCGGTCGCGGCGCTCGTGTCCGGAGACTCCCGCCGGGTGGCGGTTGCGAGCGACGGGACGCTGCTGCCCCACGAGCGCGACTCGCGGCTGCCCACCGTGAAGGTCGACGCGATCCCCGGCGGCGGCAGGCTCGGGAGCGGGGCGGAGGCCGGCCTGGTCCGCGTGATCGCCGGCGCCCCGGAGGAGCTGCGGCCGCTGCTCGAGCGCGCCTACCGCGCGGGTGACGGCGTGCGGGTCGCGATCGATGGTGGCCCGACACTGCGTTTCGGCGCGCCGATCAGGCTTGCGGCGAAGTGGACGGCCGCGGCGCGGGTGCTCGCCGACACCCCCGCGGCTGCCGCCGCGTCGATCGACCTGCGAATCCCCGAGCGGCCCTCGGCCGCGTATCGGGACGATGTCCCCGAGGAAACAGTCACGGCCGAGACCACCGGAGTGCAGGCCGCCGCCGCGGCGGCTGTCGCCGAGCAGCCGGTCGCCACCGGGGCGACGGGCGCGACCGGCGCGGGGGTGCCGGTCCCTTAGCGCGCGAGCCCATGGTGCGCGGTTTGGCCCACCTATACGGTGGGCGATCGGTCGCACCGTGCGGGCGTCCAACGCTCAATGGCGACTCGAGGGTTGAGACTCTCTACTTCGGGTCGAGCGGGCGACCGAACTCGTGCAGCGCGTTGCACGGGTCGGGAATTTGGCCTATCGTGCCGAATCCACTCCGAAACCGGAGTCGGCCAAGTCTGCACCATTACTGGAGCCTTGGCGTGCCGGAGCGGGAGGGAGCGCAAATGGAAAGCTCGAGCTATCTAGCGGTCATCAAGGTGGTAGGCGTCGGCGGCGGCGGGACCAATGCCGTCAACCGGATGGTGGACGCGGGCCTCAAGGGTGTCGAGTTCATCGCCGTGAACACCGACAACCAGGCACTTCGCATGACGGAGGCCGACATCAAGCTGAACATCGGCTCCGAGCTGACCAAGGGCCTCGGCGCCGGCGCGAACCCCGACGTGGGCTTCGCCGCCGCCGAAGAGAGCCACGACGAGATCAAGGAGTCCCTGAAGGGGGCGGACATGGTCTTCGTCACCGCGGGCGAGGGTGGCGGCACCGGCACCGGCGGCGCGCCCGTCGTGGCCGAGATCGCGAAGGACGAGATCGGCGCGCTGACCGTCGGCGTCGTGACGCGCCCGTTCGAGTTCGAGGGCGCGCGCCGCGCGGAGCAGGCCGAGCAGGGCATCCGCGCCCTGCGCGAGAAGGTCGACACGCTGATCACGATCCCGAACGACCGGCTGCTCCAGATGGTGGAGCGGCGCACGAGCATCCTCGATGCCTTCCGGGAGGCCGACAACGTGCTGCGCCAGGGCGTCCAGGGCATCACCGACCTGATCACGGTTCCCGGCCTGATCAACCTCGACTTCGCCGACGTGCGCACGATCATGCGAGACGCCGGCTCCGCGCTGATGGGCATCGGCGTCGCATCGGGCGAGAACCGCGCGGCCGAGGCCGCGAAGAACGCGATCTCCTCGCCGCTGCTCGAGGAGTCGGTCGAGGGCGCGACCGGCATCCTGCTGAACATCACCGGCGGGCGTGACCTCGGCCTTTTCGAGGTCAACGAGGCGGCCGAGATGGTCACCGCCGCGGCCGACAAGAACTCGAACATCATCTTCGGGTCCGTGATCGACGAGAACCTCGAGGACGAGGTCCGGGTCACGGTGATCGCAACCGGGTTCGACGGCAAGGGCGCGCGCCGGCCGGCCTCACGCCAAGGCGGCGCGGGCCGCCGCGACGTCGTCTACGACGACCGCGTGCGCCGCGAGCTCGAGATCGGGGACGACGAGATCGACATCCCCGAGTTTCTGAAGTAAGGCGGCAACGAGCTGGTGAAGCTGCGCGAGCGCTTCGAGGTGGAGGTCTCGAAGAAGTGGAGGCGCGCGCTGATCGGCTCGATCGCCCTGCTGGCCGCGGTCCTGCCTGCTTGCGGCGGCGACGGCGAGGGCAAGGGCGACCTCGCGCCGGGGAAGCTGTTCGACCCCGTCGACGTGACGCGCTGCCTGCGCGGCGAGGGCTTCAGCGTCGACCAGCCGCAGAGCGGCCTGGGGATCGACTTCACCGTTCGGCGCCCCGACGGGCGCAACAGCATCGACGTGGGCGTCGAGCCAACCGCGTCCGATGCCGCGGATCGTGAGAAGGAATGGAGGAAGCTCGCCGACGAGGCCGGCGTCGAGGACGCGCAGTCCTACTACTTCCGCTACGGGAACCTGATTCTCGGCTACGAGCGCGTCCCGACCGGGGCCTTCAGGCGGAAGGTCGAGCGCTGCCTGGCGTAGCTAGGACTGGTCGAGCGACGTGATCGTGAACGCCGTGAATCCCGCGCTCGGCTGACGATGCCCCGGTTTGCCGTGGTCGGACACGTCGAGTGGGTCGACTTCTTGAGGGTGCCCCACGTGCCGTCGCCCGGCGAGATCGTCCACGCGGACGAGTGGTGGGCCGAGGCGGCCGGCGGCGGTGCGGTCGCGGCCGCGCAGCTGGCCAAGCTGGCCGGGACGGCGATGTTCTTCACGGCCTTCGGCAATGACGACCACGGGCGCCGCTCGGAGGCGGAGTTGCGGGCCCATGGGGTCGAGGTCGAGGCGTCGGTCCGCGATCGTCCCCAGCGACGCGCCGTGGCGCTCCTCGACGCGCGCGGCGAGCGCACGATCGCGGTGCTCGGCGAGCGGCTCGTGCCGTCCGGGCGCGACGACCTCCCTTGGGAGCGCCTCGCCGAGATGGACGGCGTCTACTTCACCGGCGGCGACGCGGCAGCTCTGCACCATGCGCGCGCGGCGCGGACGCTCGTCGCGACGCCTCGCGCCCGCGGTGCGCTCGAGGAAAGCGCGGTGGCACTCGACGCGCTCGTGCGAAGCGCGAGCGACGCGGGCGAGCGTGCCGACCCGCGGGGATCGGGAGGGCCGGCCCGCCTGACCGTGGATACGCGCGGTGCGGACGGAGGGACCTACGCGGCCGCCGAGGGTCACACCGGGTCTTTCGAGGCGGCTGCGCTCACCGGTCCGGTCGTGGACGCCTACGGCGCGGGCGACTCGTTCGCCGCGGGGCTGACCTTCGCACTCGGAAGCGGAATGGAGGTCGGCGCGGCGCTCGCGCTCGCGGCGCGCTGCGGCGCGGGGAACCTCACCGGCGCGGGGCCCTACGCCGGCCAGCCGACCGCTGCCGCGCTCGGGCTGTAACGGCGATGGCCTCCGGCGGACATGACGCCGGAATGGCGGCGATCCCTCACTCGGGCGAGCAGATCACGATCGAGCTCGGCGACCAGCGCGCGGTCGTCGTCGAGGTCGGCGGGGGCCTGCGCACATACTCGGCCGCGGGTCGCGAGGTCCTCGACGGGTACTGCGACGACGAGATCTGCCCCTCCGGCCGGGGGCAGCTACTGAGCCCGTGGCCGAATCGCGTGCAGGACGGAAGCTACGAGTTCGACGGGCAACAGCATCAGCTCCTGATCGACGAGCCCGAGCGCTCGAACGCGATCCACGGCCTCGTGCGCTGGTCGCCATGGACCGCCGCGCAGCGCGAGCCGCATCGAGTCGTCATGGAGCACACGCTCCATCCCCGGCCGGGCTATCCGTTCGCGCTGGCGCTCGGCATCGAATATTCGCTTTCGACCGACGGGCTGCAGGTGCGGACGACCGCCACCAACGTGGGGAGGGCCCCCTGCCCCTACGGGACCGGTGCGCATCCCTACCTGGTGGCCGGACCGGAGCGCGTCGACTCCGCGACGCTGTGCTGTCCGGCGCACGCCGTGCTGCACGCGGACGAGCGTGGGATCCCCACAGGGGAGATCCCCGTCGCGGGGACGGAGCACGACTTCCGCCAGGCGCGCCCGATCGGCGCGACGCAGCTCGACAACTGCTTCACCGGCCTCGAGCGCGACGGGGGTGGTCGTGCACGCGTCGAGCTCCGCGACGCCGGCGCTCGGCGTGGACTCACGCTCTGGATGGACGAGGCCTACCCCTACGTGATGCTGTTCACCGGAGACCCGCTGCCCGATGTGGCCCGTCGCAGCATTGCGATCGAGCCCATGACCTGTCCGCCGAACGCCTTCCGGACGGGACGAGACCTGATCCGGCTGGAGCCGGGGCAGTCGTTCGCGGGCTGTTGGGGGGTTGCCCCACACTCATGGTGATGTCGACCGGGCGCAGCGAAACCCGGTGTTGCCCGTCGAGGAGTCGGGCGTCATCGCGTTGCGCGCGGACACCCGGTAGCGGCGGCAGTAGGAGGCGTGGCACAGGTACGAGCCCCCGCGCGCGGCCCTGTGAGTGCGCAGCTCGGCGCTGAATCGGTCCGCGCACCACTCCCACACGTTCCCCGTCGTGTTCCGCAGGCCGTATCCGTTGGGCTCGAAGGCGTCCACCGGGCAGGTTCCGTAGAAGCCGTCCGCGAGCGTGTTCTCGGCCGGGAACGTTCCCTGCCAGACGTTCATGCGGTGCTCGCCCCCGGGCTCGACCTCCTCGCCCCAGGGAAACGGCATCGACTCGAGCCCCCCACGGGCCGCAAACTCCCATTCGGCCTCTGTGGGCAGCCGCGTGCCCGCCCACTCGCAGTAGGCCGCCGCGTCGTTCCACGTGACGTGCACGGCCGGGTGCTCGAGCCGCTCCGCGAGATCCGAGTGGGGGCCCTCCGGATGGCGCCAATCGGCGCGCTCGACCTGGCGCCACCACTGCGCCTGTGCGACGGCGCGCGTCGGCGGGAAGTCGTCCGGCAGTAGGCCGGCGAACACGAACGACCATCCGAATCGCTCGGCCTCCGTCTGGTGGCCGGTCTCGTCGGCGAAGCGCGCGAACTCCGCGTTGCTGACGGCGCGCGCGTCGATCAAGAACGGCTCCACCCGCACCTCCCGCACCGGGCCCTCGCCGTCGCCGGGGTAGGCCCAGTGGTCCTCGCTGCCCATCAGGAACTGACCGCCGTCGAGCAGGATCATGGCGGAGATCATGCCACCTGATATGCACTGCCGCCGCTACGCAGACGCGGCCGCCAGCGGTTAGGGCAGGCGCCCGAACCAGAGCATCGAGAGCAGGCCGCCGGCGAGCATGAACCCGAGCGCCCCGCCGGCGAACGCGGCGGTGATCTCACGTTCCTCCTGGCGAAAGCCGATGCGCGAGCCCAGCCGCTTGTAGACGTCCTTCAGCTTCTCGTCGGTGACCGCCCCGAAGTACTGCCCGCCGGTCACCTGCGCGATGCGGCGCAGCGTGCGGCGGTCCGGGGGGACGCGCACGTTGCGGGTCGCGCCGAGCCTGTCCGAGAGCGTGACCGTCGCCGCGCTCGTGCCGAGCGCGACCGTGTTGACCGGCACGCGCAGCTCGCGGGCGCGCCTCGCGACCTCGAGCGGCTCCGGGCCGGTCGTCGAGTAGCCGTCCGAGAGCAGCACGATCACGGCGGGCGGCGCCGCGCGGCGATCACGGCCATCGCTGCGCTGTTGGCGGCGCTTGTTGCGCTCGAGCACCGGTTGCAGACCCGACAGCGCGGTCTCCATCGCCGTCCCGATCGCGGTCCCGCCCTGGGCCTGGAGCGAGTCGATCGCGGTGATCATCGGCGCGCGATCGTTGGTCGGGGGCACGAGCAGCTGCGCGACGTTGCTGAACGAAACGAGCCCGAGGCGGAACTTGTCCGGCAGCCCGTTCACGAAGCCCTTCGCGGAGTTGCGGGCAGCGTCGAGGCGGTTGGGCGACACGTCGGTTGCCTGCATCGAGCCCGAGGAGTCGGTCGTGAGCATCACCGTCGCCTCCTCCTTGGCGACGTCGACGTCGACGTGTGGCCGCGCGATCGCGATCACCAGCGCGGCCAGCGCGAGCATGAACAGAAGAGGGGGGACGTGACGGCGCCACTGCGGCGCGGCGGTCACGACGCTGCCGAGCAGCTCGAGGTTCGTGAAGCGCACGGCGTAGGCCCGGCGGCGGCGCTGGGCCACAACATAGAGAGCGAGCATCATCGGGACCAGGGCGAGCCCCAGGAGGGCGAGCGGCAGCTCGAAGCTCATCGGCGCCGCCTCGCGTTCGCGCGGTTCAGGTGCTTGGCAAGCTCCCGCAGCCAGTCACCGGAGGTCGAGAGCACGATGTGCTCGGCGCCCGTGCGGCGCAGCTCCCCCGCCAGCTCGTCGCGCTCCGCGGCCGCCGCGGACGCGAATCGCTCGCGGGTCTTGCGGCGGTTCGTGTCGACGCGCAGCTGGGCGCCCGTCTCGGGGTCGACGAGCCACAGGTCGCCGACGGCCGGCAGCTCCTGCTCACGGGGGTCGCGCACCTCGAGCGCGATCACGTGATGGCGGTTGAGCAGCCGCAGCAGCGGGGTGCGCCACGCGCGCGGCCCGCGGAAGTCGGACACCACCACCACGAGGCCGCGCGCGCGGGCGAGGCGCCCGGCCCGCGACATCGCGTCGGCGAGGTCGGTCGGCCCCGAGCCGTCCGGCTCGTGCCCGGCGCGCAGGGTCAGCAGCAGCCGCAGCAGTCCTTGGCGGCCCTGGAGCGGCGGCACGACGCGCGACTCGCGCGCGCCGAAGGTCATCACGCCGAGGCGGTTGCCCTGGCGCGTCGCGAGGTGCCCGACCGCGAGCGCCGCGCCCTCGGCCACGTCTGCCTTGCGGCGGTCGGCCGTGCCGAACTGCATCGACGCCGATACGTCGAGCAGCAGCCAGGTCGCCAGGGTGCGCTCGGCGACGTGTACGCGCACGTGCGGGTCGCCGGTACGCGCGGTCACCGCCCAGTCGATCTGGCGGACGTCGTCGCCCACCTGGTAGGGCCGCACCTGGGCGATCTCCGTCCCGTGGCCGAGTGACGGCGAGCGGTGCTCGCCCGCCACGAGGCTGTCGATCCGCCGCCGCACCGTCAGGTCGAGCCCCTTGATCACCGCGGAGGGGGCCTGCGCGACGGTCGCGGCGGCGTCGGACCCGACCACGGCGAGGTGCCTGCTCACGCCACCTCGGTCCGCGACAACGTCACCTCCGGCACCGGAACGGCGGCGATCAGACGCTCCAGCAGCGAATCCGCGCTCACGCCCTCGGCCAGCGCCTCGTATGTGAGCACGAGCCGATGGCGCATCACGTCGGCGGCGAGCGCGCGCACGTCCTCCGGGAGCACGAACCCGCGCCCGCGCAGCAGCGCGAGCGCGCGAGCCCCGTGGATCATGTTGATCGAGCCACGCGGACTGGCGCCGTACTCGATGTAGGGAGCGATCTCCGCGAGGCCGTACTCGGCCGGCCGGCGGGTGGCTCCCACGAGCGCGACCGCGTACTCGTTGACGGCGCGGTCGACGAACACCTCGCGCGTCGCGGCCTGCGCGTCGACGAGGCGCTCCGGCGAGAGCACCTGCTCGATCTCCGGCGATCCCGCGAGCGAGCGGTTGACGACGGCCACCTCCTCGTTCTCCGAGGGGTAGTCGACGACGACCTTGAACATGAAGCGGTCGACCTGCGCCTCGGGCAGCGGATAGGTGCCCTCCGACTCGATCGGGTTCTGGGTCGCGAGGACCAGAAATGGGTGGGGGGACCGGAAGGTGTCCGGCCCGATCGTGACCTGGCGCTCCTGCATCACCTCGAGCAGCGCGGACTGCACCTTCGCGGGCGCGCGGTTGATCTCGTCGGCCAGCAGGAAATTGCAGAACACGGGCCCGAGCTCGGTCTCGAACGAGTGCTTGTCGGCCCGGTAGATGCGCGTCCCGATCAGGTCGGACGGCACGAGGTCGGGGGTGAACTGGATGCGCTTGAAGCTGCCCCCGAGCACGTCGCTCGTGGCCTTGATCGTGAGGGTCTTGGCGAGGCCCGGGACACCCTCGAGGAGGATGTGCCCGTCGGCCAGCAGGGCGACGAAGACCCGCTCGAGCATCTCCTCCTGCCCGACGATCACGCGCTTGACCTCGAACAGGGCCGTCTCGAAGGTGCGGCGGACCTCCTCCGGGCCTCCCACGGCGTGGAGCCGCCGCTGGTCGTGGTCGATCGTCACTGATGCTCCCTTCGGGTCGGGTGAGGGCGCCCCCCGCGGGAGCGCGTAACCGGAAACTGTAGGCACCACCGCGCAGCGGCGCTCCGCACTCCTTCTAGAACGTCTGCGTTAAGGGTTCGTGAGAAAGGCCCTTGCTAGGGTCACGTGGCCTTGTCCGCGGCGCCGCTCAAGCGCACCCCCCTGCACGACGCCCACGTACGCGCGGGGGCGCGCATGGTGCCCTTCGCCGGGTGGGAGATGCCCGTCCAGTACGAAGGCGTGCGCCAGGAGCACGTGGCGGTGCGCACCAAGGCCGGCCTGTTCGACGTCTCGCACATGGGGGAGGTCGCCACGACGGGCCCGCGCGCGGCCGAGTTCCTCCAGCACCTCCTTTCCAACGACGTCCGCAAGATCGAGCCGGGCGGCGCGCAATATGCGCTGCTGTGCCGCGACGATGGCGGCGTGCTCGACGACCTGTTCACCTACCGGTTCGCGCCGTCCGGCGCGGACGAGCGCTTCCTGACGGTCGTCAACGCGTCGAACGCCGAGTCGGACTTCGCGTGGTTTCGCCGCCAGGCGGAGGGCTTCGATGGGGCGGAGGTCGCCGACCGCAGCGCCGACTACGCGATGCTCGCGCTCCAGGGCCCCGAGGCCGTCGAGATCCTCGGCGGCCTGATCGAGGGCGACGTGCCCAAGCGCTTCCGCCACGCCGACGCGGTCGTCGCGGGGGTCCCGGCGCTCGTGTGCCGCACCGGCTACACGGGCGAGGACGGCGTCGAGTTGCTGATCGAGCCGGGCGGCGCGACCGCCGTCTGGGACGCGCTGGTCGAGGCGGGCGCGGTGCCCGCGGGCCTCGGGGCGCGCGACACGCTGCGGCTCGAGGTCTGTTATCCGCTCTACGGCAACGATCTGAGCACCGACCGCACGCCGATCGAGGCGGGCCTGAAGTGGGCCTGCGCGCTCGACACGGACTTCGTCGGCGCCGAGCGGCTGCGCGAGCAGGCGGCCGCCGGCCCGGCGCAGATGCTCGCGCCGTTCGTGTTCACCGGGCCCGGCATCCCGCGCCCGGGGTGTGCGGTCCTGCACGGCGGCGATCCGGCCGGATCGGTCACAAGCGGTACCCTTTCGCCCTGCATGGACGTCGGCATCGGGATGGCCTACGTGCGCGCTGACCTCGCCGAGCCCGGCACCGATCTGACCGTCGACGTGCGCGGAAAGCAGCGCCCCGCATGCGTCTCGAAGAAGCCCCTCTACGTAAAGGGAGAGTGACCTTGTCCGACAACTATCCCGCCGACCTGCTCTACCACCCCGAGCACGACTGGGTGCGGATCGAGGGGGAGGAGGCGACATTCGGGATCACGTGGTACGCCCAGGACTCCCTCGGTGAGGTCGTGTTCTACGACCCGCCCGAGATCGGCGCCAAGCTCAGCAAGGACCAGTCCTATGCCGAGGTCGAGTCGGTCAAGGCGGTCTCGGACGTGATCGCGCCGATGTCGGGGGAAGTGACGGCGGTCAACGAGGCGGTCTCCGAGACGCCCGAGCTCGTCAACGAGGACCCCTACACCTCCGGCTGGCTCGTGAAGGTCAAGCTGAGCGACCCCGGCGAGGCCGACGGCCTGCTGTCCGCCGAGGCCTACGAGGCCCAGCTCACCTCCGACGAGTAGACCATCTGATGACGCGCTACACCTCAGCCACCGAGGCCGACCGCGAGCACATGCTCGCAGCGATCGGCGCGGCGTCGATCGACGACCTGTTCGCCGACCTCCCCGAGGGCGTGCGGCTCGCGCGGGCGCTCGAGCTGCCCGACGGGATGCCCGAGGCCGAGGTGTACGAGCGGCTTGCCGCGCTCGCCGCCCGCAACATCAGCGCCGAGGACGAGATCAGCTTCCTGGGCGCGGGGATGTACGACCACTACGTGCCCGCGATCGTCGACTCGATCACCCAGCGCTCCGAGTTCCTCACTCCATATACGCCCTACCAGCCCGAGATCTCGCAGGGGACGCTCCAGGCGATGTTCGAGTTCCAGACCGCGATCTCCGAGCTGACGGGACTGCCGGTCGCGAGCGCCGGCCTCTACGAGGGGCCGTCCTCGGTGGCCGCGGCCGCGTACCTCGCGCGGGGCTCGACAGGGCGATCGAAGTTCCTCGTCTCGCGCGGGCTGCACCCGCATTCGCGCGAGGCGCTCGAGACCTACTCCGCCGGGTACGGGACGTCGGTCGAGGAGGTGCCGCTGACAGGCGGCGCCACCGACCTCGCCGCCCTCGAGGCGGCGATCGACGAGGACACCGCGGCGGTGTTCCTCCAGCAGCCGAACTTCCTCGGGTCCGTCGAGGACCTCGGCGCGCTCGCGCCGGTCGCGAAGCGCACGGGCGCGCTGCTCGTCGTCTCGGTCGACGCGCTCACGCTCGGCGTGCTGCGCCCGCCGGGGGACTTCGGCGCCGACGTCGCGGTGGGCGAGGGCCAGCCGCTCGGGAACCGACTCGACTACGGCGGCCCGTCGGTGGGGTTCTTCGCCGCCCGTGAGGAGCACATCCGGCGCATGCCGGGCCGCATCGCCGGCGAGACGACGGACGTCGACGGCCGGCGCGGGTTCGTGCTCACCCTCCAGACGCGCGAGCAGCACATCCGCCGCGAGAAGGCCACCTCCAACATCTGCACGAGCCAGCAGCTGAACGCGCTGGCGGCGACGATCTACCTGAGCTGGCTGGGCCGGTCGGGCATCGTCGAGATCGGCGAGTTGATGGCGCAGCGCACGGCCTACGCGCGCGAGCGCCTCGCCGCGATCGACGGGGTCGAGCCTCTGCACGAGCAACCGGCCGTGCGGGAGTTCGCGGTGCGTCTCGCGGCGCCCGTCGACGCGGTGCTGCGCCGCTGCGCTGCCGAGGGGATCGGCGCCGGGTATCCGCTCGCTCGTGACTACCCCGAGTTCGAGGACGGCCTGCTGATCGCGCTGACCGAGCGCCGTACCCGCGCGCACATCGACCTGCTCGCCGACGCGCTCGAACGCGCCGTCGCGGCCGAGCGCGCCGGCGCGACCGAGAAGGTGAGCGCGTGAACGAGACGGCGATGCAGCGCGACCGCGCGCTGACGATCTTCGAGAAGTCCGTCGAAGGCCGCCGCGCCGCCGTGCTGCCCGCGCTCGACGTGCCCGCGCGGCCGCTCGGCGAGCTGATCCCGGAGGCGATGCTGCGCACCGAGACGCCCCGGCTGCCCGAGGTCGCGGAGCCCGAGATCGTGCGCCACTACAACCGCATCTCGCGCCGCAACTTCGACCTCGACACCGGCTTCTACCCGCTCGGCTCCTGCACGATGAAGCACAACCCGAAGGTCAACGAGCGCGTCGCGGCGCTGCCGGGCCACGCGCGCCTGCACCCCGCGACTGCGCCGGAGCGCGCCCAGGGCGCGCTCGAGCTGATGTGGCTGTTGCAGCGCTCGCTGTCGGAGATCTGCGGCCTGCCGCACGTCAGCCTCCAGCCCTCCGCGGGGGCGCACGGCGAGCTCGCGGGCCTGTTGCTGACACGCGCCTACCACGCCGACCGCGGCGAGTCGCGCGGCAAGGTGCTGACCCCCGACACGGCGCACGGGACCAATCCGGCGACGGTCACGATGGCCGGCTACGAGGTCGTCAAGGTCGCGACGGACGAGCGCGGCGGGATCGACGTCGAGGACCTGCGCGCGAAGGCCGACGACGACGTCGCCTGCCTGATGCTGACGAACCCGAACACGCTCGGCCTGTTCGACGAGCGCATCGAGGAGATCGCCGAGATCGTGCACGGCACGGGTGCGACGCTCTACTACGACGGCGCGAACCTGAACGCGGTGATGGGCATCTCGAGACCGGGGGACATGGGCTTCGACATCGTCCACGTGAACCTGCACAAGTCCTTCTCCCAGCCCCACGGCGGCGGTGGCCCCGGAGCGGGCCCGATCGCCGTCTCGGAGCGCATCGAGCCCTTCCTGCCGCGCCCGCAGGTCGTGCGGATCGAGGGGTCGAACGGCACCGAGCCCCACTACGACCTCGACCACGACCGGCCGAAGTCGATCGGGCGGCTGCGCGGCTTCCAGGGCAACTTCGGCGTGTTCGTGCGCTCCTACGCCTACATCCTGAGCCTCGGCGGCGACGGGCTGCGCGAGGCGTCGGAGACCGCGGTGCTGAACGCCAACTACCTGCTCGCCCTGATGCGCAAGGGGCGCGCGGGGAAGTACCTCCCGGTCGCCTTCGACCGCACCTGCAAGCACGAGTTCGTGCTGTCGGGCGCGCGCGCCAAGCGTGAGCTGGGGGTCAAGACGCTCGACGTCGCGAAGCGGCTGCTCGACCACGGCTTCCACCCGCCGACGGTCTACTTCCCGCTGCTCGTCGACGAGGCGCTGATGGTGGAGCCGACCGAGACCGAGGCGAAGGAGACGCTCGACGCGTTCGCGGCCGCCGTCGAGGAGATCCTCGAGGAGGCAGAGCGCGACCCCGGGGTCGCGCAGAACGCTCCGTACACCACGCCCGTGCGGCGCCTCGACGAGGTCGGCGCGACGCGGCGGCCGGTCGTGCGCCAGCCGCTGAGCTGAGCGGATAGATTGAAGGCCTGCGTAGGTCGAGCGGAGGATTGATGGAAGCGCCAGGAGCAGACCGTGTGCCGTTCGAGGTGCTCGTCGACAGAACGGGCAACCGCGTGCTGCTCGCGCTGTCGGGAGAGTTCGGTCTCGAGGCGGGGAGGCTTTTCGAGGACGCGGTCCAGGAGCTCCAGCGCGGCACCGTGCGTGAGCTGACCCTGGACCTCAGCGGGATCACCTTCATGGACACCGCCGGCGCGCTGATGCTGCTGGACCTCCACCGGCGCTTCAGCGTCGACGGGCGCGTGACGCTCGAGGGCGCGTCGCCGGAGGTCCAGCGGGTGTTCGAGTCGGCCGGCATGAGCAGCGTCCTGACGCTGCCGGCGGGCGCCGGAACCGACCCGGCCGGCGTCCACATTCCCGGGCCCGAGCACGACGTGTCGTCGACGCCCGGCCATCCGCACCATCCCCACCCTTACATCGGGCTGCCGCGGCGCGAGATGCCGCCCCGGCGCCGTTCCTAGGCCACTAGTGGTCGGCGACCGTGCCGCCGTCGGGCTCGAGCGGCAGGCCCGCCTCGGCCCATGCGGCGATGCCGCCCGTCATGTTGTACGCGTCGAAGCCGGCCGCGCGGAACGCCTGCGTGGCGAGCGCCGAGCGGCGCCCCATGCGGCATTGGAATACGACGGGCTGCTCGCGGTCGAGCTCGTCGGCCTGGCCCGCGAGGCGCTCGAGCTCGATGTGGACCGCGCCGGGGATCCGCCCGGCCTCCCACTCGTAGGGCTCGCGCACGTCCACGAGCTGCGCCTCGCCGGCGTCCACGAGCTCCTTCACGCGCTGCGGCGCGAGGTCGAAGTCCGTGTCGGAGAAGGCAGCCATCAGTCGAGGAACGTAGCGTAGTCGCCGACCGCGGCCCGCTCAGGCGGCTCCATCGCCTGGCGCGCGCGGCCCAGGTAAAGCACCCCCACGAAGCGCTCGTCGTCGGCGAGGCCGACGGCCCTCCGCCCGGCCTGCGAGCGCATCACCGCCGGTGTCCGCCAATAGCCCGCGAGCCCGCGTGCGTGCGCGCCGAGCAGCACGTTGTACGCCGCACAGGCGGTCGCGTGCAGGTCCTCCTCCTGCTGGACGATGTCGCCCGCGCGCTTCGCCGAGACGACCACGAGGGTCGGCGCGCGGTCGAGCTTCGCGGCGGCCACGCGGCCGACCTCGTCGCGATCGCAGTCGCGCGGCGCCCCCGCGACCGCGTGCTCGGCGGCGGCGCTCTTCAGGCGCCCGAGCGCCCTCGGGCCCACGACCTTGAGGCGCCAGGGGTTGGTGAGATTGTGGTTGGGCGCCCAGCGGGCGAGCTCGAGCAGCTCGCCGAGCGTGCCGCGGTCGACCGGCAGGGGCTCGAAGGCCTTCACGGTGCGCCGCGTGCGGATCGCGTCCTCGACATCCATGGCCCGCGAGGTTAGGCGAAGGGCGCGTCGGCTGCCAAAGTTATCCTGCGGGGGTGCCCGCGGCCACCGCCAGCGCATCACCCCTTGTCCGCGAGCGCGTCTTCTCGGGCATGCGCCCAACCGGTCGGCTGCACATCGGGCACTGGTTCGGCGCGCTGGAGAACTGGGTCCGCCTCCAGGAGAGCTACGACTGCATCTACTGCGTGGTCGACCTGCACGCGCTCACGACCGGGTTCGAGGACGTGTCGCGGATCCACGAGGACGGGATCGAGATGCTCGCGGACTGGATCGGGGCGGGCGTCGACCCCGAGCGCTCGATCGTGTTCCGCCAGTCGCAGGTGCCCGAGCACGCCGAGCTCGCGCTGCTGCTCGGAATGATCACGCCGAAGTCGTGGCTCGAGCGCGTGCCGACCTACAAGGGGCAGATCGCCGAATTGGGGGAGCAGATCGACACCTTCGGGTTCTTCGGCTATCCGGTGCTCCAGACCGCCGACATCATCCTGTACCGCGCCACGAAGGTCCCGGTCGGCCAGGACCAGCTCCCGCACCTCGAGCTGGCGCGCGAGATCGTGCGGCGCTTCAACCATCTGTACGGCTCCGAGGACGAGCCGGTCTTTCCCGAGCCCGAGGCGCTGTTGACCGAGGCGCCCGTGCTGCTCGGCATCGACAATCGCAAGATGTCCAAGAGCTACGGGAACGCGATCGAGCTGGGAGCCGAGCCCGACACGATCCGTGACATGGTGGGGCGGATGATCACGGACCCCGAGAAGATCCGGCGCGGCGACCCCGGCCGGCCGGAGATCTGCAACGTGTTCTCCTACGAGAAGCTCTTCGGCACCGCGCCGCAGCGCATCGCGGAGATCGACCGCACCTGCCGGTCGGGCGAGCTCGGCTGTCGTGACCACAAGGACGAGATCTCGGAGCGGATCGTGGAGTACATGCGTCCTTTCCGCGAGCGGCGCGCGGAGGCGCTCGCCGATCGCGGCGAGCTCGAGCGGCTGCTCGCGACGGGCGCGGAGCGCGCACGCGCGATCGCGGTGCCGAGCATGGACCGCGCGAAGGAGGCGATGGGGCTTTGACCACCGTCGCCCAGCCGTGGACCCTCGACCTCGAGGTCTTCGAGGGGCCGTTCGACCTGCTCGTCACGTTGATCCTCAACGAGGACGTCGACCTGCTCGAGGTCCACCTCGCGGAGATCGTGCTCGCCTACGTCGAGCGCCTCGAGGCGCGGGGCGAGCTAGACCTCGAGGCCGCCACCGAGTTCCTCGTGCTGATCGCCGCCCTGCTCGAGCTGAAGTCGCGGTTGATGCTGCCCTCCGAAGAGGAGGAAGGCCTCGACCTCGATCCCGGCGAGGCGGCCGAGGAGCTGCTCGCCCGCCTGCTCGAGTACCGCAAGTTCCGCGCGGCGTCGGAGTGGATGCACGAGCGCTTTGCCGCCGAGCGGCCCTACGGCTACCGCGCCGCGCCGCTGCCGCCCGAGCTCCGCCGGGTGACGATCGAGGCCGCCGGCAAGGCATACGAGCCCGAGCGGCTCGCTGGAGCGATGCGCGACCTGCTGCGCATCCCGCCGGTCGTGGACACGAGCCACATGACGCGCGTCACCGTGTCGCTCGAGCGCCGCCTCGCCGTCGTGCGGGAGCTGCTCGCGACGCGCGGGACCTTCACGTTCGACGACGCCGTCGGTGATTCCGACCGGATGACCCAGGCAGTCACGCTCTTCGCCCTGCTCGAGCTCTACAAGGGCGGTGAGCTCGTCTGGCGCCAGCGCGAGAATTTCGGCCCGATCGAGATCATGGCTCCCGCCGAGACCCGATGAACCCCATCGCCCGACAGCTCACCGCCCTCCTGTTCTGCTCGCCCGAGCCGGTCAGCCGCGCCGACCTGTGCGAGGCGATCGGCTGCGCGGAGGCACGCCTCGACGATGCGGTCGAGGAGCTGCGCGAGCGGTTCGGTCCCGGCGAGGACGGCATCGTGCTGCGCGAGGTCGGGGGCGGGCTGACGCTCGCGTCCGACCCAGAGGCCGATGAGGCCGTGCGGCGCCTGCTGTCGAAGCCGCGCACGCCGCCGCTGTCGCAGGCGCAGGCAGAGTGCATCGCGATCGTCGCCTACCTCCAGCCCGTGTCGCGCCCGGAGATCGCGCGCATCCGCGGAGTCAACTCCGACTCCCCCGTGACGACGCTCGAGGAGCGCGGCCTGATCGAGGAGAAGGGCCGCACGCAGTTCGGCGCGATCCTCTACCGCACGAGCGCGCTCTTCGAGAAGCTCTTCGGCCTCGAGTCGCTGAAGGGGCTGCCCGAGATCAAGACGTTCGAGCCGACCGCCGAGGACGAGCAGCAACTGCGCGACAAGCTGCTCAAGGCCGGCGAGCAGCGCGTCAGCTGACCTCGGGCTCTAGTCGACAGACGAGGGGAGTGCTAGCTTACCGACAGGGAGATGGCGGGCGTTCCACTCGTTCGAGCAGTAGCCGGTGCGATCGCGTTCGCAGCGCTGATTGCGCCGACCGGCGCCGCGGGCTCCACGTTCCCGGGCCAGAACGGCGAGATCGCGTTCTCGTCTCCGTCCTCGGGCACTTGTCTCCACATGGTCAAGCCTGACGGCTCCGGGCGTCATTCGCCGGGAGCCTGCGACCTCGCGGCGGCTGCACGGATATCGCCGGCCGGCACGCGCTTAGAGACCGCCGTGTACGACCTGGTCAACGACGTTTTCGACATCCGCATTTCGAACCTCGACGGCAGCGATCCGGTTTTCATCCCCGGCCTCCACTGGGAGGAGCCGTTCGTGAGGTGGTCGCCCGACGGGACGCGGCTGGCCATCGTCGAGCAGTTTTCTCCGAGTTCCTGCTGCGATTCGGGTTATCTGCGCGTTGCGCGCGCGGACGGCTCCGACGGTGCCGGTGTCGGGATCGGAACAGTGTCCTACACCGGTGCGTGGTCCAACGACGGACGAGTTGCGTACACCTACAACGACTACGACGCGGGCTCTGGGCACCTTGGGGCCGCCAATGCCGACGGCAGCGGTGCGGCGGGGATCCTGGACGGCCCAATCGTCAGCAGACCGGAGTGGTCTCCGAGTTCCGACCGGCTTGCGTTCAACAAGGCAGGGCTCGCCGTCATCAATGACGACGGGACCGGGCTCCAACAGCTGAACACGTTCAGCATCACGCAGCAGCTCGAATGGGCGCAGGACGGGCAAACGATCCTTTTCGCGGCCGCCGGCGAGGTCCGTTCCGTCGCTCCGGACGGCACGCAAGCGACGAATCTGACCAACCATCCCGCCGACGACCAGAAGCCGATCTGGTCTCCTGACGGCACGAAGATCGCATTCGAGTCGAACCGCGACGGCGACTACGACATCTACGTGATGAACCGCGACGGATCCGGGGTGGTGCAGGTCACGAACGACGCCGGCACGGATCGCCTCCAGGACTGGCAGTCGATCCCGGTCAACTCCTACCCCCGGCCGAAGGGCGCCACCCCGACCCAGGTCTCGCTGGTCCCCGCCTACGCCACGTGCACGGCGCCCAACCGCACGCACGGGCCGTCGCTCGCGTTCGGCTCCTGCAACCCGCCCGTCCAGACCTCGGACGAGCTCACGGTCGGCACGGCGGATGCGAACGCGAAGCCGACGAAGTCGCGGGGCCTCGTGCGCTACACCGCGCTGCTCGGCAACCCCGCCGCGCCTCCCGACGAGGGCGACCTGCGCATCACGTTCGAGCTGGCTGACGTCTACGAGCAGGGAACGCTCGCGGACTACGCGGGCGAGGTGCGGGTCCGCTCGCCGGTGCGCATCACCGACAAGCTCAACACGCCCCATCCCGGCGGTCCCGGCGCCGCGACGGTCACCGACATCACGTTCGGTGCGACGGTCGCCTGCGCGCCCACCGCGGACACGACCGAGGGCGCGAGCTGCAACCTCACGACGACCGCCGATTCGCTCGTGCCCGGAACGATCACCGAGGGCAGGCGCTCGATCTGGGCGCTCGGCGCTGCACAGGTCGACGACGGCGGGGCCGACGGCGACGCCGACACGCCGGCCGACAACACGCTGTTCATGACGCAGGGCCTGTTCGTGCCCTGAGCACGCCGGGACACCTCCTGACCGAACCCGCTGGGCTACTGACCGGCGACCGAGGCGACGTATGCGGCGACGGCCTCGGCCTCCGCGCCGGTCACGATGTTGGCCGGCATCGCGCCGGATCCGGCGCCGCCGTTCTTGATCGCGTTCAGCGTGCGCGCCTTGTCGGGCTTGATCTGGTCGAGCGCCGGGCCGACGTTGCCCTGCGTGCCGGCGTCCTCGAGCGTGTGGCAGGTGCCACACGACTGCGTGAAGATCTGCTTGCCCTCGGCAGAGGCGGTTGCGCCTCCACCGCCGCCCTCGGTCGAGCCGCCGCCGGCCTGCTCGCCCTCGGCTTCCTGCTCGCCGCTGCCGCCGCCGCTCGCCTCGCCGGGCGTGTCGGCGGGCGCGGATGCCTCGCCGCCCAGAGGAGGACGCCTTGTTGTCGTCGATCACGAGCGCCGGGATGCCGAATCCGAACACCACGAGAACCCCGAGGAAGGCCAGCACGCCCGCCGGGACGCCGCGCAGCAACATGCCGCCGACGACGACCGCCAAGCCGATCAGGAGTAGGGCAACCCACACGTCCAAGGCGGCGGCATTATGGCACGAGGGGCAGGCGGCGCGGCAGGGCGCTCTAGCCTTGCCCTCGATATGCGCCTCGCGAAGTACCTTGCCCACGCCGGTGTCGCCTCGCGCCGCGCGGCGGAGCGCCTGATCACAGACGGCCGGGTCCAGGTCGCCGGGGAGCAGGTCACCGATCCCGCCCGGGACGTCAGCGAGGGCGACGACGTGCGCGTCGACGGACGCCGGCTCGAGCGCGAGCGGCGCGAGTACTTCCTCGTGCACAAGCCGATCGGCGTCGTCACCACGGCCAGCGACCCCCAGGGGCGCGAGACCGTGATCGAGATGGTCGACTCCGCGGCGCGCCTCTATCCGGTGGGGCGCCTCGACGCCGACTCGACGGGGGTCGTGCTGCTGACGAACGACGGTGAGCTGGCGAACCGGCTGATGCACCCCCGCTACGAGGTCCCGCGCACCTATCGCGTCCGCGTCTCCGGTTCGCCGTCCAAGCGCGCGCTCCAGGACCTGCGCCGGGGCGTCGAGCTGGACGACGGCCGCACCGCGCCGGCGCGCGTCGACGTCGTCACCGGTGGGCGGGAGTCCGTGGTCGAGATCGCGATCCACGAAGGCCGCAACAGGATCGTCCGGCGCATGTTCGAGGCGGTCGGGTATCCGGTGCGCGCGCTCGAGCGGGTGGCCTTCGGCCCGATCGCGCTCGGGCGCCTGCGCGCCGGCGGCGCGCGACGCCTGCGCCCGCCGGAGATCGAGGCGCTGCGGCGTGCGGGCGGCCTCGCCGATAGCGCGGGCGATACCACCGCCCGGCGGTAGGCCTGTCTCGTGGCGACCAGTATCAGCGGCGCTATCGCCAATATCGCCGGCGCTATCCATGCCGGGCTTTCCCTTCCTCCTTTCCGCCGTGATAGCAGGGGCGATACCGGCGCGGGCCCTTTGGCACAATCCCCGCCCGTGGCCTCCACCAACCAGACCGACCGCCTCTTCGCCCTGCGCGGCGCGACGTCGATCGAGCACAACACCGACGAGTCGATCGTCGCCGGCACGCGCGAGCTGGTCGAGCAGATCATGTCGCGCAACGATCTCGCCGCCGAGCAGATGGTGAGCTGCGTGTTCAGTGCGACGACCGACCTCGACGCGCAGTTCCCCGCGGTCGCCGCGCGCGATCTCGGACTCAGCCGCGTGCCGCTGCTGTGCACGCAGGAGATCGACGTGCCCGGGGCGCTGCCGCGCGTGATCCGCGTGCTGCTGCACTACTACGCCGAGGGCGCGCACGTTCCCCAGCACGTGTACCTCGGGGAGGCGCGCAAGCTGCGCGCGGATCTCGAGTCGGCACAATAGGCACGTGCCGTCCGTCAGCTTCATAGAGCGCCTTCAGCGCATCCCGCTGTACTCGGCGGGCTCCGACAGCGCGGACGCCGCCGCGCAGGAGACGGCGAGCATCGCGATGCTCGCCTCCAACGAGTCGCCCTTTCCTCCGGTGCAGGCGGTCGTCGAGGCCGTGCAGCGCGCCGCCGGCGAGGTCAACCGCTACCCCGACCCGGGCGCGCGTGCCCTGCGCCAGGGCCTCTCCGAGCGCTACGACCACCCGGTCTCAGGGATCGCGGTGGGCAACGGCTCGTGCGAGATCCTGCTCGCCGCCGCCGACGCGCTGCTCGAGTCATGGGGCGAGATCGTCTATGCGTGGCCCTCGTTCTCGATGTACCCGCACCTCGCCGCCGCGACCGACGCGAAAGAGCGCCGGGTGCCGCTCACCGACGACTACGTGCACGACCTCGGCGCGATCGCGTCCCAGATCAACGAGCAGACACGCCTCGTGCTGATCTGCAACCCGAACAACCCGACCGGCACCCACATCCCGGCCGCGGAGATCGGCGCGTTCCTCGAACGCGTGCCCGCGAGCGTGCTCGTGATCCTCGACGAGGCCTACATCGAGTTCGTGACGGCCGAGGACCCGGACTCGTCACTCGAGCTGCTTCGGCGGTTCGAGAACCTCGTGGTGCTGCGGACCTTCTCGAAGGCCTACGGGCTGGCCGGTCTGCGGGTCGGCTTTGCGCTGGGATCCGAGGAGTTCCGCGCCGCGGTGGACCGCGTGCGCCAGCCGTTCGCCGTCAATCGCCTCGCCCAGGCCGCCGCGACGGAGGCCCTGCGCCACCAGGACGACGTCGTGCGCCGCGTGGAGTGGAACACGGTCGAGCGCCTCTGGATGGTGGAGGAGCTGAACGACCTCGGGCTCGCCGTCGCGGACAGCCAGGCGAACTTCTGCTGGGTGTCGCTCGGTGAGCACGCGGAGCCGGCCGTCGTCGCGGCGCTCACGCGCGCCGGTGTCGCCGTGCGCCCGGGCGGCGGCCTCGGCGGCGCAGGCCACCTGCGCGTGACCTACGGCACGCGGGCCGAGAACGAGCGCTTCGTCGAGGCGATGCGGGGCGCGATCGCCTGAGATTGGCCTTTAACCCCGCAACGTGGTACAAAGTGCGGTCTATGGAGTCGGCGACCACCGCATCTCGTAAGGCCCTCGTGGCCCCGCAGTGGCCTGCTCCCTCGTATTCCTGGCGATTTAGCTAGGCGTTCGACCCGCCTGCGCTCCCGCGCACCCGGAGATTCAGGTCGAGCGCCGTACCGGTGACAGCACCCTCTCGCAGGGACGTACCGCGTAGACAAGGACACCAGGAAACCATCTAGAACACCGAGATTTCAGGGAGAAGGGACACGTCGATGATGATCGTCATGAAAGAGGAGGCCACGCAGGAGCAGATCGCTTCCGTGGTAAAGCGGGTCGAGTCGGTCGGCGCGCACGCCCACGTTTCCGAGGGCGAGGTGCTGACCGTGATCGGGGCGATCGGGGACCGCGAGCGGATCGCGAACCTCGACTTCGCCGGGACCGATGGGGTCGACCGCATCGTTCCCATCACCAAGCCCTACAAGCTGGCCTCCAGCCAATTCCGGCACGGCGTGCCGACGGTCATCGACATCGACGGCCGCAAGGTGGGGGGCGGCAGCTTCTCGCTGATGGCGGGCCCGTGCACCGTCGAGAGCCGCTCGCAGCTGCTCACCACCGCGGAGGCGGTTAAGGCCGCGGGGGCTTCGATGCTCCGCGGGGGCGCCTACAAGCCGCGGACCTCTCCCTACAGCTTCCAGGGACTCGGCGACGAGGGCCTGCGCCTGCTGCGGGAGGCCAAGGAGCAGACCGGCCTGCCGATCGTCACCGAGCTGATGGACACCAGGGACCTCGAGCCGGTGCTCGAGGTGGCGGACGTGATCCAGGTCGGCGCGCGCAACATGCAGAACTACTCGCTGCTGTCCGAGATCGGGCGCTCGGGTTGTCCCGTGCTGCTCAAGCGCGGCCTCTCGGCGACGCTCGAGGAGCTGCTGATGGCAGCGGAGTACATCCTCAAGGAGGGCAACGAGGACGTGATGCTCTGCGAGCGCGGAATCCGCACCTTCGAGACCGCGACCCGGTTCACGCTCGACCTGATGGCCGTGCCGGTGCTCAAGCAGCTCTCGCACCTGCCGGTCGTCGTCGACCCGAGCCATGCGGCGGGGCGCCGCGACCTCGTGCTGCCGCTGTCGCTCGCGGCGGCGGCGGCGGGCGCCGACGGCATCATCGTCGAGGTGCACAACGACCCCGAGGCGGCGATCTGCGACGGGCCGCAGGCGATCCCCGCGGACGAGTTCGCCGAGTACGTCGAGCAGGTGCAGCGGGTGGCGGCCGTCGTCGGCAACGAGCTTTCCGCCCTCTGACCCGACCGGCATGAATCCGGGCCGACGCTGACACGCATCGCGGTACTCGGCGTCGGCCTGATCGGGGGCTCGATCGGCCTTGCCGCGCGCGCCCGCGTGGACGGCGCGCAGGTGTCCGGCTGGGACATCGACGAGGCCGCCGGGGCGCGGGCGCTCGAGCGTGGCGCGGTCGACCGCGTGTGCGCGTCGGTCGGCGAGGCGATGGACGGCGCGCAGGTCTGCTTCGTCTGCGCCCCGGTCGCGGCGCTGCCCGCGCTCGCCGCGCAGGCGCTCGCGCAGGGCGGCGACTGCGTCATCACCGACGTGGGCTCGGTCAAGCAGGCGGTGCTCGAGCGGGTCGCCGAGCACGAGCGGTTCATCGGCGGGCACCCGCTCGCCGGCGCCGAAGCGTCCGGGGTCGACCACTCGCGCGAGGACCTGTTCGAGGGTGCGACCTGGTACCTGACCCCGACCGAGCGCTCGAGCGGGCTGCTCTACGAGCGCCTGTATCGCCTCGTGTCCGCGATCGGCGCGCGGCCGGCGGCGATCACGGCCGAGGTGCACGACCGCCTGATGGCGACCGTCAGCCACCTGCCGCACGTGCTCGCGAACGTGCTCGTGCGCCAGGCGGCGCGCGCGCTCGCGGGCGAGTCGCACGCGCTGCCCGCGACCGGGCCGAGCTTTCGCGACGCGACCCGCGTGGCCGGCGCGAACCCGCCGCTGTGGCGCGACATCTTCCTCTCCAACCGCGAGGCGCTCGAGGCGGAGCTGGATGCGTACCTCGACGCCCTTACGGCCGTGCGCGAGGACCTGCGCTCCGCGAATCCGGAGCGCGTCGAGCGATGGATCGAGACCGCGCGCGCGGATCGCCGTTTGCTGCTCGAGGCGGACCTCGCCGGCGGCGCGGCCAGCGAGCTGCGCGTCACGGTGCCCAACCGCCCGGGGATCGTTGCGCAGATCGCGCTCGCGCTCGGCGAAGCGGGTATCAACATCGTGGACATGGCTCTCTACCCGGCTCCGGACATGAAATCGGGTGCGATCGCGCTGTGGGTCGCGGGCGAGGGCGGCGCCGAGCGGGCGGCCGCGCTCGTCACGGCGCTCGGCTACAGCAGCTCGCCCGCGGGCGGCGGGTCGTGAGCGCGGTCCGCTTCGACCCCGTCTCGCGTATCGCCGGCGACCTCACCCCGCCGCCGGACAAGTCCATCTCACACCGCGCGGCGATCCTCGGGGCGATGTCGGACGGCCCCGTGCGGGTGCGCGGCTACCTGCGTTCCGAGGACACGTCCGCGACGCTCGAGGCCGTGACCGAGCTCGGGGCGCGCCTTGCCGGCGCGCAGGCGCGCGGATCGGGAACGGACCTCGAGCTGATCGGCACGGGGCTGCGCGGGGCCGACCCCGGGTCGGAGGAGATCGGGGTCGGGAACGCGGGCACCCTGCTGCGGATCCTTCCCGGATGGCTGGCCGGCCAACCGCGCGGGACGTGGACCCTCGACGGCGACGAGAGCATCAGGCGGCGCCCGGTCGACCGGGTCGCGCATCCGCTGCGCCGCATGGGCGCGAGTGTCGACTTCCGCGAGGGCGGGCTGCCCCCGATGATCGTGGAGGGGGCCGACCTGCACGGCATCGAGTACGAGCTGCCGGTCGCGAGCGCGCAGGTGAAGTCGTGTGTGCTGCTCGCGGGCCTGCTGGCCGACGGGGACACCTCCGTGGTCGAGCAGCTCCCCTCGCGCGACCACACGGAGATCATGTTGCGCGCCGCCGGCGCCGAAGTGCGCACCGAGGACGGCCGCGTGTCGGTGTCCGGGCTGCGGCGCATCGAGCTGTCCGAGGTCGACGTGCCGGGCGACTTCTCCTCCGCGGCGTTCTTCATCGCTGCCGCGACGATCGTGCCGGGCTCCGAGCTGGTGCTGCGCGGCGTCGGCTTGAACCCGACGCGCACCGGGCTGCTGCGCATCCTCGAGCGGATGGGGGGCGACGTGCAGGTCACGGAGCGCGTGGCCGCGGGCGGCGAGCCGGTCGGCGACGTGGTCGTGCGCGCCGCGCAGCTGGGCGGCACCGACGTGTCGGCGCAGGAGATCCCGTTCACGATCGACGAGCTGCCGCTCGTGGCATTGCTCGGGGCGTTCGCGGAGGGACGGCTGTCGGTCCACGGCGCCGAGGAGCTGCGGCGCAAGGAGTCTGACCGGATCAGCACCGTGGTCAGCGGGCTGCGCGCGCTCGGCGCGCGGATCGAGGAGGCGCCCGACGGCTTCATCATGGAGGGGACCGGCGGTCTGGGCGGCGGCGAGCTCGCCGCCGCCGGCGACCATCGGCTCGCGATGCTCGGCGCCGTCGCCGGGCTCGCGTCGCGCAAGGGAGTCACGGTCGAGGGCTTCGAAGCCGCCGGCGTGTCGTACCCGGGCTTCGCTGACGATCTGCGCGCGGTGGCGCACTAGCACCAGATGACCGCTGGCGGGCATGCGGCGCGCGGGGGCCGCGCGTGGGAGCAGCGGCGGCGCGTCTACCGGCGGCGGCGCCTGCTCGGCGCGGCGGTCCTGGTCGTGCTCGCCTTCCTGCTCGTGCGCGGCTGCTCGGCGGTGCTCGGCGGCGGTGGGGAGGAGAGTGCGTCCGAGGCCGCGCCCGCGCCCGAGCTCCCGCGCGGCGGGCGCGAGATCCTCCCGCGCCACCGGGTCGTCGCCTACTACGGTGCGCCGCAGGACCCGGAGCTCGGCGTGCTCGGGACGGCGCCGCTGACAGTCGGCGCGCGGCGCCTCGAGGTGCGGGCGCGCCAGTTCTCGCGGCCCGGCCGCCCGGCGCTCCCCGCCTTCGAGCTGATCGCGACGCTCGCGCAGTCCGCGCCCGGCGACGACGGCCTGCATCGCCTGCGCCAGACCGATGCCGTGATCGCGCGCCACCTGCGCGCCGCGCGGGCCGCGAAGGGGCTGCTCGTGCTCGACATCCAACCGGGGCAGGCGGATTTCGGCGAGGAAGTGAAGGCGCTCGAGCGCTGGCTCGTCGAGCCGGACGTGAGCCTCGCGCTCGACCCGGAGTGGAGCGTCCCGGACGGCGTGCAGCCGGGGAGCGTGATCGGGTCGACCGATGCGGCGACGGTGAACGAGGTGGCCGACTATCTCGCGGGGATCGTGCGCGCCCGCAACCTTCCCCAGAAGCTGCTGATCGTGCACCAGTTCACCGGCGAGATGGTCACGGACCGCGAGCTCACGCGCAGCCGGCCGGAGGTCGCGCTGATCTCCAACATGGACGGGTTCGGCACAGCCGAGCTCAAGGAGGGCGTCTACGACCAGCTGTCGATCTCACAGCCCCGCACGCGGGTCGCGCGCCGGCGCTCCGCGAAGCCGTACAACGGGTTCAAGCTCTTCTTCAGCGAGGACACGGGCCTGATGACCCCTGCCAACGTGCTCGCGCTCGACCCGGCCCCCGACGTGATCGTCTACGAGTAGCTCCGGGCGGACCGACTACGCTTCGGGCGATGATCATCGCGATCGACGGCCCTGCGGGGAGCGGGAAGAGCACGGTCGCGCGCGAGGTCGCCCGCCGGCTCGGATTCACGTACCTCGACTCGGGTGCCATGTACCGCGCGGTAACGCTGGCGGCCCTCGATGCCGGCGTCGACCTCGCCGACGGCGCCGCGCTCGGCGGGATCGCCGACGCGATCGGAATCGAGCTGCGCCACCGCGACCACGACAACGCGCAGGTGATCGCCGACGGGCGTGACGTCAGCGACGCGATCCGCGAGCCGCGTGTCACCGGCGCGAGCTCGACCGTCGCCGCCCATCCCGAGGTGCGCAGCGCGATGCTCGACAAGCAGCGCGACCTGATCGCGAGCGGCAACTACGTGGTCGAGGGCCGGGACATCGGCACCGTCGTGGCGCCGGACGCCCCCGTGAAGGCTTTTCTTACAGCCGACGCGTCCGAGCGGGCGCGCCGCCGGACGGCCGAGCTCGAGGGTCGCGGCGTGAGCCTCGATCACGACGAGGTGCGCGCGGCGATCGACCAGCGCGACATGGTCGACTCGACCCGCTCTGCCGCACCCCTGCGGCAGGCCGACGACGCCGAGCTGATCGACACGACCGGCCTCACCGCCGACGCGGTCGCCGACCGCATCGTCGCGCTTGCCGAGCGCGTGCGCGCCGCGTCGTCGTGATGGCCGTTCCCCCGAAAGTCGCCGTGATCGGTTATCCGAACGTCGGCAAGTCGACCCTCGTGAACCGCCTGAGCGGCACACGCGAGGCGGTCACGCACGCACAGGCCGGCGTGACGCGAGATCGCAAGGACGTCCCCGCGGAGTGGAACGGCGTCGTGTTCACGCTCGTGGACACGGGCGGGGTCGACCTCAGCGACAGCGAGTCGCTCGCTCGCCAGGTGCAGGAGCAGGCGCAGATGGCGCTCGGGGACGCCGCCGCCGTGCTGCTCGTGGTCGACGCGACCGCCGGCCTGCGACAGGGTGACGCCGACCTCGCAAAGCTCTTGCGCGCCTCCTCGGTGCCCGCTTTGATCGCGGCCAACAAGCTCGACGGCGGCGAGGACGCCCCGCTCGCCGCGGAGTTCTACGCCCTCGGGCTGGGCGAGCCGATGGCGGTCTCGGCGGCGCATGGGATCGGCACGGGTGACCTGCTCGATCGCCTGGTCGACGTCGTGCGCGAAAGCGCGAGCGCCGAGGACGAGTCCGACTCCGACGCCGTCTCGATCGCCGTGATCGGGCGGCCGAACGCCGGCAAGTCGTCGCTGGTGAACGCGTTTCTCGGACAGGATCGAGTGATCGTGGACGCACGCGCCGGGACTACCCGGGACTCGATCGACACAAGAGTCGAGGTCGACGGCCGCCAGTTGGTGCTGGTCGACACGGCCGGCCTGCGCAGGCTCGCGAAGGTTGCCGGCACGGTTGACTACTACGCGCAGCTTCGCTCGGAGCTCGCCGCGGAGCGCGCCGACGTCGCGCTGGTCGTGTGCGACGCGCAGGACGGCGTCACGTCGGAGGACCTGCGGGTCGCGGACCTCGCGATGCGCAAGGGGTGCGCGACGCTGGTCGTCCTCAACAAGTGGGACGTGACCGAGACCGACCTCGAGGACGCGAAGGCACGCGTCACGCAGAAGCTGCGGCTGCGCCCGCGCGTGATCACCGCGTCGGCGCAGTCCGGGCGCAACGTCACGCGCCTGATCGTCGAGGCCGTCGCGCTCGCGGATCGCGCCCGCGCGCGCGTCGCGACCGCCGACCTCAACCGCTTCGTCGCCGAGGTCCAGTCCCAGCGCTCGCCGCCGGCCGTGCGCGGCAAGCGGTTGCGGATCTACTACGCAGCGCAGGTCGAGGCCGGCCCGCCGCGGTTCAAGCTGTACGTGAACGACCGTCGCCTGGTCGTGCGCGACTATGGCTACTTCGTCGAGAACCGCCTGCGCGAGCGCTACCGCCTCGAGGGCGTGCCCCTCGTGATCGACTTCGTCGATCGCGAACGCCGCGGGCGCCGCACGGCCGGCCCGCCCGCAAGAGAGAGCGGGCGCGCCAAGACGCGCCGGTGAGCGCCGGTTTGCGCGCCCGGTTGACCCTCGATCGCCTTGCGCTGGCGATCGTGCTGATCGGTGCCGTGCTGCTCGTCGGCTCGCTGGTCGAGGGATCGAGCGACGGTGCCGAGGCGCGTGACGGCGCCGTCCGGCTGGTGCCGCCGGAGGCGCTCCTCTACGTGCACGCGCGCGTCGAGCCGGACAGCGAGCAGTGGCTTCGCGCGGGCGAGATCGTGCGCGCGCTACCGGCGCTGCGCAAACTGCGCGATCGTGCCCTCGACAGCATCTCACGCGGAAGGCGCCCGCTCGACTTCGATACTCAGGTGCGCCCCTGGATCGGGGACGAGGCCGCCGTCGCGCTGCTGCCGGAGGGCCGCCGCGCGACCTCCCTGATCCTCGTTCGCGTCGCGGACCAGGCGCAGGCACGGCGCTTCCTCCAGGGCGCCGGCCGGCCGGCCGAGCGCCGCCATCGCGGCGTCGCGGTGAGGGTCTACGGAGATCTCGCCGCATCGTTCGTGGGCAAGTACCTGGCGGTGGGAAGCCCCGCCAACGTGCGCGCCGCGATCGATGCGCGCAGGGGTGCCTCGCTCGCTCGCGCCCCGCTCTTCAGGCGCGCGACCGCGCGGCTGCGGCTCGACGATCCGCTCGCCTATGCATGGGCCCCGGCGAAGGGCCTCTCCCGGGTCGTCCGCGGGCGCGAGCCGCTGATCGACCAGGTGCGCGCGTTCGCCGAGCGGCCGGGCCTCGTGGCGGCCGCGGCGGCGGTGCGCGCCGAGCTCAACGGGATCCGGCTCGCGATCGCGACGCTCGACCGCGCATCGAAACCCGGGACGCAGTTCAGCCCGGCGCTCACCAGGGATGCGCCCGCGGGGACGATCGCGTTCGTGGGCGCGGCCGGGGTCGACGGCGTGATCGAGCAGCTCGACCGGCTCGCCGGCGGCCAGGTGACGCTGCCGGGCCTGCTCGAGCGTCTGCGGCGCGACCTCGGCCGCAGCGGCGAGCGCGCGCTGCTGCGCGCCGTGGCCCCGCTTCGCAGACGCGAGGCGGCCGTGATCGTGACGCCGCCGGTGACCCTGCCCGTCGTCACGCTCGTGGTCGCGGACACGAGCGTCGAGGAGGGGGGAGAGGTGCTCGTGTCGCTTCAGCCCGTGATCGCGCGCCTGCTGGAGAGCCCATCGCTCGGCCAGGTGCCCGCGATCGTCCCGCGGCGGATCGCGGGCGTCGAGGCCACGACGCTCAGCATCTCCCCGACGCTCACGCTCACCTACGCGGCGTTCGACGACAAGCTGGTCGTTTCGACCAGCCCAGCCGGGATTCGCCAGCTCCGCGGGGCCGTCAACCCGCTCGCCGACAATGCCTCATTCGCCCCCGGCGGCCTACGAGATTTCCTTGATCGGGTGTCCTCGGTAGTCTTTCTCGACCTTCGCCGGCTTTCGACACTCGTCGAGCGAGCCGGCCTTGCCGCCACGCCCGGGTACCGCGCGATCAAGCCGGACATCGCGAGGATCGGGGCTGTGAGCGGGGTCACGGCAAGCGAGCGGTCTTCGCAGACGGCGGAAATCTTCATAGAGGTGCCATGAGTTCCATCACACAGCTTTCAGACAACGAGTTCCTGTTCACGTCCGAGTCGGTCACGGAGGGCCACCCCGACAAGATCGCCGACCAGATCTCCGACTCGGTCCTCGACGCGATCCTCACCGACGACCCCAACGGCCGCGTCGCGTGCGAGACGTTCGTGACCACGGGCATGATCGTGGTGGGCGGCGAGATCACGACCGGCACGTACGTTGACATCCCGAAGATCGCGCGCCGCACTGTCGCCGAGATCGGCTACACCCGCGCCAAATACGGGTTCGATGCCGAGACGTGCTCGGTCCTGACCGCGATCGACGAGCAGTCCCCCGACATCGCCCAGGGCGTCGACGACGCCTACGAGGCTCGCCACATCCCGGGCGACGACGACCCGCTCGACAAGATCGGCGCGGGCGACCAGGGCATGATGTTCGGCTACGCCACGCGTGAGACCAAGCAGCTGATGCCGATGCCGATCCAGATCGCGCACACGCTTGCGCGGCGCCTGTCGGAGGTGCGCAAGGACGGGAGCGTCCCCTACCTGCGCCCGGACGGCAAGACGCAGGTGACCGTGCGCTACGAGGACGGCAAGCCGATCGAGATCGTGAAGATCCTGATCTCGACCCAGCACGCACCGGGCATCGACAGCGAGGAGAAGATCCAGCCGGACCTCTGGGAGCACGTCGTCGAGCCCGTGCTGCAGGCCGACTACCGCGAGCTCTACACGGAGAACGAGCTCCGCCAGGGCCTGATGGTCAACCCCACCGGCAAGTTCGAGATCGGCGGCCCGATGGGCGACGCCGGGCTCACCGGGCGCAAGATCATCGTCGACACCTACGGTGGCGCGGCGCGCCACGGTGGTGGGGCGTTCTCCGGCAAGGACCCCTCGAAGGTGGACCGCTCCGCGGCCTACGCCGCCCGCTACGTGGCGAAGAACGTGGTCGCCGCCGAGCTCGCCGACCGCTGCGAGGTGCAGGTGGCATACGCGATCGGCGTCGCCCACCCGCTCTCGCTGATGGTCGAGACCTACGGCACCGAGCGCGTGTCGCCCTCGCGCATCGTCGAGCTCGTCGACAAGCACTTCGACCTGCGCCCGGGAGCGATCGTGCGCGACCTCGACCTGCGCCGGCCGATCTTCCGCAAGACCGCGGCCTACGGCCACTTCGGCCGCGATGACGCGGACTTCACCTGGGAGAAGACCGACAAGGCCGCCGCGCTGCGCGCCGACGCCGGCATCGCCGAGAAGGCCGGGACCGCCAGCTCCTAGGGATGTAGCGCCCCCGGCGCCCCGGACCCCGCAGCGCCGAACGTCCCTCATCCCTCCCTGTAGGGGGGTGTTTGGGACGTTCGGCGGGTGGACGCTACGGGTCGCTGCTATGCGATCACTTGCAGGAGATGTTCAGACACTGGAGCGGATTGCCGTTGGCGGAAGCCTTGTTGCCGCCGGCGTCGATCGTGTCGGGAACTGCTTCGATTCCGAGGTCGCCATTCCCGTTCGCCTTGTTCCTGCCAACAGTCGACGCGCCGCCCGCGACGTCGATGCCGTCGTCGCGATTCTTGAGCGCGAAGTTGGCCAGCACGATCGCCTCGGACTCGAGCAGCTCCATGCCGTCGACCTCCGCGTCGCGGACCCGGTTCCCCTCATAGCGGTTGCCTTGGGAATCGCGCGACTCGATGCCCCATTGGCCGCCTCTGATCGAGTTGTCCAGGATGCGGTTGTCGCGAGCGAAGCGCAATCGGATTCCGGTCCCCCCGACCTGGACGGAGTTCTCGGCCACGGTGGCGCCCTCGACGCGGGAGATGATCACCCCGGCGACACCTCCGACGATGTCGTTGCCCACGACCTGAATGGCTTCCGGGCCTTCGAGGTTGCCGGTGACGTCGACCGCGGTCCCGTTGGTCGTGAAGCTGTTGCCGGCGACGGAGACACGCGGACTCTGGATCAGCTGGACCGCGATACCGGCGCCTGACACGACGTTCCGCGAAACCGAACTGTCCGAGGTCCCGAACAACGAGATTGCATTGATGCCGCCCTCGACGCGGTTTTCGATGACCGCGTTCGAGTCTCCGGCGTCCAGGGTCAGCAGGTCTCTGAACGAGATGCCGTTGAAGGGATTCGCGGTCAAGGTGTTTCCGGCCACGACGTTCTCCTCGGAGCGCTCCGCGAGCAGGCCGCCCGACGTGTGGTCGAGCAGGCTGCCGTTCCGCGAAAGATTGCTGCTCTCGACGCGGTTGCGATGAGCTGCGTCGAGCCGGATCCCGTTGGATCTGTTCGAGTGCGCGTAGACCTTGGTGAGCACGTTGTCGTGCGAGCCCACGAGCTCCGCGCCGTAGTTCAGGTTGTCCCGCAGCTCCAGCATGTCGAGTGTGCTTCCTGTGCTTCCAGCCGCCATGCGGATGCCGACGGAGAACTCTCGAACGACGCCGTTTCGGACGGTGACGGCGTCCTCTCCGAAGCTCGCGATGCCCGTACCGCCCAGCGGTGTGCCGTCCACCACATGGCCGCCGAGATCCACCGTGATCCCGCCGGCGCCCACGATCAGGCCGAAGCTCGTGCAGTTGACGAGGTCGCTGTCGAGGGTCGTGTCGGCGGTCAGCACGTCGCCGCAGCCGACATGCGCGCCCATGCTGTCCGCCGGCGCAATCGTTCCCGCCATCACGAGACCTCCGACGACGAGTGTGATGAGTCGTGCCTTCATGCGCCCCTCCGTTCGCGCTTCGGGGCTACCGTAGCCGCCGCTCCCGACTCGTGCAAGCCACCGGTCGTCCGCCGCGCTGCCTAGTCTCGCGACATGCGTGCGATCGCCCGCGTGGAACCGCTGACCACGGCCCGTGCCCTGCGCGGGCCGTTCGACTACCGCATCCCGCAGCACATGGAGGGCGTCGACGTGGGCTCCGTGCTGCTCGTGCCCTTCGGGCGGCGGCGGATCCTCGGCTTGGTGGTGGGCGTCGGCGACCGCACCGAAGTGCCGGCCGACCGGCTGGTCGAGCCGGTCAGGGCGCTCGAGGCCGGGGTGCCCGCGGACCTCGTCGACCTCGGCCTGTGGCTTGCCGAGGCCTACTGCTCGACGCCCGCGCGCGGCCTCGCGCTCGTGCTGCCGCCGGGCACGGGAACCTCGCCGCGGGCCGCCCCGGGCGCCTCGGCGCGTGAGCTGCTCGAGGCGACGCTCACCCCCGCGGGGCGTGATGCCCTGGCCGGGGCGGGGCCGGCGCGGCTCGGGCCCAACCAGCACGCTGCGCTCGGCCGGCTCGCGCGCGGTCCCTCCACGGCGGCGGAGCTGGCCGTCGCGCACTCCACGCTCACGAGCCTCGAGCGGCGCGGCCTGCTCTCGATCGGCAAGCGCGAGGTCGCGCGCCGCCCCGCGGCGATCGAGCGCGGAGGGGAGGCCGGCACCGAGGCGACCCCGGAGCGGGTGCTGACCGGCGCCCAGGAGGCCGCGCTCGGCTCCGTGCTCGAGCCGCTGCGCGCCCGCCGGCACGAGGCACTGCTCCTGCACGGCGTGACCGGGAGCGGCAAGACCGAGGTCTACCTGCGCGCCGCCGAGGCGGCGCTCGACCAGGGACGTTCGGCGATCGTGATGGTGCCCGAGATCGCGCTCACGCCGCAAACGGCGCGCCGCTTCGAGGAGCGCTTCGGCGACCGCGTCGCGATCCTGCACTCGAAGCTCGGGCTCGGCGAGCGCTACGACGAGTGGCGGCGCCTGCGTGACGGCCGCGCGCGCATCTGCGTGGGCCCGCGCTCGGCGGTATTCGCGCCGCTCACCGACCTCGGCCTCGTCGTCGTGGACGAGGAGCACGACTCCGCCTACAAGCAGGAGAGCGACCCGCGCTACGACGCGCGTGACGTCGCCGCGCGGCGCGCACGCCTGGCGGGCGCCGTGCTCGTCTGCGGCAGCGCCACGCCGCGCGCGGAGAGTTGGCTGCGCATGCGCACGCTCTCGTTGCCCGCGCGCGTTGACGGGCTCGAGCTGCCGCCGGTCGAGCTGCTCGACATGCGCGGGCTGCGTCACGCGCTGCACCCGGATGCGCGGCGCGCGCTCGAGGACGTGCGCAACCGCGGCCGCAAGGCGATCGTGTTGGTGAACCGCCGGGGGTGGGCCGCGTTCGTGGAATGCCGCGACTGCGGTCGCACCTGGATGTGCCCGCACTGCGACGTCACGCTCACGCTGCATCGTGAGGCGGTGCCCGCGCAGCTCGCGTGTCACCACTGCGGTCACAGCGAGCGTGCCGCGCAGGCATGCCCTGACTGCGGCTCGACCTCGGTCTCGCGTCACGGCGCCGGCACCCAGCGCGTCGAGGCCGAGCTGCGCGAGGCGCTCGCACCGCTGCCCGTCTTCCGCCTCGACGCCGACGCGGGGCGGCGCAAGCACGGCATCGCGGAGACGCTCGCCGCCTTTGCGGCAGCCGACGCGGGCGTGCTCGTCGGCACGCAGATGGTCGCCCAGGGCCACGACTTCCCCGAGGTCGAGCTGGCCGTGGTGCAGGACGCCGACGCGACCCTGCGCTTCCCGGACTTCCGCGCGGAGGAGCGCACGTTCGCGCTCGTGTCCCAGCTCGCCGGACGCAGCGGGCGCGGGCCGGGCGGCGGACGCGTGATGGTCCAGACCCTCAGCCCCGATACCCCCTGTCTGCGCTTCGCGGCCGGTCACGACGCCGCGGGCTTCCTCGCGGAGGAGATGGAGCGCCGCCGTGCGCTCAGCTACCCGCCCTACGCGACGCTGATCGACGTCGTCGCGTCGGCCCCCGACCAGGAGCTGGCGGACGGCGTTGCCGCCCGTGTCGCCGAGCGGCTCGGCGACCTCCAGGTGCTCGGGCCGGCGCCGCTCTTCCGCCTGAAGGACCTCAACCGCAGCCGCCTCGTGGTGAAGGCCGAGGACCGGCCCGCCGCGGTGGCCGCGGTCGGCGCCGCGGTCAAGGAGGTCGCGGCCGACCGCAAGCTGCGGGCGGTGAGGCTGACCGTCGACGTCGACCCGCAGTGAGGTGAGCGCGGCGGCGGAGTGCCCGTTCTGCACGCGCATCCGCGGGCACGAGGGCCTCTAGGCGGGCCGTAGCCGTTGCTAGACTCGCCGCGGATGGCGGCTAGCGAGGAAAACGGCCGTCCGGTGGACGTCGAGGAGATCGAGGAGCCGGTCGAGGAAACGGCCGAGGACGCCGTCGAGCGCCCGCCTCTCGATCCCGAGACGGAGGCACGCAGAGAGCGTGCACTTGCACTGGTCCGGACCTTTGGTGACCCGGCGCTGCGCGCAAGCGCGGTCGCTGTCACGCGCTTCGATGAATCGCTGCTCGTCGAGGTTGCGCGGATGGAGCAGCTGATGGCCGACGCGCTCGGCCTCGGGCTGGCCGCCACGCAGCTCGCGGTCATGCACCGCCTGTTCGTGTACCGGGTCGGCGCCGACGCGCCGCTCGTCGCGGTCGTCAACCCGCGGATCGAGTGGTCCTCCGAAGAGCAGGAGACCGCGGAGGAGGGCTGCCTCAGCCTGCCGAGCGTGCTCGTCGACGTCGAGCGACCGCTCCACGTGCGCGTCAGCGCGCAGGACGAGCAGGGTGAGCCGATCCTGCTCGAGGCGTCGGGGCTCGAGGCGCGCGTGATCCAGCACGAGATGGACCACCTCGACGGCGTGCTGATCCTCGATCACGCGACGAAGGACCAGCGCAAGGAGGCGATGCGGGCACTGCGCGGCGCCGGCGAGGAGCACTCGCACACGCCCTCTCGCAGCGCCGAGTCCGTCTGAGCACCGCGTGCGGACCGTCTATCTCGGCACCTCGGATTTCGCGGTCGAGGTCCTGACGACGCTCACGGCCTCGCCGCACGCCCCGGTGCTGGTCGTGACGCCGCCGGACCGGCCGAAGGGCCGCGGCCGGCGCACCGCTGCGCCGCCGGCGGCCGCGGCGGCCCGCGCGCTCGGCCTGCCCGTGCTCCAGGCCGCGAGCGTCAACGACCCAGCCGCGCAGGCGGCGATCGAGGCGGCCCGGCCGGACGCGATCGCGGTCTGCCAGTTCGGGCAGCTCGTCAAGGAGCCGCTGCTCTCGCGTCACCTGATGCTCAACGTGCACCCCTCGGTGCTTCCCCGCTGGCGCGGGGCGGCGCCGATCGAGCGCGCGCTGATCGCCGGCGACGAGCGCACGGGCGTGACGATCTTCAGGCTCACCGAGGGCCTCGACAGCGGGCCGACCGCGCTCATCCGGGAGATCGCGATCGAGCCGGGCGACACGCGCGGGACGCTCGGTGACCGGCTCGCCGCACTCGGGGCCGCCGCACTGATCGAGGCGCTCGACCTCGCCGAGCGAGGCGCCCTCGAGCTCACCGAGCAGCCTCTCGACGGGGCGACCTACGCGGAGAAGATCGCGCCGGCCGAGCGGCGGCTCGACCCCGGCCGGCCCGCAGCGGAGCTGGCGCGCGTCGTGCGCGCGCTGACACCAGGCGTGGGTGCCTTCATCGAGCTCGAGGGCGGGGAGCGCCTCGGCGTCGAGCAGGCCCGTGCCGTGCACGACGGACCCGGCCCGGGGGAGGTCACCGCGCATGAGAGCCGCTTGCTCGTCGGCTGCGATCCCGGTGCGCTCGAGCTCGAGACCGTAAAGCCCGCGGGCAAGCGGGCGATGCCGGCGGCCGACTACCTGCGCGGCCACACGCCCGCGAAGCGCGTGGCCTGAGCATGGCGACCGCCGCACGGCGCTGCGCCTACGCGGTCACGCGCCGCGTGTCCGAGCGCGACTCCTATACGGACCTCGCGTTCCGCGCCGAGGCCAAGCGCCACGAGCTCGACCCCCGCGATCGCGCGTTCGCGATGCGGCTCTCCTATGGCGTGGTGCAGCGCCGCCGCCTTCTCGACCACGTGCTCGACGGGATCTCGGAGCGCCCCGCGGCCGACCTCGACCCGCCGGTCGTCGCCGCGCTGCGGCTCGGCGCCTATCAGCTGCTCTACATGGACGGGGTCGCGGATCACGCCGCGGTGACCGAGTCGGTCGACCTCGCGCGGGAGGCGGGCAGCCGCGGCCACGGGCTCGTGAACGCGGTGCTGCGCCGCGCCGCGCGCGAGGGCCGTGCCGTGATCGACGGCCTGCGCGACACGAGCGCCGAGCAGGCCGCGCTCCTGCATTCGCATCCCGACTGGGTCGCGCAGATGTGGTGGGAGCACCTCGGCCCGGACCCGGCGCGCGAGCTGATGATCGCCGACAACGAGCCGGCCGAGAGCGCGACGCGGGTCAACACGCTGCGCGCGAGCGCGGAGGAGGTCCTCGGCGAGCTCGCGCGTGAGGGCGTGACTGCGACCGCCGACACCGCGATCCCCGAGGCGCTCGTGCTCGCGAGCCCCTACGACCTGCACGGCTCGCGGCTCTTCGCGCTCGGCGCCGTGATGCCGCAGTCGCGCGGCTCGATGATGGTCGCGCGCGCGGTCGACCCGCAGCCCGGGGAGCGGGTCCTCGACCTGTGCGCGGCCCCGGGGGGGAAGACGACGCACCTGGCCGCCCTGATGGGCGACGAGGGCGAGGTCGTCGCGGTTGAGCTCGACCCGCGGCGCGCGCGCGACGCGGCCCGCAACGCCGAGCGCCTGGGCGTGTCGATCGTGGAGCTGGTCGTCGGGGACGCGGCCGAGCCGGGCTTCGGGACCGGCTACGACCGCGTGCTCGTGGACCCGCCGTGCTCCGACCTCGGGACGCTGCGCTCGCGACCGGACGCGCGCTGGCGCAAATCGCCCCAGCAGGTCGCCGAGCTTGCCACCCTCCAGGCGCGGATCCTCGACTCCGCGGTGCAGGCGCTGCGCCCGGGCGGGCGCCTCGTCTACTCGACCTGCACGATCAGCCCGCGCGAGAACGAGCAGCAGGCGCAGGCGCTGGTCGATCGCCACGACGGCCTCGTGGCGCTCGACCGGCCGTTCGTTCAAACTCTGCCCCACCGCGACCACACGGACGGCTTCTTCATCGCGACCTTCGCCAAACATGAATGACACCCCGCCCAGTGGGCAGCCCGCGCCCGGCGAGAGCCAGATGTTCGGCCCGGAGCGGGAATGCCCGAGCTGCGGCGAGCCGTGGCTGCGCCCGACGCAGCTCGCCGGGCGCTACCGCTGCGTCAACTGCCTCGTTCGCTTCCAGCTGATGGCGTACTGCCCGGTATGCGGCGAGCACTCGACGATGGTCCGGATGCGCGACGACGAGGACCTCGCGTGCGTGCGCTGCGGCGGGTCGATGCTGAAGCCGGTATAGGTTGCCGCGATGCTGAACGCCGTCCCCACCCGCGAGCTGATCACGACCAGGCGTGTCGAGCCCTCGATCCTCGCGGCCGACTACGCGCGCCTCGGCGAGCAGGTCGCCGCCGTGATGGACGCCGGTGCACGGGTCATACACGTCGACGTGATGGACGGCCACTTCGTCCCGCCGATCACGATCGGCCCGGTCGTGCTCGGCGCGATCCGGGAGCAGGTGCACGCGGCGGGCGGCATGCTCGACTGCCACCTGATGGTCGAGCGCCCGGAGCGGCAGATCGACCAGTTCGCCGCGGCCGGGGCGGACTCGATCACCGTCCAGGCGGAGTCCACCCCCAACGTGCACTTCGCACTCGGGCAGATACGCCAGGCGGGGTGCCTCGCGGGGCTTGCGATCAACCCCGGCACGCCGGTCGATGCGGTCGCGGAGGTGCTCGACGTCGTCGACCTCGTGCTCTGCATGACGGTCAATCCCGGCTGGGGCGGACAGGCCTTCATCGAGAGCTCTCCCGCCAAGTTGCGGCGGCTGCGCGCGCTCGTGGGCCCCGACCTGCCGATCCAGGTCGACGGCGGCATCGACGCCGCGACCGCGACCGTTGCCGCTGACGCGGGCGCGACGCTGTTCGTCGCCGGGTCGGCGATGTTCGGCGCCGAGGACCCGGCGCGCGCCTACCGCGCGATCGCGGAGGCCGCGGGCGCGGCCTGAGGAGCCTGAAGCTGCGCGACGGCGTCGGGAACGCCCTCGCGCGCGCCCGGGAAGCGCGGCTGCCAGCCGAGCTCGCGCTTGACGCGCTCGTTCGACGTGCGCGCCGAGCGGACCGCCGCGACGACGGGATCGCGCCCCGCGATCAGGCGCGCGAGCGGCGCCGGGATCCGGCGCGGCGCCCCCACCCCGAGCGCGTCCGCGGTCAGCTTGACGAAGTCGTAGAAGGTCACCGGCTGGTCGTCCGCGACGTGGTACAGGCCGCCGTCCGGGCCGCGCTCGGTCGCGTCGGCGAGCACGGTCGCGACGTCCTCGACGCGCACGACGTCCCACCAGTTGTCGCCCCGGCCGATCACCGCGAACCGCCCCGGCTGGCGCAGCCGCGCGACGAACTCGTGCGCGTACCAACCGCCCGGCCCGTAGACGTGGCCGGGGCGCACGATCACGCTGTGCATGCCGGACTCGCGCACCATGCGCTCGCCCTCCTGCTTCGAGCGCCCGTAGGCGGTCTCGACGGGCAGCGGGTCCTCCTCGCGCAGCACGCGCCCGTGCGCCTCGCCGGTGACCACGGTGGAGACGAACACGAAGCGCCCGACGCCGGCGCCCTGCGCTGCCTCGAGCAGCCGCTCGGTGCCCTCGACGTTCACCTCGCGGATCCGCTCCGCGTCGCGCTGGGAGGCGATCTCGGCGGCGAGGTGCACGATCGCCTCGGGGGCCTGCTCGGCAAGCGACGCGCGCAGGTGCGCGGGCGCGGTCAGGTCCCCCCGCACCGCGGTCGTGCCGGGCGGCTCGGACCCGGGCCGTCGCACGAGCGCGAGCACCGCGTGCCCGCGGCCCGCGAGCTCGGCGCAGGCGGCATGACCGACGAAGCCGCTCGCTCCGGTGACGAGGATGCGCACGGGCGGAACGATACCCTGGCGTGATGGAGCTGCCGGTGCGGGGGGAAGGAGTGCGGGCGCTCGGTCTTGCGCTGCCACCGCAGCGGATGCCGCGCCTGCGCGGCATGCGCCCGCTCAAGCGGTGGCGCTACGTCGGGTACTACGCGCCGGACCTGATGCTCTGCGTCGCAGACGCGCGCATCGGCCCGGTGCCCCAGCGATGGTGGGCGATCGCGTACCCGGATGGAACCCTGCGCGAACGCAACGGCATCAGGCGCGGCGGGGTCGACCTGGCCGGGTCCCGGGTCCGCGTGCGCGCCGCCGACGTGCAGCTCGACCTCATCCTCGAGGAGCCGGGCGGGATCGAGATCGTCTCGCCCGCGGGCCGCGACGGCAACTACACCTGGACGCGAAAGCAAGCCGGCGTGCCCGCCCGCGGCGCGCTCGTGGTCGACGGCCGGCGCACCGAGATCGACGGCGTCGTGTTCATCGACGACAGCGCCGGCTACCACCCGCGCCACACCGCGTGGAAGTGGTCGGCGGGGACCGGGATCACGAAGGACGGCGCCGCGGTGTCATGGAATCTCGTGACCGGGGTGCACGACGCCGAGGGCGCCAGCGAGCGCACGCTCTGGGTGGACGGTGAGCTGCGGGAGGTCGGGCCGGTCGCGTTCGCGCCGGACCTTTCGTCCGTCACCTTCCACGAGGGTGGAGGGCTCGAGTTCGGCGAATGGTCCGCCCGCGAGGAGCACGTGAACCTCCTACTGATGCGCTCCGACTACCGGCAGCCGTTCGGCACCTTCGCGGGCACGCTGCCCGGCGGCATCGAGCTGGCGCAGGGCTACGGAGTGATGGAGGAGCACGACGTCCGCTGGTGACCCGCCGCCGCGTTGCGGTACGCGACGTACAGCAGCGATGACAGCAGCGCCGCCGCCGCGAGGAACGCGACCTCGACCTCGCGGACCTCACCCATGTCGGCGACCAGCAGGAAGGTGACGAAGAAGATCGCCGACACGGCCCATGACGCGGCCGCGAGGGGCGCGCGGCCGTGCGCCAGCACCGCCTGGTTGACCGTCGTCGCGGCCAGGTAGAGGCCCATCCCGGCGGCGACCATCGCCAGGCCGATGCGGTCGTAGTCGAACTCCGGGCCGAACAGGAGGCGCATCGCCGGCGGCCCGGCAATCAGCACGCCCGCAACCGTGGCGGCGCCGAACGCGAGGCAGGCGATCACCGTCAAGCGCACGCTGCGCCCGAACTCGTCGCCCGCGTCACGGCCATCCTCGTCGACCAGCAGCCGCGTGAGGTGCGGCAGGAGCGTGGTCGACACCGCCTGAAAGAGCTGCAGCGGCGCGCGCGCGATCATCAGCACCGCGAAGACGAGCGCGGCCAGCGCGTCGTCGCCCGTCTGCGCCTTCACGATCAGCACGCCGGAGTTGAGGATCGCTTGCTCCGCGCACATGATCACGAGCACCGCCCCGGCGAACCCGAGTCCGTGCGACATCGTGAACTCGGGACCCTCCGCGGACCGCTCGGCCGCGGGCGCCGCGCGTGCGCGCTGGACATGGCGCCCGAGCGCCCACGGCACCACGAACAGGCTGAGCAGCGGCGCGACGGCGATCGCGATCGCGGCCACATCCTCGCTTTGCACGACGCCGACCGCGAGCAGCAGCACGAACACGACACGCGACGCCGACTCCATCAGGACGAGCCCGCCGTAGAGCGCGAAGCGCTGCTCGCCCGCGAGGAACCCGCGCGCGAAGTAGCTGGCCGCATAGAAGGTGACGGCGGCGACCAGGGCCCAGTACAGGGTGGAGCTGCCGGAGAACAGGTCGTCCTCGATCGGCTCGCGAAGCAGTAGCGCGACCGCGACGAACAGAGCCGCGAGGCAGAGCTGGATCGTCGCGGCCACGCGCAACGCGTCCCTGACCGGGCGATCCTGGGCGTGGCGCTCGGCAAGCGTGCGCGACAGGAGCTGCTCCACGGGGCGGTAGATCACCGACGCGACGAGGAAGACGGCCGCCCACAGCACGCCGATCGACCCGTAGTCGTCGCGCCCGAGAGTGTGCGCGGCGATCGAGTGGAACGCGTACGTCAGCAGGCCGGTGACGCCGATCAGCGCCGACAGCAGCGCCGCCCCGCGGCCGTATGAGGCAGCGCTGTCGCCGGCGCCGGCCCGGCTCACGGCCGGACGCGCACCAGCGCCATCGTCCAGGGGAACGGCGAGCGCAGCTCGACGACCTCCCCGTGGCGGCGCAGCAACCCGGCGAACCCACGCCTGGACCAGTGGTTCAGGTGGCCGGGCGTGTTGCCGAGATCTCGCAGATAGGCGCCGCGCGCAACGTTGAGGCCGCGCCACAGGGGCTCGCGCGGGACGCTCACCAGGAGCCACCGCGACGACACGCGCGCCATCTCGGCGAGCACGGCGGCGGGGTCGGGCACGTGCTCGAGCACCTCCATCGCGGTGGCCGCCTCGAACTCGCCGTCGGCGAAGGGCAGGCTGTGCCCGTCGCCCGCGTGGAAGGTGAGGTTGGGGCGCTCACGGAGCTCCCATTCACGGCGCAGCTTGGGGTCGTCGAGGTCGATGCCGACGACGCGCCCGGGCGTGCGGTCCGCCCATTGCTCGGTGAGGACGCCCTCGCCACAGCCGACGTCCAGGATCGATAGGGGCGAGGCTTGGTCGAGCAGCTCGAACATCTGGCGCTCGAAGCCCCCCATCAGGCGCTTCACGAACGGGTTGGACGATCCGTACTTGTCGTAGGTGTTCCCGGTCGGGACGTGGTCCGGCACCGAGGCCGGCTTGGCCTGGCTCACCGCGGGCCTCCGAGGGGGATCGTGGCGTGCTCCTCCGTCGGGGGATTGTCGGTCACGACCGCCGTCGCGGTGAGCTCGTCGCGGGGGAGCTGGCGGCGCTCGGCGGGCTCGTAGTGGGAGGGCTCGACGCCGAGCTTCAGCTCGATCCGCCGCGTGCGCTCGAGCGTGCGCTGGATCAGGACGCGGTTCGCGGCGAGCAGGTCCCCGATGATCCCCAGCGCGGCGAGCTGGACCGCGACCACGAAGAGCATCGCGCCCAGCACGACGGACTGGATGTGGCCGGCGCCGTCGCCCTGGACGAACAGCACGAAGAAGCGCCCCCACACGACCGCGGCGACGAGGGCGACCACGGCAGCCGCCATCAGGAACACCCGCAGCGGCTCGTAGTGCGTGTAGATGCGGAAGATCGATGCGGCGTTCGTGCGGACGTAAGAGGAGATCGACCGGAACAGGCGCGAGTCGCGCATCTTCGGGTTCGTCCGGATCGGGACGTGATCGATCGCGACGAGCATCTTGCCCGCCTGGATGATCGTCTCGAGCGTGTAGGTGAAGCGTGAGACGACCTGGATCTGGAGTGCGGCCTCGCGGTTGTAGGCGCGGAAGCCCGAGGTCGTGTCCGGGACCGTGGTGTCCGACGCGCGCCGCACGACCCAGCTGCCGAGGCGCTGGAGCAGCTTCTTCACGGGCGAGAAGTGCTCGATCGTCTGGACCTCACGGTCGCCGACCACGAGGTCGGCCTCGCCGCGCACGATCGGCGCGACCAGCTTCGGGATGTCTGCGGCGTTGTACTGGTTGTCGGCATCCGTGTTGACGATCACGTCGGCGCCGAGCTTCAGCGACGCGTCGAGCCCGGCTTGGAACCCCTGCGCGAGCCCCTTGTTGTTCGTGAGCCGCACGACGTGGTCGACGCCGTGCGCGCGGGCCACCTCGATCGTGCGGTCGGTCGAGCCGTCGTCGATGACGAGCCACTCGACCTCGTCGAAGCCCTCGACCTCGCGCGGCAGGTCCTCGAGGGTGACGGGGAGGGACTCCTCCTCGTTCAGGCAGGGGATCTGGATGATTAGCTTCATCGACAGGAATGCCGGCCGCTTGCCGGCGTCATCGGGCGCATTGCGTAAACTGAAGCGCCTCATTATCGCGCAAGGCCCGGAGAGTGCCGCGCCCGGGCCTGCTTGCGCCTTTTTAGCTCCACCCCTGTGGAAAGCGCCACCGTCGAACGTTCCGCGCCCGGACTCCCGGGCATCGCCAGGCGCGTGCTCGCGCTCCCGGCGGACACGGTCGCCCTCTGGGCGCTCGCGTTGCTCTGCGTGCTTGCGGTCGTGGGGTTCTTCACCTGGATCACATATCCCAACTACGACAGCTATTACGCGCTGCTGTGGGGCGACGAGCTGCTCCACGGGCAGCTCCCGAGCTTCGAGGCCTATCGCGCGCCGACGGAGCACCCGCTCTGGATGGTGTTCGGAGCGGCGTTGTCGCTGCTCGGCCAGGACGCCGACCGCGTCATGGTGCTGCTCACGCTGTTCAGCTTCGTGGCGCTCGCGGCCGGAACCTACAAGCTGGGGCGGACCGCCTTCACGCCGTTCGTGGGCGCGCTCGCGGCCTTGCTGGTGCTCACGCGCTTCGACTTCCCGTCGCTCGCGGTGCGGGCCTACCTCGACATCCCGTTCATGGCCGCGATCGTGTGGGCGGGCGCGCTCGAGGCCGCGCGCCCGCGGCGCGGGACGCCCGTGTTCCTGCTGCTCGCGGTCGCGGGCCTGCTGCGCCCGGAGGCCTGGCTCCTGTCCGGGGCCTACTTCCTGTGGATGAGCTGGGGAGCGGACTGGGGGCAGCGCGTCCGCTATGCGGCCTTGACGGCGATCGGGCCGCTCGGCTGGGTCGCGACCGATTTCATCGTGACCGGCGACCCGCTGTTCTCCCTCACCTCGACCCAGGACCTCGCGGCCGAGCTCGACCGCACGCGCTCGGGCGGCGGCGTGGTGTCGGCGCTGCCGGGGTACCTGCGCGGCACCGTCAAGACGCCGGTCTACTTCGCCGGGCTGCTCGGGATGGCGATCGCGGTGTGGAAGTTCCCGTTACGCGCGATCGTGCCGATGATGCTGTTCCTCGCCGGAGCCTTCACCTTCGTCGCGACAGGGCTCGCCGGGCTGTCGGTGATCGTGCGCTACCTGCTCGTCCCGTCGGTGATGATGACCGTGTTCGCAGCGGTCACGCTGGGCGGCTGGACGATGGTCCCGCGCGGCACCCGGCTGCGGCGCGCGTGGGCGATCGGCGCCGCGGTCGTGACGGTGCTCGGCCTCGCCTACACGTCGTACCGGCCGCCGAGCCTCGAGCGCTTCGACAATGAGTTGTCGTTCCGCGGCGAGCAGGGCCAGAGCCTGCACCGGCTGCTGGAAACGACCGCCGTCGAGCGGGCCGTGCGCTGCGGCGCCGTGTCGGTGCCGACCCACAAGCTGATCCCCGATACCCGCTGGGTGCTCGGGCTCGGCGCGGACGACGTGGTCGCGCGCTCCGACCCCGCGGCCGCGTCTGAGCGCAAGGCGCGTTACGGGGTCGCGATCTTCCCCGTGGGGCGCACGAACATCCTGCGCACCGGCTTCGCGGTGAACACGGACGCGATCACGCAGGTCCCGGCGCGGGGCTTCCGCCGGATCGCGACGGACAAGTACTTCGCCGCATACGCTCGCTGCCCGTCCGGGCGTGCCTGACCGGCGCGCGGCTCACGGGCGCCGGCCCGAGCCGTGGGCGCTCGCGCTCGGCGGCGTGCTCGCGGGCGCGCTCGTGCTGCGGCTGTGGGGCATCAAGCACGGCCTGCCCTACGTCTACAACGTGGACGAGGCATCGAACTTCGTCCCGACGGCGGTCAGCTACTACTTCACGGACAGCTACAACCCGCACTACTTCATCAACCCGCCCGCGTTCTCGTACCTGCTCCACGTCGTGCTCGGGACCTGGTTCGGCGGCGGGTGGCCGTTCGGGGCGGGCGCCGACGTGGGGTCCGCCTTCGCCGCGGATCCGACCGCCGTGTTCGTGGTCGCCCGTGTGACGTCGGCCTTGCTCGGGACCGCGGCGGCCGCGTTCGTCTACCTCACCGCGGCACGCCTCTACGACCGCCGCGTCGGCGTGCTCGCCGCGCTCGTCATGTCGGTCGCGTTCCTCCCGGTCTTCTACTCGCACCTCGCGCTCAACGACGTACCCGCGCTGCTGCCGCTCGCGGTCTCGGCGTGGGGGAGTGCGGGGGTGCTCACGCGCGGCCGGCCGATCGACTGGGCGCTCGCCGGCGCGGGCCTCGGCCTGGCGGCGGCGACCAAGTACACGGCCGGGGTGGTCGTGCTGCCGCTCGTGGTCGCCGCGGCCTTCCGGCTTGCGGATCGGGAGGCGCGGCCCCAGGCTGTTCGAGGTGCCGCCGCGGCGGCGGCGTCAGCCGCCGCATTTTTTCTGTTGGCGAACCCGCACGCGTTGCTCTCGTGGGATGAGTTCTGGTCCGACGTCAGCAGGCAGGAGGAGGCCGCCTCGGGGTTCGGAAAGCTCGGCCTCTCGTACGACTCCGGCATCCTCTACTACCTGTGGGTGCTGACGTGGGGCTTCGGCTGGGTGCCGCTCGCCGCGGCCCTCGCCGGCGCGCTTGCCGCCTTCCGCGAGGACGTGCGGCGCGCGCTCTTCCTCGTCCCCTGGCCGGTCGTCTTCCTCCTCTACATGGGGACGCAGGAGCGCTACTTCGGCCGCTGGCTGCTGCCGGCTTTGCCCGCGCTCGCGATCCTCGCCGGGCTTGGCGCTGCGCGCGCGCTCGACCTGCTGCCGGCACGCAGGCGCTCGCTGCTCGCGGCCGGCACCGCGGTCGTCGCGTGCGCGCTCGCTGCCCAGGGCCTCTACTACAGCGTGCACGTCGACCGCGTGCTCTCACGCGACGACACGCGCAACCTCGCGCGCGAGTGGATGGTCGCGCACGTCCCGCCGGGCACGAAGGTCGTGGTCGAGCCGATCGTGCCCGACGCCTGGTTCGCCGACGCGGACGCGCCCGGCGCCGCGGAGGCGCGGCGGCGCGGCCTGACCAGGTCCGGGCGGCGCTGGGTCAAGTTCGCGACCGGCCGCACGACGGTCGACGCGCAGGGACGCACGCGCCGCGGGGGCAAGGGCCGCTTCGTGAGCATCGAGGACTACGAGCGCACCCTGCGTCCCTCGCTGATCGACGCCTACGAGGCCGGCGGCTACTGCTGGGTGATGGCCGGATCGACCCAGTACGGGCGTGCCTTGCGGGCGCCCGGGGAGGTGCCGCGCGCGATCCGCTACTACCGCGCGCTCGGCCGCCGCGCTCGGGTGGTGCACCGCTCCACGCCCTACGGGCCGGGCGAGGAGCCGGTCGACTTCAACTTCGACTGGAGCTTCAACGCGTATCCGCGCGCCTACGAGCGGCCGGGGCCGAACGTGGTCATCTATCGCCTGGGCGGCGGCCGCTGTGCGCCGCGGGCCAAGTCAGGCTAGCCGTAGCTCCCACGCGCGTTGGTCCTGTTGCGGGCCTGGCGCTGGTCGCGGGTTCGAAAACCGGGGTGGGTAAGGGCAGGGACCCGGGACGAGCAAGGACTCGCGCGACGCGTCGTTTGCGACGCAAAGCGCACGCGTCGCTCGTGAAAGAGCCGTCTGCGCGTGATTCGCATGAGGTGCGTCGTCCGGCAGGCGCCGGTCGACGAACTTTCCCTCCTGGCGTCCGCTTTCACGCATGGCGGGAGGGAATGTTCGGCGGCCGATGCGCGACACGGAGAGCTTTTGCCCGTGACCGCGACCTTTCGTCTGAAGTCTCGTGACACTCGCGCCGCTCAGCCCGGTCGCAGACGCCGACGATCCCTCTTCCCTCTACCCACCGGTTTTCCACGCCCGAGCTTGCGCCCGCGAGGCGCATTCCGCGGCCGGAACAACGTGGTTGGGAACTGCGGCTAGCTGGAGCGCTCCCGCGGCGTGCCGCGAGTATCACGACCCTCAGAGCCGGAAAGCGCTGGAACGACGGTAGAATCCCTAGGGGTTTTCTTGACGGACGGCGAACTGCGTTATCTGAACCGAGCGATCGAGCTCGCTGAGCTTGGCCGCGGTCACACGCGGCCCAACCCCCTCGTGGGCGCCGTGATCGCGCGCGACGACGAGGTGCTGGGGGAGGGCTATCACTCCGCCTACGGCGCGGACCACGCCGAGGTTGCGGCGATCGCCGCCTGCGCCACGGACCCGGTCGGCGCGACGATGTACGTGACGCTCGAGCCCTGCTGCCACCAGGGCCGCACACCGCCCTGCACGGACGCGATCGTGACCGCCGGGATCAAGCGCGTGGTGGTCGCCTCCGACGACCCGACCGACAAGGCGTCGGGCCGGGGCCTCGGGATCCTGCGCGACGAGGGGATCGCCGTCGAGATGGTCGACGGTGAGGTCTCACACGCTGCGCGCCTCTTGAACCAGCCGTTTCGCAAGCACGCCCGCACCGGCCGCCCGCACGTGCTGTTCAAGTCGGCGATGACGCTCGACGGCAAGGTGGCGACGCAGACCGGGGACTCCAAGTGGATCTCCGGCGAGCAGAGCCGGGAGCTGGTGCACAGTTGGCGCGCGCAGGCCGACGCGATCTGCATCGGCATCGGGACGGCGCTCGCCGACGACCCGCTGCTGACGGCGCGCACGCGCGAGGCGACGCGCCAGCCCGCCCGCATCGTGTTCGACTCCGAGGCGCGACTGCCGATGTCCAGCCAGCTCGCGCGCTCGGCGCCCGACGTGCGCCTGATCCTGGTGACGTCGCGCGCCGCCGATCGCTCCCGCGCCGAGGCGCTCAAGGCGGCCGGCGCCGAGATCGTCGTCGCCGCCGGCGGGAACGAGGCCGAGCGGGTCACCGATGCCCTCGAGAAGCTCGGCGCGCTCGACCTCCACGGGATCCTGCTCGAAGGCGGCCCGCACCTCGCGGGGGCATTCCTCGATGCCGGCGAGGTCGACGAGCTGCGGATCTTCATCGCCCCGCTCGCGCTCGGCGGCCGCGGCTCCCGGGGCTCGCTGGAGGGTCAGGGCTCGGACTCGATCGCCGAGGCGCGTCACGCGCTCTCGATGGACGTGCGCCGCGTCGGCGAGGACGTGCTGCTGTCGGCCCGCCTCGAGGAGTGGTAGGCGCTGTTCACCGGGCTGATCGCCGAGCTCGGGACGGTCGCCGAGGCGAACGGCGGCCGGATCGCCGTGGAGGCGGACCTTGCGGCGGAGCTCTCCGAGGGTGACTCGGTGGCCGTCAACGGCGTCTGCCTGACCGCGGTCGAGCTCCGGCGCCGGCCGCTTCGCCGCCGACCTCAGTCCCGAGACACTCGCGCGCAGCTCGCTCGGCGCGCTGGCGCGCGGCGCGCGGGTCAACCTCGAGCTGCCGCTGCGGCCCGCCGACCGGCTCGGCGGCCACATCGTGCAGGGCCACGTCGACGACGTCGGGCGCGTCGCCGCCGTCTCGGATGCGGGAACGGCGCGCGACATGCGCTTCGAGGCTCCCGCAGGATTGCTGCGCTACGTGATCGAGAAGGGCTCGATCGCGGTGGACGGCGTGAGCCTCACCGTCGCGCAGGTCGACGAGCGCGGCTTCGAGGTGTCGCTGGTACCCGAGACCCTCGCGCGCACCACGCTCGGCCGGGCCGAGCCGGGTCACACGGTTAACCTTGAGGTCGACCTGATGGCCAAATACGTGGAGAAGCTGGTCGCGAGACCATGAGCGACAACCCTGCATTTGCGACGATCGAGGAGGCGCTCGAGGACATCCGCGCCGGGAAGATGGTCGTCGTCTGCGACGCGGAGGACCGCGAGAACGAGGGGGACCTGACCCTCGCCGCGCAGTTCGCGACGCCCGAGAACGTCAACTTCATGGCGCGCGAGGCGCGCGGGCTCATCTGCCTCGCGCTGACCGCGGAGCGCTGCGACGAGCTCGGGCTCGACCTTATGGCCGCCAAGAACGAGTCGGCGTTCGAGACCGCGTTCACCGTCTCGGTCGAGGCGCGCGAGGGCGTCACCACGGGCATCTCGGCGCACGACCGCGCGCGCACGATCCAGGTCGCGATCGACCCGCACAGCACACCGCCCGACCTCGTGCAGCCCGGCCACGTGTTCCCGCTCAAGGCGCGGCCCGGCGGGGTGCTCGAGCGCACCGGGCAGACCGAGGCGGGCGTCGACCTCGCGCGCCTCGCGGGCCTGATCCCGGCCGCGGTGATCTGCGAGATCATGAACGACGACGGGACCATGGCGCGCGTCAAGGACCTGATCCCGTACTGCGGGCGGCACGGTCTCAAGATGGTGACCGTCGCCGACCTGATCAAGTACAGGCGGCGCACCGAGAAGCTGGTCGAGCGGGTCGCGGAGGCGTTCCTGCCCACCGAGTACGGGGACTTCAACGTGGTCGGCTACCGCTCGCTCGTCGATCAGAAGCATCACGTCGCGATGGTGAAGGGCGACGTGGAGGCCGCCGCCGAGCAGGGCGAGGCGGTGATGGTGCGGGTGCACTCGGAGTGCCTCACCGGCGATGTCTTCCATTCCATGCGGTGCGACTGCGGGCAGCAGCTTGCCGACGCGCTGGGGAGGATCGAGGCCGAGGGCCTCGGGGTGCTCCTCTACCTGGCTCAGGAGGGCCGCGGGATCGGGCTCTTGAACAAGCTGCGGGCGTACAAGCTCCAGGAGGGCGGGCTCGACACGGTCGATGCGAACCTCGAGCTGGGCCTGCCCGCGGACCTGCGCGACTACGGCATCGGCGCGCAGATCCTCGTCGACCTTGGGTTGCGGCGCATCCGGATCCTCACCAACAACCCGAAGAAGATCGTCGGGATGGAGGGCTACGGCCTCGAGGTGACCGACCAGATTCCGATCGAGCAGATGCCGGGCATCCACAACCACGACTACCTGCGCACCAAGCGCGACAAGATGGGCCACACGCTCCACCACCAGGGACTGCCGCTCGACGAGCAGCTGTTCGCACAGGAGCGCGAGTCCGACCGCCGCAAGAAGGAGGTCGAGTCCCGCCTCGTGATGGGTGTCGTCGACCAGTCCGATCTCGAACGGGAATGAATCCCCAGGAGGACCGGTTCGCGATCGTGCGAGCCACGTTCTATGAGGATCTGGCGCAGCGGCTCACGGCAGGAGCGCTGAGCGGCTTCGCGGAGCAGGGCGTGCTCGCGGGACAGATCGACGTCCACGACGTTCCCGGCGCCTTCGAGCTCCCGCTCGCCGCAAAGGCGTGCGCGGAGTCCGGCCGCTACGCGGGCGTCGCCTGCCTCGGAGCCGTGATCAGGGGCGAGACCGACCACTACGACTACGTGTGCGACGCCGCCACCTACGGGATCGCGCGGGTCCAGCTCGACACGGGCGTGCCATGTGCATTCGGGCTCCTGACCGTGGACGACATGGGCCAGGCCCTCGCCCGCACGGGCGGTGGGAAGCGGGATTCCGGCTACAACGCGGCCATCGCGAGCGTCCACATGGCTCGTCTGGTCGCCGGGCTCCGCTCCGCCTGAGGCTCTACACTCCCCGGCCGATGCCCAAGGTATGTCACGTCTGCGCCAAGGGCCCGGCTTTCGGGCACAGCCGCAGCCACTCAATGGTCGCTACGAAGCGACGCTTCAACCCGAATCTCCAGAAGGTCCGGATCGACGACGGCGGCAACCACCGCCGCGTCTATGTCTGTACCCGCTGCCTGAAGGCCGGCAAGGTAGCCAAAGCCATCTAGTCAGCCGGCCGCCTCCCTTGGCCGATCCCTCAATAGAAAGATTCCGCAAGGTCGTCGCAGCCGCTTGCGCCCAGCTGGAAGCACGCCGTCAGGAGGTCAACGACCTCAACGTCTTCCCGGTTGCCGACGGTGACACGGGCGACAACATGACGCAGACGCTGCGCGCGGTGATGGTGGAGCTGGATCGCCTCAACGGTCAGATGGTCGACGACATCGGCCGCGAGGAGATCGTCAGCGCCGTCGCGCGCGCCGCGCTCCTGGGGGCGCGCGGGAACAGCGGCGTGATCCTCTCGCAGGTCGTGCGCGGCGCGGCCGAGGAGCTGTCCAGCCGCCCGGGCGAGCTGGTCGACCCACAGCTCGTGTCGGCGGCGCTCGCGAAGGCCGCGGAGGCCGCCTACTCGTCGATGCGAGACCCGGCGGAGGGCACGATGATCACGGTGGTCCGCGACATGGCCACGCGCGTTTCCGCCGCGCTCGCGCACATGCCCACCACGCGGCTCGAGGTCGAGGCCACGGACGAGCAGCAGAACGCCGTGCTGGCGGAGGTGCTGGAGCGCGCCTTGCAGGCCGCCGAAGAGTCGGTCGAGCGCGGGCCCGAGCTGTTGCCGGTGCTGCGCGAGCACGGGGTGGTGGACGCAGGCGGCTATGGCATCACCTTGCTGATTGCGGGGGCGATCGCCGGGCTGCGGGGCGCGGGCGCCGAGTTGCCCGAGGTCGCCCACCATCTGGTCGAGCGCCCGGGCCCGCACGTGCACGAGTCCAGCCGCTTCCGGTTCTGTACGAACTTCGTCGTGACCGGGACCGAGCTCGCCGCCGGCCGGACTTGGGTCCCGGCCCTCGAGCGCATCGGTGACTCCGTCCTGGTAGTGGGCGATCGCGCGACGCTGCGCGTACACGTGCACACCGACGAGCCCGAGGCGGCGGCGGCCGTGTTCGAAGGTCACGGGGAGGTCGCGCGGCTCGACGTCGCCGACATGCACGAGCAGCAGGAGCAGCGCTCCGCGCGCCTGTCCGGCGCTTCCACGGAGCCCGTTGCGCAGATGACCTGCGGGGTCGTCGCGGTCGCCGCGGGCGCGGGCATGACGCGGCTCTACCGGCAGATGGGGGCCCACGTGGTGGACGGCGGAGCGACGCTCAACCCGAGCACCTTCGAGATCCTCGCCGGGATTCACGAGGTCGCCGCCCCGGAGGTGATCGTGCTCCCCAACAGCGGGAACGTGATCCTTGCGGCCGAACGCGCGGCCGAGCTGTCCGAGAAGGACGTCGCCGTCGTCGATTCGCGCTGGCCGCAGGCGGGCCTCGCGTGCCTGCTTCAGCACGATCCCGGCGCCGGCCTCGAGGAGAACACCCACCGGATGCGCTCCGCGCTGGGCGACGTCGCGACCGGCGCCGTCGCGCCGGCCGCGCGCGACGACCGGCAGGGCCGCTTCGGCGAGGGCGACGCCGTCGGCTTCGTCGACGAGCAGCTGGTCGTCTGGGGCGAGCCGCGCGCGACGCTCGAGGGCGTGCTCGAGCGGCTCGCCCAGGGCCGCGAGCTGATCACGTGCGTGAGCGGCGCAGACGCCCCGCTCGACCACGCTGCGATCGCCGCGCTCGAGCCGGCGGGCGTCGAGCTCGAGCTCCACGACGGCGGCCAGCCGCACTACTGGTGGTTGCTCGCCGCCGAGTAGGGGATGGTCCGTTCCGGGATCGAGCAGCCGGACGAGTCGAGCGTCGTGCTCGTGCAGCGGCTTTACGACGCCTGGGTCGCGGGCGACGCCGAGGCCGCGCTCGCCCGAATGGATCCGGACGTCGAATGGATCGAGCCGTCCGACACACCCGACGGCCAGACGTGGCGGGGCGTCGACGGGGTGCTCGCTGCGATGGTGGAGTGGACCCAGCCGTTCGAGGACTACGCGTTCGAGATCGTGGAGCGCGTCGACTACGGCGAGCGGGTCCTCTTCGCGCTGGTGCAGCGAGGTCGTGGGCGGCTCAGCGGCATCGACGTCGAGTCGACGGTGTGGCACCTGTGGACCGTGAAGGATGGAAAGGCGGTCCGGCTCGAGATGTTCAGAGACAGGGAGGAGGCCGTGGCGGCTGCGGGCCCCGGGCAGGGAGGGTCTTGATCGGGGCCTAAGCTGATCGCATGGCCGACGATCCGCAATCCCCGCCGCGCGCCTTCGGGAGCGGCACCTCGCAGACCCGCGCGGCGCTGCTCGCCGCGCCGGTGTGCTCGCCGCGGCCCCGTCTGCTGGGCGCCCCGATCACCGCCCTCGAGGGAGTCGGGCCCGCCGCCGCGCGCAACGCGGCGAAGCTCGGCATCGAGACCGTGGGCGACCTGCTCGCCCATCTGCCCGCCGACCACCGTGACTACGAGCGCACCCGGACGGTCGCGGAGCTCGCGATCGGCGAGCAGGCGACGGTCTCGGTGCGGGTCCGCAGCTGCCACGTGCGCCCCACCCGGCGCCGGCGCCTGACGATCCTCGAGTGCCAGGTCGCGGACGACACGGGCCCGTTGAAGGCGGTCTGGTTCAACCAGGCATATCTCGCCGAGCAGCTCACCGAAGGGACCAGCGTGCTGCTGCGCGGGCACCTCGAGGGTGGCCGCGGGGGAGCGACGTTCCGCGTCGCCGAGCACGAGGTACAGCGCGGCTCCGAGGAGGGGCTCGGGCGCCACACCACCGGCCTCGTTCCGGTCTATCCGGCGACGGAGGGCCTCACGGCGCGGCGCATAAGGGAGCTTGCCTGGATGCTGCGCGGGCTCGAGCGCCACGCGCCTGAGCCGCTGCCCGCCCGTCTGCGGGCGCGCGCCGGGCTGCCCGTCGCGTCCGACGCGCTCGCGACCGCGCACTGGCCGAGCGCCGCCGAGCACGTGCCGGTCGCGCGCCGCCGGCTCGCGCTCGAGGAGCTGTTCCTGTTCCAGCTCGCGCTCGTGACGCGCCGGCGCACCCGCCGTGAGGGCGGCGCCTCGGAGGCGCTCACGCCGCCCGGCGAGCTGGTCGCGGAGTGGATGCGCTCGCTGCCGTTCGAGCCCACCGGCGGCCAGCGCGCCGCGCTCGAGGAGATCGACGCCGACCTCGCGAGCGGCCGGCCGATGCAGCGCCTGCTGATGGGCGAGGTCGGGTCCGGCAAGACTGTCGTCGCGCTCTACGCGATGCTGCGCGTCGCCGAGTGCGGCATGCAGGCGGCGCTGATGGCGCCGACGGAGACGCTTGCCGAGCAGCACTACCTCACGATCCAGAGCCTGATCGGCGAGGGGCTCTTCGCGGGTGTGGAGGCGACCAAGATGGGTCCCCCGGTGGGCCTGCTGACCGGATCGACGCCCGCGCGAGAGCGGGCGGAGGTGCTCGAGCGGCTGGGCTCCGGCGAGCTGCGCCTGCTGGTCGGGACCCACGCGCTGATCCAGGACGCCGTCGTGTTCGACCGGCTCGCGCTGGCCGTGGTGGACGAGCAGCACCGCTTCGGCGTGCGCCAGCGCGCGGCGCTCGACGGCAAGGCGCGCGGTGAGCTGTCGCCGCACCTGCTCCATCTCACCGCCACGCCGATCCCGCGGACGCTGTCGCTCACCCTCTACGGAGACCTCGACACGACCGCCCTGCGCGAGCTGCCGCGGGGCCGCCGCCCGGTCAAGACCTGGGTCGTCCCGGAGCACAAGCGCGAGGGCGCCTACGAGTTCATCCGCGAGCGCCTGCGCGAGGGCCGCCAGTGCTTCGTCGTGTGCCCGCTGGTCGAGGAGTCAGAGGCGCTCCAGGCGCGTGCCGCGACGGCGGAGGCGAAGCTCCTCGCCGCGGGCGAGTTCGCCGCTTTCGAGGTCGGCGTCATGCACGGGCAGATGCACGCCCGCGACAAGCGCGCGGCGATGGGCCGGTTTGCCGCCGGCGAGGTCGACGTGCTCGTCGCGACGAGCGTGATCGAGGTCGGCATCGACGTGCCCAACGCGTCGGTGATCGTGATCGAAGAGGCCGATCGCTATGGGATCTCCCAGCTCCACCAGCTACGCGGCCGGGTGGGTCGCGGCGAGCACGAGTCGTACTGCCTGCTGTTCTCCGACGCGCGCTCGGAGCTGGCCTCCCACCGCCTCGCGGCTGTCGCCGCCGAGCGCGACGGCTTCCGGCTGGCCGAGGTCGATCTCTCGCTGCGCGGCGAGGGCGACGTGCTCGGCACGCGCCAGCACGGCCTCCCCGAGTTCCGCGTCGCGCGGCTGCCGGAGGACCTCGAACTGCTCGAGCTCGCCCGTGAGTGGTCGATCCGCATGCTCGCGGCGGACCCCGAGCTGGCCGACCCGGAGAACGGCGTGCTGAAGTGGGTGCTCGACCGGCGCTTCGGCGCGCTCGAGGCCGAGCCGATCGCTGCCTGATGGCGAGTCTCAGGGTCGTCGCGGGCGAGTACGGCGGCCGGCGGCTCGCGGCGCCCCGCCGAGCCGGGACGCGCCCGACGCTGGACCGCGTGCGGGAGGCGCTGTTCAGCGTGCTCGGGCCGCTCGACGGGGTGCGGGTGCTCGACCTGTACTGCGGGTCCGGTGCGCTCGGCATCGAGGGGCTGTCACGTGGGGCGAGCGCTGCGACCTTCGTCGATTCCGACCCTGCGGCGGTGAGGGTGGTGCGCGAGAACCTCGAGCGGCTCGGGGTCGACGGAGCACGGGTGTTCCGCGCCGATGCGCTCTCGTTCCTGCGGGGAGCGGCCCGCCACGGCGACCGCTGGGACTTGGTCCTCTGCGACCCGCCATATAGACTCGCGCCCCGCCTCGGGCCTGTGCTGGAGCCGCTCCTGGCCCCCGTGCTCGCCCCCGAGGCGCGCATCGTTTGCGAGAGCTCCGTCAAACATCCGCTACGCCTGGACCTGCCCCTGATCGGCGAACGCCGCTACGGCGACACGGTGCTGTTTCTGCACGCGGCTGCCCCCTGAGATGGCCCTAGACGGGCGCATAGCGGTCTGTCCCGGGTCCTACGACCCGGTCACGAACGGCCACATCGACATCATCGCGCGGGCGGCGCGGGTGTTCGAGCGCGTCGTGGTGGGCGTCGTGAATCAGCCGGTGCGCAAGCAGAAGACGCTCTTCGCGGCTGAGGAGCGCCAGGCTTTTCTCCTGCAAGCCACGGAAAAACTGCCGAACGTCGATATCGATGTCTTTGATACGCTGCTCGTCGATTTCGCCCGCAAGCACGGTGCGAGGGCGCTGGTGAAGGGGCTGAGAGCGATCTCCGACTTCGAGTACGAGTTCGAGATGAATCAGCTCAATCGCAAGCTGGCGCCGGACATCGAGAGCGTGTACCTGATGGCGTCTCCCGAGTTCAGCTTCCTCAGTTCCAGCGGCGTGAGGGAGTTGGCGACATTCGGGGCCGACATCGTGGACCTGGTGCCGAACGGAGTCGCCCAGGCCTTGCACGATCGCTTGTCAAGGGACAGCGACTAGAGACTTTTCGGAAAGCAAGGACGTAATCTTCAAAGCCCCGGCCTGGAGGCCCCAGTGGATGTTCTCGTACTGATAGACAAGCTCGACGACATGGTGCACAACGCCAAGCCCGTGCCCCTGACCGATCAGGTGCGCGTGGATCGCGAGGAGATCTACGACCTGCTCGACCAGATGCGGGCGACGATCCCCGAAGAGATCAAGCAGGCGCGGTGGATCGTCAAGGAGCGCCAGGAGATGCTGGCCGAGGCCAAGCGCGAGTCCGAGCGCGTCATCAAGGAGGCCCGCGACCAGCAGCAGCGGCTCGTGTCCCAGGAGGAGATCACCCTTCAGGCGGAGCGGGCGGCCGAGGAGATCGTCGAGGACGCCAACGCGCGGGCACGTGAGATCCGCCTCGGCGCCGAGGACTACGCCGACGAGATCCTGAACACGCTCGAGGTCAACCTCCAGAAGTTCCTCGCCGCCGTGCAGCGCGGCCGCGACCGGCTCGCCGGCCGCGATCAAGAGCCCGCCGAAGTCGGCTAGGCCCTGAGTCCCGCCCTTGCCTGGCGGCTCGCCGCCTGGTATGCATGGCCCCTCCGGCCAACGTGAGGAAGAGGGGGGCCCCAATGGGCAACGCGCAGACCGTGCAGGCGATCTACGAGGCGTTCGGGAGCGGAGACGTCCCCGCAATCCTCGAACGGATGGCCGACGGCGTCGAGTGGGAGCAGTGGGAGCAGCCGAACGCCGGCCAGGACGCGGGTGTGCCCTGGCTCGCGCGCCGCTCGGGCGTGTCCGGCGTGGCCGAGTTTTTCGAGGCCGTCGCGACCAACCTCGAGTTCCACGCCTTCGAACCGCGCAACATCCTCGAGGGCGGTGACCAGGTCGCCGCCACGATCAAGATCGACGCGACGGCACTTGAAACCGGCGAGCGCTTCCAGGACGAGCAGATCCACATGTGGACCTTCGACGACGCCGGCAAGGTGGTCGCGATGCGCCACTACGGCGACAGCGCGAAGCACATCAAGGCCGCAAAGGGTTCGCCGGCCCGCGTAGCCTGAGCACCTGTTCCGCGCGCCGAGTGGCGCTAAGATCAGCTCGGGCTTACAAGGAGGGGTTGTCTTGCGGGTGCTGATCGCGATCGTGGCTTGCGCGGGCGTTTGCCTGACAGGGACGGCCGTCGCCGAAGCGGCCTTCCCGGGCGACAACGGGCGCATCGCGTACACCCGCGGGATTCCGAGCGGGCAGACCGACATCTACAGCGCAGAGCCGGATTACTCCGCGGAGATCCGCATCACGGAGGACGGTCAAAGCGATAACCCTGCTTTCTCGCCGGACGGCGCCCGGCTCGCCTACTCCTCCGGCGATGACATCGTCGTGGCCGACCAGTACGGCAACGGCGCCACGCTCGTGTTGTCCACCGGACAGTACGTCGGCGAGATCGACTGGTCACCCGACGCCACACGGTTGGTCACCGCGCTCAGCAACTGCGCCGAGTTCGATTGCGAGACCGACATTTACGTCCTCGGCGTCGACGGATCCGGGCTCACGCCCGTCACCAGCACGATCTTCTCGGAGCTCAACCCAGCCTGGTCCGCGGATGGATCACGGATCGCATTCGACGCCACGGTCGCCGGCGAGACGGACGTCTACACGATCGCGCCCGACGGGACCGGCCTCGCGAACCTCACCGAGGATGTGGCGAGCCCGGCGAACGAGCCGGACTGGTCCCCCGACGCTACGCGGATCGCGTACGCCGGGACACCCTTCAACGTGATGAACGCCGACGGATCCGGGAAGGGCCACATCGACGGCGGTCCGCAGCCGCGCTCCGACACGGCCTGGTCACCCGATGGCACGGACTTCGGCGGGATGGACTGGCAGGTTCGCCAGCCGGAGCCGGTGCCACCGCCGAGGGGCGTCGAGTTTCCGCGCCCCAAGGGCGCCACCCCCCTGAAGGTGCCACTCGTCCTCACGTACTTCCCATGCGGGCCCCAGCGGACTCCGAACCTCGTGCACGGGCCGCCGCTCGAGTCTCCGTCGTGCAGGAACCCGCTGCGCGGGTCACAGCTCACGGTGGGCACGCCGGACTCGGGCAACGGATTGCCGGCCGAAGCGAGCGGCTTCGTGCGCTTCGACTCCATCGTGGGTATCCCGGCCACGCCGGCCGACGAGTCCGACGTGCGGATCCGGGTCAGCCAGACGGACGTGAGGTATCACAACCCCGTCACGGGGTATCCCGACTACCCGGGCGAGCTCTTGCTGGTGGTGACGCTGCGTACCACCGATTTCTTCAACGCCGGCGGCGGCACGGACGGTTCAGGCACTGTCATCGACTTCCCCCTGCGTGTCGTCGTCCCATGCGCGGTCACGCCGGGCCCAGAAGGCGGCAGCTGCGGCGTCGACACGACGATGGATGCTCTGGTGCCGGGCTTCGTGCGTGAGGGAGAGCGCACGTTGTGGGAGCTGGGCAAGATCGTGTTGCACTGGGAGGGTCCGGACGGCAACCCGACCACCGTCGGCGACAACGCGTCGTTCGTCGCCCAGGGCTTGTTCGTCCCGTGATGTGACGGCCGGCACAGGGCCGCCCGGGACCACCGTCTAGCATTCCGCCGTGGCAGCGATCGAGGTACGCGGGCTCGAGCGCCGGTACGCCGGCGGCGTGGTGGCGGTCGCCGGCATCGACCTGGAGGTCGCCGAGGGCGAGATCTACGCGTTCCTCGGGCCCAACGGGGCGGGCAAGACGACGACCGTGCGCATGCTCGTCACGCTGCTCGCCCCGACGGGCGGAACCGCGAGCGTCGCCGGCTTCGACGTCGTGCGCGAGTCCTCGGACGTGCGGCGGTCGATCGGCGTCGCGCTCCAGGAGGCCGCGCTCGACCCGCTGATGACCGGTCGCGAGCTGATGCAGCTGCAGGCGACCCTGCACGGCATCGCCGGCTCCGAGGTGAAGCGGCGCAGCGATGCGCTGCTCGACCGCGTCGGGCTGACGCTCGCGGCGGACCGCCGCGTAGGCACATATTCCGGCGGCATGCGCCGGCGCCTCGACCTCGCGACCGCCCTCGTGCACGATCCGCGGGTGCTGTTCCTCGACGAGCCCACGACCGGCCTCGACCCGGTCAGCCGCATCGCGATCTGGGACGAGGTGCGCCGCCTCAACGAGGAGGGCACGACCGTCTTCCTCACGACGCAGTACCTAGAGGAGGCCGACCAGCTCGCCGACCGCGTCGGGATCATCGACGACGGCAGGATGGCCGCCGAGGGGACCCCGGGCCAGCTCAAGTCACAGGTCGGCCACGCGCGGCTCGAAGTCGTGATCGCCGAGGGCGGCACGGAACGTGCCGAGGCGATCGTCGCTCCCTTCGGCACCCCGATGCCCTCGCAGGACGGGACCGTGATGGTCGGCCTCGTGGGGGGCGCGTCGGACGTCGCGCCGATCGTGCGCGCGCTCGACGACGCGGGCCTCTGCGTCGAGTCGCTCAACCTCGTGCAGCCGACGCTCGACGACGTCTTCGTCGACAAGACCGGGCGCCACCTCGAGGGCGCCGAGGAGGAGCAGCCGGTCGCAACGCCGGCGGTCCCCTCGTGAGCGCGCAGGCGGCACGCCTGACGGCGCGCCCCGGCCTGTCCGCGCAGCTCGCCACGGAGGCCCGTGTGGTCGGGGCGCTCAGCCGCCGGTCGGTCAGGCAGGCGTTCCGCCGGCCGCAGTTCCTCGCGCCGATCCTGATCTTTCCCACCTTGTTCCTCGCGGTGAACACGGGCGGCGCGGGCCGCGCCGTCGACCTTCCGCAGTTCCCGCCGGTGCACGGCTTCCTCGACTTCCAGCTTGCCGGGGCGATGCTCCAGTCGACGATGCTCGCCGGCGTGAGCGCGGCGATCGCACTGGCGCTCGACATGGAGATGGGGTTCATCGACCGGCTCGTGGCGGCGCCGATCTCGCGCTGGTCATTCGTGCTGGGGCGCCTCAGCGCGACCGGGGTGCTGGGCCTGATCTCCGGCTTGTGGTTCATCTCGATCGGGCTCGTCTTCGGCGCCCACATCGCGGCGGGCGTGGGCGGCGTGCTCGTCGTGCTCGCGCTCGTCGTGCTGAACGCGATGGCGTTCGGGACGATCGGCGCGGCGATCGCCCTCAACTCGGGGTCGGCAAGCGTCGCGCAAGGGATCTTCCCGCTGGTCTTCGTGGTCCTTTTCCTCTCGACCGCGTTCTTCCCGGAGAACCTCCTGCTGGAGCCCGCGCAGACGATCGCGCAATGGAACCCGATGAGCCTGATCGCCGAAGGCCTGCGCGACCCCATAGTCGGTGACCTCACTTTCAGCGAGACCTTGAAGGGGCTCGGCGGCATCGCGATCGTCGGGGCGATCGGCGCGCTGCTGTGCGCGCGCGGGCTACGCAAGAAGGTCCGCAGCGCATGACCGGCGCAGCACTCGACGCGCGCATGACTTGGGCGCTGATGCGGCGCGGGGTCAACGAGCTCGCGCGCGTCCCGATGGCCGCGGTGCCGGGCGTGCTCGCGCCGACGATCTTCATGTGCGGGCTCGCGGCCGTGTTCGGGAGCCTCACACTGCTGCCCGGCTTCACGACGGACAAGTACCTCGAGTTCATCCTGCCGGTCGGCTTCCTCCAAGGGGCGGGATTCACGGGCGCCGCGACCGGCGTGAACCTCGCGCGCGACATCGAGCAGGGGTGGTTCGACCGGCTGCTCGTCTCCCCGACGCCGCGCGGGGTGCTGCTCGCCGGCACGGTGCTCTCGGCGAGCCTACGCGTCTTCTTGCCGATCTCGCTGCTGCTCGTGGTCGGCCTGTCGCTCGGCGTGGCCTTCCCTGGACTCGACGGACTCTTGATCGCGGTGTTCTGCGCGGCCGTCTTCGCCGCGCTCGCGGCGTGCTATGGGTCCGTGCTCGCCCTGAAGTTCCGCACGCAGGCCGCGGCGCCTCTGATGCAGGCCGGGGTCTTCATGGCGGTGCTCTTCACGACCGCATACGCGCCGCAGGAGCTGCTCACCGGCTGGCTCGAGGTGGTCGCCAGGCTCAACCCGGTCACGCTCGTGCTCGAGACGATCCGCCAAGGCTTCGTCGGGGACGTCACCTGGGCGGACACCTGGCCGGGCCTGCTGGCGCTCGCCGGGATCGGCGCCGTGGTGATCACGCTCGCGATGCGCGGGCTGCGCCGCGCCGGCGCATAGACGCAAGACGGGCCCTGGCTAACATGATCCGCATGCCGCAGCGCGCGGATCTGATCGATCTCGAGACGCTCCACCTGCGCCCGGGCGAGGGTCGCACGGTCGACGCGCGGGTGCACGTCGACCCGCTCGAGCTGGCCGGCCAGCCGTACGCCTTGCGGGGCGGCGCGGTCGACGCGCGCCTCGACCTGTCGCGGACGATCGCCGGATACGCGATGAGGCTGCGCTTCGACGCGCCGCTCACGGGCGCGTGCATGCGGTGCATGGCGCACGCATGGCCCGTGATCGCCGTGGACGCCCGCGAGATCGACCAGCCGGGCGATGTGGAGGAGCTGCACAGTCCCTACCTGGACGCGGGGCTGCTCGACCTCGTCGCGTGGGCGCGGGACGCCCTCGTCCTGGCGATGCCGGCCCAGATCATCTGCCGGGAGGATTGCCTCGGCTTGTGCGCGGTGTGCGGAGAAGACCTCAACGAGGCCGACCCCGAGGCGCACATCCACGAGGACGCGGGCGATCCACGGTGGGCGAAGCTGCGCGATCTCGAGCTCGGTTAGCCCCGGGATCACCAGGCACTTGAGAAGATTGCGGCCGTGAGCGCGGCGCCACCGGAGCGCACCCACCTGGTCAACGCCGTGCTGCGCGAGGAGGAGCGGGTCACCCCGCTCGAGCTGTTCTTCGACCTGGTCTTCGTGCTCGTGCTCACCCAGTGCACGGCCCTGATGGCATCGAAGCCGACGTGGGAGGGGCTCGCCCAGGGCCTGCTGGTGCTCGGCGTGATGTGGTGGTCGTGGGTCGGCTACGCCTGGCTCACGAGCGTCGTGGAGCCCGAGGAGGGCGCCGTGCGGATCGTGATCTTCGCGGCGATGGCCGCCTTCCTCGTCGCCGCGCTGTGCGTGCCGGAGGCCTTCGACGAGCATGCGCTGCTGCTCGCCTGCGCATATGGCGTCGTGCGCGCCGCGCAGATCGCGCTCTTCTGGATCGCGAGTCGCGACGACGCGGCGTTGCGGAAGTCGGTCACGGGCCTCGCCGGCAGCACCGCGCTCGGCGTGGGGCTGCTGTTCGTCGCCGCGTTCACGGACGGCGCCCTTCAGGGGGCTCTGTGGCTGCTCGCGCTGGCGCTGGACATGGCGGGGCCGTACCTGTTCGGGTCCGAGGGCTGGAAGCTCGTCCCGGGCCACTTCGCCGAGCGCCACGGCCTGATCGTGCTGATCGCGCTCGGGGAGTCGATCGTCGCGATCGGCGCGGGATCCGAGGTCGGGGTCGACGCCGGTGTCGTCGTGGCCGCGGTGCTCGGCATCGTCGTCGCCGCAACGCTGTGGTGGCTGTACTTCGACGTCGTCGCGCGCGTGGCCGAGCGCCGGCTCTCACGCGCGGCGCCGGGGCGCGAGCAGAACGAGATCGCGCGCGACTCCTACTCGTACCTGCATTTCCCGATGGTCGCCGGGATCGTCCTGCTCGCGCTCGGCGTGAAGAAGACGATCGGCGACGTCGGGGACCCTCTGAAGATCGTGCCGGCCGTCGCGATGCTCGGCGGGGCGGCGATGTACCTGCTCGGGCACGTGGCCTTCCGGCTGCGCAACATCCGGACGCTGAACAAGCAGCGCCTCCTCTGCGCCGCGCTGCTCGTGGCGCTGATCCCGGCGGCCATCGAGCTGCCGGCGCTCGCGACGCTCGGCATCCTCGCGGGCGTGCTGAGCGCGCTGGTCACCTACGAGACGCTGCGCTTCGCCGAGCTGCGCGAGCGCATCCGCCACCAGCTCGCCCGCGAGGCCGTGCCGGAGTAAGGCGAAGCCTCGATCGGGGCCCCCGATCGCGAGGTGCGCGGCTTGAGCCACGCATAGGGGCCTCGATCTGTCTCACCATGAGCGTGTGCGGGTGAACGGGCGCGGCCTGGGCCCGGATCGCCCGGTTCGCTAACCTCTCCCGGCCGATGGCGGTCCCCAAGCAAAAACAATCCCACTCGCGCACCAACAAGCGGCGCTCCACGCACAAAGCGGCGAAGCCGACCGTGAGCGAGTGCCCCCAGTGCCACTCTCCGCGCCTTCCGCACCGCGTGTGCCCGGAGTGCGGCTACTACGGCGGCCGCCAGGTCGTCACCGAACGCGCCTCCTCCGAGGAGGAGCCGTCGCGACCGTCGCGGTAGACGCGCTCGGTTCCGATCGAGGGCCTCGTGAGGTCGCCGCAGGGGTACGGGCGGCGGTGTCATCCGGCGACACCCGCTGCATCGTCTTCGGGCCGGCCGCCGAGCTGGGCCCCGCGCTCGCCGGCGTAGAGAGGGTGGAGGTGGTCGATGCGCCGGTCGGGATCGCCAACTCCGAGGAGCCGGCCGCGGCCGCGCGCGCCAAGCGCGACGCCTCGATCGTGCAGGCCGCCGCCGCGGTCGCCGAGGGTCGCGCCGACGTGCTCGTGAGCGCCGGGTCGACCGGGGCCACGCTCGCGGCCGGCCTGCTCAACATCAAGCGGCTGCGCGGCGTCTACCGGCCCGGGCTCGCCGTCCTGCTGCCCGTTCCGGGCCGTCCCACTTTGCTGCTCGACGTCGGCGCGACGGTCGAGGTGCGCCCGGAGCAACTGGTGCAGTTCGCCTTCATGGGCGCCGCCTTCATGGAGGGCGTGATGGGCGTGCGGCGCCCGCGCGTCGGGCTGCTGAACGTGGGTGAGGAGCCGGAGAAGGGCACGGCGAGCGTCGCCGAGGCGCACGCGCGGCTCGCCGCGCTGACGCGCACCCCGTTCGAGTTCACGGGCAACGTCGAGGGGCAGGGCCTGGTGTCCGGGCACGCCGACGTGGTCGTCACCGATGGTTTCACGGGGAACGTCGCGCTGAAGCTGATGGAGGGGACGACCCGCACGGTGGTCGGCGCGATCCGGGACGCGATCCGCTCGGGGACTGCGTCCAAGCTCGGGGGCCTGCTGATCCGGTCGCGGCTCGGGGAGCTGCGTGAGCGGCTCGATCCCGAGGCGGTGGGCGGCGCGTACCTGCTCGGGCTGCGCAGGCTGGCCGTGGTGTGCCATGGCGCCTCCAGCAGCCGGGCGATCGCGAGCGCGATCGCACTTGCCGCGCGTGGGGTGGAGCAGGACGTCGTTTCGCGCACCACCGCGGCGCTGGAAGCCGCAGGTGTCGCACGCGCGAGCGGGCCGGCTCAAGAGGATCCCGCGTCCGTTCCCGCTGATACGTTGCGTTAGATGGCCGCAACCCGCCTGACCCGCGAGGAGGTGTTGGCGCTGATCCGCACGCACCTCGCGGAGGAGCTCGGCGTCGATGCTGCCGCGGTGCAGGAGGACAGCCGCTTCAAAGAGGATCTCGAGACCGACTCACTCGATCTCGTCGAGTTGGTCGTCGAGCTCGAGGACCGTTACGGAATCCGCATGGCCGAGGACCAGGCCGAGCGCATCAAGACCGTCGGCCAGGCGGTCGACTTCGTCGTGACCCAAGCTTCCGCAAACCCCACTCCATAGATGGTCGATTCCAAATCCCCGCACCCACGGATGACGCTGCGAACCTTCGCAGGATCTGCGTCCTCGAGCTCGCCCATGCAAACCAGCATGGGCGATGCCGAGCGCCGTCAGGCGCGTTGCGAGCGCGAAGCGCTCGATCCTTGCCCACCTCGGTTCTCGCGCCCCCGTGGGCACGCGGATCCGGAACCAACCATCTAGATCCCGTCGCTGAGACTGCTTGCCCTATTCGACGAGCTTCCCGAGAGCCTCGCGCACCAGGCGTTCTCCCACTCATCGTGGGTGGGCGACCGCGCGCAGTCATACGAGCGCCTCGCCTTTCTCGGGGACAGCGTCTTGAGCATCGCGGTGTCGCGGGCGCTGTTCCCGCGCTTCCCGCGCTCGACCGCGGGCCGGTTGACGAAGATCCGCGCCCAGGCGGTGAGCCGGCGCTCGTGCGTTGCGATCGCTCAGGCGACGGGCGTCCCCGAGCGGATGCGGGTTGCCGCGCCGCCGGGCTTCGAGCACCAGGTGGAGCGCGTCACGGCGGCGGAGAGCGTGCTCGCCGAGGCCGTCGAGGCGGGCATCGGCGCGTGCTTTCTGGAATTCGGATTCGAGCCCACGGCCGAGGCGGTGGCGGAGGCCTTCGAGCCGCAGATCGAGTTTGCGATCGCGAACCTCTACGACTTCAAGAGCGAGCTGCAGGAGCGGCTCGCGCGGCGCGGCGACGTGGTCGTCTACAGGGTCGTCGCCGAGGAGGGCCCGCCCCACGACAGGATCTTCGAGACGGTCGCGGAGGTGGACGGCCGCGCGCTGGGGTCGGGCGGCGGACGCTCGAAGAAGGAGTCCGAGCAGGAGGCCGCGCGGGTGTCGCTCGCGTTGCTCGACTCCGAGCAGCCCTCCGTGGAGGGCGAGGCATAGCGATGGTGTCCACGTGCATCTGAGGTCGCTCACGCTGAAGGGCTTCAAGTCCTTTCCGGATCGCACCCACCTGGAGTTCGGGCCGGGGATCAGCGTCGTGGTCGGGCCGAACGGCAGCGGCAAGTCCAACATCACCGATGCGGTGCTGTGGGCGCTCGGCGAGCAGAGCCCGCTCGCGGTCCGCGGCCAGTCGATGCAGGACGTGATCTTCGCCGGCGGGCACGGCGTGAAGGGCCGCAGCGCGGCCGAGGTCGAGGTCGTGATCGACAACACCGACCGTCGCCTCGACTCCGACTTCTCCGAGATCTGCATCTCGCGTCGCATCGACCGGTCGGGCGAGGGCGTCTACCGCCTCAACGGCGCGCGCTGCCGGCTCGTCGACGTGCTCGAGGTGCTTTCCGATACGGGTCTCGGCAAGGAGATGCACTCCGTCATCAGCCAGGGGCGCGTCGAGTCGATCGTCCACTCCAAGCCGGGCGACCGCACCGCCCTGATCGAAGAGGCGGCCGGCCTCACCAAGCACCGCAAGCGCCGCCACCGCGCCCAGTTGAAGCTCGCGCGCACGCAGGACAACCTCGACCGCGCGCTCGATGTCGAGCGCGAAGCGCGCTCGCACCTGCGTCCCCTGAAGCGGCAGGCCGAGGCGGCCGAGTTGCACGCGCGCCTCGAGCGGCAATCGCTGGAGGCGCGCGGCGCGCTCGTCGCCGACGACCTGCTGGTCGTGCGCGCGGAGCTCGCACTGGTCTCCCAGGCGGCCGAGGCCGCCCGCGCGAAGCGCGACGGCATCGACGCCGACCTCGGCGCGGTCGCGCACTCGAGGGAGGAGGCCGAGCGCGCACTGGCAGAGCACGGCCGCGAGCGCGAGCGCCTCGCCGGACGCGCGTTCGCGTCGCGGTCGGCGGTGGACAGGATCTCGCTGCGCCTCGAGTCCGTCGAGCGGGGCGCCGAGTCGCTGCGTGCGCGGGTGGAGCGCTCCGAGCACGCGCTCGGGCCGCTGCGCGAGCAGCTTTCGCAGCACGACGACGGCGGCGGCGAGCGGCTCGCCGAGCTCGAGTCCGAGCTCGGGCGCCTCGAGCACGAGCGCGCCGCGCGGCTCGACGCTGAGCTCGCCGGCCTCGAGTCCGAGCGCGACGAGGCACAACGGCGCGTGGCGGAGCTCGCCGCGAGTGGCGAGACGGCGCAGGGCGATCTGGAGCGCGCGGACCGCGAGACCGAGGAGCTGCGTACCGCACGGAAGGCAGCGGGCGAGCGCGTCGAGGAGGCCGCGCGGGCGCGCGGCGCGGTCGCCGAGCGCCTCGAGGAGGCGCGCGAGCGCGCACGCCTCGCGCGCCATGACGGCGGCGGCGAGTCGCTCGCCGCGCAGCTCGACGTCGAGCCAGGCTACGAGGCCGCGGTGTCGGCCGCGCTCGGCGGGCTGCTGCGTGCCCGGGTCGTTGCCAGCGTGTCCGAGGGCGCGACGACGGTCGCCGGGCTCGGCGAGGAGGGCGGGCGCGCGCTCGTGCGCCGCGCCTCGCGCGCCGCGGCCGCGGCGGAGCCGCCGGTGCCCGGAGCCGAGCGGCTCGCCGATCGGGTGCGCCCCGCGGCGGATGTCGCCGACCTCGTCGGCACGCTGCTCGCCTCAGCGTGGATCGTCGATCGGATCGAGGACGTTCCGACAGGTTTCGCAGGGATCGCCGTGACCCGTGATGGTCTCGCGTACGAGTCGCGTGTCGGTGAGGTGCGCAGGCTCCCGCTCGGCGCGGGCGGTCGCGACCTCGCCGCACGCAACCGGCTCACGGACCTGGAGGCGGAGGTGGCACGCGTGGAGGGCGACCTCGAGCAGGTGCGCCGGCTCGCGCAGCAGGCCGTCGCCGCGCTCGAGCGCGGCGAGGAGGCCCGCGAAGCGGCCGAGGGCCGCCTGCGCGACGTGCGCCGCGAGCACCAGCAGGCCGAGGAGCAGGTGCGGCGGCTCTCATGGCTCGTGGACGAACGGCGCCGCCACGGCCCGGGCCAGGAGGACGCGCGTCGCGCGCAGGTGACCGCCGAGCTCGCGGCCGAGCGGCGCGTGGCCGACGGACTCGAGCGTGAGCGCCGCGAGCGTGAGGCGCGGATCGACGCGCTCGAGCGCTCGCTCGACCAGGACCGCGCCCTGCTGCCGCAGGCCGACCAGCTCGCCGCCGCGCTACGCGCCGCGCTCGACGCCGCGCAGGCATGGCGTGGTCGCTTCGAGCAGGAGCTGAGCGCCGACGAGCAACGCGGCGACGGCTTCGCGGCCGAGCTGCGCGAGCTCGCGCGCCGGGAGTACCAGCTTCAGGGGACCTTGCGCGAGGCCGGCGAGGCGCTCATGCATGAGGAGGTCCGCCTCGCCCAGATCCGTGACCGCGAGCAGCTCGTCGCGGGCGAGGTCGCCGAGATCGGCACGCGCCTCGGCGTCGACCTCGCCGCGGACGCGCCCGCTGCGCTCGACGTCGACGCGCGGACCGAGCTCGAGGAGCGCCTCGAGCGCCTCGAGCGCCGTCGCGAGCGGCTCGGTCCGGTCAACCCGCTCGCCGAGCGCGAGTACGAGGAGGCACTCGCCCACGTCGAGGAGCTCGAGGTGCAGCGCACGGACCTCGAAGGGGCACTCGGTGAGTTGCGCGGCCTGATCCGCGAGACCGACCGGAAGATTCGCGAGAGCTTCGAGGAGACGTTCGAGGCCGCCGCGCGTAACTTCGAGGAGGTGATCGGCCGCCTGTTCCCCGCCGGGTCGGGGCGGCTGCGGCGCGTGAGCGCGCCCCGGCCCAAGCCGGTGCTGGGCGGCGTCGAGGGCGACGAGCCGCCGGTCGAGCCGGTGTTCGGGGCCGAGCCGGCCACGGCGGCAGCCACGGGCGCCGACACGGACCCTGCCGCAGGAGAAGATGCCGAGTCCGGGCCGTTCGCCGCGGACGTGCCGGGCATCGAGATCGAGGTGACGCCGGCCGGGAAGACCACCAAGCGCCTCTCGCTTCTATCCGGCGGCGAGAAGTCGCTGGTCGCCCTCGCGTTCATGTTCGCCGTCTTCCTCGCGCGTCCGTGCCCCTTCTACATCCTCGACGAGGTCGAGGCAGCGCTCGACGACGCGAACATCGATCGCTTCCTGTCGCTCGTCGGCGCGTATGCGGACCGATCACAGTTCATCGTGATCACCCACCAGCGCCGCACGATGGCCTCGGCGGACGTCCTCTACGGTGTGAGCATGGGCACCGACGGCGTTTCCAAGGTCGTCTCGCGCAAGCTCGACGCCGAGCAGGGCGACGAGGAGCGGGCCCAAGCCGCATAGGTGGAGGCCGTCGTGCATCGGGGTCCCGGCCGCCGCCCCGAGGTGGCGCTGACCTACGACGACGGCCCCGGCACGAGTACTCGCGCGATCCTCGACCTGCTCGCCGGTCACGACGCGCATGCCACGTTCTTCCTGGTGGGCACCGAGGTGGTGCGCGACGCCGAGCTGGCTCACGCAGTGGTCGCGGCCGGGCACGAGGTCGGCTCCCATTCGATGCACCACCTCGACCACGAGCAGGTCGACGCCTCGGACGCGGTGGCGGACATGCTGGCCGGCGCCGAGGCGATCGCGGGAGTGCTGGGCTTCGAGCCGCGCCTCTACCGGGCGCCGTACGGGCATTTCGTGCCGGCCACGATCGCCGAAGCGCAGCGGCGCGGTTGGACGTGCGTGCACTGGAGCGCGCTGGGCGAGGACTGGGACGAGCACGCGACCGCGCGCAGCGTCGCGGATCGCATCCTTCCGGACGTGCACGCCGGCGCAATCGTGCTGCTGCATGACTCTCGCCGCGCCAAGCCGATGGACCCCGAGCCCGTCACCGGGGCGACCGCGCTGCTGCTGGACGAGCTTCGCCGCCGGGGATTGCGCTCGCTTCCCTTCACCGACATGATGCGCTGATATGGAGCGCCCGCGACTGCTGCTCGTCCCGATGCTCACCGAGATCGAGTGGATGACCAAGCCGCGCCTCGAGGAGTGGGCAGAGGTTGCGAGCTACGACTCCCCGGGCGTCGGCGCGGAGCCACTCGTGGACGACCCCGGCTCGGAGGCGACGGCGCGTCGTGGCTTGGAGGAGGTGGACCGGCGCGGCTGGGACAGCTTCGTCGTGGTAGCCGACGAGTTCGCGGTCGCCGCGGCCTCGCACCTCGCCGTCGCCGCCGGCGATCGTCTGAAGGGCATCGTGCTGGGCCACGCGCGTGTGTCGAACGACCTCGGCGGCCCGCGGCCTGCGCTCAACCGCGAGGTGCTGAGCGGACTCCAGAGCTTGCTGCGAGCGGATATGCGCACGTTCGTGCGCCAGTTGTTCAAGCTGACCGGGGGAGAGGCGACGGCGGGCGGGTACGGCGAGGCGATCGTCGACGAGTTCGTGCGCCGCGTCCCGCTGGACGTCGCGGTGCCGTTCTACGAAGCCCGCGAAGCGGAGGGCGTCGCGATGGGCGAGCGGCTCGCGACGCTCGAGGTGCCAATGTTGCTCGCGCACCACGAGGGGTGCCTGCTGTTCACCGGGGAAGGGTTCGAGGACGCGGTGGCCGCATTTCCGGATGCCCGCGTGTACAGGTGCAGCGAGAAGCCGAGTACGAGCGTCGAGTTCGTGCCCGTCCTGCGGGAGTTCTGCGACAGCCTCGCGCCCGCGCAGGCCTGAGCCAGCGCGGTCCCTACAATCGCCCGCCATGGCCAAGACGTGGCAGGACGTGCTGATCACCGCGAACGGCGACCGGACCGGCGCGCCGCAGTCGGATCCCGAGCCCGAGGCCGAGCGCCGCGGCTTCTTCCGGCGCCTGCGCGAGAACCTCTCGAAGTCGCGTGAAGCGCTCGGCGGAGAGCTGCGCGCGACGTTCACCGGGCCGCTCGACGACGAGACGTGGGAACGCCTCGAGGAGATCCTGATCTACGCGGACGTCGGGGCGCGCACGACGGCGAAGGTCGTCGAACGGCTCGAGCGCGAGGCCGAGGAGGGGTCGCTCGCCGGAGGCGAGGACCTCGAGCAAAGGTTGCGCGAGATGCTCGTCGAGGTCGCGAGGGCCGGGGACGACCGGATCGACGTCTCGCACCAGCCGTCGGTGCTCCTGATGGTCGGGGTCAACGGCACGGGCAAGACGACGACGATCGGCAAGATGGCCTGGCACCTGCGAAAGGAGGCGGGGCTCTCCGTGATCATGGCCGCCGCGGACACGTACCGCGCCGCGGCGCAGGAGCAGCTCACCGAGTGGGCGTCGCGCGCTGGCTGCGAGATCGTCCGCGCGAACCCCGGCTCGGACCCGGGCGCGGTCGTGTTCGACGCGATCGAGGCGGCGCGCTCCCGCGGGCACGACGTCGTGCTCGCGGACACGGCGGGCCGTCTCCACACGCAGGTGCCGCTGATGGACGAGCTCGCAAAGGTGCGCCGCGTGATCGAGAAGCAGATGCCCGGCGCGCCGCACGAGACGCTGCTCACCGTCGACGCGACCACCGGCCAGAACGGCCTGCGTCAGGCCAAGCTATTTCGCGAGACGGTCGACGTGACGGGCATCGTGCTCACGAAGCTCGACGGCACCGCCAAGGGCGGCATCGCGCTTGCGATTGCCGAAGAGCTTGAGCTGCCCGTGAAACTGATCGGGATCGGCGAGGCGGTCGAAGACCTGCGGCCGTTCGACCCCGAGGACTTCGCCAGGGCGTTGCTCGAGGAGTGAATATCTAGACGGCTTCGCCGTCACCTCAGTCATCTGAGTCGAGCTACGCTCGCCTCCCTGAATATCGGTTAGACCGCGCACTCGCCCTCACCCCGCACGACCTCGTACAGGTCCTTGCGCTCCCAGTCGATGAAGTGCGTGATGTGCTCGGGCCCGAACTCGACGGGCAAAGCAAGGTCCTTCACGAGCGCCTCGAACTGATCGGCGCCGACCCGCTCGACGAAGGTGTTGAAGACCTCCTCGTCGTTGCGGTTGGCCTGGTAGTAGCGCACCCAGCGCTCGACCGCGTCCGGCACGCGCTTCGCCGGGATGCGTGACTTCAGGCGTGTGCCCATCACGACGTTGCCGCCTTCGTAGTTGCCGCCGACGTGCGGGATGTAGGCGGGCAGCTGGCGGCCGCCGACCTTCATCGCCGCGCCGTAGAAGCCGATGTTCGCGATGTGGTGCTGCGAGCACCCGTTGGGGCAGCCGCTCATCTTCACGTGGATCCTGCGCGACAGCTCGTCCTCGATCTGCATCTCCTCGAGGCGCTGCTGGACCGCCTGGTTGAGGCCCATCGAGCTCGTGATGCCGAGCTTGCAGCTGTCCGTGCCGGGGCAGCTGACCACGTCCGTGATCTGGTGCGCGCCGGCGTCGCCGAGGTCGAGCTCCGAGAGGCGCTGCCAGACGTCGTAGACGCTCTCGTCGCGGACCCATCGCAGAAGCAGGTTCTGGTGCACCGTGGTGCGCGCGTACCCGCCCGTGTGGTCGCGCATGATCTGCGCTAGGCCCCGGAACTGCTCGGGGGTCAGGTCGCCGCGCGTGACCTTCACCTCGACGGTCGAGAAGCCCTCCTGACGCTGCGGCTGGACGTTGGATGCCGCGAACGCCGCGAACTCGCTCTTGTCGCCGTTCGGGCTGCCGAACTCCGATGGCTGCTGGGGCGCCTTGGCCTGCTCGTTGTCGACGAACAGCAGCGGGTCCGGGTTGTAATCGCGCTCGTTGACCCAGTCGCCCTCGAGCTCCTCGTCGACCATCCGGCGGAACTCGTCGATGCCGACCTTGTCGATCAGGAATTTGATGCGGGCGCGGGCGCGGTTCGCGCGTAGGAAGTCCTGGCGGTCGAAGATCCGCAGCACGGCCTCGGAGACCTTCAGGAACTCGCCGTCGTCGACGGTCGCGAACTCCCAGAAGGGCGCGCCGACCCGCGGCATGATCGACGTGCCGCCGCCGGTGCGGATCTCGAAGCCCTTGACCTGCTTGCCGTCGATCTCGCGGATCCGCGGGACGAAGCCGAGATCGTGGATGTTCGTGATCGCGCGGTCCTCGTCGGTGGAGGTGAAGGCGACCTTGAACTTGCGCGGCAGCAACTGGCACACCTCGTTGCGCACGAAATAGCGCACGAACGCACCGACATAGGGGGTCGGGTCGAACGGCTCGCCCTCGCAGACTCCGGCCCACGGGTCGCCGGTCACGTTGCGCACGGTGTTGCCGCACGCCTCGCGGCTGGAGAGCCCGGTCTTGCCGATCATGCGGATCGCCTTAGCCGCGTCGGCGAGCGGGATGTGGTGGAACTGGAAGTTCTGCCGCGTGGTGATGTGCCCCTTCTTGAGCGGCGTGTACAGCTCGGCGAGGTCCGCGAAGGACTCCATCTGCTCGGGGGAGACGCCGCCGAACGGCAGCTTCACCCGGATCATCTGGACGCCCTCCTGGCGCTGGCCGTAGACGCCCTGCTTGAGACGGAAGCCGATGAACTGGTCCTCGGGCGTCTGGCCCTCGAGGAACTTGCCCGCCTCGGTGTCGAAGTCGTCGAACTCGCGCTCGATGATCGGGATGATGTGATCCGGGACGTTCTCGAGCACCTCAGGGTTCTCGAGCGATCCCTTGCGGCCCTTGGGCTTTGCGTCTACAGAAACAGGTTCCATGGATTCCCCTCGCCGAGGCTGGGCGTCCGGCCGAATATAGCAAAAGGGGACTGAGAATTAGGTATTTAGGGGACAGGGCAGGGATCCCGCTCGCGGTCGAGGACACCCACCGCGCGATCTGGGCGCTCGAGAAGCTGCGCGTCCACGACGGGGGACCGGACGAGGACGCCGACAGCGAGGGCGACAACTCGCTGTTCATGACGCAGGGGGTATTCGTGCCTTAGCGCCCGCCGGGCACTTGCCGGCCCTATGCTTCTAGCCCGTGTTCGATGCCCTCTCAGACAAGCTCCAGTCCGTCCTCTCGGACGTCCGCTCGCGCGGCAAGCTCAACGAGGACGACGTCAACAAGGCGATGCGCGAGATCCGCCTCGCGCTGCTCGAGGCCGACGTCAACTTCAAGGTGGTGCGCGGCTTCACGTCGGTCGTGAAGGAGCGCTGCCTCGGCCAGGAGGTGATGGAGAGCCTCAACCCGGGCCAGCAGGTCGTGAAGATCGTGAACGAGGAGCTGACCGCGCTGATGGGCGACTCCGCGCGGAGCATCGTCTACTCCCAGAAGGCGCCCACCGTGATCCTGATGGCCGGCCTCCAGGGCTCGGGCAAGACCACCGCGTCGGGCAAGCTCGCGACGCTGCTCAAGTCGCGAGGGCAAGGACGTCGCGCTCGCGGCCTGCGACGTCTACCGGCCGGCCGCGGTCGACCAGCTCGTCAAGGTCGGCGCACAGGCGCACGCGACCGTCTACGAGCAGGGCACCGAGCGCGACCCGCGCGACATCGCCGAATGGGCGCTCGACCAGGCGCGCCGCGACGAGCGCGACGTGCTGATCGTCGACACCTCGGGTCGCCTGCACATCGATCAGGACCTGATGCAGGAGCTGGCGGACATCAAGAAGCGCGTGCGCCCACACAACGTGCTGCTCGTCGTGGACGCGATGACGGGCCAGGACGCCGTCAACGTCGCCGAGCAGTTCGCCGAGACCGCGCAGTTCGACGGCGTCGTGATGACCAAGCTCGACGGCGACGCGCGCGGCGGCGCGGCGCTCTCGATCAAGGCGGTCACCGGCAGGCCGATCATGTACGCCTCGACCGGCGAGAAGCTCTCGGAGTTCGAGCCCTTCCATCCCGACCGGATGGCCTCGCGGATCCTCGGGATGGGCGACGTCCTCACCTTCATCGAGAAGGCCGAGCAGACCGTCGACGCCGACCAGGCGCAGGAGATCGAGCGCAAGATCCGCAAGCAGGAGTTCGGCTTCGACGACTTCCTCGACCAGATGAAGCAGGTCCGCCGCATGGGCCCGATCGGCAACCTGCTCGGCATGATGCCCGGGTTCGGGCAGCTCAAGCAGCTCAAGAACGCGAAGGTGGACGAGCGTGAGCTGGACCGGATCGAGGCGATCGTGACGTCGATGACGCCCGAGGAGCGGCGCAAGCCCCAGATCATCAACGGGTCGCGCCGCAAGCGGATCGCGCAGGGTTCGGGGACCTCGGTGCAGGGCGTCAACCAGCTGATCAAGCAGTTCGGCCAGATGCAGAAGATGATGCGCTCGCTCCAGCAGGGCAAGATGCCCTCGATGGAGCAGCTGATGCGCGGCGGGCGTTAGCCGGCGCGCTGCCCTATCCTTTCCGGCGTCTCTCCAACCAGGCAGAAAGGTTCGACTTGTCGGTAAGGATCAGGCTCACCCGCGTGGGCGCGAGGAACAACCCGATGTGGCGTGTTGTGGCCACGGACCAGCGCAACCCGCGTGACGGGCGCTTCATCGAGGTGCTCGGCCACTACAACCCGCAGACGGACCCTTCGACGATCGTGCTCGACGAGGAGAAGGTCCGCGGTTGGATCCAGAAGGGCGCCCAGCCCTCCGGGGCGGTCAAGAGCCTGCTCAAGGCCAAGGGGATCGCGGCCTGAAGCAGCTGCTCGAGTTCCTCGCCAAGACGCTGGTCGACAATCCCGACCAGGTCCGGGTCGACGAGTTCGAGGAGGAGGACGAGACGGTGGTGTACGAGCTGATCGTCGCCGAAGAGGACCGCGGCAAGGTGATCGGCCGCAACGGGCGCACGGCCAAGGCCCTGCGCGCCATCATGAAGGCCGGTGGCACCAAAGATGGCAAGCGGGTCCTCGTCGAGATCGTCGACTGACGCGCTGCGCATCGGGCGGGTCGGACGACCGCATGGAAACGACGGCGCGTTCACGGTCAGCGAGCCGACCGATCGGCTCGAGTTGCTCGACGCCGGCAGGCACGTGACGGTCGCCGGCCGCGAGGCCGAGGTGCAGTGGCGCAAGGGCACCGCACAGCGGCCGCTGGTGAAGCTCGAGGGGGTCGATGACCGCACACAGGCAGAGCAGTTGCGCGGCGAGGCGATCCTCGTCCCGCGCGCCGCGCTCGCACCGCTGGCCGACGGCGAGTTCCTCGCCGACGACCTCGTCGGATGCGCGATCGTCGACGGGCCCGCGCCGGTGGGGACGGTGCGCGGCGTGCTCGTCCTCCCGGCCGCGGACGCGCTCGAGGTGGAGGACGAGCGCGGCAGGCGCCTGCTCGTGCCGCTCGTGGGCGACGCCGTGCGCTCGGTCGACCTGCGCGCGCGTCGCATCGACGTCGACATGGGGTTCGTGAACGTCGATGGTGATTGACGTCTTCACGCTCTTCCCGGAGTGGTTCGGGTGGTTCCAGTCGCAGCGCCACGTGCGCAACGCGCTGCGTCTCGGGCATGACCTGCGGCTGTTCAACTACCGGGACACGACTCCGCTCTCGAACGGCCAGGTCGACGACACCCCCTATGGCGGCGGTGCGGGAATGCTGATCCGCGTCGACGTGGTGGACGCGGCGCTTCGGTCCGTGTACGGCGCGGACACCAAGGCGATGCTCGCCGAGCGCCGGGTTGCCGTGCTCACCCCCGCCGGGCGCCAGTTCGACGATGGCGTCGCGAACGAGCTCGCAGGGATCGACCGGCTGACCCTGCTGTGCGGTCGCTACGAGGGCGTCGACGAGCGCGTGCGCGAGCAACTGTCCAACGACGCGTTGTCGGTCGGCCCGTACGTGCTCTCGGGGGGCGAGCTGGCCGCGATGGTGGTCGCCGACGCCGTGTTGCGGAAGCTGCCGGGCGCCCTGGGCGACGACCAGAGCCCCGTGGAGGAGTCGTTCAGCGCCGCGCTCGAGGGCGGGGTCGAGTACCCGCACTACACGCGCCCGGCGAGCTACAGGGGCTGGGACGTGCCGGAGGTGCTGCTGTCGGGGCACCACGAGCAGGTGCGCGCATGGCGCCACGACGAGGTGAAGGGCAGGAAAGCCACGGGCTGACCGGCCCCGTTTCGCTAACATCAGCCGCCCCGTCCTGATCTTTCCCCTGGAGCCGCCCCGCAAGGCGGCTCTTTCATCGCCATGACCGAGATGATCGACACCCTTGAGCGCCGGCAGGTGCGCGCGACCCCTGACTTCCGTGTGGGAGACCGCGTCCGCGTCCATTTCCAGGTCGTCGAGGGCACGCGGCGCCGCACCCAGGTCTTCGAGGGCGTCGTCCTCAAGCAGAAAGGCGGGGGGGCGCGGCGCACGTTCACGGTCCGCAAGCTGTCGTTCGGCGTCGGCGTGGAGCGCACGTTCCCGGTGCACTCCCCCAAGATCGAGCGGATCGAGGTCGTCGGTCGTGGCGAGGTCCGCCGCGCGAAGCTCTATTACCTGCGCGGCCGCGTCGGTCGTGCGGCCCGGCTGCGCGAGATGCGCGACTTCCGCCCCGAGGAGGTCGCCACGATCGCGGCTCCGGAGCAGGACGTGACAGCACCGCCTGCGGCGGCCGAGGATGGCGGCGTGCCCGAGGGCGAGGCACAGGTCGCGGAGTCCGCCGAGGCGACGGAGCCCGAGGCCGCGACGGAGCCCGAAGCCGACGCGGAGCCCGAGGCCGCGACGGAGCCCGAGGCCGAGCCCGCCGAAGCCGCGGAGCCCGCCGCCGACTCCGCCGAGGGCACGGAGCCGTCGCCCGCGGACGACGCGTCCGAGCCTGGGGACGACGCTCCTCAGGGCGAGCAGCAGCCCGCTTGAGCGGTTCGGCCGGCAACGCGTTCCGGCGGGTCAGGGACAACTCGCTGGTCGAGCTGGTGGTGATCGTCGCGCTCGCGATCGGGCTCGCGCTCGGCATCCAGGCCGTCCTGGTCAAGCCCTACCGGATCCCAAGCGAGTCCATGGAGCCGACGCTCGACGTGGGCCAGCGCGTGCTCGTCAGCCGCGTGAACTACAAGGTCAGCGACCCCGACCGGGGAGACGTCGTGGTGTTCAACCCACCCACGGGCGCGGCGGACAACACGTGCGGCGCCGACCACGCCGACAACCAGCTGTGCCCGCAACCCGAGGGGAACAAGGACGAAGTCAACTTCATCAAGCGCGTGGTCGCCATCCCCGGCGACACCCTGTCCGTGCGAAACGGGCGCGCCGTCGTCAACGGCAAGCTCGCCGACGAGCCCGACATAAGGCCGTGTGCACCCGGAACCTGCAATTTCCCGGATCCGATCAAGATTCCGGCTGGTCACTTTTTTATGATGGGCGACAATCGTGGAGCGAGCGACGACAGCCGATTCTGGGGACCTGTCCCCGAGGACTGGATCATCGGGCAGGCCTTCGCCACCTATTGGCCCCCCAAGCGCATCGGCATCCTCTGAGTTGAAGGACCCGCCCGCCGGCCAGCGGGCGGACGGCCTGCGCGGGAAGCGCAGGCGCAAGACCGCCGGGCGCCTGTTCAGATTCGATCGCGCGCTCGGACATCGTTTCGTCGCGGGGGCGGACGAGGCGGGCCGCGGGAGCCTTGCGGGCCCACTCGCGGCCGCCGCCGTCCTGCTCGACTACGAGCGCATCACGACCCGCGAGGTGAGAGCCCTCACGCGCCTCGACGACTCGAAAGCCCAGGATCCCGAGGAGCGCGAGGCGCTCTACCCGCTCGTGATCCGCAGCGCTGTGCGCGTCGCGGTCACCTCCCGGTGTGTGCGCGGCATCGACGAGCGCGGCCTGCACGTGACCAACCTCGCCGCCCTGCGCGAAACGCTGCAACGGGTCGCCGTCCCGGGGTGCATCTGCCTGATCGACGGCTTTCGGGTCGAGGACGTCGGCCACACCCAGCAGGCCGTGATCGACGGCGACGCGCGCAGCGCGGCGATCGCCGCCGCCTCGATCGTCGCGAAGGTGAGCCGCGACCGCTACATGCACAGGATCGCCACGGAGATGCCGGGTTGGCACTTCCACTCGAACGTGGGCTACTCGACGCCCGAGCACCGCGCCGCGATCGCGCAGCTGGGGATCACCGCTCTGCACCGCCGCTCGTTTCAGTCGATCGCCTACCAGCAGCTGGCGATCGACGCCTAGGGGTCCTGCTCGGAACGTTGGCCAGTAAACGGCGCGGCTCCGGGGCCGCCAGGCAAGGACGCAGGTCATCCCACGTACCGGTGGGTACGTGGGATACCGAGGACGCCGCATGGCGGTTCCGGAGTCCGCCGTTTGCGGTCAAACGTTTTGAGAAGGGCCACTAACCGTTCTCGATCTCGCGAGCGCGGCGGGCGTCGTCCGCAGTCACGTGCTCGGGGCCGACGAGCTCCCATCCCGGGTCGTGCGGGCCGGCCCAGGGGCCGAGCCTTCCGGCGTTCGCGCCCGTGTCGCCCGCTCCGATCGCGCTGCCGTCGGGCGCGAGCACGTCGTAGGTGACGATCACGTACCCCGGCCGCTTGTACCAGGCGGGCCAGTAGCTGAAGGAGAGGTCCACCGGCCGGAAGCGCCCCGTCGCGACCAGGTGGTTGTGCTCGAACGGATAGTTGTAGACGAGCCGCAGCCGCCGCGGGCTGCGATCGAGGGACCGCAGCAGACGCTCGATGAAACGCGCGAAGACGAGGCCGGTGAACGGGTTGTAGAGGTAGACGACCGAGAGGTCGTCGGGGATCTCGTACTGGAGCACGTCCGCGGTGATGAAGTCGACGCTGCCGGCCTGTGGGCGCAGCCGCGATCCCGCGAGGTTGCGCCGTGCCGCCCGGGTGAGGTCGTCCGAGATCTCGACCCCGGTGGCCCGCCGGAAGGGAAAGCCCGCTGCGACGAGCACCGCCGGTCCCTTGCCCGACCCGAAGTCCGTGAAGACGTCTGCGGGGGTCACCTCGAGCCGCGCGAGCGAACGCGTCACCCCGATCCAATGCGAGCCCTCGTACCCGAGCCGCCCGGTGGCGGCCACCCCGAGCTCCTCGAGGTCTATGTCCCCCTCGGTCCGCACACCGTTCCTGATCTCCATGCCCCGATGGGTCGCCGCCACCAGTCGCCAGTACGAGCGGCGCACCATGCGCCGCGGGATCCGGCGAAGCTCGCGACGGTCGATCATCGCGGACAGTCTCGCCGGTCGATCGGCGCGTACTCATCAGAACGCGGCCTCGAGGTGCTCGAGGCTCAACAGCTCGCCCGCGGGCGACAGCACGATGCCGATCACGTCGAGGCGCAGCTCGGCGGTGCCGCGCATCGCGCCGTGCTCGGCGCGATCGGCGATCCAGATCCGCGCCATGTTCCGGACGCGAGCACGCTTGTGGCGGCCGACGGCCTCGATCGGGTTGGCGGGTCCGCGGCGGTGCAGCCCACGCGCGACGAGGGTCTTCACCTCGCAGAAGGCGAGCGTTCGGTCGCGCTTGGCGATCAGGTCGATCTCGCCCTCGCGCACGCGGTAGTTGCGCGTCACGATCGTCCACCCCGAATGCTCGAGGTGTCGCGCCGCGATGTCCTCGCCGCGGCGACCAAGCTCTTTGCGGGCGTCATCGGCCATCGCACACATGCAAGCCGGAACGCTCATGCACGGGGGTCACGAATCGCGCGGCTTCGAGTCAACATCCGAACATCCGGCGGCACCGATGTGAACCGGCGCGTTTGGCGTGCATCCGGTCACGCGATCCCGCCTACGGTCATCGCGTGCTTGCTCGTGTGCTCACCTTCTCCCTGCTCGGCGTCGACGGCATCCCCGTCACGGTCGAGGCCGACATTCACTCCGGCCTGCCCGCATTCACGATCGTGGGGTTGCCCGACACCGCCGTCCAGGAGTCGCGCGAGCGCGTGCGCGCGGCGCTCCTCAACTCCGGGTTCGAGTTTCCGCTGCGACGCATCACGGTCAATCTCGCGCCCGCCGATCTGAGGAAGGCGGGCCCGGGATTCGATCTCGCGCTCGCGGCGGCGCTGCTCGCGGCGTCCGGGCAGGTCGCCGGCGACCGCCTCGCGTCGTGCGCAGTGTGCGGGGAGCTCGGCCTCGACGGGTCGGTCCGCCGCGTCCGGGGCGCGATCGTGATGGCGCAGGCAGCGCGCCGCGCCGGGTGCACGACGCTCTTGGTTCCGCACGCGAACGCGGCGGAGGCCGGCCTGGTCGACGGCGTCGACGTGGCCCCGATCGAGACGCTGCTCGGCCTCGTGCGATTCCTGTCCGGGGCGCAGGCGCCGGGTGTCCCGGCGGTCGATGCGGCGTCGCTGCTCGCGGTGCCCGCGCGGCCCGACGAGGACTTTCGCCAGGTGCGCGGCCATCACGCCCTGCGGCGCGCGCTCGAGGTCGCCGCCGCGGGCGGGCACAACGTGCTGATGGTGGGCCCGCCGGGCAGCGGCAAGTCGATGGCCGCGCGGCGCCTGCCCTCGATCCTCCCGCCGCTGTCGCTCGACGAGGCGCTGGCGGTCACGCGCATCCACAGCGTGGCGGGCACCCTCGGGGCGGATCCGATCGCGCGCGCGCGGCCGTTCCGCGCCCCGCACCACTCGATCTCCTCGGCCGGGCTGGTGGGAGGCGGGTCGCCTCCGTCGCCGGGGGAGGCGAGTCTCGCCCAGCACGGGGTCCTGTTCCTCGACGAGGTGGCCGAGTTCGCGCGACCGCCGCTCGAAGCGCTGCGCCAGCCGCTCGAAGAGGGCAGCGTGCGCGTCACGCGCGCACAGCGGACGGTCGAGTTCCCGGCGCGGTTCATGCTCGTGGCGGCGAGCAACCCTTGTCCCTGCGGCAACTACGGGCATCCACGTCGCGAGTGCGCATGCCCCGGGTCGACGCTCACCAGGTACCGCGCCAAGCTCAGCGGGGCGCTGCTCGACCGGATCGACATCGTGCTGCGCGTGGAGCAGCCCACGCGTGCCGAGCTCCGCGCACCCGGCGAGCCGGAATGCTCGGCCGCGATTCGCACGCGAGTGATCGCGGCGCGCATGGCCCAGCGTCGCCGGCTGGCCGACTCGCCGGCGACCTGCAACGCCGACATGTCGGGCGCTCAACTGCGCAGCCACAGCAGCCTCCAGGCGGCCGCGCGCGCGGCGCTGCTCGACGCCCACGACCGGGCCGGCCTCACGATGCGCGGACACGACCGCGCGATCCGCGTGGCCCGTACGCTCGCGGACCTCGACGGCAGCGAGCAGGTGGGGCGCGCGCATGTCGCGCAGGCCGTCGCCTACCGCGTGCAGGAGCACGAGCCCCTGCCGATCGAGGCGGCGAGCGCGTGAGCGCGTGCGACGTGTGCCTGCGCCGGTCGGCCCTGCTCGGGGTGCTCGCGCCCTGGATCGCGCGTGCGCTCGACGAGCACAGGCGCCTGCCCGCCGTGCTCGCCCTGCCCGATGAGGACCTGATCGAGGCGGTCTGCGGGGCGCGCCGCGCACGCGTGGACGATGCGCTGCGCGGATTTCGCCCGGAGCTCGCGAGGCAGGAGGCGGCGCACAAGGGGCTCGCGACGATCTGCCCCCATCGCGGCGCCTATCCGGCCCAACTGCGCGAGGCATGCGATGCGCCCGCGGCGCTCTACCTCCGCGGTCGCGCGGACCTGCTCGAGGCGCTCGCCGCCGAACGGCCCGTCGCGATCGTCGGATCCCGCCGCGCATCTCCCTACGGGCTCGAGGTCGCGCGGATGCTCGGCCGTGAGCTCGCCGCCAGCGGCGTGCCGGTCGTCAGCGGGATGGCCTTCGGTGTGGACTCGGCCGCGCACGAGGGCGCGCTCTCCGCCGTCGGCCCGGCGATCGCCGTGATGCCCTCGGGCGCCGACGTCTCCTATCCACGCTCCAAGCGCGCTCTGCACCGGCGCCTGTGCGACCACGGGCTCGTCGTCTCGGAGATGCCACCGGGTGCGAGCCCCTTCCGCTGGAGCTTTCCCGCTCGCAACCGGATCATGGCGGCGCTCGCGAGAATGACGGTCGTCGTCGAGGGCACGAGGGCGTCGGGATCGCTGATCACCGCGCGCTTCGCGCAGGAGCTCGGCCGCGACGTCGGCGCCGTCCCCGGGGAGATCACGTCGAGCCTCGCGGCCGGCCCGAACGCCCTGATCGCCGACGGGGCCTGCCTGGTGCGATCGGCCGGCGACGTGCTCGACTCGCTGTACGGACCGGGGCGCGGCCCGCCCGGCCCGTATGACCCGCGCACGGGCACCGGGTCGGCGCGCCCGATCGAGCCGCGGCTTCAGCGCCTGCTCGAGGCGGTGGAGTCCGGGAGCGGGGTGGATGCGCTCGTGCGCGCGGGTCAGCCCGTGAGCGAGGTGCTGGCGGGGTTCACCGAACTGGAGTTGCTCGGGCTCGTCCGGCGGGGCCCGGGCGGGTCCTACGTCCGCCGTGCCTAGTGGCCCTCTCCGGCTGCCCGACAAAGCGCGGACCTATCCTTGAGGGCCATGAACGACGAGCGCGCGCGCATCCCGCGGGTACTGTCGATCGCCGGCTCGGATTCCGGCGGCGGCGCCGGCATCCAGGCCGATTTGAAGGCATTCGCCCGCTGCGGTGTGCACGGCATGACGGCGATCACGGCGATCACCTGGCAGAACACCGTGGCCGTCGAGGGCGTGACGCCCGTCTGCGCGGAGGCGATCGTGGGGCAGGTGAGCGCGGTCGCGTCCGACATCGGCGTGGATGCCGTCAAGATCGGGATGCTGGGCTCCTCGGAGACGATCGACGCGGTGCGCACGGCGCTCGGCCTGATCCCCGAGGCGCCCGTCGTGCTCGATCCGGTGATGGTCGCGGAGAGCGGTGCGTCCTTGCTCGAGCCGCCGGCGCGACACGCGCTGATCGCCTTGCTGGCGCGCGCGACGGTCGTGACCCCGAACCTGCTCGAGGCGCGCGCCCTCGTGGAGGAGGGGGGCGGCGATCCCTCCGGCGACGCCGCCGCGCTCGCGCTTGCCGTGAGCGCGCTCGGTGCGGCCCACGTGGTCGTCACCGGCGGGCACTCGGACGACGCCGACGCGGTCGACCACTACACCGACGGCGCGCGCGTCGTGCCCATTCCCGGCGCGCGCCACGCCGGCGGGGCGGCACACGGATCGGGGTGCACGCACTCGTCGGCGCTCGCCGCGCACCTCGCGCTGGGCTTCACGCCGCTCGAGGCGGCGCGCGCGGCGAAGGTGATCGCGGGCGAGGCCGTGCGCGACGGACTGCGCGATATCGGCGCTGGACCGGGCCCGGTGGACGTGCTCGGGGTGGCCGCACGCGCGGCGCAGGGGGCAGGCGCCGCCGCCGAAGCGCCGCTCTCGACCCACGGGCGGGCGCGCACCCCTCTGGCATAATCCGCCAGGTGAAGTTTCTCCGTTTGATGCCGGGCAGGGGAGAGGTCGTCCTCGCCGAGGGCGATCCGCAGCTGTCCGAGGACGAGGAGCGCCTGGTCGAAGAGTTCCGCAGTCAGCTCGACTCGGGCATGTGGGCCGCCGTACCGACCACCGACGGCTCCACCGGCCGCCGCGAGGCCTTGATGGTCAAGGACTACTCCGAGATTCCGCAGGGCACCGAGCGCGTGATCTTCTTCCCGCGCGCCGCCGGCGGCTGACGAAGCGCCGGCGTGTCGACCCTCGCCTTCGTGGTCGTTGCGCTGGTCGCGGCCGCGCTCGCCACCTCAGTGGTGTTCTCGCGCCTGCGGGCCCTGCACGCCGGCCGGCGCCGCGACGAGCATCGCGCCCTCGGTCCGCGCCGGCGCACGCCCCGCATGGACCCGGGCACCGAGCGCCGCGCCGAGCGGCGCGCGCGGGCGCTGCTGCGGTCGATCGTCAACCGCGACGAGTGGGAGATGTATCGCGACCTCGGCTTCATCCGCGTGGTCGGCCGCAACGCGTTCGACGAGGCCGGCGCGGGTGCGTACTGCTACCTGATCTACCCGCACAAGCCGATCGTCGCCTTTCTCCCGGGATCCAACAGCCTGATGAGCGAGTACTGCGTCGAGTTCCCCGACCACGAGGAGCTCGTCTACGGCCCGAAGCTCCCGGACTCCGACGACGTGCTCGCGAAGTGGATGATGCTCCGCTCCGACGAGGAGGGACTGATCAAGCGCGCGAACATGCACCTCCCGGGCCGCCAGGTCGATCCCCAGCAGGTTCGCCGTGACCTGTGGCGGCTGAGGGCCTGGGAGCGCGAGCGCGGCACGCGCAGCGCCGACGTGCCGGTCAGCGCATGAGCTCCTCGCGGGACACGACGACCGATCTCCGCGGGCGCAGCCGCACGCTGGTCGAGGGTCCCGATCGCGCCGCCGCGCGCTCGTACCTGTATTCGATCGGCCTCACCGACGACGACCTCGGCAAGCCGATCGTGGGGGTCGCGAACACCTGGATCGGGACGATGCCCTGCAACTTCCACCTGCGCCGTTTGTCGGCGAAGGTGATGGAGGGGATCCGCGCGGCCGGGGGCACCCCGCTCGAGTACAACACGATCGCGATCTCCGACGGGATCACGATGGGCACCGAGGGCATGAAGACCTCGCTCGTGAGCCGCGAGGTCGTCGCGGACTCGATCGAGCTGGTTGCGCGCGGGCATCTGTTCGACGCGGTGATCGCGCTCTCGGGGTGTGACAAGACGATCCCGGGAACGGTGATGGCGCTGGCGCGCCTCGACATCCCGTCGCTGATGCTCTACGGCGGCTCGATCGCGCCGGGTCGCTTCCGCGGCGAGGACGTGACGATCCAGGATGTCTTCGAGGCCGTCGGCGCGCACGCGGCGGGCAACATGAGCGATGCCGACCTCTCCGAGCTCGAGCACGCCGCCTGCCCGGGCGCCGGCGCGTGCGGCGGGCAGTTCACCGCCAACACGATGGCGACCGCGTTCGAGGTGATGGGCATGTCGCCGATGGGCAGCGCGATGGTCCCCGCGATGGACCCGCGCAAGGACGAGGTCAGCTTCGAGGCCGGCCGGCTCTTGATGAAGCTGCTCGAATGGGACCTGCGACCGAGCGACGTGATCACCCGCGGCTCGATCGAGAACGCGATCGCCGCAGTGGCCGCGACCGGCGGCTCGACGAACGGGGTCCTGCACCTGCTGGCGGTCGCCTACGAGGCCGGCATCGACCTCGAGCTCGAGGACTTCGACCGGATCAGCGCCCGCACCCCGCTGCTCGCAGACCTCAAGCCCGGCGGCCGCTACGTCGCGGCCGACCTCTATGACGCGGGCGGCGTGGCCGTCGTCGCAAAGCGCCTGCTCGACGCCGGAGTGCTGAACGCCGGCGAGCGCACGGTCACCGGGCGGACGATCGGCGAGGAGGCCGCCGCCGCTCAGGAGACGCCGGGCCAGCAGGTCGTGCGCCCACTCGACGACCCGATCAAGGAGACCGGCGGGCTCGTGATCCTGCGCGGCAACCTCGCGCCGGACGGGTGCGTCGTGAAGGTCGCGGGCTACGAACGCACGAACCACCGCGGCCCGGCGCGCGTGTTCGAATGTGAAGAGGACGCGATGGAGGCGGTCACCGCGGGCGCGATCGAGGCCGGCGACGTGGTCGTGATCCGCAACGAGGGCCCGAGCGGCGGGCCCGGCATGCGCGAGATGCTCGCCGTCACCGCGGCGCTCGTCGGCGAGGGCCTGGGCGACAAGGTGGCGCTGCTCACCGACGGCCGTTTCTCGGGCGCGACACGCGGCCTGATGGCCGGCCACGTGGCGCCCGAGGCGCCTCGCGGTGGGCCGATCGCAGCGGTCCGCGACGGGGACACGATCGAGCTCGACATCGACAAGCGCCGCCTCGAACTGGACCTGCCGCAGGACGAGATCGACCGTCGCGTCGCGGCCTGGCAGTCGCCGCCCCCGAAGTACGAGAAGGGCGTGATGGCGAAGTACGCGCGCTCCGTTTCGTCGGCCTCGCTCGGCGCGATCACCATCTAGAGCCCGGCACTGACGACCCCAGAGGAAATGATCAGGGAGGTCTCGCCGAACGACGAGATGTATCTCGTCGATCCCGAGTGGTACTTCCATCTCGGCGCGAAGGCCCTCGAGCACATCCGTCGCGCGATGGAAGCCGCCGAGCGGACCGGCTTCAACCGGATCCTCGACATTCCCTCGGGCCATGGGCGTGTCCTGCGCGCCCTGAAGGCCGGATTCCCCAACGCGCACCTGACTGCCTGCGACATCGACGAGGACGGCGTCGAGTTCTGCGCCCGTGTGCTGGGGGCGACCCCGATCGTCTCGCGCGCGGACCCGGCCGAGATCGAGCTTGACGGGCCCTACGACCTGATCTGGTGCGGCTCGCTGCTGACCCACATGAACGCCGCGCGGTGGCCGGAGTTCCTCGATCTGTTCCGGTCGCAGCTGAGCGACTTCGGTCTCCTCGCCTTCTCGACCCACGGCCGGTTCGCAGCCGAGCTGGTCAAGCGCGGGAAGACCTTCGGCCTCCCGGACGGCTCCGGTGAGGCGCTGCTGCACGGATTCGCCGCCGAGGGGTTCGCGTACGCCGAGTACCCGCAGGCGACCAAGCAGCGGATCGCGCTTCCGACATACGGCGTGTCGCTCGCCTCGCCCGGCTGGGTCTTCGAGCGGATCGGCGAGCAGCCCGGGCTGGTGGTGGTCTCCTACGCGGAGCGCGCATGGGGCGTCCAGGACGTCGTGGCCTGCATGAGCGAGCCGTTGCCCGGGCTCGGCGCCGAGCGGGCCTGGCCGGCCGGGACCGAGCCTGACTAAGAGCTTCTCTAAGAGCCGAGGAACTCGCCGAGCAGCCGGTTGAACCGGTGGGGGCGCTCGATCATCGGCACGTGGCCGGTGTCGTGGAAGATCTCCTTGCGCGAGCTGCCGATCAGCCGCTCGTACTCGTGCGCGCCACTGACCGGCACGATGCGATCGTTGCGTCCCCACACGATCAGCGTCTCGTGCGGCACGTCCGAGAGGCGGTCGCGGAAGTCGTAGTCGAGGATCGCCTTGAACGCGTCGAGGAAGCCGGGCCGGCCGCCTCCGCTGGCGATCTCGAAGCAGAGCTCCGGCTGCAGCAGCTCGGGATGCCGCGCGACACCGTAGAGGAACGTGCGCCGCAATCCGCGCCGGCGGACCCAGTGCTCGCGCCGCGCGATCATGCGCGCCGTCCCGTAGTGGAACAGCGGCGCGAGGCGCTTCGCGAGGACCAGCTCGGACGGTCGCACGGTGACCAGCCCGGCCGCCGACACGAGCACGAGCTTCTCGACACGGCCGGGGTGAGAGACGGCGACCTCCGCCGCGATGAACCCGCCCATCGAGTTACCGACGAGCGGTGCGCACTCGACGTCGATCGCGTCGAGGAAGGCATCGAGGAAGCAGCCGTAGCCGGGGATCGTGATGTCCTGCGAGGGCATCTCGGAATCGCCGAAGCCCGGCAGGTCGACCGCGATCACGCGGTGGCGGCGAGCGAAGTGGGGGATGTTCTCGAGCCAGTTCTGCCAGCAGCCCGCGAGGCCGTGGATGAACACGAGCGGCGCGCCGGTGCCCATCTCGACGTAGTTGACGCGCGTGCCGGCGATCGATGTGGAGCGCAGGTGCTCATGCCAGTCGACGTCGAGCCATTCCGAGCGACCGTCGGGCCCGTACCCGTCGGGCAGCGGCGCGAGCTGCGGTTCGCCAGGGCTGACCTCGCGTTGCTTCGTCGGTCTCGTCGGTGTCGTGCTCACCTGGATCAGCTTACCCTCGGGCGTCGCGTCTTTCCTGCCCGGATCGCTGCTCAGGCGTAGCCCATGCGCGCGAGCACCGGGATCTCATGGATCTGCGGAGGCTGGAGGTGGTCCCACAGGATCCCGGTGGGGCGCGGGTAGGCACGCTCCACCTCGATCGCGGCACGGGGCGTGGCGATCAGGTCGACGGGGATGTCGTGCGTGGTGACCGGGAGGTTCTCGCGCAATATCTGAAGGGGGTGGACGGTGGTGACGACCGTCGTGCGGTCCGACACCGTGCCGGCCTCCGCCAGCATCGCGTACTCGAGGTCGCTGAACCCGCCGCCCTTGCCGATCCGCGCGCCCTTGAGGTTGACCGCGACCGACCCGCAGAGGACGAGGTCGAGCTTCGGCACCTGCTCCACGTCGATCACCTCGCCGTGCTTGAGCGCTCCCTTGATCGTCGCGGCCTCGCGGATCTTGGCGCTCGAGAGGCGCTTCGGGTCGAGCAGGCGGAAGGGATGGTCCTCGCGCAGGCGGGGGACCGCCATCACCAACACCTTGCCCTCCTCGAGCGCGAGCCGCCGCGAATGGGTCTGCGGAGCGTCGGGGTTGGCCTTGATCGTCTTGGCCTTCTTCCACGCGGGATGCCGCGCCAGGCGCTCGGCGGCGCCCCGCGCGTTGGCGAAGTTGGGGATCCGCTCGCTGGCGCCCGGGAAGCGGGCGACTCCCTCGCGCTCCATCGCGGCCCATACCGAACGCCGGATCGCGTCCTTGGACCGGACCCTGTTCGAGTTCCTGGCTCTCTTGCCGTTCTCCTTCGGCACTGTCCCATCCTACCCACGCGTCGGAACCCATCGAGATGCGACGCCTGCCAAGATGCGCGCCGTGCCCCAGAGCAGCCGCATACTGGTCACCGGGCTCTCGACCTACTGGGGTGGGCGCCTCGCGCAGACGCTCGAGCGCAACCCCGCGGTGGAGACCATCATCGGAGTCGACTCCGAGGACCCGACGCGCGAGCTCGAGCGCACGGAGTTCGTGCGCGTCTCCAACCAGCACGCGCTGATCCGCAGGATCGTGGAGGCCGCTGAGATCGACACGGTCGTCGACACGCGACTCGTCGTCGACTCGGCCAGCACGACGCCGCGCCTCGCGCACGAGAACAACGTGGTGGGAACGCTCAACATCCTCGCCGCCTGCTCCGGGCCGGACTCGCCGGTGCGGAAGCTGGTGTTCAAGAGCTCGGCGCACTGTTACGGCTCCGGCCTCGACGACCCCGCCTTCTTCACCGAGGACATGCATCGCGGCCATCAGCCGCGCACGCAGCTCGAGCGCGACGTCCTCGAGGCGGAGGGCGCGGTCGCCGACTTCCGTGACAAGCAGCCCGGCACGACCGTCACGCGCCTGCGCTTCTGCAACGTCCTGGGACCCGACCTCTCGACCTCGCACGCGCGGCTGCTCGCGCTGCCCGCGGTGCCGATGATCGCCGGGTTCGACCCGCGCTACCAGTTCATCCACTCGGACGACGTGGTGAGCGCGCTCGTCTTCGCGGTCGAGCACGAGGTGCCCGGCGTCTACAACGCGGCCCCCGACGGGGTGCTCGCGCTGTCCGAGGTGATCGGCCTGCTCGGCAAGCAGCCGCTGCCGGCGCTCCCGCCGTGGGGCACGGGGCTCGCGGCCTCGGCGCTCAAGCGGCTCGGGCTGCGCCTGTCACCGGAGATGGTCCACCAGCTTCGTTACGGGCGCGGGCTCGACAACCGGCGGCTGAAGGCCGCCGGGTTCGGCTACCAGCACAGCACGCGGGAGACCGTGATCCGGTTCGGCGAGCACCTGCGCCTGGGATCCGTGCTCAAGGGGGTGCACCAGCCCTACCGGTACGAGAAGGAGGTCGAGGACTTCCTGCGCTGGAGCCCCAGCGTCCGCGGGCGCGATCCGGTCGGTCCCGGAGTGATTCCCCCCGGCGTCTAGACTCGAGGGCGCAAGCGCGGTGGCGCCGAGCCGCGAACCTCCTCCGTAGTCACCCTCGTGCTCTACTCTAGTTTGCCCATTTGCGGGGGTTTTGTCGTTCAGGTCGAATGAGGTAACGATGCTTCGCAAGCGTGCATCACTCATCGCGGTGCTCTCCGTGGCGCTGCTCATAGTGCTCGCAGTCGCGGCCTACGGCTACGACACCTCGCGCGACGACCTGATCGCGGACGGCGTCACGGTCGCCGGCGTCGATGTGGGCGGAATGCGCACGGATGCGGCGAACGACAAGCTGCTTGCCGCTCTCGGGCCCGGACTCGAGCGCCCGGTGCGGGTTCGGATAGCCGGCGAGCGGTTCAAGCTCACGGCCGAGCGCGCCCATCTTGCCGCCGACGTCAACGGCATGGTCGACGAGGCGCTCGAGGCAAGTCGCGAGGGCGGGCTTCCGACCCGCGTCTGGCGCGGCCTCGCGGGCGGCGAGGTCGACCGCAGCCTCGAGGCGCGCGTGGGGTACTCACGGGTTGCCGTGAAGCGCTTCGTGCGGCGTGTGCGGCGCGCGGTGAACCGCGCGCCGCGCGACGCGGCCGTCAGTTTCCAGACCGCGAGTCTCCCGGCGATCCCTTCGCAGACGGGCCTCAAGGTGGACCGCCGCAGGCTGCTCGCCGCCGTCGAGGCCGCCCTGGTGGCGACCGGCAGCGCGCGCTCGGTCCGCGGCCACGTGCGGGTGGTCAACCCGAAGGTCACGACCGAGCACGTCGCGCAGAAGTACCCGTACGTGATCACCGTCGACCGCACGAACTTCCGGCTGCGCTTCTTCAAGGACCTGCGCCTCGCGAAGACCTACAAGATCGCCGTCGGTCAGGTCGGGCTCGAGACGCCGGCCGGCCTCTACCACGTGCAGAACAAGGCGGAGAACCCGGCGTGGCACGTGCCCAACAGCGATTGGGCCGGAGACCTGGCGGGGAAGGTGATCCCGGGCGGGCGCGCGGACAACCCGCTGAAGTCACGCTGGATGGGCATCTACGCCGGCGCCGGGATCCACGGCACCGACGCGATCAACTCGCTGGGCACCGCGGCCTCGCACGGCTGCATCCGGATGGCCATCCCCGACGTCGAGGAGCTCTACGACAAGGTGCCGGTGCAGACGCCTGTGTATATCCAGTAGCCAGGCCCTCACACCCCACCGAACGTCCCGGACTGCGTGCTCGAGGCGGTATCGCGGGACGTTCGGCCACGAGCACGAGCTCTGGGTCGTCCTGACCCCGTGGGGTTGGTCCGCGCTAGGGCCACGACCGCATCTCGTCGACGCTCACCTCTTCCCAGCCCTCCTGCTGCAAAAAGGCCTGGTGATCCCCGTATCGAATAGACAGCGTGCCGATCCACACGGCCCGCTCGCGCCCCTCGACGCGCTTGCGCAGGACCGAGTAGACGGCAGTGGAAGCGTCACGCGGGCCCTGGACTGGGTGCCACGGGAGGTTCGGCGGCTCCCTGTCCGACGCCTCACCGGCCGCGATCAGCTGCCGCTGCGTGACGACGCGACCCGTATCGACATTGATGAAGAACGGCATCCGGTGGCAATCGTAGATCCCTCCACAACCGATCAGGAGCTGCCGAGCGAGTGGCGATCCGCGCTGACGCGCTTCGACGACGGCCTCGCGACCCGCGGGATGGCCGAGAAGACGCGCCGCGCGTACGGCATGGACGTCGGGGAGCTGGCGCGCTGGGCCGCGTCCCGCGGGGGCCCCGCGGCGGTCGACTACCGCCTCCTGCGCCGCTACGCGGCCCATCTGACCAGCACGGCGCGGGAAGGCGGCCGCGCCCTGTCGGCGCCGACCGTGGCGCGCAAGTTCGCGTCGATCCGGGCGTTCTACCGGCACATGGTCGAACGCGGCGAGGTCGAGCAGAACCCCGCCGACCTCGTGTCGCACGGGCGGCGACGCTCGCCCCTGCCGAAGCTGCTGCGCACCGACGAGCTCACGGCGCTGCTCGACCGCATCCCGGCGCGGACGCCGCTCGAGACGCGCGATCGCGCGATGCTCGAGCTCACCTACTCGTGTGGGCTGCGCTGCGAGGAGGTCGTCAACCTCGACAACGGCGATCTCGACTTCGACGCCGAGGAGCTGCGCGTGACCGGCAAGGGCTCCAAGACGCGCGTGCTCCCTGTGGGCGAGCCCGCGCAGCGGGCGCTCGAGCGCTACCTGGCGACGGCCCGCCCGGCCCTGTTGCATCCGGCCGAGCCCGCGGAGCCCGCATTGTTCCTCTCCAAGCGCGGCCGGCGCCTCTCGCCGTCCGACGTGCGCCGGCGCCTCACCCTGTGGCTCCGAAACGCCGGCCTGCCCGGGGATGCCTCTCCCCATGCCCTGCGCCACTCCTTCGCCACCCACCTGCTGGAGGGAGGCGCCGACCTGCGCGCGATCCAGGAGCTGCTGGGCCACAGCAGCGTCTCCACTACCCAGATCTACACTCGGGTAGAGTCAGCGCGGCTGCGCCGTCAGTACAGCCGGAGTCACCCGCGGGCGTAGGCCCGCTCCTGCATGGACACGAGAGTCAAGCAAGCCGACATCAAGGAAACCTGGGTCCGCTACAAGAAGGACGGCGACGAGAAGGCCCGGGAGAAGCTCGTCCTCCAGTACTCGCCGCTCGTCAAGTTCGTGGCGGGGCGCATGTCCAGCGGCCTGCCGGCGCACATCGAGGAGGCCGACCTGATCTCGTACGGGCTGCTCGGCCTGATCGGCGCGATCGAGCGCTTCGACCTGAGCCGCCAGATCAAGTTCGAGACCTTCGCCGTGGCGCGCATCAAGGGGTCGATCATCGATGAGCTGCGCTCGCTCGACTGGGTGCCGCGCTCCGTGCGCGCGAAGGCGCGCGAGATCGAGGCGGCGCAGACCAAGCTCGAGCACGAGCTGAGCCGCGTTCCCACCGACGAAGAGGTCGCCGCCAAGCTCGAGATGTCGGTGCAGGACTTCCAGGACAGCCTGCTCCAGATCTCCAACTCCACAGTGGTCGCGCTCGACGAGCTGTGGACGGTCTCGGATGCGAGCGGCGACCAGGTCTCGCTGCTCGACACGATGAAGGACCCGAACGCCGTCGACCCGGCGAAGGAGCTGGGCGTCAGCGAGCTGAAGGACCGCCTCGCGCACGCGATCTCCCGCCTCCCCGAGCGGGAGAAGCTCGTGATCGCCCTCTACTACTACGAGAACCTGACGCTCCGAGAGATCGGCGAGGTCCTCGGCGTCACCGAGTCGCGGGTCTCACAGCTTCACACGAAGGCCGTCTTGCGCCTGAAGGCCCGGCTGCAGAGCGAAGTCGAAGCTTAGGCCGCACCCCTAGAATCCTCCCTCGATCGTGTCGACCGAGGAGAGGAGATAGCTCGTGGCCCACAAAGGCCCGCAGCGCATCAGGAACATCGCGATCGTCGGGCACCGTGGCTCGGGCAAGACGTCGCTGAACGAGGCCCTGCTTTTCGAGGCCGGGATCATCAACCGGCTCGGCTCCGTCACCGACGGGAGCACCGTCTCCGATTCCGAGCCCGACGAGCACGAGCGCGAGATGTCGATCTCCGCGAGCCTGTCGTCGTTCGAGTACGAGGATCGCAAGATCAACCTGATCGACACTCCCGGCGACCCGAGCTTCGTGGCAGACGCGCTCGGCGCGCTGAGCGTGTGCGAGAGCGCGATCTTCTGCCTCAACGGCGTGATGGGCGTCGAGGTGTCGACGAGCCGCCTCTGGGAGCGCGCGAAGGACCGCGGGCTTGCCCGTCTGGTGTTCGTGAACATGCTCGACCGCGAGCGCGCCGACTTCTTCCGCACGCTCGACTCGCTGAAGGACGCCTTCGGCCCGCACGCCGTCGCCACCGAGATCCCGATCGGCGCCGAGCACGAGGTCCGCGGCCTCGTCGACCTGATCGACATGAAGGCGTACGAGTACGCCGGCGCCGGGCGCGCGAGCTCGACCGAGATCGAGATCCCGGCGGAGGTCGCCGAGCAGGCGCAGGAGTACCGCGAGAAGCTGATGGACGAGGTCGCCGAGAACTCCGACGACCTCATGGAGCGCTACCTCGAGGGCGCGGAGATCTCACACGACGAGATCGTCTCGGCGCTCAAGGACGGGGTCACCGCGGGCACCATCTTCCCGGTCACCTGCGGCATCGCGACGAAGAACCTCGGCACGGACAGGCTGCTCGACGCGCTCGTGCAAGACCTGCCGTCGCCCGCGAAGAAGGGGGCGATCGTCGCTCGCGACGGTGACGGCAACGAGGTCGAGATCGCGCCCGACGACGCCGCGGATCCCGTTGCGTACGTCTTCAAGACGCTCGCGGACCCGTTCGCCGGCCGGATCAATCTGTTCCGCGTCTTCTCGGGGTGCATCAAGCACGACTCCCAGCTCACCAACGTGCGGGCCCACTCGAAGGAGCGCATCGGCCAGTTGCTCGTGCCGCGCGGCAAGGAGATGGGCCACGCCGACGAGTTCGGCGCCGGCGACATCGGCGCGGTCGCGAAGCTCAAGGAGACCCATTCGGGCGACGTGCTCGCCGGCAAGGAGTCGACCCTCGCGATGCCCCCGCTCGGCCTGCCGGCCGCGGTGATGGCGTTTGCGGTCGAGGCCAAGACGAAGGGTGACGAGGACAAGATCGGGAGCGCGGTCCGCCGCCTCCAGGAGGAGGACCCGACGATCGACTTCCACCGCGACCCGCAGACGGGCGAGCAGATCATCGCGGGCATCTCGCAGGTGCACGTCGAGGTGATCGTCGACCGGATGAAGCGCCGCTTCGGGGCGGAGGTCACCCTCAAGCCCCCGCGCGTGCCCTACCAGGAGACGATCAAGGCCTCCGCGAAGGCGCAGGGCCGCTACAAGAAGCAGACTGGCGGCCGCGGCCAGTTCGGCGACTGCCACCTCGAGATCGAGCCGATGCCGCACGGCGAGGGCTTCGAGTTCGTGAACAAGATCAAGGGCGGCGTGATCCCGACGGGCTTCATCCCGGCGGTGCAGAAGGGCGTCGTCGACGCGATGCGGACCGGGGTCGTCGCCGGCTACCCGCTGCGGGACGTGCGCGTGACGCTGTACGACGGCTCGTACCACTCGGTCGACTCATCCGAGAACGCGTTCAAGGTCGCCGGGTCGATGGCGTTCAAGAAGGCGGCGGAGCAGGCCCAGCCGACGCTGCTCGAGCCGATCATGCAGGCGTCGCTGGTCGTCCCCGAGGACGCGGTCGGCGACGTGATCGGCGACCTCAACGGCCGTCGCGGGCGCCCGCTCGGGATGGAGCCGAAGGGCACCATGACCGAGATCAAGGCCGAGGTCCCGATGGCCGAGATGCTCACCTACGCCCCCGACCTGCGCTCGATCACCGGCGGCCGGGGCGAGTACTCGATGGAGTTCCGCCGCTACGAGGAGGTCCCGGCACACCTGGCGCAGAAGGTGATCTCGGCGGCGACCCACGAGGAAGAGGCGCCGGCGAAGGCTTAGGAACGAGATCGCTCAGCGGGTCAACATCAATCCCATGACGGAGGACAACATCTCGTGCGAGGTGTGCCACCGCACGATGCTCAAGGGCGAGCGGGCGGAGCCCTACCTGACGCCGTCGCGCGAGCGGCGCCTGGTCTGTCAGCTGTGCGCGCCACGCGCCCAGCAGGAGGGCTGGATCCGTGAGGCCGCCGCACCCGAGATGCCCGCGCGGCCCCAGCGCCAGGACGAGCGGCGCGGCCTGTTCCGCCGCAGGCGCCGCGGCGCCGAGAGCGCCGACACCCGCACCGCGCCCGCGGCCGAGCCCGAGAGCCGGCGCGCGCCGAACGGCGAGGCGGCGGATTCCGAGCCCGACGAAGCACCGTTTCGCAACCTGATCCGCCGCTCGCGCCCGCGCAGCCCGCGCCAGGTGAAGGCGGTGCCCACCAACGCCCAGCTGAAGATCGGCCGCGCGCTCGAGCTGTTCAACACGTCCGAGCATCCGCGCACCGTCGCCGGCCTCGCGCGCACGCTCGGCCCGCCGCAGGCGGGGGCGACGACGTCCACGGCGTCGGCCGCCGAGGTCGTCCTCACGATCGCCTGGGAGCTGTCCTGGTACCAGTTCGCCGTGGACCTGTCGGACGGCCGCGAGCCGGTCCGCCTGCGCAGCCAGGGCCACGAGCTGTCGGAGCTTCCGGAGGCCTCACAGGACTGGAACTGCGAGACGGGGCCGGACGGGACGATCGCGCTCGCCGAGGCCGGGGAGGACGCCGCGGAGCCGGCTTCCGCCACGGATGACGCTGGCGACGAAGAGGAGCGGCCCCTATAGTGGCTTCGTCTGTGCGACCCCCGGTCAGGGAGGAGCAACGGCGCTCCTGCCGAATCCCGACGTTCGAGGTCCGATGATCTATTGCGTGATACCCCAGGCACTGGCGGAGGAGCTTTACGACAAGCTCACCGATTACTACAGGGACGAGCCCGGCGTCGAGGTGATCGTCGACCGCCGCAAGGAGGAGCGCCGCGAGCGCGGATCCACCGGTGGCGGCCATCGCTCGATCCGCGACCGTCGTCGCCGCCGCCCCGGGATGTTTCCCCGCACCCAGCTCAGCTAGCGTTTCGAGCGGCTTGAGCGGAGCGCCCGACCGCGTCGTGGTCCATGTGGACGGCGGCGCACGCGGAAACCCGGGCCCGGCCGGGATCGGCGTCGTGATCACCGACGAACGCGGCACGGAGCTGGCCCGCGCGAACGACTTCATCGGTGTCGCCACGAACAATGTGGCCGAGTACCGGGCGCTCCTGCTGGGCCTCGCCCGTGCCTCCCAGCTCGGGGCGCGCGAGGTGGAGGTCGTGAACGACTCGCAACTCGTGGCCCGTCAGATCACGGGTGAGTACCGGGTCAAGAAGGAGGACCTGAAGCCGCTGCATGCGCAGTCGCTCGCAGCGTTGCGCGGATTCTCACGCTGGGCCGTGCGCTCGGTCCCACGGGAGCAGAACGAGCTTGCCGACGGCCTCGTCAACGAGGCGATCGACGCCGGCCGCCCGACCACGTGACGATCGCCCGCGAAGGCTCGCCTAAACTTTCGTCAGGTCCGTGCGGCAGGGGAGCCGGCCCAGGTAGCACCCATCTATGCCACAGAACGATCCGACTGACACCGGCGGCCTCTTCATCGGGCGCCGCCCGGGAACGGCGCCGCTGCGCTATCGCAAGCAGCCGGACGCCCCCGACTCCAAGCGGCGCCGCATCGACGCCGTGCTCGCCGGGGCGATCCTCGTCGTCGAGACGCTCCTGTGCACGACGCTGTGGGGCCCCCAGCCGGCTGCCTGGCTGTGGCTCGGCTCCCAGCTCTACCACGAGACGGACTCGATCGGCCTCGCGATCCTCGTCGCGTTCGCCGGGATGCTCACCACGATCTTGGGCACGCTGGCAATCGCGATGCGCCTCGACCGGGTCTGGAAGGTCCTGCGCCGCGCGAGCGGGCACGAGCAGCAGGAGGGCGTGCTCGAGAAGATCTTCGTGGTCAGCATGGTCGTCGCGGGAGCCGCCTTCCTGATCTGGTTCCTCTTGATCGAAGGACCCGGCTCCTCCCTCGCGCCGCGCTGACACCCATGGGCCTACTCGACTACTACCGGCAATTCGAGGACATCGACGAGTCCGAGTTCAACCAGACTCTGCGCAAGCGGCGCGCCGCGGAAAAGGCGCTCGCGCTCGAGCACGTGCCCGTGCTCGACCTGTCGGAGACCGAGTGGCCTGATCTTCCGAACGCCGAGGTGGTCGGCGCGTCGGTGTACCAGGCGCGTGGCCGGCTGAACGGATATCCCGACCCCGAGGCCGTGCGGGTACGCCGCGCGCTGGCGGAGCGCCACAACATCAGGGGAAGCCAGATCGTGTTCGGCAACGGGGCGGCAGAGCTGATCGCGACGGCGGTCTACGTGCTCGCCTCGGAGGGCGACGAAGTCGTCGTGCCGCGGCCGTCGCGTCCCGCGTACGCCACGATCGTCTCGCGTGCCGGGGCCCGGCTCGTGCAGCCGGAGCTCACCGACGGCGGCTTGGACGTCCAACGGGTGCTCGCCGCGGTCGGGCCACGCAGCCGGGTGTTGATCGTCTGCAATCCGAACGACCCCACCGGCGTCTACGCGCCGGCCGCACGCATCGGCGACATGATGTCGCGCCTGCCCGAGCACATGCACGTCCTGCTCGACGAGTCGTACATCCAGTTTCAGGACGTCGAGGCCGAGGACGAGGTGCTGTCCCTGGTCGAAGCTTTCCCGCGTCTGCTGGTCGTGCGGTCGTTCTCGAAGATCTACGGCCTCTCGGGCGTGCGGGCCGGCTACGCGGTCGGCTCGCCGGCCGCGACGCGGCTGCTGTCCGCGCTCGCGCCGGTATACGGGGTCAACGCGCTCACCCAGGCGACCGTGCTCCAGGCGCTGAAGGTCGGCGACCCGGAGATGCGCCGCCGCAGGGAGACCGTGATCGAGGAGCGCCGCAGGCTGCTCGACGTGCTTGCCACGATGCCGGTCAGCGTGACGGCGAGTCAGGCCAACTTCCTCTGGATCGCGGCGCATGAGCTTCCCGGCGCCGAGCTGGCCGCCGCCCTCGATGGTTCCAGGGTCCATGTTGCGCAGGGCGAGCCGCTCGGCGACGCCGGCCGCGTGCGCGCCGCGATCCGCGACCGTCACGCGGCCGATCGCCTGTTGTGGGCGCTCGGGGAGGCGCTGCCCGGAGCGAGGAAGGCGCGCGGATGAGGGCACTCGCGCTCGCGAGCGCGGCGCTCGCGATCGTGGTCGCGATCGGGTGCGGGGGAAGCGATGAGCACAACGGGCCGCAGAAGCTCGACCTCGTGGTCGGGAACCTCGTGCCGCTCACCGGCACCCTCGACGCGTTCGGCAAGCCGTCTCAGCGCGCCGCCGACGTAGCCGCGGAGGAGATCCGCAAGGCCGTCGCGAAGACCGGTGCCGCACACAAGCTGAGCGTGCGAACGGTGGACTACAAGTCGGACCCGGGGCCGGCGGTTGATCTGGCCAACGATCTCACCAAGAATGGGGCCACGTGCCTGACGGGCCCCTACGGGAACGGGCACGCCGGGCGGGTCGCGGCGAACGCGAGCATCCCGAAGCAGGCCCTCCAGATCTCGCCGTCCGCGAGCGCCGCTCAGCTAGCGCGCGTCAAGGACAAGGGCTTTCTCAACCAGCTCGTGCCGCGGGACGACCTGCAGGCGGTCGCGCTCGCGGAATACATGTCACGCAAGCTCAAGGGCGCACGTGGCAAGACGGTCAACATCGGCACGCTCGAGTCGACCTACGGCAAGGCGCTCACGAAGCGGTTCGAGGAGGCGTGGCGGGCGAAGCGCGGCAAGGTCGGCGCCAAGGCGACATACCGCTTCGACGCCACGACGGTGGCGCCCCAGGGCGATCAGCTCGCCGGGGGCAATCCCGATGCGTGGGTGTTCTTCGACTTTGCCGAGACGTACGTCCGGCTCGGGCAGGAGCTGCTGAACGACAAGAAGGCCGACTGGACCCCGCGCAAGACCTTCGGCGCGGACGCGCTCGCGAATCCGCGCCTCGCGAACATCGGGCCCTTGGTGAGCAACGGGCTGAGCGGCGTCGCGATCTCCGCTCCCGAGAAGGGCAAGGCCGCCGAGGCGTTCGACGCGGCGTTCAAGCGCGGCGGGGCCGCGACTCGCCAGACGTTCGACGCGCAGACGTTCGACGCGGTCGTGCTCTGCTACCTGTCGGCCGTCGCCGCGGGCACGACGAAAGGCACCGACATGAAGGACGAGCTGCGCGCGATCACGGCGGCGCCGGGGCGCAAGTACACGTGGCTCGAGCTCGACGAGGCGGTCCGCGCGCTGGAGTCCGGTCAGGACATCGACTATGAGGGCGTGTCAGGGCCGATCGAGCTCGGCAAAGACGGGGCCGCGACCGCCGGCGTGTACGACGTCTACAGGTACCGCAACGGCAGGCTCACGGTCGTCGACCAGATCGCGATCCCGCTGGGCGCCGGCGGCGTGTAAACCGGATGCCTGTCATCCGGCGAGCGCCTCGGCGACGGACGCCGACATCGGCACGACGCGCTCGACCTCGGTCATCAGCAGCACCCGCCGGATGATCGCGTCCTCGCGCACGACGAGCGTGAGGTCCTGGCCCCGGGTGCGCAGGCGCTGCGCGAGCTCGAAGATCATGCGCACGCCCGAGCTGTCGAGATAACCGGTCGTCGACATGTCGAGGATCAGCGCGGTCGCGGTGTTCGGTACGGCATCAAGGATGCGTTCGGTGACCGACCCGGCGTTGGAGAGGTCGACCTCGCCGCCCACGTGTGCGACGACGACGTGATCGCCGACCTGCTCGAGCACGAGTGTCTCAAGCGGCATCGCGAATCCTCCGCAACGCGCGGGTCATCGAGACCCGCGTGCCCTCGTCCGCCGCCGTGACGATCTCCAAGGAGTCCATCAGCGTCTCCATCAGGCCGAGGCCGCGCCCCCGGTTGGTGCCGCGCGAATCACGCCACCGTCCCGAATCGGTGATCGTGATCGCGACCTCGTTTCCGGAAAGGGCGGCGTCGATCTGCACGGTTGCATCGCCGGGACCATATGCGTGCTCGATCGCATTTGCACACGCCTCGTTGCAGGCGAGGATGATGTCGTGGCTCTCGGAGGCGTCCGCTTGGCACTCCGCCAGCCATCTGCGCAGCGCGCGCCGCAGGGAGCCGAGCTCGAGCGGCTTCGCGGGAAGCGTCAGCGCGAGCCGCTGCGGTGCCAGCGGCACGGACTGCAGCGCGAGCAACGCAACGTCGTCCTCGGAGCCCGAGACCGCTCCCAGGAGGGTCTCGCAGACGGATTCGAGGTCGTCCGGGGTGAGCTCGCCCACGCTGCGGGCGAGCTGCTCGAGGCCGTCATCGATCGGCACGCTGCGCTTCTCGATCAGGCCGTCTGTGTAGAGCAGCAGCGCGGAACCCGGCTCGAGCACGTACTCGGCCTCGGTATAGGGCGTCTCCGGAGCGACCCCGAGTGGGAGCGACCGCCCCTCCTCGAGGTAGACGGTGCTGCCGTCCGCTCTCCAGTGCAGCGGCGGGAGATGCCCGGCGCTCGCGAGCCGCACGATCCCCGAGGCGGGATCGAGCACGAGGTAGATGAGCGTCGCCATCACCACGCCGTCGTGGCGCGACGCGAGCCGGTTCAGGTGCTCCAGCGCCCTGCCGGGCGGGTGGTGCTCGAAGGCGTATGCGCGCAGCGCGTTACGCAGCTGGCCCATCAGCGACGCGGCCTGGAAGCCGCGGCCGGCGACATCGCCGATCGCGACGCCGACGCGGCCGTCGTCGAGCTCGAGCACGTCGTACCAGTCGCCGCCCACTTCGATCCCCGTGCCGCCCGGCGCGAACCGCGCCGCGACGTGGATCCCCGGGATCTCCGGGAGCCGGTCGGGGACGAAGCTGCGCTGCAGCACCTCGGCGCGCTTGCGGTCGGTGATGTCGCGGATCGAGCTCGACACGAGGACCCCGTCTTCCGTGCGCAGCGGGCTGAGGCTGATCTCGACGGCGAACTCCGTGCCGTCCTTGCGCAGGCCCCAAAGGTCGAGGCCCGCGCCCATCGGCCGCGTGCCCGGGTCGTCGAAGAACCCCATGCGGCGCAGCGGGTGCGAGCCGCGGAAGCGTTCCGGCACCAGCGTCTCGACGCGCTCGCCGACGATCTCCTCGCGGGAGTACCCGAACAGCCGCTCGGCCTGCGCGTTCACCAGCACGATCGCTCCCTCGCGGTCGGTGATCACCATCCCGTCCGGGGCGGACTCGACCAGCTCACGCAGCTGCTCCTGTGCGCGCCGCTGCTCGGTCACGTCCTGCATCGTGCCGAAGACCCGCACTGCGCGGCCTCCGTCGTCGGTCGTGATCTGGCCGCCGCCGTGGACCACGCGGACCGCGCCGTCGGGCCTCGTGATCCGATGCTCGAAGTCGAACGGAGCAGGATCGAGGAGCGCCCCGCGCAACGCGCGCTCGGCGCTCTCGCGGTCCTCCGGGTGCACGTAGCTCAGCAGCTCGGCGGAGCTCGACGGGAACCCGCCGGGCGCGAGGCCGTGGATGCGATACAGCTCGTCGGACCAGGCGACCTCGTCGGAGGGGATATGCCAGTCCCAGCTGCCGATGTGCGCGACCTCCTGGGCCTCGCCGAGCAGCGCCACGAGCCGATCACTGCGCTGACGCAGCAGCGCGATCAGGAGCCCCGCAACGGTCATGGTGGCCGCGACCAGAGCGCAGGTCAGAACCGGATCGCGCGCGTCTCCTTGGACTGCGAGCGCTGCACCGAGTCCCGCGACCGCGATCACGAGGGTGACGGCGGCCTTGCGGATGTCGAAGAAGTAGAAGGCCGAGAGAACCGCCCAGAAGTACATCGTCGCGTACGCGCCCGCGGCGTCGGCACCGCCCGAGTACACGAGCGAGGTGATCAGCAGCGCGCCGAGCCCGGGAAGCAACTCGAACAGCCACATCGGGATCCGCTCGAACCCGATCACCATCAGGGTCGCGACGCAATAGGCAATCAGCGCCGGCGCGACGAGTCCCGGCACGAAGCGGTCCGCGTCGTGTGGGAGCAGCAGGCTCAGGAGCGCGACCGTCGCGCCGATGCCGTACAGGTACGCGAACGCCTGCGCCATCACCACGGGGCTGGTCACGGGCAGGAGGCCGCGCACGCTCCACCGGAGCCGTCCGAGCGGCAGGATCGGCCCGCTGCGCCCGCCGCTGCCGGCGGTCATTCTTGGCCGACGCTCCGGCATTCCCGACGCACATTATGGGCGAGCGCCAGGCGCTTCTCGTGGTGCGACGCAAAAAGCGCCGCCCGGGGAAGGGTTGGACACCCCGAGGCGGCGCAGGCTCGCTCGTAGAGCGAAGCGGATGATGGGACTCGAACCCACGACCTTCTGCATGGCAAGCAGACGCTCTAGCCAACTGAGCTACATCCGCGGGAGGCGGTCAGTATAGCCAGCGCCATCGGCGCGAAACGCCGGGGCCGCCAGGATGCCGAACGCTAACCTTCGGGCCGCCCGGCGACGTGGCGGAGTGGCTTACGCGGGGGCCTGCAAAGCCCTTTACACCGGTTCGATTCCGGTCGTCGCCTCTAGCGGGAGTACCGGGTGCTGTGAAGACCCGAGCCTAGACCTCGATCACCAGCGGCAGGATCATCGGCCTCCGCCTTAGATCGTCGTAGATGAAGCGCGCAAGATCGTCGTGCAGCACCTGCTCCAGCAACTCGACCTCGTGGAGTTCCTCGGCGGCGGCGCGATCGAGGGACGCCTCCACGACCTTGCGCGCCCGCTTGAGGAATGCCTCCTCGTCGCCCGGGACCGGTACTCCTCGCATGAGCACCTCCGCCGGGGCGAGACTGTTGCCCTCCTGCTCCGAAACCGTCGCGACGACGAAGACGATGCCGTCGCTCGAAAGGGTGCTGCGGTCCCGCATCACTGCATCGGACGGATCACCTATGTCGATCCCGTCAACGAACACCATGCCGGCTTGCACGGCCTTTCCGAAACGTGCTCCTTCCGCATCGATCTCCAGCGGGAGCCCATTGCGCCCCTTGAAGATCCTGTCCTCGGTGATGCCTACTGCCTCGGCAAGCTCGGCGTGGAAGCGAATTCGCTTGAAGTCCCCGTGCACCGGCATGAGGTACTTGGGCTTGGTCAGGTTCAGCATCAGCTTGAGCTCCTCCCGATGCCCGTGGCCCGAGGTGTGGATCGGCGCATCGCCGGCAGTGACCACGTCACAGCCAATGTCAAAGAGGCGATCGATGGTCTCATTGATCGCGCGCTCATTTCCCGGAACGGGTGTGGCGCTGAACACGACCGTGTCGCCGCCTTTGAGGCGAACTTGGCGGTGCTCGCCGTAGGCCATCCGGCGCAGCGCGGAGAGCGGCTCGCCCTGCGAACCGGTGGTCACCATCACCAGCTTGTCGTCGGCGAGCGAGTCCATGTCCCGGGGGTCCACCAAGGTGGAGTGGTCGAAGGTGATGTGGCCGAGGCTCCGCCCGATCTTGACGTTCTTGATCATGGACCGCCCGGTCAGTGCGACGTGCCGCCCGAGTGCCTCGGCCGCGGTCACGACTTGTTGCACGCGATGGATGTTGGAGGCAAAGCTCGTGACGATGATCCGCCCGCGGCAACGGCTGAACAGGTCGTGCAAGTTGGGACCGATGATCGACTCGGACTGGGCGAAGCCCGGGCGGTCGGCGTTGGTCGAATCACCACACAGCAGGAGCAGTCCTTCCGTACCGAACCTGGCAAGGCGACCAAAGTCGGCGGGCCGGCCGTCCACCGGGCTTTGGTCGAAGCGGTAATCGCCGGTGAACAGGACCGTCCCGACCGGACACTTGACAGCGACGGCAGCGGCGTCGGGAATTGAGTGGGTCATGTGGACGAGCTCGATCTCGAACGGTCCGGCCCGCCGCACGTCGCCGGGATCCATGGCCGTCGTCTTGAACTCGGCGAGCTTGTGCTCGTCCAGCTTGGACCGTGCCATTGCCATCGTCAGTTTTCGGCCCAGAATCGGGAAGCGCGCCGATGCGGGCAGTTCGCCCAAGACCCAGGGGAGCGCACCGAGGTGGTCCTCGTGCCCATGGGTGATGACGACTGCCTCGATTGCATCCGCCCGCTCGCGGAGGTATGTGAAGTCCGGCAGGACGAGGTCGATGCCGTGCATTTCGGCCGTGGGGAACCGCAGCCCGACGTCAATCACGACGATGCGGCCGTCGTACTCGACCAGGCTCATGTTCTTGCCGATCTCCCCGAGCCCACCGAGCGGGAGAATTCTCAGGCCTCGTTGCGCCACTATTGGATTAGCGTGCTGCGCGAATCAGCGCGATCGTGGCGTCGGGTGTCATTGGTCATAAGCGGGTCGACTCTCTTCTCTCTCGCTCTCTCTGGGTAGCGTTGGTCGCTACCGTACTCTAACGTTACGTTACTGTCAGGACGGCAAGGGCGGATCATTGACGGCCAGGACCGAGGGCACGACGAAGTCGCGAAAGCTGCATCAGATCGGGGATGTTGCGGATCGCGTGGGACTCTCGCTGCGGACCGTGCGCTATTACGAGGAGGCCGGTCTCGTTCGTCCCTCCGAACGCACGGACGGCGGATTTCGGCTCTATGGTGACGAGGAGGTCGCGCGTCTCGAAGTGATCAAGCAGATGAAGCCGCTGGGCTTCAGCCTCCAGGAAATGCGAGAACTGCTCGACGCCCGCGACGTGCTCGAAAGCGGTAGCGCGAGCAAGGACGAGTATGAGCACGCGCTGGAACTTCTGTCTGAGTTCTCAGCCGCGGCGAGGCGCAAGTGCCGCGAACTGGATGAGCAACTGAAGACGGCGGCTCAGTTCGTCGTGCGGCTACGCCGAGAGTCGACGCGACACGCTCGCTTCACCGAACATGACGGGCCGCGCCCCGACGGAACGTAGGTCCTCGTAGAAGGCCTCGACATGAGATTGTCCTTCCGGCTCCTCGAGGTCGATCACCAGCATCCAGTCGTACCAGAGCGGATAAGGGTCGCCGGCCTTATCGAGGCGAACCAGATCAACAGCGGCGATCCCTTCTGCGTCGCCCAGCCGACAGATCTCCACGGCGAGCAGCGAAGCCTCGTCATCGCTGGAGCGATACGGGGCCATGCCCGGTCCGATCTGCCAGAGGATCCAAAGTCGAGTCGCCGACGACGTCATCGACCCGTTTCGGACCCTCCGCCCTCAAGCGCATCGGCGGCGATCGCGCCGAACCGCTCAGCGAGAAGACGAAAAAAATCGCTCCGCGTCACGATCGCGTGGACTCGTCCCTTCGTCGCGATCGGGATGACGAGCACTCGGTAGTGGATGAAGAGCTCAGCCAATTGCGTGTCCGAGAACTCGTCCTCCACGACGACGTGATCGGTCGTGAGGTAGCGCCGGAGCGGCTCGTCCCGACAGGATGCGCGCCGGTCGATTGCGGCGTCGATCGACGGAGAGATGAGGCGAGCCGAGGCGAGCGTCCCGACATATCCGGGGAACAGAGCCGTCATGAACTCCCGCTCGCCGAAGATCCCCACGAAGCGGCCGTCGGCTTCCGTGGCCGGCAGCGCCGGAAGCCCCTCGTCAACGAGTCGCTGAGCGGCGGCCCCGACGGGATCGTCCGCAAGGAACGGTCGAACCTCGATGAGGGCCGCTCTGACTATCGAGTCCGACATGCTTCACCTCTCGATTGGGTCACAGGGTTACGTACCTCAGCCACACGTAGAACGTCGCCAGCACGATGCTGATCAGGGTGACCGGAATACCGATCTTCAGGAACGTTCTGAAGCCGAGCGGCCTACCGGCGCGCTCCGTAAGACCAGCGGCAGCAACGTTGGCCGCCGCTGCGACAAGCGTCGCATTGCCTCCGAAACACGCGCCCAGGGAGAGCGCCCACCAGTAGGCGTCATCTCCTCCGGAACCCCGCAACTCCGATACGACCGGCAGCATCGCCGTCGTAAAGGGGATGTTGTCGACGATCGCGGAACCGGCCGCGCTGATCCAGATGATGCCGATCAACTCAGCCGTGCGATCTCCTCCGGTCAGGTCCTTCGCGAAGCTGGCCACTTCTTCGATTGCGCCCGTTTCTTCCAATGCACCAACCATCACGAACAACCCGATGAAGAAGAACAGGGTCGGCCATTCAATGTTGGAGAGTGCCTTGTCCAGGGAAACGGTCGTGATCAGCAGCGCGACGGCCGCGCCGGCGAGGGCGACGGTGGCCGGCTCGATGTGCAGCTGCTGATGCGCGAAGAAGGCCAGGATCGTGAGGAGCAGGACCGGACCTGTGCGCCGTAGCTCCGCGGGGTTCGTGATCGAAGCCGACGCATCCAGCTGCATCACATAGCGACGATTCTCCTCGGTCGTCTGAAACGACTTGCGCATGTAGCGATAGAGCAGCCCGATCACGATCGCCAACGTGACCACGACGATCGGCGCCAGGTTCAGAATGAACTCGTTGAAGGAGAGGCCGGTGTGGCCCGCGATGATGATGTTCGGTGGGTCCCCGATCAGCGTCGCAGTGCCACCGATATTCGACGCCATGACCTCTATGACAATCAGTGGGATCGGGTCGATGTCCAGCGTGTCGCAGAGGAGGAACGTGACAGGGACAACCAGCAGGATCGTCGTGAGGTTGTCGAGCAGCGCAGAAAGGACCGCCGTAGTCAAAGCCATGCTCAGCACGACGGCGAACGGCCTGCCCTTCGACAGTTGCCCTGCCCTCACCGCGATGTAGTCGTAGACGCCACTTTGCTGGGTGACGTAGACCAGGATCATCATCCCGACGAGCAAGCCGATCGTGTTGAAGTCGACCGACTCGATCGCCTTCTCCTGATCGAACGCCCCGACGAACAGGGTCACGATCGCGGCGCCGAGCAGCGCTACCTTCGTGCGATGGAACCGCTCGGACGCGATCAGCCCGAGCGCGATAAGAAAAGTGGAGACGGCTACGGCCAACTGGCGCCCCTGGGGTCGGTGACGGATTGCCGACCAGTCTTCCCGGCACGCCTGCGCTGCACGATAGCGCAAGCTTGTGCCTTCCGATCAGCGGGACCCCTGTTCCACTGCCTCGCCGGTCCTGGCGGGGCTTTGGTGGGCGTCCTGTGGTTGCTATGCAACCAAAACCCGCCCCACATCGTCCGGAATGGAGCTTTTCGGCCAGAGATGGAACAGGCCCCCGAGAAAAGTCGGGGGCCCGCTCTCGAGCGAAAGAACGTGCCACCGGCGTCCACAGACAGCGCACCGGCCCGTCAGTTCTTCCTCATCTAGTTATCGGAGGCGCTTCTGCCACCTTGAGCCGCGCCATCGCGGCCCTCTAGGAAGAACGTCGAGGCTCTCAGGATGTTGCACCTCCGTGTGTTGTGTTTCCGTTAAGTTGGTGCCCGCGAGCGAGAGGAAGGAAGACCATGAAGTACCTGATCACCGGCGGATCCGGCTACATCGGCAGCCGCCTCACCGACCTGTTGGTGGAGCGCGACGACACCGAGGTGGTGAACCTCGACATCCGTCCGCCGGCGGTCCCGCGGTCCCGTACGCGGTTCATCAAGATGGACATCCGCGACCGCGGCATGCGCGAGCTGTTCGAGCGCGAGCGCCCCGACGCCCTGGTTCACCTGGCCTTCGTGCTCAACCCGATCAGGGACGAGCACAGGATGTACGACATCGACGTGAACGGCACGCACAACGTGCTCGACGCCGCCTCCGCGGCAGGCGTGCAGCAACTGCTCGTCGCATCGAGCACGACGGCCTACGGCGCATTTCCGGACAACCCGGTGCCGATGGCCGAGGAGCACCCGGTGCGCGGCCTGCCCGCCTACGAGTACGCGCGTGACAAGACCGAGATCGACCGGCTCTGCCAGCTGTGGGCGGCGCAGCATCCGGACCGCGTGATGACGATCGTGCGCCCGACGATCGTGTTCGGCCCGAACGTCGACAACTACATCCTGCGGTTCTGGCAGACGAGCCCCTTCTTCCCGCTGCTCGACGGCAAGGACCCGGACTGGCAGTTCGTGCACGAGGAGGACGTCGTGTACGCGATCTCGCGCCTCGTCGGCGAGCGCCGGGGCGGCATCTTCAACCTCACCGCCGACGGCACCATCAAGCTCTCGGAGGCGGCGCGCCTGGCGGGCGTGAAGACCCGCAAGATGCCGCTGAAGCTGTACCGCCGGATCGCATCGGCGGCGTGGCGGCTGCACCTGCCGAACGTCGAGGCGCCTCCCGGGCAGATCGAGTTCCTCGTGCACCCCTGGATCGCATCGAACGAGAAGATCAAGGCCGAGTTGGACTGGACGCCGCGCTACACGAGCCGCGAGACGTTCGAGGCGACGATGCGCGCGAAGGGCATCGGCACACCGGCAGCCGCGCAGGCGCAGCAGCCGCCCGTGCCCGTGCCGCCGCCCGCCGCCCCGGTCGCGTAGCGCGTAGGTGCCGACAGGCACGACGCTAGACTGACGGCCGCGGGCGCATAGCTCAGTTGGGAGAGCACCAGCTCGACAAGCTGGGGGTCACTGGTTCGAGCCCAGTTGCGCCCATCCGTTCTCATGTTGTTCTCATAGGCACCGCGAAGTCCCAATCGTGAAGCGCAACCGGCCCGGAACCGTCCTATCCGGCCGCAACATGGGCTAAGGTGCCGCCCTTCGCAGCTGCGGGCCACGGAGGTCCCGCTCCCCTGATAGCGCTCGGTTGGTGGCTGGCACGGAACGCCGGCACGGACGGGCCGGGACCCTGCAAGGAGGCCCCCGAATGCGAAGCTCGCGGATCTTTCGCGCCGCCTGGAAGGCGCTAGTCATCATGGCGATCGCTGCCGTGCCCGCATTCGGCGCGGACACCGTCGTCGAGATCATCCAGGCCGAGGACGCCTCGAAGATCAGCGGCAAGCGGGTCGAGCCCGTGACCGTCTTCTACACGAACGGCCGCATCGAGAAGACCTTTCGCCTCGAGGACCGCGCGACGAAGCTGGTCGTGAAGGCCGACTCGGGCCCCAAGTGCGGTGACCAGTGGCCGCATCTCGAGGTCGAGGTCGACAACGTCACGGTCCTCTCCACCTTCGTCCAGGAGAACGGCTACACGGCCGCTCCCGTGAACGTGGCGCCCGGGACCCACGTCGTCGCGGTCAGCTACGACAACGACCACTACGAGCCGGCCAACGCCTTCGCGAGCGACCCGCCGCTGCCCCTGACCTGCGACCGCAACCTGCTCGTCGACGCGATCGGCCTGTTCGCTGACGCCAACACCGAGCCCGCGCCCGCGCCGCCTCCCGCGCCGACTCCGGGCCCGACACCGACGCCGACGCCTGGGCCCACCCCGATACCGACGCCCAACCCGACCCCTGTCCCAACGCCGGTTCCGACCCCGACCCCGACTCCTCCTCCGGGGCCGACGGAACCTCCGCCTCCGGCCAACCAGGCGGACATCCTGTGGACGGGCGATGCCGAGAAGCCATGGAACGACGCGCTCTCCAACAACCGCTGGCCCGACAACAACGAATGGGTGAGCTTCAGCTGCCAGGATCGCTCGCGCTTCACGCAGGTGACCGACCGGGTCGCGCAGGGCAACCGTGCGTACCGGATCGAGGTACGCGACGGGGACGACTCCTACGGCGAGCGCTGCGAGCTCGACAACGGCAACACCGAGGCACGTAAGCTCCACCGCCAGATGCTGTTCCACGAGGGCCAGGAGTCATGGATCGCCTTCCAGACCTACCTGCCGCTCGACTACTCGTTCGCAACCGACGGTGCGCCCGTTTCGATGAAGAACGACGGCGGCCTGATCACCCAGATCAAGCAGCTCGGCTCATGCGGGACGCCGGCGCTCGGGATCGTCTCGAGCCGCACGGTGTTCGCGCTGCGCAACAGCGCGGGCAGCACCTGCGAGTCCGGTCCGATGCGGTCTCTGTGGCGGGTCCCGATGGTGCTCGGGCGCTGGGTCAAGTGGCTTCAGCAGATCCGCTTCTCGACCGACGACCGGGTCGGGTTCGTCGCCACCTGGTACGACCCCGACGGGCTCGGCCTGCGGCCGATCGAGCCGACCCTCGACTACGGCAACCGCGTCGTGTCGAACCGCATCTACACACACACCCAGAAGTCGCCCACCGGCCACCCCGACCCGGCATGCCCCGCCGACGACGTCTGCTCGCACGCGCGCATCGGCATCTACCGGGACCCGGACGTGACCGGCACGTCCGTGATCTACCACGACGGCTGGACCGTTGCGAAGACACGGGCGGCCGCGGTCGGCAACGCGTTCGCTCCCTGAGAGGGGCTCTGAGCGGGGCCGAGGCATAAAGCGGCACGGCCGCCCTTTTGGGGCGGCCGTGCTGGTGATTCGTCCTCTTAGGGGGAGGGGGAGGAGTGCCGTAAGAGTAGGAACCGAACCTGAACGGTTCCTGAAGATCTCTGGAAGTGGGCGTTAAGAGCGATCCGGAGGCGTCGCGAGCGCGGCTGGCAAGCGGATTACAGTAAGCGGGGAATGGAGGGCAAAGTCCAGGTGCTCGAGCGCGTGGAGCCCGGCGCGGTGCCGGGGCTCGCGCACCACGCGATCGACAGGCCCGCCGCGGGGTGGAGCGGAGCGGGCTGGACGCTCGACGTGCGCGGCTCCGCGGTCGGGGAGGGATCTCCCGTCGCGAGCGTCGAGTTCCACGTCGAGGGACGGGTGATCCACATCGCCCCGTGCGACGTGCCACGGCCCGTGCTCGCAGGCGAGCGGCCGGACCTCGCTGGCGCCGCGGCGAGCGGGTTCTACGCGACGCTCAGCGCGCTCGACCTCCCGACTGGGTTCGACCTCCATCTGCGCGCCCTGCGCGCCGACGGGGTGCGGATCCACTTCGGGACGCTGCGGGGAACGCGAGCGGCGATCGAGAGCGGGTTCGAGCCGTCGCTTCAACCGCTGATCGTCTCGGGCCCGGGCCGCAGCGGGTCGACCATCTTCATGCAGATGCTGGCCGGGCATCCGGGCATCGTCGCGTGGCCGCCCTTCGACGAGGAGCCGCGCGTGCTCACCTACTGGATCGAGGTGTTGCGCACGCTCGCGCGCCCCGAGAGCTTCCTGCGACAGGTGGCGCCGGCGGGCGACCTCAACTTCGACTGGTGGCTTGGCCGGCGCGATCCCCGACCGCGCGCGCTGAGTGACGCCGACGTGCAGGGCTGGCTCGGCGGCGCGGCCGTCGCAGAGCTAGCGGCATTTGCGCAGGCGCGCGTCGAGGCGCTCTACGGCCGCGTCGGGGACGGTGACCGGAAGGGTGCGCGCTACTTCGCGGAGAAGCTGCGCAACGACCCTGTGTCCGATCTTGCGTGGGAGCTCTACCCGGCGGCCCGCGAGGTGGTCCTCGTGCGTGACCCGCGTGACGTGCTGGTGTCGGTGCTCGCGACGATCAGCAAGCGCGGCGAGCGCCCTCCACCCGCCGACACGGCGGCTTGGATCGAGGAGCAGTTCCGGCCGCGCATCGCCGCGGTGGTGGAGAGCTGGACGCGCCGCCGCGATCGCGCCCTGCTCGTGCGCTACGAGGACCTCATGACCGACCCGCAGGCGACGCTCGCCGGGGTCCTCTCATACCTCGATCTCGACACCGCGGGCGCGGCGGTCGAGGCGATGCTCGCGAGCGCGGGCGAGGCTCTCCCGGGAATGGACCGCCACCGCACGACCGCCACGGCGGCCGCGTCGATCGGGCGCTGGCGGGAAGATCTCGAGCCGGCGCTCGCGGAGCGCTGCGAGGCGGTGCTGGGCGACGCGATCGCCGCGCTCGGATACGCCTCCGCTTCGGCACAAGCCTGACTCGCGCCGGCTTGCTGCGTTTCCCCTCAGAAAGGCAGGGGTATCGAAGTTCGCGCGGAATACCGATGAACGTTCCGTCAGCAGCAAGTTCTAACTTTAGTGCCTGATGCAACGAGTCCTCCCAAGACGATATGCCGAGCGTGACGTGACCGACGTGGAGACCTACGTCCGCGACACCGTGCGGGGCCTCAGTCCGGCAACGCCCGCCCACGAGGCGGAGCTGGTGGCGCGGGGCATCTTCCTGGTGCGACGCATCGCACGGGCGCTCCCGCCCGAGGCTTCGCTCCAGGAGGCGCTGCGCGAGCATCTCGCGGAGGGCCTTTCGGCCTTGGCCGAGACGGGCCCGCCGCCGGGGACGCCCACCCGTCGCGCCGCCTGAGCGGTCAGGCTCCTTACACGCGCTGGTCGCGTTTTTCCCCTGTTCATGGGGGATTCGCCGAGACCTGGACGTTTGGGCCATTGCCGCCCGAGGTACAGGCCCTTCCATGGGCACGGGAAGCCTCAGGCGGATCGCAGCACTAACTCTTCTGGCCACCATCGCGGTGCTCGCCGGTGCGGCCGCGTCCGTCCCCGCCCAGATCTCCGTCCCGAGCACGACCGTCACGACGCCGACGGTCACCGTCCCGAGCACGACCGTGCGGGTGCCGTCCACGACTACGACCGTCACGACGCCGCAGTTGTCCACGCCCAAGCCGGCTGTGAAGGCCCCGGCTGTGAAGGCCCCGGCTGTGAAGGCCCCGGCCCCCAAGCCGGCCGTCAAGGCGCCGACCGTGAAGAATCTCGCGCCGAAGCCTGCGGCGGGTGTCAGTGACCCGGTGAAGTCGATCACCAACACCGTGTCCGGCGCTCCGTCGACGGGATCCGCCGGTGGGACGGTCAAGCAGACCCTTGGCGCGGTTTCGGGGGCCGCCGGCACCTCGTCCGGCGACGTGGCCGCGCGCACGATCGGCGGCGCCGCCTCTACCGCTGGTGGGATGACCTACTTCTCGAACCCCGCCGGCGGGGGTGGTGGCGGCACGACGGGCGTCCCCGGCGGGTTCGGCGCGGGATCGGCCGGAGCGGGCGGCGGCGGCTCCCTCGCGACGATGCTCGCCGGCGCCAGCTCGAAGGAGCTGCGCTTGGTGCTCCAGCAGCTCGAGGGCTGCCTGTCCGCGCTGCCCGCCGCGGATCGACGCGTGATCTCGTTGCGTGCCGGACTCGCCGGTGCGCCGCTCAGCCGGGCGCAGGTCGGTCAGCGCGTGGGGATGTCGCCGAAAGGCGTGCGCAGGACGGAGCGCCGCGCGCTGAACAGGCTTCAGTTCGCGGCCGCGAACACCGGCTGCGCCGCCTCGGTGGTCGGACCGTTCGATCCCGCCGGGATCGGGAACCTGTCCCCGCAGGTCGTGCTCGCCGGCGCCGTGCCCGTGAACTCGGCGAGCGCCACGAACAACTTCGCTCAGGCCCGCGGCATCATCGGCCAGTCGGCGTCACCGCTGTTCGCGCTGGGCAGCGGGGGTCAGGGCGGCCCGGCCTGGGCGATCATCCTGTTCACGGTCCTGCTGTCCGTGTCGGTCGCCGCGCTCACACGCGAAGTCCGGCACTCTTTCTAGCCTCTCCGCCGGTACGAACGTCTGTGCGCTTCCGCACAGGCAAACGAGCGTTCATGCCGTATCTTCATTGGCATGGCGACGCAGGCTTGCGCAGGTTGCGGAACTGAGAATCCGGCCGGGGCACGGTTCTGCATGTCATGCGGGGACGCGCTCGCGCGGACCTGCCCCAACTGCGGTACGCCGACTCCGGCGGAGGCCAAGTTCTGCATGGCCTGCGGCTTCAACCTCCAGGGCGACGCGACCCCGGCTCCCGCGCCCCCGCCGGCGCCGGTGTCGGTATCGGAATCGCTTCCGGAGGAGCGCCGTCAGGTCACGGTCGTCTTCGCGGACCTCTCCGGCTACACCGCGATCGCCGAGCGCATGGACCCCGAGGCCGTGAAGAGCCTCGTCGACCGCAGCCTGCGCCGTCTCGGCGAGGAGGTGGATCGCTACGGCGGCCGCGTGGACAAGTACATCGGCGACAACGTGATGGCGGTCTTCGGCGCCCCGGTCGCGCACGAGGACGACGCCGAGCGCGCGGTGCGCGCCGCGCTCGGGATGCAGTACGCGATGACGGAGATCAACGAGAGCCTCAGCAACACGCACGGCGTGACGCTCGAGCTCCGCGTGGGCGTGAACACCGGCGAGGTCGTGGCGGGCGCCGTCGGCAACGGCTACACGGTGATCGGCGACACCGTGAACGTCGCCGCACGGCTGCAATCGGCCGCACGGCCCGGCAGCGTCACCGTCGGCGAGCGCACGTTCCGCAGGACGGGACAGGCGATCGAGTATCACCGCCTCGAGCCGCTCACGCTGAAGGGCAAGGCCGAGCCCGTCCCCGCCTGGGAGGCCGTCGGGCTGCTGGTGAGCCAGGCCGGCCGCGGGCGCCGCGCGAGCACGGGCGAGACGCCGCTCGTCGGCCGCGCCGACAAGCTCGACCTGTTGCGGTCGGTCTACGACCGGGTCGAGCGCGAGCGCCGCGCCCACCTCGTGACGGTGATCGGCCAGGCCGGGGTCGGCAAGTCACGCCTGCGCCAGGAGCTCGAGCGCCTCCTGAGCGAGGGCCATCCACCGCCCACCTTCCGCGAGGGCCGCTGCCTCCCGTACGGCTCGGGGGTCGTCTACTGGGCGCTGGGCGAGGTGATCCGCGCCGAGGCGGGCATCGTCGACGGCGACAGCACCGAGGACGCCTGGGCGAAGCTGCTCGCCTCGATCGACAGCCTCATGAAGGACTCGGGTGAGACGGCGGAGCCGCCCGAGCGCAGGGCGGCCGTGATCGGGCGCCTGCTGGGCATCGAGACGCCGCTCGACCTACCGCAGTCCGAGGGGGACGACCCGCAGCGCATGCGCGAGGTGTTCTTCTCAGCCGTCCGGTCGGTGGTCGAGGCGATGGCGCGCCGGAATCCGCTCGTGCTCGTGTTCGAGGACATCCACTGGGCCGACCACGGGATGCTCGACCTGATCGAGTATCTCGCGCAGTGGGTGCGCGGGCCGCTGATCCTCTTCTGCCTGGCGCGCGACGAACTGCTCGAGCGCCGCCAGCGATGGGGTGGAGGGCGCCACGAGGCGACCTCGATCCTGCTGGACCCGCTGACCGTCGACCAGACGCGTGAGCTGGTCACCTCGCTGCTCGGGGGCACGGACGGTGACGGCGGCGCCGTGGCCGCGGTCGCCGAGCGCGCCGGGGGCAACCCGTTCTTCGCGGAGGAGATGGCCCGCCGACTCGCCGAGGAGTCCGGCTCCGAGCGGCTGTTCGAGCTGCCCGACACCGTGCAGGGCCTGCTCGCGGCCCGGCTCGACTCGCTCGACCCGTCCGAGCGCACGCTCGTCCAGCATGCGGCCGTGATGGGACGCACGTTCTGGGAGGGATCGCTGGCGATCGCCGGCCAGAGCGACACGGCCACGCGCGAGGCGCTCCAGAGCCTCCAGGAGAAGGACCTGATCGTGCCCGACGTGGGCGTGCGGCTCGCGGGTGAGCGCGAGTACGCCTTCAAGCACGTGCTGATCCGTGACGTCGCCTACGGCATGCTGCCGAAGGCGGTGCGCTCGCGCAAGCACTTCGAGGTCGGCCGCTTCATCGAGGACCGCGCCGGCGAGCGCACGGACGAGGTCGTCGCGCTGCTCGCGGAGCACTTCGGCCGCGCCGCGCTGCTCAGCAACGAGGGCGGCATGGACCATGACGATGCCGAGCCGATCCACCGCAAGGCCCTCCACTATCTCGAGGCCGCCGGCGACGCCGCGGCCGCGCTCTACTCGAACCCCGAGGCATACGACCAGTACGAGGCGGCGCAGCGCATCGACTGCTCGCACGACCGCGGCGCGACGGCGCGCGTGGAGGAGAAGCAGGGCGACGTGGCGTTCCGCATGGGGCGCGTGACGAACGCGGTCGACCTCTGGGAGTCCGCGCTCGAATACCACCGCCAGCAGGAGGACCTCACGCGCGTTGCCGACCTGCACCGCAAGATCGGCGCGGGCCTTTGGAACCGCGGGGAGCGCAAGCTCGCGATCGAGCGCTACCAGAAGGGGATCAACCTCCTCAAGGACGGCCCGCCGTGCCTCGAGTTGGTGCACCTCTACGAGGAGGCCGCCTCGCTGTACATGCATGCCGGCGACAACATGCTCGCGATCTACGCTTCGGAGAAGGCGCTGCGACTCGCCGAGAAGCTCCAGGAGACGCGCGTGGCGAGCCGCGCGCACGGGATCTTCGGCCGGGTGTTCGGCCGCATCGGCGACACGGAGAAGGCGCGCGAGAACCTCGAGCGCTCGGTCGAGCTGGCGCGCGACTCCGACGACGGCGAGACGATCCGCGCGCTGCTCACGCTCGGTCACCATCTCGAGGTCTCCGAGGCGGACTACTCCGGCGCGGGCCAGGCCTACGGCGAAGCGCTGGACCTCGCGCAGCAGGTCGGCGACCTGCCGGCGCAGGTGGAGCTCCAGTCATCGATCGCGCAGGTGGCGTCTTACCGGGCGGCATGGGATGAGGTCGAGACTGCGGCCGAGGCGAGCGCCGACCTCGCCGAGCGCGAGGGCCTCGTGGGCAAGCTCTGCTACCCGTGCGTGCTGCGTGGCGTTCTCGCGTGGCGCGACGGTCGCTGGGAGGATGCCGAGCACTGGTGCCGCCGCGCGCACGAGCTCGCCGAGCAGGTCGGCTGGTCCGAGGTCTCCTTCTCCGCGCTCTACTGGCTCGCGCGCTCGTTGCGCGACGCGGGCGACTACACGGCCGCGATCACCGAGCTCGACCGCGCCCTCGACGTGTGCGAGCGCGCAGGCCTGATCGCCCAGTCGATCGAGGCGAACGCGGCGCGCGCGATCACGCTGGTGATCGCCGGCAAGAAGGAGCAGGGCCGCGAGACCGCGCAGGAGGCATCCCACCTGGCCGACCGGCTCCACTACCCGGTCGGGCGCGCCGCCGCCCTGATGGCGATGGGCACCACCGAGGGCGACCCCGCCGAGGCGACGCGCATGATGGCCGAGGCGCGTGAGCTGTGGGACGGGATCGGGCGCCCACTCGACTCCGCGATCGCCGACCTGCTGCTCGGCCACGTGCTGTGCGAGACCGGACAGGAGCAGGAGGGCCGCGAGGTGCTCGACCGCGCCGCCGCCGACTTCGAACGGCTCGGCGTCGCGCACCTCGCCGAGTACGCCACCAAGGCATTTGCGTAGGCGGCAACGGGCTCTGCCAGACTTTCCGCATGCCGTTCGTACGTCGCCCCGACGGAGTGGAGTTGCACTGGGCGGAGCGCGGTGAGGGCCCCACGGTCCTGATCGCGACCCAGTTCTTCGCCGACCCCTCGGTGTTCCAGGATCTGATCGGCCTCCTCACCCGCGATCACCGAGTGATCACCTACGACCCGCGCGGGATCGGCCGGTCGACGCGTCAGGGGCCTTACGACATCGCCACCGACGGGGACGACCTCGGCGCATTGATCGAGGCCACCTGCGAGGAGCCCGTCGTGATCGTGACGATGGCCGACGCATCCAACCGTGCCGTGGAGGTTGCCGGCGAGCGCCCTGAGCTGGTGCGCGCGATCGTGTGCGTCGCGGGCAACCCGGTCAGCCGTGTGGCGGGCGAGGGCGGGGATGGGCTCGCGGCATCGGACTCGGTCGTCGAGGCACTCTTCTCGATGATGGAGACGGACTACCGCGGCGCGCTGCGCACGATGATCTCGACTGCGAACCCGAACCTCGACGACGACACCGTGCGCGGTCGGGTGAACGCAAGCGTCGAGCGCTGTCCGCAGGATGCCGCGGTGCCGCGGATGCACTCATGGCTCGCGCACGAGGCGCTCGGCCCCTCGCGCGCGCTGGGTGACCGGATCTGGATCCTCGAGGATGGCAGCAACCCGTGGTTCCTCGAGACGACGCAGCGCACCGCGGAGCTGCTGCCCGACGCGCACGTCCACCTCGTCGAGAACGGAGTGGTCTCACGCCCCGACATCGCAGTGTCATTTATCAGCGCGATCACGGGTGTCGGCGACGCGGCGGGCACGCGCGGCGGCGCGTCCTCCAACTGAACGAAAAGGGGCCGTGCCTCCAGGCACGGCCCCTTGACGTCGATTCCCTTTTGCGGGTGGAGTACTAGCCGCAGACCGGCCAGTGCCCGGCGCCGCTGCGCGTCAGCAGCATCGCGGCGCGCCGGTCCTGCTCGCTCTCGGAGGCACGTGCGGGATCGCCCTTGCCGCCGACAGTGGCCCAGGTCCCGAAGGAGAACTGGTACTTGCCGCGGTAGGCGCCGCCGCCGCCGATCGCGCGCGGGTTACCTCCCGACTCGCATGACGCAATCCTCTGAAGGGTCGCGCGCACGCCCGAGGTCAGCCCGGCCCGCTTGTCACGCAGGTCGGCCCTCACGTTGCGGATGCGCTTGCCCAGCCTGCGGTTCGCACGCACGAGGGCGCGTGTCGACCAGCGCAGCTGGACCGGGGCGCGCACGTTGCGCGCCCTGCGTCCGTCCCGCTCGGCCACCAGGCGGTTGAGGCGCTGCTTCAGCTTCAAGAAGCGCTTCGCCAGCCGGCGGTGCTCGATGTCGTTTGGTGTGGTCATCGGTGTTGTCGTCATGCTCACCCGGCCGATCGGCGCAGTGGGATCGATTCCCACCTGTGCCGCGGTCCGGTCCTGTGTCTTGCCTCTCACATCGTTCGGCGTTGCCGCCGAGATCGCAACTGCTGGTACGGCTGCTGCGATGCCGACGCTGAGAACGGCGATTAGGGGGGCCCTCAATGGTCCTCCTCATGTCGTGGTCAGTGGTCGGCCTCTCTCCCTGCGCGCAGCGTTTGTCCCGGCAGTCACCTCCTTCAAGCGGCGTGCCAATGGACGTGGCGTGCGGGCCCTCCGCCGGCCTCGAGGCCGCTTTCAGGTCCGATGCGGGCCTTGTTCGTGTGGCCCGCCGCCGACGCCCGCCCGAAGGCGTTGCCGCGTCGTTGTCATTCGGCTCGCGCTGGTACGCCACTGCGGGCGCCCGTGGGGGCGAGCCGGTTCATTTTCAGATGTCCGGGACTCTCTTGGTACCCGGTTGACTGATAAGTCAATCGAGACCGTAGCACAGCAACTTGACAAACAGTCAAGGTTTTGTGACACATGTCACGCAACGCGCTCGTGCGGAGCTGGTCTTCCGGTCTCCCAGGTGATGAACCCGCCTGGGGCGCCGAAGTTGCGTCCGCGGATGGGCCGGCGGGGTCCGCGTTAGCATCAACGGGCGATGAGGGTCACGCTCCCCGACGACACCGCCCGCGAGCTCCCCGACGGCGCAAGCGGAGCAGACCTTGCCCGCGAGATCGGGCCGGGTCTGGCCAAGGCCGCGCTGGCCGTGCGCGTGGACGGGCGAGTCGCCGATCTCGACGCCCCGCTCCCGGACGGCGAGCGGGTGGAGATCGTCACGGATCGCAGCGCCGACGCCCTCGACCTGATCCGCCACGACGCCGCACACGTGATGGCGAGCGCCGTGATGGAGCTCTATCCCGGGACGAAGATCTCGATCGGGCCGCCGATCGAGAACGGCTTCTACTACGACTTCGAGTTTCCCGCGGGCGTCAAGGTCTCCGACGAGGACCTCGCGCACATCGAGGAGCGGATGGCCGAGCACGTCGCTGCCGACGAGCCTTTCGAGCGAACCGACCTGTCGGTGGCCGACGCCGAGCAGCGGTTCGCCGATGAGGGCCAGGACTACAAGGTCGAGCTGATCCGCGACCTCGTTTCGAACGAGGGGGTGGAGGAAGTCTCGCTGTACCGCAACGGCCCCTTCACGGATCTCTGCCGCGGGCCGCACGCGCCGTCGACGGGGCGGATCAAGGCCTTCAAGCTCCTCTCAGTGGCCGGCGCGTACTGGCGCGGCGACGAGCGCAACAAGATGCTCACGCGCATCTACGGCACCGCGTTCCTCTCGAAGAAGGATCTCGACCGCCACCTCGAGATGCTGGAGCAGGCGCGGGCGCGCGACCACCGCCGCCTCGGGCCGCAGCTCGGTCTGTTCGTGCTTCGTGAGGAGGCCCCCGGCATGCCTTTCTACCTGCCGAACGGGACCGTCGTGGTCAACGAGATCCAGCGCGTCCTGCGCGAGCAGCTCGAGCGCGGCGGCTACGGGGAGATACGCACGCCCCAGATCCTCGACGTCGAGCTGTGGAAGCGCTCCGGCCACTGGGACAACTACCGCGAGAACATGTTCTTCACGCAGGCCGGCGAGGACGGTCGCCAGTTCGCGGTGAAGCCGATGAACTGCCCGGGCGCATGCCTGGTCTATGCCTCCGAGCGCCACTCGTACCGCGACCTGCCGCTGCGCCTCAGCGAGTTCGGGCTCTGCACGCGCAACGAGCGCGAGGGCGTGCTGCACGGCCTGCTGCGAGTGCGCGCGTTCACCCAGGATGACGGCCACGTGTTCTGTACGGAGGAGCAGATCGTGCCCGAGGCGCGGTCGATCACGGAGACGATCGACGAGCTGTATGGGCTCTTCGGCTTCGACGACGTGCGTGTCGAGCTTTCGACCCGGCCGGAGAAGTCGATCGGCACCGACGAGCAGTGGGCGGTTGCCGAGCGCGCCCTCGCGGAGGCGCTCGAGGGCATGGGGCGCGAGTACCAGTTGAACCCGGGCGACGGTGCGTTCTACGGTCCCAAGATCGACTTCCACATCACCGATGCGCTTGGCCGCTCGTGGCAGTGCGGTACCTGCCAGGCCGACTTCTCCATGCCCGGCCGGTTCGGCCTCACGTACACGGCGGCGGACGACACGCAGCGCACGCCGGTGATGATCCACCGTGCGCTGCTGGGCTCGATCGAGCGCTTCCTCGGGATCCTGATCGAGCACCACGCCGGCGAGTTCCCAGTCTGGCTCGCGCCTGTGCAGGCGCGGGTGCTGCCGATCGCCGACCGGCACAACGAGTACGCCGCGCGCATCGAGCGCGAGCTGCGCGCGCACGGCGTGCGCGTGAGGCTCGACGACCGCGCGGAGTCGGTCGGCCGCAAGATCCGCGAGGCCGAGCTGGGGAAGGTTCCCTACATGCTGGTCGTCGGCGACAAGGAGTTGGAGGGGGCGGGTGTGTCCGTGCGCCGCCACGGGGAAGGGGACCTCGGGCTCATGCCGCTCGATGAAGTTGTCGATCGAATCGGGCGTGAGGCCCGTTGACGTCCCCCCCGGCGCTATACTCGGCTCCAATGAAGGGCACTTTCCGACCGCAGAGCTGACTTACGTTCTGTCGCGTGCCCATCCCTTTTCTGACCCGGCCGTTCGCTTGCGAACGGGCGGCTTTTTCTTACGTGACTAGCTAGTGCCGATTCCGCGCAGGTTCGACCGGCGCCCGCCCGAGCGGGATACGACGCGCATCAACGAGCGCATCCGCGTTCCGGAGATCCGCCTGATCGACGAAAAGGGCGAGCAGGTCGGGGTGATGAAGACCGACGCAGCCCTCGAGTATGCGCGCGAGCGTGACCTCGACCTCGTCGAGATCGCGGCCGAGGCGCGCCCACCGGTTTGCCGGGTGCTCGACTACTCGAAGTACAAGTACGAGCAGGAGCAGAAGAAGAAGCAAGCGCGCAAGCACCAGCAGCAGGTGACGATCCGCGAGATGAAGCTGCGCCCGAAGATCGCGACGCACGACTACGAGACCAAGAAGGGCCACATCCTGCGGTTCCTGAAGATGGGGCAGAAGGTGAAGGTCACGATCATGTTCCGCGGGCGCGAGATGGCGCACCCCGAGCGCGGCGAGACCCTGCTGCGCAAGGTCGCCGACGAGCTTGCGGAGTTCGGCACGATCGAGCAGAGTCCCAACCAGGAAGGGCGCAACATGATCATGGTGATGGCGCCCGTGAAGGCGCCGGCGCGCAAGAGCGAGCGCCCGGCCGAAAAGGCCGACGACAACAACGTCGTTCCTGCGGACGCCGCGGCGCCCGCGCCGGCACCGGCCGATGCAGCACCGGAGGCTGCGCCGGAGGCCGCACCGGCCGAGGCAGCGCCCGCACCCACGGCTGCGCCGGAGGCCGCACCGGCCGAGGCGGCGCCCGAGCAGACCCGCAAAGCGGGGTAGCGCCGACGCCGCTGGCGCTCCCGCATGAGGGGCTTGCGGACAGCGTCCTGCGTCTGCGTCCTCCCGCGGACGACGACGCGCATCGCATCGCCCAGATCTGCGCCGACCCCGAGATCGCGCGCTGGACGCACGTGCCCTCGCCGTACACGCTCGAGGACGCTCACCTGTGGATCGCGGTCGCCGCGGTCGAGCGGGAGCGCGGCACGGGGCTGCACCTGCTCGTCGAGCGCACGGCCGGCGCGCGCATCGCCGGCTCGGTGGCGCTGCGAGTGCACCGGGAGCCGCGGCCGCGCGGCGAGGTCGGGTACTGGGTGGCGGCCGATGCGCGCCGCACGGGAATCGGGAGCCGTGCCGTCGCGCTCCTCACCCGGTTCGCGGTCGAGGACCTCGGGCTTCCCTATGTAGAGACCGTGATCGCGCCCGACAACGTGGCGTCCCTCGCGCTCGCCCGCCGTGCGGGGTTCCGCGAGCACGGCGGGCAGTTGCGCGAGTTCAGGGGCGAGCTGACCGAGTTCACCCTCTGGCGCCGGGACGCCTGAAAAGGGCTAGCTGCGTGCTAACCCCGAGTTGTCACGACAACTCGCGCTGATCTGACCGTCGCCATCGCTCGGGCCCTCACATCCCGACCGAACGTCCCGGACTGTGTGCTCTGGGCGGTATCGCGGGACGTTCGGCCACGGGCTCTGGGTCGTCCTGACCCCGAGGTGTCACCGCACGCGCGGGACTTCAAAGCGTTGCTATCGAACCCCGGGGTGTCCGGGGTACTTGGGGTTAGTCCGGGCTAGCTGCAGTTCCCACGCACGTTGTTCCCGGTTGCGGGCCTGGCGCTGGTGGCGGGTTCGAAAACCGGGGTGGGTAAGGAGGGCAGGACCCGGGACGAGCAAGGACTCGCGCGACGCGTCGTTTGCGACGCAAAGCGCACGCGTCGCCCGTGAAAGAGCCGTCTGCGCGTGATTCGCATGAGGTGCGTCGTCCGGCAGGCGCCGGTCGACGAACTTTCCCCCCTGGCGTCCGCTTTCACGCATGGCGGGAGGGAAAGTTCGGCGGCCGATGCGCGACCCGGAGGGCTTTCGCCCGTGACCGCGACCTTTCTTTGAAGTCTCGTGACACTGCGCCGCCCAGCGCGGTCGCAGACGCCGACGATCCGTCTTCCCTTACCCACCCGGTTTTCCACGCCCGAGCTTGCGCCCGCGAGGCGCGCATTCCGCGGCCTGAACAGCGTGGTTGGGAGCTACGGCTAACCCTGCTTGGCGTCGTCCCCCGGCGCCTCGCGCTGGTTCTCGCCCTTGTCCTCGCCGGCCTTCGGGGCCGCCCGCTTGACCGTCTCGCACGTCCCGTTCGGATCGGCCGGCGTGGCGTCGACGATCACGTCGACGAAGTCGAGTTGCGCGGTGTCCTTCGTTCCCGCACCGCAGTCGATGTTGTCCGGCTCGCCGTCACGCGTGTAGAACGTGTCGTTGCCGCCCTCGCCGTGCAGCGTGTCGACGCCTGGGAGCGCCACGTCCCCGCTCGCGAGTGCCCACAGGCGGTCGTTACCGCTGCCGCCGAAGGTCTCGTCGACGCCGAGGTTGGCGTAGATGGTGTCGCTGCCGGCCCCGCCGTTCTGGCTGTCGTCGCCGCGCCCACCGGACATCAGATCGTTGTGGTTGTCGCCCCGGAGGCCGTCGTTGCCGTCGCCCCCGTGCAGGCGGTCGGCGCCGCCGCCGCCCTTCAGCGAGTCGTTGCCCGGCCCGCCATAGACGCGGTCACCGTGCTGGTCGCCACCGCTGAGGGCGTCGTCGCCCGCGTTGCCGGCGATGAAGTCGCTGCCGAGCCATCCCTCGATCTTGTCGGCGCCGGCGTTGCCGTACAGGGAGTCGCCGTTGATGCCGCCGTTGATCACGTCATCCCCGGAGTTCCCGCGGATCTTGTCCTCCCCGGAGCCGCCGTTGAGCCGGTCGGCGTCGGCGCCGCGCCCGCCCGTGATCTTGTCGTCGCCGCCACCGCCCGAGACCCGGTCGCGACCGCGACCGCTGTTGACGATGTCGTCACCGTTCAGCGCCTTCACCTTGTCGTTCCCGCCGCGCGCCTTGATGTAGTCCGACCCGTCGGTGCCGACAAGCCGCTCGCTGCGGTCGGTGCCGCGCACGCTGGCGGCCAGCGCGACCGACGCCACGAGCGCGGTCGCTGCAATCAAGGCAAGGGCCCCCGCCCCTGCGGAGCCGAGACGTGCCGGTGTTCTCATGGTCGCGATCCTCCTCGCTGGTTGAGGAGGCAAGATAGCCGCGCCGCAGCCATGTTGTGCCGGTTCGCACAGGCGCCGCGGGTCGGGGCCAAAGGAGGCCATCTGCTTCAATAGCGGAACTCCGATGCCCAAGATGAAGACGCATTCCGGCGCCAAGAAGCGCTTTCGCAAGACCGGGTCCGGCAAGATCTTGGCGCGCCACGCCATGACGTCGCACAATCTCGGCAAGAAGCCGGCCAAGCGCAAACGGCGCCTCGGGCGGCCCGTCGAGATCGGCAAGGGCGGCGAGACAGAGGTGAAGCGGTTGCTCGCCGGTGGAGGGGGTGCGCGGTGACGCGCGTCAAGCGTTCCGTCCACGCGCGCAAGAAGCGCCGCGCCGTCCTCGAGCGGGCGAAGGGATACCGCGGCGAGAAGCACTCGAGCTACCGGCGCGCCAAGGAGCAGGTGCTCAAGTCCGACTCCTACGCGTACCGCGACCGGCGCGTTCGCAAGCGCGACTTCCGTTCGCTGTGGATCGTGCGGATCAACGCGGCGGCCCGCAACGAGGGACTCACCTACAGCCGGATGATGGCGGGCCTGCGCGTTGCCGAGATCGATGTCAACCGCAAGATGCTCGCCGACCTCGCCGTGCGCGACCCCGAGACCTTCCGGCGATTTGCCGAGCGAGCAAAACAGGCCCTGGAGGTGTCCGCGGCCGAATCCTGAGCAGCGGACAGAGCATCACCATCCAGGGCGGCGACCATCCGGTCGGCCGCCCTTTTTGTATCTGAACCCGATGACAGAGACGATCACAAGCAAGAGCAACCGCCGCGTGAAGGACGTGCGCAAGCTGCACGACCGAAAGCATCGTGAGCGTGCGGGCCTCTTCATGGCCGAGGGGGAGGACATGCTGGCGGCCGCGCTGAATCACGGCCACATGCCCGAGACGGTGTTCTTCGATCCGGCGTGCGTCCTCCCGTCGCTGCCCGATGAGGTCGAGCTGCTGCCGGTCGAGCACGATGTGCTCGCGAGCGCGAGCAGCCTCGGGAGCGGGACGCGGATGATCGGGGTCTGGCGCGAGCGGTGGGCCGATCTGGGCGCGCCGTCGCTTTACCTGCACGACGTCGCGGACCCTGGCAACGTCGGCACGATCCTGCGCGCGGCCGAGGCGTTCGGCGCGGGCACGGTGGCCCTCAGCCCGCGATCGGCCGATCCCTTCAGCCCCAAGGCGGTGCGGGCGAGCATGGGGGCGATCTTCGCCCAGGGCGTCACGCGAGCCCGCTGGGACGAGATCCCGGACGCCGCGACCCGGATCGCGCTCGTGCCGGGCGCGGGCACGGCGCTGCGCGAGCTTGCCCTCGGCGATGCGCCGCTGTTCGTGCTCGGGGCCGAGCGCACGGGCTTGCCTGCGGAGATCGTGAGCGCCTGTGACGAGGTTGCCCACATCCCGCTCGGCGCCGCTGCGGACTCCCTCAACGTCGCGATGACCGCGACGCTCTGCCTCTACGAATATCGTGCACGTGCAGATGCCTGACGCGCCGCTCGACCCCCAGCAGGCGATGGAGCGACTCGGCCGCCTGGCGGAGGAGGGCGAGCGCGCGGTGTTGGAGGCCGCGACGCCCGCGGAGCTCGAGGACCTGCGGGTCCGCTACCTCGGGCGCAAGGCCGAGCTGACCCAGATCCTGCGCTCCATCCCAAAGCTGCCCGAGGAGTGGCGCGCGCAGCTCGGCAAGGGTGGCAACGAGGCGCGCCGCGCCCTCGAGACGCTGCTCGACGAGCGCTCGGCCGCGCTCGCCTCGAGCGAGCTCGAGCATCGCCTGCGCGAGGAGGCCGTCGACGTGACGCTCCCGGGCGAGCCGCTGGACCCGGGTCACCTGCACCTGCTGACCACGACCCGGCGTGAGCTGGAAGACATCTTCACCGGGCTCGGCTACCGCGTCGTCGAGGGGCCGGAGGTCGAGTTCGACTACTACAACTTCACCGCGCTCAACCATCCGCCGGGCCATCCGGCGCGCATGCTCCAGGACACCTTCTACTTCTCCGAGGACCTGCTGCTGCGCACGCACACGTCCCCGATGCAGGTACGGGCGATGGAGCGCCAGGAGCCGCCGATCTTCATCGTCGTCCCCGGCAAGGTGTACCGGCGCGACTCCGACGCGACGCACACGCCGATGTTCCATCAGATCGAGGGCCTCGCGGTCGACGAGGGCATCACGCTCGCGGACCTCCAGGGGACGCTGCTGGAGTTCGCGCGCGCGTTCTTCGGCGGCGAGCGCAAGGTCCGTCTGCGCCCGCACTACTTCCCGTTCACCGAGCCGAGCGTGGAGTTCGACGTCTCGTGCTTCGCGTGCGGGGGCTCGGGGCGCTTGCGCGACCGCTCACGTGATCCCCTGTGCAAGGGCACGGGTTGGATCGAGGGCGGCGGCGCAGGCATGGTGGACCCGAACGTGTTCGGCTTCGTGCGCGGCGACGGCTACGACCCCGACCACGTGCAGGGCTTCGCCTTCGGCCTCGGCATCGACCGGCTCGCGATGCTCAAGCACGGCGTTCCCGACCTGCGGCTCCTGTTCGAGAACGACCTGCGCTTCCTGGAGCAGTTCTAGTGGAAGGGGCCACTTGACATGAGGGTTCCGGTCGGCTGGCTGAGCGAGTACTGCGACGCAGGTCTCTCCGTGGAAGCGCTTGCAACCGCGCTCGCGCTGAGCGGGACCGAGGTCGAGCGCGTCGAGGGCGTGGGGATCACCCGCGCCGACGGGAACAGCGGGCTCTTCCGGATCGGCGAGGTGCGCGACGTCACGCCGCATCCCGACGCTGACCGCCTCAGCGTCTGCAAGGTCAGGCTGAGCGGCTCCGACGAACGCACGATCGTGTGCGGTGCGCCCAACGTCGCCGCCGGTCAATTGGTGATGGTCGCGCTGCCCGGCGCCGTGCTCCCCGACGGGACCCGACTCGGGAAGGCCAAGCTGCGCGGCGTCGAATCCGAGGGCATGATCCTTTCTGAGACCGAGATCCGGATCGGCTCGGACGGCGACGGAATCATGGTCCTGCCCGAGTCCTACGAGGCCGGCGAGGAGGTGCTGCGCTACCTGCCGGTGGCCGACGACGTGCTCGAGCTCGAGATCACCCCCAACCGGCCTGACTGCCTGGCGGTCTACGGCGTCGCGCGCGAGGTGCACGCGGTCACGGAAGCGCCGCTCGCTCCCGACCCCGGTGACGAGGACGCGCCGGCGGCCGGCGACGGCCGCGCCGAGGACCTCGTGTCCGTCGAGGTCGAGGACGCCGGGCTCTGCCCGCGATTCACGGTGCGCGTGTTCACCGGCGTGCAGGTCGGTCCCTCCCCGCTGTGGCTCAAGGCCCGTCTGATGGCTGCGGGGCAGCGGCCGATCAGCAACGTCGTCGACATCACCAACTACGTGATGCTGGTGCTCGGTCAACCGTTGCACGCCTACGACCTCGATCGCGTCGGCGGCTCCGCGTTGCGCGTGCGCGCGGCCCGCGAGGGCGAGCGCCTCACGACCCTCGACGGCGAGGAGCGCGTGCTGGATGGCGACGCCGTGCTCGTCTGCGACGCCGAGGGCCCGACGGGCATCGGCGGGATCATGGGCGGGGCGCGCAGCGAGGTCTCCGCGGACACGACGCGCGTGGCGATGGAGGCGGCCACCTGGAACGGGCCGAACATCCTCCACACCTCGAAGAAGCTCGGGCTGCGCTCGGAGGCGAGCAGCCGCTTCGAGAAGCAGTTGCATCCCCGCCTGGCGATCCAGGCCCAGCGGCTCGCGGCACGGTTGATGGTCGAGCTGTGCGGGGCGCGCATGGTGCCCGGCACCGTCGACGTCGCCGCTCCGGAGCCCGATCCTCACAGGATCGTCCTGCGCAGCGCGCGGCTCGCGGGGCTGCTCGGCGAGCCCATCGACCCGGCGGAGTCGCGCGCGATCCTCGAGCGGCTCGGCTTCGGCGTGGAGGAGCGCGACGGTGACCTCGACGTGCGCACGCCGTACTGGCGCCATCACGACGTCTATCGCGAGGCCGACGTGATCGAGGAGGTGGCGCGCGTGCACGGCCTCCAGCGCCTGCCCGCGACGCTGCCCGCGCGGCGCGGGATCGGCGGCCTGTCGGCAGCCCAGCGGCTGCGCCGCGAGATCGAGGACTTCCTGCGTGGGCGCGGCGTCAGCGAGGCGGTCAACTTCAGCTTCATCTCACCGGACGCCGTGCGCCGGCTGCGTCTCGACGAGGACGCGACCCGCGGCCGGGTGCTGCCGGTCGCGAACCCGTTGAGCGAGGATCAGTCGGTGATGCGCTCGTCGCTGTTGCCCGGGCTGCTCGAGTCCGCGCGCCACAACGTCGCGCGTGACATCAAGGACGTGCGACTGTTCGAGAGCGGGCGCGTCTTCTACTCGAAGGGCCCGTACGAGCAGCCGGACGAGCGCCTGCACCTCGGGCTCCTGTTGTGCGGCGACTTCGTGCCGAAGACGTGGCGCCACGGCGCGCTGCCGGCGGACTTCTACGCGATCAAGGGGCTGCTCGTGGGCCTGCTCGACCTGCTCGGGGTCCAATGGCGCCTGATCGACGGTGGCCCACGCTTCCTGCATCCCGGGAAGGCCGCCGAGGTGGTCGTCGACGCGCGCGAGGCCGGCTGCCTGGGCGAGCTTCACCCGTCGGTCGCGGCGGCCTTCGGGCTGGGCGCGCTCGAGCGCCCGCCGGTCGTCCTGGAATTGGACCTCGACGTGGTTCTCCCGGTCGCCGAGCGCGGCGAGCGCCGCTACCGCGACCTGATCAGCTACCCGGCCGTCGTTCAGGACATCGCGGTGGTCGTGGACGAGCCGGTCGAGGCGCAGACGGTCGTCGACTCCGTGCGCACGGCGGCCGGCCCGCACCTGCGCGACGTGCGCGTGTTCGATCTCTATCGCGGCGAGCAGGTCGGCGAGGGGCGCAAGTCGCTCGCGCTGCGACTCGAGTTCCGCTCGGAGGAGCGGACGCTGACGGACGACGAGGTCGCCGCGGTGCGCGAGCGGATCGAGCAGGAGATCGCCCGCGAGACCGGAGGGTCGCTGCGTGAGTAGGCCGGCGACCGCGTCCGTCGTCAGGCGTCAGCCGTCGGCCGGCGAGCCGGTGGCCCGCGCCTGCGTGGTGGGGGCGTCGGGCTTTGCCGGTGCGCTGACGGCTGCGCTCCTCTGGCGCCATCCGCGGATCTCGCTCGAGGCCGTGACCGCGCGCACCGATGCCGGGCGCCGCCTGGACGACCTGTACCCGCGCTATCGCGTGCCGCTCGCGCTCGAGGCCTTCGATGCCGAGCGCCTCGCGGAGACCGCAGACGTCGCGATGGTCTCGTACCCGCACGGCGCTGCGGCCGAGGCCGTTGCACAGCTACGTGCCCACGGGCTGCGGGTAGTCGACCTCTCCGCGGACTTCAGGCTGCACGACCTCGCGGCGCACGAGCGCTGGTACGGACCGCACGGCGCGCCCGCGATCAGGAGCGAGGCCGTCTTCGGCCTGACCGAGCTGCACCGCGGCGAGATCGCTGCGGCACCGCTCGTCGCCAACCCCGGCTGCTACTCGACCGCCGCGATCCTCGCGCTCGCGCCGCTCGCGCGCCAGGGTCTGATCGCGGACGCGGTCGTCGATGCGAAGAGCGGGGTCTCCGGCGCCGGGCGGGAGGCCAGCGAGCGGACTCACTTCGTGTCCGTCGACGAGAACGTGAACGCCTACGCCGTGGACGGGCACCGGCACGCGCCCGAGATCGACCAGGAGCTGGGGGCACTCGGGCTGGGGCGCCGCGTCACCTTCGTCGCCCATCTGGTGCCGCTCGACCAGGGGCTGCTCGCGAGTTGCTATGTCTCGCCGTCGCGCGAGCTGACCGGCGCTGAGCTCGCCGAGGTCTTCGAGGACGCCTACGGCGCGGAGCGGTTCGTCGAGCTGGCGGCTGCGCCACCGGGCGTGCGCGACGTGCGCGACACCAACTTCTGCAAGATCCACGCGGTCGCCGGGCCGGACGGGCGCGTGCTGGTCTTCTCCGCGATCGACAATCTCTGGAAGGGCGCGGCCGGGCAGGCGGTGCAGAACCTGAACCTGATGCTCGGGCTCGACGAGGCGGAGGGTCTGCGATGAGCGCTCCGAACGGGAGCTTCTTCCGCTCGCGCTGGGTGGATGCGCCGGATGGCGTCGAGGTGCTCGAGCCCGGCCCGCTGCCGGCCGGCTTCCGCGCGGCCGGAATCGCTTGCGGGATGAAGCAGTCGGGCCGCCTGGACCTAGGGTTGCTCGCGTGCGACTCGGAGCGCGCGACATCGGCCGCGCTGTTCACCCGCAACGCGATCGTCGCGGCACCCGTCGAGGTCGCCCGCGCGGGCGACCTCGCGCGGCTGCGCGCCGTGGTCGTCAACAGCGGGATCGCGAACGTCGGCGACGGCGATCGTGGCCTCGACGTAGCGCGCGCGATGGTCACGGCCGCCGCCCGCGCGCTCGGCGTCGAGCCCGCGCGCACCGGGGTCGCCTCGACCGGGGTGATCGGCGTGGGCCTCGACCGCGACACGGTCGTGGCGGGCATCGAGCGGATCGCCGCGGAGCTGGCCCCCGACGGGGGGACGGCCTTCGCCGAGGCGATCATGACGACGGACCGGTGGCCCAAGCAGGGAAGCCTCGCGGTGACGCTGTCCGGCGGCGATGTGCGCCTCTGCGCCCAGGCCAAAGGGGCGGGAATGATCTCGCCGTCATTCGCGACCATGCTGTGCTTCGTCCAGACGGACGCCGCGATCGACGCGGTCACGCTCGACCGTCTGGTGCGGGCCGCTGTCGAGCGCTCGTTCGAGCGGACTTCGGTTGACGGGCAGCTCTCCACCAACGACTCCGTGTTCTGCATCGCGAGCGGTGACGCGGGGGTCGCCGTCGCGCCCGGGACCCCGGACGAGCACGCCTTTGCGGCGGCGCTCGACGCGCTGCTGCGCCAGCTCGCCCTCGAGATCGTCGCCGACGGTGAGGGCGCCGAGCGGGTCGCGCGGCTGCTGGTGCGCGGCTCGGTCGAGACCGTCGACCCGGTCGCGCGGGCTGTCGCCAACTCGCCACTCGTGAAGTGCGCCCTGCACGGCGCGGACCCGAACTGGGGCCGCATCCTCGCGGCTGCCGGGCAGGCCGTGCCCGATGCCGACCCCGGGGCGGTCGATCTCTATATAGAGGACCTCCAGGTGGCGAGCGGCGGCAGCGCGGTCGCGCTCGACGACGCGGCTCGCAAGCGCCTCGACGAGGCGATGGCCGCGCCCGAGGTCGAGCTGCGGCTCGACGTGTCGCGCGGGGGTGAGGAGGCCGAGATCTTCTTCTGCGACCTCGGCCACGGCTACGTGTCGCTCAACTCGGAGTACTCGACGTGATGCCCGATCGCGTGCCCGACACGCCAAGCGGCGAGCGCATCGGGATGCTGCTCGAGGCGCTGCCGTACATGCGCGAGTTCTTCGGCGCCACGATCGTGATCAAGTACGGCGGCGCGGCGATGAGGGAGGAGCCGTTGCGCGAGGCCTTCGCGCGCGACGTGGTGCTCCTCAAGTACGTCGGGATGAACCCGGTGATCGTGCACGGCGGGGGCCCCGAGATCACCGACTACATGAAGCGTCTCGGGCTCGAGGTCGAGTTCGTGCAGGGCCTGCGTGTCTCCGACGAGCAGACGGTGGAGATCGCGAAGATGGTCCTGATCGGCAAGCTCAACAAGGACATCGTGCTGCGCCTCAACCGCCACGGCCAGGCAGCGGTCGGCCTGTGCGGCGACGACGGCTCCCTCTTCCAGGTCGCGAAGCGGCGTGTCGCGGCGCCCGATGGGACGGAGGTCGACGTCGGATTCGTCGGCTCGATCAAGCGCGTCGACGTGGACGTCCTCAACCACATCGCCGAGGACTACATCCCGGTCGTCGCATCGGTCGGGGCGGACGCCGAGGGACGGTCCTACAACGTCAACGCGGACGAGGCCGCGGGCGCGGTGGCGGCGGCGCTCGGCGCCTACAAGGTGATCTTCCTGACCGACGTCGAGGGGTGGCTCGCCGACGTCTCCGACCCGGGAAGCCGCATCTCCGAGACCGACGTCGAGGAGATCGGGCGCAGGATCGACTCCGGCGAGGTGGAGGGCGGCATGCTGCCCAAGCTCCAGGCCTGCGTTGCGGCGGTCGAGCGCGGGGTGCGCTCGGCCCACATCGTGGATGGGCGCGAGCCGCACTCGCTCCTTCTCGAGCTGTTCACCGATGCGGGAATCGGGACGAAGGTCAGGGGACAGCGGTGAAGGCGGCGCGCAGATCGCAGCTCGCAGATCGGAGGTCCGCGATCGAGCTCGAGGCGGCTTTCATGATGCAGACGTACAAGCGCCTGCCGGTGACGTTCGCGATGGGCGAGGGCTGTTACCTGTACGACACCGACGGGCGCCAGTACCTCGACTTCCTCGCAGGCATCTCGGTGCTGAGCGCCGGGCACTGCCACCCGCACGTCGTGGAGGCGGTGCGCGAGCAGGCCGGCCGACTCACGCAGGTCTCGAACCTCTATTACAACGAGCCCGCGGCACTCCTCGCCGAGCGCCTCGCGCAGAGCGTCGAACCGGGCGCTCGCGTGTTCCTGTGCAACTCCGGGACCGAGGCGAACGAGGCGATGATCAAGCTCGCGCGCAAGCGCCGGCGCGGTGGCGAGATCGTCGTACTCGAGGGCGCCTTCCACGGCCGTACGATGGGCGCCTTGTCGGCGACCCCGCAGCCCGACAAGCAGGAGCCGTTCGCGCCGCTGGTGCCGGGCTTCACGGTGGTGCCGCGCGATGACCCCGATGCGCTGAACGCGGCGGTCGGCGCCTCGACCGCCGCGGTGATGCTCGAGCCGATTCAGGGCGAGACCGGGATCTGGCCGATCTCCGAGCGCATGCTGCTCGCCGCGCGCGAGGCATGCGACCGGGCCGGGGCGCTGCTGATGTTCGACGAGATCCAGTGCGGGATGGGCCGCACGGGGACGCTCTGGGCGTTCGAGCTGACGGCTATCCGCCCGGACGTGCTGACGACTGCCAAGGCGCTCGCGAGCGGCCTGCCCGCGGGCGCGGTGATCGCCGGCGGCGAGGCGGCGGGTGTGCTCCAACCGGGCGACCACGGCGCGACGTTCGGCGGGGGCCCGCTCGTGAGCGCCGCGGCGCTCGCCACGCTCGACGTGATCGACGACGATCGCCTGCTCTCGCGCGTGCGTGTGCTCGGTGACCGCTTCCGCGTGGGGCTCGAGGCGCTGCGCGACCAGGGGCGCCTCACCGACGTGCGCGGACGCGGCCTGATGATCGGCGTGGACCTGCCGCAGGCGACGGCGCCCGACGTGGTGCGCGCCGGCCTCGAGGCCGGGCTCGTGCTGAACGCGACCGGGCCCTCGACCCTGCGCTTCCTCCCGCCGTTGATCGTCGGCGAGCTCGAGATCGACCGCGTGCTCGGGTTCCTCGGGGAGGCGTTGTGACGGATCTGCCCCGGCCGATCGCCTCATACGAGGCCGACCCCGACAACGTCGGTCGCGTGCTGCTGCTGTACTCGGGCGGGCTCGACACCTCGGTCATGCTGAAGTGGATCCAGGACCAGTACGGCGCTGAGATCGTCGCGCTGACCGTCGACCTGGGACAGCCGGGAGAGGACTTCGACGTCGTGCGCGACAAGGCGCTGCGGCTGGGAGCGCTCGACTGCCTGGTGGTCGACGCGAAGGAGGAGTTCGCGCGCGATTATGTGCTGCCGGCGATCAAGGCGAACGCGCTGTACGGCGGCGGCTACCCGCTGTTCACGGCGCTCGGGCGGCCGTTGATCGCGAAGCTCGCGGTCGAGAAGGCGCGCGAGACCGGCTGCGACACGATCGCGCACGGCTGCACCGGCAAGGGCAACGACCAGGTGCGGATCGAGACCACGGTCGCGTCGCTCGACCCGGAGCTGAAGATCATCGCGCCGGTGCGCAGCTGGCAGATGGGCCGCGAGGAGGAGATCGCCTACGCGCGCGAGCACGGCATCCCGATAAAAGGAGGGACAGAAGCTCCGCCGTACTCGGTCGACGACAACATCTGGGGACGCTCGTCGGAGGGCGGCCCGATCGAGGACCTCTCCGAGCCGCCGCGCGACGACGTCTGGGAAACCGTTACGCCGCCCGAGCGCGCGCCCGACGAGGCACACACGATCGCGATCGGCTTCGAGCACGGCTGCCCGGTCTCGATCGACGGAGAGCGCCTCGGCCTCGTCGAGCTGATCGAGCGCTGCGCCGAGCTCGGCGGCCGCCACGGGGTCGGGATCGTCGACCACATCGAGGATCGCATCGTCGGCCTCAAGGTGCGCGACATCTACGAGGTCCCGGCGGCGGAGATCCTGCTGACCGCGCACAAGGAGCTCGAGAAGCTCGTCGGGACGATCCACCAGAACAACTTCAAGCCCGAGCTCGACCGCCAGTGGGCGTTCCTCGTGTACGCGGGGCTCTGGTACGAGCCCCTGCTGGCCAACCTCAACGCGTTCATGGACTCGGTCAACGAGTGGGTCACGGGGACGATCACGATGCGCCTCTACAAGGGCCGCGCCGTCGCGGTGGGACGCTCGTCGCCCCACGCGCTCTACGATGCGGCGCTCGCCGGCTTCAGCGAGTCCGGCGGTCTGTTCAGCCAGCAGGCGAGCCCTGGGTTCATCGAGCTCTGGTCGCTCCAGAGCCGCATGGCGCACCGGGTGAGGAATCGGGAATCCAGGGGATAAAGGGGAGACGATGCTCTACAAGGCACTCGGATACGTGGTCTGGAACCTGGGGATGAAGTACCTGCGCCGGCGCTACGGCCGCTACCGCAAGCCCGTCGCGGCACTCACCGTCGTGACCGCGATCGCGGTCATCTACGTCGCCACGCGCGGCGACGAGTAGCACGGAATCCGCGATACTCGGCGCGCCATGTCACAGGACAATGTGGCTGCCGCCAAGCGGATTTACGAGGCCCGCAACCGCGGGGACGTGGAGACCGTGCTCGCCGAGTTCGATTCTGCTGCGACCTGGGAACCCCACCTCGCGACGCTCGGAGGTCGCCCGATCACGGGCCACAGCGAGATCCGGCGTTACCTGAGGTCGCTGCGGGAGGACTGGAAGCACTTCCGCCACGAGCCTGAAGGATTCTTCGAGGCGGGCGACAGCGTCGTGGCATTTCTCCACACGTATGCCCGAGGTCGCGGGAGCGGCGCCGACGTCGAGATGGCCGTGGCGCACGTGCTCCGGTTCAGGGACGGGAAGTGCCTCGGATACGTCAGCTACGCCGACCGCGACGAGGCCATGCGGATCGCCGGGCTGAAGCAGTAAGGCGCAGCTCGCAAGTCACCCGATTAGGCTTTCGCCATGTGGCGTAATTGGGCGGGCGACCAGCAGTGCGTGCCGGCCGCCGTCGAGCATCCTGGCTCGATCGACGAGTTGCGCGCGGCGATCGCGCGGGCGGCCGACGCCGGGCGCACGGCGCGCGTGACGGCCTCTGGGCACTCATTCACCGACATCGCCTGCACCGACGGGACGATGATCCGGATGGAGAAGATGAACCGCGTGCTCGACCTCGACCGCGCCGCGGGCATCGCAAAGGTCGAGGGCGGCGTCGTGATCCGTGACCTGAGCGAGCGGCTCGCGGCCGAGGGCCTCGCGCTCGAGAACCTCGGTGACATCGACGTGCAGACCGTCGCGGGGGCGATCTCGACGGCGACGCACGGCACGGGGGAGAGGTTCGGGAACATCTCGAGCCAGGTCGAGGCGATCGAGCTGATCACGCCCGACGGATCGCTGGTCGAGTGCTCGCGCGAGTCGGACCCGGACCTCTGGCGCGCGGCGCGCGTCGGCCTCGGCAGCCTCGGGGCGATTGCATCGATCACCTTCCGGGTGGTGCCGGCATTCACGATCCGCCGTCACGATCATCCGCTGCCGCTCGACGATGCGCTCGCCCGCATCGACGAGCTCGCGGCCGCCAACGAGCACTTCGAGTTCTACGTGTTCCCGCACACGAGCACGGCGCTGTGCCGGGAGAGCAGGCACGTCGACGAGCGACCGCAGCCGCGCGGGCGGGCATCGGAGTTCCTGCTCGAGACGGTGCTCGAGAACCAGGCGCTCGCGGCGCTGTGCCAGGTCGGCAAGCGGTTCCCGGCGCGCATCCCCGCGATCAACCGGCTGATCACGCGCACGCTCGGCGGATCGGTGAAGACCGATCGGAGCTTCCGCGTCTTCTCCACGCGGCGCCTCGTGCGCTTCACGGAGATGGAGTACGCGATCCCGCGCGCCGACGGGCCGGAGGCTTTGCGGCGCGTGCTGGACATGATCGAGCGCCGCGGCTTCGCGGTGCCCTTCCCGATCGAGTACCGGATCGTGGCTCCCGACGATGCGTACCTGAGCACCGCATACGAACGCGACACCGCCTATATCGCGGTCCACATGTACCGCGGGATGGTGTGGGAGCCGTACTTCCGCGCGGTCGAGGCGATCATGGACGATTACGAGGGCCGCCCGCACTGGGGCAAGCGCCACTTCCAGAAGGCCGCCACGCTCGCGCCCCGCTACCCGGAGTGGGACCGCTTCCAGGCGATCCGCGCGCGATTGGACCCGCACGGCGTCTTCCAGAACGAGTACGCCCAGCGCGTGCTCGGCCCGCTCGGCACAGCCGTCCCCGCCTGACCGGACCCCCGCCGGTGGCGCGGCTTTCTCTCGCATAGCGAGCGTTATCCGCGCCACCGTGCGGGACGGCGTCGGTGGCGCGGCTTTCTCTCGCATAGCGAGCGTTATCCGCGCCACCGTGCGGGACGGGTGGCAGGAATCGTCCGGTGTCTGGCCTTGCTGCCACCACCGGGAGGAGGCATGATGAGCCCATGAGTGAGCCGCGCCGCGTCGTGATCGTCGTTTTTCCGGGTGTCCAGCCGATCGACGCGATCGGCCCGGCCGAGGTCTTCCACACGGCCGCGCGGATCGATCCGCCCGGGTACACGGTGGAGCTGGTCGCCGCGGCGCCCGGGCCGGTGCGCTCGTCGACGGTCGGCCTCACGGTCGACCGCACGATCGCTGCGTGTCGCGGGCCGATCGACACCCTCGTCGTCGCCGGCGGCACGGGCGTGCGCGAAGCCGCGGCGGACGCACGGCTGATCGCTTGGCTCGGCAAGGCCGCACGCCGCTCGCGCCGCGTCTGCTCCGTTTGCACGGGAGCGTTTCTGCTCGGCGAGGCGGGGCTGCTCGAGGGCCGTCGCGCGACGACCCATTGGGCCGGATGCGACGCGCTTGCGAGCCGGTACCCGACGGCCACGATCGAGCCGGACCCGATCTTCGTACGCGACGGTGACCTCTACACGTCGGCGGGGGTGACAGCCGGGATGGACCTGGCGCTCGCGCTCGTCGAGCACGACCTCGGCCGCGCGACGGCGCTCGAGGTCGCGCGCTGGCTCGTCCTGTTCGTCAAGCGCCCGGGCGGGCAGTCGCAGTTCAGCGCCCAGCTCGCCGCGCAGACCGCCGAGCGCGAGCCGCTGCGCGACCTTCAGGACTGGATCGCCGTGAACCTCGACGCCGACCTCACCGTGCCCGCGCTCGCGGCGCGGGCGCACATGAGTGAGCGCAACTTCGCGCGCGCGTTCCGCAAGGAGCTTGGCATGACGCCCGCCGCCTACGTGGAGACGGCGCGCGTCGAGTCGGCTCGGATGGCGCTCGAGTCCGGTAATGCGCCGGTCGACGTCGTCGCATGCAACAACGGCTTCGGGACCATCGAGACGATGAGGCGCGCGTTCCACCGCCGCCTCGGCGTCGGGCCCGCCGAGTACCGCGCCCGCTTCAAGTCGCCACAAGCAGCCTGACAAAAGGAGGAGCCATGCAGATCGCAATCCCGCTCTACGACCGCTACACCGCGCTCGACGCGATCGGGCCCTACGAGGTGCTCTCGCGCATCCCGGGCGCCGACCTCAAGTTCGTCGCGACCGAGGCCGGCCCCTACAAGACCGACAACGGCATGCTGACGATGGTCGCAGAGGCCTCGCTCGACGAGGTCCCCGCTCCGGACATCCTCTGCGTCCCGGGCGGATGGGGCACCCGCGAGGCGATGTCGGACGAGCGGCTCGTCGACTGGATCCGCCAGGCGCACGAGACCACGCAATGGACGACCTCGGTCTGCACCGGGTCGCTCCTGCTGGGCGCGGCCGGCATCCTCGACGGCCTCGAGGCGACCTCGCACTGGCTCGAGCTCGAGACCCTCGCGGAGATGGGTGCGCGTCCCACCGATCGGCGCGTCGTGCGGCAGGGCAAGGTGATCACCTCCGCGGGAGTGTCGTCGGGCATCGACATGGCCCTCTACCTGCTGGGCGAGGTCAGCGGTGAGGAGTTTGCCCAGACGGTCCAGCTGCTGATCGAGTACGACCCACAGCCGCCGTTCGACGCCGGCTCGACCAGCAAGGCGCCGCCGGAGATCGTCGAGCGCATCCGCGCGCTCGCGGCCGCGCGCTAGAGGAAGGTGCGGCCCTCGCCGCGGTACGTCGGGAGCTCGTCGACGATCCGGTCGCCCGAGACGAGGTGAAGGCTGTCGAAGCGCTCGCAAAGCTCGCCCGCCTTCGCGTGGCGGAAGTAGACGCGGTCCCCGATCGCGAGCGCCCGCGCGGGGCCCCCGAGGACCGGGGTCTGGACCTCGCCGGCGCCCTCGAAGCGGTCGAGCGCGAGGCCGGGAGGCAGGTGCGGTGAGGGGAGGCGGCTCGGCTCGCCGACGCCTGAGGCGAGGTAGCCGCCGCCGAGCACCGTGGCGATCGCGGGGGAGGGCTTCCGCACGACGGGCATCGCGAACATCGCGGCCGGGCGCAGCCGGAAGGAGCTGTATGCGTCGAACAGCGTCGGGGCGAAGAAGCCCGACCCCGCGGCCAGCTCGCTCACCGCGGCCTCGTCGGCGGTGCCGTGCAGGCTGCCGGTGCCGCCCCCGTTGACGAACTCGAGGTCCGCGAGCTCGGAGACGGCCGCCACGACGGCGCCGCGGCGCTCGTGGATCTCGGCGGCGGAGCGGCCCTGCATCCACTCGATCACGCGCCCTTGGATCCGCTTGCCGGGCGGCCGGTCGCCGACCCCGGCGATGTGGCCCTCGTAGCCCATCAGGCCGACCAGCTTCAGTCGCGGCCGGTCGAGGATCGCGCGCGCCATCGCGGCGGCCTGGAGGGGCGTCCGGATCGGAGAGCGCTTGGGGCCGATCTTGAGCCGCCCGCCGAGCGCCCACCATCCGACGTCGAGCTCGAGCGCGACCCGGATCGGGCTTGCGCCGGGACCGGCCGCGTCCTCGATCAGGTCGAGGTGCTCCGGGCAGTCGACCATCAGGACCGGCGCGCTGCCCGGGCGCTCCTCCGTGAGCCGCGCGAGATCCGCGATCGCCGCGCGGTCGGCGGTCGGATAGCCGATCACGAGGTCATCGAACCCTTCGCGCGCAAGCCACAGGGACTCGGGCAGCGTGTAGGTCAGCAGCCCGCGGTAGCCGGGGCCGCGCGCCAGGATGCGCTCGAGCACCCCACGGCAGCGCACCGACTTCGACGCCACGCGGATCGGCTTACCGGCCGCACGGCGCAGCATGTCATCCGAGTTCGCCCACATCGCGTCGAGGTCGACGAGCGCGAAGGGAGCCGCGATCCCCTCTGTCGCCCGCTCGAGGCGCTCGTAGTCGCCCGCGGTCGCCGTTGAGCGCATCGCCGTCGTCACGGACGCAGCATATTCCTCCTCGCGCTCGCCACGAAACAACGGAATTTGCGGGAAATTGGTATCGTCCCGCGCCGCCGAGTCACCTTGCCGCCAGGCAAGGAGAGCGGGGGACCCAGGAGGCGGCCGCAAGCCGCCCGGGGCGAATCGCGACGAATTGCGTAGCGCCACTCCTTCGGCGCGAGCCCGGCAGCTAACCCCGCAGGCACAGAAGGAGCATGAACCCGTTCCCCGGACAAACCTCGGCGGCACTGCCGCGCCTGCGCCTCGCGTGCCTTGCGAGCATGCTGCTCGGCGTGCTGGCGCTCGCGCCGGCCGCGGACGCGGCCGACATCGGCACGCTCCAGGCGCGCGTCGACAACGCCAGGACGGAGGCCCGCAACCTCGCTTCGGCGGTCCAGATGCGCAGCGCCGAGCTGGGGGCCGCCCAAGCGCGGGCGGCGGCTGCGGGGCGCCGCCAGCAGGTGCTCGAGGCGCAACTCGCGCAGAGCGTCGGCCGCGCCCGCGCCCTCGAGGCACGGGTCACGGCCGCGCAGGAACGCCTCGCCCGCGCGCAGGCGAGGTTCCAGCGGATGCAGCGGATGCTTTCGGCGCGCCTCGTCGCGATCTACAAGAGCGACACCCCCGACCTCGCGACGGTCTTCCTCGAGGCCGACGGCTTCGACGACCTGCTGACGCGCACCGCCTACCTCCAGGAGATCAACCAGGCCGACACGGCGCTGGTCGACCGCGTCCAGTCGCTGCGCAACGACGTGCGGGGAGCGCTCGCTCGCGTGCGGGCCGCGCGCGCCGAGGCGGCGGCCGAGGTCGAGCGCGTCGCCGCGGCGCGTGACGAGATCGCGCGCATCCGCGCGGCCGCGGCCGCCGACGCGGCCTCGCTCGCGCGGGCCCGCGCCGCACAGCAGGCCTCGCTCGCGGCGCTTCGCTCGCGAATGACCGGGTGGGAGGCGCAGGTACGCGCGCTCCAGCAGGCGACCGGCGCCCCCGGCGACGCGGCCGGCGCCGTGCAGCAGTGGTTCGACGGTTTCGCGATCCCCAAGGCGATCGTGATGTGCGAGTCCGGCGGCAACTACGGGGCGCTCAACCCCTCGAGCGGCGCGGGCGGCGCGTACCAGTTCCTGCCCGAGACCTACAAGGGCCTCGGCGGCAAGTACGACGCTCCGCACCTCGCGCCCAAGTCCGAGCAGGACCGCCTCGCCGCGAAGCTCTGGGCGGACGGCCAGGGTCGCGGCAACTGGGAGTGCTAGGGCAGGCGTCACTCGGCGCCCGCCCAAGAACGAGCCGGGCCCGCCCCCGGTGGGGCGGGCCCGCCACGCAGATGTCCGCTAGCAGTTGACCGTCAGGTGGAACGGCCGGTCGGCCTTCACGCCGGCGCTGTCGCGTGTCACGACCGCGACCGCCTTCGCGTTGCCCGCGCGCTGCGAGGCGCCCGCCTCACCCGCGGGAGCCTCTGTGGCGTCCGTGGACCCGAGCGTCACGTTGTAGGCGCACGCCGTCACGTCGCCCCCGAAAACGACCTCGTACTCGCCAACGGCCAGCTTCGCGGAGCTGGCGGCAGCGTTCTTGCGCGACAGCGCGCCGTCCGCTGTCACCACGGCCCAGAGGTCCTTTGCCTGCGCAACGATCTCGGACGCATGCAGGTCGTCGACCCGGTCGGCGTTCAGGTTGGCCACCCGCGCCGCGGCGTTGGTGTTGAACGGCACGCCCTTCGTGTTGACCGCGCCGGAGCCGACGTCGATAAAGCCGCCCTCAGTGCCGTTCGAGGTCGCAAACTCGAACGCTCGGCCGTTCTCGAGGTTGCTGGCTCGCACGCACGGCTCGCGGCCGGGGGCAGAGCGGCACCCGTAGATCGCGCCTCCGCCGTCGCCCTTCTTCTTGTTGGACTGGCGTGTGCCGTACGTGCCGTTCTGCGTCAGGATCTGTGTCTCCTGCGTCAGCGCCGCGCTCTTGTTGTTGCTCGGGTTGCGCTTGCCTCCCTCGATCGGGTCGCCTTCACCGGACGCCACTGCCAGAGGTGCCACCAGAAGCGCCAGGACGAGCGCGCTCCACAGCACGTATCGGCCGGGCGAGCTTTGGGCGCCGCAGCGCCCGCGGATCGCGTTCAGCATGTCTTTGCCTCCTGTGTCGGTGCTGCGAGGGCTACCCGCCGGAGGGCGGGCGCATCTATCTAGAGCCGTAACACGGGTGGCACCAGGAGAAACCACCCCAACCCCCGCTCAACGGTGAATCGGGCATGAGACCAGGAACGGCTTAACCGAAAGTCAACCTGGGGGCCGATCTGGCCGCACCCTTGCACCCCCGCCGCCGCTCCGCCGGATTCCCTCGCAACGCGCGCGATAACGCCCTGATCGGACGCATCTTGCGCGCCGGAGGCACCCTCTGGCGTCACCTCGCGCCCCTACACTTGGCGACCCGTGAGCACGCCTTCAGCCGTCCACCTGCACGTCCACTCCGAGTACTCGCTGCTGGACGGCGCCTGCAAGATCGAGAAGCTCGCGGCCCGTTGCGCGGAGCTCGGGATGCCGGCGCTGGGCCTCACCGATCATGGCGTCCTGAACGGCGCCGTCGAGTTCTACAAGGCCTGCCGCAAGCACGACGTCAAGCCGATCCTGGGCCTCGAGGCCTATCTCTGCGACAACCGCCTCGACCGTGAGAAGGTCCGCTACGAGCGCAACCACCTGACCCTGCTGGCCCGCAACGACGAAGGCTTCGGCAACCTGATCAAACTCTCGTCGCTGGGGTTCCTCGAGGGATTCCGCCGCGGGCAGGCGAACGTCGACATGGAGCTCCTCGACCGCCACTCGGCGGGCGTGATCGCGCTCAGCGGCTGTCTCCAGTCGCGCTTCTGCCAGCGGATCATCCAGGAGCGCGAGCAGGAGGCGCGCGCCCACGCCGACGAGCTGATGGGCGTGTTCGGCGCCGAGAACGTCTACTTCGAGGTCCAGAACAACAAGATTCCAGAGCAGGACCGCGCGAACGAGGGGATCGTGCGGATCGCGCGGGAGCTCGGGCGGCCGCTGATCGGCACGGCCGACGTGCACTACCTGCGGCGCGAGGACTACGACACACACTCCGCGCTGCTGTGCGTCCAGACCAAGTCGACGCTCGCCCAGCCGAAGCTGCGCTTCGACACGAACGAGTTCTATCTCAAGAGCCCGCAGGAGATGGCGGAGTCATTCGCGCAGTGGCCCGAGGCCGTGCCGACGTCGCTCGAGATCGCCGAGCGTTGCGAGATCGAGCTGAAGCTCGACACGATGATGCTGCCGGTCTACCCGACGCCGGACGGCACGGAGCCCACGGCGTACCTGCGCCGGCTGACGGAGGAGGGGCTGCGCGAGCGCTACGGCGACCCGCCGCCGGCCGAGGCCCGCGAGCGCCTCGAAACCGAGTTGCGGGTGATCGAGGACATGGGCTTCGAGTCCTACTTCCTGATCGTCTGGGACTTCGTGAAGTACGCCAAGGACAACGGCATCGCCGTCGGCCCCGGCCGTGGCTCCGCCGCCGGTTCGATCGTCAGCTACGTGCTGAGCATCACCGACGTTGACCCGCTCGCCTCGGACCTGCTGTTCGAGCGGTTCCTGAACGCCGAGCGCAAGACGATGCCGGACATCGACATCGACTTCTCGATCCGCGGCCGCGAGCGCGTGATCAGGTACGTCCAGGACAAGTACGGGCGCGACGCGGTCGCGCAGATCATCACCTTCGGCAAGATGAAGCCGCGCGCGGCGACCCGCGACGCGGCGCGTGTGCTCGGGGTCGACTACGCGACGGGCGACCGGCTCGCGAAGCTGATCCCCGAGCCGATCATGGGGCGCACGCCGAGCTTCGAGGATTGCCTCGCGAAGGGCAGCGAGCTGCGCAAGGTCTACGAGTCCGACGCCCAGGCCAAGCACGTGATCGACGTCGCACAGGGCCTCGAGGGGATCGTGCGCAACAACTCGATCCACGCCGCCGCCGTGGTGATCGCCGACCGGCCGCTGACCGAGATCGTCCCGCTTCAGCTGGCGGAGGACCGCGGCGTCGTCGAGGTGGTCGAGGGCGAGAACGGTGGCAAACCCGAGCGCGTCTACAAGACGGTCACCCAGTACTCGATGAAGCCGATCGAGGAGATCGGCCTGCTGAAGATGGACTTCTTGGGTCTGCGCACGCTGGATGTGCTGGAGAACGCCGTGGCGATCATCGAGCGCTCGGGCGGCGATCGCATCGACCTCACGAACCTGCCGGTCGACGATCCCGGGACCTACGAGATGCTCGCGCGCGGCGACTCGGTCGGCGTGTTCCAGCTCGAGTCCGAGGGCATGCAGGAGTCGCTGCGCGAGGTCGGTCCGACCGAGTTCGGCGACATCGTCGCGCTCGTCGCGCTGTACCGCCCGGGCCCGATGCGGTTCATCAAGGACTACGCGCGTGGCAAGCGCGACCCGGCGACCGTGCGCTACATCGACGAGCGCCTGCGCGCGATCACCGAGCACACGTACGGCATCGCGGTCTACCAGGAGCAGCTCATGCAGATCGCGCGCGACATAGCCGGCTTCCCCGGCCCGAAGGCGGACACGCTGCGCCGCGCGATCGGCAAGAAGGAGCGCGCCACGATGGCGACGCTCAAGGAGGACTTCGTCGCGGGCTGCCGCGAGGGTGGCACGAACGCGGGCGTCGCGACGCAGCTGTGGGGGTTGATGGAGTCGGCGGCTGACTACTCTTTCAACAAGTCTCACGCCGCTTGCTACGGCCTGATCGCGTACCGCACCGCCTACCTCAAGGCGAACTACCCGGCCGAGTACATGGCCGCGCTGATCTCGAGCGTGATGTCGACCAAGGACAAGGTCCCGTTCTTCGTCTCGCGGTGCGAGGAGATGGGCATCGAGGTGCTGCCGCCCGACGTCAACATGTCGGGTCACGACTTCGTCGTCGTCGAGGGCGAGATCAGGTTCGGCCTCGACGCGGTCAAGAACGTCGGCCACATTGCGGTGGAGAAGATCGTCGACGCGCGCGAGTCGGGCGGCGCCTTCACCTCGATCTGGGACTTCTGCGCGCGCGTGGACTGCCGCACCGTCAACAAGAAGGCGATCGAGAGCCTGATCAAGTGCGGGGCGCTCGACTCGACCGGCGCGACCCGCAAGGGGATGCTCGCCGTTCTGCCGCAGGCGCAGGGCGCGGGCGCGAAGGCGCAGGAGGACCTGCTCTCCGGGCAGAGCTCGATCTTCGATCTCGAGCCCGCGGGCGCGGCGGCCACGCCCGCGGCGGCCCACTACCCGCCGTTGCCGCCCGGCGAGTTCGACGGCGTCGATCTGCTCGCAATGGAGAAGGAGACGCTCGGCATCTTCCTGTCGAGCCATCCGCTCACCGAGGTGCGGCACCTGTTGCGCCGGCGCACCGATTGCTCGCTGGCCGAGGTGGGGTCGAGGCCCGACGGCTCCTCGGTGACCGTCGGCGGGCTGATCGTGCAGGCCAAGCGCATCCGCACGAAGTCCGGCGAGCCGATGATGTTCGCGACGCTCGACGACCTCGAGGGCCAGGTCGAGATGGTGATCTTCGCGTCGAGCCTGCAGGCTGCGGAGTCGCACGTCGCGGTCGACAAGCGCGTGATCGTGAAGGGTCGCCTCGACCACAAAGAGCGCGGCGAGACGAAGCTCGTCGTGCAGGAGATCGCGCCGTTCGAGCCTACGTCCGAGGAGATCGCCGCCGCGGGCGCCCCGCCCCCGGTCGACCTCGCCGCGGGCCGCCGTGCGCGCCGCGGTCCGGTCGCCGCCGAGCCCGTCCTGATCCGCGTCGACGCGCACGCATGCGACGAGACGCTGATCGCCGACCTCAAGGCCCTGCTCGAGCACTTCCCCGGCCAGACCGAGGTGCTCGTGGAGATGGGCACCGCCGCCGGTCCGCGCCGCCTGCGCTTCGGGGCCGGATACAAGATCACGATGTCGGGCAGCCTGCGGGCCGAGCTCGACGAGCTGCTCGGCCCGGAGGCGCTCGTCGCCTAGCGTCCTGCCCCGGCTGGGGCCGCGTGGACATCCGTTGGGTGGACAGCGCGAACGTGGGTACAATCGCCGCCATGGCCGTCAGGTCCAAGACCAAGCAGGCAACCGAGTGCCGCCAGTGCTGCTCGTTCTGCGACAAGACGATCCAGCCGCGCGGATGCATCGAGGCGAACTGCCCGTTCCTCTACACCTACGAGGACGAGAGCTCCGGGCGCAGCTACATGGGTTGCCTCCAGAAGGTGTTCGACGCCGAGATCGACGTCGAGATGTTCCAGCACGCAGAGCGCACGCGCGCGGGCTACGGCGGCGTCAAGGCGAAGCGCGAGCCGCTCCCGATGTGCCCGTTCTCGGTCGAGCGCTCCTACGAGGGCACCGGCGCGGCGTTCGACTGCGTCAACCCGCGCTTCTTCGACACCGCCGAGAGCGAGCCCGGCGGCTACCGCGCGTTCGACCTGCGCGACCGCGTCTGACAGCTCCGACATGCAGGAAGATCCGGCCAGGGTGGAAGCTCGCCTGCTGGCGCTGCTGGCGCGCCTGGAGAAACGTCACGCCGAGCACGCCGACGAGTTCGATTCCGCGGAGCATGCGCGCTCCACCGGTCGTGCCCATGTCGTTTGCCTCGGCGACAGCCACGTGCGCGAGATCAACGCGGGCCTAAAGCCCGAGGCCGCGGCGCCCCCCATGCCGCACGCCTGGGTCGACACGTGCAGTGTGATCGGAGCGACGGCCCGCGGTCTCGGGAACCCGCGGGCGAAGACCAACGCGCTGCACATCTTCCAGCGCCGCATCGAGCTTGCGTCAACGTGGCAGCAACTCGTCTTCCAGCTGGGCGAGGTCGACTGTGGGTACACGATCTGGCACCGTGCCAAGAAGCGCGGTGACCCTGTCGACGAACTCGTGCTGGGGAGCATCGAGAACTACGTGGCGTTCCTGGACGGGCTCCGCTCCCGCGGGTTCGACGAGCTGTTCGTGCTGAGCGCGCCGGCGACCGGAGACGCGATCGCCAGTTATCGCCCAGATGAGACGGCTTCGCAACGGGAACGTACGGACCTGACAATGCGCTTCAACCACGAGCTGGAGCGGCGCGCCGGTGCCTACACGTTCGTCGACATCACGACGCCGACGCTGGATCCCGATACCGGCCTGGTCACCGCGGCGTTCCTAAAGGATCCCGTCGACCATCACCTCGCTCCCGAACCCTATGCACGCCTGATCGGTGACCGCCTGGGACCGCACCTGGTTCCTCCCTTGTGACCGTTCGCGGACCCGGACGGCAACGCAATGCTGCTCAGCCGCTACGCGCCGGCCTGACGCCGGCCTAGCGCCGTCCGCCGCGCAGGCGCTTCGCGATCTCGACTTGGCGCTTGTCGGGGCCGTGGCCGTCCGGGCCGGGCACCTCGACCAGTACCGGTAGTCCCCTGAAGCGCCGCTCGCCGAGGAACACGCGGATGCCCTCCATGCCCAGCTCTCCCTCGCCGAGGTTCGCGTGCCGGTCGACGTTCGATCCCAGCGCGACCTTCGAGTCGTTCAGGTGCAGCGCGCGTAGGCGGTCGAGTCCAACGACCCGCGCGTAGTCGTCGATCACGGCCTTGAAGGCGCGCGCCTCGCACACCTCGTAGCCCGAGGCCAGCAGGTGACACGAGTCCAGGCACACGCCGAGGCGCTCGCCGGCTCCCGAGACCTCGATCACGCGTGCCAGCTCCTCGAAGGTCCGGCCGATCGTGTTGCCCGCGCCCGCGGTGTTCTCGAACAGCAGCGGGCACGAGTCCGTGGCGGCGAGCGCCGCCTTCACCGCCTTGCCGAGCTTCTTGAACGCCGGGCCGGGCGCCTGGCCCTTGCTGCTCCCGGGATGCACGATCACCCCGCCCGCGCCGATCCCGTCGCCGACCGCCAGCGCGTGGGTCAGCGACGTGAGCGACTTGCGGCGCACCTCTGCGTCGTCGCTCGCCACGTTGATCAGATAGACGGCATGGACGTAGACCGACTTCACCGAGCTGCTCGCGATGCGCTCGCGGAACGCTGCGAAGTCGTCCGCGGAGTACCTCGTCGGCCGCCAGGCCCTCGGGCTCTGGTGAAAGATCTGCATCGCCTCGGCGCCGCGCTCCTCCGCGCGCTCGAGGGCGCGCACGAGCCCGCCCGAGGTCGAGACGTGGGCTCCGATTAGCATCTGCGGCCTTGTCCGAGCACAGATTCAGGTTCGCACCCAGCCCGACGGGGTTCCTCCACATCGGCGGGGCGCGGACGGCACTGTACAACTGGCTCCTCGCGCGGCAGCCCGGCGGGCACCGGCTCGTCCTGCGCCTCGAGGACACCGACCTCGAGCGCTCGACGGACGAGGCGATCGCCCAGATCCTCGACGCGCTCGAGTGGCTCGGGCTCGATTGGGACGAGGGCCCGTTCAGGCAGACCGAGCGCTCCGACCTGTATGCGGAGCGCCTCGCGCGCCTGCTCGACGGCGGCGCCGCGTACTGGGACACGGCGGATGCCGCGGAGGTCAAGCAGGCCAAGGAGCAGGGTGGGGGAGCCGGCTATCGCGGGACGCCGGTGGCCGAGGGAACGCCGGGCGCGGCCGTGCGGCTGCGCGTCCCCGACGCGGGTCACACGATCGTGCGCGACGTGATCCGGGGGGAGTCTCCCTTCGAGAACCGGCTGCTGGACGACTTCGTGATCGCGCGCGCGGACCGCTCGCCCCTCTACAACTTCGCCGTCGCGGTCGACGACACCGACATGGGGATCACGCATGTCGTGCGCGGCGACGACCACCTGTCCAACACGCCCCGGCAGCTGCTCGTGCTGCAGGCGCTCGGCGCGCCGCCGCCGCTCTACGGGCACCTCCCCCTGCTACACGGCACCGACGGGAAGCCGCTCTCCAAGCGACAGGGCGCGGCCTCCGTCCAGGAGCTGCGCGAGATCGGCTATCTGCCCGAGGCGGTGCGCAACTACCTCGCGCTGCTCGGCTGGGGCTACGACGCCGAGACCACGTTCTTCTCCACGGAGGAGCTGGTCGACAAGTTCTCGCTCGAGCGGGTCTCGCGCTCACCCGCGGTCTTCGACGAGCAGAAGCTCTCATGGATGAACGGCCAGTACATCCGCGAGATGGACACCGGCGAGCTGACGCGGCGGGTGGCGCAGCTGATGGCTCAGCGCTCGATCCCCGGCGCCGACGACCCGCGGCTCGAGCAGGCGGTCGCCGCGGTCAAGGACAAGGTCTCGACGCTCGCGGAGGTCCCGCGCCTGATCGGGTTCGCGTTCGGCCCCGTGGAGATCGACCAGAAGGCCTGGGACAAGGTCATGGGCAAGGAGGGAGCACGGGAGTCGCTGGAGCGCGTCCGCGAGGCGCTCGCGGGCGTCGACCCGTTCGACGAGCAGCACGTCGAGGAGGCGCTGCGCAGGGTGGCCGACGAGACCGGGTTGAAGCCGGGCAAGCTGTTCCAGCCGATCCGCGTGGCGATCACGGGCAAGACCATTTCGGCAGGGATCTTCGAGAGCCTCGCGCTGCTCGGTCGTGACGAATCCCTGGCCCGGATAGACGCCGCAACTACGCCGATCTAGAGCCCGCCCGCCGATCGCAAGAACCGGACCGTCAACTTCGACGGCCTTTCTGCCGATACGAGGCAGCACATGGCCACACGAGCAGCAGGGAAGCGCAACATGGCGGGAAGCCAGGGAACGGAAGCGGTGCTCCAGAACGGAGCTGCCAACGCGCTGCCGACCGGCAAGCAGCACAACGAGGGCCATGGGCGTCGCCTGACGGCGGCATTCGAGGCGCTCGAGGCGTTCCCCGCGCTGGCCGAGTCGCGCAAGCGGGTCCTCCGGCTCGTCAGCCAGGACCAGCCCTCGGTCGGTGAGATGGTCACCGCGATCGAGTCGGACGTCGCGCTCGTGATCTCCGTCATGCGCCTCGCGAACAAGCGCGCCGACGGCCGCGGCCGCGTGCGCAGCATCCCCGAGGCGATCGAGGTGCTCACGCCCGCCGGCGTCGAGGCACTGATCGGCGCCACCAAGACCTTCGACTTCTTCGAGCGCACGCCACTCTGGGACGCGGCGCCCGAGCGCTTCCGCCTCCACGCGGTCGCCACGCAGCGCGCCGCCGACCGGCTGTGCTCGCGCATCGACTTCCCGGACCGCGACGAGGTGCTCGTCTCCTCGCTCCTGCACGACGTCGGAAAGCTCGTGCTGGTGCAGGCCTACCCGGGCTACCCGGGACAGATCCACTCGACCGCGCGCACCCCGGAGCAGCGGATCCACGCCGAGCGCCGCGAGCTCGGCATCGACCACGCTCTCGTGGGCGGCGTCATGGCCCGACGGTGGGGACTGCCCCAGCAGCTCGCCGCGGCGATCGAGCACCACCACACGGACGACGCCACCGGGGAGGCCGCGATCGTGCGCCTCGCCGACATGCTCTCGCACTACGCGCAGGGCCAGGCCGTCGCGCCGGACCAGCTTCTTGCAGTGGCACGGCGGATCGGGCTCGGCCCCCAGGACCTGCGCGAGGTCCTGTTCGAGCTTCCCGGCCCGCCCCCCGACCGCCGCCGCTCGGTAACCCCGTGCCCGCTCTCCGCGCGCGAGCTCGAGGTGCTGAAGCGCCTCGCCGAGGGCAAGGTCTACAAGCAGATCGCGCTCGAGCTGGGCCTCTCCACGAGCACCGTCCGCACGCACCTGCACAACGTGTACGGCAAGGTCGGCGCGGTGGACCGCGCACAGGCAGTTTTGATCGCTTCCGAGCGGGGCTGGCTGTAGCATCGTCTGCTGCGACGCCATGAGCGAGCAGCTGATCAACGAGAAGCAGTTCGAGCTCCTGCTCAAGGAGCTGGCAAGGGTCGCGGACGAGCTCGAGCATGTGCGCCGCCGGCTCGTCGTGCTCGAAGCGATCCCGCCCGCGGTCGAGGAGCTCGCGCGCCTGTCGACCTCGCTCGAGACGCTCGCCTACGCGGCGATCGGCCGTGAAGGCCCGCGCCTGCGCCGCCGGGCGTAGAGCGTTATCGCTCGAAGCCGCGAGGTTGCTTTACACGGCGCAGTCACGCTAGGGTTCGCATGAGCCCCCACAGGGAGGGCGGGGATGCATCGATGCTCGCTGACTTTGCGCACCACCGCATTCGGTTTCGTTGCTTTGCTTCTCCCGATTGCCTTGGCTGGGACGTGCAAGGGAGCCACGGTCCCGACGGGCTTCGATGATCGCCCGGTGGCATCGGTGGTTCGCCCGACGGCCATGGCCCTCACTCCCGACAGGCGCTTGCTCATCGCGTCAGCCCTCGGGATTGTTCTCTCGTACGAGAACGGAGCGCTCTCCTCGCGAACGGTCCTAAACATCAGCTCGCGAATCTGTGCGAACTCCGAGCGAGGGGTTCTAGGGATCGCGGTGGACCCCACATTCACTGCCAACGGGTTCGTGTACCTGTACTACACGCACAACAAGTTCGGGGAGTGCGGTTCGATGACCGAGCGAGCTCCAGTCAACCGCGTGTCCCGGTTCGTGATGCGCTCGGACGGAACGCTCGATCCTGGCACCGAAGAGGTCTTGATCGACAACATCCCCTCGCCGGACGGCCGGCACAACGGCGGGGACCTGCACTTCGGCCCGGATGACCTGCTCTACGTGAGCGTCGGTGACGGGACATGCGACTACGCGGGCGACAGCGGGTGCCAGGAGCTGAACGACGCTTCGCGCGATCCCAACGTCTTGCTCGGCAAGATTCTCAGGATTGAACGCGACGGATCGATACCGCCTTCGAATCCGTTCCAAGGGGAAGGGACCACTCGCTGCGCTCGGATCGGGATAGCTCCGATAGGCATTCGATGTCGTGAGACGTGGGCCTCCGGCTTGCGAAACCCTTTCAGGATGGCCTTCGATCCGGACTCGTCGGAGCCACTCCTTTACATCAATGATGTCGGAAACTACCTGTGGGAGGAGATCGATCTCGGCGCCGTGGGCGCGGATTATGGATGGAACGTGAGGGAGGGCCCGTGCGAGACGAACTCGCTGGTCGCCTGTGCTCTTCCCCCTCCGGGTATGACCAATCCGATCCACTCGTACGATCACCGGTCCGGATGCACGGCGATCACTGGCGCAGCCTTCGTGCCGGATGGAGTGTGGCCGCAGGAGTTCGATCAGGACTACCTGTACGGCGACTTCACCTGCGGCAAGGTCTTCCGCATGACGCCCTTGGCCGGAGGGGAGTTCGAGTCGACTGAACTCGCATCAGGGCTCGGCGACAACGCTCTGATCGGGATGACCTTCGGCCCCGACCTCGGTCACGGCGGAGGCCCCTCGCTCTATTACTTGGTCTGGGGAGATACCCACGGCGTGCGCCGGATCTCGCACAACGCTAACCGCGCTCCGGTCGCGCGGGTCGACGCGAGCCCGGCGTCCGGGGCGGCGCCGCTCAGCGTTTCCTTCAAGTCGGATGGGAGCCATGATCCCGACGGCGGTCCGATCGCCTACGAGTGGCGTTTTGGCGATGGCCATTTTTCGTGGGCCACTGGCAGCGTGGCGCACACTTACGAAGCGGGTACCTACACCGCCGAGCTCACTGTGCACGACGGCGAGGGGGGTCAGGACACGGCGACCGTTCGGATCGATTCGGGCAACACTGCTCCCATGCCTGCCATAGAGGTTTCGACGGCAGGGGCCGGCTTCGCGGTCGGGGAGCCCGTTCTCTTGCGGGGGTCAGCGCTGGATCCCGAGGATGGCGAGCTGCCCGGGGAGCAACTCACATGGACGGTGGATCGCATACACGAAAACCACTCGCATCCCTTGGTGCCTCCGACCACAGGAGATGACATAACAACCGTTGGACCTGAACCCGAAGGATTCGGCGCGACACAGACCAGCCATCTCGTGGCCTCCCTGACTGCGACTGACTCGCGCGGTCTCGCGAGCACCGTCACGAAAAGGATCGATCCACACTTGGTGAGACTCCGCTTCAACTCGAGCCCATTCGGAGCACGACTTGACCTGGCGGGACACGAGGTCACGACACCCGCTGATGTGACGTCGTGGGAGGGGTGGTCCTTCCCCGTGAGCGCAAGCGATCAGCGGGATGCGAACGATGATGCGCTCACATTCACTTCATGGTCTGACGGGGGGGCCAGGGAGCACCAGGTCACAACTCCAAGTGCATCGAGGATCTATCTTGCACGCTTTACCCGCGTGTACGTTCGCCCAAAGGCGGCGACTCCTTTCGTGGCGTCGCTGGTGCCCGCCATGAGGATGTGTCGCGCCCCGACCGGAATCCATGGACCACCGCTGGAACATCAGTCCTGCAGCCCGCCGCAGCCGCAATCGGGCTACTTGACCGTCGGAACGGACGACGTCAACGGGCACGATTCCATGGCCATCGGTGAGGTCCGGCTATCGGTGACCGTCGGATCCCCGCGAACCCCTGAGGACGAGGCCGATGTGCAACTGCGAGCCGGGCTCACCGACGTGAGGCGAATCCGAAGCGGTGTGGACTATGCAGGGGAGCTGACGCTCGATCTCGACGTCAAGCTGACCGACCGCGTTTCGGCTGTCGGGACAACCCTTGAGCCGGTAAGAATCCGGTCGACCATTCCCTGCGCGGCAACAGCCGAGCCCGAGGGAGCCAGGTGTCAACTGCTGACCACTCTCGACGCGGTGATGCCCGGTTTGATCATGGAGGGACGACGTAGCGTGTGGGAGCTGGGGCGCGTGCGGGTATTCGACGGGGGCTCGGATGGAATCGCCTCGACCGAGCCGAACACGCTCTTCCAAAGTCAGGGCCTTTCCATTCCGTAGTGCCAAACGACCGACCTGGCCGGCGGCGACTCCGGGGGGAAGATTGCTAGCAGCGCCGACGTTGAGGGGTGCGGGACCGACGTACTTCGGCGCCGCGTGCGATCACGGCGGCGATCGCAATGCCGATCGAGTCGATCGCGACGTCGACCGGCGTCCCGCGGCGCCCGTCGACGAACGTCTGGTGGAACTCGTCCGTGCACGCGTACAGCAGGCTGATCGCGACCGCCGCCGGCAGCGCGGCGCCGAGCCCGAGGCCGCGCAGCGCACGCCACCAGAGGAGGGTGAGGACGGCGTACTCGGTGACGTGCGCGACCTTGCGCAGCCCGACGTCCCACCAGGCACGGTCGACGTTGTCGCTTGCCTGGCCCGAAAGGACGAAGATCAGCGCCATCATCAGCAGCGGCGGCACGACAAGCGCCGCGATGCGAGCGGGGGAGACGGTCGCCTGCGGGGTCATGAATAGACTCTCACGACGCGAGATGGTGACATTTTGATCACGATCAGCTCCAAGTCGCGCTACGCGGTCCAGGCTCTCGCCGAGCTGGCCCGCCAGGGCGCCGAGCGCGACGGCCAGCCCGTGCCGATCGCCGAGCTTGCGCGGCGGCGCGAGATCCCACTGCAGTTCCTCGAGCAGCTGTTCGCCACGCTGCGCCGCGCGAACGTGCTCCAGAGCCAGCGCGGAGTGAAGGGCGGCTACTCGTTCCACCGCGACCCGAGCAAGGTGTCGGTGCTCGAGATCGTGCAGCTGCTCGACGGCCAGTTCGACGCCGAGGCGGCCGCGGCCGGCGGCGCGAACGAGGTCTGGACCCGCGCCGTCACCTCACTGCGCAACGAGCTGAGCGGCACGACGATCGCCGACGTGGTGCAGCAGGAGGCGCAGGCGGCCGGGGCGTCGATGTACCACATCTAGGAAACGCCCCGGTCTGCCGGGGCGTTTCGCTTGGCAGAGCCAAGAGTAAACCCGCTTCGACCCGCTGAAGCTGGCGCTCGCTGGCGCACCTGGCGCGCATAGACCCTTCTGCCCAATGGCTGATCGACGCCGGATGGCCGGTGAGCAACAGCCCGAGCCGGTGCAGCTACTCGGGTGGCTCTGACAGCGCTAAGCTAGCGCCAAGCAATCGGAGGGGAAGTCATGCGGGGCCGCTTTTGGATCGTCGTGGCTAGTTTGGTTGTGCTGGTAGGCGCAGGCGTATCGTCCCCGGCGCAGGCTGCCTTCCCCGGGCAGAACGGCAAGATCGCTTTCGTGGGCGGATGCGCCGGGGTCTGCCTTGCCAATCCGGATGGCAGCGGCGAGATCTCGGTCGGTCCGGCGGGCACTGTTGCCCCCGCGTGGTCACCTGACGGCTCGAAGCTTGCAGTGTCGAATTACGACCTCGAGGCAGCGGTGGCGGTGATGAACGCCGATGGCACCGGCTTTACGGTGATCGCAAGCACGATCTGGTATTTCGACGGCGCTCCGACTTGGTCGCCTGACGGGACCAGGCTCGCCTTCATTAGGGACACATCGGGCGACGATCCGGCGATCTGGACCATCAACGCCGATGGCACCGGTGCGAGCGAGCTCTTCAATCCCGCTGCGAACTCACCGGGGAGTCCCGCCTGGTCTCCGGACGGCGGGAAGATCGCCTTCAGCATGCAAGGCGACATCTGGACCGTTAATCAGGACGGCACCGGCGCGACACAGGTCACGGACGCACCGGGCCCTCCCGGGTCGGGCGACTTCGAACCGAACTGGTCGCCCGATGGCACCAAGATCGCGTTCCGCTCATCGAAGGACGGTAACCCCGAGATCCACACCGTCGACGCAGACGGCTCGAATCCGCAACGCCTCACTGTCACCAACCACGCGGAGCGGGACCCGGCCTGGTCGCCGGACGGCACCCGGATCGTCTTCCAGCGAACTCAGGTGACCTCGCCGTGCGGACCCTGCCCGACTGACATCTGGGCGATGGATTCAGACGGCAGTGACGCCACGAACTTGACGAACGACACCGCCGAGGAATCGACGCCTGACTGGCAACCGATCCCGATCAACAACTACGCCCGCCCCAAAGGCGCGACTCCGTCCCGGTTTGCGCTCGTACCGGCCTATCGCGAGTGCGTGTCGCCCAACCGTACGCACGGGCCGCCGTTGGCCTACCCGTCCTGCGGTTATTCGGGTCCGGGTAACCCCCGCCCACCGGTGCCTGCCTCGCCGAACGTGACGGTGGGCACGCCCGACAACATCAACGGGGATAGCGCCCCGGCCAACTTCATCGGGACCGTGAACCTGGGCACCATCGTTGGAAATCCCGGCACGTCGGCTGATGAGGCTGATGTGCGGGTGGCTGTGCACGCCACAGACTTGCGCTGCCCGTCGCCACCTTCCGGACCCACATGCGGGCCACCGAACCTGCACCCTGGCTATGACTACACGGGCGATCTGCAAGGCGCTATTCGCTTTCAGATCACCGACAAGAACAACATGCCACACCCCGGTGGCCCAGGCGCAGCGACGGTCCAGGAGTTTCCGATCCTCTTCACAATTCCGTGCGTTGCAACATCGACGGACGACCGTGCCGGCGGGCAGTGCGCTTTGACCTCGACGATGGACGCGCTGGTTCCGGGCTCCGTAGTCGAGGGACAGCGTGCGATCTGGCAGATCGGGCAGGTGCAGGTATTCGACGGCGGCCCCGACGCGGATGCCGACACGCCCGACAACTCGCTGTTTGCCGTGCAGGGCATCTTCGTCCCCTAGGCAACACCCGGAGTCGCAGGGCGCCCTCATGGCTACGAACCGCGGAAGGCTTGGGCGCGCAGAGGCCGTTCTTGGCTTTACAGAGCGAACTGTCCAGACGTACCACATCTAGCGTGCTCGACGCGGTCGTGATCGGCGCCGGCCATAACGGCCTCGTCGCCGCGGGGTACCTGGCCAAAGCCGGGCTCGACGTCGAAGTCTTCGAGCGACGTGACGTCGTGGGCGGCGCGTGCGTCACCGAGGAGCTGTGGCCCGGGGTGCGGGCATCGCCGTGTGCCTACACGCTGTCGCTGTTGCGCGTGGAGATCATCCGCGACCTCGAGCTCGCCGCGCACGGGCTCAGAGTCGACGTTCACGAGCCGGCCCTGTTCGCCCCGTTCCCCGACGGGCGCAAGGTCGTCTCCTGGTCCTCGCACGAGCGAACCCGCGCGCAGCTCGAACGGGACTGGTCGCGCCCAGACGCAGAAGCCTATGGAGTCTGGAGCATGCGCCGGGAGCAGGCCGCCGCGAACGCACGGCCGCTACTGCTCGAACCGCCCGACCGCGCCCGGTGGCTGGATGCGATCGGGCCGGAGCTGCTCGACGGGTCGATCGCCGCCGACCTGGCCGCGATCCCGACCGAGGCCGTGCAGGTGCCGTTCGCGATCCAGGGTCTCATCGGAACGCTCGCCGGGCCCGAGGATCCGGGCACCGCGTTCGTGTCCCTCTACCACGACTTGGGCGAGGCGGCCGGCACACCCGGCGCCTGGGGCTATCCGCGCGGCGGCATGGGCGCGGTGACGGCCGCGTTGCGCTCCGCGGCCGAGGCGGCGGGTGCTCGGGTGAGCGTCGAGGCGCCGGTCGAGCGCGTTGTCGTCGACGAGGGGCGCGCGTCCGGCCTCGTGCTGGAGGATGGGCGCGAGGTGCGCGCCCGGTCGGTGCTGTCCAACGCCGACCCCCGGCGCACCGCGGCGCTCGCAGGATTGCCGGCGCCCGACGGCTGGCGCCAGGCGGGCCCCGTCGTCAAGGTCATGCTGCTGCTCGACGGTCTGCCGGACTTCCCCAGCTGGCCTGGGCCCGAGGCGTGGGCGGGGACGATCGACATCGGCTTCGAGCTGGCTGACCTCGCGGCCGCCGCCGCGGACGCCCGCGCGGGCCGGCCCGCAGCGCGTCCGTGGATCGAGGCCGCCTGCCAGAGCGCCGCCGACCCCACACTCGTGCCGGCGGGGCGCCACGTCCTGTCGCTCTTCTGCCAGTGCTTCCCGGCCGACGCGGACGCCGATGCCGCGGGCGACGCGGCCATCGCCCGCTTTGCGGAGGTATGCCCAGAGCTCCCGGACCGCATCGTCGACCGCCTGGCCCTCGGCCCGCGAGAGCTCGAAGCCCGCCTCGGCCTCACCGGCGGTCACATCTTCCACGGGGAGATGCTCCCCGATCAGCTGCTCGAGGGCCGTTTCCCGGCGCGGCGCTACGGCGGCGTGGAGGGGCTGTACCTCGCGGGGTCGGGCGCCCATCCTGGCGGCGCGGTGACCGGCGCGCCCGGCTACCTCGCGGCGCGCGCGGTGCTCGAGGATCTGCCGCTCGGTTCTCGCTATAGATCGCCGAAGAACGATTCAAGCCAACCCGAATCGCGCAACGTCTGAACCGCACCGTGATGCCCTCCGCTGATCGCGTGAAGGTGGGCTAGGTCTCGCATCCGTTCAGCGTGGAGCACGTCGAGCGCCGCAGCGGTCCCGTAGTGGATGTGGAAGTTTCCCGGCCGGGAGGCAAGCAGCGGTGCGAGGTCACCGTAGCGGGCGTCGAAACGGCCGGTCTCGAGCAGCGCGGACAGGTCCTCTGCCCATCGTGCGTCGCGATGCTGACGCCTCAGAGCCGGGTCGATGAAAGTCTGCGGCGAAAACGCATGCGCCTCACAACCCAGCAGTGCACCAAACAGGAGCGCGGCATACCCGCCGGCCGAGTTGCCGATCATCACGATGCGGTCGGCCGTCCGAGTCATGGGTTGCAGGAACGACGCGACCGAATCCACGTCATCGCCGACATCTGCGACGCCACGGTGATACCAGGCGCGGTAATGGTCGCGCAGGAATACGGACTGCAATCCCGAGGCCGCGAGAGTTCGCTGGAATTCAAAGACCGGCACTGGTCCCAGCCCACCCCAGAGCCCTCCGAACGCGATCACGAGCGTTCTCGAAGAGCCGTGCTGCACGGACACGCCGGCCCGGTCTTGGTCGACCCTCCCCAGGAAGACTTCCTGAGGTGGCAGCGGCGGTGAATCCGTCGCTCGACCGTATCCCAATTGAGCGCGAGGGTCTTGTTCCGACAGCCCGACGGCTTCGAGGGCTTGCTCACGTCGCAGGAAGACGTCGCAACGGGCAGGCTTGCCATCGCGCATGGTCCAAAGGTGGGTGAGTCGCATGTCCACCGTCGCGCCGCTGCCGCTAGGCCGAAGCTGCATGTGCAGAGAAACCAAGATCCGGTCGTCCAACTCCAGGAAATGCTCGGGCTGAACGGTCACCTCTTCGAACGCAGCCCAAATCTCAGCAAAGAAGCCACGAATCGCCTCACGCCCGCGGTAAGTCCCGGCAATGGGGTTCTGATCTGGCGTTTGCAGCTCGAAGTCTGGGCGCGCGTCATGGAACGCGGCATCCCAGTCTCCGCGACTTACCGCTTCGTACACGGCGCGAAGCGCCTCAATCTCCGCCTGCGCCATCGCTCAATCCTACGAGTGTCTGCGCAGCGTCCTGAGCATGTCGCCGATGGCGAAGCCGACGCTGGCCAGAATGGCGGTAGTGACCAGTCCCTTCCCGATCTTTCGGCGATCAATCTGCTCCGACATCGCCGACACAACTCTAGGGGAGTGCGGCGCACGCATGACCCAACGGGGGAGGCATTCCGGTCACCCCCGGCGAAAGACCACCCATGCACGCCGTGATCAAGGCCGTCTCGAGCCGCAAGGGGCCGCAGGTCCAGGTGCTCGGCACGGTCGACGTCGAGGAAGGGGTCGCCGTGCCGTCGAACCGCAAGGTCGCGCGCCTGCTCGAGACCGTTCAGGTGGCCGGCGACGATCGCCGGGTGCTCGGGCTCGACAGCGGCGAGGCGTACGTGCGCGCGCTTCCCAAGGCCCTGAAGGGCGGTCACGAGGCCTCCCTCGTCGAGGACGAGCCCTCCGGCTGAGCGGCCCTGCCTGAGCGGACGTCAGGCCTTGCGCAGCACGATCAGGTCCTCGTCGTTGAGGGCGCCGATCGAGTAGCGCATCACGTCGAAGGTCTTCGCGTACTCCCGAATCGAATAGGCCTTCGTCTGGAAGGTCCCGCGCCGTGGGACTGCCTCGTCCGAGCCCTCCGCGTAGCGCTCCAGGAGCGTGCTCGAGATGCCGAGGGACTCGACCTCCTCGCGCACGTCGCGGTCCTTGATGAATGCACGGAGCATTTCTGCGTTCAGGGACAGCAGCGCATATCCGCCGCTCTTCATCACGCGACGCAGTTCCTCCAGCCACGCCGTCTGCTCCTCGGCCGTCAGCCGGCCGAGCATCGAATGGCCGAGCACGAGGTCGAACGAGTCCGAGGGCTGGTCCGTCGGCGGAAGGGGGTCCACGACCGAGAAGGTCCCGCGGCGTCCCGCCTCACGGGCCCACTCGATCGCTTCTGCGTCGGAATCGATCCCGGTCAGCTCCGCGTGCGGCATGAAGTGGTCCAGGAACGCTTCGAGGTATCCGCATCGCGCGCCCCAATCCAGCACGGTCGAGAACGACTCCAGGGAGCGGTATCGCTTGACGGGCTCGAGCATGGCGTGCAGCCGGCGCAGTGAGTCGGCGGACAGCCGCCGCGGATCACCCGTACCCAGGAGACGCTCGGCCAGTTCGCTGGAGGGCCACGGGAGCTCGAACATTCCGGGGAGGTAGTACGCGTTGAGCTCCCCGATCGGATCCCACTCCTGGAGGGCCGTCAGCCGGAACCTCACGAGCTGATCGCGCCTCGCAGTCGCTGCCGCCTCGTCTCCCAATTCCTTGTCGATCACGAACCCCGTGCGCCGCGCGAACGGCATGTGCGCAAAGCGCGCCGCGACGTCCTCGCGCAGGGTGGTGGTCGTCGTGCCCACGACAGCAGTGGCACCGAGACGTGCCTCGACGAGGTCGAGGCGTTCGTCCGCCTCGATGCACCAGCCCGCCACGTGCAGGCGGCTGCCGTCGAAATCGAACTCCTCGAGCTCGCCGAACACGGGCTTGGCGTCGGTCTCCTCGATGACCTCCAGCCGTAGCCTCGGCACACCGAATAGCCGGGCCGCGAAAAGCCGGTGCCAGCCGTCCAAGCGGGTCGCCGTGATCGGGTTGTGTGCGCCGGGCTCGTAGACGTACAGACGTCCCGCGGCCTGCTCGTTCGTGAAGACGTCGATGGGGGGAGTCTGCTCCACGACTTCCGGCGACTCGGGCGCTGCGCGCATCCGGTCCATGCCCTCGAACTGGCGTACGACGTACGCCCGCGTCGCGTCCCAGTCGACCTGTTGCGCGACCGTCGGGTCCAAGGCTTGGCCGTGATGCCCACTCAGGTAGTCGAAGTACGTGTTGCCGGGGCCAACCTCCGCGCTGCTGGAGTATTCGAGGTACCCCTTCAGGAAAAGAAACCACAGCACCCATCCGTCATAGCCGCCGACGCGCGCGTCCTGGCTGCGGGCCAGCGCGGCGACATCGACGTCCATGCCATCGACCGCCGCGAACAGTTCCTCCGTCGAGTCGAAGCCGAAAGTGTCGAAGAACTTCTCCTGGAGCAGCGTCCGCGCGACGTCGACATGGCGGCCACCCGCGGCTGCGCTCGCCCGGTCACGGTCCGTCGACTCCGCCAGCACGGGAACTGCGTCCAGCAGCGCGTCGTCGAGCGCCTGCTCGGTCTTCGCGAAGACCATGGTGGCCCGGACCTCCTCGCGGTCGAACGTGACTCCCCAGTCGGACTCGCCGAGCATCCGGTGATACGGGAAATAGCGCGCGACCGGCTTCATGTAGCCGCTCTCGAAGTTGCCCTCGAGGCGGTGGGTCTCCAAGACGAGCACGTCCGTGATCTCGGCGATCCGCCACATGGCGTTCGCGGCGCCCTGGCCCATCACCGCGAATGCGAGGACCATGTCGTAGCGCTCCGTGTAGATCTCCGGGTCGCCGATGTCACGCTCGTAGAACGAGACCCGCGTCGTGCCGTTGAGTGCGTTGACGAGCTCGCCGATCTCGATGAAGTACGGGTCGTACTCGAACCCGTCGACAAGCGAGGCCCCTCGGGCGCGGGCCTCGCGACTCAGTTCGCCGAGGTTCGAGCCGAGGTCGAGCACCTTTTTGCCCGTGAAGTCGATCTGGTCGAGGAACTCCGCGCGGTCATCGCGGAACCCTCGCGTGCGAGTGCCTCCGAGGTCGAGCGACTGGTAATGGTTGCCGGCCTCGACGGCGGCTCCGGTCGTTGTTGCCACGCTGGTGTACTGCTCGCCGAGCGCGCGCACGATCAGGTCCCGCAGATCAGCGTCGAGAGTTTGCAACGTGCTCATGGCGCAGCCTGCGCGGCCGATCGCAAAGCCAGTTCGAGCGCATCCTTGCTGTGCGCCGCGACGACGGCCTGGCCGCCCAGTCGCTCCTGGTGCTCGAAATGCGGGCGGATCGACTCGATTGCCTTCTCGGCGTCGTCTGTCACAGCGACCAACACGCCGTCGGTGATCTCCGCGACGCGGCCCAGCACCGGCGCGAGGCGCTCGAAGTCCGATAGGGCAAGGACCATGTCGTACCGATCCTCGTACGCGTAGGGGCTGTCGAGGAATCGCTGGAAGAACGACACCCTCGTCGCGTGCTGGTAGGCGTTGAGTAGGCGCGCAACTCGTACGGACTCACCATCCGACTCGAACCCGTCGACGAGCGCGGCGCCGCGGGCCCTCACCTCACGGCTCGTGTCGCCAAGCCCGGATCCGAGGTGGAGCACCCGCTGATCCCTGATCGCGAGGCGGTCGAGCGTCGCGGCGTGGCTCACGTGCTCCCCTTTCAGCGCATCAGGCGCGATCTCCTCGATGAGCTGGCGCAGGTCGTCGCGCAGCGTCGGAGCCGCCGCGGTCGATCCGGGCTCGCCGGACGCCTCCGCGTGCCGTCCCGCGATCGACCCGATCTCCACGCGTTCGCCGTCCTCGAGCACGACCCTCAGCACCAACTCGAAGTCCGTCGGGAAGTCGGTCGTGTCGATGTCGACCGCCATGCCTGCCACGCCGGCCTCCGGCGCGTCCGGGAAGGCGGCCGACAGGTCCGGGCGAGGCGATCGCAGCGGCGCGATCCCGATCACGTCGGCGTCCCTCACCAGCTCGACGACGGCTGCCGGCGAGCGCTTGCCGATCGCCCACGCCGCGACGTGCAAGACACAGCGGTCGGTCCGATCGCCCGCTTGCGGACTGTCGACTCCCGACCCCCAGAGCGACTCGGGTACCTCGTCCGGCCCCGAGACGCTGAGTATCTCTAGCGCAGGCATGTTCCGGGATCCGTAGACGTCGGCATCGACGCCATGCTAGATGGGGGCACCACGGGCAGCCATGTTATTTGGACCTCCGGAACCCGCCTGACGCAGTGTCCAGTGATGTAGCGGCCGGGCTCGGCCGTCGCTATATTGGCTTTCTGGAAGGTCGTGTCGTAATCGGCCACCTTCCATGGTGTCAGGTGGGCTTTGGTCTCGTATGCGCGCCAAACTCACGCTGACGTTCGCGCAGGTTTCATGGGAGGCAACGTAAGTAAGCAGAAACAGTACGCCGCGCCTGCGATCGGGTTGGCGTTCCCTGCGTCTGGGCCGATAGAGAGGGTGTGGCCCCGGCGATGACGGCAACGCAGGAAGCCTCGTCCGTCGACTACGAACGGGTGCTCGGTCGCATCCGCGGCGCCGTCGAGGACTCCGTCCCCGGCGATGCGACCGTGCTCGTCGTGAGTCGCGGTGACGAGGCGCTTCTCGAGCTGGGCAACAGGACGGCTTGGCACTTCCCGCGCGAGGCGGACGGCAAGTACGCCGGCTTTCACCCGCGCGACAGCGCCGACGCCCTCTCGCACCTCGATGAATGGCGTTCGCGCGGCGCCCAGTTCCTGGTGCTGCCGGCGACCGGGTTCTGGTGGCTCGACTACTACGGCGACTTCGGGAACGACCTTCGCCGCCATGGCGTCGCATTCGAGGATGACGCCTGCATCGTCTTCCGGCTCGGCGGCGAGGGGTTGACAGCCGCGGGGCTCCAGGCTGCCGAGCGGGTCAGCCGTCACGTCGTGGAGTTCGTGGACCGCCTACTGCCCGCCGATGCCGTGATTGCCGTGGTCTCTTCGGGCGACGAGCGGCTGGTGCGCCTGGGCGGTCGGCGCACCGAGCACTTCCCGCCCGCGATTGCGGCCGATGAGGCGCAGGACGTCCACCACGACCCCGACGCGGCGATCGGGATACTGGAGACGATGCGCGAGGAGGAGGCCTTCGAGTACCTCGTGGTCCCCGACGTCGCCCCGTCATGGCTCGACCTCAACCCTGGCTTCGAGCCCGCGGTCGATGCCCGTTATCGCTGCGTGGCGCGGCGATCAGGGGTGTGCTCGGTCTTCGCGCTCAACGAGCCCGCCGGTAAGGCCGATAGGTCCTGATCGTGTCGCGCAAGAAGGTCCTCTACATCATCCACGGGCATCCGGCCAATCGTCCGGGCGGCGCCGAGGGGTACGCGCTCGAGCTGTACGAGGCGATGAGGGACTCCTCCGAGGAGTTCGAGCCCGTTCTGCTGGCCCGCAACGGGCCACCGCACTCGCCGACCCTCGGCTACGAGGGCGCCCTCAGGTCCCACGTCGGCGGTGACCCGAACCAGCTGCTGTTCGACACCGATGCGACGAACTACGACTGGTTCTTCGGCACGGCACCGAACAAGGCGGTGCTCACGAAGTACTACCGCGACGTGCTCCTCGCGCTAAAGCCGGACGTCGTCCACTTCCAGCACACCCTCTTCATGGGCTACGACATGATCCGCGCGACCCGCCGCACCCTGCCGGATGCGGCGATCCTCTACACGCTGCACGAGTACCTGCCGATCTGCCATCGCCACGGCCAGATGGTGCGCACCAACGGGGACGAGCTGTGCCTCGAGGCATCGCCGCGCCGCTGCCACGGCTGCTTCCCGGACATCCCGCCGCGCGAGTTCTACCTGCGCGAGCAGTTCGTCAAATCCCACTTCGAGGACGTGGACCTGTTCATCGCGCCGAGCAAGTTCCTGATGCAGCGCTACCTCGACTGGGGCATCGCGCCGGACCGCATCGTCAACGAGGACTACGGGCGCCACCCGGTCGAGCCGATTGTCGAGACGCCGCGGGTCGGCTCGCGCACGCGCCTCGGGTTCTTCGGTCAGTTCAGCCACTACAAGGGCGTCAACGTCCTCCTGCAAGCGATGACATTGCTACGCGAGGAGGAATGCGCCGCACACGCCTGGCTGCACGGCGCCAACCTCGACATCCAGCCCGAGGACTTCCAAGCGGACTTCGCAAAGCTGCTGACCGGCGCCGGGGACGGCGTGACGATGGCGGGGCGCTACGAGAGCCACGAGCTTCCGCGCCTGATGGAGCAGGTCGACTGGGTCGTCGTGCCCTCACGCTGGTGGGAGAACTCGCCGCTCGTCATCCAGGAGGCGTTCGCCTACGGCCGGCCGGTGATCTCGAGCGACATCGGGGGGATGGCGGAGAAGGTCGTAGACGGCGTCAACGGCCTCAATTTCCGCGCCGGGGATCCGGTGAGCCTTGCCGAGGCGATTCGCAAGGCGGTGAGCACCAACGGCTTGTGGGAGAGGCTGCGCGCGGGGATTCCACCGGTGCACAGCATGGACACGCACATTCGCCGGCTCGAAGGCATTTACGCGGACCTGCTTTCCAAGGGCCAGGGCGACTCCGGTGGCGCGCGTCCGAAGGCCGCGCGGGAGCTGGCATCGTGACCGCCGTCACTGTCAGGCCGCGGGCCGCCTGGCTGAGCGAGAGGCTGTTGCTCGTCACGGACACCGATGAGAGGTGGAGGTCGCGAACGGGGCCGGGCCTTCGCACGCGCTCGACGCGGAGCGCTTCGAGGCCGGGGAAGCCACGGTCACGATCTTCCGCGTTCCGGCTGCGCTCGCGAGTGAGACCGCGGGTGAGCTGGCGATCGAGGCCGGCGGCGAGAGCGTCAGCCTGAGGGGCGGCGGGGCATCCGGGTCAGCGGCCGATCTGTCGACGATCCTCAGGAACAGGCTCGCCGGGCTTGACGCAAAGACCCGCGAGGCGTTGCTGCGGTTCATCGTCCGGGTGGCCGGTCCGGAGTTGCACGGCCCCGGCGGGCTGAAGCTCGCCAAGCGGCTGGCCTTGATCCGTGACGTGCTGCGCGAACGCCTGCCGTACTGCACGGTGCGCGAGGACGAGCCGCTGGGCCTGCACGTCGATGAGATCCACGCCCTCGACGAGCAGACATTCTGGTTGAAGGGGTGGGTCTGGGACGCTGATGCGCCGCTCGCGACGCTGACGTTCATGTCGCCGGAGGGATGGAGCGCGGACGTCCTCGAGCACGCGTTCCGGTATCGCAGGCGCGACATCGAGCAGCTCTACCCGGACTCGAACGGCCACCGGCCGGAGTCCGGCTTCCTCGCCTGCGTGCACCTCGATGTGCCTAGCCGGCTTCCGAGCGGATGGATCCTCCAGGTGCGCAACGCCCTCGGCGACGGCGTCGAGATCGAGGCACCGGCGGTGTCTCGCAACCTGCTCGGCGCACGGGAGTCGATCGTCCGCGATTTCGGGTCCGTCGAGCAGGGCCGCGAGCGGTTGATGGCCGATCAGGTGCGGCCGGCGCTGGATTGCCTGCAACGCAGGGTTGCCAAGGCCGCCTCCGTGGAACGGGTCGAGCAGTTCGGCACTCCTCCCGCGGACCCGCATGTCTCGCTGGTCGTGCCGGTGTACCGGCCGGCTGACGCGCTGGAGCAGCAGCTTGTCCACTTCGGGCGCGACCCGGAGATTGCCGCGGCCGACGTCATCTACGTCGTCGACTCGCCCGACGTAGCGGAGTGGCTCGTCCCCAAGGCAGCGGAGCTTCAGTGGCTCTATGGCGTGCCGTTCCGGCTGGTCGTGCTCGATGAGCGGGGAGGCCGGATCGCGAAGATGTGCGCGGGCGCGTCGCTGGCGAGCGCTCCCGACCTGCTGTTCATAAGTCCTGACGTGATCCCGGATGCGCCCGGTTGGCTCGGCGCGATGCTCGACTTCAAGGCCGGGAAAAAGGGCGTGGGTGCGGTCGGCCCGATGCTGCTGCTCGAGGACGGATCGGTGCAGCACGCCGGCATCGCATTCGACCACGCATCGCCGCAGGAACTGCGCATGCTCGAGCGACCCGGATCACAAGCTATGGGAGCCACGTTATGTGTACAAGGGCCTGCCCCAGACCTTTGCCGGCGTCGGCGAGGCGCGATCCGTGGCAGCCGTCTCGAGCGCGTGCCTGCTCGTCGAGCGGAAGCTGTTCCTGCAGGTCGGGGGCCTTCGCAAGCTCTTCCTGGAGGAGGACTTCGAGGCCGTCGACCTCTGCATGCGCCTCAGTGAGGCGGGCCACACGAACTGGTACTTCCCGACCGCGAAGCTGCATTACCTCGAGGGGCGCTCCAGCCTCCAGGCGTCGTTCGCCGCGAGGCAGTACGACGTGGTGCTGAACTCGCAGCTATGGGGCGAGCGGATCGAAGCGCTCGGCCTCGGGTTAGCTCTCCGCCTGGACGTCGCCGCCCTTCCAGGGGGGTGGCGTGTCTACCCGATTGCCCCCATGTGCCCGCGGCGGATAGACGGCTCCACTTGCGCGCTTTTCAGCAGCGCACTGTTCAAGCGTCTTTGCGCCGGCGTCAACCGGCACCCGAATCAGGAACCGCTCGTTCAGGATGCTCACGACGATGTCGGGCTTGATTTCCGTAACGAGCAGCCGGTCAAGCGTGGCGAGATGCGCGAACACGACGCGGCCGAAGCTCTCGGCCAGGAAGGGGAGCATCGCGTGCGCGAAGGAATCGCCGAACACCAGGCAGACGGTGGCGCCCGCGGGTGGGCACTCGTACTCAATCCGGTGTCCGTTCAGGAACACTCGATTGTCGACTTTCATGTGGGCGGCCGGGTCGATCGGTCTGCCGTATATCTGTGTCGACGCTTCTGGTGGAGTCACTTTTCTTCCAAGGCCACCGGGCGCCATCTCCTCATGGAACGTCACGTCCGCGGGGGTGAGTCGACGGACTGGCGTACCGTCGCCGATCAAGTCCACTAGCGCCTCGTATGCAACGAAGGCGCCAAGGTCGGTCCAATGGGTGCCGGTCTTCGAGTAGACGGGCTCGTCACGACGCTCGACCAGCTCCTCCAATGGGTAGAGCAAGGATGCGGAAGCCGGGTCATCCTCGAGGTGCTTGATCAATTGCGCGACGGGTCGCGGGGTTCCCGGGGCTATGTCAAAGGGAAGTTTGTCCGGATAGATGGAATGGGGGTTCGGCGGCACCAGGAGGTAATAAGGAACACCACGCTGCTGCAGCCATCGCGCTCGCTCGTCGAGCAGCGCGCGCCAATCACCGAGCTGCTGCTCGGTGAAGAGCAGTTCCCCCCGCTGCTGCCTCATCACCTCGTTGGTGTCGTCGTCGAGGAAGAGCCACCCGTCCTTGCCACGGACGACCTTCCCGTCGAAGCGAGCCTCTGGAAGGCGGCCCCGATTGGCGGCGCCGGCCGATCCCGGCTCGGTCTCAGGCATCGGGCTTTGCAAGAGACACGGCGAACACGTCATGTGAGCCCCAAAGCGCCTCCGAGTAGAGATGCACACGGCCCTCTAGCTGCTGCAGTACCCACCACGCCGCCGAGAGCGAGATGCCGTAACCGTCCTGGCCGATGTAATCGCGATAGCCGAAGCCGGCGGCCTCGTATTCCGCTATTACCGCGGCTTGGCGTTCCTCGTCGAGGTAGGCAGCCCCGTGGCGCATGTTGTCCAATACCTTGCGCCCGTGAGCCGTGAAGACCAATAATCCATCGGCCTTCAACGCTGCCTGGAAGAACTCGAGGAATGCTGGCCAGCGCGGCGCGTCAAGATGCGTCAGCAGCGATCCGCACCAGATCACGTCAATAGCATCGTCAAACTCGACTGCCGCCGGATCGTCGTGACCCTGAATCGGCGTCGCCCCCAAGACGCGCGCGCAGAACTCAATCGCATCGGTATCGATGTCGCAGGCCACCAATCGAGCATCGGGGAACGCGGCCTTGAGAGTCCTCAGGACCCTCCCATGGCCTGAAGGGAGGTCCAGGATGCTTCGTGGCTTTGGTTGCCCTGCGGCCTGGAGCGAGAGGCGTATGGCACGAAGCGCTGACTCTCCAAGCTCCCAATACCGCTCGGGTGGTCCACTCGCATACATGACGTCGTTGGGCGAAATTTCCTCGATCACGTCCATGCCGTGCGGACTCTAGCCACCAAACTATGCGGCTGTCGCTTCCCTCATCGCTACTTGAACTCCACCGGCACCCGAACCAGATCCCGGTTCGCCCCCATCTTGCAGTTCTTGTAATGGAACCGCGTGAAATAGAGCCAGGCCCGCCGGCCGGTCGTCTCGAAGTTCCGTGACCGCGATCGCGGGTCGAGCAGCGACGGATACAGGATCGGGTTGGAGTCGCCGCACTCGTACGTCCACGGCAACTCGGCCTCCCTAATCAGCTTGCGGCGCTCCCACTCCACGAGGTCGTCCGAGGCCGAGTAGTAGACGCCCCAGACGACCTCCCGGCGGCGATCGTCGTAAAGGCCGGCGGCGCCCACCAACACCCACTTGTCGAGGTGGGTGTTCCAGGTGAGGCTCGACGACATCGATTCGATCTCGGGGCGGGAGACAGGCGCGCACACGTGGTCCGCGGGCCGCGCGCCGCGCGTTCGGTAGGGATCGATGAATCGCGTGGCGAACGACGACCCGTCCCAGGCTCGCCACGCGCGCGGGTTCGAGAGGTCGCGGGTGCGGATCAGGCACGACCCGCGCCGCTGGGCGCGATGGGCCTGGACCGCGACGAGCGCGTAGTGGAGGCCGTCGCGCGGGTTGCGCACGATGTTGCTCGGCGTGAACACGCCGGCGGGCCCGACGTCGGGCGCGTACCGGTAGGGGATGTCGGCCACGAGGTGGCGTGGGGGAGGGGCCTGCCCGAACGACCGGCCCCCGTCGCGCGACACCGCGAGCGTGATCGCGTTGCGCCAGCACTTCAGGTACACGCCGGACGCGCATAGCCCGGGATGGCGGTGTCCCTGGAACTCGTGGTGCACGAGGGCGTACACCGTGCGGCCGTCGATCGTGTAGGGGGCGGCGATCCACTCGCGGTCGTTGTAGCGCGCGGGGTCCGCCTCGTTGCCCGAGCGCATCACCACGTGGCATGAGTGCCGGACCCGGTTCAGCGACGGCCCGCTCATCCTGCGGTTGACGAAGTGCGACGTGACCAGGTGCACCCGGCCGCGAGCATCGCGATACGCACGGGAGGGAAGGTCCGCATAGTCGTAACCGGAGCACCCCACCTCGCTCCAGTCGAGCACGGTCTGCTGCGCGCCGGTGATCGACACCGGTGCGAGAGACGAACTCGCCTCCGGGCGCGACCCCCCGCTGAGGGATCCCGGATCGTCGCCGTGGAGCACGTTGAACGAGACGAACGCGAACGCGACGAAGGCGCCCGTCAGCGCCAGCGCGAGCGCCGCGGCAAGCGCGATGCTGGACTTCTTCATCCCACCCCGCGTCAGGCGAGACCCGGGAACTGCCCCATCAGGCGCTCCATGCGCTCGCCCCACACCTCGGTGTGGAGCCACATGTTGTAGCCCGTGGCGCGCTCGCGGACGTCCTTCGGATAGGACTGGTCCTCGAGGTGGTAGAGCTCGACGTCCGGCACGTACCAGCTCGCGCGCCCCTCATCGATCAGGCGCAGGCAGAAGTCGGAGTCCTCGTAGCCCCCCTGGACATACCGGTGTGACAGCCCGCCGACGTGCTCGTAGAGATCGCGCTCGACCATCAGGCAGGCACCGGTCACCGCGGGCACGGTGCGGGCGATGTCTGCCGCCGCGAGATGGCGGTGCTGGCCCTTGAAGTAGTGCATGTTCTCCCACAGCGGCGATCCGTCGGCGCGATAGAAGTACATGCCCGCGTGCTGAAGCGAGTCGTCCTCGTAGAGCAGCTTCGGGCCGAGCGCTCCGACATGCGGCGTGGCGTCGTAGAACGCCTTCATCCGCTCGAGCCAACCTGGGCGGTCCGGCACGACGTCGGAGTTCAGCAGGACGAGGGTGTCCGTGCGCGCGATCGCCGCGGCGCAGTTGTTTACGCCCGCGAAGCCCGCGTTGCCCTTCATGATCGCGATCCGGAACGGGATGCCGTACAACGAGTGAAGGCCGTGCGCGAGCCTGTCGAGCTGGTCCGCCTGCTCGGGGGAGTCGAGCACATAGATCAGGTCCTGCTGCTGCACGTACGGGTCGCTCGCCCAGTGCGCCATCTGGTATTCGACGAACGGGAGCTGCTTGTAGAGCGGGACGATCACCGACACGGCGGGCGATGCGGGCTGTTCGCCGAGCTGCACGACGGTCTCGATCTCGGCCGACCCCTCGAGGCCGTCCTGAATCGCCGCGACGGCCGGGTGGACGTGATTGCGCATCAGCTCGTCGCTCCCTGGGTGCTCGTCGCGCAGCGCCAGCAGAATCCCATCGCGCGCCTGCACGGGATCGCGGACGATGTCCGGCGCGGCCTTCTGCACGGTCGAGCCCCCATCGGTCTCGAGCTCGAGCAGCCAGCCGCTCGACAGATAGCTCGGCCCGTCGAGCTCGGCGTGGCGCACGTATCCGTGCCGCCGGCCGCGCACCCCGTGCTTGTCGCCGTAGTACTCGTCGATGTCCTTGCGGACGGTCCGGAACATGCCCGGCATCAGCTCGGCGCGACCGCCCTCCGGCGCGACAAGGGTGAGCCGCGCGGCCGTGCCGTCGCGATCGTGCATCCAGCCCCTCGTCCACACGGCACGAGGGCTCACCTGGAAGGCCACGTCGACGTGCGCGGTATTGGAGTTGTCGGGGGAGACGCGCATCTGCGGAGCTGAAGGGCGGAATTCCGCCTGGAGGCCGGCCAGGAGCGTCGCGAGCGAGAACGACCTCGTCCGCTCGAGGCTCGGAGCCGCCGCGGTCCACAGGAAGCGCAGCGCCTTCGCCCGCTGGGCCTGCGTGAGCCCGGCCAGCTCTGCCCGGAGAAACGCCACGGGATCGGTCATCGACCCGGCGAGCTGGGCGGCATCGACCGACACTTCCTCGGCGCCCGAGGCGAGCGTCAGGCTTATCTCGTCGGCCCTTTCGGCAGGCGCGTTCGCGAAGCGGCTTGCGATCAACACGCGCTCCGACCCCTTTCCGTTCGGGCTCAGCGCAAGCGTGCGCGTCGTAACCTTCTGGCGCCGCTTGCCCAGCGCGGCGGACGCCTTGATCGCGCCGTTCGCGCTCGTGCCCGCGAGGAGCAGCACGTCGCCCGCCAGCCAAGCGGCCCGCTCCGGCGGGGAGTTCACGGTGCGACCCGCTGCGTGCGCGCAGCTTTCTCGTGCAAGAGCCGCGAGTACATGTCCTCGAGGCCGGCGATGTGCTCGTCCATGCCGTAGATCGAGGGCAGGCCGGCGTGCAGCGACTCCCACAGTCCCGGTGCCGTCACGGCGCGCTCGAGCACGGCGGCGAGGCTGTTGCGATCGCCCGCCCGGAAGTGCAGGCCGCTGACGCCGTCCGCGACCTTCTCGGCCATCCCGCCGATGTCGCTGCAGATCACGGGCCGGCCGTGCAAGAAGGCCTCCTGGATCACCAGCGGCGAGTTCTCCCACCACCGGGAGGGCACCACGACCCAGTCGACGTCGGCCATCAGCTTGCCGAGGTCATCGTGGTCGTAGCTCCCGTGCATGGTCACGTTGTTGGAGGAGCGTTTGGTCGCCTCGAGCAGATCACGGAACTCGGCCTGGAACTCGGGCGGCTGCAACTCGAGGTTCGCGCCGTGCAGGGACAGATGCGCGTCCACGCCATGCTCGTTCAGGAGCGTCATCGCCTCGAGCAGCACGTTCACGCCCTTGTAGTGGTTGAGCTGACCGAAGAAGCCGATGCGGTTGCGCGGCCTCGACGGGGCGCTGTCGCGCTCCGGCGCGCGCTCCTGGGGCGACCGGCCGTAGTCCTCGAAGCGGATGCGCTCGCGCGGGATGCCCCAGTCGACGTAACGCTCCAGCAGGAACTGGCTCGGGGCGAGGAAGAGGTCGACGTGCTGCATGTGCGACTTGACGAAACGCTCCCGCAGGAAGAAGTCCTGCGGGCCGATGTCGGGGAAGCACTCGTGGCAGCGACGCGGTGACGCGGTCTTGCACAGCTCGCCGTTGCGCCGCAGCATCTGGCCGTCGCGATGGCAGATCGAGAGGAACTCGTGCAGCGTGAACAGGATGGGGGCGTCCGGCAGCAAGCGGCGGGTGTGGGAGACAGCGTCCCAGCCGATGAAGTGCATGTGCTGGAAGTGCACGACGTCGGGCTGGTGCGTCCGCAGGAAGTCGGCCAGGTAGGTCGCGTAGAGCCTCTTGTCGTCCGCTGTCATGCGGAACCAGTTGTAGCCCTCGACCTCCGTGTAGAGGAAGAACTGGTGCGGATCATCGGGGGTGACCGCGCCGAAGGGCGCGCCCGGGTGCGACTTGCGCTTCATGTCGGGGCCCGACCCGATCCGGGCGACGAGCAGCGGCTCGATCCGGTCGGACTCGCGCAGCGCCTCGTAGAGCTCGTAGGCGTACGCCTCCGCACCGCCGGGATAGACGGCAGGGTGGTTGTGCATCACGTAGAGAACTTTGGTCTTCGCCATCGTCAGAAGCCCATACCTGCAGGCGGAATTGCCCCTCAGATCACCTTAGCGGAGGTGTGAGCCGGTGCGCCTTCGATTGTGCCGTACCGCAGAGCGCTGCGCGCGGGCGTTGGCAAGAGCGGCAAGACGGGGCCCCCGGCTCAAGCCGCGGCGTTCCCCGGTCGATCTACGAACCCATGGTGTCCGAGCACGACGAGGCGCTGCTCAAGCGCTTCTACGAGGCGATCAACGACGAGAACGTCGATGCCGTCATGGACCTCTGTGCAAAGGAGGTCGAGGTGTACATGCCCCCGGAGGTCGTATCGGCTGTCGCTCCGCGCGGTCACCGCGACGTCGGCTCATATCTGCGCCAGTTCATGGATTCCTGGCACATGTACCGGCCCGAGCCCGAGGACTTCATCGAGGCCGGCGACGAGGTCGTCGCGCTCGTGCACCTGCGCGCGCGCGGCAAGGGCAGCCGCTTCGAGATCGACGAGGAGATCGCCGACGTCTTCCGGGTCGACGACGGGAAGATCTCCCGGATGCGCCTCTACGTGCACCGCGAGCAGGCGTTGCCCCGGGCCTCGAGCAACTAGCGTCCTCCGGCAGTCATACGATGGACCCGTCCATCGAGAGGGAGGTCGGCAGGTGAGTTTTGTGTTCGATCCCAGCCCGGACTTGGCGCGACAGGTACGCAGCGCGCTCGAGGACGAGGCCGCACAGCCACTGAGCGAGGTGCAGCGGCGCGCCCCGGAAGGATGCGACTACTTCTCCGAGCTCGAGGCGAGCATCGGCGAATGGAGCTTCGGCTACGGGGTGGCATGGGCGCTCGCACGGGCGAGCGACCCGATGCTGCCATCGAGCGCCGCCGCGCGGATCGCCGAGGCCGCGGTTGACGACGCCTGGCGGCTGTTCAGCGACCAGGGTTGGACCGCCCTGATGGCCGAGGACCGCGCGCAGCGCGGCCCCGTGGACGGCGACGAGCCTGAAGTGGCGGCCCAAGCGGAGCCCGAGCCCGAGCCCGAGCGAGCCGAGCCGGACCTCGAGCCCGAAGCCTCCTCTGACCTGGGCCAGTTCATGGCGATGGTCGGGCGCTCGCGCGCGCGGCGCCAGCAGGTGCGCGGCACGGGCACGGACGGCTGAACCCGCCCCAGTCAGGGCCGATCGGCACAAAGACCGCAACCTTTGGTTAGGCTTGCTGTTTGGTAGATCGGTGGGCCTAGCCGGCCCCTGCCTCAGACGTGCCGGCATTCAGCCCCGCTGCCCTGCAAATCCCGGAGGAGGAGCGCAATTGCGTAACAAGCTCATAGCCGTGCTCGGCGTCGGTGCTGCATGTGCCCTGCTGGCGTCGATGGCCGTCGCCGCCGTACAGGTCGCATTCAAGGCCGAGGCCAGCCCCAACAAGGCGGGCAAGCCGACCGGACTCAACGTGAAGATCGAGTCGACCGACCCCGCTGCCGAGCAGCCGCCGATTATGAATCGCATCGTGATCAAGCTGAACGAGGGCGGTAAGTACAACTCGAGCAAGTTCCCGCGGTGCAAGCTCGCATCGCTCCAGTCCAAGGGCCCGAAGGGCTGCCCGTCGGGCTCCAAGATCGGTTCCGGCCGCGGCGTCGGTTACGCCAAGCCGGTGGTCACCGACCCCGTGAACGCCAAGCTGACGATCTTCAACGGTGCGAAGGTCGGCGGCAAGGACACGATCCTCGTGTACGTGTTCCCGGACCTCGGTCCGACATTCGTGTCCGTCGGCAAGATCTCGAAGAAGAGGTCAGGTGGTTTCGACTACAACCTCGACTTCAACATCCCGCCGATCAAGACCCTGCCGAGCGCGCCCGACGCAGCCACGGCACTGGTCGACACGAAGACGCCCAAGAAGACCATCAAGAAGGGCAAGCGCAAGTTCGCGCTGATCGTCGCGCCCAAGAAGTGCAAGGGCACTTGGAAGGCGGAGGGTCAGTTCTTCTTCGCGGACGGCTCGTCGCTGAAGGTGCCGGTCACGCAGAAGTGCAAGAAGTAGCGACGTAACTCCCTAAGCAGGGTGTTGCCGAAGGCCGGCCCTCACGGGCCGGCCTTCTTCTTTTGGTGGCGGGAGAAGTGGATATCGTGCGGCAATGGCCCGAAAGCAGATCGAGATTCCCGACAACGTCGCCGGCCTCGTCGGCAACACGCCGATGGTGCGATTCCCGCGGCTTGCCGCCGGCCTCGGCGGCGAGGTGTACGGCAAGCTCGAGGCTTACAACCCGGCGGGCTCGGTCAAGGACCGCATCGGCGTCGCGATGATCGCGGCGGCGGAGGCGGACGGGCGTATCGAGCCCGGCGTCACGACCGTGATCGAGCCGACCTCCGGGAACACAGGGATCGCGCTCGCCTTCGTGTGCGCGGCGAAGGGCTACCGGTGCATCCTCACGATGCCCCAGGGCATGAGCCGTGAGCGCGAAGCGCTGCTGCGGCTCTACGGCGCCGAGGCGATCGTGACCGAGTCGATGGGCGGCATGCACGAGGCGGTCGACGAGGCCAAGCGGCTCGCCCGTGACCTCGAGAACTCCTTCGTGCCGCAGCAGTTCGAGAACCCCGCCAACCCCGAGGTGCACCGGCGCACCACCGCGGAGGAGATCTGGTCGGCGCTCGGGGGCCGGATCGACGCATTCGTGGCCGCGGTCGGCACCGGCGGCACGATCACCGGCGTCGGGGAGGTCCTCAAGGAGCGCAACCCCGACGTCCACATCGTGGCGGTCGAGCCCGCCAGCTCCCCGGTGCTCTCCGGAGGACGCCCCGGCCCGCACCGCATCCAGGGCATCGGCGCCGGATTCGTTCCGTCGATCTTGAACCGCGCGGTGATCGACGAGATCGTCACGGTCACCGACGACGACGCGATCGACACGGCCCACGACCTCGCGCGGCGGGAGGGCGTCTCGGCGGGGATCTCGGCGGGCGCGGCGACCTGGGCCGCGCTCCAGGTGGCCGCCCGCCCCGAGTTCGAGGGCAAGCGGATCGCGACGGTCATCTGTGACGCGGGCGAGCGGTACATCTCGATGCCGTTCTTCGCTTCGTAGCGACCACGAGCCGCTCCGCGAACTTTCGCCCGGTACGTCCAAGGGGTGGACGCCACGGGCGAAAGTTCGGAGGTCGGGACGCCCGGCACCATTGCGTCGGAGTCCGGGGGAGCGTCGCGTACCCTTAGATCAGTGTCCGCCGATCTCTCCGAATCAGAGTTGGAGCGCTATCGCGCGCAGATCGAGCGCATCGGGGCCGATGCGCAGCTGCGCCTGAAAGCGGCGCGCGCGATCGTCATCGGAGCGGGCCCCGCGGGGGCTGCCGCCGCCGCCGAGCTCGTGTCACGGGGGGTGGGCTACGTCGCCGTCGCGGACGGTGCGAGGGTCACGCTCGGTGACCTGTGCGGCCAGGCGCTGCTCTACACGCCAGACGTCGGCACCAACCGCGCCGAGGCGGTGGTCGCGAAGCTCGGGGTCCTGAATCCGCACGTCCACGCCGAGAGCTATCCGGTCGACGTCGACGACGCCAACGTGGAGGCGATCCTGATCGGTCACGACCTCGTGCTCGATTGCGCGGGGGGGCTGCCGGCGCGCGCGGCGGACGTCGGCACGGAGCTGGTCCGCGCCGACGGCAACGAGGCCCCCGATGGCCTGCGGGTGGCGGCGCGGGCCGTCGAGGTACTGTCCCCCGAGCGGGCGCTGCGATGAGGGGACTCGGGACGATCACGCGCTTGGCGCGCGAGCTGCGGGAGGACGTCACCGCGGCGCGCGACCGCGACCCGGCCGCGCGCGCGGCCGGTACGGCCGAGATCCTGCTCACATATCCGGGCGTGCACGCGATCCTCAGCCACCGGATCACGCACGCGCTCCACGGCGCGGAGATCCCGATCGTGCCGCGACTGCTCGCCAACGCGACCCGCATCGCCACCGGCATCGAGATACACCCGGCGGCGAAGATCGGCAGGGACTTCTTCGTCGACCACGGCACGGGCGTCGTGATCGGCGAGACCGCAGAGGTCGGGGACCGCGTCACGCTCTACCAGGGCGTAACGCTCGGTGGGACCGGCTCCGCGGCGGGCAAGCGGCACCCGACCGTCGAGGACAACGTCACGATCGGCTCGGGCGCCAAGCTGCTCGGCCCGATCACGGTCGGCCACGGCGCGAAGGTCGGGGCGAACTCCGTCGTGATCCACGACGTCCCGCCGAACGCGACGGTCGTCGGCAACCCCGGCCATCCGGTGAGGGTGGAGGGACGCAGGCCCGAGGGCCCGGACACCGACTGGCTCCACCTGCCGGACCCGGTCGCCGACGCCCTGCGCGGGCTTGCCGAGCGGATCGGCCAGCTCGAGCGGACCGTCGCGGAGCTCACCGGGCGCGAGCGCGCGAAGCCGGCCGAGGTCCGCCCGCTGCGCCGCGACCAGGGCCAGAACCCGGTCAGCGGATAGCGATCGGCGTGCCGCCCAGAGCGCCTGCAGCCGAGACCCGGATCGAGTCGCGCGAGCCGCGGTCCGACGAGCGCCGCGCGGAGCAGCTGCTCGAGGGCCTGAACCCGCCGCAGCGCGAGGCGGTGATGCACGGCAGCGGCCCGCTGCTCGTGCTCGCCGGCGCCGGCTCGGGCAAGACGCGCGTGTTGACGCATCGTGTCGCGCACCTCGTCGCGACGGGGCGCGCGAAGCCCTCCGAGATCCTCGCGATCACGTTCACCAACAAGGCGGCCCAGGAGATGCGCGACCGGGTCGAGGGATTGGTCGGCCGCATGGTGCGGGTGATGTGGGTGATGACGTTCCACTCCTCCTGCGCGCGCATCCTGCGCGCCGAGGGGGAGCGCCTCGGATACACCAAGCGCTTCACGATCTACGACGACGCCGACTCCGTGCGACTCGTGCGCCGCTGCCTCGAAGAGCTCGCGATCGACCCGAAGCGCTTCACGCCCCGCGCCGTGAAGTCGCAGATCTCGCGCTCCAAGAACGTGCTCGAGGACGCCGCCTCCTACAAGGAGCGCGTCAGCACCTTCTTCGAGCAGACGGTCGCCGACGTCTACGAGCTCTACGAGAAGCGGATCCACGAGATGAACGCGATGGACTTCGACGACCTGCTGTTCCGCACGGTCAACTTGCTCGAGCTGTTCCCGGATGTGGCCGAGCGCTACCGCCGGACCTTCCGCTGGATCCTCGTGGACGAGTACCAGGACACCAACCACGCGCAGTACCGCCTGCTGCAACTGCTCGCAGGCGAGGAACGCAACGTGTGCGTCGTGGGCGACGACGACCAGTCGATCTACCGGTTCAGGGGAGCAGACCTCAACAACATCCTCAACTTCGAGCGCGATCTACCCGGCGCAAAAGTCGTGAAGCTCGAGCAGAACTACCGCTCCACCCAGACGATCCTGTCCGCCGCGAACGCCGTCGTCTCGAACAACGTCGACCGCAAGCCCAAGCAGCTCTGGACCGACCGCGGCGCCGGCGAGCCCGTGCGCGTCACCGAGCTCGAGGACGAGCACGCCGAGGGGCGCTACGTCGCCGCGGAGATCGAGCGCCTCTCCGACGAGGAGGGCATCTCACGCGACGAGATCGCGGTCTTCTACCGCACGAATGCGCAGAGCCGGGTGCTCGAGGACACGCTCGTGCGGTTCGGCGTGTCCTACCAGGTGATCGGCGGCACGAAGTTCTACGACCGCGCCGAGGTCAAGGACGCGCTTGCGTATCTGACGCTGCTCACGAACCCGAGCGACTCCGTGTCGTTCGCGCGGAGCGTCAACTCCCCGAGGCGCGGAATCGGCCAGACGACCGTCGGCCGCGTGCTTGCGCACGCCAACACGATGGGCGAGCCGATCATGGAGATCGCGGCGATCCCCGAGCTGGTGCCCGGGCTCGGCCCGGCGGCGGTGAAGGCGCTCGACCGCTTCGGCTCGGTCGTCGAGCGGCTGCGCGAGCTGTCGGAGCACTCTTCCGTCGGCGACCTGCTGGAGAGCGTGCTCCAGGAGACGGGCTATGTGGAGGCGCTCGAGGCCGAGCGCACGATCGAGGCGCAGGGCCGCATCGAGAACCTCCAGGAGCTCGTCGGGGTTGCGCGGGAGTTCGACTCGAACTGGGACGGCGAGCACGGCCTGCCCGCGCTCGCGGAGTTCCTCCAGCAGCTGTCGCTGTATTCCGAGCAGGACGGGCTCACCGACGACGAGAGCAACGTGACCCTGATGACCCTCCACAACGCGAAGGGCCTCGAGTACCCCGTGGTCTTCATCATCGGCGCGGAGGAGGGCGTGTTCCCGCACTCGCGCTCGATCGACGAGGGCAACCTCGAGGAGGAGCGGCGCCTCTGCTACGTCGGGATCACGCGCGCGGAGTCGCAGCTCTACCTGACCTATGCGCGCACGCGCTCGCTGTTCGGCACACGCTCGTACAACATGCCCTCGCGCTTCCTCGACGAGCTGCCGGCCGAGCTCACCACCGGCGACGCCGCGAGCCCCGCCGACCAGTGGACCGCCCGCTCGCCGGCGCCGCAGCAGGCGCCGATCCCGTTCCACGTCGGGGACGACGTGGTCCACGCGACCTTCGGCGATGGCGTCGTGATCGGCACCGCGCGCGGAGGCATCGTGGCGGTGCGCTTCGCCGCGGATGGGTCCGAGCGCCAGCTGATGGCGGACTACGCGCCGCTCAAGCGGCGATGATCCGCCCGCTCGCCCCCGGGGGACGGGGGGGCTTGCTGCTCGGGACCGATAGCGCCGCTGATATCGCCGATATCGCCTGCACTATCGGCCCGCTTTTTCTCTTCCCCCTCTTGGGGGGCGATATCGCCCGTGATATCCCGCCTCGAGCGCGTTAGCATCGCCGACCCCATGGCGACGATCATCGATGGCAAGGCCGTGGCGGCACGCGTGCGCGCGGCGGTCGCCGAGGAGGTGCGGCGCATGGACGTCGTGCCCGGCCTCGCGACCGTCCTCGTGGGCGACGACCCGGCCTCACATATATATGTGGCCGGCAAGCACACGGCGTGCGCGGAGGTCGGCATCGCATCGATCCGGCACGACCTCCCGGCGGACACCCCCGAGGAGGCGCTGCTCGATCTGATCGCCGAGCTCAACTCGGACCGGGCCGTGAGCGGCATCATCGTCCAGCTGCCGCTGCCCGCGCACCTCGACGCCGCGCGCGCGACGTCGGCCGTCGACCCGCTGAAGGACGTCGACGGCCTCACACCGACGAACGCGGGGCTACTGGTGCAGGGCCGGGACGCGATGGTGCCCGCGACGCCCTCCGGCGTGATCGAGCTGCTGCGCGCGTATGACACGCCGCTCGAGGGAGCCAACGCGGTCGTGGTCGGGCGCAGCGACCTCGTCGGCAAGCCGGTCGCGGCGCTGCTGCTCGCGCGAAACGCGACCGTCACCGTCTGCCACTCGCGCACGCGCGACCTCGCCGCGGTTTGCCGCGAGGCCGACGTGCTTGTCGCCGCGGTCGGGCGGCCGCGGCTCATCACCGGGGACATGGTCGCCGAGGGCGCGACCGTGATCGACGTCGGAATGAACCGCACCGAGGACGGCCTCGCCGGCGACGTCGACTTCGATTCCGCCGCCGCCCGCGCCCGCGCGATCACGCCCGTGCCCGGCGGCGTGGGGCCGATGACGATCGCGATGCTGCTGCGCAATACGTTGAAAGCAGCCGCCGGTGGGGTCCGGCCGATGTAGAAATATGTGTCAACCCCTACTTGGAGGCTTCGATGGACTTCAGCAAGCTAAGGACCGGAGAGCTGGTGGCGGCGGTCGGTGGAGTCGTGCTGCTCGTCGCGATGTTCTTCGTCAACTGGTACGAGATCTCCGGCTTCGGCGGCCTGATCGAGCAGTTCGGCAACGCGGTCGGCGTCGACACCGGCATCAAGGCCTGGGACGGCCAGGGCTTCCTCGGCACGATCGCGAACCTCGTGATCCTCGCGGCGGCTGTCGCGGCGATCGCCCTCGCGGTCCTCACCGCGACGTCACGCTCGCCCGGCTTGCCGGTCGCGGCGAGTGCGCTCACGGCCGGCCTCGGGATCGGCGCCGTGGTCATGATCCTCGGTCGCATGGTCTTTCAGCCTGGCCCGAACGAGGTGGTCGACCTGAAGTTCGGGATCCTGCTCGCGCTGATCGGCGCCGCGGTCGTGGCGTACGGTGGATGGCGCAGCATGCAGGAGGAGGGAACGTCCTTCGAGGAGGCGCGCGACCAGTTGCGCTCGACGATGGCGGACCGCGGTGCTCCCGCCGCCGAGCCGGTCTCGCCCGCGGGCCCGGTGGGCGACGATCCACCACCGGAGCCGAGCGACACACCGGCGCCGGATGCGTCCCGGCCGCCGCCCCGACCGACCCCCTGACGACGGCTTCAATCCGCTGTGCCGTTCATGTAGGCTGCGCGCGTCGTATCAAGCCAGCAGGGTTCGGGCCCCGCTTCGAGCCTGCGGGAAGCACTAGGAGGACCAGTGCCTGAAGGCACCGTAAAGTGGTTCAGCAACGAGAAGGGCTTCGGCTTCATCGAGCGCGAGTCGGGCGACGATGTGTTCGTGCATTTCTCCCAGATTGCTCAGGACGGCTACAAGTCGCTCGAGCAAGGACAGCGCGTTACCTTCGAGATCACCGAGGGCCCCAAGGGGCTTCAGGCGGCGGAGGTCAAGCTCGTCTGACATGACGGGCTTGACACGCGCCGGTCGATGATCGACCGCGACCAGGTTCTGCATGTCGCCCGCCTCGCGCGGCTGCGCTTGTCCGAGGACGAGATCGAGCGCATGACGCGCGAGCTGTCGACGGTGCTCGACCACATCGAGAAGATCGCCGAGCTCGACCTCGACGGCGTGCCGGCCACGTCGCACGTCGTCGAGGTCGAGAACGTGTTGCGCGCGGACGAGCCACGCGAGAGCCAGCCGCTCGAGAAGGTCCTCGCACCAGCTCCCGACGCGACGGCGGCCGGCTTCCGGGTACCGACTCCGGGCCAGTGAGCACCGAGCCGGTCAGACTGTCCGCGACCGAGGCGATCGAGCGCATCCGCGCCCGCGACATCGGGCCCGGCGAGCTGTTCGCCGCGTACCGCGAGCGCATCGAGCGCCACGACCTCGGCGCTTTTCTCTGGACCGCCGATCAGGCCCCAGAGGCGGACGGCCCGCTGGCCGGACTGCCGATCGCGGTGAAGGATCTGTTCTGCACGGAGGGAGTTCCCACGACCGCCGGCTCGCGCATCCTCGAAGGCCACCGCCCGCTCTACACCGCAACCGCGTTACGGCGGCTCGTCGCCGCCGGGGCAACGATGATCGGGAAGACCAACATGGACGAGTTCGCGATGGGGTCATCCAACGAGAACTCCGGGTACGGCGTCGTGCGCAACCCGTGGGACACCGGGCGTGTGCCCGGCGGCTCGAGCGGCGGGTCGGCCGCCGCGGTCGCGGCCGGCCTCGCACCTTGGGCGATCGGGACCGACACCGGCGGGTCGATCCGCCAGCCGGCCGCGCTCTGCGGGATCGTCGGGTTGAAGCCCACCTACGGCGCGATCTCGCGCTACGGCATGGTCGCCTTTGCGTCGTCGCTCGACCAGTGCGGCCCGCTCACGCGCACGGTCGCCGACTCGGCGCTGCTGCTCGCGCAGATGGTGGGACACGATCGTTGCGACTCGACGTCGCTCGGCCTGCCCGAGGCGGTGCGCACACCGAGTCGCACGGACCTGAAGGGGCTGCGGTTCGGCGTTCCCGTCGAGCTGTCCTCGAGCGCCTCCGGCATGGAGCCCGGGGTGGGGGAGGTGTTCGATCGCACGATCGCGCGAATCGAGGAGGCCGGGGGCGAGGTCGTCGAGGTCCACCTGCCGCACGCGCCCCACGGGATCAGCGCCTACTACGTGATCGCGCCCGCGGAGGCGTCGGCGAACCTCGCCCGCTACGACGGGGTGCGCTTCGGGCTGAGGGCCGCAAACGGAACGCTGCTCGACCTCTACGAGAACACCCGCGCACAGGGCTTCGGCGCCGAGGTGAAGCGCCGCATCATGCTCGGCACCTTCGCGCTGTCGGCGGGCTACTACGAGGCGTACTACGGCCGCGCCCAGCGCGTTCGCACCAAGATCGCCGACGACTTCCGCGCGGCTTTCGAGACCTGCGACCTGATCGTGACCCCCACGTCGCCGAGCGTCGCCTTCAAGCTCGGCGAGCGCACCGGCGATCCGCTCGCGATGTACATGTCGGATTACTGCACCGTGCCGATGTCGCTGGCCGGCATCCCGGCGATCTCGATTCCAGCAGGGCTCGCGAAGCCCGCGGGCGGCGGCGGGCCTGAGGCAGGCCTGCCCGTCGGCTTCCAGATCGCCGGCCCTGCCTTCTCGGAGAACCTGCTGCTCGACGCCGCGCACGCTCTCGAGGGCGCGATCGGGTTCGACGTGACGGGAGCGATGCCGTGAGTTGGGAACCGGTGATCGGGCTCGAGATCCACGTCCAGCTCTCGACCCGGACCAAGATGTTCTGTGCGTGCGCGCTCTCGTTCGGCGAGCTGCCCAACACACGCACGTGTCCCGTTTGCCTGGGCCACCCCGGCACTCTGCCGACGCTCAACGCCGAGGCCGTCCATTACGGGCTGATGATCGCGTCCGCGCTCGGCTGCGAGATCGCTCCGCGGTCGATCTTCCACCGCAAGAACTACTTCTATCCCGACCTGCCGAAGGGCTACCAGATCAGCCAGTACGACGTCCCGCTCGCCTCCCGCGGGAAGCTCGAGGTGCCGGGCGGGCCGCTGGTGCGCATCCACCGCGCGCACCTCGAGGAGGACGCCGCGAAGCTGATCCACCACGGCGAGTCGGGGCGGATCCACGGCGCCGGCGCTTCCATAGTGGACTTCAACCGCGGCGGCACGCCGCTCGTCGAGATCGTCACCGAGCCGGACCTGCGCACCGCCCAGGACGCCCGCGCGTTCGCACAGCTGCTGCGCACGACGCTCAAGCAGATCGGCGTGTCGGACGTGAACATGGAGGAGGGCTCGCTGCGCGTCGACGCGAACGTGTCGGTGCGCCCGGCCGGCTCGGACGAGCTGCGCGCCAAGGCGGAGCTCAAGAACATGAACAGCTTCCGGTTCCTCGAGCGCGGCATCGATGCCGAGATCGCGCGGCAGATCGCGACCTGGGAGTCGGGCGGCGCCGTGGCGCAGGAGACGATCCACTTCGACCCCGCGACCGGGTCGCTCACGCCGCTGCGCTCCAAGGAGGAGGTGCACGACTACCGCTACTTCCCGGAGCCCGACCTCCTGCCCGTGTCACCGACCGAGGAGATGCTCGAGCGCGCCCGCGCGGCGCTGCCCGAGCTGCCCGTCGCGCGCCTCGAGCGCTACGTCTCCGACTACGGCCTCGCGCGGGACGTCGCCGGCACGCTCGTCGGATGGAGCGAGCTGGGCTCCTTCTTCGAGCAGAGCGTCGCGGACGACGGGGTCGACGCCGGCGCGCTCGCGCGGTGGACCACGGGCGAGCTCGTCGCGTGGCTGCGCGAGCAGGGCATCGAGGACCCGCGCGACTCGCGGCTGGAGCCCGCCGCCCTGGCGCGGCTCGTCGGCATGGTCGAGGCACGCGAGCTGTCGCGCTCGGCGGCCAAGGAGGTGCTCGTCGAGCTTGCCGCAAAAGGGGGAGACCCGGCGCAGATCGTCGCTACCAAGGGGCTTGCCCCGATCGCCGGCGCCGGCGAGCTCGAGGCGATCGTCGACCGCGCGATCGACGCGAACGCGGCGGCCGTCGAGCAGATCCGCAACGGAAAGGTGCAGGCGGCGGGCGCGATCGTGGGCGCCGTGATGAAGGAGACCAAGGGCCGCGCGGACGGCGCCGAGGTCAACCGCCTGATCAGCGAGAAGCTCGGGCTCTAGCGCGTGACCGGCGGGGCGCTCGTCGTGCTCGCGTTCTCCTTCGGCCTCGCCGCCGGCGTGATCGGGAAGATCAAGGGCAGCTCGTTCTGGGTGTGGTTCCTGATCGGCCTGTGCCTGCCGCTGTTCGGTCTGCTCGCGGCGATCCTCTACCGCTTCGAGCGTGACGAGCCGCGCCGGCGGTGCCCACACTGCGGTGCGATCCGCCCGATCGCCGACCAGGTCTGCACCGTCTGCGGAGAAGACATGGACTGGCCCGAGCCGGACGAAGTGGTGCGGCCGAAGGGCCGGTGATCAGCGCTCGAAGGAGTCGAACGACTCCGGTGACTCGGCGGCCGGGCGCGATCTGTGGCGCGGAACCGTCACCTTCACGAGCGCGCGGCACGTGGCGCCCAGGTCGTCCGTCGCCTCCAGCTCCACCGTGTACACGCGCCCGTCCCCGCGCGGCGCACGCTCCGCTCGCAGGAGGACCTCGCCCTCGCCGCCCGGCCGCGCGTCGGGCCGCGTCGGGTCGCCGGGGCCACGGACGGGCTCGTCCTGGGTGACGGCGACCACCGCGAGCGAGATGGGATCACCGTCGGCGTCGGTCGCCCCCGAGAATGCCACGGAGCGCAGCTTGCGGTTCGGCGGCCACAGCAGGTCGGGATTGGCCGCGATCCCGGAGCAGTCCGGCGGCCGGTTCGGCAGCGGCTGCCAGTCGAAGCCGAAGGCAATGAAGACGAGCAGCTGCTGGTCGGAGCCGTCGGCGTCCATGGACCAGATCCCAGGAAAGCGGGGCGGGAACGGCGGTCCCGTCGTGGGTGGGGGAAGGTGGCGGTCGCTGAGGAACGCGATCCGGTCGCCGGAGGGGGACCAGACGGCCTGTCGGTCGTCGCTCGGATCGGATGTCAGCGAGGCGTCGATGGAGCCGTCGCGGCGCATCACCCGGATGTCGCCCTGTCCCTGCAGCCCGGCGTGGATCGTGACCGCGAGCCGCTGCCCGTCCGGCGCCCACTCGGGGTCGTCCCCCTCCCCAATTGCCTGCCGGCCGGCGCCCGTCGGCGAGGCGACGCAGATCTGGTCGCTGACACACTCGAACGCGATCAGCGCGCCGTCGGGCGACCAGTCGGGGTCCCCGCCCGTCCCGATGAACGTTCGGCCCGTGCCGTCCGCCCCGATCGTGAAGAGCCCGCCGACGTCGCTGTACACAAGCCTCGAACCGTCGGCGGACCAGCTCACCGTCGAGGTCGAGGCCACCCTCGTCACGCGCTGGAGGGCGGACCCGTCAGCGTGCATCACGCTCAGGTAATAGACGGGCCCGGGCGTGCGCTCGATGAACGCGATCAGGGCCCCGTCGGGGGACCAGGCTGGGTCGCGCGCGGCGCCGTCGGGGGCGCTTGCGGTGAGACGCTTCCGCTCCACGCCGAGATCACCCCCGTCCGGCGGCACCGCGTAGACGTCCTCGGTGCCCTGCTCGCTCAGCGCTGAGAAGGCGAGGTCGCCGTCACGTCCCGGGAACGCCGCCCAGGCGGGCGATGGGGCAGCGACCGCCGCGCACAGCGCCACAGCTATCAAGAGCTCCTTCCTCACTCAGCGCGAGCCTAGTCGAACACCCTGCGCTGGCGCAAAAAGCCCGGTGGTACACTCGGCCGTCACGGGCGCGCGGGGGCGCCGCAATCCTTTTTCGCTCGTTTTGCGGGGCTTTTCCCGGCCGACTTTACGAAAGGAGGGTGCCATGCGAGCAGTCGACGCGATGATGGAATGTCTCAAGGCGGAGGGTGTCGATGCCGTATTCGGCATCCCCGGCGGAGCGAACCTGCCGACCTACGACGCGCTCTACGACGCGGGCATCCGCAGCATCCTGTGCCGCCACGAGCAGGGTGCGGGCCACGCCGCCGAGGGCTACGCGAAGGCCTCCGGCCGTGTGGGCGTCGCGCTCGCGACCTCAGGCCCCGGTGCCACGAACCTCGTGACGCCGATCGCCGACGCGATGCTCGACTCCGTGCCGACGGTCTTCATCACCGGCCAGGTGAGAACCGACCTGATCGGGACGGACGGCTTCCAGGAGGCCGACATCATGGGGATCACGATGGCGGTGATCAAGCACTCCTTCCAGGTGCTCGACCCGCGCGAGATCCCGCACATCATCCACGAGGCGTTCCACGTCGCGCGCTCGGGACGGCCCGGGCCGGTCCTGGTCGACGTCCCGCAGGACCTCTCGCGCGCGGACATCCCTTACGACCCGAGCGAGGCGCAGAAGGTCGACCTGCCCGGCTACAAGAACTTCGTCGAGGGCAACGCCAAGCAGATCCGGCTCGCCGCGAAGGCGCTCGCGAACGCGAAGCGCCCGATCCTCTACGTCGGCGGCGGTGTGGTGAACGGCAACGCGGCCGAGGAGGTCACCGAGCTTGCGACGGCCGGCGGCTTCCCCGTGACGTGCACGCTGATGGGCCTCGGGGCCTTTCCGGCGCCGCACGAGAACTGGCTCGGCATGCTCGGCATGCACGGCACGCGCACGGCGAACTACGCGATGGACAACGCTGACCTGATCGTCGCCGTCGGCGCGCGCTTCGACGACCGCATCACGGGCAAGCTCTCCGAGTTCGCCCCCAAGGCCAAGTTCGTCCACATCGACATCGACCCGGCCGAGATCTCGAAGAACATCCCGGCCCACATCCCGATCGTCGGCGACTCCAAGCGGATCCTGCCGAAGCTCACCGCCGAGTACCGCGCGCTCGAGGCCGACCGCTCGCGCATGGACGAGTGGTGGGCGCAGCTGCGCCGCTGGCAGGACGAGCACCCGCTGAAGTTCGAGGGCTCGCAGGAGGGCGACATCCCGCCGCAGCGCATGATCCAGGCGCTGTACTCGGTCACCGGCGGCGACGCGATCATCACATCGGACGTGGGCCAGCACCAGATGTGGACCGCGCAGCACTTCCACTTCGCGAAGCCGCGCCGCTGGATCAACTCCGGCGGGCTCGGGACGATGGGGTTCGGCCTTCCGTCGGCGATCGGCGCGAAGGTCGCGCAGCCGGACGAGCTGGTCGTCTGTGTCGCCGGCGACGGCAGCCTCGTGATGACCTGCCAGGAGCTTGCGACCGCCGTCGAGCACGACATCGACGTGAAGGTGTTCATCATGAACAACGGCTACCTCGGCATGGTGCGCCAGTGGCAGGAGCTCTTCTGGGACAAGCGCTACAGCTCGGTCGAGATGGGCGCGAGCCCGGACTGGGTGAAGCTCGCCGAGGCGTTCGGCGCCCGCGGCATGCGCGTCGAGCAGGATGCGGACGTCGAGGACGCGATGCGCGAGGCGATCGCCACGGACGGCCCCGTGGTGCTCGACGTGCGCGTGCGCAAGGAGGAGAACTGCTACCCGATGATCCCCGCCGGCGCTGCCGCGCGGGACATGGTCGGGTGATCCTCCGTGGGTGAGCCCGGAACAAAGGAAGTCCTGAGCCTCGAGGACCTCGAGGCGGCCGGCAACATCCATACCGGCCGAAAGCACGTGCTGTCGGTGCTCGTCGAGAACAAGGCCGGCGTACTCACGCGGGTCGCGGGCCTCTTCGCGCGGCGCGGGTTCAACATCGGCACGCTCGCGGTGGGACCGACCGAGGACGAGGCGGTGTCACGCGTGACGATCACGCTCGACGGCGCCTCGCACCCGATCGACCAGGTCACGAAGCAGCTCCACAAGCTCGTCAACGTGATCAAGATCCGCGACCTCGAGCCGGAGGAGACGATCGCTCGCGAGATGGCGCTTTTCAAGGTGTCCGCGGACAGCTCGACCCGCGCCGAGATCATGCAGCTCGCCGACATCTTCAGGAGCCGGATCATCGACGTGTCGAGCCGTACCGTGACGATCGAGGTGACGGGGATCGCCGACAAGATCGAGGCCTTCGAGGGCATGGTGCGCCCGTTCGGCCTCGTCGAGATGGTCCGCACGGGCGAGATCGCGATCGCGCGCGGCAAGTCACAGACATAGCGCTCGGCGCAGGTCCGCCACGACGCGCTCCGGAGTCTGCGTGACCTGCTGCCAGGTATAGCGCAGCACGGTGTAACCGGCGCCCCGCAGGTCGAGGTCGCGGCGATGATCGTTCTCGAGCCTCGCGGGCGTGCCGTGTGCGAGCCGGCTGTCGAGCTCGACGACGACGTTCTGTGCCGACCACACGGCGTCAACTAGCCATCCGGCCACCCAGACGTTCACTTCCGGCAGGGTGATGGAGTGGCGTTCGATGAGCAGGAGGAACCTTTCCTCCAAGCCGCTCTTGGTCCGCGCCAGTTGGGGGCGGTGACGGTCGACGGCGGCGCGCAGCGCGGCGCTGCCCGGCTTCCCGCGGCCCAGTACCTGCTCCACCTCCTCGAGTGTCACGAGTCGCAGAAACTCGGCCTCGGCCAGCGCGCGACGCAGCTCCTGAAAGCGCACCTGGCTCGCGATGTCGAGCAAGGTCTGGGCTGGATGAGTCACCGGGAAGCGCTTGTGCCAGATGCGCTCGACCGGCCTCCGGCCATGCACACGCACTTCACTCAGCGACCTGCGTTTCCCCGGTGCACTCACGTGCAGCCGCGCAGGCGCCGTCCGCAACAGTCCTGACCACCAACCCGCGGTCACATGACTCAACACTGAGGCCGGCCCGGCGTAGAACAGTGCCGCTGCCAACCTCCCCTCGATTGCCAGACAGTCATGACCTACCGCGTAGACACGGGGATGGATCCGATGCAGCCGGCTTTCAGCCTGCCACCGCGAGATGCCTGTCCGTGTGAGCCCGATCTCCTCGAGCTGGGTCCGAGTAACCACGCCCCATTGACGCTTCGCCAACTCCGCGATGTGAACCTTGGCCCCTGACTCCCGAGGGGTGGGAGCGGTGGGACAAAGTTCGGGCATGGGAGGGAGGATGCCCGGGATCGTGCGACGCGGGCGTCAAACTATCGACTGATGAAGCTTGAGTTCGTGCCGCATGAGGCACTCGCGGCGAGCGCGGAGGAGGCCGTGGCGCGGGCGCGGCGGCTGGGGCGCCCGGTCCTTGCGAGCGTCACGGTCCCGATCCCCGGCGATACGGACGTCGCGGCGGCGACGTTCGCGAGCCGCCGCGCCGGCGAGCGCTGGTTCGTGTGGGAGCAGCCCGACCGCCAAGCCTTCGCGATCGGCGCGCTCGGCGCCGTCGCGACCGCTGAGCACGCCCGCGCGGGAGACCGTTTCTCGCACGCCGCGCAGATCTGCTCTGACGCGATGCGTGACGCCGTCCGCGACGACGAGCTCGACCACCCCGGCGCAGGGCCGCTGTGGGTGGGCGGATTCGGCTTCTCCGCGGCGGGCGGGGCGGCGCGCGAGTGGTCGTCCTTCCCGGCGACCGGGCTCGTGCTACCCGAGCTGTCGCTCGCTCGCCGCGGCGGTGAGGCGTTCGCGACGCTCAACGTGATGTGCCGGCCGGGCGACGACGCGGAGCATCTCGCGGCCCGCGCGATGGGACGCCTCGAGGCCCTCAGCGACGATCCGCTGCCACTCGTCGATCCCGATCCTGCGGGCGGCTACGAGATCGACAGCGTGCGCTCGCCCACGGAGTTCGAGCGCGCCGTCGAGGAGGGCGCGCGACTCGTGCGCGCCGGGGAGGTCGACAAGCTCGTGCTTGCCCGTGACGTCTGTGTGAGCGCCCCGCGGCCGTTCGACGCGGCCGCGGTCTTCGGCGCCCTGCGGGCCGCCTATCCGAGCTGCTACTGCTACTGCGCCGGGACGCCGGAGGCCGCGTTCCTCGGGGCGAGCCCCGAGCTGCTGGTGCGGCGCGCGGGCTCGGTGCTCAGCACCGTCGCGCTCGCGGGCTCGACCCGGCGCAGCGCCGACCCCTCGGTCGACGACCACCTCGGCGAGCGGTTGCTGCACAGCGCAAAGGACCTCGAGGAGCACGCGATCGTCGTGCGCACGATCGAGCGCTCGCTCGCCCCGCTGGCCGTCTGGGTCGCCCCGGCCGACGAGCCGACGCTCGTCAAGGTGGCGAACATCCAGCACCTCGCCACGCCCCTGCGCGCGCAGCTCGCCGAGCCCCGCAGCGTCGTGGAGCTCGCCGGCGCACTGCACCCGACCGCCGCGGTCGGCGGGGAGCCCTGGTCGCGCGCGGAGCCGATCGTGCGGCGGCTCGAGCAGCTCGACCGGGGCTGGTACGCCGCGCCCATGGGATGGATGGACGCCGCCGAGGACGGCGAGTTCTGCGTAGCGCTGCGCTGCGCGCTGCTCGAGGGCCGCAAGGCGCACTGCTACGCCGGCGCGGGCGTGGTCGCGGAGTCCGATCCCGAGGCCGAGCTGGCCGAGACCGAGGTGAAGCTCTTCGCCGTGCTGCCCGCGCTGACGGGTTCCTGACCCGCCTCAGTCCGGCGCGGGAGGCGCCGCGCGCTCGGCCGCGGTCCGGGCGACCGCCGACGTGCGCGCGAAGAGCGTCTCGTGGAGCTCGACATTGCGCGCGCGGTCGAGGGTGATCTCGACGAGCCCGGGCTCGGCCAGGGCGGCCGGGAGACCGGCGTAGGAGCTGACGCGCGAGAAGCGCAGCCCGTAGAGGTCGGCGACCTTCGCGAGATCGAGCCCGGTGGGGGTCCCGAACAGCTCCTCGTAACCCTCCCGGTGGCGGGCCACCGGGAGGAAGTCGAAGATCGCGCCGCCGCCGTTGTTCATCACGACGATCGTCGCCTCGACGCCGAGACGCGACATCGCCAGCAGCCCGTTCATGTCGTGGTAGAGCCCGACGTCGCCGGTCAGGACGAACGTGCGCCCCTCCGAGGCGGCCGCGGCGCCGAGCCCCGACGACACGAGCCCGTCGATCCCGTTCGCGCCGCGGTTGGCGAGGAAGCGGATCCGGCGCCCGGTCGCGGGTAGGAACGACTCGAGGTCGCGGACCGGCATGCTCGACGCTACGTAGACGGTGCTGCCCTCGGGCAGCAGGGCGCTCAGGTCGCGGTGCACGCGGGGCTCGAAGAGCTCGTCGCCGAGCTCCGTGAAGAACGAGTCGACCTCGAGCTCCGCTGCTCGCGACGCGGCGAGCCAAATGTCGAGCCACCCGCGATCCGCGCGCTGCTCGAGCTGGTCGGCAAAGGCGCGCAGGAGCAACCCCGGATCGGCACGGCTGATCAGCTCGGCGCTCGCGGTCGGCTCGTTCCACGCCTCGTCCGGATCGATCACGATCTGCCGCGCGTCGCCTTCCCGCAGCCAGGTCCGGACCGCCTTGGACGTCACCATGTCGCCGACCCGGATCACGAGCTCGGGGGCAAGCGCCGGCGGCAGGTCGCGGAAGAGCAGGTCGTAGGAGGCCACCACTTGCTCGAGGTCGTGCGCGCCGCAGCGCAGCTGCGACGTCGGCTCGGCCAGGATCGGGAATCCGCACGCCCGTGCGAGCGCTGCGGTCGGTTCGGCGAGGGCGCCGTCGCGGTTGCGGCCCGCGAGGATCACTCCGCGTCGGCATTCGGTGACCATCCCGGCGAACGTGGACACCGTCTCTGGCGCGGGCTCACTGCGTGCGGGCGAGACTTCCGTGAGGGGCCGGGGCGGCCGGCCCTCGAGCGCGATCCGCGTGCGCGCCGTGACCGCGGCCGGGTCGGGGTCCGGGGCGAGCGGCTCCGTCAACGCGACGTTCAGGTGCACGGGCCCCGGCGGGCGGCCACTCGCCTGCGCGACGGCCCGCACCGCGCACGAGCGGTAATGGAGCAGGCCTATATCGTCGGCCGCCGCGACACCCAGCTCGCAGAACCAGCGCACCGCACCGCCGTAGAGCTTGAGCTGGTCGATCGTCTGGCCGGCGCCGCGCCCGCGCAGCTCGGGCGGGCGGTCCGCGGTCAACACGATCAGCGGCACGCGCGCCTCGTCGGCCTCCGCGACCGCCGGGTGCACGTTCGCGCCGGCCGTGCCGGAGGTCGTCACGACGACCGCGGGAACGCCCGTGGCCTGGGCGATCCCGAGTGCGAAGAAACCCGCGCAGCGCTCGTCGACCTGGCTCCAGACGTGGATCCCGGGCTCGTTCCAGAGGGCAAGGGCGAGCGGCGCCGAGCGCGACCCGGGCGACACGCACGCGTGGCGAACTCCGGCGCGGGCGAGCTCCTCGACGAGCGCCGAGGCGAGCGCGGTGTTGCGGTTGGTGGGGTCCACCGTGGCCGGGACGCTAGTCGGTATCGATGCGCAGGCGTTGCAGCGCGGCCTCGTCGATCTCCACTCCCAGGCCCGGGCCGCCCGTCAGATGGAGGTAGCCGCCCGCCACCACGCACTCGCGCGCGGCGATCGTGTCGGCGAACAGCTCGGAGGTGGCAAGGCCGTGCGCGTAGCCGCCGGGGGTGATGCGGAGCGCGAGATGCGCGGCGGCCGCGATGCCGACCGGGCCGTCGAGCGCGCTCGACAGGTACACGGGCAACAGCTCCGCGATCCGCGAGGCCGCGTGGACGGAGCCGACCTTGGCGAGCTTCACGGTCACGGCGTCGCAGACCGCGGCGGCGCGCTCGGCATCCGCGACGGTCACGACGCTCTCGTCCGCGGCGAGCGGCGCGTCGACGAGCGCCCGCAGCTCTGCGAGATCCTCGAGGCTCGCGACGGGCTGCTCGGCGATCTCGAGCGGCGCCATCTTGGCGAGCTTCCTGGCAGCCTTCTCGACCGGCCAAATCGCGTTGGCGTCGACGCGGATGCGCACGTCGTCGGGCAGGGCCTCGCGCACGGCGCGCACCTGCTTCACGTCACCCTTCATCCCGACCTTGAGCTTGAACGTCCGAAAGCCCTTGGCATGCCATCCGGCTGCCTTCTGCGCGACGGCCTCCGGCGCGCCGGCCACGAGCGTCGCGTTGCACTCCACCGCGGCGGGCGTCCCCCCGAGGAGTTCGCAGAGCTGGACGCGGCCTGCCTTCGCGAGCAGGTCCCAGCAGGCCAGCTCGACGGCGAGGCGCGCCTGCGGGCAGGCGCCGCGGGCCGCGATCGGCTCCGTGACCCGGCGCGGGTCGACGTTCAGCTCGGTGCCCACCACGACGTCTCGGCAGCGTTCGACGTCCCGCGCGATCTCGGCGAGCGAGCTGCCGCCGCGCAGTGCCAGGGGTGCGCCCTCGCCGAGGCCCACGAGCCCGTCCGCGCGCAGCCGCACGAGCAGCAGCTCCCGCCGCTCGAGGCGCCCGCGCGCCGTGACGTAGGGCTCCCGGAACGGGAGCGCGTAGGGGATCACCTCGAGTGACTCGATGCGCATCAGGAGAGGAGCAAGCCCGCGGACAGCAGCAGCGAGAAGACCGCCAGCAGCATCCCCGTGCGTGCGAGCGCGGCGTTCAGCGCCGGCCCGCCGGTGCGGGTCGCGACCGCTCGCCGCAGGGCCGGCACGACCGGCAATGCCAGCAGCGGCAGCGCGAACCACGGCTCGCCCTGCCCGATCGCGACGCCCGCCGTCCAGGCGAAGGCGCCCAGCAGCGTGGCGTCGAAGGCGATGATCGCGCGGCGGCGCCCGAGCCGCACGGCGAGCGTGCGCTTTCCGGCGCGCCGGTCGGTGTCGACGTCACGGATGTTGTTGACCATCAGGATCGCGGCCGCGAGCAGCCCCACCGGCACGGCCAGCGCGAACGCGAGCCCGCTCATCTGCTCCGTCTGCACGTAGTAGGAGCCGACGACCGCGACCAAGCCGAAGAACGTGAACACGAATACCTCGCCGAGGCCCTCGTACCCGTACGGGCGCGGGCCCCCCGTGTAGAGGACGCCCGCGAGGATCGAGGCGGCGCCGATCGCGAGCAGCTCCCAGCCGACGAGGGCGATCAGGTATGCGCCGGCAAGCACGGCGACGCCGAACGCGAGCCAGGTCGCGACCATCACCTTGCGTGGCGGCACGAGGCCCCCGGCGGTCACGCGCACCGGCCCGAGCCGCTCCTCCGTGTCGGCGCCGCGGCGGGCGTCGGAGTAGTCGTTGGAGAGGTTCGTGCCGATCTGGATGAACACGCTCCCCACCAGGGCGGCGCAGAACGCGAGCGGGCGGAACTCGTCCTCGCTGGCCGCGAGGGCGGTGCCCACGAGGACCGGCGCGATCGCGGCCGGCAGCGTGCGCGGGCGGGCGGCCATCGCCCAGATGCGGAGCGGGACGGCGTCCGGGGGCATCTACGGCCGGCGCGGGAACTTCGAGAAGTCGGGGTCGCGCTTCTCCCGGTAGGCGTTGCGGCCCTCCTGGCCCTCCTCGGACATGTAGAAGAGCAGGTTGGCGTCGTGGGCCAGCTGCTGCACGCCGGCGAGGCCGTCCTCCGCCGCGTTGAAGCTCGCCTTCAGCAGGCGCAGCGCGAACGGCGACAGCGCCAGCATCTCGCGGCACCACCGCACCGTCTCCGCCTCCAGCTCCTCGAGCGCGACGACGGTGTTCACGAGCCCCATGTCGAGCGCCTCCTGCGCCGAGTACTGGCGGCACAGGAACCAGATCTCCTTGGCCTTCTTCTGGCCGACCTGACCCGCGAGCAGCGCCGCGCCGAAGCCGCCGTCGAAGCTGCCGACACGCGGCCCGGTCTGCCCGAAACGGGCGTTGTCCGCGGCGATCGTCAGGTCGCAGACCACATGCAGGACGTGCCCGCCGCCGATCGCGTAGCCGGCCACCATCGCGACGATCGGCTTCGGCAGCCGGCGCATCTGCACGTGCAGGTCGGTCACGTGGAACCGCCCGACCGATGCGCCTCCGGCCACGTAGCCGGAGTCGCCGCGCACCCGCTGGTCGCCGCCGGAGCAGAACGCGTCCGGCCCTTCGCCGGTCAGCACGATCACGCCGACCTCCGTATCGTCCCGCGCGGCTTCGAATGCGCTCGAGAGCTCGACCACCGTCTCGGGCCGAAATGCGTTGCGTACGTCGGGCCGCGCGATCGTGATCTTCGCGATCCCCGCTGCATCGCCCGCGCCCTTCTCGTAGCGTATGTCGGTGTAGCTGCCCGCGGCAGCCCAGCTGAACTCCATGGCGAATCGCACGATAAACGTTCCCACCCCCACGCTCCGCGCAGCCGGATGAGGGTCGACGACTGGCTCGCGCTCGCCGCTGAGGCGCTCCCGGACCGGCCGGCGCTGCTCGCCGGAGAGGTCGCCCTTTCGTTCGCGGAGCTGGAGCGCGACGCGCGCGCGGCGGCGCGGCGGGTCGCGGCGGCCGGGGTGAAGCGCGGCGATCGGGTGGCGATCGTGGCCGAGCCGACGGCCGATTCGGTCGTGGTCCTGCACGCCCTCACGAAGATCGGGGCGGTCGCCGTGCCGCTCGACCCGCGTGCGCCCGCCCCGGCGATCGACCGGCAGCTCGAGAGCACCGCGCCCCGGCTGGTGGTGGAGGACCCGGCCGAGCTGGCGCATGGGCCGGACGGGCCCGACACCGAGCTCGTCGGCGACTTCGACATCGACGCAGTGCAGTGCCTGATCCACACATCGGGGACGGCGGGCGACCCGACCGCGGTCGAGCTCACCTACGGCAACCACCTCTGGAGCGCGATCGGAGCCGGTGTTCGGATCGGCGTCGCGCCCACGGACCGGTGGCTGTGCTGCATGCCGCTCCACCACATCGGAGGCCTGTCGATCGTGCTGCGCTGCGCCCTCTACCGGATCCCGATGGTGCTCGAGCCCTTCGAGCCGGCCGCGGTGGGGGTGGCGCTCGAGCGCCACGGCGTGCGGCTCGTCTCGCTCGTCCCGACGATGCTCGCCCGCCTGCTCGATGCCGGCGCGCCGCTCGGGGGCCTGCGCTGCGCCGTGATCGGCGGAGGACCCGCTCCCGAGCCGCTGATCGAGCGCGCGCTCGAGGCCGGCGCGCCGGTCGCGCCCACGTACGGGCTCACCGAAGCCGCCTCGCAGGTCGCGACGATGCCGCCGGGGGAGGTCCGCGAGCGGCCCGGGTCCTCGGGTCCCCCGATCCTCGGCACCGAGTTGCGGATCGACGAGCAGGGACGCATCTGCGTGCGCGGCCCGACCGTCGCTCCCGGGCGGGCCGGCGCGGACGGCTGGCTGGTCACCGGCGACCTCGGCCGGATCGACGAGGAGGGCTACCTGTACGTGATCGGGCGCATCGACGACGTGATCGTGACCGGGGGCAAGAACGTGTCGCCGGGGGAGGTCGAGGAGGTCCTGCTCGAGCATCCGCAGGTCGCCGACGCGGCGGTGCACGGCCGCGAGGACTCCGAGTGGCAGGAGGCCGTGGTCGCCGCGGTGGTGCTGAGCGCCGCCGGCGCCGTCGGCGCGGACGAGCTGCGCGCGTTCTGCCGCGAGCGCATCGCCCCCCACAAGGTGCCCAAGTCGATCGCGTTCGTCACGGAGCTTCCCCGCAACGCCCAGGGAAAGCTGCTCCGCGACCAGCTCCCCTGACGCCACCGCTTGGGTGGGGGTTATCCTTCCGCGCCAATGAGTGACGTCTTCTACGAGAGCGACGCGGACCTCGCCGCATTCGAGGGCAAGACCGTCGCGATCCTCGGCTACGGGTCGCAGGGGCATGCCCACGCGCTCAACCTGCAGGAATCGGGGGTCGACGTCGTGGTCGGCCTGCGGCCCGACTCCACCAGCCGCGCGGATGCGGAGGCCGCGGGCCTGCGCGTGCTGGACGTCGCCGACGCGGCCAGTGCCGGCGACGTGGTGATGATCCTCCTGCCCGACGAGAAGCAGGGGGAGGTCTGGGAGCAGGAGATCCGCGACGGGATCGCACCCGGCAACCTGCTGCTGTTCGCGCATGGCTTCACGATCCACTTCGGTCAGATCGAGGCGCCGCCGGAGGTCGATGTCGCGATGGTCGCCCCGAAGGGGCCGGGCCACCTCGTGCGGCGCCAGTTCGCCGAGGGACGCGGGGTCCCCGGGCTGATCGCGATCCATCAGGACGCGAGCGGCTCGGCCAAGGAGGTCACCCTCGCCTACGCCAAGGGCATCGGCTGCATGCGCGCGGGCGTGATCGAGACGACCTTCAAGGACGAGGCCGAGACCGACCTGTTCGGCGAGCAGTCGGTGCTCTGCGGAGGAGCGACGGAGCTCGTCCGCGCCGGCTTCGAGACACTCGTCGAGGCGGGCTACGACCCGCGGCTCGCGTACTTCGAGTGCCTGCACGAGCTGAAGCTGATCGTCGACCTGATGTACGAGAAAGGCATCACGGGAATGCGCGATTCGATCTCGAACACCGCGGAGTACGGCGACCTCACCCGCGGGCCCAAGGTGATCGGACCGGAGGTGCGCGCGGCGATGAAGCAGGTGCTCGCCGACATCCAGTCAGGCGACTTCGCGCGCGAGTGGATCGCCGAGAACCGCGCGGGCCAGGAGAACTTCCAGCGCATGCGCGCCGAGCAGCAGGGCCATCAGGTCGAGAAGGTGGGCGCCGAGCTGCGCTCGATGATGCCCTGGATACAGGAATAGGCCGTAATTCGCTTAGCCGCGAATTACGGGAGCGCTGAGGGTTCGCGCTCATGAGCGACCGCGCAATCCGGCTCACGCTGCTCGACTCCTCACTGGAGCGCAATCGGTGGACCGTCGGTTTCAGGCTGATCCTCGCGATACCGCACTTCTTCTGGCTGGCCGGATGGTTCTCGCTGGCCACGCTGGTGGCGATCGCCAACTGGATCGCGACGCTGATCCAAGGGACGCCGGCTCTCACGCTGCACCGGTTTCTCGCCGCGTACGTGCGCTACGCGGCGCATTTGGCTGCGTACCTGACGCTTGCTGCCGACCCGTATCCCGGCTTCACCGGGCGGCCCGGCAGCTACCCGATCGAGGTCGACATCCCCGAGCCCGGGCGCCAGAATCGCTGGGTTACCGGTTTCCGCCTGCTGCTCGCGCTTCCGGCCGTTGCGCTCGCGGACACGCTCGTCGGGTTCGGGTCGACCGCCGCCGGTGGCGGGACCACCTCGGCCGGCCTCGCGTCGACGGCCGCCTTCCTGGGCTGGTTCTACTGCCTCGCGCGCGGACGCATGGCCGAGGGGCTGCGCAACGCCGCCGTGTACGGCATCGGCTACACCTCACAGGTCTACGGCTACCTGTTCTTCTTCACACAGCGGTACCCGAACAGCGACCCGGCGACGTACGAGTTCGCGAACGTGTTCCGGTCGGATCCGATCAGGCTGACCGTTGCGGATGACCTGCGCCGCTCGCGCCTCACGACCTTCTTCCGGTTGCTGCTTGCGATCCCGCACATCGTGTGGCTGTTGCTGTGGGGCATCGTGGCCCTCTTCGCGGCGCTCGCGAATGGAGTCGTGACGTTGATCCGGGGCACCTCGCCGCAGGGCCTGCACAACTTCCTGGCTGCCTACGTCCGCTACCAGGTCCATGTCTTGGCATACATCCTGCTCGTGGCCAATCCGTTCCCCGGCTTCGCCGGGAAGGCAGGCACCTATCCGGTTGACGTTGAGATCGACGGTCCCGGGCGCCAGAACCGGTGGGTCACGGGATTTCGGCTGCTCCTCGCGATTCCGGCGTTCATGCTGGGCAGCGCGCTCGGGACCGCAGGTTGGCTGGCTGGGCTCTTCGCCTGGTTCCACGGGCTGTTCCGGGCAGAGGTGCCGCGCGGGCTGCGCAACCTGGCCGCGTATTCGCTGCGGTATCAGGCGCAGTTGGGCGGTTACCTGTACCTGCTCACCGATCGGTACCCGTACAGCGGGCCCGCAGCCGGGTGGCAGATGACGCTCACACCGGAACCGCAGCCACCACAGCCGCCGCTCGCCTGACCCGCCACCTCAAGTGGATCGTCCCGGCAGCCGCGATCGCGGCGGTCTGGATCGTGGCCCTGCCCGCGCTGTGGCCGACGGACGTTCCCGACAACCTGCGCACGCCGGACCTCGACCCGCGCAGTTTCTTCACGGCACGCGACCTCGAGGAGGCGCGCGACTACGAGCGCTTCACCTCGCTCAATGCGGTCGCGTCGGTGATCGCCCTGCTCGTCGTCCTCGCGCTGTACGCGCGTCACGGCGAGCGCTTCACGCGCGAGTCGGCCGCCGGGCGGGTCGGCACCGGGATGCTGCTCGGGATGCTCGGGTTCGCGTTCGTGTGGCTCGCGCAGCTGCCCTTCGGGCTGCTCCAGCTGTGGTGGGAGCGGCGGCACGATGTCTCCGAGGTCGGATACCTCGAGTGGGCCGTCTCGAGCTGGCTCTCGCTCGGCGGGGTGTTCCTGTTCGTGTGCGTCGCGATCGTGATCGTGATGGCGCTCGCCAAGCCGTTTCGCGACCTCTGGTGGATCCCGGGCGCGGCGGTCTTCGTGGCCCTCGGCCTGCTCTTCACCTTCGTATCCCCCTATCTGATTCCGGACCAGCACCCGCTGCGCGACGAGCGCCTGGCGGCCGCGTCGGACCGCCTGGCACGCGAGCAGGGCGTCGCGGAGATCCCGGTGCGCGTCGAGGACGTCGACGAGTTCACCGACGAGCCGAACGCCTTCGCGACCGGCCTCGGGCCGACACGCCGGGTGATCCTCTGGAACACGCTGCTCGATCCGCCGTTCGACGATCGCCAGGTCCGTGTCGTGATCGCACACGAGCTCGGGCACCACTCCCGGCACCATCTCTGGAAGCTCTCCGCGTGGTTCGCGCTGGTCGCCCTTCCCACGGCGCTGTTGATCGCGCTTGTCACGCGCCGCAGGGGAGGGATGTACGAGGCGCGCGCGGTGCCGCTCGCGCTCTTGGCGGCCGTCGCGCTGCAGATCGCCTACTCACCTGCACAGAACGCGGTGAGCCGCAGGTACGAGTCGGAGGCGGACTGGGTCGCGCTCCAAACCGCGCGCGATCCGCGCGCGCAGCGCGAGACGTTCCGGGAGCTCGCCGACAAGAGCCTCGGCGACCCCGACCCGCCGCGCTGGTCGCAAATCGCGTTCGGCACCCATCCGACCGCGATGCAGCGGATCGAGATGGCCGAGGCGTGGCGCGCCCGCAACGGCCGCCCCGGGCGGCCGTGATCGGGTATCCACCCTTCAGTCTGAAGTAGCCCGGGGCGGGCATACTGGGCGGGCTATGTCCGAGAAGAACATCGAGTTGGTTCGCCGCGGAGTTCAAAGTGCGGAAGCCTTCTGGGCACTGCTTGACGAGTACGTCGTTTGGGACCTCCGCGACCGCCCGATGCTGGACCTTGACGGCGTCTACGTCGGACGCGATGCGGTTGTCAAAGCTTCTCGCCACTACTGGGGCACGTGGCGGGACTACCGCCTCGACGCAGAGGACCTCATAGACGCAGGATCGAGCGTTGTCGTGCTTGTGCGCGAGCGAGGCTATGGACGGGGCAGCGGCGCTCCATTCGACCATCGATGGGCGCAGGTATGGACTTTTTGCCGCGGCCGGATCATCCGGTGGGATGTTTTTCCGGACGCGGCACGCGCCCTCGAAGCCGTGGGCCTCTCGGATCCGGACGTTCACCCCGGGGGGCTTGGCGGCGACGGCGGCCCGCGTTAGGATCCTCCCGAGATGCGACGGAGGGGGCTCCTCATCGCGTGCCTGCTGGCTTCGCTGGCCGCAGCCGGGCCCGCCCACGCCGGCTCCTTCCCGGGAGCGAACGGCAGGATCGCCTTCGAGTCCGATCGCGATGACTACTTCGGCATCCGGGTGATCGAGCCGGACGGCAGCGGCTTGACGAACCTGTTCTCGCCGAGCTCGAGTGACCCGGCATGGTCGCGCGACGGGACGAAGCTCGCCTTCACTTCCGCCCGCGACGGCAATTCCGAGATCTACGTGATGAACGCGGACGGCAGCGGCCAGCAGCGCATCACGAACAACGGGTCCGACGACTTCGAGCCGAACTGGTCGCCCGACGGTCAGCAAATCGCCTTCACTTCCACCCGCGACGGGAATCTCGAGGTCTACGTGATGAACGCGGACGGCAGCGGACAGGTCAATCTCACGAACAACTCCGCGTATGACGCCGAGCCGACGTGGTCGCCGCTGGGTGACCGGCTCGCGTTCAACACCCTGCGCGACGGTGCGGAGATAGAGATCTACCTGATGAACCCGGACGGCTCGGGCCTCGTCAACCTCACGCAAAACGATGCATTCGACGCAGTCGGGTCGTGGTCGCCCGACGGCGGGCGGATCGCGTTCATGACCGCGCGCGACTTCCAGGGCTTCGCCGAGATCTACACGATGGGCTCCGATGGCTCGAGCCCCGTGCGCCTGACCGACAACATCCGCCCCGAGATATCCGTCGCGTGGTCGCCCGACGGGACGCGACTCGCGTTCGACGCGCTCGTGTCGAACTCGGAGATCTTCACGATGTCCGCCACGGGCGGCGACGAGGTGCGACTCACCAACGATCCGGCATTCGACGCCGACCCGGACTGGCAGCCGCTCCCGTCACCGAACAGCTCGCCGGACTGCTCGACGGTCACCCCCGACCGCCCTGCCCTGCGCCCCCCGAACCACAAGTTCCAGGCGGTCACGCTGCGCGGCGCGACGGATCCTGACGGCGACCCGGTCACGCTCGAGATCACCGGTGTCACGCAGGACGAGCCGGTCCGGACCGCGACCGACAGGCGCTCGCCCGATGCGCGGGTGACGTCCTCGCCCGAGCGGGTGCGCCTGCGCGCGGAGCGCGATCCGCGCGGTGACGGTCGCGTCTACCGCATCGAGTTCAACGCGTCCGACGGCCAGGGCGGGGAGTGCGACGGAACCGCGAGCGTCGAAGTACCCCGCCTCCCGGGCCGGGCCGCGGTCGACTCCGCGCCGCCCGCGTACGACTCGTTCAGCCACTAGTACGGCGGCCGCAGCGTCCCCGGCGGGGCCGGGGCGTTCGCTATGCTCGGCGGCCCCCTATGACCCAGATCTTCAGCAAGCAATACCTCATGACCGCGGGCCCGACCCCGCTTCCGCCCGCGGTGTCGCAGGTGATGGCGGAGCCCATCCTGTACCACCGGGCGCCCGCCTTCGTGGAGATCTACGCGCGCGTGCTCGAGCGCCTCAAGATGGTGTTCCAGACCCGCAACGAGGTACTCGTGTTCGCCTCGTCGGGGACCGGCGCGATGGAGTCCGCGGTGGCGAACCTGCTCGCCCCGGGGGACGTCGCCGTCGTCGCCTCCGCAGGTAAGTTCGGCCAGCGCTGGGCCGAGCTGTGTGACGCATACGGCGCGCAGACCGTCCACCTCGAGACCGAGTGGGGCGAGAAGGTTGACCCCGCCGCGGTCGAGCGTGCGCTCGCGGAGCGCGGCGGGGAGGTCAAGGCCTTCTTCAGCACCCAGTCGGAGACTTCGACCGGCGTGCTCAACGACGTCCGTGCGCTCGCCGAGGTCGCCGCGGCCCACGGCGCCGTGAGCGTGTTCGACGCGGTCTCGGGACTCGGCGTCGTGGACCTCCCGACCGACGAGTGGGGTGTCGACGTGGTCGTCTCCGGCTCGCAGAAGGCGCTCATGTGCCCGCCGGGCCTCGCGTTCGCATCTGTGTCGGACCGCGCGCTCGCGCTCGCGGCCGACGCGCGGACCCGCGGCGCCGGCTCCTACTACTTCGATTGGGAGCGCACGCTCAAAGGGCAGCGCAAGGATCCGCCCGACAGCCCATTCACGCCTGCCGTCACGCTCGTGCGCGCGCTCGACGTCGCGCTCGAGATGATCGAGGTGGAGACGCTCGAGGGAGTCTTCGAGCGTCACGCGATCCTCGGCCGGGCCGCCCGTGAAGCTGTCAAGGCGATGGGCCTCGAGCTGTTCGGTCCCGAGGACGAGCACGCGAACGTCGTCACGGTTGCGCGCACGCCCGAGGGCATCGACGGCGCGGCGCTGCCGAAGGCGATGCGCGACAAGCTCGGCATCACGATCGCCGGGGGCCAGGGCCACTTGAAGGGCGGGATCGTGCGCATCGCGCACTGCGGCTACTACGGCGCCTTCGACATCCTCACCTCGATCAGCGGCCTCGAGCTGGCGCTCGACGCGCTCGGGCACGACGTCACGTTTGGCGCGGGGTCCGCCGCCGCGCAGGAGGTCTTCGCTCGCGCCGGCGTGCAGGCCGCCCAGCCGGTCGCCTGACGATGGCCGGCGAGAACGGCTACCGCGTCCTCGTAAAGGAGAAGATCGCCGATGCCGGCGTCGATCTCCTGCGCGAGCACTTCGACGTCGACGTGCGCACGGACATGTCCGAGGATGAGCTTCCCGGCGCGATCGCGGACTACGACGCGATCGTGATCCGCTCGGCCACGAAGATGACGTCGGAGGTGATCGCGCGGGCCGCGCGGCTGAAGGTGATCGGCCGCGCCGGCATCGGCGTCGACAATGTCGACGTCTCCGCGGCGACCAAGCAGGGCATCATCGTCGCGAACGCCCCCGAGTCGAACATCATCGCGGCGGCCGAGCACACGATCGCGATGATGCTCGCCCAGGCCCGCAACATCCCGCAGGCGCACTCCTCGCTCAAGGGCGGCAAGTGGGAGCGCAGCAGGTTCGGCGGGGTGGAGGTCTATGAGAAGACGCTCGGCATCCTCGGGTTCGGTCGCATCGGCCAGCTCGTCGCGGAGCGCGCGAAGGCGTTCGGGATGCAGATCGTCGCGTTCGACCCCTTCGTGGCCGCCGACCGCTACCGGGACCTCGGCGTCGAGCGTGCCGAGAGCCCCGAGGCGCTCTACGGCCGCGCGGACATCGTCACGATCCACCTCCCGAAGACCGACGACACGCTGAACTACGTCAACGCGGCGGCCTTTGCGCAGATGAAGGACGGCGTGCGCATCGTGAACTGCGCGAGGGGAGAGCTGATCGACCTCGGCGCCCTCGACGAAGCGGTCTCCTCCGGAAAGGTCGGGGGCGCAAGCCTCGATGTGTTCCCCGCCGAGCCCATGACCGAGCATCCGATCTTCGCGCACGAGACGGTCGTCGTCACGCCGCACCTCGGGGCGTCGACCACGGAGGCGCAGGACCGCGCCGGCGTGATCACGGCCGAGCAGGTCGTCGCCGCGCTGCAGGGCGATCTGGTCTCGAACGCGGTCAACATCCCGAAGGTCGGCAGCGAGGACCTCGTGGTGCTCGAGCCCTACCTCCCGCTCGGCACCCAGCTCGGGCGGCTCGCGATGTCGCTCGCCACCGCGACCTCGGTCGACCGGATCGAGGCCGGCTACCACGGCCGCCTGGCCGAGTTCGACACGCGCCTGCTGACGCTCGCCGTGCTGAACGGCGCATTCGAGGGCCGCGTCGCCGAGAACGTGAACTTCGTGAACGCTCCGGCGATCGCAGAGGAGCGCGGGATCCGCGTGAGCGAGTTCAGCGAGAGCGAGGAGCGCGATTACGCGAACCTGCTCTCGGTCGCCGTGGTCGCGAACGGCGACCGCGTCGAGGTCGCCGGCACCACGATCGGGCCCCGCAACGTCCCTCACCTCGTCTCGGTCTACGGGCAGAGCTTCAACATCGAGCTGGCGCCGTACATGGCCGTCTTCAGGTACTCCGACATCCCGGGCATGATCGGCCGTGTGGGCACGGTGCTCGGCGAGCACGACGTCAACATCGCATCGACGGCCGTCGGCCGCGAGCCGGGGCACGAGCGCGGCGCCCCCGCGGGCGGCACGGGCCGCCACGCCGTGATGGTCGTGACGGTGGACTCGCCGATCCCGGACGATGTGGTGCGCGCGATCCTGGCGCTCGACGGCTTCCAGGACGGCCGCGCGGTCACCTTGTAGGCCGTGGCGCGGGTGCTCGCGATCGCGCCGGACCTCTTCTTCGCCTCGAAGGTCGACGCGACGCTGACGGCGGCCGGCCACGACGTGACGATCCACTCGAGCATTCCGGACCCGGCCGAGGATGCCGATCTGCTGATCGTGGACCTCGACAACACGCCCGGCTTCGCCGGCGCGCTCACGCCGGGGACGCCGAGCCTGGGGTTCTACTCGCACACGGACGTCGAGACCCGTCGCGACGCCGAGGCCGCCGGATACGACCTGGTCGTGCCGCGCTCGCGCATGGCGCGCGAGATGCCCGAGCTGGTCGCCCGCCTCGTGGGTTCGTAACTAGGCGCGGATCGCGACTACGACGTCCTGGTTGTGGCGCGTGGCCTCGCGCCCGGACCAGCTCCCGTAGAGCACGGGCTCGGCGATCTCGAGGCCGTTGCTGCGGTAGACCTCCCGGGCGAAGTCCTCCCGATAGGCGATCACGTACTCGGGCACCTTGGCATCGCTGGTCCGGTAGATGCCGAAGTCATTGCTGAAAAGCGCCTTGTGGGCGTTCTGGGCCGGATCGGCGCGCCGGTCGCGGGTCTCCTCGATCAGGCGCTCGGACTCCTCGTTCAGGAGGAACCAGGTGATCAGCGCGCGCCCGTCGGGCTTGACCACCCGCGCGATCTCGCCCATGTAGTGCTCGATGTCCGCGGGCAGCATGTGCGTGAACACCGACATCAGGAACACGAGGTCGAACTCCGAGTCCTCGTAGGGAAACGTGAAGTCCTTGGCCTGGAGCGTGGCATTCGTGTTGTACTGGCCGTTGTAGACGTCGGCCACCCCGAAGCGCATGTTCGGATGAAGAGGGGCGATGCTCTCCTCGCACCAGGCGATCCGCTCCGCGCTGTTGTCGAACCCCTCATAGCTGCCGTCTGGGCCCAGGAACCGCGCGATCGGAGTCGCGAGCCGTCCGGCGCCGCACCCGACGTCGAGCACCCGGTGGTCGGGCGCCAGGCCGCCCAGGTCCACGAGCAGCCCGAACATGCGCCGCGCGACCGCGAGATAGTCGTCGCGCGCCGTGAACAGCTCCTGCGGCGGTACGGGATCGGTCTGGGTCATCGGACTCCCGCAGGGTATTCGGAAACGCGGTTTCGCCCTGGTAGCATCAGCCTCGATGAAGGACCAGTCCCGCAGCGCCGTGCCTCATCCGGCCTCTGTGCCTGCGTTGCTGCTTGGCCTTCTTCTCCTCCTCCCCCTTCGGGGGGAATAGCGAAGCCGCGGGTTCGCCCGCACAGCGCAACAGGAATAGCCGCAAACCAGGAGAAGGAGGAAACTATGACCCCCATGGAGGGTCCACCCACAACCAACGGCAAGCACGCGGACCGCGTCTTCATCTTCGACACGACGCTGCGTGACGGCGAGCAGTCTCCCGGGATCTCGCTGAACGTCCAGGAGAAGCTCGAGATCGCCCACCAGCTCGCGCGGCTGGGAGTGGACGTGATCGAGGCCGGCTTCCCGATCACCTCGCCCGGCGACGCCGCCGCGGTGGCGGCGATCGCGAAGGCGGTCGAGGGGCCCGTGATCTGCGGGCTCGCCCGCACCTCGGCGCAGGACATCGATGCGGCGTGGCACTCGGTCAAGCACTCCGAGCGCCCGCGGATCCACACCTTCATCGCGACGTCCGACATCCACATCGAGCGCAAGCTCCAGACGACGCGCGAAGACGTCCTGGGCCAGGCGCGCGCGGCCGTCGCGCATGCCCGGCAGTACTGCGACGACGTCGAGTTCTCGCCCGAGGACGGCAGCCGCTCCGACATCGACTTCATGGCCGAGGTCGTGAAGGCGGCGATCGAGGAGGGCGCGACCACGATCAACATCCCCGACACCGTCGGCTACACGATGCCGCACGAGTACGCGCAGATCTTCCGCGATCTGTACCGCCTGGTGCCGGAGCTGAAAGACGTGGTCGTGTCGGTCCACTGCCACGACGACCTGGGCATGGCGGTCGCGAACTCGTTCGCGGGCCTGACGGCGGGCGCGCGCCAGGTCGAGTGTGCGGTGAACGGCATCGGGGAGCGCGCCGGGAACGCTTCGCTCGAGGAGATCGTGATGCTGCTGCGCACGCGGCGATCGAGCGTCGGCATGGACACCGGCCTGAACACCCAGGAGATCGCGCGCACGAGCCGCCTGGTCTCGCGCCTGACGGGCTATCCGGTCCAGCCGAACAAGGCGATCGTCGGGCGCAATGCGTTCGCGCACGAGGCGGGGATCCACCAGGACGGCGTCCTCAAGGACCGCACGACCTACGAGATCATGGACGCCACCACGATCGGGCTGCGGACCAACTCGATCGTGCTCGGGAAGCACTCGGGTCGCCACGCGCTGCGCAACGCGCTGGAGGAGCTGGGCGTGCGGATCGACGGCCAGGCGCTGAACACGGCATTCAAGCGCTTCAAGGCGGTCGCCGATCGCAAGAAGCACGTGACCGCGCTGGACCTGGAGGCGCTCGTGTCGGACGAGATCCGCGAGCAGGCAGAGGCGTACAACCTCGCCCGCTTCGAGCTGCACGATGCGACCGGCACCGCGCCCACCGCGAAGGTCGAGGTGACCACTCCCGCCGGCGAGACGGTGGCGGGCGAGGGCACCGGCGACGGCGCCATCGATGCGTTGCTGCAGGCGATCAACGCGGCGACCGGCATTCCCGGAATTCTCAAGGAGTACCACGTCGCCGCGGTCACGGCCGATACCGACGCGCTCGGCGAGGTCTCCGTCCTGGTGGAGCACGAGGGGCGCCTCGTCTCGGGGCAGAGCGTCTCGACCGACACCCTCGAAGCCTCGGCGCGCGCATACCTGCGGGCGATCTCCAACGCGCTCACGGGCGTGGCGAGTGCCGCGGACCTGCCCCTCGAGTCGCAGCAGGGAGCACGGCCTTAAGCGAGCAGGACTTCATATGGCGCGACGGCGAGCGGCTGATCCGATACGGGGTGGGCGCGCTCGCCGAGGCTCCGGAGCTGCTCTCGGCAAGCGGGTTCGGCAGCTACGCGCTGCTCACGACGGAGCGGGCGGCCGAGGCGGCGCCCGAGGTCGTCGCCGGTGCCTACCTGGTCGCGCACGTGCGGGCGGGCGACGTCCCGGCCGCAGCCGCGGCGGTTCGCGAGCGCGTCAACGACCGCGCGCTGGTCGCGCTCGGGGGCGGCCGCGTGATCGACACTGCGAAGGCGATCGCGGGCGCCGACGGGCTGCGCGTGGCGGCGATCCCGAGCACGCTCTCGGGAGCCGAGATGACGCCCTTCCACCGCATGCCGGCCGGAGTCGAGAAGGTCAACCTGGTGCGACCCTCGCTCGTGATCGCCGCGCCGGGGCTAATCGCCTCGCAGCCGATGCCGGGGCTCGCCGCAAGCGCGATGAACGCGCTCGCGCACGCGATCGAGGCGCTCTACACGCCGCTTGCGAACCCCGTGTCCGACATGGCCGCCTTGCGCGCGATCGAGCGGATCGGCGCGGGACTCGCCGACGACGAGCCCGACCGCGCCGCGCTCGCGCTCGGCGCCGTGCTGGCCGGCTACGCGTGCGGCCTCGCCGGCTTCGCCGTCCACCACGCCGTCTGCCAGACGCTCGCACGCGTCTGCGGGACCCCACACGCGCGGACCAACGCGATCATGCTCCCGCACTTCGTGCGCATCATGGACCTGCGGGCACGCGAGCAGATGGAGCGGGTCGCGGCGGCGCTCGGCGGCGGCGACAAGCGCGGCGCAGCCGCGGAGGCGGTCGAGCGACTGGCGCGGCGGGCCGACGCCGGGCGGCTCTCCTACTACGGGGTGGACCGGGATTGCCTGAAGGACGTGGTCGCGGCGGTCGCGTCGCGCCCTGAGATCCAGAACACGCCCGACCCGCCGAGCGAGGGCGAGCTCATGTCGGTTCTGGAGCGCGCGCTGTAAGGGCATACATTCGTATGTGATAGCGTACGCCCATGTCATCGGCTGTCGCGGACCGGATCGACGTGGGGCACAGGGTGAAGGCCCTGCGTGAGGCGATGGACCTGTCCCTGCGTGACCTCGCGGAGCGCAGCGGCGTCTCCGCCCCGATGCTCTCGCAGGTCGAGCGCGGTGACACTTCGCCGACGATCGCCGTGGCCGCGAAGATCGCGGCAGGCCTCGAGCTCACCCTCTCCCAGTTGCTGCGCCTCGACGAAGGGGACGGAATCGCCGTCGTGCGCGCCGATGAGCGGCTCGAGGGCGGTCACGCCGACGGCCACCGGTACGAGGTCCTGACCCCTGCGCTGCCCGGGCAGCGCGCCGAGGTGTCGCTGCACACGCTCGCCGCGGGCACGACCACGAGCGGGCCCGGCGACCCGCCGATGCACGAGGCCGGCAGCCGCGAGACCGCGGTTGCGCTGAAGGGCGTCGTGCGGCTCGTGTGCGACGGTGTCGCGCACGACCTCGAGCAGGGCGATGCCGTCACGTTCGACGCTGACTTGCCGCACCACTTCGAGAATCCCGCCCGCCGCGAGTCCCAGTTCATGTCAGTGATAGCCGCGGGCCTGAGGAGGTCCTGATGCCCAAGACGATGTTCCAGAAGATCTGGGACGCACATGAGGTGCGCCCGCCCGAGCAGGATGGCGGCGCCTCGCTGCTGTACGTCGACCTCCATCTCGTTCACGAGGTCACCTCGGCGCAGGCCTTCGAGGGGCTGCGCCTCGCGGGCCGCAAGGTGCGCCGGCCCGACCGCACGCTCGCGACCGCCGATCACAACGTCCCGACCGACCCGCGCGAGCGCACCTCGCTCGACGCGATCGCCGACCACCTCTCGCGCGAGCAGGTGGCCGCGCTCGAGCGCAACTGCGAGGAGTTCGGCGTCCCGCTCTACGGCATGCGCAGCCGCAGGCAGGGCATCGTCCACGTGATCGGGCCCGAGCTCGGGATCTCGCAGCCCGGTATCACGATCGCGTGCGGGGACTCGCATACATCGACGCACGGCGCGCTCGGGGCGCTCGCGATGCCCGTCGGCACCTCCGAGGTCGAGCACGTGCTCGCGACGCAGTGCCTGCCGCAGGTGAAGCCGCGCACGATGCGCATCACCTACGAGGGGGCGCCGGGGTTCGGCGTCACGGCCAAGGACCTGATTCTCGGCACGATCGGCCAGATCAGCGCCGGCGGCGCGGTCGGCCACGCCGTCGAGTACGCGGGCGCGCCGATCGAGGCGCTCTCGATCGAGGGCCGCATGACGATCTGCAACATGTCGATCGAGGCGGGCGCCCGCGCGGGCATGATCGCGCCCGACGACACGACTTTCGAGTACGTCGAGGGGCGTCCCGGCGCGCCGGCGGACTACGCGGCGGCGGTCGAGCGGTGGCGCTCGCTGCCGACCGACCCCGGCGCCGCGTTCGATACCGAGATCACGGTGGACACGGCGACGCTCAGCCCGCAGGTGACCTGGGGCACGAATCCCGGCCAGGTCGTGGCCGTCAAGGGACGCGTGCCGGACCCGTCCGCGTTCGAGGGCTCCGCCGACCGCGAGGCCGCGGAGCGTGCGCTCGCCTACATGGCGCTCGAGCCCGGCACCGCGATCGAGGACATCAAGATCGACCGCGTCTTCATAGGGTCGTGCACCAACTCGCGGATCGAGGACCTCCGGGTCGCCGCCTCCGTGGTCGAGGGCCGTCGCATCGCGCCGACGGTCCGCGCGATGGTTGTGCCCGGCTCCATGCAGGTCAAGGCGCAGGCCGAGCGGGAGGGCCTGCACGAGGTCTTTCGCAAAGCCGGCTTCGAATGGCGCGAGGCCGGGTGCTCGATGTGCCTCGGGATGAACCCCGACATCCTCGAGCCGGGGGAGCGCTGCGCGTCTACCTCGAACCGCAACTTCGAAGGCCGCCAGGGCCGCGGCGGCCGCACCCACCTCGTGAGCCCCCAGATGGCGGCCGCCGCCGCGGTCGAGGGCCACTTCGTGGACATCAGGGAGTGGAAATGAGTGTCAGTCCGGGCGCTGCCTGGAAGGACGCGGACGCCGCGCGGGCGTTCATCGACGAGCGGCGCATGCTGATCCCCCTGGTCGAAGCTCAGGAAGAGCTGATCGGCCGCCTGATCACACGCAACGGGCGCGCGATCGGCCGCTTTCTCGATCTCGGGGCGGGCGCCGGCGCGTTCGCCCGGATCGTGATGGACGCGCACCCGCGCTCGTCCGGGGTGCTCGTCGACTTCTCGGAGCCCATGATCGAGAAGGCCAACGAGCGCCTCGCAGCGCAGCGCGACCGGTGGGAGTACCGGCGCGGTGATCTCGCGTCCCCCGACTGGCGCGACGCGCTGCCCGCGGGCGAGCGCTACGACGCGGTCGTGTCGGGCTTCTGCATCCATCACCTGCCCGACGAACGCAAGCGCCGCCTCTACGGTGAGGTCCTCGAGCTGCTCGAGCCGGGCGGCGTGTTCCTCAACTGGGAGCACGTTGCCTCGCCCGGATTGGCCGCGGGCATGTTCGAAGAGTTCATGGTCGAGCGGATCGTCGGAGCAGAGCGGGAGCGCCCCGAGCCGCGCCCCGCCGACGTGGTCGCACGCGAGTTCCTGGAGCGCGCGGCGGCCGACGACGACATTCTGCTCGACGTCGAGACGCAGTGCCGGTGGTTGACCGAGCTCGGCTTCGAGCAGGCGGACACGTTCTTCAAGTTGCCCGAGCTAGCCCTGTTTGGAGGCATCAAGAAATGGAACCAGTGAAGAAGATCGAGGGTCGGGTGCAGCTGCTCGACCGTGTGGACGTCGATACCGACCAGATCATCGCCAAGCAGCACCTGAAGAGGATCGAGCGCACCGGGTTCGGGGAGTTCCTGTTCGCCGACTGGCGCAAGGGGGGCTCGAGCTCGACCCTACGCGGCCGATCCTCGTGACCGGTCGCAACTTTGGCTGCGGCTCGTCGCGCGAGCATGCTGTCTGGGCATTGCAGGACTTCGGCGTCAGGGCCGTGGTCGCGCCGAGCTTCGCGGACATCTTCTACGGCAACTGCACGAAGGCCGGCCTGCTGCCGGTGCGGCTCCCGGAGGAGGAGGTCCGCGCGCTCATGGAAGCGGACGAGGCGACCGTGGACCTGGAGCGACAGGTGGTTGCCTTCGGAGGGCGCGAGGTCCCGTTCGAGATCAGCGCGGAGACGCGCGAGCGGCTGCTCGACGGCCTCGACGAGATCGCCCTGTCGCTGACGCACGCCGGCGACATCGATCGCTACGAGCGCGACCGCGTGCCCGCGGGGGCCACCACGACTTCGCTGGACGATTGCTAGGCTGACGCCGCGATGCAGGAACCACCCCCGCCTCCGTACAACCCGCCGCCCGGCGAGCCGCCGACCGAGCCCACGCGCCGGGTCGTCGAGCCGGTCGCGCCCGTGGCCGCGGAGCCGGTCGACCCCGAGTTCACGCTCGACCCACTGCTCGCCGAGAAGATCGACCGCGCGAGCTTCTGGTCGAAGTTCGGCTCGGCCGCGGCCGTGGCAGCCGCGATCCTCGCCGTGATCGCGCTCGTGATCGCCCTCGATGCCCGCGACAAGGCCGACACCGGCAGCAACGACGGCGGCCAGAGCCCGCAGCTACGGTCGGACGTCAACCAGCTTCAGAGCGACGTCAGCAAACTCGAGCGCCAGGTGTCGTCGGCGCAGGACTCGGGCGACGTCAGCTCGCAACTGTCGGACATCGAGGACCAGCTCAAGGAGATCTCAACCGACCAGCAACAGGCGCAGCAGGACGTCACCAGCGTCCAGCAGGACATCTCCGAGCTGACGGACCGGGTCGACCAGGTCGAGCAGGCTCAGGAAGACGCGGCCGCGGGCGGGCCATAGCCGCGCCCGCGAAGATCGTCGCGCTGGCGGGCGACGGGATCGGCCCCGAGGTGATCGGGGCGGCACTCGAGTTGCTGGACGCGCTCTCGCCGAGCTTCGACGGCGGCTTCGAGGTCGAGCACGCTCTCGTCGGGGGAATCTCGATCGACGAGCACGGCGTTCCGCTCCTGCCCGACGTGCTCGAGCTGTGTCGCGGATCCGACGCGGTCCTGCTCGGCGCGGTGGGCGGGCCGAAGTGGGATTCCACGGATCCTGACGCTCCGCGACCCGAGCAGGGGCTGCTCGGCCTGCGCAAGGGCCTCGAGCTGTTCGCGAACCTGCGCCCGGTGCGCGTGGTGCCCGCGCTCGCCGCCGCAAGCCCGCTGCGCGAGGAGCGCGTCAGGGGCGCCGACGTGATGATCGTGCGCGAGCTGACCGGCGGGATCTACTTCGGCGACCGCGGTCGCCGCGACGGCGTCGCGCACGACACGTGCGTGTACTCCGAGGAGGAGGTCCGCAGGGTCGCCGAGCTCGCCTTCGACATCGCGGCATCGCCGGCAAGGCGCGGCCACGTCACCTCTGTCGACAAGGCGAACATCCTCGAGACCTCGCGCCTGTGGCGTGAGACCGTGGAGAAGGTCGCGGCCACGCGCGCGGGCATCACGCTCGAGCACATGCTTGTCGACAACGCCGCGATGCAGCTGATCGCGCGCCCCGCCGACTTCGACGTGCTGCTCACCGAGAACATGTTCGGCGACATCCTTTCCGACGAGGCGGCGATGGTCGCGGGGTCGATCGGGCTGCTTGCCTCGGCGTCGATCGGCGCAGGCGGGCCGGGCCTCTACGAGCCTGTGCACGGCTCGGCGCCGGACATCGCGGGCCGGGGAATCGCCAACCCGCTCGCGACCTTCGGCTCGGTCGCGCTGATGCTGCGCCATTCACTTGGGATGGAGGAGGCCGCGGCGTCGGTAGAATCGGCCGTGGACCGTGTGCTGGACCGAGGGTTGCGAACTCCGGATCTGGCTTCCGGCCTCGCGGAGGAGACCAAGGTTGGTACCGCCGCGATGACCCAGGCGGTGATCGACGAGCTGGGCGCGCCCGCCGGGGGCGCCTGAAAGGACCGATAGCGATGCAGCAGGCCGACTTCATCTGGATGAACGGAGAGCTCGTCCGATGGGAGGACGCCAAGGTGCACGTGCTCACGCACGCGCTGCACTACGGGTCCGGCGTCTTCGAGGGGATCCGCGCTTACGAGACCGAGCGCGGCACGGCCGTCTTCCGCCATCACGACCACCTCGACCGCCTCCGCCGCTCGGCCGAGCTCTACTACATGGACCTGCCGTACACGGTCGAGAAGCTGCGCGAGGCCACGCACGAGCTGATCCGGGCGAACAAGCTGCGCAGCTGCTACATCCGCCCGATGGCCTACCGCGGCTACGGCGAGATGGGGCTCTACCCGCTGAACCTGCCGGTCGACGTGTTCATCGCCGTGTGGTCGTGGGGCGCCTACCTCGGCGAGGAGGGCCAGAAGCACGGCGTGCGCTGCAAGGTGTCCTCCTGGCGGCGGATGTCGCCTGCGAGCTTCATCCCCCAGGCGAAGGCCAGCGGGACCTATCTCAACTCGATCCTCGCCAAGGTCGAGACCGCGAAGGCGGGATACGACGAGGCGATCCTGCTCGACGACCACGGCAACGTCTCCGAGGGCACCGGCGAGAACGTGTTCGTGGTGCGCGACGGGAGGATCTCGACGCCGCCGGCGAGCGCCTCGATCCTCGACGGCATCACGAGCCGCTCGGTCAGGCAGATCGCGGCCGACCTCGGCTTCGACGTCGTCGAGCGCGACATCGCGCGCGGCGAGCTCTACCAGGCCGACGAGGTCTTCCTGACCGGCACGGCCGCCGAGATCGTGCCCGTGCGCGAGATCGACGACCGCCCGCTCGGTGAGCCGGGCGAGCTCACGCAGGCGATCCAGAAGCGCTTCTTCGACGCGATCGCGGGACGCCGCGAGGAGTACCTAGAGTGGCTCGACGTGGTGGACCTCGGGGACGAGGCGGGCGCGCGAATTACCGCCGCGGCGCGCCCGTAGCGCTGCGCGCGCCGCCAGATCGACCTCGTACGTCCCGCGGCGGAAAGGAACGCACCACGTGAGCAGGCAGATCGACCTATACGACACCACTCTGCGCGACGGCATGCAGGGCGAGGGGATGTCCCTCTCCGCCGACGAGAAGCTGCGCGTCGCCCATGCCCTCGACCAACTCGGCATCCAGTTCATCGAGGCCGGCTTCCCCAGCTCGAACCCGAAGGAGGAGGCTCTCTTCGAGCTGCTCGAGGCCGAGCGCTTCGACAACGCCCAGGTGTGCGCCTTCGGGATGACCCGGCGCCGCGACCTCGCGGCGGCCGACGACCCGGCGCTGGTCCTGCTGGCCGGATGCTTCGCGCCGGTCTGCACCCTCGTCGGCAAGACCTGGAAGCTCCACCTCGACAAGGTGATCCACACCGACCCAGGCGAGAACCTCGAGCTGATCCGCGACTCCGTCGCCTTCCTCGTGTCGCGCGGCAAGCGCGTGATCTACGACGCGGAGCACTTCTTCGACGCGTTTCGCGACGACGCCGAATACTCGATGCGCTGCCTGGCCGCGGCGCTCGAGGCCGGCGCCGAGAACGTGACGCTGTGCGACACCAACGGGTCGAGCCTGCCGGGCGAGATCGCCGTGGCGACCCGCCGCGCGGTGAGCGAGTTCGGGGGGGAGCGCGTCGGCATCCACACGCACAACGACGCCGAGTGCGGTGTGGCCAACTCGCTCGCCGCGATCGAAGAGGGCGCCTCGCTCGTGCAGGGCACCATGAACGGGCTCGGCGAGCGCTGCGGCAACGCGAACCTCGTGTCGATCCTGCCCGCGCTCCAGCTCAAGCTCGGATACGCCTGCGTGTCGGCGCGGCAGCTCGAGGGGCTCACCGCGACGGCGCACCTCGTCGACGAACTGTGCAACATGACGCCCGACCCGAACCAGCCGTACGTGGGGCGCAACGCGTTCGCCCACAAGGGCGGGATGCATGTCGCGGGCGTGATGGCCGACGCGCGCACCTTCGAGCACCTCGACCCGGCGATCGTCGGCAACCGGCGCGAGCTGCTCGTGTCGGAGCTGTCGGGAAAGGGCACCGTGCTCGCGCGCGCCGAGCAGGCGGGCATCGAGATGACCCCCGACCGCGCGATGCACGCGGTCGAGCGCCTGAAGGAGCTCGAGCACCGCGGCTACCACTTCGAGGCCGCGGACGCCTCGTTCGACCTGTTCCTGCGCAAGGAGGCGGGCGCCTACGAGCCGCTCTTCCGGCTCGAGAGCTTCCGCGTGATCACCGAGAAGCGCGAGGACGGCCGCGTACAGACGGAGGCGACGATCAAGGTGTGGGCGCAGGGCGAGCGGCTCGTGCGAACGGCCGAGGGCAACGGCCCCGTGAACGCGCTCGATCGCGCGCTGCGCGACGCGATCGCCGGGTTCTATCCCCGCCTGCGCGACATCGACCTGGTCAACTACAAGGTCAGGATCGTCGACGAGCACAAGGGCACTGGAGCGGTCACGCGGGTGCTGATCGACGCATCGGACGGCGCGCAGACGTGGGGCACGATCGGCGTGTCCGAGAACATCATCGAAGCGAGTTGGGAAGCGCTCGTCGACTCGCTCGAATACGCGACGCAGGGCCGTGAGCCGATCGCATCCCGCGCCGCGGCCGAGCCGGCCGTCACGCCTCCGGGGTGAGCGCCGAGCAGATCCCGCTCGCGCGCCCCGATGTCGGGCCGCGCGAGCAGGAACTGGTGAGCGAGGTCCTGCGATCCGGCCGGCTCTCGCTCGGGCCGATGCTCGATCGCTTCGAGCACGCCTTCGCCGGCTGGCTCGGCGCGCGCGCGGCGGTCGCCGTCTCGAGCGGAACGGCGGCCTTGCACCTTGCGGTGAGGGCGCAGGGCTGGGGTGCGGGGGACGAGGTCGTGACGAGCCCGCTGAGCTTCATCGCGTCCGCCAACTGCCTGCTCTACGAGGATGCGGTGCCGGTCTTCTGCGACATCGACCCGCGCACCCTCAACATCGACCCGGCGGCGGCGGAAGCGGCGTGCGGAGATCGTACGGCCGGCCTGCTGCCGATCCACCTCTTCGGGTACCCCGCCGACATGCGGGCGCTCGAGGCGATCGCGCAGCGGCGCGGGCTGGGGATCGTCGAGGACGCCTGCGAGGCGCTCGGCGCGGTGGACGCCGCGGGCCGGCGGATCGGCGCGAGCGGCCACCCGGCGGCCTTCGGCTTCTACGCCAACAAGCAGCTCGTGACGGGTGAGGGCGGCATGCTGACGAGCGGCGACGATTCCGTGCTCGAGCAGGCGCGCAGCGAGCGTAACCAGGGCCGTGGCAGCGACATGGACTGGCTCTCGCACGATCGCCTCGGCTTCAACTACCGCCTCTCGGACGTCGCCGCCGCGATCGGCGTCGCGCAGGTGGAGCGCCTCGACGGCCTGCTCGCCGCGCGCGAGCGCGTGGCCGGCCTCTACCGCGAGCGGCTGAGCGCGATCGACGGGATCACCCTGCCGTGCGAGGATGTGGGCGCCGAGCGCCGCAGCTGGTTCGTCTTCGTGGCCCAGCTTCCGCCGGGCGCCGACCGCGACGGCGTGATCGCGCGGCTCGGCGAAGCGGGGGTCGCGTCCAAGGCGTACCTGCCCTGCATCCACCTCCAGCCGTTCTACCGCGAGCGCTTCGGCTACTCCGAGGGCGACTTCCCGATCGCCGAGGACGTGGCCGCGCGGTCGCTGGCCCTGCCGTTCTTCACCGCGCTCGGGGAGCCCGAGGTCGAGCGCGTGGCAAGCGCCCTCGAAGCAGCGCTCTAGCAGCCCGGTACCCTCCATAACGTGTCAACTCCGAGTCGTCGCGGAGAGCTCGTGCTGGGGGTGGGCGGCCTGATCGCCGCCACCGTGATTCCCGTGGTCCTTTTCTGGGACCTGCTCGGCGACGTCGCCACGACCTTCGAGCCCTCGCTCAACTGGCTCCTGACGGGCGCGAGCGGCTTTGGGCTGATCTTCGCGGGCGTCGCCGCCGTCACGCCTGTCGTGCTCTCGATCGGCCGCACCCCGGACAGCAGGCTGTACCCGCGCAGCCGCGGCGCGCTCGCGGGTTGGGGTGTGAGCCTCTACCTGATGGGCGCGATGCTGCTCGTGCAGATCGGGGCGATCGCAGACACGTGGTAGCGCTCGTAGACTGCCTGCATGGGGCGATTTCGCGAGCCACCCGATCCCGTCTTCCACGCGCTGAACGCGTCGATCTCCTTCGACCGGCGCCTCGGCCTGTACGACGTGCGCCAGTCGAAGGCCCATGTCGCGATGCTCGCGACAGCCGGCATCCTGACCGGTGACGAGGCCGCCGAGCTGCGCCGCGGCCTCGACGAGGTCGGGTCGGAGCTCGAGCACGAGCGCTTCGCGTTCCTGCCCGGCGACGAGGACATCCACATGGCGATCGAGCGGCGGCTGACCGAGATCGTGGGCCCGGTCGGAGGGAAGGTGCATACGGCGCGCTCACGCAACGACCAGGTCGCGACGGACATGGCGCTGTTCGTCCGCGACCAGGCGACGCAGGCGCGCAGGCGAATCCTTGCGTTGATGCGGGCGCTGACCGACATCGCCGAGCGGCACGCGGACTGGCCGATGCCCGGCTACACCCACCTTCAGCGCGCGCAGCCTGTCTACTTGGCGCATCACCTGCTCGCCTACTTCTGGATGTTCCGCCGCGACCTCGACCGGTTTGCGAACACGGCGTGCGCGACCGCCGATCTGCCGCTCGGGGCGGGCGCGCTCGCGGGCGTCAACTGGGACACGGGCCGCACGTCGGTCGCGCGCGAGCTGGGCTTCGACGGCGTGGTCGAGAACTCGCTCGACGCCGTCTCCAACCGCGACTTCGTGCTCGACTACCTGAGCGCCGCGGCGATCTGCGCCATGCACCTCTCACGCCTCGGGGCGGAGATCGTGCTGTGGTCGAGCGCCGAGTTCGGTTTCCTGCGCCTCGGTGACTCCTATACCTCGGGGTCGAGCCTGATGCCGCAGAAGAAGAACCCCGACGCGGCCGAGCTGCTGCGCGCGAAGGCGCCGCGCGTCAGCGCGGACCTGGCGGCGCTGCTCGGCGTGATGCACGCGCTCCCGCTCGCCTACAACAAGGACATGCAGGAGGACAAGGAGCCGCTCTTCGATGCCGTCGACACGCTCAACCTGTGCCTCGAGGCGGCGACCGGGATGCTGGGCACGGCGACGTTCGACCGCGACGCGCTCGCCGGCGCGGCGTCCGACGAGTTCCTCGCGGCCACGGACATCGCCGATTTGCTCGTGCGCCGCGGCGTGCCGTTCCGCGAGGCGCACGCGATCGTGGGTGGGGTGGTGCGGCACGCGGTGGACGCGAGAAAGCAGCTCTCGGAGCTGACGAGGAAGGAGCTCGCGGGCTTCTCCGAGCACCTCGACGACGAGTACTACGCGGTGCTCTCCAACGGGTCGTGGCTCGAGTCGAAGGTCTCGGAAGGCGGCACCGCATCGTCCCGCGTGAGCGAGCAGCTCGCCCGCGCCCGCGCGATCCTGGAGGGGGTCACTCCCTAAAGGGGCCATGCCCAAGCGCGAGGCACGCATGGTGTCGCTGGGCTACGGCAAGTTCGTGAAGGCCGACCGCATCTACGCGCTCGTCCCGATCGAGTCCGGGGACCGGGGTGACGGCCGCCGCACCTACGTGCACGTCGACGGCCTCGACCAGCCGATCGTCGCCTCGCGCTCCGAGCGGGCGATCCTGATGGACCTGGAGGCCGCGCTGACCGAGGCCGCCGGGGTGTCGGCGCGGAGGCGGCGAAGCGGTGCGAAAGACCAGGAGAACCTGTTCTGAGCGCCGCCATTGGGCTAAGCTCGCGGTCACCGAAGTGTGGGAGAAGGGGCGATGAGTTGATGCGGTGCCGGCAAGGCGATGGGGCTGAGCGGTGATCGAGGGCTACCTGCAGCCTCGTGGCCCGGCGTGCCGGATCGAGACGGAACGGCGAGGCCCCACCGCGCTCATCAGGCTCTTCGGGGAGTTCGACCTGGCCTGCGAGGACCGCTTCGAGGACGAGCTCTCGGCGACGCTCGGCGGGCCCCTCACCTCCCACTTGATCCTCGACCTCTGCGAGCTGGACTTCATCGACTCGGTCGGCCTGAGGATGCTGCTCTCGCTCGAGAACCGGTCTCGCGCGGAGGACTTCGCGCTCGTCGTGCTGTGCGGCGAGGGCCAGGTCAGAGAGGTGCTCAGGCAGACGGGCCTCGACGGCCTGCTCCCGCTGGTGGACCCATCGGGGATCGTCCCGGCGTCCGACTCGCCGGTCTGACCTCCCTAGAATCGCGGGCGTGAGCGCCACGGCTTCGGCACCGCCGGACACGTTGCCCGATCGCTTCTTCGCCCGCTCGGTGCACGCCGTCGCACGCGACCTGATCGGCTGCACGATCATCCACGGCCCGACCGCCGGGGTGATCGTCGAGACCGAGAGCTACCACGCCGACGATCCGGCCTGCCACGCGTACGGAGGCCCGACGCCCCGCAGCGGGGTGCTGTTCGGCCCGCCCGCGCACGTGTACGTCTACCTCTCGTACGGCATCCACAGCCTTGTCAACTTCGTCGCCGAGCCCGACGGGGAGGCGGCGGCCGTCCTGATCCGCGCGCTCGAGCCCACAAACGGGGTCGAGTTGATGCGCGAGCGGCGCGGCCTCGAGCGCGCTGAGGATCTCTGCTCGGGCCCGGGCAAGCTGACGCAGGCGCTCGGAATCGGCCTCGAGCTGAACGGCAGGCGGCTTGCGAGCGGGCCGCTGTACGTGTTGCCGCGCACGAGCGAGTGGAGGGATCCCGTGATCGCCACGGGGCCCCGCGTTGGGATCAGCAAGGCCACGGATCACCCCTGGCGCTTCTCCGCGGTCGCCAACCGCTTCGTGTCGCGACCCTGGCCGAAGCCGTGAGGCGAGATCGATTGCCCGCGCGCGTAGTTTCGGGACGCCGCGCCCTTATGCATGCGGAAAGGAGATGCATATGAAAGAAGGACGCAAGGCGCCGGACTTCAAGCTGCTCAACCAGGACGGCGACCCCGTGAGGCTCTCGGAGCTCGCCGGCACGACGGTGGTGCTCTATTTCTATCCCAAGGCCGACACGCCGGGATGCACGACCCAGGCATGCGGGCTTAGGGACAAAGCCGTGGAGTACGACGACGCCGGCGCAATCGTGATCGGCGTCTCCCCGGACTCGCCGGACAGGCTGCGCAAGTTCGCGGACAAGCACGACCTCCCGTTCGCGCTGTTGTCGGACCCCGACCACAAGGTCGCGGAGAAGTACGGCGTGTGGGTGGAGAAGTCGATGTACGGGCGCAGCTACATGGGCGTGCAGCGCGCCACCTTCGTGATCGGGCCGGACCGGAAGATCCTCCGGGCGTTCCCGAAGGTGTCGCCCAAGAAGCACGACGAGCTTGTCCTGCAAGCGCTCGCCGAGCTAGCGGCCGTGGACTAGTCCGTCCACCACCCGGGGGTCATCTCGGCGTCCTTGTTCTCCGTGTTGGGGGCGCCGAAGGCGATGATCTCGGCGCCCTCGGGGCCCGCCTCGAAGCTACGCATGGTGTCGCCGGGGACGCGCACCGCGTCGAACGGCTTCAGCTCCACGACGTCGTCGTCGAGCTTCATGCGCGCCTGGCCGGAGAGGACCACGTAGGTCTCCTCCTGCTCGCGATGCCGGTGCCCGAAGGGAAGCCGGAAGTTCGGCGCGAGCCTGAAGTAGCTGAGGCCCGCCTTCTCGAGGCCGAGCGGCACGCGCGCGAAGTGCGCCTTCATGCTGGACCCGTACCCGAACCGCGGGGCCTGGTCCTCGACCTGTTCCTTCAGATTGATGCGCGTGTAGCCGGCCACGGCCGCCCATAGTAGGGATCGGCTACGGCTCACCGCCGCTCGCGCCGCCGCCGGTGCCGCCACTTCCGCCCGAGCCCCCGCCGCTGGGCGGTGGAGCAGGTGTGGGCGCCGGCGTGGGCTGCGGGTTCGGGGTCGGCTCGGCCGGCGTCACGGTGGGAGGCTGGTCCTCCGGCGCCTCGGGCTTCGGGCGCTGCTTGCGCTTGGACTTCTCGGGCGTGGGTGTCTCGTCGGTCGTGACGGGCTGCACCGGAGCGGCTGGAACCCCGGTCGGGCCCTGATCGCCGGTCGTGCCCGTGCCGTCCTTCTGCGCCCGGGCCGCCCGGATCTCATTCGCGGTCACCATGAAGTCGTGCCAGATCTCGGCGGGGAACGTGCCGCCGGCGACCGGTTCGCCGCGGTACTCGGTCTCCATCGGCTGGGCGCTGTCGGGGTAGCCGACCCAGACGGCGACGGTCAGGTCGTCGTCGAACCCGACGAACCAGGCGTCCTGGTAGTTCTCGGTGGTCCCGGTCTTCCCGGCGGCGAACTCGCCGATCTGCGCTGCACGGCCGGTCCCGGAGGTCACGACGCTCGAGAGGATCTGCGTCGCCCGCTCGGCGATCCCCTCGGGAACCGCGCGCTTGCGCTTCACGTCGTTCTTGTCGTCGATGCCCGGGCCCTCGACCCGCGTGAAGGTCACCGGGCCTCCGTCATAGGGAGCGAGCGTGCCCGAGACGACGTTGCCCTTCTGCGCAAGCGTCTCGTATGACTTCGCGATCTCGAGCGGCGTGACGCCCTGCTTGAGGCCGCCGAGCACCATCGCCGGGTTGCGCGAGATGTGCGTGCGGATCCCCATCTTCTTCGCAACGCGCGCGACCGCGCGCGTGCCGACGAGCTTGTAGCCCACCTCCGCGTACACGGAGTTGTCCGAAACGGTCGTCGCGGTCGCGAGCGACGTTACGCCGCTGTAGCGGTCTTCGTAGTTCTCGACCTTGAAGTCCCCGCGCGGCCCGGAGAGCGTCTTCGGACCCGACACGAAGGTCCGGTCGGGCGAGATCCCCTTCTCGAGCGCGGCGACCAGCGTGAAGGGCTTGAACGCCGACCCGGGCTGTCGCCTGCCCTGTGTCGCGAGGTTGAACGGGCGCTGGTCGAAGTCGGAGCCGCCGACCATCGCCCGGATCCCCGCCGTGTCGTTGTCGATCGCCACCAGCGCGGCGCTCGGGCCGACCTGGCCGAGGCGCTGCTCGATCGACTGCTCCGCCGCCGCCTGGAGCTCGAGGTCGAGCGTCGTGCGGATCTCGAGGCCCCCGCTGAACGCGTTCCCGGTTCCGTAGCGGTCGACCAACTGGTCCTCGATCCATGCGGTGAAGTAGGGGGCGCGGCTGATCTTCTTGGGAGTCTGGATGCGGTTGCGCGGGGGGAGTGCCTGGCGCTGGGCCTCCGCGAGCTCGCTCGAGGTGATCAGGGTCTGCTCGTGCATGCGCTGGAGCACGAGGTTGCGGCGGTCGAGCGCAACGCCCGGGTTCTGGATCGGGCTGTAGGCGGACGGGGAGGCGATCATGCCCGCGAGCAGCGCGGCCTCGGCCGGCTCGAGCACCTCGGCGCAGTGCGGGTCGCACCCGGGGTGGTTCCAGGCGAAGTACCCACGCGCCGCGGACTCGATGCCGTAGGCGCCCTCGCCGAAGTAGACGGTGTTCAGGTACTCCGTGAGGATCTTCTCCTTGGTCCACTTGCGTTCGAGCTGATAGGCGAGCGCCGCCTCCTTCAGCTTCTGGAACAGGGATCGGTTCTTCTGCGCGACGAGCGCGTTCTTGACGAACTGCTGGGTGATCGTGGAGGCGCCCTGTGCGGCTTGCCCGCGACGGACGTCCTCGAGCAGCGCTCGCGCGATGCCCTTGTAGTCGACGCCCTTGTGCTGGTAGAAGCGCTGGTCCTCGATCGCGACCACCGCGCGCTTCACGTTCGAGGAGATGTCGCCGGACTGGACGAGGATGCGGTTCTCCGCGCCGGTCAGGACGGCGAGCCGGCGCTTGTCCGGGCCCGCGTAGAGCACCGAGTTGCGAGCCTGGCGGAACTCGTTCTGCGACTCGAGCTCGGGCAGGTCCTGCGCGACCGCCATCATCATCCCGAATACCGTCGAGACGAGCGCGAGCACGGTCATGCCGAGCAGCGCGATCGCGAGGCGCCAACGATGAAACTGAGGCCGGGCGCGCTTGGCTACTGCGTCAGGGCCCGGACTGCCACCTGGTCTTCTGAGCTGGTCATCCGCCATGTGAAGTGGGCCGGCACCGGCTCGCGCAGCCCGCTCGGCGACCACAACGGTCACTCCTACGGCGCGACGGCGGCTGAGACGATCGGCCGGCCGACACTGCGATCGGGGTCATGGCCTGCCCGAACGAAGGCGAGAGTCTAGTACACCCGCCCACAGGTTCGGCACAGTTCCCGCGGCCGCTCGACGCGCCCGGCGGCGTCGTCGGGGCAGGCAATGCAACCAGCATTGCCCGTTTCCTGCCTCCTTGCCGGCCACGCCGACCGACTCGCCGGACCCGCACCGAACCCGCGGCCGCGCGTACTAGCATTGGCCGCCGTGGCCCCCGCCGATGAAACCGCCGCATACCTCGAGCGAAACGCGGTCGATTCGCTGCCCAAGGGCGAACTCGAGCGCAAGCTTGCCCGCGCCGCGTCGGAGGGCCGGCCGCTGCGGGTGAAGCTCGGGATCGACCCCACCGCCCCGGACATCCACCTCGGCCACACGGTGGTCCTCCAGAAGCTGCGCGAGTTCCAGGACGCCGGTCACGACGTGGTGCTGATCATCGGGGACTTCACGGGCAGGGTGGGCGACCCCTCGGGCCGCTCCGCACTACGGCCGGTGCTCGAACCGGCCGAGATCGACCGCAACGCGCAGACCTTCCAGGACCAGGCGTTCAGGGTGCTCGACGCGGATCGCACGGAGGTGCGACGCAACGGTGAATGGCTCGACATGCCGATGGACGACCTCTTCCGGCTCGTGCGCACCGTCACCCTCGCGCGCGTCACGGAGCGCGACGACTTCAGCCAGCGGCTGGCCGACCGCCAGCCGATCTCCCTGCTCGAGCTCCTCTACCCGGTGCTCCAGGGTTACGACTCGGTCGCCGTGCGAGCGGACGTCGAGCTGGGGGGGACCGACCAGAAGTTCAACCTCCTGCTCGGCCGCGACGTCCAGCAGGCCTATGGCCAGGAGCAGCAGGCGATCCTCACGACGCCGATCCTCCCCGGCCTCGACGGAGAGCGGCGCATGGCGAAGTCGCTGGGCAACTACGTCGGCGTCACCGACCCGCCCGAGGAGATGTTCGGCAAGCTGATGAGCGTCCCCGACGCCGCGATGCCGATCTACTACGAGCTGCTGCTCGGGGAGGCGATGGACCCGGCAGCCGCACCGGTGCAGCAAAAGCGCACGCTCGGGCGGCGGATCGTGGAGCGCTTTCACGGCGCCTCGGCCGCGGAGGCGGCCGAGGCGCATTTCGACCGGGTTCACAAGGACCATGCGGTGCCCGAGGACGTCGAGCAGATCGAGCTCTCGCCCGGGGACCTCCAGAACGGGCTGGTCCACATGCCTGCCCTCCTTTCCGCGCACTTCGGCACCTCGCGCAGCGAGGCACGGCGCCTGCTCGGCCAAGGTGGCGTGCGGCTCGGCGGGGAGGTGCTCGGCGCGGATGACCTCGACCTCCCTCCGGAGCGGCTCGCCGGTTCCGTTTTGCAGGTTGGACGGCGGAAGTTCCGCAGGATCGCCGACGCGCCGACCACATCGCTATAGTCCCCGGCCGGTGTGGCGCCCGAGCGGGCTCCGGAAGGGCTTTACGGCCCCGGTGGAGCGGCGACTCGGTGCTACACTGAACTGTTGCCCCAGAGGCAGTTGGAGGATCGGATACGACCGAGACGAGGAGTCGACTGAGGCGGACCGCGATCAGCGGGCGCTTTCGGGCCTCTCTTCGGAGAGGCTTTTTTTCGGCTCTGCAACTGGGTTTGGGGGCCAGCTCGAGAGGGCTGCGGTCTTTGAAAACTAAACAGCATGTGCGCTCCGAGCGAAGCTCGTCCACTCGTGGACGGGAATGGCTCGGATCGCGTCCAGGTTTGTAGTCGCCGCCCGGCGGGCTTTGCCATGCCGGCGCGGTGACGCTTGAGCAAGTCAGTCACGCCCCGGATCCGCGGTGTACGCGGACCCACACGGGCGTGGCGACTCTTCGTAAATGCAGCATTTTCACGGAGAGTTTGATCCTGGCTCAGGACGAACGCTGGCGGCGTGCTTAACACATGCAAGTGGAGCGACGAACCGGGCTTCGGCCCGGGGCAAAGCCGCGAACGGGTGAGTAACACGTGGGTAACCTGCCCCAATGACCGGGACAACCCGAGGAAACTCGAGCTAATACCGGATGTGTTCACTGTCCACAAGGACAATGAGAAAAGGAAGCTTCGGCCTCCGCATTGGGATGGGCCCGCGGCCCATTAGCTTGTTGGTGAGGTAACGGCTCACCAAGGCTTCGATGGGTAGCTGGTCTGAGAGGACGATCAGCCACACTGGGACTGAGACACGGCCCAGACTCCTACGGGAGGCAGCAGTGGGGAATCTTGCGCAATGCGCGAAAGCGTGACGCAGCAACGCCGCGTGGGGGAAGAAGGCTTTCGGGTCGTAAACCCCTTTCAGGAGGGACGAAGCTTCGGCAGCGAATAGCTGTCCGGAGTGACGGTACTTCCATAAGAAGCCCCGGCTAACTACGTGCCAGCAGCCGCGGTAATACGTAGGGGGCAAGCGTTGTCCGGAATCATTGGGCGTAAAGAGCGCGTAGGCGGCCAGATAAGTCCGGTGTGAAAGTCACAGGCTCAACCTGTGAATGCCGCTGGAAACTGTATGGCTAGAGTCCGGTAGGGGCGAGTGGAATTCCTGGTGTAGCGGTGAAATGCGCAGATATCAGGAGGAACACCAATGGCGAAGGCAGCTCGCTGGAACGGTACTGACGCTGAGGCGCGAAAGCGTGGGGAGCAAACAGGATTAGATACCCTGGTAGTCCACGCCGTAAACGATGGGTACTAGGTGTAGGAGGTGTCGACTCCTCCTGTGCCGAAGCTAACGCATTAAGTACCCCGCCTGGGGAGTACGGCCGCAAGGCTAAAACTCAAAGGAATTGACGGGGACCCGCACAAGCAGCGGAGCATGTGGTTCAATTCGACGCAACGCGAAGAACCTTACCTGGGCTTGACATGTCGGTGACAGCCGTGGAAACACGGTCTCCCTTCGGGGCACCGTCACAGGTGGTGCATGGCTGTCGTCAGCTCGTGCCGTGAGGTGTTGGGTTAAGTCCCGCAACGAGCGCAACCCCTGTCCTATGTTGCCAGCGAGTAATGTCGGGGACTCATAGGAGACTGCCGGTGACAAACCGGAGGAAGGTGGGGACGACGTCAAGTCATCATGCCCCTTATGCCCAGGGCTACACACGTGCTACATTGGCCGCTACAGAGGGTTGCGATACCGTGAGGTGGAGCGAATCCCTTAAAGGCGGTCTCGGTTCGGATTGGAGGCTGAAACTCGCCTCCATGAAGGTGGAGTTGCTAGTAATCGCGGATCAGCAACGCCGCGGTGAATACGTTCCCGGGTCTTGTACACACCGCCCGTCACACCACGAAAGTCGGCAACACCCGAAGCCGGTGGCCTAACCCGCAAGGGAGGGAGCCGTCGAAGGTGGGGCTGGCGATTGGGGTGAAGTCGTAACAAGGTAGCCGTACCGGAAGGTGCGGCTGGATCACCTCCTTTCTAGGGAGCCTCAGCCCTTCGGGGCTAGGTCGCCCGCCTCGAGCTCGTCTCGGGGCCGGCGTCCCGAAATGTCGACACGCCTGGATAGGGCCGTCTGGCCCGCATGCTGTTTAGTTTTGAGAGACCAGCGCGGCATTGCTGCGTTAGGCGCCTCTCGTCGGACCTTGAAAACTGCACAGATGGCCAAAAACCATCGAGTTATCTGACTCCGAGTGGTGAAAACCGCTTGGAGTAAATGATCACCGTCAAGATATTAAGAGCACGCGGTGGATGCCTTGGCACCAGGAGCCGATGAAGGACGTGGACGGCTGCGATAAGCCGCGGTGAGGCGCTGAACAGCCTTTGACCCGCGGATCTCCGAATGGGCAAACCCGGCGCTGGTAATGCGGCGTCGTCCTACGCTGAACACATAGGCGTAGGAAGGCAAGCGGGGGAAGTGACACATCTCAGTACCCCGAGGAAAGGAAATCAAAAGAGACTCCCTGAGTAGTGGCGAGCGAAAGGGGATCAGCCTAAACCCGGTACGTGTAAGCGGGCACGCGTTGCGTATTGGGGGTTGTAGGACGTCTGTTCCGAGCCGTGCCTGGCTCGGCGGAAGTTACAAAGTCGTTCGTTAGCCGAAGCACGTGGAACCGTGCACCACAGAGGGCAAGCGTCCCGTAGGCGAAAACGAACGACCTTCCGCAGATGTTCCTGAGTAAGACCGCTCTCGTGAAACGCGGTCTGAATCTGGGGGGACCACCCTCCAAGGCTAAGTACTCCCTGGTGACCGATAGCGGACTAGTACCGTGAGGGAAAGGTGAAAAGTACCCCGGAAGGGGAGTGAAATAGTACCTGAAACCGTGTGCTTACAAGCGGTCGGAGCAGCTTCGTGCTGTGACGGCGTGCTTTTTGCAGAACGAGCCGGCGAGTTACTCGTCTGTGGCGAGGTTAAGCGATGAGCGGAGCCGTAGCGAAAGCGAGTCCGAACAGGGCGCATCAGTCGCAGGCGGTAGACCCGAAGCCAAGCGAGCTACCCATGGGCAGGTTGAAGCGAGGGTAAGACCTCGTGGAGGACCGAACCGACCTAGGTTGAAAACTGGGCGGATGACCTGTGGGTCGGAGTGAAAGGCTAATCAAGCTTGGGGATATCTGGTTCTCTCCGAAATATATTTAGGTATAGCCTCCGGTGAATTGCATCATGGCCGTAGAGCACTGCTTGGACTAGGGGCCTTACCCGGTTACCGAATTCAGGCAAACTCCGAAGACCATTGATGTCTACCCGGGGAGTCAGTCCGTGGGGGATAAGCTTCACGGTCGAGAGGGAAACAACCCAGACCACCAGCTAAGGTCCCAAAGTGCTAGCTAAGTGGGAAACGATGTTCGAATGCCGTGACAACCAGGAGGTTGGCTTAGAAGCAGCCACCCTTGAAAGAGTGCGTAACAGCTCACTGGTCAAGTGTTCGGGCGCGGACAATGTAACGGGGCTCAAGCTAGCCACCGAAGCTGTGGGTTCGTTGGATCTTTCGAGATCCTTCGAGCGGTAGGAGAGCGTTCTCAGGCCAGCGAAGCGGCGGCGGAAGCCAGCCGTGGAGGCCTGAGAAGTGAGAATGCCGGCATGAGTAACGAAAGAGGAGTGAGAATCTCCTCCACCGATTGTCCAAGGTTTCCTGAGTAAAGTTCGTCTGCTCAGGGTTAGTCGGGTCCTAAGGCGAGGCCGAAAGGCGTAGTCGATGGCCAACGGGTTGATATTCCCGTACCACGTCACATCCGTTTGACCGATTGGGGCGACGAGGAAGGCTAGGGGAACCCAGGCGATGGTCGTCCTGGGGCAAGCGCGTAGTTAGCGCCCGTAGGTAAATCCGCGGGCGTGTTGATGCGAGGCGCGATGCCAGCTGGCCGGAAGGCCGGCGAGTCCCCGACGCCATACCTCCAAGAAAAACCTCTAGGGAGGATGTGCGTGCCCGTACCAAAACCGACACAGGTGGACAGGCAGAGAATGCCAAGGTGATCGAGATAACCCTCGTTAAGGAACTCGGCAAAATTGCCCCGTAACTTCGGGAGAAGGGGCGCCCCGGTAGGGTGAAGGCACTTGCTGCCGGAGCCCGAGGGGGCCGCAGTGAAAAGGCCCAAGCGACTGTTTACCAAAAACACAGGCCTCTGCTAAGTCGCAAGACGACGTATAGGGGCTGACGCCTGCCCGGTGCCGGAAGGTTACGCGGAGTTGTTAGCCACCCCTCGGGGTGGCGAGGCAGCGAAGCTAAGCCCCGGTAAACGGCGGCCGTAACTATAACGGTCAACAATTCCGCATCAAATGCGGCAAGGCTGTTACAAAATCTGGCTATATGCTGGGATATCTGAGTATCCGTCTGGTACTCACCTGACAATGTGATCTCCGACATGGAGGTCACGGTGAGTGAAAATCTAGGCGGTGCAGACAATCAGCAGGAAAGCCTGTCGAGCGAGGAGCGTAGATCGTGGTTCCTGGCTGGTTTTGTAGAAGGCGAAGGGAGCGTGTGCGTGTCGATCAAACGGCACCCCACGGCTCGCCACGGCTACTACGTCCAACCAGAGTTCTTCATCTATCAACACCGCCTGAGGCGGGAGCTCCTCGAAATGGCTCAGGAGTACTTCGGGTCCGGTCGGATTCGCCCCAAGCCGGGCAATCCGGACGTTCTCGTCTACTCCATCCTCTCCAGACCGGTGATAACGGAGCGTGTGCTCCCGTTCCTCCGGACTTACATGCGGTACTCCGCTCGGTGGGCCGACTACGAGACATTCGCTCACGTGGTCGACCTCATCAACGGAGGAATGCATCGCAATGCCCATGGGCTGGCCGCGATCGTGCGGCTCGCCTACTCGATGAACATGAGGGGCAAGCAGCGACGCAACGCACTTGAGGACATTCTCGGCAGAATCCTCAGAGGCCATACGCCGGACACTCTGAAGCCGGAGTGAAGATATGGTCCGACCTCCATGGCGACATGGAGAGCTAGGCGGAACCGAAACGTCCTAGCCACTCAGTGACAACTGTGACTGGGGAGTAACAAACGTGCCTAAGGTAGCGAAATTCCTTGTCGGGTAAGGAAATCTTGCCCCGTCGCTCCGCGAGGAGCGACAGCAAACCGGCTCATATCGGGGAAGCCTTCCCGCCGCAAGGCGAATGGTAATCCCGAGGGAAGTCCTAGTGACCCCGTAACGACTGATCCGAAAGGAGAGGTGCGGCGCCCGGCGGCTGTAGCCGTTGATTCATGCGCTGTACAACACGCCGGCCCTCACCGCAGCAATAGGACGCCCAGGGAGATGCGATTGACAGGGATCGCGTAGTACTCCTACCGGCGCTTAGGTGAGGTGAAGGGATAGTCTGCTCTCCACGGAAACGTGGAGGTTCAAGTGAAGTTCCGACCTGCACGAATGGCGTAACGACTTGGGCGCTGTCTCAACGAGGGGCTCGGTGAAATTGTAGTCTCGGTGAAGATGCCGAGTACGCGCGGCAAGACGGAAAGACCCCGTGAACCTTTACTGCAGCTTGATATTGGAGTTCGGGACACCTCGTTCAGGATAGGTGGGAGGCTTTGAAGCAGGGGCTGCGGCCCCTGTGGAGCCAACCTTGAGATACCACCCTTGGTGTTCTGGTCTTCTAACACCAGACCGTTAGCCGGCTGGTGAACAGTGTCAGGCGGGCAGTTTGACTGGGGCGGTCGCCTCCCAAAATGTAACGGAGGCGCCCAAAGGTTCCCTCAGCACGATTGGAAACCGTGCGCAGAGCGTAAAGGTATAAGGGAGCTTGACTGTGAGACTGACAGGTCGAGCAGGTGCGAAAGCAGGGCTTAGTGATCCGGCGGTAGCAAGTGGAAGCGCCGTCGCTCAACGGATAAAAGGTACTCCGGGGATAACAGGCTTATCGTGTCCAAGAGTCCACATCGACGACACGGTTTGGCACCTCGATGTCGGCTCGTCGCATCCTGGGGCTGAAGCAGGTCCCAAGGGTTGGGCTGTTCGCCCATTAAAGCGGTACGCGAGCTGGGTTCAGAACGTCGTGAGACAGTTCGGTCCCTATCTGCCGTGCGCGTTGGAGAGTTGAGAGGAGTCGTCCCTAGTACGAGAGGACCGGGACGAACGGACCTCTGGTGTATCTGTTGTCCTGCCAAGGGCATTGCAGGCTAGCTACGTCCGGACGGGATAACCGCTGAAAGCATCTAAGCGGGAAGCCCACCTCGAGATGAGCTCTCCCATCCCCTTGAGGGAGTAAGGCCCCTGGAAGACCACCAGGTTGATAGGCCGGCCGTGTAAGCGCAGTAATGTGCTCAGCGGACCGGTACTAATAGGCCGAGGGCTTGACGGTTTTTTTTGATTCCTCGTTTGGTTGAGGCCAGCTGTGCAGTCTTCAGGGCCCGGCGAAGTCGCCGTGGTCCACATACCGGACGCCCTCTCTGGGTCGTCCGGGCACCGGTTTCGGTGGCTATAGCGAGAGGGAAACACCTCTTCCCATTTCGAACAGAGAAGTTAAGCCTCTCAGCGCCGATGGTACTTGGCCCGAAAGGGCCCGGGAGAGTAGGTCGCCGCCGGTCTATTAATCAGCGGGTCGCCTGTGGGCGGCCCGCTTTTTCGTTCCACGGCGCGCGCGGGTAGTGTGGGGGCGATGAGGGAGTCGAACGGACACCTCACGCTCGACGACGCCCGCGTGGGGGGCGCGACCCCGGCGCTCGAGGAGGCGCTCGGCGTGATCAGGCTGCTCGCGAAGGGCATCGGGCCCCGGCGCCCGTGCTCGGATGCCGAGAAGCGTGCTGCCGGGGAGATCGTCGCCTGGCTCGGGCGGCGCGGCGTCGAGGCGCGTGAAGAGGAGTTTCGCGGCTATTCGACCTTCGGCAAGCCCTACGCGCTGCTGTTCGGCGCCTCGCTCGCCGGCGGCCTGCTGCAGCGCGCCGGCCGCCCCTGGGCCGGCACGGCGCTGGCGCTCGGCAGCGCGATCGCCGCGACGCTCGAGGGCGATTTGCGCCACACGCCCGTGTCGCGCGTGCTCAGTTCGCAGCCGAGCGTGTACGTCTGGGGCCATGTCCCCGCGGCGGGCCCGGCGCGCAGCCGGGTTTGCCTCTGCGGACATCTCGACACGAGCCGCTCGGGCGCGATGTTCCATCCCGCGGTCGCCCCGCATCTCGCGAAGCTGCTGCAGATCCCGGCTGTCTCGGCGACGCTGCTGGCCGCGGGCGGGCTCGTGATGCGCGCGCCCGGTGGGCGCGCCGTGCATACCGGCGCGCTCGCGGGCATCGTGTTCTCGCTCGCGATGATCGCCGAGCGCGAGCTGCGCGGCGAGGACGTCCCGGGGGCGAGCGACAACGCCTCGGGCACGGCGGTCGCGATGCAGCTTGCCGCCGAGTGCGCGGGTTCGCCCCTTCAACACACCGAGGTCGACGTCCTGATCACGAGCTGCGAGGAGTCCGGCCTGCTCGGGGCCCAGGCCTACGCGCGCGACAAGCGCATGCGAGCCGCCGAGAGCACCTTCATCAACTTCGACACGGTGGGAGGGCCCGCGCCGCTCACCTACATCCTGCGGGAGGGCAGCGCGACCGTGAACCGCGCGGCCTCCGAGCGCCTCATCGGCATGCTCGAGTCGATCGCCAAGCGCAGGCCCGACCTGGGGCTGGAGCCCGCGCGCACGACTCCGGGGCTACCGACCGACGCGACGCCGATGCGCGCGCGTGGATGGGATGCGGTCACGGTGCTCGCCCAGGGACGGACGATCCCGAACTACCACTGGCCGACCGACACCTACGAGAACGTCGATCCGCCGACTGTCGGGCGAGCGCTCGAGACCGGGCGCGAGCTGCTGCTCGCGCTCGACGCCGAGGTGACGCGGACCGCCGCGCCGGCCGGCCGTCAGCGGTCCGTTTAGCGGGCCGGGCGGCCCGCGACGGGCTCGGCCGGGGCGCACAGGCACGGCTGGGTGCTCGGTGCGACACCGCCGCGGCGGCGTGGCACCCGGCGGCCGAGCGATGACCGCGCCGGCCGGGGGATGCGCGGACACGGCCCGCGTGGGGCACGGGTCCGCCGGCTCGGGCGAGTGCGCGCACTGTGCGATCGGAGCGCGCGTGAACAGGAACATGCGCCGCGTCGGCTCGCCTCCGCGAGCGTGGGGCGCATCCTCGTGTGCTGCGCGCGCGGCCGGCTGCTCGTCCGTGTAGGCGCCGAGCGTCGCGAAGTCGGCCACGAGCCGCAGGCGCTCCCGCAGCTCCTCCCTGAGACGGGTCTGGACGGCCGGGGCAGGGGCGTTGCTTCGAACGTTGGTTTCTTGTCGGTTTGAGAACATAGGTTCGTAGGCTAGGACGGGCCCCGGACAGAACACCTGTTCTGCATAGAGATTTGCATTGGGGTCCGCGATCCCGCTCCCAGAGCCAAAAGCGTCACGCTTTTACCGCCGTGCGGTCAAGGAAGCCCGCGATCGCGCGGGACAGCTGGGCCCCGCGCCAGGCAAGCGGCGAGGATCCCGGGTCCTCGCTGATCAGCTCGGCTCCCTCGATCCGATCCGCGTATGTCTGGGCCACCTCGTAGGGGTGCTCGGGGTCGAGATCGTCACGGCTGGCGACGATCAGCGTTGGCGCCGTGACCCGCTCGAGCGCCATCACGCCGTCGAATGCCTTCGAGCGCGGCACCACGCGCAGCGCGTCCGCCACCGCGCCGGGGTGCCGATGACGCGCGATGCGCTGTCTGATCGCCTCGAGGATCAACCCCCGAAACCTCGGCTCGACGGGCGGATCACCGTAGGCCCGCATGAAACCGTCCACGCCGTCGCGCTCGAGCCCCGTCGCGAGCGCGTCCCAGCGCGAAAGCTCGGCCGCGTCGGTCTGTGGGAGGCCGAGGTGCGCCGGGGTGATCTGTACGAGCGCAGCGACGCGGTCCGGATGCTCCAGCGCGTAGGCGAGGGTCGTCGCGGCCCCCATCGACGCCCCCACGAGCACGACCCGGTCGAGCGCTGCGCTTTCGATCACGGCGCCGAGGTCGCCGACCAGGTCCGGGTACTCGTACGCGGCCGCGCCGGGCGCAGGCTGCGAGTCGCCGTGCCCGCGCGCGTCGTAGGAGACCACCTGGTATCCGGCGCGCTCCAATGCCCGCGAGCCGTGCACGACGTAGCGGCGCGTCGCGGTGAGGCCGTGCGCAAGGACGAGGGCAGGCGCGGACGCCGACCCGTCGCCGGCCTTCTCGACGACGAGCGAGACCGCGCCGGGCCCGGCCACCGTCTCGATCAGCTTGCCGGCTCCCCGCCGAGGCTCGACCAGATCTCGAGCTTGGTGCGCACCCGCGCGATCACCTCGTTCGTGAGCTCGGCGGTCGATGCATGGCCGCCGAGGTCGGGCGTCCGCACGCCGGACGCCGCGGCCTCGAGCACGCCCTCGTACACGGCCCGCGACGCGGTCACCGCCTGCGTGTGGCCGTCCTCGCCCAGGTAACGCAGCAAGGCCGCCACCGCGAGGATCATGGCCATCGGGTTGGCGATGTCCTTGCCCTCGAGCGCGGGCGCCGTCCCGTGCGGCGCCTCGGTCATCACGACGGTCGTGCGCAGGTCGTCGTCGAACGACAGGAGCACGGACTCGGCGCCCGCGATCGATCCGAACAGCGCGAGCACCAGCTCCGAGAGGCAGTCGCCGTCGCGGTTGAGCGCGGGGATCACGAGCGGCGCTTCGGACGGCACGCCGCCCACGAGCCCGGCATATGTCACGTCGATCAGCTGCGGCTGGTACGGCACGTCCGGAAAGCGCGCCGCGGCCGCGTCCATCTCCTCCTTGAGCATTCCCTCGTAGACCGGGCTGACGGTCCACTTCGGGCCGCCGTACACACGTGCGTGCGTGCGCGCGGCTGTGCGGAAGGCGTACTCGGCGACGGCGCGGCAGACGGACCTGTGCACGCGCTCCGTGCGGAACGCGACCTCGTCGGCGCCCTCGGCCGCGCGTCGCTCCTCGGCGCCGTAGGAATCCTCCACCGCCATGCGGACCACCGAGACGGGATGGTGCACCCCGCCGAGCGGCGTGACCCCCGGAATCCGGCGACCCGTCCTGATGATCACCTTGCCGCCGATCGCCTCGCGCAGGATCCGGTTGGGGCTGCCGACGTCGTCCGCTCCCTCCGGCGTGATCGTCGCGGCCTTGATGCCGTAGCCCGACTCGCGCATCGCGCGCGCGGCGGCGAGCACGACGTCGTTCTGGGTGCGGCGGCGATTCTCGAGCGATAGGTCGTAGGACTCGAGCTCTAGATCGAGGCCGCAGACGTCGGCGTCGACCAGGCGCAGCGCCTGGTCGAGCAGCTCCTGGCCCGTCTGGTCTCCCTCGAGGACGATAATCCGGGGCAGGTCGGGCATCGGCCGGAATCTACCCGAGGAGGCGCGAGGCGCGAATGGCCCCACCCGGACCGGTCAAGTGCACTTGGTGCGGCAACACCGTCGAGGCGACCGACGGCTTTCGGCTCGGTGAGCACGAGGGCGATCGCGGCGCCGTGTTCTGCCGCCTCGAGCACGTCGTGCCGTGGGCCATGCAGGGCGCGCACTGGGAGGCGGGCGAGCCGATCGAGCCCACGGGCACCGACACGACCCGGGCGTGCGCCCACTGCGGCGCGGCGCTGGGCGAGGGCCACCTGGTGCTTGTGCGCCACCGCAGCGAGCACCGGATCCCCGACGGCTTCTGCTCGGTCGGCCACTTGCTGGAGTGGGCGAAAGCGGGAGGGCGGTGGCAGTAGCCGCGCCGAGAGGCGCCCGGATGCAGGAGTTTTTCGCGCGGAGGCGCACTGTTACCCTTCGAGAGCCTCCATGGACAAATTCGTAATAGAAGGTGGATATCCGCTCTCCGGCACCGTCGTGCCGGCGGGCAACAAGAACGCCGCGCTCCCGATCCTGGCGGCGTCGCTGCTGACCGACGAGGAGCTCGTCGTCGGCAACGTGCCGCGCATCCGCGACGTCGACTCGATGCTCGCGCTGCTCGAGGACATCGGCGTGACCGTCACCTGGCGCGACGACCACGAGGTCGTCCTGCACGCGGCGAACATCTCGAGCACGGACGTCCACACCGACCTGGCCGGGCGCATCCGGGCCTCCTTCCTGCTGGCCGGGCCGCTGCTGGCGCGCACCGGCGAGGCGCGCATCCCGCCGCCCGGCGGCGACTTCATCGGCCGGCGTCGGCTCGATCCGCACCTCGACGCGCTGCGGGCGCTGGGCGCGCAGATCCACCTCGACAAGGACTACGAGATGTGGGCGCCGCAGGGTCTCAAGGCATGCGACTTCTTCATGGACGAGGCGAGCGTGATGGCGACCGAGAACACGCTGATGGCCGCGGCGCTCACGCCGGGCACCACCACGATCCGCAACGCCGCCTCCGAGCCGCACGTGCAGGACCTCGCGCGGTTGCTGGTCGCGATGGGCGCGCGCATCGACGGCATCGGCTCGAACGTGCTCACGGTGCACGGGCGCCCGCGGCTCGGCGGCGCGCAGGTGAACGTCGCGCCCGACCACATCGAGGTGGGGAGCTTCATGGCGCTCGCCGCCGTGACGGGTGGCGAGATGCGGATCAAGGGCACGGTCCCGGACGACCTGAAGATGGTGCGAATGGTGTTCGAGCGGCTCGGCCTCAAGTCGCAGCTCGACGGCGACGACCTGATCGTCCCGCCCGAGCAGCGCCTGCGGGTGCGTGACGACGTCGGCGGCGCGATGCCCGAGATCGACGACGGGCCCTGGCCCGCGTTCCCAGCCGACCTCACCAGCATCGCGCTCGCGCTGGCGACGCAGGCCGAGGGCATGGTCCTGATCCACGAGAAGATGTTCGAGAACCGACTGTTCTTCGTCGACAAGCTGACGTCGATGGGCGCTCGGATCGTGCTCTGCGATCCCCACCGGGCGATCGTGAGCGGTCCGAGCCGGCTTCATGGTGAGCGCATGGAGAGCCCCGACATCAGGGCCGGCATGGCGATGCTCATCGCGAGCCTGTGCGCCGAGGGCGTTTCGGAGATCGGCAACGTCGGCCAGATCGACCGCGGGTACGAACGCATCGACGATCGCCTGCGCGAGCTGGGCGCGCGCATCGAGCGCGTGTCGGGCGACCGCGTCTCGGCGTAGAGAACACAGAGCCGGGAACGCGTCGTGACCTTTCCGATCCCACCGGGGACGCGTGACATCCTGCCCGACGAGATGCGCGAGCTGCGGCGCCTCTCGGCGAACCTGCTCGATACCTTCGAGCGCTTCGGATACGGCGAGGTCTGGACGCCGACGATGGAGTACGAGGACGTGCTCGTGCAGGGCGACGAGCGCGCGGCCGGAGCCTCGTACCGGCTCTTCGACGAGCACGGCCAGGTGCTGGTGCTGCGCTCCGACATGACGATCCCGATCGCGCGCCTCGTCGCGACGCGCTACCCGGAGGCCGAGCTGCCGCTGCGTCTGTGCTACCTCTCCCACGCGTATCGCGCGGTGCGCCCGCAGCGCGGCCAGCAGCGCGAGTTCCTCCAGGCGGGCATCGAGCTGATCGGTGCCGATGCCCCAGCGGGGACCGTGGACGTGCTCGAGGTGCTCGGCGCCGCGCTCGACGCGGGCGGCCTGCCGCGCGCCCGCATCGGGCTCGGCGACGCCGGCCTCTTCAGGGCGCTGCTCCAGAGCATGGGAGTCGGGGCCGCCGAGGGCAAGGGCGCGATCGAGGCGCTCGCACGGCACGATCTCGTCGAGCTCGAGCGGCTCGTGGCCGACCTGCCGATCGCCGAGCAGCGGCAGCGCACGCTGATCGCCGTGCCGCAGCTGCGCGGCGGCCCGGAGGTGATCGAGCGCGCGATCGAGGTGGGCGGCGAGGACGTGCGAGCCCCCATTTCGCGGCTCGCGGACGTCTCGACGGGGCTCACGCAGCGCGGCCTCGGCGACCGCGTGATCTTCGACCTCGGGCTCGTGCGGGACCTCGGGTACTACACGGGCGCGATCTTCGAGGTCTACGACCCGGCGCTCGGCCACGTGATCGGCGGGGGCGGGCGCTACGACGACCTGCTCGGCCGCTTCGGGCGCAGGTTGCCGGCCTGCGGGTTCGCGCTGTACGTCGAGCGCATGCACGTCGCGCAGGCCGAAGAGGAGCGCCGCGACGCGGAGGAATCGCCATGAGCACCGGCGCGACCGGGCCGCTACGGCTCGCGGTCCCGCGCGGGGCGCTGTTCGGGGACACCCTCGACCTGCTCGACCGCATCGGGGTGGACACGGCATCGCTGCGCTCCGACTCTCGCTCGCTGCTGTTCCCGGGCGACGAGATGACGCTCGTCACGATGCGCCCGAGCGACGTCCCCACATATGTGGAGGCAGGCGCCGTCGACCTCGGCATCACCGGCAAGGACGTCCTGATGGAGCAGCACGAGCGCGTCGTGTACGAGCTGCTCGACCTTGGCTACGGCCACTGTCGCATGGTGGTTGCAACGCGCGCCGGCGATCACTTCGCCGATGAGCTCGAGCGCCGCCTGGGCGCACTGCGGATCGCGACCAAGTACCCGCGGATCGCGGCACGCTACTTCGAGGACTCGGGTCGCCAGGCAGAGGTGATCGAGGTCAAGGGCTCGGTCGAGCTGGCGCCCATCTCCGGCCTCGCGGAGGCGATCGTCGACCTCACGGCGAGCGGCCGCACGCTGCTCGAGAACCACCTCGAGGTGCGCGAGGTGATCGGCGACTGCACGGCGCGGCTCGTCGCCAACCGCGTCTCCTACAAGCTGCGCCAGGGCGCGGTCGACGACCTCGTGAAGCGCATGGGGGAGCAGTCGGTTGCGCGCTAGGCACTTCACTCTCGGCGCGCGCGAGGAGGCCGGCGCGATCGCGAGCGCCGTGCGCGCGCTTGCCGAGGCCCCGGGCGACGTCACGGCCTCCGTGGCGCAGATCATCGGCGACGTCCGCGAGCGCGGGGACGCGGCGGTGCACGAGCTCACCCTGCGCTGGGACAGCGAGGCGGCGCCCGAGCGCTTCCGCGTGCCCGCGCACGACATCCACGCCGCGCTCGAGGGCATCGACACGGACCTGCGAATGGGGCTCGACACGGCGATCGCGAACGTCGAGCGCCTCGCCCGGGCCGAGGCGCCGGACGACCTCGCGGTCGCCATGCCCGAGGGGCAGAGCGTCACGCTGCGCGAGCTGCCCGTGCGCCGCGCGGGCGCCTACGTCCCCGGCGGGCGCGCCGCCTATCCGTCCTCGGTGGTCATGTGCTGCGTGCCGGCACGCGTTGCGGGCGTCGGCGAGGTCGCCGTCGCGACGCCGCCCGGCCCCGGCGGCGCGGCGCACCCGGCGATCCTCGCGGCCTGCGCGCTCTGCGGGGTCGAGGAGGTCTACCTGATGGGCGGCGCGCAGGCGATCGCCGCGCTCGCGTTCGGCACGGCCTCGGTCGCGCCCGTCGACGTGATCGTCGGTCCCGGGAACGCTTACGTGCAGGAGGCCAAGCGCCAGGTGGTGGGCGTGGTCGGCATCGACGGGATCGCCGGCCCCAGCGAGCTGCTCGTGGTCGCCGACGAGTCCGCGGACCCCCGCGTGATCGCCCTCGACCTCGCCGCCCAGGCGGAGCACGGGCCGGACACCCTCGTAGCGGCGGCGTCGCCGAGCGCCGACCTGCTTGCGCGGGTCGAGCGCGAGGTGCTTGCGCTCGCCGCGCAGCGCGAGTCGGTGCAGGATGCCGCGCTCGCGCTCGTGCACACGCGCGACCTCGGATCCGCCGTGGATCTCACGAACGCGCTCGCACCCGAGCACCTCGAGCTCGCGTGCGAAGGCGCCGCCGAGCTCGCCGAGCAGGTGCGCGCGGCCGGATGCGTGTTCGTCGGGCTGTCCGGCGGAACCGCGTTTGGCGACTATGCGGCGGGCTCCAACCACGTGCTGCCCACGGGAGGAGCGGCGCGCTTCTCCGGACCGCTCGGCGCACGCGATTTTCGGCGCAGACAGGCGCTGGTATCGTTGCCCGCCGAGGCAGCGCGCGCGCTCGCGCCCCACGTCGCGAGCGTCGCAAGAGCGGAGGGATTTCCCGTCCACGCCGAATCCGCCGAGGCAAGGCGTTAGGCCGAGAAACGACATGGCAATCACGACACCACCGCGCGCTGCAGAGATCGAGCGCTCCACCCACGAGACCAGCATCCGCCTGCGCCTCGCGCTCGACGGCACCGGCGAGTGCTCCGCGTCGACCGGGGTCGGTTTCCTCGATCACATGCTCGACCTGCTCGCGCGCCACGGGCGCATCGACCTCGACGTCGAGGCGACCGGCGACCTCCAGACGGGGACTCACCACACGACCGAGGACATCGGCATCGTGCTCGGCCAGGCACTCGACCGGGCGCTCGCCGACCGCAGCGGCATCGCCCGCTACGGCGACGCGACGGTACCGATGGACGAGGCGCTTTGCTCGTGCGCGATCGACGTCTCGGGGCGCCCGCACTGCGCCTTCGAGGGCACGATCCCAGATGCCACGATCGGCGGCTGGGAGACCGAGTTGACCGAGGAGTTCTTCCGCGCCGTGGCGAACAACGCGCGCCTCACCGTGCACGTGCGGCTGCTCGCGGGGACGAACGCGCACCACATGGTCGAGGCGAGCTTCAAGGCATTCGCGCGCGCGCTGCGCGTCGCGACGTCGCTGGACGACTCCCAGACCGGAGTCCCATCTACCAAGGGCGTACTGTGACGCGAGCGGCGGCCCGCGCATCGCGATCCTCGACTACGGGATGGGTAACCTGCGCTCCGCCGAGAAGGCACTCGAGCGCGAGGGGGCGCGACCGGCGATCACGAACGACCACGACCTGATCCGGTCCTGCGACGGCGCGATCCTGCCCGGCGTCGGCGCCTTTCCGAAGGCGATGCGCAACATCCGCGACCTCGAGCTGGACGGTCTGATCGGCGAGCTGCTCGCGAGCGGGATGCCGATGCTCGGGATCTGCCTGGGCATGCAGCTGCTCTTCGAGCACTCGAGCGAGAACGAGGGCGCGTGGGGCCTCGGGCTCCTCGGGGGCCGCGTGGAGCGCCTGCCCGCGCCCGGCCTGAAGGTCCCGCACATCGGGTGGAACGTCGTGCGCTGGGAGCGCCGCACCGCGCTCACCGCGGACCTGCCCGACGAATGCCCGTTCTACTTCGTCCACTCGTTTGCACCCGCGGCCTCCGGCGACGACGTGCTCGGAACGTCCACCTACGGTGAGCCGTTCGCGTGCGCTGTCGAGCGCGAGCCGGTCTACGGCGTGCAGTTCCACCCCGAGAAGTCGAGCACCCACGGGCTCCACCTGCTGCGGAACTTCACGTCGATCTGCGCGTCCGTCGGCGCCACTTCGTAGGAGACGCTGGTGCCGGCGCTCTACCCGGCGATCGACATCCTCGGCGGCAAGGCGGTGCGGCTCGTGCAGGGAGACTTCGCTCGCGGCAAGGTCTACGACTCCGACCCACTCGAGGCGGCGCGGCGGTGGGTCGCGGACGGCGCAAGGTGGCTGCACGTCGTCGACCTCGACGGCGCGCGCGACGGCCACCCGGTGAACCTCGCGCACCTCGAGCGCATCGCCTCGCGCGCCGGCGTCCCCGTGCAGTTCGGTGGCGGGATGCGGACCGTCGAGGCCGTGCAGGAGGCGGTCGGGGCGGGCGCCGACCGGGTGGTGATCGGCACGATCGCGTTCACCGAGCCGGACGTGCTCGACGCGGTGATCGAGGCCGCCCGCGAGCGGGTGCGGATCGCGGTCGACGTGAAGGACGGGGTCGTCGCGACCGCAGGCTGGCTCACGAGCACGTCGATCGAGGCCCACGATGCCGTTGCGGCGCTTCGCAGCCGCGGCGCCGGCGGGTTCATCTATACGAGCGTCGACCGCGATGGGACGATGCGCGGCCCCGACACGGACGCGCTGAAGGAGGTAAGCACGGCCGCGGACGGTGCGCCGCTCGTCTACTCGGGGGGCATCGGCTCGCTCGCCGACCTCGAGGCCCTCGCACGGGAGCCGATCGAGGGCGTGATCGTGGGCAAGGCGCTCTACGAGGGCAGGTTCACCGTGGCCGAGGCGCAGGGGGCACTCGGCGAGGTGGCGCCATGAGCGTGCTGAAGCGGGTGATCCCCTGCCTCGACGTCGACAAGGGCCGCGTCGTGAAGGGCACGAACTTCGTCGGCCTGCGCGACGCGGGCGATCCCGTGGAGCTGGCCGAGCGCTATGACGCCGAGGGTGCCGACGAGCTGGTCTTCCTCGACATCACCGCGTCGCACGAGGAGCGCGAGACGATCGTCGAGCTCGCACGCCGGACGGCGACCAACGTCTTCATCCCCTTCACGATCGGGGGCGGGATCCGCTCGCGCGAGGACGCACAGGCGGTGCTCGACGCCGGCGCCGACAAGGTTGCGGTCAACTCCGCGGCCGTCGCGCGGCCCGAGTTGATGAACGAGCTCGCGGACACGTTCGGCGCGCAGTGCGTAGTGCTCGCGGTCGATGCAAAGCGCACCGCGGACGGGGGCCTCGAGGTATTCGTGAACGGCGGGCGCCTCGCGACCGGGCGGGACGCGGTCGAATGGGCGCGTGAGGGAGCCGAGCGGGGGGCGGGGGAGATCCTCCTCACGAGCATGGACCGCGACGGCACGAAGGACGGATACGACATCGAGCTGACGCGCGCGGTCGCCGATGCGGTGGACATACCCGTGATCGCATCGGGCGGCGCGGGCAAGCTCGAAGACCTCAGCGAGGCGATCGAGCGGGCGCGCGCGGACGCGGTGCTCGTCGCATCACTGTTCCACTACGGGGAGTACCGGGTGCGCGAGGCGAAGGAGCACCTGCGCGCAGCCGGCATCCCCGTGCGGCTGTAAACCCTCCCCCGCGGACGGTGCGTTGATTCCCGTCGCGCTACAACGGAATTCCGCATCACCGTGCCGCGGGGCCCGGTGCACCGCCTCCGGGCCGCTCAGCGCGAGCGCTTGCCCTTCACCGGGTCGAGCGCCGTCACGCTCGCGTATCCGGTCATGTAGAGGCGCTCGCCGTCCGAGACCACGGGGTTGTACGCCCCGCGGCTGCGGCGGAACACGCGCTCACCGGTACGCGCGTCGACGCCGAACGTCGACTTCGAGTCGAGGTCCGCGAAGTACACGACCCGCCCGACGACCGAGGGACCGCCCGAGATGCGGCCGCCGCCGCGGTGCGTCCAGCGGGTCGACCCGGTGCGCGCGTCGAGCGCGTAGAGGTTGCCGTCGTAGGAGCCCACGTACACCGTCGGCTTGGTGCCCGGGACGTTGGCGACCGCGGGGGAGGAGTAGACGTACCCGCCGGTCGACTTCGACCACGCGAGCGTTCCCGTGCGCGCTGCGAACGAGTACACCTTGCTGTCCGTGTTGCCGGCATACACGCGGCCGAACGCGACCGCCGGAGTCGAGTAGAAGTTCCCCGCGGCGAAGCCGAACTTCGAGCCGGACGTCCCGGTCGACCAGCGCTCGCGCCCGGTACGCGCCCAGACCGCGTACATCCGCCCGCTGTAGTCGCCCACGTAGAGCGTGGAGCCGGAGAGCGCGGGCGAGGCCTTGATCGCGCCCGAGGCGTTGAACTTCCACTTCACGCGGCCGGTCTTGGCATAGAGCGCATAGAGCGTGCCGCCCTCGGTCCCGAAGTAGACGACCCCGCGCCGGATGATCGGCGAGGACTCGGTGCGGCTGCCGAGCTCCTTCTGCCACACCACCTTCCCGTTGCGCGCGTTGAGGACGGTCAGCTTGCCCGACAGGGAGGTGATGAACACCTGGCCCTTCCAGTACGCGGGCGAGGAAGCGTTCAGCTTCCCGATCTGGTTCTTCCAGCGCACCTTGCCCGTGTCGGCGTCGAGACGGTAGACCCCGCCGTTGTTGCGCACGAAGTAGATGCTCTCGCCGATCACGATCGGGGGGAACTCCATCAGGACGCGACCGCTGAAGACCCATCGCTCCTTGAATGGCGGGGCGACTCGCGCGGGCAGGTAGCCCGTGTGGGCGAGGTCGTAGTGGTAGACCGGCCAGTCCGTGGACCGATCCTTGGGCCGCTCGGGGCGCGACGGCGCGCGGAACTCGACCTCGTCTCCGCGGTTCACGTCCTCGGTCCCGTCGGCGAGCACGAGGTACGCCGCGACCGCGGCTCCCACGATGAGGATCAGGGCCCCGGCGATCAGCAACGGTAGACGGCGCCGGCGGTGGCGCTCGGAGATGAACACCGGACCAAGGGTAGTCAGGCGATCAGCGGCAAAACGCGGTTCATCCGGCGCGAGCCGCCAGCCGCTCTGCTAACAAGGGCGGACCCGCCCCGGTGCTCCTGGACTCCTTCGACATGAGACTCCGCACGTTCGCGCTGCTGCTCGGCGTCCCGCTCCTGCTGATGGGCGCGCTGATCGTCGGCCTGCGGATCGGGGAGGACGAGCTGGCGCAGAGCGTTCGATCGGACCCGTCCCCGGGCAACGGCGCGGACGCGGCCACCGACGCGAACGCGCAGGCCGCCGCGAGCGGGGTGCGGCTGAAACGCATCGGCGCCTTCGAGGACCCCTTGCTCGTGACCGCGCCTCCCGGGGACGAGCGGCGCATCTTCGTCGTGGAGCAGACCGGCCGCATCCGCCTCCTGGTCGGCGGCAAGCGCGTGCGCCGTCCCTTCCTCGACCTGCGCGCCGACGTGACCGCCGGCGGGGAGCAGGGCCTGCTGGGCCTCGCGTTCGCGCCCGACTACGCGCGCTCCGGGCGGCTGTACGTCTACTTCACGGCCCGCAACGGGAGCCAGAAGGTGCAGGAGTTCCGGCGCTCCCGGGGCAGCGCCAACCGTGCCGCGAAGTCCTCGCGCAGGCAGGTGATGTCGATGGCCGACCCGTACCCGAACCACAACGGCGGGCACCTCGCGTTCGGCCCCGACGGCCTCCTCTACATAGGAACGGGTGACGGCGGGGCCGGCGGCGATCCCGAGAACCGCGCACAGAACCTCGAGTCCCCGCTCGGGAAGCTCCTGCGCATCGACCCCCGCCGGCGCGGCTCGAGCCCGTATCGCTCACCGCGCTCCAACCCGTTCGTCGGGCGCCCCGGCCGCAACGAGATCTACGCCTACGGCCTGCGCAACCCCTGGCGCTACTCGTTCGACCGCCGCGGCGGCGACCTCTACATCGGCGACGTCGGCCAGGACTCGGTCGAGGAGATCGACTTCGCGGCCCGCGGCCAGGGGCGCGGCCGCAACTTCGGGTGGAGCTGCTTCGAGGGGCGCCGCCGCTTCGAGTCCTCGCGGAGCTGCCCGAACGCCGTGCCACCGATCCTCGAGTACGACCGCTCAGGAGGGGAGTGCTCCGTCGACGGGCGGCGTCGTGTCGCGCGACCCCGGCGTGCCCGACCTCGCGGGACGCTACGTCTACGGGGACTACTGCGCCGGGCCGCTGCGCAGCTTCCGCGTGGAGGGTGGCAAGGCCACCGACGACCGTAGCCTGGGCCTGCGGGTCGCGTCGCTCACGTCGTTCGGCGAGGACGCCCGGGGGCGGGTGTACGCGACCTCGCAGGAGGGCCCGGTGTACCGGCTGGTGGCCGGCGGGTAGTAGTGGCGCTCTACGTGGCGTCGTAGCCGAAAGCGCGCAGCGGCGCGGCGAATGCGTCGGCGCACGCCTCTTGCAGCGCGGGCGCGAGGTCGCGACGCCAGCGGCCGACCGAGGCGGCCTCGTCCGCGGTCGTCCGGTGCGCGGACTGCCGTTGCGGAGCAGTCGCCCGCGCGCGCTCGAGCACGTCTGCGACGGTCTCCGCGCCGGCAGCGAGGCCGGTGTGCTCGAAGAGGGCGCGCAGCGTCTGCTCGGGCCGCTGCATGAGGTCCTCATAGCGCAACAGCAGCGCGTCCGCGTGCTGCGCACGCCAGGACTGGAGCAGGTCGTCGAGCTCGCTGCGCATCGCCCCGCGCACGTAGTCCTCGTCGCTCGCGGAGCCGCCGTAGCCGAACTGCGAGAGGCCGGTCTTGCTGTTGAACGCCAGCCGCGAGGCGAGCAGGTCGCGCGGGTCGCGCACCAGGAACACCGCGGCCGCGCCGGGGTACAGCTCCCGCGCGAGGACCATCTCGTGCCACTCGTGCGCGCGCTCGACGAACCGGCCGGCGCCCGCCTTGTCCTGGGACTCGGCGACACGGGCGTAGAAGGAGTCGATGCGCAGCTGCGCGAACGCCGCCAGCTCGTCGATCGAGTCGGTCTCGAGCCATGCCCCGACGCGATCGCCCGGGTCGAGCTGCAGCGGGCCCAGCGAACGCGTGCGCCCTTCCCACCAGGCCCGCACGTCGTCCACGTCGGGGTCGATCGCCTGCGCGTAGCTGTGCGGATGCGACAACGTGCGCAGGATCTCCATCCAGTAGTCGAGCATGCGGGGCTCGAAGTCGAACGGCCGGTAGGCGAGCGCCTGCGGATGCGCCGCCAGGAGATGCGTGACCCACGTCGAGCCCGCCCTCCCGAGCGTTCTCAGGAGGATCGGCTCGAAGCGCGGACGGTGCCCTGTGCCCAGGGCCCGCCGGCGGCCCTCGACGTGAGCGATCGTGACGGGTGCCGAGCCGCCGAAGCCGGCCTCCACCCGCAGCGCGAACTCCAGCGGAAGGCCGAGCAGCGAGCATGCGGTGCTGAACCCGCTCGCGGCGGCGCCGTGCACCTGCGGCCACCGCGCCGCGACCTCCGGGCGCTGCGCATTGGGATCCGTCGCGACCAGGATGCGTCGCAGGGGCGGCTCGTCACCGAGGTCCTCGATGCCGAACACCCGCACGCGCTTCGGCGGCCCGCCGGGGCCAAGCGCCCAACCCGCGATCCTCAGGCTGAGCGGCGACGACGGCGCCGGCTGGTCGAGGCCGCTTTCGAGCAGCTCACCTCCGGCATCGCCCGCCGTCTCGAACCGCGTTATCTCGAGCATCTAGACCGGGCAGGCCGCGAGCGCCTCCAGGATCGCGTCCTGGTCGCGCATCTCGCCGGGATGGTTGACCACCTTGTGGGCGACCTTGCCGTCCTTGTCGATCACATAGGTCGCGCGGGTCGCGACCCCCGCCTGCGGGATGTAGGCCGCGACCTCTTCGCCGTTCTCGTTGCGAAGCGTGAAGTCAGGGGCCTCTGAGCCAACCTCCACTGCCATTCGGAACACTCCTCTCGTGGGCGGGCGCCTGAGCCTACCGCAGCCCGAAAGCTCCCTCGCGGGCCACGCGTGATACTGGAGCCATGCCGTCTGCGCGGGCATCAAGAGGACACCTCACGAGCGACCGTCCGCTGCCGGACCCGGATGCAACCGCCGCGGTGCGGGAGCGCATCGGCAGCGTCGAGGGCCTGCCCCGCCTGCTGCCGGCGGTCGCCGCCGTCGGGGGCGCCTTCGAGGGCATCTACCTCGTGGGCGGGGCGGTCCGCGACGTCCTGCTCGGCGAGCGCAGCCCCGACCTGGACGTGATGGTCGAGGGCGACGCGATCGCGCTCGCGCGCGACCTGGCGCAGAGGCTCGAGGGCACGGTGCGCACGCACGAGCGCTTTCAGACCGCAATCGTGCAGGCCGGCGGAGCGGGCGGTCCACTGCGGATCGACATCGCCGGCGCGCGCACCGAGTCGTATCCGCGTCCCGGCGCGCTCCCCGAGGTTGAGCGCTCGAACCTGCGCCACGACCTCGCACGGCGCGACTTCAGCGTCAACGCGATGGCGACGTCGCTGCGCCCGGACGACCTCGGGGCGACGTACGACCTCTTCGGCGGATACGCGGACCTACGTCAGAGCGTTGTCCGCGTGCTGCACGACGGCAGCTTCGTCGAGGACCCCACGCGCCTGCTGCGCGCCGTCCGCTACGAGACGCGGCTCGCGTTCCGGATGGAGAGCAGCACACTCGCGCTCGCGCGCGCCGCGATCGACTCGGGGGCGCTCGGCGAGATGCAGTCCGCGCGCCTGCGCGACGAGCTGCTCGACGTGCTGGCCGAGCCGCGCGTCGCAAAGGCGCTCGAGCGGATCGCGGAGCTCGGGCTCGACCGCGCACTGCACCCGGGCGCGGACGCCCACGCGGCCGCGGCGCTGGTCGCACGCGCCGCGGACGCGATGCAGGGCGCGCTTGCCGGGGCGCGCGCACCCCTCGTGGCCCTCGCGTGCCTGTGCAGGGGCATGGCCGAGCGCGACATCCATGCCTGGCTGGGTCGCCTCAAGGTGCCGCGCGACGAGCAGCAGGTCGTCGCGGCGGCCGTCGCGGGCGGCCCGTCGATCGCCGAGCGCCTGGCCGGCCCGCAGACACCGGCACCGTCGCAGATGCACGGTCTGCTCGCCGGCCGGCCGCTCGAGGCGCTGGTCATGGGCGTCGCGGTCGCGGAGCAACCCGACGCGGTCGCGGAGCGCGTGGGGGCATACGTCGAGCGTGTTCGCGACGTCCGCCTGGCGATCACGGGTGACGACCTCAGGCAGGCCGGCGTACCGGAGTCCCCGGCAATCGGCAAAGCGCTCGCCGAGACGCTCGCGCTGAAGCTCGACGGGTTCGTCGACGGCCGCGACGACGAGCTGCGCGCGGCACTGCGCCTGCTCGGGCGCCAGAGCTAGGATCCGTCCGTGCCCGAGCGGTGGAACGCCCTTCAGTGGGACGGCAAGCCCGGCCACTACGAGGTCTATTACCTGACCCTCACGGACCCCGCGAGCGGCGTCGGGCTGTGGATCCGCTACACGATGGTCGCGCCGCTGACGCAGACGGGCGAGGCAGCCACGTGCTCGCTGTGGTTCATGGCGATGGACCCCTCCGACCCCGGGGCGAACGTGGGCGAGAAGATGAGCTTCCCCGTGGCAGATCTGTCGGCGCGTAGCGAGCCCTTCGAGCTGCGGATCGGCGAGGCGGTGCTGAGCGACACGGGCATGTCGGGAGCGCTCGAGCGCGACGGACGCCGCTGCGAGTGGGACCTGCGCTGGGAGCCCAGCCTCCCGGCCTACGGCCACGTCCATCCTGCGCTGCGCCGCGCGGGGATCGCGAAGACGATCCTCTTCCTCCCGCATCCGGACGTCGAGGTCTCCGGCACCGTCGCGTGGAACGGCAGGCGCGTCGATGTCGCGGGCGCGCGCGGTGGGCAGGCGCACCTCTGGGGTTCCAAGCATGCGACGCGCTGGGCATGGGTCCACGCGAGCGACTTCGGCGACGCCGCCGGGGACGGGAGCTTCATCGACGGCGTCAGCGTGTTCGTCCCGCGCTTCGGGCGCGAGCTGGGCCCGAACACACCGGTCGTGGCACGCCTGCGGGGTCAAGACGTCGTGTCCAACAGCCCGCTCGCCGTGCAGCGCAACGCAAGTGAGTTCGGCCCGTGGGGATGGCAGTTCACCGCCACGACCTTGCGCCGCAAGCTCGAGTGCTCGGTCTCTGCGCGGCCGGAGGACCTCGTCGGAGTGACCTATCACGACCCCGACGGCGAGCTTGCCTACTGCTACAACACCGAAGTCGCCGACATGCGCATCGAGTCCTACGAGCGCGCCGGGCCGTTCACCGCCTGGCACAGGGTCGGCGAGCTGGAATGCGACCGCCGCGCCCACTTCGAGTACGCGCAGCGCACGCCGCTGCCCGACCTGACGCTCTCCGTCGCGTGAGCCGCGCGGCGACCCTGCCCGCCGTCGAGACGCCGTTTGCGTGGCAGGCGGAGGGCCCCGTCACGTGGCTTGCCGCAAGCCTGCCGGGAGCGCGCGCCGCGTTCAGCACGCGGCTGGGCGGGGTGAGCGAGGGCCCGTTCGAGTCGCTCAACCTCGGCGTGCTCACCGATGATCATCGCGACCGTGTGCAGCTCAACCGCGCGCTCTTGGCCGGCGCGCTCGGCCGGGACGCGGCATCGATCGTGATGGGACACCAGGTGCACGGCGCCGAGGTGCAGGTGCGAGAGCACGCCGGCGGCGAGCTTGCGCGCGTCGACGCGCAGGCAACCGCCGCGCCGGGCCTCACGCCCCTCGTGCTGGTGGCCGACTGCGTCCCGGTCGTGCTGGCGGCTCCGGGCGCCGTCGCGGCGGTCCATTGCGGCTGGCGCGGCGTCGCCGGCGGCATCGTGCCTGCGGCGGTCTCCGCGGTCCGCGCGCTTGGCGGCGAATCGCTCGCGGCGGTCGTGGGCCCCGCGATCGGTCCGTGTTGCTACGAGGTCGGCGCCGAGGTGCTCGCGCGGTTCGACGCGGATGGGCCGTCACTCGACCTGCCCGCGCAAGTCGCCGCCGAGCTCGCGCGCAGCGGCGTGGCCGACGTTGCGGTCGCCGGCATCTGCGTGAGCTGCCATCCCGACCTGTTCTTCTCGCACCGGCGTGACGGCGGCGGCACCGGCCGTCAGGCAGGCGTCGCTTGGCTCGCCTCCTAGCCCACGTCGACGCGGCCGCCGTGCGGAAGCGTGTCGGGGCCGCGCGCGAGGCGATTGAGAGCGCGTGCGCGCGCGCCGGGCGCGACGCGGCGGACGTCGAGATGCTCGCCGCGACCAAATACGTGCCGCTCGAGATGATGGGCGCGCTCGCGCAGGCGGGCATCTCGCTCGTAGGCGAGAACACGGCCCAGGCGCTCGTGGAGAAGCAGGAACGGTGGGGCGACTCGTTCACCTGGGACTTCATCGGGCACCTGCAGAGCCGCAAGGCCAAGGACGTGCTGCCACGGGTGCGCCTGATCCACTCGGTCGAGAGCGACTCCGTGGTCGAGCGCATCCAGCGCCACGCCGAGAGGCCCGTGCGCGTGCTGCTCGAGGTCAACGTCGCGGGAGAGGACAGCAAGTACGGAGTGCCCGTCGCCGAGGTCGACGCATTTGTGGACCGCGCGTCGGCCGCCGACAACGTCGTGTTCGCCGGCCTCATGACGATGGCGCCCTTCACGAGCCGTCCCGATGAGGCCCGGCCGTGCTTCGAGGCCCTGCGTGAACTGGGCGAGCGACTGCGCGGGGAGTGGGCCGGCCGCCACGACTTCCAGGCCCTCTCGATGGGGACCAGTCAGGACTTCGAGGTCGCCGTCGAGGAGGGCGCGACCATCTGCCGCCTGGGCGGTGTGCTGTACGCGTGACCGCGAAGCCGCCCCGGAGTGGGATACTTTCTGCCGGAAACGGCAGGAATCCGTCCGGCACGGGCGAACTGCGGTCTACGTAAGGACCGTGAGGTAGGACCCACCATGGCACTGAGAGACACCTGGCATCGCGCACTGCTCTATTTCGGCCTCGCACAGGACGATCGCTACGCCGACGACGAGGTCGACGAGGGATTCGAGCCGGAGGCCGAGCTGGAGGAGCGCTACCGCACGCGCGATCAGGTGCGCCGGGTCACACCGCGCCGCCGCGACGAGATCGACGACATCTTCGCCGACGACTCGCCGAGCGCGAACCAGACGCGCGTGCTGCGCCCGGTCGGCAACGGCCGCGCGGGCGGCCAGGTCCGGGTGCATCTCGTGGTCCCGAAGAACTTCAACGACGCCCAGCAGATCGCCGACAAGTTCAAGGACACGGTCCCGGTGATCCTCAACCTCCAGGGCGCCGACACCGATCTCTCCAAGCGTCTGATCGACTTTGCGAGCGGGCTCACGTACGCACTCGACGGCGGGATGCAGCGAATCGCCGACAAGGTGTTCCTGCTGACGCCACGCAACGTCGAGGTCTCCGCCGAGGAGCGGGCCCGGCTGCTGGAGAAGGGCTTCTTCAACCAAAGCTAGTGGTAGTCGGCCTCGTTGGAGCCGGGAACATGGCCGCGGCGCTGGCCCTTGGATGGTCCGCGGCGGAAACCGGGCCGGATCGCATCCTCGTCACCGACCTCGACTCCGAGCGTGCACGCGCGCTGGCCGACCGCAGCGGCGCGAGCACCGTGGGCTCCGCGCGCGCGCTCGCCGAGGCGGCCGACGTAATCGTGCTCGCGACCAAGCCGGCGGCGCTGGAGGCGGTTGCCGAGCAGACGCGCGTCGCGGTGCACGACGGTGACATGCCCGTGATCTCCATCCTCGGAGGAGTCACCACGACCCAGATCGAGCAGGCCTACGGCTCCGGAACGGGAGTGCTGCGCTTCATGCCGAACGTCGCTGCGGAGGTCCGCGCGGGAACTTTCTGTTACTGCTCCGGATCCGCCCTCGACGAGCGCACCACGCGGGCGATTCTCGACCTCTTCGGCCTCCTCGGTGAGCTCGTGCCGGTCGAGGAGCGCCTGATGGACGCGGCGACCGCGATCTCCGGCTGCGGCCCGGCGTTCTTCGCCCTCGTCGTCGAGAGTCTCACGGACGCAGGCGTCAGGGAGGGCCTCGACGCGCGCCTGGCGGCACGACTTGCGCGCACGACGATGGCCGGTACCGCCGAGCTGATGCGCCATCGCGACCCGGTCGCGCTGCGCCGCGCGGTGACCTCGCCCGGCGGCGTCACGGCCGCGGGGGTCGCGCGCCTCGAGGAGTACCGTGTGCGGGCGGCGTTCGGCGCGGCGGTCGAATCGGTCGTCGACCGATCACGCGCCGCGGGAACTTCCAAATGAGCTTCTTCCTCGCCGCCCTCAGCCGCTCCGACATCGCGACCTACGTGGACGCGCTGTTCCTCGTCTACCTGATCCTGATCTTCGTGCGGATCTTGCTGAGCTGGATCCCGCGGATTCCCTACAACCCGATCCTGAGCTCGGTGATCAACTTCGTGCACGAGGTGACCGACCCGTATCTGAACCTTTTCCGCCGGGTCCTCCCACCCGTCGGAGGCGGCGGCTTCGCGTTCGACCTGAGCCCGATCGTCGCGACCGTCGTGCTGCTGATCGTGCGCGCCATCGTCGTCGGCGCGATCGAGCCCTAGAGGGCATGGACCATGGTCGCGGGGGTCCGCGCCCCGCGTTGCGGGCCTCCGCGTGGGGACTCGCGCTCACCGGGATCGTGTTCGCGCTCGACCAGGTCACCAAGCAGGCCGTCGTGGATCACGTCGCCAGGGGAGACCCCGTGGACTTGGCGCTCGGCGTCAAGCTGTCAAACGTGCGCAACGACGGAATCGCGTTCGGCCTGCTCCAGGGCGCAGCCGACGGCGTGGTGCTCGCCCTCACGATCAGCGCGCTGGCGCTGCTGGTCGCCTACTTCGCGGCCCATGCCGCCCGGCCCGGCCTTTGGTTCGCGGTGGGTCTCGTCGTCGGGGGGGCGCTCGGGAACCTGGCCGACCGGATCCGGATCGGCGCCGCGATCGACTTCCTCGACCCGCCGCTGTGGCCGGCCTTCAACATCGCCGACCTCGCGATCGTGATCGGCGTGACGGTCCTCGTCTTCGCGCTGCTCGCGCCGCCCGAGTCCCATGAGCACGCCACGTGAGCTGACCGTCCCGCCGGAGTCGGCGGGCGCGCGCCTGGACGCGTGGCTGGCCGATGCCTCGGAGGGGATGTCTCGCGCCGGCGCCGCCGCGCTCGTCGACTCGGGCGCGGTGCGGGTCGACGGCCAGGCGCGCGCGAAGGGCACGAAGCTGCGCGGCGGGGAGGTGGTCCACGTCGAGCAGCGCGACGCCGAGCCGGTGCGCGCGGCGATCCCCGAATCCGCAGTCGTCTGGGAGGACGGGGCGCTCTGGGTGATCGACAAGGCTCCTGGCGTCGTCGTCCATCCGGCGCCCGGGCACCGCGGCCTCACGCTGGTCGAGTGGCTCGGGCAGCGCTTCCCGGGCTCCGACCCGCATGCGGTGCATCGCCTCGACCGCGGCACGTCGGGCCTGATGCTCGTGGCGAAGGACGTGCCGGCCCAGCAGGAGCTGCAGGCGGCACTGCGCCGCCGTGAGGTGCTGCGCGAGTACCTCGCCCTGATCACCGGGCGGCTCGAGTCACGCAGCGGGACGATCGACGCGCCGCTCGGGCGCGACGTGCGCCGGCGAACGGTGATGTCGACCCGCACGGACCGCCCGCGGGAGGCCCGCACGCACTTCGAGGTGGAGCGCTTCGCCGGCGATCACACGCTCGTGCGCGCGCGCCTGGAGACGGGCCGCACGCACCAGATCCGGGCCCATTTCGCCGCGATCGGGCACCCGGTCGCGGGCGACCTGGCCTACGGAGCAGGCGATCACCTGGCCGTGGGGCGCCAATTCCTCCACAGCCACCGCCTCGGGCTGCGCGAGCAGGAATGGCGCTCGGCGCTGCCGCCGGACCTGGACGCCGCGCTCGCCCGCGCCGCGGTGTAAGGGCAGGAGGGGGCCGCGGACGAGGCCGTCGCCCCGCCCGCGGTCCGCTGCGCGGCTCCTTGGGTCCGGGTGGAGGCAAGGAGGGAGTGTGCCGCGCGGCACGACCCCCAACGAAGACCGGGCGCCAAACTTGCGTACACTGAACGGTCCTTCTACCCGGCCCGGCAGGCCGCGGCCCTGCCCGCGCGAGCAATTTTGCCCGCACGGGTCCCGCGACGCCACCGCGCCGGTTTCCACAACATCAGAAAAGGGAGCCCCATTGGCAGAGGTAGGCGTCAGAGAGCTGCTCCAGGCCGGAGTGCACTTCGGCCATCAAACGCGCCGCTGGCACCCGAAGATGCGTCGCTACATCTTCGGCGAGCGAGACGGCATCTACATCATCGACCTCCTCAAGACCGAGGTCCTGCTCGAGCGGGCCCGGGCCTTCGTCGAGGATCTCGCCTCGCGCGGCGGGGTGGTCCTGTTCGTCGGGACCAAGAAGCAGGCGAAGGACACGATCCGCGACGTCGCGGAGGAGGCCGGCATGCTCTATGTGCACGAGCGCTGGCTGGGCGGCCTACTGACCAACTTCAACACGATCCGCAAGCGCATCAACCGCCTCCACGATCTCACGCGCCTCTCGGAGGACGGCCAGCTCGCGCTGCTACCCACGAAGGAGCGCATGTCGATGGAGGCCGAGCTGGCGAAGCTCACGACCAACCTCTACGGCGTGCGCAACATGGAGCGCCTGCCCGACGCGGTCTTCGTGACCGACCTCAACGTCGAGGAGATCGGCGTGCGCGAGGCCGGCCGGCTCCGCATCCCGACGATCGGCCTGGTCGATACCAACTGCGACCCAGGGGTTGTCGACCACGTGATCCCCGGCAACGACGATGCGATCCGCTCCAACGAGCTCGTGATCCGCACGATCGGCGAGTCCGCCGCGCGCGGGCGCGCAGTGCACCTGCGCCACGAGGAGGCGCTGCGCAAGGAGGCCGAGGAGAAGGCCCGGGTAGAGGCCGAGGAGCGTGCCCGCCGCGAGGCCGAGGAGAAGGCGCGCGCGGAGGAGCAGGCGCGCAAGGAGGCCGCCGCGGCAGCGGCCAAGGCAGCGGAAGCCGCGGCGGCTCCCGCCGCCCAGCCCCAACCACAGGCCCAACCACAGGCCCAGCCAAAGGCCGCGGCCGAGCAGGCGCCTCCGGCAGCCGCCCCCGAGGCCCCGTCCCAGGCGCCACCCGCAGGAGGAACCGAGAAATGAGCATCGGCGCCGCCGACGTGAAGGCGCTCCGCGACCGCACGGGCGCGGGGATGATGGAGTGCAAGGCCGCGCTCCAGGAGTCCGAGGGCGACGCCGACAAGGCGGTCGAGCTGCTGCGCGTCCGCGGCCAGGCGAAGGCCGCGAAGCGCGGGGAGCGCCACGCGACCGAGGGCGTGATCGGCCACTACGTCCACTTCAACGGCAAGGTCGGGGCGCTCGTCGAGGTCGACTGCGAGACGGACTTCGTCGCCAAGAACGACGACTTCGTCAACTTCGCCCGCGAGATCGCGGTGCACATCGCCTCGGCCTCCCCGCGGTGGGTCTCCGAGGAGGACGTCCCGGACGATGAACGCGAGCGCGAGCGCACGATCTTCGAGGCACAGGCCGACGAGAGCAAGCCCCCGCAGGTGCGCGAGAAGATCGCCGAGGGACGCCTGCGCAAGTGGCTCGAGGAGGTCGTGCTCCTCAAGCAGACCCATGTCAACGCGGACAAGCACGAGAGCCGCACGATCGAGCAGATGCGCACCGAGATCTCGTCGCGCACCGGCGAGAACGTCGTGATCCGGCGCTTCGCGAGGTTTGCGGTCGGCGAGTAGCGCCGGCCGTTATTTTCCTGGTCGTGTCCGAGGGAGCCGGCAACGGCGGGCCGTCCTCCGAAGGTGGGCCCGCGTTTCGACGAGTGCTGCTCAAGCTGTCCGGCGAGGCGCTGCTGGGCGGCCTCGACTACGGGGTCGATCCCGCGCGGATCCACGCGATCGCACGCACGATCAAGCGCGTGCGCGACCGGGGCGTCGAGGTGGCGGTCGTGGTCGGGGGCGGCAACATCTACCGCGGCCTCGAGGGCACCGCGCACGGCATGGACCGGGCGAGCGCGGACTACATGGGCATGCTCGCGACGGTGCTCAACGCGCTCGCGCTCCAAGACGCGCTCGAGCACGAGGACGTCCACACGCGCGTGCTCTCCGCGATCGAGATCCAGGAGGTGGCCGAGCCCTACATCCGCCGCCGCGCGATGCGCCACCTCGAGAAGGGACGCGTCGTGATCTTCGCCTCCGGCACGGGCAACCCGTTCTTCACGACCGACACTGCGGCGGCACTGCGCGCCCTGGAGATCCACGCGGAGGCGATACTGATGGCCAAGAACAACGTCGAGGGGGTCTACGACATGGACCCGAGCGAGCACGCGGAGGCGACCTTCCTGCCCAACATCACCCACCACGAGGCGATCGAGCGCGGGCTGCGCGTGATGGACTCGACGGCGCTGTCGCTGTGCAAGGACAACGACCTCCCGATCTACGTCTTCAACATGTCCGATGAGCGCAACATCGACCGCCTCGTGAACGGCGAGCGCGTCGGCACCGTGGTGTCGACATGATCGATGACCTGCTGAAGGACGCGCGCGGGCGCATGGACAAGTCGATCGAGTCCACGCGACACGAGTTCGCGACCGTGCGCACCGGCCGGGCCTCGCCGCACCTGCTCGACCGCGTGACCGTCGACTACTACGGCGCCCAGACGCCGCTCAACCAGATCGCCACGGTCGCTGCCTCGGAGGCGCGGCTGCTGACCATCACGCCCTACGACAAGTCGTCGATCAAGGCGATCGAGAAGGCGATCCAGGAATCCGATTTGGGCCTCACGCCGAACAACGACGGCAATCTGATCCGGCTCGCGATCCCCGAGCTCACGGAGGAGCGCCGCAAGGAGCTCGTCAAGGTCGTGCACGGGCTCGCCGAGGAGGGACGCATCGCGGTCCGCAACGTCCGCCGCGACTGCATGCACAACCTTCGTGACCTGCGCAAGGGCGGCGACACCGGCGAGGACGAGGAGCGCCGTGCGGAGGCCGAGCTCCAGAAGCTCACCGACGCCCACGTCAAGGACATCGACGAGCTGCTGAAGGGTAAGGAAGAAGAGATTCTCGGTGGCTGATCCGGGTGATCGCCCGCGCTACGTGGCGATCATCATGGACGGCAACGCGCGCTGGGCCGCAAGCCGGGGGCTGAGCGTGACGGAGGGACACCGCGCCGGGACCGACACGCTCAAGCGCACGGTCAACATCGCGGGCGACCTGGGAGTCGAGCAGCTCACGGTGTACGCGTTCTCCACCGAGAACTGGACGCGTCCCGACCAAGAGGTGACGGGCATCATGTCGCTCTTCGTCGAGCGGCTGCGCCGCGAGGCGCCCGAGCTCGACGAGGAGGGCGTGCGCCTGCGGATCATCGGCCGGCGCGACCGCGTGGACGAGCGCGTGCGCGAGGAGATCGAGTGGGCCGAGCAGCTCACCGCCCACAACACGGGGCGCACGCTCTTCGTCGCGTTCGACTACGGGGGACGTGCCGAGATCCTGCATGCCGCCGCAGCGTATGCGGGGGGTGGGGAGGAGGAGTTCCGCTCGCGACTGTACGCGCCCGATCTCGAGGACCCGCAGCTGATCATCCGGACCGGGGGAGAGCAGCGGATCTCGAACTTCCTGCTGTGGGAGGCCGCGTACTCCGAGCTCTACTTCTCCGAGAGGATGTGGCCCGACTTCGACCGCGAGGAGTTCGAGCGCGCGGTGTCGTCGTACGGCTCCCGCGAGTACCGGTTCGGGGGCAGGTAGTGCCCCCGGCGCGCCGCGCTGCGCCCCGCCGTAGGCGCAAGGGCTCGTCGACCGGAGCGCGACTCGTGGTCGCCGCGCCATGGGTGCTGCTCGCGATCGTTGTCGTCTTCTACGGCGGTCGCACCTTGTTCGCGCTGCTCGCCTTCGGGCTCGGCGTGATCGCGCTCACCGAGCTCTACCGGCTGCTCGCGCCGGTGCGCCCGATCAACCTCGCCGGCTTCCTGGGCCTCGCCGGGCTGATCGCTGCCGCCACGTACGGCGACCAGTTCCAGATGGTGCTCGCCTCGGCGGCCGCAGTGCTGGCAACAGGGGTACTGGCGATTCTGCGGCCCGTCCGCCGGCACGTGACGCTCTCGGTCGCGGCCACGCTGCTCGGGGTGTTCTGGGTCGGGATGGGCCTCGCGCACGCGGTGCTCCTGTACGGGCTCGACCACGGCGACAGCCTGCTGTTCAACGTGCTGCTCGCGACGTTCATCGGGGATACCGGCGCGTACTTCGGCGGCCGCCTCTGGGGCACGACGCAGCTCGCGCCCCGGATATCCCCTTCGAAGACGGTCGAGGGGCTGATCGCAGGGCTGATCGCAGGCACGGCCGCGTTCTGGCTCGCGGGCCTATACCAGGACTGGCTCTCGGGATTGGATGCCGTGATCATCGGCGCGTGCGTCGCGTTGGTAGCGCCCCTCGGGGACCTCTTCGAGTCGATGGTCAAGCGCGACCTCGCCGTGAAGGACAGCGGGCGCTTCTTCGGTGAGCACGGCGGCGCGCTCGACCGGCTCGACGCGGCGATCTTCACCGTGATCGTCGGGTACTACGTGGCGAACGCCCTGGTGTAGGCGACAGCGCGCGTCCGTACCTCCGCGGTTTGACCCCACGCCGGGCCGAGCCGAGTTACTCAGGCGGTTGCCATCTCCCGCACCTGGGTCAGCCGGATGTGATTGCCCGACGGATCGCGGAAGGACGAGTCGATCCCATACGGGCGCTCCTCGGGCCCGTCGACAAACTCGACGCCGCGGCCCTTGAGCTCCTCGTAAGCGGCCTGGCAATCGTCGGTCGCGAGGAACACCGTTCCCGCGAAGCCCTTCGCCATCAGGTCCTCCACCTGCGCGGTCGTCTCGGAGTCCATGATCGGCGGGCCGGGAATCGCCATCAGCACGATCGAGACATCCGGGTTCCCGGCGGGTCCGACGGCAAGCCAGCGGAAGTCGCCCATCTCGGCGAGGGTCACGTCGGCGCGCACCTCCATTCCGAGCTTCTGCGTGTAGAAGGCGAGGGCCTCGTCCTGATCGTGCACCCAGAGCTGAACGTGGGCAATCGTGATCATCGTGTCTCCTTGGTCCGTGAACGGTCGCCGCGCACGTTAGTCCGGCAGCGGGCCGCTGTCTTCTCGAAACGTGCGGCGTTGCGGACGAGCGTGGGCGCGTACGACGCACGCCGGGATCTGGGCGTGGTCGGCGGCCGGCGGGAACGCGGCCCGGTAGCTCGTCGGCGACATGCCGTAGGTGCGGGTGAAGCTGCTGGTGAACGAGCCGACGCTCCGGAGGCCCACGGAGAAGCAGATGTCGGCAACCGACCGGTCGGTGGTCCGAAGCAGCGCCGCGGCGCGCTCGAGGCGCCGCGTGAGCAGATACCCGTGAGGTGATTCGCCGAACGCCCGGCGGAACTCGCGGCTGAAATGGGCGCGCGACAGGCCCGCTGCGCCGGCCATCTCTGCCACGCCCAAGGGATCGAAGTAACGGGCATCGGCGAGGTCCTTGGCGCGCAACAGGTGCCGGGCGGGCGGAACGAAGGCCATCACGCCATTATCGCGCCTGCCCGATCAGGCCCCGCGCGGTCGCGTAGGCTTCCACGATGCCCCCCGAGCTCGTCGCGCTGGTGAAGCACGACTGCCCGGTTTGCGATCAGCTGCTGCCGGTGCTTGGCGCCGCTGCGGCGCGCGGCGCGCCCGTGCGGGTGCTGTCGCAGTCGAACGCCGAGGAGACCGCGGAGCAGGCGACGCGCCTTGGACTCTCCACCGTCCCGGCGCTCGACGAGGATCTCGCGCTGTCGGAGCGCTATGACCCCGATGCGGTTCCCGCCGTGCTGTTGCTCGACGGCGGGGTCGAGCAAGGCCGCGTGGAGGGAATCGCGCGCGAGCGGCTCGCTGCGCTCGCCGCGCGTGCGGGCGTGGAGCTGGAGCTCGGCGCCCTGCCCGAGTGGCGACCGGGTTGCGCAAGCGTCACGCGCGACCCGCAAGTGGCTGCTTCGCTCGCCGCGCGGGCCGCCCGCCGGGAGGGGAGGATCCGCTCGCGCGCGATCGAGATCGGCGGCCTCGAGGATCCCTTCGAAGCGCTGCACGAGCGCGGCCTGACCGACGGGCTGCCGGTCGTGCCGCCGACGCCGGAGCGGGTCGTCGCGATGCTCGCCCACACGCGCCGCGACCCCGGCGAGGTCGTGGGGGTCGTGCCGCCGTATGACGGCGAGGCGAGCGTCGAGAAGGTCGCGATCAACGCGGTGATGGCGGGCTGCGCGCCGCAGGCGCTGCCGGTCGTGCTCGCCGCCGTCGAGGCGGCATGTGTGCCGGAGTTCGCGCTTCACGGCCTCGTCGCGACCACCTACCCGGCGGGGCCGACGATCGTCGTGAGCGGCCCGTACGCAGCGCAGATCGGGATGAACGCGGGCGGTAACGCCCTCGGCCAGGGCAATCGCGCGAACCTCACGATCGGTCGCGCGCTCCAGCTCGTGGTGCGCAACGTGGGAGGCGGCAAGCCGCAGGAGGAGGACCGTGCGACCCACGGTCAGATGGGCAAGGTCAGCTCGTGCTTCGCGGAGCTCGCGGACGATGCGCCGTGGGAGTCGCTCGCGCAGGCGCGCGGCGTGGCGGCGGGCGAGACCGGCGTGACCTTGATGGCGACGGAGGCGCCGCGCGCGATCGTGGATCAGCTCGCGCGCGAGCCGCAGGGGCTGTGCGCGTCGCTCGCCCTGGCGCTCGACTCGGTCGGCACGCCCAAGCAGCGGCTGGCGTTCGACGCGATGCTCCTGGTCGGTCCCGAGCACGGCCGCGTGTTCCGCGAGGCCGGCTGGAGCAGGGCACAGGTTCAGGAGAAACTCCACGAGCTGACGCACCGGCGAGCCGGCGATGTGGTGCGCGGCGGCCTCGGCGCGCCCGAGGGGGTGGACCCACAGTTCGTGAGCGACCCGGAGATGGCGGTTGCGAAGTTCGCCGCCGCGGAGCGCATCCTGCTCGCCTACGCGGGTGGCGACGCGGGTCTCTTCTCGATGGTCTTCGGAGGCTGGGCCTCGGGTGAGATAGGGTCGGCACCCGTGACCAGGAGCATCGAGCCGTGGCGCTAGAGAGTCTCGAGATCCTCGACCCGACACCGGAGCGCGAGGCGCCCGGTCTGCCGCTCGCGGCACCGCTCGAGCCCGGCGCGCGCATCGCCCTGCTCGACATCCGCAAGCCGCGCGGCGACATCTTCCTGGACGAGCTCGAGCGCCTTCTCGCGGAGCGCGGCCACGCGGTGGTGCGCACGATGAAGCCGACTTTCACGAAGCCCGCGCCGCCCGACGTGCGCCGCGAGATCGCAACCCGCTGCGACGCCGTGATCGAGGCGCTCGCCGACTGAGGATCGTGTGTGTCGTGCGGTCTGCGCGACGTCCTCGAATTCGAGCGGGAGGGCAGGCCGGCGGTGCTCGTCGCGTCGGATGTGTTCACGGATGCGGCCGACAAGCAGGCGCGGATGCTCGGTCAGCCCGCGGCGCGGCGCGCGTTCGTGCCCCATCCGGTCCAGGACCGCACCGACGATGAGCTGCGTGCGCTCGCACAGCACGTCGTGGGGGAGCTCCTGGACGCGCTGGGCCGCGCGTAACCGATCCAATCAGTCGAACAACGCGTCGACCGACACCTTGACGCGGCGCTGCGTGCGACCGGGGACGCCGCTGTGAGGCAGTTCGCCGGAGGGACGGATCACCTCGCACAGCCCCTGCACCTCCTCTGTCAGGAAGCGGGAGGGCTTGCCGTAGCCGTGTGCATCGTCCCTGCCATGGGGCCGGTGGTAGTAGCGCACGGGGACGTACAGGCGCAGCTGCCGCCGCGCACGTGTCATCGCGACGTAAAGCAGCCTGCGCTCTTCGTCGATGGTCTCCTTCGATCCGGCTGCCATGTCCGCCGGGAAGTTGCCGTCATACAGCGCGAGCACATGGACGGCGTGCCATTCCAGGCCCTTGGCGGAGTGGACCGTGGAGAGCACCAGATAGTCCTCGTCGAGGTGCGGCGGGCCGGCCAGGTCACCACTCGACTGCGGCGGATCCAGCACCAGCTCTCCGACGAAGTGGCGCAGGTCGGCGCTCGACTCGCGGGCCGCGGCGACGAGCTGCTCGAGATCCTGGAGGCGTAGCGCGCCGTCCGGGTAGCGAGCCTGGATCAGAGGTGCCAACGCGTCGCGCAGCTTCTCCGCGCGCACACCGGCGCCCACGTGCTCGGTGCTCGCGCGTAACGCGCTCATCACCCGATCGGCCGACGCCCGAGCCTGCGCCGGCAACCGCTCTCGCGCGACCGGCCACGACGCGAGCCGGTCGCTCGCAGGCGCTGCCATCAGCACATCGAGCGCGCGGCGAGCGGTTGCCGGCCCCACGCCCTCGAGCAGCTGGAGCACGCGGAACCACGAGATCTCGTCGGCCGGGTTGTCCGCAAGTCGCAGCACCGCGATCAGGTCCTTCACGTGGGCCGCCTCGAGATATCGCAGCCCGCCGTACTTGACGTAGGGGATGCGCCGGCGGGTGAGCTCCAGCTCGAGCAGGTCGGTGTCGTGCGAGGTGCGGCTCAAAACGGCCTGCCCGCGCAGGTCCATCCCCTGCTCGCGTGCCTCCAGCACGCGCTCGCACACCTCGGTCGCCTGCGCGGCCTCGTCACGACAGAAGACGAGGTCGGGCCGCGCGCCGTCCTCCCGTTCCGTGCGCAACTGCTTCGGGAAGGCACGGCGCGCCTGTGCTGCCAAGGCGTTCGACGCGTCGAGGATCGGCTGCGTCGAGCGGTAGTTGCGCTCCAGGGTGACCACCGTCGTGTCGGGAAACTGCGCGGGAAACTCGAGGATGTGCTCGGCGGAGGCCGCGCGCCAGCCGTAGATCGCCTGGAAGTCGTCACCGACCGCGGTCACCTCGCGCCGCTTCCGGCGCAGTGCGCGCACGATGTCGACCTGCAAGCCGTTGACGTCCTGATACTCGTCGATCAGCACGTGGTCGAAGGCTTCCTCCATGGTCGCCCCGATCACCTCGTCAGCGGCCAGGGCGCGCCAGTAGATCAGCAAGTCATCGAGGTCGAGCACTCCCAGCGCGCGCTTGCGGGTGCCGTAGGCCTTGAACAGCGCGGCCATCGCCTCGCCGTGCTCCTCGCACCACGGAAAGCTCTCGGCCACGACGCTGGAGAGCGGCTCCTGGGCGTTGACCGTGCGCGAATAGATGTCGAGCAGCGTGCTCTTCTTGGGGAAGCGGCGCTTGCTCTGGGCGTGTCCGTGCTCCTCCCGGATGAAGTCGATCAGGTCGGCGGCGTCGCCCGCGTCGAGCACTCCGAACCCGGGCGCCAGATCGAGCGCCGCGGCGTGCAGGCGCACGAACCGGTGCGCCACCGAGTGGAAGGTTCCACCCAGCACGCCGCCGGATCCGGCCGGGATCGCCACCGACGCGCGCGTACGCTCCAGCATCTCGCGCGCCGCCCGCCGGGTGAACGTGAGCAGCAGGATGCGCTCCGGCGCCACGCCTTCGGACACCAGCCACGCCACCCGCGCACACAGAGTCGTGGTCTTGCCCGTTCCCGCGCCCGCGAGGATCAGCAACGGGCCGCCGGGATGAGTCGCGGCGGCGCGCTGTTCGGGGTTGAGATCCGCCAGCCACGCCGGGATCCCGGCGTGCACGGATGGGACACGTGAATCGAACACTCGTTCGGCAACCTACGGCGGCGCCCGGACGGAGTAGGAGCCGCCTGGCGCGTGCCTAGCGGCCGATGGTGCGCACGAGGTCGCGTGCCTGCCGCGAGAAATCGCCGACCAGCGCACGCAGATCCGCGAGCGCCGCGCGCAGCTCCGGATCGCCGACCTCCACCGGGAGCATCGAGTCCTGGAGCTCCGCGAGCCCGGTGTCCGCGTTACCCACGGATTCGACCGCGCGATCGATAAAGCCCTTGGCGCCGACGGACAGCAGGCCAGCGGCCGCGGGCTCGAACTTGCGGTGCGGGAGGCCGTGTCGCTCGGCGAACCCGACGTGGATGCGCCTGCCCCGCCCGTAGGCCAGCTGCACAGGCCGGAAGAGAGCCGCTTCGAGCTCGTCGGCGCGGGTCGTGTCGAGCTGCTCGTAGGCGGCGCCGAGCGCCGCGAGCGCGTCACCGATCTGGTCGATCGCGTCCGCAAGCTCGTCGAGCAGCTGCCGCCGCCCCTCCTCGGTCGTCTGCACGATCGCCGCCCGCCTAGCTGGCTGCTGTTCCGGTGTTGATTTCGACCGCCCCGGGAGGCGCCGTGAGGTTGAGGGGCTCGTTGTAGTCGCTGAAGGTGGCCTCGTCCCCGGCCTGCGTGCGGGTGGTGTCGTCGCACTGGGGATCCCGTTTCCCGCCCGGCCGCTCAGGTCCCGTGGCGACCGTGCGCAGGGGCAGCGGCTCCCCGCTGGCGGCGATGAACAGCTTGCCCGGAGCGGTGCCCGGGCGATCGCCCTTGTCGACGATCACGACCGCCTCCTGCCCGTCGACTTTGGCCGTGCCGCCTTTCTCGAGCGTCCCGTGGTCGGTCTCGAGGCAGCGGCTGAGGGTCGCGGGGTCCAGATCCTTCGCGATCGACCGCAACTCACCGGATCCGGCAGGCGTCTTCAGCCAGCGCCCCGCCAGCTGCTCGCCCGCCCGGCCGGCGCCCTGCTCCTTCCAGAACGCGGCGTTCGCCTTGATGTACAGGGAGCGGTCGACGATGATGATCGACGCCGACGAGACTCCCTGGGCGATGTCGAGGCGCAGCTTCGACGGCAGCCCGATGTCGGCCTTCACGGCGGTCGCCTTCTTGCCGGAGCCCTGCGTGCCCTCGAGGTGGAAGCTCTGCGCGCGCCTGAGCGCGGCGGCGGCATCGGCAACAGCCTGCTTCGGCGCCTTGGACTCCACGCCGTTCGAGTCCGAGTCCTTCGAGTCGTCGCTGCCGCATCCCACAACTGTGGCAAGCGCAACCAACACGAGCAGTGCTGCCCGACCGATCCTCACCGCTGGAAAGGTAGCGATGAGGCCGGAGGGGCGACGCGCCGCCGGTCAGCGGCGGGGCGCTCGGGAGCGCTCCGTACACTTGATTCCCAATGAGGAAGCTCGTGATTCTTGGCTCCACGGGGTCGATCGGCGTGCAGGCGCTCGATGTCGTCGCCCGCAGCGACGACTTCCAGGTCGTGGCGCTCTCGGCCTCCACCAGTGCGGGGCGCCTGCTGGCGCAGGCATCGGAGTTCGAGGTGCCGCGCGTCGCGCTCCATGACGAGCAGGCGGCGGCGCGCGCGCGCGGGACCTGGCCGGGCGAGATCCTCTCCGGCGCCGAGGGCCTCGTCCGCCTGATCACCGAGTCCGGCGCGGACCTCGTGCTGAACGGGCTCGTCGGGTCGGCCGGCCTCGCGCCGACCGTCGCGGCGCTCGGCGAGGGCATCGACGTCGCGCTCGCGAACAAGGAGAGCCTGGTGGTCGGCGGCGACCTCGTGACGCAACTCGCGGAGGCGACCGGCGCGCACGTGATCCCGGTCGACTCCGAGCACTCGGCGCTGCATCAGCTGCTCGAGCGTCAGGCGCCGGGAACCGTCGAGCGCGTCGTGATCACAGCCTCGGGGGGTCCGTTCCGGGGCAGGCAGGCACACGAGCTGCGAGACGTGCGGGTGCGAGATGCGCTCGCGCATCCGACCTGGAGCATGGGGGGGAAGATCACGATCGACTCCGCGACCCTGATGAACAAGGGCCTCGAGGTGATCGAAGCGCATCACCTCTTCGGCATCGGCTACGACCGGATCGGCGTGGTGGTGCACCCCGAGTCGATCGTGCACGCGATGGTCCACCTGAACGACGGGGCCGTGCTCGCCCACCTCGGTCATCCCGACATGCGCGTGCCGATCTCCTACGCGCTGCACCACCCGGAGCGCGCCGACGTCCCGGTCCGGGCGCTCGACCTCGCCGAGGCGGGGCGGCTGACCTTCGAGGCGCCCGACCTCGAGACGTTCCGTTGCCTCGCGCTGGCGCGCGACGCGGCCGCCGCCGGAGGCACGGCGCCGTGCGTGCTGAACGCCGCGAACGAGGTGGCGGTGCACGCATTCCTCGCCGAGGCACTCGGGTTCCTCGACATCGCGCGCGTGATCGAGGGAACGCTCGAGGCGAGCGAGCCAGGTCCCGTCACGAGCTTCGAAGATCTCTACGAGGCCGACGCCGAGGCGCGGCGCATCGCATCCGCGCTCGCGCAGGGCCTGGCGGTGAGCGCTTGAGCTGGGTCCTCGCGTTCGCGGGGTTCGCCGCCCTCATCCTGCTGCACGAGCTCGGGCACTTCGTGGCCGCGAAGGCGACGGGGATGAGGGTCGAGCGCTTCTCGCTGTTCTTCCCGCCGTATCTGGCGCGCCGGCGGCGCGGCGAGACGGAGTACTGCATCGGGATCGTGCCGCTCGGCGGTTTCGTGAGGATCACGGGGATGAACCCGGACGAGGAGCTGCCTGCGGACGTCGCGCCGCGCGCTTACTACCACCAGCCCGTGTGGAAGCGCATCGTCGTGATCGGCGCGGGACCGCTGGTGAATCTCGTGATCGCATTCGTGCTGCTTTTCTTTCTCGCTTTCGGGGCGGCCGAGAGCGAGCCCCGTGTCGCAGACGTCGCGCCGGGCTCGGCGGCGGCCCAGACATTGCGGCCGGGCGACCGGATCGTGTCCGTTGACCGCAAGCGCACCCAGGACCCGGCGGTGCTCGCGCGCCAGATCTCGAGCCACCGCTGCGCGGGCGCCCAGCGGCCCGGCTGCCGTGCCGCGACGCCCGCCGTCGTGCGGATCGTGCGCGACGGGCAGGCGCAGACGCTGCGGGTGCGCCCGCGCTACAGCGCCGCCGCGAAGCGCACCGTGATCGGCTTCTCGTTCGGGCGCCGCCCGCTCGAGCCGAGCATCCCCGAGGCGGCGGATCTTTCACTCAACCTGATGTGGACGGTCACGACGGGCACGGTCGAGGCGATCGCGCAGATCTTCAACGCGGACCGCCGGGACGAGATCTCGGGAGTCGTGGGCAGCTACGAGGTTACCCGCCAGGCCTTCGAGTTCGACCTGCGCAGGGCCCTGACGCTGCTCGCCCTGATCAGTCTCTCGTTGGCAGTCGTCAACCTCTTCCCGTTCCTGCCGCTCGACGGCGGCCACATCTTCTGGAGCCTCGTCGAGAAGCTGCGCGGGCGCCCGGTTCCCTATCGGATCATGGAACAGAGCGGGGTGCTGGGCTTCATGCTCGTGATCATCTTGTTCGCCGTCGGGTTCTCGAACGACATCGGGCGATTGACGGGCGACGGATTCAACACCCGGTAGCGGACCGCCGGCGGAGCGATATGCTCGCCTCTCAGGCGTCTGAGAGGAGAACTGATGGAACGCGCAACGGTCGACAAGGCCGCCACGCCGACGGGCGTGCAGGGCTCAACGGTGGCGGATGCGTTCGAGCGCACCGCCCGGGCGAACCCGGCGCGCGCTGCGCTACGCACGCGCGGCGGCGAGACGGAGATCTCGTGGAGCGACTACCTGGCCCGCGTCGATCGTGTCGCGCTCGGACTGCGCGACCTCGGCGTGAAGCGCGGCGACGTGGTCGCCGTGATGCTCACCAACCGGCCGGAGTTCCATCTCGCCGACACGGCCGCGATGAGCATCGGAGCGACGCCGTTCTCGCTCTACCAGACGCTCGCGCCCGACCAGATCGCCTACCAGCTGGCCGACTCGGGTGCGGGGGTCGTCGTGACCGAGCCGGCGTTCCTCGAGCAGATCCTCGCGGCGCGCGCAAAGACGCCCGGTCTGCGCCACGTCGTGCTCGTCGATTCGAGCGGGGAGGACGGGACCACGCCCTTCGCCGACCTGCTCGAGAGCGACGGTGACCCCGAGGACATCCGCCGCGCCCGTGCGGAGGTCGAGCCCGGCGACCTGCTCACGTTGATCTACACGTCCGGCACGACGGGACCCCCGAAGGGCGTGCAGATCACGCACGACAACATCATGAGCGCGGTGCGCGGGTTCGAGGACGTGATCGACTTCCCCGAGGGCGCGCGCGTGGTCTCGTACCTGCCGATGGCCCACATCGCCGAGCGCGCGACCGGCCACTACATCCCGATCGCGCTCGGGCACTCGGTCACGTGCTGCCCGAACCCCCGCGAGGTGATCGCCTACCTGCCCGAGGTGCGGCCGAACTGGTTCTTCGCCGTCCCGCGCATCTGGGAGAAGCTCAAGGCGGGCCTCGAGGCGATGATCGAGGGGGAGCAGGACGCGGAGCGAAAGCGCGCCCTGAAGTGGGCGATCGAGGTCGGCCACAAGAAGGTGCGCCTCGAGCAGGCGGGCAAGCCGGTGCCCGACGAGCTTGCCCAGGAGCACGCGAAGGCGGACGAGATGGTCCTCTCGAAGCTGCGCAACCAGCTCGGCCTCGACGAGCTCGAGGCCGTCTACGTGGGCGCCGCCCCGACGCCACTCGTGGTGCTCGAGTTCTTCCATGCGATCGGCGTGCCGGTCGCCGAGCTGTGGGGCCTCTCGGAGAGCTGCGGAAGCGGCACGGTCAACCTGCCCGATGCGATCAAGCTCGGGACCGTCGGGCAGGTCGCGCCCAACATGGAGCTGAAGCTCGCCGAGGACGGCGAGGTGCTGATCCGCGGTCCGCAGATCATGAAGGGCTATCGCAACATGCCCGACAAGACCGAAGAGGCGATCGATGCGGAGGGCTGGCTGCACACCGGCGACATCGGCGAGCTCGACGACGACGGCTACCTGAAGATCGTCGACCGCAAGAAGGAGCTGATCATCAACGCGGCCGGCAAGAACATCTCGCCGGCGAACCTCGAGGCGAAGCTGAAGGCACATCCGCTGATCGGGACGGCGTGCGTGATCGGCGACCAGAAGCCCTACCTGACGACGCTGATCGTGCTGGACGCCGACATCGCTCCCGTATGGGCCGCAGGCCAGGGCATCGAGGACACCTCCCTGGAGGCGCTCGCCGACGAACGACGCCGTGCGCGCCGAGGTCCAGAAGGGCGTCGACGACGTCAACTCCCAGGTCTCGCAGGTCGAGGGCCTGAAGAAGTTCACGATCCTGCACGCCGACTGGCTGCCCGGCGGAGACGAGTTGACACCCACGATGAAGCTCAAGCGCAAGCCGATCGCGCAGAAGTACGCCGATCAGATCGAGGCGATGTACGCCAAGTAGCCGGGCGATGGAGCACTACGCGGGGGCCGGCACGCCTGCGGGATACTGAGCCCGCGATGTCGCAGCGGACCTTGAAGACGCACCGGGCGGGAGTGCTCCGAGTCGCGGGACCGGGGGAGTAGGTCGATGGCAGACCGTCCGCCGAATCTCGTGCTCCTGATCACCGACCAGCAGCGTGCGCCGCAGCACTGGCCCGAGGATCCGGCGTGGCTCGATTCGCTCGACGCCCAATGACGCCGAGCTGCGGCGCACAGGAATCAACTTCACGCGCGCGTTCACCGCGACCGCGATGTGCTCCCCGAGCCGCGCGAGCTTCCTCACCGGCAAGTACCCATCGCGTCACGGGGTCTCCCTGACGCTGACAGAGGGTGACCTGTTCCCCGACGCCCGCAACCTGCCCGACGTGATGCGTACCGTCGCCGGCCTCGCGGCGAGCGGCGAGGTACCGCGCGGGCGGCTTGCGCGCGCCTTCGCCCGCGGCCTCTTCCGCTCGGCCCCAAGAGCGGAAACGAGCCCGAGCTGCCGCCGGGAATCGACACGCTCGCGACGCTGCTGCGCGAGCGCGGCTACCACGTTGCGCTGAAGGGCAAGTGGCACCTCTCGAAGCCGGTCGACGGCGACGCGTGGAGCGCCGCGGACCCGGAGCGCATCGAGCGCGACTACGGCTTCGCCGACTGGGAGCCGCCGGACGCGGGCGGCGACGCGAAGGCCGAGACGTTCGGCGGCGGCAACGCGGGCACCACGCAAGAGGGTTGGGACGAGGACTACACGCGGCAGATGGAGGCGTGGCTCGCACAAGAGGACCTGCCCGAGCCGTTCTGCCTCGTCTTCTCGCTCGTCAACCCGCACGACGTGCTCGGCTACCCCTCCTCCTACGAACGGGGCGGCTACGCCACAGAGGAATTCCGCGGGCTGGGCGTGCCCCTGCCGCCGACGCTCGACGAGGACCTGAGCGACAAGCCGACGGTACAGCCGCTGACGAAGCTCGGGCAGACGTCGTACATCGGGGCGCTCAACGGGCAGCGCGAGCAGCAGCGACTACGTCGACTTCTACGCCCACCTGCACCGCGTCGTGGACGGAAGATCGGCCGGCTGCTGTCCGCACTGGGCGATCCCGGCGATCCGGAATCGCTGCGCGCCCGCACGGTGATCGTGCGGACCTCCGACCACGGCGAGCTCGGCCTGTCACACGGCGGCTTGCGCCAGAAGATGTTCAACGCCTACGAGGAGTCGATCCGGGTGCCGCTGGTCGTCTCGAACCCCGTCCTGTTCCCCGCGGCCGCGCGAGAGTGACGCGCTCGTGTCGCTGGTCGATCTCGTCCCGACATTGCTCGGCCTGACCGGCGCGGCCGGCCGACCCGGCCGGTTCGACGGCACGACCTCGGACCGCTGCTGCGCGGCGAGGAGGAACAGGTCCGCGAGGCGGTGCTGTTCACCTATGACGACCATCAGGCGGGAACGGCGTTCCAGGAGGTGCCGGGTCAGCCGAACCGGATCCGCTGCGTCCGCGACCGGCGCTGGAAGTACGCGGTGTATCTCGATCCCGGCCGGACGCGCCGCGCCCGAGTACGAGCTGTACGACCTCGAAACCGACCCCGACGAGGCGCTCAACCTCGCCGACAAGCGCACCGGTCGCGGCAGGACCGCGGAGGCCGAGCGCGAGCGCGTGCGGATGCATGTGCTGCTCGAGCAATTGTGCATCGCCACCAACACCCTCACACCGGAGCTGCCGCCCGCGGCGGGGCAGACGGGCTAGTCCGGGGGCATCACGCCTCGCCTCCGGGGTGATCGCGCCGCGCCGCCCTCGCTCTGCCATAGGCTCCCCACATGCCGCGTAAGTACTGGCCGGTCCTGATCTTCCTGGCGCTCGTGCTCCTGTTCCTGTGGTGGGTGCGGCCGATCTTCCACGGGCTCGCGATGTTCTTCTACACGAGCCCGATCGTTTGGCTGCCGCCGCTCGTGATCCTGGCGGTCGGGTTCGGCATCCGCCGGTCACGCGGCTCGAAGCTGAGCAAGCGCGACCTCGAGCGGCTGGTCGGTGGCGAGGACGACGAGCGCGACGGGTCCGCGTTCCAGCTGCCGTCCGTGGGCGCCGGCGTCGGAGTCATCGCCGGACTTGCCTTCGCGGCGTTCGTGCTCGGCGCGGCGTTCAAGGCTCCGCTCACCAGCCGCGCGATCTACAACAACACGGAGTACGGGTCGATCGCCGGGCTTCCCGAGGGCGGCGTCGTGCGCCTCGTTCCGCAGGAGGTCGCGGTCGAAATCGCCTCGAGCGGCTTCAACTCCCCGACCGAGAAGCTCACCGACTTCCGCAGCGTGAAGACGCCGGACGGTCTTGCCTGGACCGCGTTCCGCACGCCCGACGGCGCCTTCCGGATCTTCTCGAAGAAGAGCCAGGGCTTCGTCACGTTGAACGCCGAGTCGACCGTGCGGCGCGTCAAGCAGAGCGACGCCGAGCTCGCGGTCGCTCCGGGGCAGCTGCTGACCGACAACCTGCGCTGGAAGCTGCTGAAGAAGCACTACCTGATCGACCTCGCCAACCCCGTGGGCGCGCTCGACCCGCAGGGGCGGCCGATCATCATCGTCCCGTACACGTCCTACAAGGGCTGGCTGATCCGCCGCCCGGTCCTCGGGGGTGTGTTCGTCGTGCACCCCGACGGGGAGATCGAGGACCTCTCGCCGGACGAAGCGCGAAAGCGGGCCGAGATCGTTTCGACAGGACGGCTCTTCCCGGACACGCTTGCGCGCCGCATCCAGGACGCCTACGCCTACAAGCGCGGGATCTGGAACCGGTACGTCCTGCACGAGGAGCAAACACAGATCAGCGACACGGAGGACAACCAGCAGCCCTACCTGATCGACTTCGGGGAGCGCGGGACCAAGTGGGTGACGGTGGCCGAGCCGTACGGCCAAGCCTTCGCGGCCACCGCGATCTTCCTCACGGACACGGTCACGGGCAAGACCGAGATCTGGCGCGTGCCGCGCAACGCGAGCCTCAGCGGCAACCGCCGCGCGATCGAGACCGTGCGCTCGGTGTCGATCCCCGGTGTGGTGTTCGCCGGCGAGGGCGCGCGGGGAACGGGTGGCAGGTTCAAGGTCGTGGAGCCCCGGCCGGTATTCGTGCGCGGCCGCCTCCTCTACCTCGTGTCGGTGATCCCAGAGAACGGGAACTCGGTGTCGAAGAGCGTGATCGTGGATGCCGCGCGCAACAAGGTCGTGGCGATCTTCGACAACGACACCGATCCGGGCGCCGACGCGGCCACGCTTCGCTACCTGTCGACCGGTGACCTCGATCGGGACGCGCTCCCGGGGCAGGACGAGTCAGGCAGCCAGGGGACGACCGGCCGGTCCCGAACCGGCACGACCGGTGGGCAGGGCTCGCAGCCGCGGCAGGAAGGGCAGAGCGACGTCGAGCGGCGCCTCGAGCGGCTGGTCCAGCAGCAGCGCGACACGCTGCGCGAGACCGAGCGCCTCCAGCAGGAGATCGAGCGCGGGAGGTAGCCGGGGCAACACAACGGACGGAGGGAGCGATCCATGGGCGGCGGCATCCTCACCCACGACCGCGTCGCTGTGATCACCGACATCCACGGGAACCTCCCGGCGCTCGAGGCGGCGCTGGGGCGGATCGAGGAGCTCGGCATCGAAGCCGTGTACTGCGGGGGGGACCTCGTCGGCTACGGCCCGCACCCGAACGAGGTGTGCGCGTTGATAGAGCAGCGCGCGATACCCGCGATCTACGGCAACTACGACCGCGCGATCGCGCGCGACGAGCACGACTGTGGTTGCGCGTACGTCACGGCACATGATCGTGAGCTCGGGCAGGAGTCGATCGAGTGGACGCTTGTGAACACCAATGCGCGGTCGAAGGACTTCATGCGGAACCTGCCGTTCGACCTACGCTTCCGCGTCGGCGAGGACGGGGTGCACCTCGTGCACGGCTCCCCGCGCAAGGTGAACGAGTACCTGTTCGAGGAGAAGCCGGCGAGCGTCTACGAGCGGCTCGCGGCAGCCGAGCGCGACGCCGCGCTCGTCTTCGGCCACACCCACAAGCCCTGGGTGAACGACTTCGGCGGGGTGCGGTTCGTCAACTGCGGGTCGGTGGGCAAGCCCAAGGACGGCGACCCGCGCGGGGCTTTCGCCGTGCTCGCGCCGGGCGGGGCCGGCGTCGACGTCACGATCGAGCGGGTCGCCTACGACGCCGCGGCGGTCGCGGCGCAGGTCCGCGAGGCAGGGCTCCCCGGCGAGTTTGCCGACAGGCTCCTCGTCGCCGCCTGACGGACCGCCGGACCGCGCGCCTCGCGCGCCTCGCCCGCCGCCCAGATCTGAGCTACCGGCCCGGCGCGGGCAAGCGCACCAGCAACCGGCTGTTCTGGCGGCGGAACTCCTGCTCGTACTGCGGGCCGACCTGGAGTGCGAGAAGGACCAGGCGCACGGCCTGCTCGAGATTGGCGAGCGTGGCACGGTCGTGGGCGCCGGCCCTCCTTCGAGTCGCCGCCGCCGTGGCGATCTGCACCTCCTCGCGCTGGACAGCCGGCGAGCGCGAGTGCCGCGAACAGACGGCCCTGAAGGTCTCCTGCATCGAGAGTCCCAGTACGGCGTGGGAGCCGGCGCGGGACAGGCCGGGAGGCGACCCCCCGTAGAATGGGCATGTGCCCTCCAAGCGCCAGATATGGGTCGGCGGCGTGCCCGTCGGCGGCGGCGCGCCGGTCGTCGTGCAGTCGATGACCAAGACCGACACCAGCGACGTCGAGGCGACGCTCGCCCAGATCGCCCGGATGGTCGATGCCGGCTGCGAGCTCGTGCGGGTCGCCGTGCCGCGCGACAAGGACGTGGTGGCGCTCGAGACGATCGTGAAGCGCTCTCCGGTTCCCGTGATCGCCGACATCCACTTCAACCACACGCTCGCGCTCAAAGCGATCGATGCCGGAGCGCACTGCATACGCCTGAACCCAGGGAACATCGGCGGCCGCGACAAGGTCGCCGAGGTGGCGGCGCGCGCGACGGCCGCGGGCACCCCGATGCGAATCGGGGTCAACTCCGGCTCGCTCCCGAAGCACCTGCACGCGCTCGAGCGCGAGGACCCGATCGAGGCGCTCGTGCGGGCCGCGGTCGAGTTCGTCACGATGATGGAGGAGCTCGACTTCGAGAACTTCAAGGTGTCGATCAAGTCGACCAGCGTGCCGAACACGATCGGCGCGAACCGCCTGCTCGCACAGCGGATCGACTATCCGCTCCATCTCGGCGTGACGGAGTCGGGCACCAAGTGGTCCGGCTCGCTGAAGTCCGCTGTCGGCCTCGGCACGCTGCTTGCGGAGGGCGTGGGGGACACGATCCGGATCTCGCTCTCGACGTTCAAGGCGGAGGAGGAGGTCAAGGTCGCCTGGGAGATCCTCAAGGCGCTTCAGCTGCGTGAGCGGGGCCCCGTCCTGATCGCGTGCCCGACCTGCGGGCGACTCCAGTTCGACATGGACACGGTCGTCGGCGAGATCGAGAAGCGCCTCGAGCGCTACGAGCAGCCGATCGAGGTCGCCGTGCTCGGCTGCGCGGTGAACGGGATCGGCGAAGCCTCGCACGCGGACTTCGGCATCACAGGGGCAAAGAACGAGGGCATGATCTTCGCGCACGGCAAGCCCCTGCGGAAGGTGCCCCAGGACCGCCTCGTCGAGGAGCTGTTCGCGGAGATCGACAAGTCGCTCGCGCGGGGCGGGGTCGAGACCGACGAGCGCAAGGCAGCGGAGGCCGCGGACTGGCTCGAGCGCATCGAGCGCGAGAACGCGGGCGAGCTGACGCCCGAGCGGATCGCGGCGATGGAGCAGGCGGCGGCCGAGGCGGAGCCGGAGCCGGAGCCCGAGCCCGAGGCCGTCGAGGGCCGCCGCTTCAACCGCGCCCGCGCCTGACCCGCGAATCGCGAGCCCGCGGCGGCTCCTGAAGAAGAAGGGCGGGAAGGAGAGCGGGCCGCTGATGGCGCCGGCGATATCAGCGATATCGCGGGTGATATCCATCGTCAAGAGCACATGGGGGTGCGCGGCGGTGCTAGCGCCCCTGATATCGCCCGCGGCTCGCTAGTCGATCGAAGTCGCGACGCGGCTCGTGCCGAGCGCGCGATCGCCGTCATAGGCGCGGTAACGGTAGGCGCCCGCGCGGCGCCCCCGCGTCTCGAAATAACCGGCGTCGTCGGTCTCGAGCCGCCCGGCGGGCGCCCAGCGCCCGGCGCGGCGTAGCTCCATCGCCACGGTTCGCACGCCCTCGCCGGGGCGCACGCGTCCCCAGATCTTCACGCCGCGGCCCGCGCGGTGCACCACGATCGGCAGCCGGAACGCCGCCCACGCGGGCTTGCGCCGGCCGTCGGTGAAGCGCACGCCCGTCTGGAACCCCGACCACACGGCCTTCTCGTCGACGCCCTCGCGCGGTGGATCGTCATAGAGCAGGTACTGGGAGTAGCTGCGCAGGCGCGGGTACCGGTAGGAGAGCTCCTCCTTCTCGTTGACGAGCGCGGCCTGGCGCGCGAGCGTGGTGCTGACGGTCGGGTCCGGTGGGTTGCTCTGGAGCCCGAACTCGGTGTTGTAGATCGGCAGCCCCGCCGGGATGCGCCCGGCGCGCGCTGCGCGGTCGAGGTAGCGCCCGAGCCGCCTGATCGCCAGGAGGCTCACGATGTCCTTCTTCGCCGGCACGCGCTGCGTGGGGCCGTAGGGATGGTGCGCGAAGCCGTCGACGTCGAGGCGCCGCAGGCCGTCGCAGGGCCGCCGTACGCACAGCCACCGCTCGATGAACTCGGCAGGTCCGATCGTGGTGCCGGGCTTGCCGACCGGGGCGGTCTCGCCGACCAGCACTTCGGCATCCGGTGCCGCCGCACGGATCCGCGGCAGCGCGGCGCTCACGAGCGCGCGGTAGATGCGCGGCGACTCGCGTTGCGGCTTCAGGAACAGCACGTGGTTGGGCTCGTTCCAGATCGAGAAGAGGTCGATGTCGTCCGCGTAGCGCTTCGCGACCGCCTCCGCATAGTCGCCGAACTCACGCGGGTCGGGCCGCGTGTTGACCGTGGTGCCCGTCACGCGCTCCTTCGCGGCGGTCGCCCAGCGCGGCGTGTCCGGTGCGAGGTATGCGATCACGCGGAAGCCCATGGCCTTCGCCCGGCGCAGCAGGTCGTCGTAGTTGCCGAAGCCGGGATATGCGCCCGGGTCCGTGGCGTCGAACGACGGGCGCCGGCGCGCAAGCGGACGCGGGGCCGCCTCGTTCCACTTGATCCCTATCCGCAGCGTGTCCACGCCGAGCGTGCGCAGCTCGTCGAGCGTGCGCACGCGCTGTGCCACGCCCTCGCGCACGAGCGAGTCGTGGTCCTCGAAGACCGACCACTGCGAGCGCGCCGACGGTTCCGAGGTGTCGTCGCCGCCGCACGACCCGAGGCCCGCCGCAAGGGCGAGGGCGGCCGCGGCGAGCGCGCGCCTCACGGCCGCGCGGTGCGGCTCGTTCCGAGCAGGTTGCCCTGCACGTTGTAGGCCTTGAAGCGGTAGCGGCCGGTGACGCGTCGCTTGACGCCGAAGTAACCGAGCGCGTTGGTCCTGATGCGCGGGCCATAGCTGCCGCCCTTGCGCTGGAGCCGCACGAACCTCGGCCCCGCGCCCGGGCGCACCCGGCCCCACACGTACACGCCGCGCCGCCGCTTCTTGACGACGATCGGGAACCGGTACGCGTTGTAGGACGGCTTACGGCGCCCGTCGGCGAAGCGCAGACCGGTCTGGAAGCCGGACCACTTCGCCGAGCGCGACCCCCGTCGCGCCGGGTCGTCGAAGATCAGGTACTGCGAGTGGCTCTTGAGGCGGGAGTACCGGTAGGCGTACTCCTCCTTCTCGTTGATCAGCGCCGCCTGGCGCGAGAGGCTCGTGCTGACGGTGCGGTCGGGCGGGTTGCTCTGGAGGCCGAACTCGGTGTTGTAGATCGACAGCCTCTTGCTGAAGCGCCCCGCGCGGCGCGCCCGGTCGAGGATGCCCCCGAGCCGCCGGATCGCGAGCATGTTGATCACGTCGAGCTTGCGCGGCACGGTCTCGGTCGGGCCGTAAGGGTGGTGCGCGAAGCCCTGCGCCTTGATCCGCTTGAACTTCTTGCACCCCGAGCCCCTGCTCGTGCGGTTGTAGCGCCGGTTCAGGCACAGCCACTTGCGCAGGAACTCCTTCGGCCCCATCGCGACCGGCGCGCGGCCGACGGGCGCAAGCTCGCCGACGAAGACGTTCGCGCCAGAGGGCCCGTTGGCGCGGACCAGGGGCAGCGCCGCGTCGACCATCCTGCGGTACACGCGTGGTGCCTGTGAGGTCGGCTTGAGGAAGTTGCGGTGGTTGGGCTCGTTCCAGATCGTGAAGTAGCGCACCGCCGGCAACCCGGCGAAGTTGCCGGAGTACCGGCGCGCGACGGCGGTCGCAAAGCGCCCGTACTCGCGCGCGCTCACCTTCCAGTTGGCGGTCGCGGAGCTGCGGCCCTTGCCGCCGGCGGTCGCCCAGCGCGGCGCGTCGCCGGTGATCGTGACGATCACGCGCATGCCCAGCGCGCGGGCGCGGTTGAGGAGATCGTCGTAGGGGAAGAACCCGGGGTACGCCGCGGGGTTGGAGGCGTCGAACGCCGGCTTGGTGCGCGCGGAGGGGCGCGGCGCGACCTCGCTCCACTTGACCTCGACGCGCAGCGTGTCGGCGCCCATGTAGAGGCGCAGCTCGTCGAGCAACTGCTGGCGCTTCGCCGGGGTCGTGCGCACGAGCCCGTTGTGATCCTCGACCACCGACCACATGTTTCTCGAGGCCGCCGCGGGGGAGGGGAGGAGCAGCGCCGACGCCAGCGCCGCCACGATCAGGCCGCCGAACCGCACGCGCCTACCCGGCGATCGGCTTCGCGGTGCGGCTCGTGCCGAGCAGAACACCGTTCTTGTCATACGCGCGGAAGCGATAGCTGCCCGAGGTGTTGCGGTTCGCGCCGAAGTACCCCAGGGTGTTCGTCTTCACGCGCGGACCGGCGCTGGCGCCACCCTTCTGCAACTGCACCGACCGCACGCCCGATCCCGGCCGCACGCGTCCCCAGATGCTCACGCCCGGGCCGCGCGCCTTCACCACGATCGGGAAGCGGTAGGCGTTGTAGGACGCCTTGCGCCGCCCGTCGGAGAACCGCAGGCCGGTCTGGAACCCAGACCACTTGACCGACGCGCCGCCCGGACGGGGCGGGTCGTCGAGCACTAGGTACTGCGAGTGGCTCTTGAGGCGCGAGTACCGGAACGCGTACTCCTCCTTCTCGTTGATCAGCGCCGCCTGGCGCGCGAGACTCGTGCTCACGGTGCGGTCGGGCGGATTGCTCTGGAGGCCGAACTCGGTGTTGTAGATCGGCAGCCGCGCCGTGATGCGCCCGGCCCGCGCGGCCTGGTCGAGGTACTTGCCGAGCTGGCGGATCGCGAGGAGGTTGATCACGTCGCGCTTCTTCGGCACGCGCTCGGTCGGGCCATAGGGGTGGTGCGCGAAGCCCTGCGCGGCGACCTTCTTGAAGCTCGCGCAGCCCGAGCCGGCCGACGTGCGCTTGAAGCGCTTGTTCAGGCACAGCCACTTGCGCAGGAACTCGGTCGGCCCCATCGCGCGCGGCGCGCGGCCCACCGGGGCGAGCTCACCGACGAGGATCTTCGCGCCGTCGACCGCGTTCGCGCGCATCAGCGGGACCGCCGCATCCACCAGCTTGCGGTAGATCTGCGGCGCCTCGTTCGTCGGCTTGATGAAGTTGCGGTGGTTGGGCTCGTTCCAGATCGAGAAGTAGCGCACCGGGGGCAGGTCGGGGAGGTCGCCGGAGTAGCGCTTGACCACAGCCGCCGCGAACTGTGCGTACTCGCTCGCGATCACGCGCCGGTTCGCGGTCTCGAAGGTCGCGCCGAGTCCGCCCTCGGTCGCCCACCGGGGCGCATCGCCCGTGATCGTGATGATGATCCCGAAGCCCAGGTTGGTCGCGCGGCGCACGAGGTCGTCGTAGGGGTAGAAGCCCGGGTAGTTGTTCGGGCCGAACGCGTAGGCGAGCGGGTCGGCGGCGTTGAAATCCGGCTTCGTCTTGGAGGCCGGCTCGGGCGCGACCTCGCTCCACTTCACCTCGATCCGCAGCGTGTCGGCACCGAGCTGGTTGCGGATCTCGTCGAGCGTACGCGCGCGCACGTCATCGCCTGACTTGACAAGCGCCGTGTGATCCTCGACCACCGACCACTGCGACTTGGAGGCAACGGCCGAAGAGGGCAGCGCAACGAGAAGCGCAATCGCCAAGAGCACTGGCGCCTTGATTCTCACTTCGCCCTCGCAGACCGACTCGTTCCGATCGGCGCTCCGCCCTGCGTCGCGAACGCGACGAAGCGATAGCGCGCACGCGCGCTGCGCTTGACGCTGAAGTACCCGGCGGAGTTCGTCTTGATCAGCGCGCCGTCGTTCGTGGAGCCGCGCTGGAGCTGCACGAAACGGCTGCCGCTGCCCGGCCGCACGCGTCCCCAGATGACGACGCCCTTACGGCGCTTCTTGACCACGATCGGCAGCCGGTAGGCCCCGTACGACGGCTTGAGCGTGCCACCCGAGGTCTTCAGCCCGGTCTGGAAGCCGGCCCATTTCAGCGCGGAGGAGCCCGCGCGGGCCGGATCGTCGTAGAGGAGGTACTGCGAGTAGCTCTTGATCCGTGAGTAACGGTACGAGTACTCCTCCTTCTCGTTCAGCAACTCGGCCTGGCGTGCCGTGGACGTGGAGATGAACGGGTCCGGCGGGTTGGTCTGGAAGCCGAACTCCGTGTTGTAGATCGGGAGCCCGCGGGTGATGCGCCCGGCGCGGCCGGCCTTGTCGAGCACGGTCGCGAGACGCCGGATCACCGAGATGTTGATGATGTCGCGGCGCGCCGGGACGGAGCCGGTCGGGCCGTACGGGTGATGGGCGAACCCGTTCGCCTTCACCTTCTTGAACCTGGCGCACCCGGCCTTCCGCGACGCGCCTCCGCGCAGGCGCTTGAAGCGCTTGTCGAGGCACAGCCAGCCCTGGATGAAGCGCTTGGGGCCGATCACCTTCGTCGCCGTGCCTACGGGCGCGAGCTCACCGACGAAGACCTGCGTCCCGGGTGCCGCCACCGCGCGCAGCGCGGGCACGCTGCGCTCGACCAGGCGCCGGTAGACGCGCGGCGACTGCGAGCGGGGCTTCAGGAAGAAGATGTGGTTCGGCTCGTTCCAGATCGAGAAGTACTTGACCGCGGGCAGACCCCCGAAGACGCCGGAGTAGCGGCGCCCGACGGCCCGCGCGAAGTCCGCGAAATCGTTCGAGTCGACCTTGTAGTTGCCGCCGCGGCCGCCCGCCGTCGCCCAGTTGGGGGCGTCGGGAGCAAGCGTGATCATGATCCGGTAACCCTTGGCGACCGCCCTGCGCATGAGATCGTCGTAGGGCTCGAACCCCGGATAGGCGGCGGGGTCGGCCGCGTCGAATGCGGGCCGGCTCTTCGCGGTCGGGCTCGGCGCGACCTCGCTCCACTTGACCTCGATCCGCAGCGTGTCGGCGCCGAGCTGGTTGCGGATCTCGTCGAGTGTCTGCTCACGCAGGCCCGGGCCCGAGCGGATCAGCGACACGTGGTCCTCGAACATCGACCACTGCGATTTGCTCGCCGCGGCGGAGGATGGCAGCGCAAGGAGCGCCGTGAGGACGAAGGCGGCGCACGCCACCGCGACGGCGTGGGCACGTGGTCGATTGGTGCGATCGGCGTGGGTCATCGGGCCTTTCGTCGTTTCTTACTCGCTCGTCGAGCAGGCCGCGCGTTCGTGACCCACTGCTCTAACGCATGGGGGAGTGTCAAGGTTGCGGTCTTTGGGACCGGCGCAGCGAGCCCTGCGGATGCTGCGCCCACAATGTAGCTACGGCGCCCCACGGAAGAGCCGCTTGACGGTTTCGAAGGCGGGTTTCGGCGCTCCGGCGTAGTCCACGAGGCCTTTCGTGTTGTACGGCGGGCGGGGCTGGGGATTTCCCCCGTCGTAGCCCGGTTTCACGCGGAAGTCGCGCAGGATCCACACGAGCGCCCCGTTCAGGAAGTCCTTCTGCCCGAACACGTCGAGGTGAAATTTCAGGAACTCGCTCTGGAACTCGTAGGTGCCCTTCTCGCCGGTCAGCCCGGCGCGGCTCGCCTCCGCGCCGAATTCGGTGATGAACAGGGCCTGCCTCGGGTAGTCATCGTGCAGCCGCTCGAGATACGGCGCGAGCGCGGCTCGATCGACGATCGAGCTCTGCGGCCCCGCGTACCAGCCGAAGTAGTCGTTGACCCCGAGCGCGTCGAGCCGCGTGTAGACCCGCTGCTTGCCGATCGTCGGATAGCCGGGAAAGGCGAGGCCCACCAGCCGCGTCGCGTCGAGCCGCCGCGTGAGGCGTGCCGCCTCGTCGACGTAGCGCGTGAACCCGCTGCCGGGCTTCGACGTGTTCTCGTTCCCGAGGCTCCAGACGATCACCGACGGGTGGTTGCGGTCACGGGTGACCATCGCTCGCACCGCTGCGATCGCGCGACGGCGCACGGCGGCGCTGCGAAACAGCTGATCGCGCATCTGGTAGACGGGCACCTCGGACCAGACGACGATCCCGTAGCGGTCCGCGAGCTCGAGCGCCAGCGGGTGCATCGGATAGTGCGAGCGCGTCATGTTGGCCCCGAGCTCGCGCAGCAGCGCGATGTTCGCGCGGATGTCCTCGGGCCGCAGCGCGGCCCCCCGTACCGGATCCTCCTCGTGCAGGCTCGCGCCGCGCAGCACGAGACGGCGCCCGTTGACGAGCATCCGGCCCTCCGCGTCGCGCTCGATGCGGCGGATGCCGGTCCGCTCCGTGTAGCGCTGCACGACCTCGCCGTCGAGCGTGACCTTCACCTCGACCTCGTACAGGTGCGGGTCCGCGGGGCTCCACAGGCGCGGCGACTCGATCCTGGCGCTGCCCCGGAAGAGGCGCTGCCCGCGTGCGGCGATGGTCGCGGTCTTGAAGCGGATGCTGCGGTCGCCCACGGTGGCGGATACCTCCGCGCGCGCGGGGACGCCGACCATGTTCGCGACCAGCGCGCGCACGTACACGCGCGCTTCGCAGTCGGGGCAGGCGAGACGCGGCCGTGTCTCCACGTTCGCGAAGTCGAAGGTGTCGACGCGCCGCAGGTAGACCTCGCGCAGGATGCCCGCGTAGTTCCACCATCCGCCCACGTACTTGCCGCCGTCGCGGACGCCCAGCGGCGGGATCGCCTGCTCCGTGCGACGGCTGTCGACGCGCACCACGAGGCGGTTCGTCCCACGCCGCACGCCCTTCGCCTCGATCTCGAACGGTAGATACCCGCCCGTGTGGCGCCCGAGCCGGCGGCCGTTGAGCCAGACCGTCGCGCGGTAGTTGACCGACTCGAAGCGCAGGACCCAGTTCGTCACCGAGCCCGCGGGCGGCTCGAAGTCCTTGCGGTACCAGTGCACGCCCCCGAGGTAGCTGCGCCCCGATTCGTCCGCGGCGTTCGCCGCGTCCGGGATCGAGACCTGCTGCCAGCCGGACACCGAGCGCGTGCGCGGATAACCGGCGCGGATGCCGCGGTCGCGGGGATCCGAGCGCCGGTACCAGGTGCCGTCGAGCAGGAACCGGCCGGAGGGCCCGCTGCTGTAGACAGCGCCCGCGGACGGCACCTCGGCCGCGGCCGGCGCGGGCGACAGCGCCGCCGCCGCCACGAGCAGCGCGCAGACGACGACCGCCGTCAGCGGGCGCCGTGATCGGGAAGTGGCTCGGGTCCTTGTCACGCGCGAGTGGGGGTGCTGCACAGGTGTTCGAACAGGCGGCGGGCAGGAATGTCGCGCCCGCGGATGCGCCTGGTGGATGCATCCCACAACGTACAGACCGGGGCAGCGGTAACCGCCGGTACACTCGCGGACCCGGCGCCCTAGCGTCGCAATCGCTCAGATGACGCGCCTTTCCAGCTATTTCCTGCCGACCCTGAAGGAGCCGCCCGCGGACGCGGAGGCGATCTCGCACGTGCTGATGGTGCGTGCCGGGCTCGTGCGCCAGCTGGGCGCAGGCCTGTGGACGTACCTGCCCGCGGGATGGCGCGTCCACCGCCGCGTCGAGCAGATCCTCCGCGAGGAGATGGATCGCATCGGCGCGCTCGAGATGTCGATGCCGGTCTTGCATCCGCGCGAGCTCTGGGACCGCACGGGCCGCAGCGCGATTCCCGAGCTGTTCAAGCTCGAGGATCGCAACGGGCGACCGCTCGTGCTCGCGATGACCCACGAGGAGAGCGTCACCTTCCACGTCGCGCGCGACGTGCGCTCCTACCGCGACCTGCCCCTGATGCTGTACCACCTCCAGACCAAGGAGCGTGACGAGCCACGCCCGCGCGCGGGCGTGCTGCGCACACGGGAGTTCGTGATGAAGGACTCCTACAGCTTCGACCGCGACGTCGACGGGCTCGAGCGCTCCTACGCCAAGCACGCCGAGGCCTACGAGCGCACCCTCGATCGCTGCGGGCTGCGCTGGTACAAGGTCGAGTCCGACGTCGGCATGATGGGGGGCCTCGGCGCGCACGAGTACATGGCGCCGTGCCCGGCGGGCGAGAACGAGGTTGCGCTCTCGGACGCCGGATATGCGGCGAACGTCGAGGTCGCGACGGCCACGCCGCCAGAGCCCGAGTTCCCCGGCGCTCGATGCGCCGGAGCGGGTCGAGACCCCGGACGCGCGCACGATCGAGGAGGTCTCCGGCTTCCTCGGCGTTGCGCCCGCGACCCTGCTGAAGTCGGTCCCGGTCGTGACGCCCGACGACACGCTGCATCTCGCGCTCGTGCGCGGTGACGACCGCGTCAACCCGATCAAGCTGGCCAATGCCCTCGGCGCGGAGGCGCGGCCCGCGACCGAGGACGAGATCCGGAGCGCGTTCCGGGCCGAGCCCGGCTTCATCGGCCCCATCGGGGTCTCCGTCGCGGTGCTCGCGGACGCGACGGTGGAGCGGGGCGTGTACGTCGCCGGCGCCAACGAGACCGGCTTCCACCTGCGCGGGGTCGTGCCGGGCCGCGACTTCGAGGCGCGCTTCGCCGACATCCGCACGGTCGGGGAGGGCGATCGCTGCCCCAACGGCGGCGCGATCCGGATCGAGCCGGCGATCGAGGTCGGGAACATCTTCAAGCTCGGCACGCGGTACTCGGAGCCGCTCGAGGCCACCTTCCTCGACGAGGACGGGACCGAGCGGACGGTCGTGATGGGCAGCTACGGCATGGGCCCCGCGCGGATCGCCGCCGCCGCGATCGAGCAGTACGCGGACGAGCACGGCATCTCCTGGCCGCGGTCGATCGCCCCCTGGGACGTGCACCTCGTGGGGATGGGCAAGGAGGGCACCGACGAGCGTGCGCTCGCCGAGCGCCTCTACGACGAGCTCGGGGGCGCCGGCCTCGACGTCCTCTACGACGACCGCGACCTGCGGCCGGGCGAGAAGTTCGTGGAGGCCGAGCTGATCGGCTGCCCCCTGCGCGTGGTCGCCGGAAAGCGCAGTCTCGAGGCCGGCGAGCTCGAGGTGCAGGTGCGACGCGGCACCGAGAAACGGTCGGTGCCCATCGCGGGCGCCGCCGCCGCGCTCGTCGCGCTGCTCGGCGAGCTCCCCTGATGCCGCGCGAGGGCGGGACGGGGCGGCTCCTCGGTCTGCGCCGCGGGGGCCCCGAGCCGCCGCAAACGCGCGCCGGCGCGCCGCTTCGCCCGTTCACCGTCCCCAACATGATCGGGTACGCACGCATCGCGCTGCTGGCGGCGTTCATGGTGCTCGCCTTCTCTTCGGATGACGGCCAGGACACGCTCGCCACGGTCTGCTTCGGCCTGGCAGCCGGCTCGGACTACCTCGACGGGCTGGTGGCCCGCGTGACCGGCCAGTACAGCCGGCTCGGTGCCCTCATGGACCCGCTCATCGACCGCCTCGTCGTGATCGCGGGCGTCGTGGTCGTGTGGCACTTCGAGCTGCTGCCGCGCTGGGCCCTCGCGGTCCTCGTGGCGCGCGAGCTGTTCATGCTCGGGGCGGTGCTGCTCGCGCTGCGCATGGGCCTCGACCTGCACATCAACTGGCTCGGCCGGATCGCGGTGTGGCCGACGATGGCGGCCTTCGGAGCGGCGCTCGTCGGGTGGGACGGGCTCGACGAGTGGCTGCTGTACATCGGCCTCGCGGGCTCGTTCGCCGCGACCTTCCAGTACGGGCGCGACGCGCGCCACGAGTTGCGCGCGCGGGCTCCTGGGACAATCGTTCCGTGAAAGCCGTCGTCATGGCCGGGGGAGAGGGCACCCGCCTGCGGCCCCTCACCTCCAACCAGCCCAAGCCGATGGTGACGGTCGGAGGCAAACCGTGCATGGAGCACGTCGTCGAGCTCGTGCGCCGCCACGGCATCACGAGCTGTGTCGCGACGCTTGCCTACATGCCCCAGGTGATCCGCGGCTACTTCGGCGAGGGGTCGCACCTCGGCATCGAGCTCGACTATTCCGTCGAGGAGGTGCCCGCCGGCACGGCCGGCAGCGTGAAGCTCGTCGAGCCCTACCTCGACGAGACGTTCCTCGTCGTGAGCGGCGACGCTCTCACCGACATGGACCTCACGTCCCTGATCGCGTTCCACAAGCACAAGGGCGCGATGGCGACGCTCGCGCTCAAGCGGGTGCCGGACCCGCTCGAGTTCGGCGTCGTGATCACCGCCGAGGACGGCCGCATCGAGCGCTTCCTCGAGAAGCCGTCGTGGGGAGAGGTCTTCTCCGACACGATCAACACCGGCATCTACGTGCTCGAGCCCGAGGTATTGCGCCACGTTCCCGACGACGTCCCGTACGACTTCTCGAAGGAGCTGTTCCCGCGGCTGCTCGAGGCCGGCGCGCCGCTCTACGGATACATCGCGGACGGCTACTGGCAGGACATCGGGAACCTGATCCAGTACCAGGAGGCCAACCGTGACGCGCTCGACGGCAAGGTCTCGCTCGAGCTGCCCGGCGTGCGGCTGCGCGAGAACGTCTGGGTGGGGGAGGGCACGCTCGTCGAGCAGGTCGAGCAGATCGAGGGCCCGGCGGTGATCGGGAACTACTGCGCGATCGACGAATCGGCATCGATCGGCCGCTACACGGTGCTCGGCAACAACGTGATCGTGAAGGAGTTCTGCGAGACCGGGTTCACGATCGTCGACGCGAACACCTACCTCGGGCCACGCACACAGGTGCGCGGCGCGCTGATCGGCAAGAACTGCGAGATCCGCGCGCACGCCTCCGTCTCGGAGGGAGCGGTCGTCGGCGACGAGTGCTCGATCGGCGAGCAGGCGACGGTCGCGCCGCACGTGCGCATCTATCCGTTCAAGCGGGTCGAGATGGGCGCGCACGTGCAGCGCTCGCTGATCTGGCAGCCGCGCGGGACCTCCACGCTGTTCACCGACGAGGGCGTCACCGGGATCGTGAACGTCGACATCACCCCGGAGACCGCGACGCGGCTCGCGATGGCGTACGGGACCTCGCTGCGCCGCGGCGACCAGATCGTCGTCAGCCGCGACGCGCACCCCGCATCGCGCATGCTCAAGCGGGCGATGATCGCGGGCATCACCGCGACGGGCGTCTCCGTCGAGGACCTGCGCGTGGCGACGAGCGCGGTCACGCGGTTCGAGATCGCCAACACGAGCGCTCCCGGCGGCATCCACGTGAAGATCTCCGATCGCGACCCCGAGCGCATCCAGATCATGTTCTTCGAGGGCAACGGGATACTCGCCTCCGACGAGACGCGCAAGGGCGTCGAGAAGTACTTCAACCGCCAGGAGCTGCGGCGCGCGCTGCTCAACCAGCTCGGCGATCTCGCGTTCCCCCCGCGCATCACCGAGGCGTACGTGAGCGAGCTCGTGTCACACGTCGACGTCGAGCGGATCCGCGCGGGGCGCTTCCGCATGGCGCTCGACTACGGCTACTCGGGCGCCGCGGTCTCGATGCCGGCGCTGCTGCGCTCGCTGCGGGTCGAGTCGTTCTCGACGCATTCGGTGATCGACCCCGACGAGCAGGCGATCCTCGCCGCCGACCTGCCGGCGTTCACCACCCAGACGACGCGCCTCGTCGAGGCGATGGGCGCTCACCTCGGCGTCGTGCTCGACCGCGCCGCGGAGCGGATCGTGATGGTCGACGAGCAGGCGCGCGAGATCGCCCCCGACACCGCCCTGCACCTGCTGATCGGGCTGGTCGCCAAGCACAAGGGGAACGGCGGGCGGATCGTGATCCCGGCAAACGTCTCGCGCGTCGCGGAGCGGATCGCGGAAGCGCACGGGGTCGAGGTCGAGCGCGCGGGGATCACACAGGCGGGCCTGATCGCCGCCGCCGCGCGCGAGGGCGTGATCTTCGCCGGGGCGCCCGACGGCGGCTTCGTGTTCCCGGAGTTCCAACCCGGCTTCGACGGAATCATGAGCATCGCCAAGGTCCTGGAGCTGCTCGCGCTCGAGCAGATGCCCCTCTCCGAGCTGGCCGCGGAGGTGCCGGCCTCCGCCCTGGTCCACCAGCGCGCGCCGGTGCCGTGGAGCCTCAAGGGCCTCGCGATGCGCGAGCTCAGCGAGCGCGTCCCCGGCCAGCGCGACCAGCAAGCCGATGGGATTCGCGTCGAGGAGAACGGCGGCTGGGCGCAGCTCGTCCCCGACCCCGACGAGCCCCTCTTCCACATCTACGCGGAGGGCGCGACGGACGACGACTCGGTCGCACTGGCCCGCCGCTACCGCTCGCTGCTCGACGAGGTGCTAGACGGCGCGCAGTGAGCGCCGGTGTCGCGGACCGTTGGCGGCTAACCCCCGTCCAGACCCTCAACCTCTCATAGACCCTTGCCCGGGCGTCCCTATAATCGGGCTTGCTGCGAGCGGGTGACGGTGCCAGCCGCGTTGCGACCTGTGACCCGCCAAGAGGGGTTCGGGCACAGACGAACGATAAGGAGCCATATGGAAGACTCGTTTCCAGACCTCGGATCACTTTCGGACGCGGAGCTCAAGGAGCTGATCCAAAAGCTCACCGAGGATGAGGAGAAGGTCTCCTACACGCGTCGCATCCTGCACGGCAAGATCGACATCCTGCGCGCGGAGCTGGTGAACCGCCTGCGCAAGAAGCGCGAGCAGGGCGAAGCCGTGATCACGGGAGCCGACGTGCAGCAGCTGACGGACATCCTCGCCGGGCGCGCCCTCGGAACCGAGTCGGAGGAAGCGTCCACCGAAGGCAAGAACGGCAACTGACGCCGGCTACCTAGATGGAAGGCGCACCGACCCAGCACTGCCCCGAGTGCGGATTCATCAACAACGCCGGGGCCAACTTCTGCCAGAAGTGCGGAGCGCACCTGGCCGCCGAGGAGCACGCCGGCGACCAGACCACGATCACCTACAAGGTCGGTGAGACCGGTGAGCTGAAGGCCGTCGAACTCGAGGAGGCGGTTTCCACCGAGGGCGGCGCCCTGGTCGTGCGCACCGGCGGCGGGAGGGCCGGGGAGACGTTTCCGATCGAGGGCGAGCGCGTCACCGTCGGGCGCAGCCCCGAGGCGAGCGTGTTCCTGGACGACGTGACGGTGTCCCGCAACCACGCCCTGCTCGTGCGCCGGCGCGACGGCCTCTACCTCGACGACCTCGGGTCGCTCAACGGCACGTATGTGAACCGCCGCCGGATCGAGTCGCACAAGCTCCAGAACGGCGACGAGCTCCAGGTCGGCAAATACAAGCTGACGTATCTGGAGCGGTGAGCGTGGATCAGCGTGCCCCGACGCGGGAGTCGCCGTTCCCCGACCGTCCGCGCAAGCTGACGATCGGCGCCGTGTGCGAGCTGCTGCGGCGCGAGTTCGCGGACATCTCGATCTCCAAGATCCGCTATCTCGAAGATCAGAAGCTTCTTTCACCTCGCCGCACGCAGGGCGGCTACCGGCTCTACTCCAGCACGGACGTCTCGCGGCTGAGGACGATCCTGCGCCTCCAGCGCGACGAGTTCCTGCCCCTGCGGGTGATCCGGCAGGAGCTCGCTGCGGGCCGTGCCGCGCCCGCCGAGAGCGAAGACTCCGCCGACGACGGCCGCGCCCGCCGCATGGCGATCTCGGACGCCGCGCCCGAGCGTCACTCGCTCGAAGCCGTGCTCGAGTACAGCGGCGCGGACGAGCGGCTCGTGCGTGAGCTCGAGGAGTACGGAGTCCTCGCACGTGGGCGAAACGGCGGGCAGCACCAGTTCGACGGGATCGAGCGCGAGATCGTGCGCACGGCCGCGGAGCTGTCGCGGTTCGGCGTCGCCGCGCGCAACCTGCGCGTGCTGCGCACCTCCGCGGACCGGGAGTCCGTCCTGATCGAGCAGATCCTCGGCCCCGCGCTGCGGTCTCGCAACCGCGAGCGGCGCCGAGAGGCGGTCGACACGCTCGAGAGCCTCGCGGCGGTCGTGTCCCAGCTCAAGCACTTGATGCTGGTGCGCGACCTGCGCAAGCTGGTGCCTGATTGAGCACCGGCAGCCCGTGTATCCGCGTCCATGCCTAAAGCCCAGCGCAGCCGCGAGATCGCCGCTGACCGCGGCTCGGTGTGGCGCGTTGTCGCGGATCCGCACCACCTTGCCCGTTGGTGGCCGAAGGTGGCGCGCGTCGAGGACGTCTACGAGCGCGAGCGCGGTGCCGGGACACGCTGGACCGAGGTGCTCGAGACCGCTTCGGGGAAAGGCGTGCGCGCCGGGTTCCGCTGCCGGCGCTCGCGCGAGCCGGAAGAGTACGAGTGGGAGCAGGAGATCGAGGACACCCCCTTCGCGAAGGTCTTCAGGACCTCGGTGACGACCGTGACCCTCGCCGAGTCCGGCGACGGGACGCGCGTGACGCTCGCGCTCGAGCAGGACCTCCGCGGCCTGTCGCGACTCGGCGGGTTCATGGTCAGGCGGGCTTCGGGCGACCAGCTCGAGCGCGCCCTCGACGGGCTCGAGCAGGCGCTGGGGACAGGTGGCTGAGCTTCCGGAGCCGATGAAGTGGTGGGGATGGGGCGACTCCGCGCGCGCCGGGTCGATCCCGCCCGCCGCGCTCGAGGCGCTGCGGTCCGACCTCGGCGCCGCGGATCGGCGAACGCCGCCGGTCTCGCTCGACGAGATGCGGCTGCCCGAGCCGCGCTTGAAACCCCGGGTGCGCGCCGGCCTCGCCCGGATCGTGGGGGAGGAGTGGCTGCGCGAGGACAGGCTCACGCGCGTCACCCACGCGGCGGGAAAGAGCTATCCCGATCTCGTGCGCATGCGTACCGGGGACGCCGAGGGCGCTCCCGACGCCGTGGCCTACCCGGAAGGCGCGCAGGAGGTGCGCGCCCTGCTCGACGCCTGCGCCGAGGCGGGCGTCGCGGTGATCCCGTTCGGCGGCGGGACGAGCGTGGTCGGCGGCGTCGAGCCGCTGCGCGAGGGCTTCGATGCGTCGATCAGCCTCGACCTCGGGCGCCTCACCGGGATCGGCACCGTCGACGAGCGCTCCCTCACAGCCGTGCTCGGCGCCGGGCTGCGTGGGCCCGCGGCCGAGGCCGGCCTGGCCGCGCACGGCCTCACGCTCGGGCACTTCCCGCAGTCCTTCGAGTACGCGACCGTCGGCGGCTGGGTCGCGACGCGTTCCGCCGGGCAGGCGTCGACCGGCTACGGGGCGATCGACAAGCTCGTGGCGGGGCTGCGCTGCGTGGCGCCCGCGGGCGATGTCGACCTGCGCCCGCTTCCGGCGACCGCGGCCGGGCCCGGCGTGCGCCAGCTCTGGGTGGGCTCGGAGGGCCTGCTCGGCGTGATCACCGAGGCGACCCTGCGGGTGCGCCCGGTGCCGGAGGTCCGCCGCTACGAGGGCTGGATGTTCCACGGCTTCGAGGAGGGCGCGGAGGCCTTCCGCGCGCTCGAGCAGCGCCACGTGATCCCCGACGTCGCGCGCCTCTCCGACCAGCACGAGACCCGCCTGTCGCTGACCCTCTCCGACGACGGCTCGCTGAAGCGCCGCGCCGGGCGCCGCTATCTGGGCGCGCGCGGGTACGGCGGCGGCTGCATCGCGATCCTCGGCTGGGAGGGCGAGCGCCGCGACGTCGACGTGCGGCGCGCGCTCACGAAGCGCATCCTGAGCCGCGCCGGAGGCCTGTCGCTCGGCACCGGCCCGGGACGGTCGTGGGAGCACGGGCGCTTCGACGGCCCGTATCTGCGCGACGCCTTGCTCGATCGCGCCGTGATGGCCGAGACGCTCGAGACGGCGGCGCCCTGGTCGAGCCTGATGAGCCTCTACGGGGCGGTCGGCGACGCAATCCGCGCGACCCTCGACGACCTCGGCACACCGGGCCTCGTGATGTGCCACATCTCCCACCTGTATCCGGACGGCGCCTCGCTCTACTACACCTTCATCGCCCCCCAGCGGGAGGGCCACGAGCTCGAGCAATGGTCGGCGGTCAAGTCCGCGGCCTGCGACGCGATCGTCGCGCACGGCGGCACGCTCACGCATCACCACGCGGTCGGGCGCGACCATGCGCCCTGGATGACGCGCGAGATCGGCGAGACCGCCGTCGCGGCCCTGCGCGCGGTCAAGGAACGCCTCGACCCCGCGGGCATCCTCAACCCAGGAAAGCTGCTCCCGTGAACGTGCCCGCGACGAACATGCACGAGGTGCTCGGCCTCGAGATGTCGCGCGACGATGACGGCGTGTGCCACGGCAGTCTCGCGGTCACCGACGCGGTGCGCCAGCCGTTCGGGCTCGTCCACGGTGGCGCGATCCTGACGCTCGCAGAGTCGCTCGCCTCGTTCGGCACGTACGAAGGGGTGAAGGACGACGGGATGGCGGCGATGGGACAGGAGATCAACGCAAGCCTCATGCGCCCGATCCTCGACGGCCACGTGAACGCGAAGGCGACAGCGCGCAGACGCGGCCGCACCGCGTGGGTGTGGGAGGTCGAGATCACCGACGACGAAGGTCGTCTCTGCGCGCTCGTCCGTGCGACGATCGCGGTGCGCCCGATGCCCGGGCAGCAGCCCTCCTAGGGTTCGCGCTCGAGCGCCTAGCCCTTGAAGCGGTTCGTGATCGGCAGCCTGCGGTCACGGCCGAACGCGCGGGGCGTGATCTTGATCCCGGGCGGGGCCTGGCGGCGCTTGTACTCGGCGGCGTCGACCATCCGGATCACGCGCTCCACGACGTCCTCAGGCATTCCCCGGCGGACGATCTGGTCGCGGCCCTGGTCCTGCTCGACGTAGGCTTCGAGAATCGCGTCGAGCGTGTCGTAGGGCGGCAGGGAGTCGCTGTCACGCTGGCCCGGCTTGAGCTCGGCGGACGGCGGGCGCTCGATGATGCCGGGCGGGATCGGTGGGCCGCCCCCGCGGGCGTTGCGGTAATGGGCGAGCCGGTACACGAGGGTCTTCGGGACATCCTTGAGGACCCCGAAGCCTCCCGCCATGTCACCGTAGAGCGTCGCGTAGCCGACGGAGTACTCGCTCTTGTTCCCGGTCGTCAGCACGAGCCACCCGAACTTGTTGGAGAGCGCCATCAGGAGGTTGCCGCGGATGCGCGCCTGGATGTTCTCCTCTGCGACGCCGGGGTCGGTGCCGGCGAACTCCTGGGCAAGCGCGCGCTCGTAGGCCTGCATCAGCGGCTCGAGCGCGAACTCGTAGCGCTCGATCCCGAGGTTGTCGGCCATCGTGCGCGCGTCGTCCTGCGTTTCACGGGAGGAGTGGGGGGAGGGCATCACCGCGCAGCGCACCTGCCCCGCACCGAGCGCGTCGACGGCGATCACGGCCGTGAGCGCGGAGTCGATCCCGCCCGAGAGACCGAGCAGCACGCCCGCGAACGCGTTCTTGTCGACATAGTCGCGCAGCCCGAGGCACAGCGCCTCGTAGACCTCGGCGTCGACGTCGAGCGGCTTCGCCCGTGAGCCGCCGACCGCGGTCGCGTCGTGGCGCGGTCGCGCGGCGACCGAGCCGAGATCCGCGATCGCCGGGCGCCGGACCCTGGTCGCGGGCCGATGACGGGCGTCGCGCAGGCGCGCGGCCTCGACCGTGGACGGGTCGATGTCGCAGACGATCAGCTCCTCGGCAAACTGCTTCCCCCGCGCGATCAGCTCGCCGTCCTGATCGATCACGAGGCTGTACCCGTCGAACACGAGCTCGTCCTGGCCGCCGACGAGGTTGCAGTACACGACGTATGCGAGCGAGTCACGCGCCCGCTGGGTCAGCATCCGCTCGCGCTCGGCGCCCTTCCCGCGGTGGTAGGGGGATGCGGAGATGTTCACGATCACCTCGGCGCCTGCGAGCGCCTCGTCGCTGGCGGGCGGGCCGGGCTCCCAGATGTCCTCGCAGATCGTGAGGCCGACGGTCGTGCCGTTGACGTGCACGAGCGCGGGCGCCTCACCGACCTGGAAGTAGCGGTGCTCGTCGAAGACCCCGTAGTTGGGCAGGAGCATCTTGCGGTAGATGCCGCGCACCTCACCGTCCGCGAGCACCGCGAGGGAGTTGAACACGTCCTCCGCGTGCTCGGCGAAGCCGACGAGCGCGACGGCGTCCCGTACCCCTCGCGCGATCTCGTCGAGGGCGCGCCGGCCGGCCGCGAGGAAGTGCGTCTTGAGAAGCAGGTCCTCGGCCGGATACCCGTTGATCGCGAGCTCGGGGAAGACCACGAGCTGCGCTCCCTCGTCGCTTGCGCGATCGAGGTAGTCGCGGATCGCCCGCGCGTTGCCGTCGATGTCGCCGACGGTCGGGTTCATCTGCGCGAGCGCGACCCGGAGTGGCCTCTCGATATCCGTCATGCAGCCGATTCTACGGATGGATGCGGCCCATTCATGGCGCTGACCCCTGACTCGAAGTGCGCGTTTATTGCTCCCGGCCTTGGGTACAAACTGGACCCGGAACCCAAGCATTCAAACTTGAAGCCAGCCCAGGGACCAGCAATGGACCCGGTTTCAAGGCTTGGGGCTAGCCGCACAGGCCCGGTCCGACGCCCGGGCCTGTGCGCTTCCGGGGGCCGTTCTCCCTTTCTCCACGTTGCGTTGGCGGTCCACCGGGGGTACTCCCCGGAGGCCTGAAATTCGTTTTTAGCCTCCGGGGAGCACCCCCGGAGGCCCGCTATGCGTCCAGGAGCTGCCCTAGCCAGGTCCGGACTTCGGTGGCCATTTTTGAAGGATTTGTCCTTAGGCTGTGGTCGCCTTCAACCGTTACGACCTTCCGTTGTGGCGAAGGTGGAGGCGTGCCGAAGCGGTCGTTTTGGCCCTGTATCACCAGGGTGGGGACTGTTACCGCGTCCAGCTCTGGGAGGCGGCTCGGCGTGGGGGTGCCGCCGCGGCGGGGAGGTGGCTGCATTGGAAAGGCAAGGCAGAGCACGGCGATGGCACCGGTCGCGGCCGCGGTGCGGCAGGCTACGCGGGCGCCGGAGGACCGGCCGCCGGCGAGCAGCGGCAGGCCGCGCAACTCGCCTGCGACGAGGTCGTGGGCGACGGCCGTCCAGGCGGCGTCGAGCTGGCGTGCCGGAGCGGGGGAGCGGCGGCCCGCGACACGGTAGGGCTGCTCTACGAGAGCGACGCTCACGCCCTCGGCGCGCGCCGCGCCGGTGACGGCCACCAGATCCGGCGCGCTCACGCCGCCACCGGCGCCGTGACCGAGCACCAACGCAGCCCGGGGCGACGCGGCGGGGTGGAGGTGGACGCGCGCCGGGCCGTGCGGCGTTTGCACCTCGGGCACGGCTGCGCCGCGGGTGGTCAGCCCTTGCCGATGCGCAGCGTCAGGTACTCGCCACCGGCCGTGGCCACCGCGGAGTCGTCGCGCACGACGTTGACCTCGTCGACCAACCGCTCCAGCGAATGGCCGAGGCCGGGGACCTCCATCTGGCGCAGGAGGCCCGTGGCGCCGCCCTCGTCGAGTGGGCCGATGCGGAAGTCCAGGATGCCGTCGTCAGCCTCGATCTCGACGCCCACGTCGCTCCCGGAGATGTACTCGGACGCGTGCGCGGCGATCGCATCGCTGACCAGCACGGCGTCGGCGAGGCGATCGAGCGGGAAGTCGGCGCGCGCCGCGAGGATCGCGGTCACGCGACTCGTGACCGGCGCGACGAGCGGGCCCGGCTGGATCAGCATCCCGGCCGCGCGCGTCCGCTCCGCGGGACGAGCGGCGCTCGGGACGCCGTAGCGCTCCTCGAGCGGGTCGTAGCCCTCGTAGCCGCCGGGGGCGAAGACCATCTCGACCTCGAGGCCGAGGTCCGGCCGGCCGCGGATGCTGAAGCTGCGCGACAGCGTTGCGATCAGGGGGAGGCCGAGGCCGAGGGTGCGCTCCTCCACGGCGATCGACCGGGGCTGGATGCCGCCGCCGAAGTCCCGCACCAATATGCGTGCGCTCGTGCCGTCGGAGTCGGCGTCGACCTCCAGGTAGCCGTCCTCGCCCTCCTCGTAGGCGTGCAGGACCACGTTGTTGCAGGCCTCCGTGACGGCTGTCTTGATGTCCCCGAGCAGGTCGGGGTCGAGGTCGAAAGCGTCGCCGAGGCCGGTCAGCGCCTGCCGCACGACCGCCACGTTCTCGGGGCGGGCGGGCAACCGCAGGCTGACCGCGGCGCTCATCCGGACCCGTGTCCGGTGGTGGCGGCCTGCATCGCCGCGTCTCGCGCCGGGTGCACAGGCAGCACGGGAATCAGCCCCGTCACCTCGAGCACCCTGCGTACCGCGCCCGAGTCGTCCTGTCCGAGCGCGACCGCGAAGCCAACACCTTCCTCCTCGGCCCGCCTGCGCGCCTCGAGCAATACGCGCAGCACCGACGAGTCAACGAACGTCGCGGGAGTCAGGTCGATCACGAAGGGAACTCGTTCGCCCAGCAAGGCGTCGACCTGCTCGGTAATGGACGGAGCGGTGTAGACGTCGTGCTCGCCCTGGATGGACAGCACCGCCACGCCGGAACTTCGGTCCACCTCGATTCGGTTCTCCTGCACGGCGGAAAGGATACTGAGAGAGCCTCCGAAAGCGCCCGCGGCCGCTCAGGCGACGCCGGGCTGGGCCACCTGCCGATCGTGCTCGATGCCGGCCTGCGGCGTGACGAGGATCGCGCCCTCGCCCGTCGGGTACGCCTCCTCGCCGTGTGAGACGACGTCGAGCCCGAGCGCCTCGTCGCGCTCCGAGACGCGCAGCGGCATGACGAGCCCCATGAGCTTCAGCAGGAGGAACGTGGCCACGAACGCATAGACGGGGGCCGCGAGTGCCGCCAGTGCCTGATCGGCGAGCTGGGCCGCGTTGCCGTAGACGAGGCCGTCCGAGACGCCGTTCCACGATGCCTGCGCGAAGAAGCCGATGAAGAGGATGCCGGTGAGGCCCGCGATCCCGTGCGCCGCCAGCACATCGAGCGTCTCGTCCACCCGCGTCCGTGGTCGCCACGCGATCACCGCGTATGCCGGCAGCGCGGCGACAGCGCCCAGCAGCATCGCGTAACCCGGGCTGACGAAGCCGCCCGCCGGGGTGATCGCGACGCAGCCGACGATGATCGCGGTCGCCGCTCCGATCGCCGTGACCCTCCTGCCGCGGATCAGGTCGAGCGCGAACCAGGCGAGCAGGGTGCATGCGGGCGTCAACAGCGTGTTGGTGAAGGCGAGCACGCCGGAGTTGCCGGTCGAAAAGCCGCTCCCGCCGTTGAAGCCGAACCAGCCGAACCACAGCAGGCCGGCCCCGACCAGCACGTAGACCGCGTTGTGCGGCAGGAGCGCCTGGCGCCCGTAGTCCTTGCGCGCGCCGACCACCAGCGCCGCCGCGAGCGCCGAGAAGCCGGAGCCCATCTCGACCGGCACGCCACCGGCGAAGTCGAGCGTGCCGCCCTCGATCAGCCACCCGCCGCCGAACGCCCAGTGCGCGAGCACGGAATAGACCAGCACCGACCAGAGTGCGGCGAAGATCATGAACGCGCCGAACCGCATGCGCTCCACGACCGCGCCCGACACGAGCGCGGTCGTGATGACGCAGAAGGTCGCCTGGAACGCCCAGAAGAGGAGGTGCGGAATCGTCGTCCCGTCGCGCGGCTCGAACGTCACGTCCTTGAGCCCCACGTGGCCGAAGCCGCCGATCAGGTCACCGGTGCCGTCGAACGCGAGCGAGTAGCCCACGAGCGCCCACATCACGACCGCGATCGCGATCGCGGCGACGCACATCATGTACGTGTTGAGCGTGTTCTTGGCGCGCACGAGGCCCGCGTAGAAGAGCCCGAGCGCAGGCGTCATCAGCAGTACCAGAGCTGTCGCGACGAGCATCCAGGCCGTGTCGCCCGTGTCGACCTTGGCGACCTGTGCAAGCAGCAGGCCGTCCATCATGCACCCACCGGGGTCACGGCGAGGTCGTCGGTCTCGCCGGTGCGGATGCGCACCACCCGCTCCAGCGGCACGACGAAGATCTTTCCGTCGCCGACATCCCCGGTGCGGCCCCCGTCAGAGAGGGCCTGGATCGCCGGCTCGACGAACGGATCCGAGACCGCGATCTCGAAGCGGACCTTCTCGGAGAGCCCGACCTGCACGGTCGTGCCGCGGTATGTCTCGACCCTGTCCAGCTCGCCTCCGTGTCCCTGCACGCGGCTCATCGAGAACCCGCGGACGTCGGAGCGGTAGAGGGCTTCGAGCACGTCGTTCGCCTTCTCCGGGCGCACGATGCCGATCACGAGTTTCACGAGGTCCCTTTCCGGTGGGGGTTGCGGCCAGGCGGGATCTTCGGCTCAGGCATGGGGCACCCGGTATGGACGGGCGTACAGGATTCACGGCATCGGGCTTGTCCACGTGGACAAGAGGACCGCGGAAGGTGCGGCCGGCGCCGCGTTCCCGGAGGTACTAGGAGGGGTCGGCCGTGGTGCCGCTGGCGCCGTTGGCGCGGCCTGCGACCGCCGTGCGACGCCGCGCGGGGCGGCGGCCGCGGCGCCTGCCGAGGCCGGCGGCCGCGCGCAGCTCTGCGATCGAGTCGCTGATGCCCTGTGCGACGACGTACAGGTCCGCCATCGCGTCGAAGTCGCCGAGCAGGCCGAAGTTGAGGCGGCCGTTGTAGCTCATGATCGCGATGCAGAGCGCCTGTCGCTGAGCGAGCGGCGCGAGCGGGAAGACGTCGGTGAGCTGGCGACCGAGCACGTACAGCGGGATCTGGGGCCCGGGGACGTTCGTGATCACGAGGTTGAAGAACCGCTGCCGGGACTGAAGGCGCCCGGCCTGGGCGAGCACGGTCTGCGGGGCGAAGCCGGACAGCTGCGTGAGCACCTCGGCCCCGACGGCCTGGCCGCTCTGCTTGAGGCCGCCGAGCGACTCGCTCACGATGCGGTGGCGCTCGAGCGGGTCGGGCTCGAAGATCGGCAGCGGCGCCATCATCGCGGCGACGCGGTTGCCGGTGTCGCCGTACTCCTCGTCGCGACGCACGCTGACGGGCACCATCGCCTTGAGCGTGACCGCGTCGACCTGCTCGCCGCGTTGCTTGAGGAAGTCGCGCAGCGCGCCGGTCACGACCGTCACCACCACGTCGTTGACGGTGCCTCCGATCGCGTTCTTGATCTCCTTGATCTCGGCGAGGTCGGTGCGCACCCAGTCGAAGCGCCGGTGGGGACCGATCGCGACGTTGAGGGGGCTCGGGGGGGCGCCGAAGCCGGTCCGCGCGAGCGCGCCCACGGCCGCGAGGCTGTCGATGCTCTTGGAGACGAGTCGGCGCGGCGCGCGGAACGCGGCGCGCGCCGAGCGGACGATCTCGGCGGGCTGGATCGCGCGCTCGACAAGCGCGTCGCCGAGCAGTTCCATCGAAGTCGGCTCAGGCCGCGGGACCCAGGTGGACCCGGTGCCCGGCGGGGTCTCGGGCTCAGCCGCCGTGTCGAACAGAACGGCCGTGATGTCGACGCCCGCGACGCCGTCGACGAGCGCGTGATGGGTCTTCGACAGAAGCGCGAAGCGAGGCTGCTCGGGCGCGTCCGATCCGGCGTCCCCGTTGCCGGCCGAGCCGCCTGGCTTGGTCGCGCCGAGGCCTTCGACGAGCCAGATCTCCCAGAGCGGCTTCGTGCGGTCGAGTTGCTGGGCGAACACACGGCTCGCGAGGTTCTTGAGCTGCTCCTCGCTGCCGGGCGGCGGCAGGGCGGTGACGCGCACGTGGTAGCGGAGGTTGAAGTGAGGGTCGTCCACCCACACCGGGCGCCCCTGGCCGAGCGGCACGAACCTCAGCTTCTGGCGGAAGCGCGGCACGAGCGACAGCCGCTGCTCGATGTGGTTGACGAAGTCGTCGTAGGCGGGCGGATCGCCTTCGAAGATGCTGACCCCGGCGACGTGCATGTGCGACGAGCCGTCCTCGAGGTGGAGGAAGGAGGCGTCGAGGGCAGTCAGGCGGTCGGTCATGACGCACTCAATCTTTACGCATCCTGCGCCGAAACCCAAATCGGCGTGGACGCCCGCAACGGCGGTGCGCGTTTTCTAGTGCGCGCGGGCCGGATGAGGGGTGGCCTGGGGCGAGGCGAGGCCCGTTCCCCGGCCGGCTTCCGAGCGCTCCAGGGAGGCTTTTGCCGCCCCGATCAGGCCGCTCGGATCATCGGCGGCGGCGGGGTAGTCGGCCCAGCCGACCGCGAGGTCGAAGTTGCCGGCGTCGTAACCCGCGCTGATCAACCGCCTGCTGACCATTTCGGCGACCGTGCCCGCGACCGCGGCGGCGCCGGCCGCGGCCGTCTCGGGGGCCATCACCGCAAAGCGCAGGCCGCCGAGGTGTGCGGCGCTGTCCTCGGTCCGGATGCGTTCGAGCATCGTCTTCGCGATCGCGGTGACGAGCCGATTCTCGCGGGCGGGCTCGAGCTGTCCCCTGATTTCGCCGGTGACCTCGACCATGACGACGGCGAGCGGGCGGCCGTGGCGCGCCGCGCGCGAGTGCTCGGCCGCGACGGCGGCCTCGAGCTGGTCGGCGTCGAGGAGGCCCACTCCATAGCGCAACGCTCCGTTCATCCGCAGGCCGAGGCGCTCGTCGGCGAGCACCGCGCGCATCATCAGGACCAGGCCACAGAGGACGACGAGCGTGGCGAGCAGCATCGTGACCCGGATCACCTCGAGGCGCGTGCTGTCGGCGCGCCCGACGATCAGGAGCAGGGCGGTCAGCATGATCGCGATCATGCACAGCTGGGCGACGCTCGCGCGGAGGGGCATGAACGCCGCGGCGAGCGCGACCACGAAGGTGAACAGGATTGTGAGCTCGCTATGCGCGGCGCCGGAGGCCTGTGCCAGCGCGGCGATGTGCGCGCTCATCATCACGAGCAGCGCGCCGAACGCGAACCGTGGGAGACGCGACCAGGGCACGATGAAGCTGAGTCCGGCGAAGAAGCCCGCCGAGGCAGCCGCCCAGCGCATCTGGGAGACGTCGGATCCCGGGATCTCGAGCGGCCCGATCGTCGCGACCACGCCAATCAGCGCAATCGCCGCCCACACGGCGGCTGCCATGCGACCGGTCAGATGGGTGTCGACGCTCCGCCCGATAGAGGCTCTAATCGGCACGACACCACGGATTCGATAGAGCGAGTAGACGCTTTGCAAGCGCTCAGGACGAGAGCACGGTCACCGGACCCTCGACGTACAGCCGGACGCGGTCGCCAGGGTGCCATGCCGGGAACGCGATGCTGCGACTGCGAAGCTCGGTCCCGGACTCGAGGCGCACGGTCACGAGCTGGTCGTGGCCGTAGAACTCTCGCCCGGTGACCACCGCCTCGTGGGTCTCCCGGTGGCCGGCGGGGGGCATCGTGCTGAGCGTGATCGCCTCGGGCCGGATCATCACGTCGACGCGCCCCGACGCGGACGGATCCGCCGTGAAGCGCCCGAGCTCGCACGACACCATGCCTTCACGTGCCTCGCCACTCACGATCACCGCGTCGCCGAGGAAGGCCGCGACCCAGTGGTCCGCGGGGCGACCGTAGACGTGCTCCGGGGTCCCGTACTGCACCACGCGCCCGTCGCGCATCACGGCGACCGCGTCCGCGAGGCTCAGCGCCTCCTCCTGGTCGTGCGTCACGAACACCGCCGTGACGCCCGCCGCGAGCAGGATCTCGCGCGTCTCCTGGCGCACCCGGGCCCTGAGACCGGCATCGAGGTTCGAGAACGGCTCGTCGAGCAAGATCGTGCCGGGAGTGGGGGCGAGCGCCCGCGCAAGGGCCACGCGCTGCTGCTGGCCCCCGGAGAGCTCATGGGGGTGGCGGTCGGCAAGCTGCTCGAGGCCCACGAGCCGCAGGACCTCGGCGACGCGCTGCGCCGATGCGTTGCGGCCCAGCGCGTAGGCCACGTTCCCGGCCACGTCGAAGTGGGGGAACAGGGCGTAGTCCTGGAACACCATCCCGACGCGCCGCCGCTCGGGAGGCTCGAAGGTGCCGGGCCCGGCGACGACCCGCCCGCCGATCTCTATGCGCCCCGCGTCCGGGCGCTCGAAGCCGCCGATCAGGCGCAGCGTGGTGGTCTTGCCGCAACCGCTCGGGCCGAGCAGGGCACAGATCGCGCCCGCCTCGACCTCGAGCGTGACCCCGTCGACGGCGCGCACGCCGCCGAAAGCCTTGGCGAGGTTCTCACACCGCAGGGCGACGGTAGCTTCGCCGCGCTCGGCGTCCTGCGCGATCGGATCGGTGGTCACGTGAGGCGAGGTCATGGACGCTGCCGGGTCGTCAGCAGGTAGAGCGCCGGCGCCGAGATCACGAGCAGAACGAGCGATGGGACGGCCCCGCGCTCGTAGAAGGCTACCGACGTGGCGCTCCAGATCTCCGTCGAAAGTGTCTCGAACCCGATCGGCGCGAGGATCAGCGTTGCAGGCAGCTCCTTCACCGCCGTCAGGAAGACGAGCGCGGCGCCGGCCATCACACCGCCCGCGGCGAGCGGGGCGGTGATCGTGCGCAGCACCGCGAACGGGCCGCGGCCCACCGAGCGCGCGGCCTCCTCGACACGTGGTGAGACCTGGAGCAGCGACGCACGGGTCGCGCCCACGGCGAGCGGCAGCATCAGCACCACGAACGCGAACACGAGCATCGCGAGCGTCTGGTACAGCGGCAGCGCCACGCGCGTCCCGAAGAAGACGAGCGCCAGCGCGACGACGATGTGGGGGAGGGCGTAGCCGGTGAAGCTCACCCGCTCGATCACCGCGCTGAGGCGACCGGGGTAGCGCGCGGCGAGCATCGCGACGGGCATCGCGCATGCGGCCGCCAGTCCGGCGGCGAGGCCGGCGGCCAGCATCGACCGGCCGGCGGCGCTCCAGATCTCCCCCCAGTCGACGTCACCGGCGACGCTCTGGAGCGACCAATAGACGAGCACTCCCACCGGCAGCACCAAGGCGACGAGCACCACCCCGGCGCAGACCGCGAGCGCCGGCCAGCGCCAGCGCCCGAGCGACACCTGGCGCGGCGGGCGCGCCACCCCCGGGGCCGTGCGGTGGTAGGGACGGCGGCGGCGCGTGCGCGCCTCGAGCCACAGCACCCCGAGCATCAGCACGACCAGCAAGGCGGACAGCGAGGCGGCGCCGACGCGGTCGAAGGTCGCGCGGTAGGACGTGTAGATCGCGCGCGTGAACGAGTCGAAGCGCATGATCGCCACGGCGCCGAAGTCGCTCAGCGCGTACAGCGAGACGAGCAGCGCGCCTGCGCCGATCGCGGGCACGAGCTGGGGCAGTACCACCGTGCGATAGGCCGACCAGCTCGAGCGGCCCATGCCGTGCGCTGCCTCCTCGAGCTGCGGGTCGACGCGCGCGAGCGCGGCATTGATGGTCAGCAGCGCGAGCGGATAGGTGGAGAGCGTCAGGACCAGCCAAGCGCCGGCGAAGCCGTAGACCGACGGCAGCCGCTCGACCCCGAAGGGCTCCTGGAGAAGGTCCTGTAGAAGGCCCCGCGGGCCGATCGCGGAGACCATCAGATAGGCGGCGATGTAGCTCGGGATCACGAGCGGCAACGTGAGGAGCACCGTCCACAGGCGCCGGGCGGGAAGGTCGGTACGCGTCACCAGCCACGACAGGGCCAGCGCGAGCCCCACGGCCGTTGAGGTGACGGCCACAGCGAGGCCGGCGCTGCGCACCAAGAGGCGGATCGTCTGGTCGCGCCAGATCGCTTCGCGCGCGAGGTCGGCATCCTGCGCCAGCACGACGCACAGGTACGCGAGCGGGATCGCCATCGGAACGGCGACCACTGCGCCGGCGATCAGCCACCCAGCCGGGGGGCGGCGGCGCGCGGTGCCCGCCGGCGCGCCGCCCGCTGAGTCCTGCGCAGGGGCGGCGGTGGGGAGCGCCGCTCGTGCGGCGAGGCTCAGAGAGCTCCCGACTCCTCGATCATCCTGAGCGTGCCGCGCAGGTCGTCGAGGTTCGAGAGGTCGATCGCGGGATGCTCGATGCGCGCGAGCGGCACGACGAGGCTGTCAGCCTTCACGCCGGCTGCGACGGGGTACTCCTTCACGTTCTTCGCGAAGTGCTCCTGCGCCTCCTTGGAGAGCATGAAGCGCGTGAAGCGCAGCGCCTCATCGCGCTTGTCGCTGCTCTCCAGGATGCCGATGCCCGCGACGTTCACGAGCGACCCCGGATCCCCGCCCGGCGGGAAGTACAGGCCCACGGGGTAGTCGGAGCCCTCCTCGGCCAGCGCCTCGGCGACGTAGTAGTGGTTGATCAACCCGACGTCGATCTCCTGCTTGGCGACCGCGTCCCTGATCGCGCTGTTGCTCTCGAACGACTGCGGATCGTTGGCGACGATGCCCTCGAGCCACTCGCGGGCGACGTCGTCGCCCTTGAGCCGGCGCAACCCGGTCACGAAGGACTGGAACGACCCGTTCGTGGGCGCCCATCCGAGCCGGCCTTTCCAGCGCTCGTCGGTGAAGCCGAGGACCGACGACGGCAGCTCCGCGCGGTCGACCTTCTGCTTGTTGTAGGCGACCGCCCGCGCGCGGCCGGAGGTGCCCACCCAGCGGCCGGCCGTCGACCGGTAGCGCGGGGCGACCGAGTCGAGCACGTCGGCGGGAAGCTCCTGGAAGCGCCCCTCCTTCTGCAGCGCCCCGAGCGAGCCGGCGTCCTGCGCGAAGAAGAGGTCGGCAGGGCTGTTATCGCCCTCTTCGAGAATCGTGGCGGCAAGCTCCGCCGTATCGCCGTACCGGACCTTGACGTCGGGGTCGGGACCCTCGTTGTACTTGTCGATCAGGGTCTCGACGTATTCGGCCTCTCGACCGGAGTAGACCGTGAGCTCGCCGGACGAGTTGCTCTCGTCGCCGCAGGCCGCCAAGGCCCCGGCGGGCAGGGCGAGCATGAAACACAGCAGGATTGTCTTGATCAAGTGAGGTCGCATGGCTCCAGGGGGTTCGGGGAAGGGGGGACTGCATTAGGGCAGCCTAATTAGGGTACCCGAATATGCCCGCCCCGGCTGGCCTGAGCACCCCTGTCGCCCGCCCACCGCCCCGCCGGAGCCACGGCGCCCGCCGATCCCCGTGTGGCGGGCGCGATTCCTCTCGCTACCCGATCGAAAGCCGCGCCACCGCGGGGAGCAAGGGGCGGATCAGGGACGCCCCGCGCGATTCCTCAATGCGCTCTCGCTACCGGAGCCACGGCGCGCCCGCCGATCCCCGTGTGGCGCGGATTCCTCTCGCTACCCGATCGAAAGCCGCGCCACCGCGGGGAGCAAGGGGCGGATCAGGGACGCCCGCGCGATTCCTCAATGCGCGATAACGCCGCTTATGTCAACTCGATGGAAAACTCACATCGTGGACAGCAGGAACGCCGTCGCGAAGCCCAGCACCACGATCAGCCCCACCGCGGGCCGGCGGTCGTAGTCCTCGAAGGCCTGGGGCATCATCGTGTCCGCGAGCATGCACAGGACCGCGCCGCCGGCGAACGCCTGCGTCCAGGCGACCAGATTGTCGGAGGCGCCGTCGAGCAGCATGTACCCGAGCGCCGCGGCGATGCCGGACAGCAGCACGATGCCGGCCCACATCGCGATCACGCTGCGGAAGCTCTGCTTGGCGTTTCCCGACCCGGCAGCCGACGCAAGCGCCTCGGGCACGTTGGACAGGAAGACGGCCGCGACGAGCGCCGCCTCGACCGTTCCTCCGTAGAGGACCGAGAGCCCGATCGCGGCCGACTCGGGCACCGCATCGAGCGCCGCGCCGAAAGCGATCGCCGCGGCGTTGCCGCTCGCCTGCTCCATGCCGGGCCGCTTGCGCATCGCACCGCCCTTGCGGTCGATCCACCAGTCGCCCGCGAAGAAGGCGATCGCGCCGCCCGCCGAGGCCGAGCGCGACGGCGTCGGCGCCTCCGATCGCGTAGGCCTCCTCCGTCAGCTCGAACGCGACGGCCGAGATCAGCACCCCGCGCCGAAGGCCATGATCAGCGCGATCACGTGCTGTGAGATCGGCAGCAAGTAGCCCGCCGCCGCGCCCCGAGCAGCAGCGACGAAGCCGCGAGCAGACCCCACAGGCCGGCTTCGAGCACACGCGGCCGTTGTATCGCCGCGCCCGGCGGCGTTATCCGGTCGGCGGCGCTACTCCGGCTCGGGCTGCTCCTCTCCGGGCCAGGTGCCGGTCAGGCGCGCGAACGAGCGTCGCGCGTAGTGGTCGACGGCCCCCTCGGATCGCCGCGGAAGACCGCTCCCTCGATCGCCAGCGCCACGACCATCTTCGCGGACCGAGATGTCGCGGTGCTTGGGCTCCGGCGGCGCCTGCTGGTCGATCAGACCCCAGACCTGCTCGAAGAGCTTCTTGCCGAGCAAGCCGGCGAGCAGGCCGGCGACGATGCTGAAGGGTGTGAAGAGAAGCTCTTCCCATGCGGATGCCTATCCTGTCAGGCCGATGGCGACCGACGTGACCGAGGCCGACTTCCAGCACGACGGTGATCGACCGCTCGCGCGAGGTGCCCGTGGTGGTCGACTTCTGGGCCGAGTGGTGCGGCCCCTGCCGGGCGCTGACGCCCGCGCTCGAGCGCGCCGCCGGCGAGCGGGCGGGCAAGGTCGAGCTGGTGAAGGTGGACGTCGACGGGAACCCGGGCCTCGCGCAGCGCGTACGGCGTGCAGGGCATTCCGGCGGTGAAGGCATTCAGGGACGGGCAGGTGGTGGACGAGTTCGTCGGCGCCCAGCCGGCGCCGATGGTCGAGCGGTTCATGGACAAGCTCGTGCCCGTCCGAGGCGGACGCGCTCGTGGCCGAGGGCGACGAGGACTCGCTGCGGCGCGCGCTGGAGCTACAGCCCGGCCGCGCCGACGCCGCCGTGCCGCTCGCGCACATGCTGATGGAGCGCGGCGAGCACGACGCAGCGCAGCAGGTGCTCGACGCGCGTCACCGGTGACTTCGCCGCCGAGGGCCTCGCCGCCCTGCTGGAGCTGAAGCGCCGGCAACCCGACGGGCCGCTCGGCGCGGCGGCCGACGCGTTGCTCGCGGGCGACACGGAGGCCGGACTGAGGGACTGATCGCAGCGCTCGAGCAGACGGAGGACGACGAGCTCAGGACGCAGATCCGCAAGGCGATGGTCGGCGTGTTCACCGAGCTCGGCCCGGACGACCCGCTGACGCGCGAGTACCGCCGCAAGCTCGCCGCGGCGCTGTACTGAAGAACCGAGATTTCCTTAGCCGGAGATCTCGGTGCTCGGGCGACCGGGCTCGGAGCGCTCTCGCGTTAGTCGATCGTCACCTTCGACATCACGATCGGCTCGCTCGGGCGGGCCGTCCTCGGTCGAGGCGAGCGCCTCCATCGCCTTCACGTTCTCGATGCCCTCGGTGACCTTGCCGAGCACCGCGTAGTCGGCGGGCAGGTTCGCGTCGGTCCCGGTGACGACGAAGAACTGGCTGCCGGCGGTGCCGGCCGGCTCGGTGCCGCCCTTCGCCATCGCGACCACGCCCTCGGTGTAGGCGACGTCGTCGGGCGGGGCCTCGCGCGTCTTGTAGCCGGGGCCGCCCGTGCCGTCGCCCTTCGGATCCCCGCCCTGCACAACGAACCCGGGCGCGATGCGGTGGAAGCCGAGGCCGTCGATAGAAGCCGTCGCGCGCGAGCGAGACGAAGGACGCCGAGGTCTTCGGGCGCGCGCTTGCTGTCCAGCTCGATCACGAACCGGCCGCAGTTGGTGTCCACGGTCGCTGTGTAGGTCTTGTCACGGTCGAGTTTCAACTTGGGGCGCCCCCTGTCCTGGACGTTCTTGGGCTGCGGCGCGGCGACCTGCTTGCACGACGACGCCTTGGCCGCTGAGCCGCCGTCGTCCCCCCCGCTCGATCGCGATCAGCACGACGATCCCGCCGATCGCGGCAACGCCGAGGATCGCGGCGGGGAATGCGTACTGGCTGCGCATCAGGCGGGCGAGCATCGGCGCAGGTTACACATGGCCGGGCGGACGCATCGTATCGTCTACAGTGGCCGCGCCGCCGATGGTCGCCCGCCTCCTCCCCACCGCTCTGGCGTGCGCCGCGCTCTCGCGGCGGGCTGCGGCGGGGACCCGGGGAGCAGGCGACGACGCGACGCCCACCGGCCTGGCGGTGGTGATGACCGAGTACGAGTACCAGCCGCGCAACGTGACGGTGCGATCGCGGCGCAGCGATCCGCGTCACCAACGAGGGCCAGATCGCGCACAACCTGAAGATCGAGCGCGGTCCCGACCCGCAGGAGGAGACCGAGCGAGCTGGCCGGGCACGGACAGCTTCCTGCCCGGCGACAGCGAGACGCTCTGCCGTCGACCTGCCGCCCGGCCGCTACGCGATGGTCTGCACGGTGCCCGGGCCACCGCGAGCTCGGCATGACGGGCAACCTCAGGGTGCGGTAGGCCCCCTTTGTTTGGGGCACGCTGGCTCACTCATAGAATCTGGGTCATGTGCAGGTTGTTCGCAGCGGCGGCGAGCGCGCCGGTGGACGTGTCGTTCGAGCTGCTGCGATCGGACAACTCGATCCTGCGCCAGTCGGAGGAGCACGACTCCGGCTGGGGCAGCGCGTACTACTCCGCGGACGGCGTGCCCGGACGTGCGCCGCTTCTGCGGACGCCGCCCACGCGGACGAGTCCTTCGACGAGGTCACGAGCGGGCGCGCGCGGCTGATCATGGTGCACGTGCGGCGCGCGACGATCGGCGGCCTGAAGCTCGAGAACACGCATCCCTTCAGCCGCGGCCCGTACACGTACTGCCACAACGGGACGATCATCAAGGCATCGCTGCTCGAGCCGCTCGCGGACACGCCGCCCGGCCGGCGACACCGACTCGGAGCGCTTCTTCAACATGCTGATGACCGGCTTCGACCACGACGACGTCGATCGGGTCGCTGCGACGCGCCGTCGAGACGGTCTGCGACACGTGCCGGTTCTCGGCGCTCAACTTCCTCTTCTGCGACGGCCGCCGCATGTACGCGTACCGCTTCGGCGTGTACCGGCTGTTCTGGCTGCCACGCGACCTCGACCTCGACGCGGACACGGACACGCACCACCACGTCCACCTCGAGCGCCCGCGCGGCGGCCACTGGTGCTGGCCGCCAGCGAGCAGCTCACCGCGGCCGAGCCGTGGATCGAGTTGGAGCAGGACGAGCTGCTCGTCTGCGATCCCGACCGAGGCGCGAGCACCCGCGCGTCGAGCGCCTGCTCGGGCGACCGCGCCGACGAGGTCGAGTTCGTGCCGCTCGACTCCGGCGAGCTGAGCGGCGCGGCCCGCGGCGAATGGGCGGCGCAGCGCGCGGCTACCGGCTTTTGACCGCTCCGGGCCACAATCCCGGGCGGCGCCGCCTTGCCCAGCGACCTGGCGCGCGGCATGAACAACGCGGTCACCGCGCGCGCCGTGGACATGGAGGTTCTTGCGCGGGCCGATGACGCGCTTCTTCGAGCGCGCGGCGCCGAGTGGGACGAGCGGTTCGCGAGCGACCCGGCGCGGCTCATCCCGCTGATCGCGGCGCTCGACCTCCTGCCCCGCCCTCCGGCCCGCGTGCTCGACGTCGGGACCGGCACGGGCGCCGCGGCGCTGGTCGCAGCCGAGCGCTGGCCCGACGCGCAGGTCACCGGGATCGACATGTCGCCGGGCGATGATCGACGATCGCCGCCGCGAAGGAGGTCCGGCCCGGAGTCCGCTTCCTGGTCGCCGACGTCACGGCGCTCGATCCCGGTGAGGGCTATGACCTCGTGATCATGCTCAACATGCCGCCGTTCTTCGAGCCGGTCTCGGCGGCTGCTGCGGCCGGGCGCGCATCGTGGCTCACATCGCCTCGCGCGGAGTCGGCCACGCCCTTCTACACGCCGGCCGCGAGGCTGCGCGACAGGGTTTCGCGCGCCAGGGCCTCGAGACGGTCGCCGCCGGAGCGGCCGGGCCCGGGACGTACTACCTTGCGCGGCGGCCGTGAGCGACGACGCGCAAGTTCGCGATTCTGATGAACCCGGCGTCCGCGGGGGGCAAGCCCCTGCGCCTGCTGCCGGAGGTCGAGCGCGAGCTGAGCGCCGCCGGTGCCGCGCACCGGGTCGTCGAGACGCGTGACCTGCCCCACGCGACACACGTCGCGCGCGACGCCGCCGAGAAGGGCGAGCTCGTGGTCGCGCTCGGCGGCGACGGGCTCGTCGGCGCGCTCGCGGGCGCGCTGCGCGGACGGCGCGCGCTCGGCGTGCTGCCCGGCGGCCGCGGCAACGACTTCGCGCGCGCGATCGGCATCCCCCAGGACATCCCGGGGGCGTGCGCGGTGCTGCTCGGCGGTGTGCGCAAGGCGCTCGACCTCGGCGAGGCGAACGGCGCGCGCGTTCGCCTGCATCGCCTCGACGGGCTACGACTCCGAGGCGAACCGGATCGCGAACGAGGCGCGCCTCGATGCGGGGCAACCTCGTCTACGCCTATGCCGCGATCCGCGCGCTGCTGGCCTGGAGGCCCGCGCGCTTCACCGTGCGCCTGGACGGCCGCGAGCACCGCTTCGAGGGCTACACCGTGGCGGCCGCGAACACCGGCTACTACGGCGGCGGGATGCACATGGCGCCGGGCGCCGACCCTCCGACGGGCTGCTGGAGGTGGTGTTCATCGAGCAGGTCTCGAAGCGGCGTTCCTGGCCAACCTGCCGAAGGTGTTCAAGGGCACCGCACGTCGAGGAGGACACGGTCAGCGTGCACCGCGCGCGGGAGGTGGAGATCGCCGCCGACCGCCCGTTCGACGTGTATGCGGACGGCGAGCCGATCACGACGCTGCCCGCGACCGTGCGGCTGGACGCGCGGGCGGGCTGAGCGTGATCGCCCCGCGGTCCCGGACGCCTTGAGCGGGCTGCGCGCCAAGGTCGGGCTCGCGCGCGCGGCGGGCGCGCTGTCGCGAGCGAGCCGCCGCGGCGGCGGCACGAGCCTTCCCGGCAAGCTGCTGCTGCGAATGGAGCCGGGCGCGATCAGGATGCTGGCGCGCGGACCTCGATCGGGGGTCGCTCGTGTCAGCGCGACCAACGGGAAGACGACCACGCCGGGATGATGGCGCGCATCCTCGGTCCGAGCACGGCCTCGATGCCGTGCACAACCGCGCGGGGGCGAACATGGCGGGCGGCGTGGCGACGGCTTTACTGGAGCAGAGCGCCGGCCGCATCGGCCTGTTCGAGGTCGACGAGGCGTGGCTGCGCGAGGTGGTCGCGGACCTCTCGCCCCACACGGTGCTGCTCGGAAACCTGTTCCGCGACCAGCTCGACCGCTACGGCGAGCTCGAGGTGCTGGCCGACGAGTGGAGCGCGCTTGTCGCGGCGCGCGAGGGCGACACCGCGTTCATCCTGAACGCCGACGATCCGCTGGTGGCGGACCTCGGGCGCGACGCGGCAGGCGAGCCGCGACGGCGCATCACCTACTTCGGCCTCGAGGATCGCGCGCACGCGCTTGAGCGCGTCGAGCACGCCTCGGACGCGAAGCACTGCCGTCGCTGCGGCACCGCGTACCGCTACTCGGCCGCCTACCTCGGGCATCTCGGCGACTACGCGCTGCCCGAACTGCGGCAACACGCGCCCGCAGCCGCAGGTCGTCGGCACGCGACGTCGAGCTGCTCGGCATGTCGGGCTCGCGCTTCACGGTCTGCGATCCCCGCGCGGAGACGTGCGCGTCACGCTGCGCCTTCCCGGCCTCTACAACGTCTACAACGCGACTCGCGGCGGCGGCTGCGTGCCTGCAGCTCGGTGCGAGCCTCGACGAGGTGCGCAGCGGCCTCGAGTCGTTCGCGGCCGCCTTCGGCCGCGCCGAGCAGATCGCTGTCGGCGACCGCAGCCTCGCGATCCTGCTCGTGAAGAATCCCGCGGGCGCGAACGAGGTCTTCCGCACCCTCGCGGCGGCCGACGGCGAGGGCCTCGACGTGTGGATCGTGCTGAACGACCGGATCGCCGACGGGCGCGACATCTCGTGGATCTGGGACGCGGACTTCGAGACGCTCGCCCCGCACGCCGCGCGCGTCGATGTGCTCGGGCACCCGCGCGGAGGAGCTGGCCCTGCGCTTGAAGTACGCCGGCGTCGCGCCGGATCGGCTCGAGGTCGTGCCGCGCCTCGCGCAGCGGCCTCGACCATGCCCTTGCAGGCAACGGGCATCGCCCGCTGTATGCGCTGCCGACCTACACCGCGCTGCTCGAGCTGCGCGACGTGCTGAGCGCCCGCGGCCTCGCCCCGCCGTTCTGGGAATGACTGCTCCCGCGGCGATCTGGCACGACGTCGAGTGCGGCTCGTACGACGCCGACCTGTCGCTGTGGGAGGAGCTCACCCGCCCCGGTCGACGCGGTGCTCGACATCGGTTGCGGCACCGGCCGCGTCGCACTGCACCTCGCGCGGCGCGGGCGCCGCGTGACGGCGCTCGACCGCGATCCGCAACTGCTCGCCGCGCTGGAGCGATCGCGCAGCGCGCGCCGCGCTCGACGTCGTCACGGTGGAGGCCGACGCGCAGGAGTTCGACCTCGGCGCCGAGTTCGATGCGGTGCTCGCGCCGATGCAGTTCATCCAGCTGTTCCACGGCGCCGGCGAGCGCGGCGAGGCGCTCGCGCGGGCCGCGCGCGCACCTGCGACCCGGCGGGGTCTTCGCGACCACGCTGATGAACCTCGACGGCGAGCTGCTCGGTGAGGATTACGGCCCTCCCCCACCGGACATGCGCGAGGTCGGCGACTGGGTCTACTCGAGCCTCTCGGTCGGCGTGCACCTCGTCGAGCGCGGCGGCGCGATCGTGATCGAGCGCGTTCGCACCGCCGTGTCGCCCGCGGGCAAGCAGTCCCGCAGCGTCGACGAGGTGCGGCTCGAGCTGGTCTCGGCGCAGGCGCTCGAGGCCGAGATCGCCGCCGCCGGCCTGGAGGTGCGCGCGCGCCGCGACATCCCGGCGACCGAGGAGCACGTCGCGAGCGTGGTCGTCCTGGCCGCGCGCCCGGAGGCCACGTGAGCGCCGACACGCTGCGGATCATGTGGCTCTACCCGGACCACATGAACATCTACGCCGACCGCGGCAACATCGCCGTGCTCGAGCATCGCTGCCGCTGGCGCGGGATCGGCTTCGAGCTCGGTACCGCAGGGCCCGGGGAGCCCGTCGACCCGACGCGCACGACCTCTTCTACATGGGCGGCGGCCAGGACCGCGACCAGGTGCTGGTCACCCGCGACCTCGCCGCGACCAAGCGCGACGCACTCGCCGCGGCCGTCGATTCGGGTGCGGCGATGCTCGGCGTCTGCGGCGGGTATCAGTTGCTCGGCCACTCCTACGAGCTGCCGGGTGGCGAGTCGCTCCCGGGCCTCGGCCTCGTCGACCTGCGCACCGTGCGGGAGCCCGGCGAGCGCCTGATCGGGAACGTGCTGATCGAGGCCGACCTCGGCGCGGGGCGCGGCGGATCGCCGGCTTCGAGAACCACGGCGGGCGCACGTACCTCGGCGATGGCGAGCAACCGCTGGGCCGCGTGGTCTCCGGGTTCGGCAACAACGGCAAGGATCGCGCCGAGGGGGTGCGCCGCGGCAGGCTGATCGGCACCTACCTGCACGGCCCGCTGCTGCCGAAGAACACGTGGCTCGCGGACGTGCTGATCGGCTGGGCGCTCGGGCGCGGCGGCGCCCCACCGGCGCTCGAGCCGCTCGACGACGCGCTGGAGGACGCCGCGCACGACTCGGCGGTGCGCGCTGCGCTCGGGCGCTGAGGGCCCGCATTCAGCGTGTAGCCGTCGTGCTACTTGCATCAGTGCCACCGATGGTCGTTCGCCGGCTCCGGGGTCGGCCGCCGCGAGGGAAGCTGGGGGGCCAGCTATCCGCGTGGCTAACGACGCCCTTCGTTGGGCGCTACGGACACCCGATCGCCGGCTGCGGACGCACCTCGATCACCTCCGATTGAGGACTTTCCGCTCCGATGCCGGTTCCTTTGTAGGCGGAGACCCGATAGTGCTGGCGACTACAGCTCGACGCAGGTCCGAATACCGCAAGATACCCGTTGGATGCGTTTTGTTGGATGAGGTTCCAGGTTCCGTCTACGCCCTCGTGGTACAGGCGGTAGCCGCCGCCATCCAGGTCCGGCGAAGCGTTCCAAGTCAGGATGATGTATCCGCTGGCCTCGCTGCCCGTGAGACCGGTGGGCGTCGCGGGCGCGCCAAGTGGCCCCCGCTGCATCGTGCTGGTAGACGAGCGGTCGATCCAGAAAGTGCTCATGCCGGGGGAGAAGGAGCGCTGGGTGAATCCGTAGTGCGCACGGATCGGGAGGCCCTCACTGTCCGGGTACGCATTCGGTGCGGCTGATGACGCTACCAACTTGCCATCGACGAACACCTCGCTGAGCGGTTGCTGCAAAGCGTCTGATTCGAGCTTTTGGTGCACCTCGAGCCAGAACCACCGCCCTTCTGGAAGCGTAAACGTGTTGCCGAGGTTGTCTTCGGGCCCTCCCTGCTTTCCACGTATCAGACGGTAGGTGTCATCTGTATTGAGAACGATTCCGCCGTATCGAGTTGCCCCCACCGGAAGGTCGGAGTTCAGCCAGCGCATCGGCATCACTCGCGCCACCTGTGAGTGAAATCCGGTAGGCAGGTAGAAGCCCGACCCATACCAGACGTCCGTGCCGTTGGGCCACCCGACGGTGCCGTCCGAGCGGCGAGCGTTGATGGTTCCGACGGCATAGGAGTTTCCGGACGAGCGCACCTTCGCGGACGTGGATCCATCGTATGCCTGCTCGCCGCTCGGACCGATCCCGCCGCTGCTTCCCGCGTAGTACCAGTCGAAACCATCCCCCGGGTTGACCAGACCTCCACCCTCTAGGGACGCAAGGCGGTCCGGCTCCGGCTTCCTCGTGAACCGGATTGGGATCCGCACGAGGTCCCGATCAAGCGTCTCGCGGCATGTCGGTGGATTCGTGCTCGTGTCGTCGACGAAGCGACTCTCGCCGAAGTAGAGGTCGGCCGTCTGCCCGATGGTGTTGTAATTGCGCTCGGTGCTGTTGGGGTCGAGCAGAGATGGAACTCGGATTCCCCGGTCGGCATTCGGGCAGGCGCGCTGCCAAGCCAGTGGCGCCCCCATCAACAGCTTCGGCGGGTCCCAGTGAACGAGGTCGCTGGAGAGTGCGTAGTAAACGCCGGTGATCCCGTTCGGCCCGTCCGGATACACCACCATGTAGCGACCGAAATACCTGCTGTAAACCAGGTTCCCCTCGAACCCGATCGGCGAGACCGGCGCGCAGACGTGCTGCTCGGGATTGGGCACATCGTCGTGGTACGGATCGACGAAGGCCACCGTGAAGCCATCCTGCGCGTCGTCCGCGTTGCCGTCGTAGGCGCGCCACAAACTCGGGTCGTCCAGATTGGGGGTGCGCATCACGCAGGAGCGCGGCTGCTGCGCCTGATGCTGCTCCGCCCGGAACAGCGTGTAGTAGTAGCCCCCCTTCTTCACGATGTTGCTCGGCTGGAAGTAGCCTGTCGGACCGGTATCGGGGACATACTCGTAAGGCACGCTGGCCACGAAATAGTCGGGGGTGTTGCGCGTGTAGAGCAGGCCGCGATTCGTCGACCTGGCCCACGTAAGCCCGTTGTACCAGCACTTGACCGTGAATGCGCCCTGCGGTTGGTCGACCGTGCACGGATCGGGGTTCGGCGGGTTTGAGGGGAGCGCAAACGCATGGAACTCGTTGTGCACGAGCGCGTGGATGTTGGTGCCGTCCTCCGTATAAGGCGCGACGATCCACTCGTTGTTGTAGAAGTTGTCCGGGATCGTCTCTAACCCGGATTGGTGGATCACCGTGCAACGCGGGTCCGTGGTCGGCAGCATCCCGTCGACGGCGACCGCGTTGAGGGTGGTTCCCAGGAGGCGCCGCGTGTGCCCACCCGCGGACGTACCTGTGTGGGCCATGATCAGCTGGACCGCGCCGTCCGCACCCCTGAAGGCCCGCGATGGCACGTCCTGGATGAACAGCAAGTCCTGGCACTGCTGCGGATCGTTGGGATTTTCGGAGGTGGCGTGATCGAAGACGGTTGCCTTGTCTCCACCCGTCACCTCTGGCCCGAACGTGTACGCGCCTGACGCGACGGCCGGCGCAATCAGCAGGCAACCGACCGAAGCCACCAACGCGGCGAGACGTCCGCGAACGGAGCGGTTTGAAACGCGACGCACGGCAGGAATCCAGAGTTCCATGCCAATCCCTCCAGAGGGTAGCGAGATGAGCGAGGCCCTACTTTCTTGAGCCTATCGGACCGAGCGACTTAACGTCAAGTAGGCGGGGCATTGGGATGGGGCAGGGTTGAGCCGCTGGCTCAGCAGCCTCGTGGAGGTTGACCGACGATCCGATCGACTCGACCGGGGGCCAACGTCGGCCGCTGCTTCGCCGGCAGCCAGACAACCGCCGCTCCTGCTTGCCCTCAGACTTCGCAGACAGCGACGGCCGGTGCGTCGCGGCGGGCTTTCTCGGTGGCGGTGTCGAGGTCTGCGAGTGGTCTGTACGTGACGCGGTCGGGGTCGAGGTCGAGCACGGCGGCGTCGTCGGGTTCCAGGCGTTCCACGAGCGCCTTGGAAGCGAGCGTGAGTCCGCCGGTGGCGCACGCTTCGATGCGTGCCGCTTCGTTGACCTCGTCGCCCAGGGCGGTGACCTCAAACCGGCCGCTCGTTGCGACGGCGCCGACGTAGAGCGTCGAGCCCCAGTGGAGGCCGAAGCGCAGCACGATGTCGTCGGGCTCCAGGCCACTGCGGGTCGCCACTTCCCCGAGCGCGCCTCGGAGTGCTCGAGCGGCAGAGATGCAGGCTCTCGTCGCAGCGGACTCTGACCCGGTGGTCTCGGCGAGAAAGAATGCGACGACGCCATCACCGACGTGCCGGCCGACAAGACCGCCCGCGTCGATCACACACCGGTCGGCGGCGCGGACCAAGCGTCGGCCGAGCGCGAAGTAGCTGGCAGTTGAGAGTCGCCGGGCCAGCGGCGACGAGCCCTCCAGGTCGGCGAACAGGATTGCCGCCGGACGCCGCGCAGCGCTTGACACCCGTTGCATCAGCTCGAAGTGACGCAGGTCGCCCCCCGTCGCGATCGCCCCGAGCGTCGTCATGCTCGCCGCAGGCTTGTTGATCAGGACGGTGCCCGCCAGTCGTCCATCTGCCTGGCGCACGCGCCATCCGATGAACGGAACGTCCGCTTCCTCTCTGATCCCGAAGCTATGGACGACGAATCCGATCGTCTCATCGCTCGACGGTGTCAGCCCGTCCAGGAACTCGTGCAGCGAGGGGTCCACCAGTGATCGGAGCTCCTCGACGCCGCCGCGCGCATCCGCGAGTAGCCAGCCGCCGACCCCCCGCAGGATCGTGCTCATCCGCTCCGTCGTGTTGGGGCCGAAGCGCCAGCCGCCACTCACTTCCAGTGCCTCCGGCCCGAAGGCGTGGCAACCGATGGCGGTCGGCACCGGCGCGCCACCGTTGCCGAACGACATGCGCAGAGCGTCAGTCATGTACACCAGTCGCCAGCGGGGGTCGAAGATCCAGGCCCAGTGCTCGGCATCGCGCAGGACGGCGGCGGCCTGCGCGAGCGCCGGATCCTCGGGCAGCGGATACGACTCCTGCGCATGCATCGGCCGACCCTAAAGCACCCAGCCGGACGACCGGCACCGCGTTCGAGGGCGCAAAACCATCCGCGGTCGCTCCCGCTCACGGGGCATTCAGATTACGGAGCGGTAACCGCCCAGGTCCCTCGACTCTGATATTGCCCGGCTGCGACAGAGCTGGTTTGGATGATGAAACCGAAGCGCAGCGTGCCCGCAGGGTCATCGATGAGCGTGGTCGCATTCTGATTGACGTGTTCGTAGACGCAGAGGTGGCCAGGCTGGGCTGCGGGGGCAGCCTTCGTTCCGGGACACTCGGCCGGGGGTGCGCTTCCATCAGCCACAAAGTGGCTGTCGGTCGGTTCTGCCGCGAGCTGGAAGAAGAACGACTGGCCGTCCCTGGCGACCTGGGCTGCACCCGTGGCGAAGCCGCTCGCAGCGTAGGCGCCGCGAGCCGTCTTCCCGCTCGGGAAGGTATCGGGGAACGGCCCGGGCGCCCCCTGTATGCCCTGCGCGCCTGCGGGAAGCTGCCCCGCCTTGAAGTCCTTGGCCAGCAGCGAGAAGTCCTTCACGTCGCCGCTTCGCAAATTTTTCACGTCGCTGCCGGTCAGCGAGTTGTTCTTGACATCCTTCCCTGTTAGAGAGCTGTTCTTGACGTTCTTGCCGGTGACCCTCAATGCCGCGTATGAGCTACCGCCGAGGGCTACGAACAGCGCAATCAGAGCAACGATCATCGCGGGACTGGGACGGCGGGAACGGAACTTCGCAAGCATGCGGCCTCCCAGCTCGTAGACAGACTCTCCAGGGATTCGCAATATACCCCGGCCCTCGGGCGATCCGCCTGCGGCCCCGGGGGAGCGGGCGCGCCGCCTTGGCCCGTCGGCGGCAGCATTCCACATCAGCGTCCATTTCCTCGTCCAGATCGTCATTCGCGTAGGGCCAAGGACCGGTAGATTCGACCGCACAATGGATCACCCGGGAACAGGAGGATGACGATGGCTCTTCAACTAGGTCAGACCGCACCCGACTTCGAGGCCGACACCACGGAAGGCAAGATCCGCTTCCACGACTGGATCGGCGACTCGTGGGCGGTGCTGTTCTCCCACCCGCGGGACTTCACCCCCGTGTGCACCACCGAGCTCGGCTACATGGCGAAGATCAAGCCGGAGTTCGACCGCCGCAACGTCAAGATCCTCGGCCTCTCGGTCGACCCGGTCGACAACCACGCGAAGTGGTCGCGTGACATCGAGGAGACGCAGGGTTACGCTCCGAACTACCCGATGATCGGGGACGCCGACTACAGCGTGTCCAAGCTCTACGGCATGCTGCCCGAAGACGTCAGCGGGGACCCGACCGAGCGCACGCCGGCCGACAACCAGACCGTCCGCAACGTCTTCGTGATCGGGCCGGACAAGAAGGTCAAGCTGATCCTGGTCTATCCGATGACGACGGGGCGCAACTTCGACGAGGTCCTGCGCGTGATCGACTCCCTCCAGCTGACCGCGAAGCACAAGGTGGCGACGCCGGTGAACTGGCAGGGAGGCGAGGACGTGATCATCGCGGGCTCGGTCTCCGACGACGAGGCGCGCAAGACCTATCCGGACGGATGGGAGTCACCGCGACCGTACATCCGGATCGTGCCGGCGCCGCGCTAACGAACCTTCACGTTGCCGGACGTGAGCGGCTGGACCCCGGAGTCATACCCAGTGGTGAGCAGGATCCGGTAGCTACCCCTACGTCCGCTGCCCTCGGCGAGGTCGATGCGGAAGCCGACCTCGTCGCCGGCCACGAGCGCGCGGCCGAACACGGTGGCCGTGCGACCGTCGCAGACAAGCGCGTCGACCGAGGACGAGCGTAGCTCGACGCGTGCCGCGGGACCGCGGTCCGTATAGATCTCGCGCCCGCTCGGCGGGTTCCCGCGGCGCGTGTCAGCCTTTCCGTGGAAGGTGGCCCGGTCGCCATCCGCCGTGACGATCCGGCCGGTCCCCCAGGCGCGGCAGCCGGGAGTGCTCTGCGGCGCGGCCCAGGTCTTGGCGGCCACTCCGCCGGGCTCGCCCGCGTCCTGGTCGCCGTCGGAGTTCGTGTCGGCGAACGCGGCGATCTCGTCGGCACCGGGAAGCTCCGGGCCCGTGTAGCAGAAGCGCGCCCGGCCGCCGGCGTCGGTGGTGGCCGCTGCGGCCGTGTCGACCGTGCCTTGCACCGAGAAGCGCACGACCACGCCGGGCGCCGGATCGCCGGCCTCGTCCGCAACCGCCGCGCTCACGCAATGCTCGGATCCGACCACGTTCGTCGCGCTGCCCGGGCTGAGGTCAAGCGCGTCCGGCGGTCCGGCGCCGAGGTCGAACCTCATCACGAACGCGTCATTCGCCCCGTTGATGCTTTCGTCGAAGGCGCCGGGAGTCGTCTGAAATCCCGGCGACCCGGTCTCTCCGGTGACGTACGCCCTGCCGCCGACGGTTGCCACCCCGAACCCCCGGTCGTGACCCATGTCCCCGAGGTACGTGGAATAGGCGACCCCGGAGCCCGACGCGGCAAGCTTTGTGAAGAACGCATCGAAGAGGAACCCGGCCGGCTCGAGCGTCGAGTCGATCGCGTCAGCCGTGACCGGGAAGTCCGCCGAATAGGTCAGCCCGGTGATGTGAGCCTCACCGCGGGCATTCACGGCGATCCCCTCCGCCTGGTCCTCCCCGGTTCCCCCCACGACCGTTGAGTACGCGAGGCCGGCGCCGTCCGGGTTCAGCTTCGTGACGAACGCATCGGTGGACCCCTCCGTGGTGCGATCGTGCGCGCCCGGGGTGGTGGGGAAATCCCGCGAGCCGGTGCTGCCGGTGAAGTAGGCGCTGCCTTCGCGGTCGAGCGCGATCCCCTTGCCCAGCTCGCCGGCTGCACCTCCGACGTAGGTGGCGTAGGACAGCGCCGACCCGTCGGCCGTCAGCTTGGCGACGTAGCCGTCCCAGGTACCCCCTCCATAGGCCGTGTCGAACGCGCCCGCGGTCGCGAAGTCGCGCGAGGTCGTCTCGCCCGCGATATGCGCGCGACCGGCGCCGTCAACGGCGATCACCGCGTTCGACTCCGATCCACTACCGCCCACATAGGTGGAATAGACGAGGGCGGAGCCGTCGACGTTCAGCTTCGTGACGAATGCGTCCTGCGGACCGCCGAGAACCCGATCGTGCGCGCCGGGTGTCGTCGGGAAGTCCGCCGACTCCGTACTGGCCGTGACATACGCGTGGCCCAGGGCGTCGACCGCGATCCGCTTGTCGCCGGCGTGGCCGAGGTTGAGCGTCTCGTCCCCGCTGCCTCCGAGGTAGGTGGAGTAGACGAGCGCGCTCCCGGTCGGGTTCAGCTTCAGCACGTACCTGTCGCGCCCGCCGCTACGCGTGCGGTCGAAGGCGCCCGGCGTCGTCGGGAAGTCGTCGCGATGCGTGGCGCCGGTCACGTACGCGTTCCCGTCGCCGTCGACCGCGACGCCGTCGGCATCGGTCGCGTTGAGGATCACCGTGGAATAGACGAGCTGCGACCCGTCCGGCGAGAGCTTGGTCACGAACGAGTGCTGCCCGCCGGGCCCGCTCGTCTGGAAGGCGCCGGGCGTCGTGGGGAAGTTGATCGGATCGTTGGTTCCGATCTCCCCGACGACGTATGCGCTGCCCTGCCGGTCGACGGCGATCGAGTTTCCACCCTCGTTGCCCGACCCGCCGAGGAAGGTCGAGTACGCGAGCGCCGGATCGATCACGAGCGGCCGGCTGCGGTCGTAGGCGCCGAGCGCGAACCCGTACGAGCGCCTGCCATGGCGGGCGAAGCTGCTCTCGACCGGGCTACGGCGCCCGCCGGCGCGCTGGTAAGTGCGCGGGCGCGTGTCGGTGAGAACCCCGAGCGGGGTTGCGATCGCGAGTGCGCCGGCGTCGGTCAGAGACAGCCCTGACGCACCGGCGTAGGCGAGCCGGATGTCGGCCGGGTTTGCGCCCGGGGCGAGGCGGAATTCGTACTTCAGCCGGCCGTCCGCTCCTCCGATCGCCATGTCGATGCCCGGCCAGAGCCCTTTGTAGACGAGCGCGCCGTAGGCCGGGATGTCCGCGGTGCGCTCTCCCGCGGCCAGGTAGTTGAACCGTCCTGCGCGTCGCTCGCCCGCCACGAGCGTGGCGCGCTTGCTCGCGCCGACGAACGTCAGGTGAAGGGCGTGACCGCGCTCCCCCCTCGTGAGCGTGATCGCGGCACGGTCCTCGGTGAAGTGGAAGGCGAAGCCCGGGCCGTTGGCGTAGAAGCGCACGTCCGCCGACTTCGAGCTGTCCGCGGTTGGGGATGAAGGACAGCGGCAGCTCGCCGTACGAATCGGTCGCGCGCTCCAGCGGGACGGCGATCGGCAGCGCGTCGGTGCGCGCGAGCGATGCCACCAAGAACGCGGCGAGCAGGGCGAACCCGGCGAGCGAGGACCAGCGCGCGGTCCTCTGCGCTGAAGCGTTTGTCATATCCCAGGGCAGAGGCTAAGCGACGATCTCGACCGGGTCAACGGGCGATCCCCGGTGCGGGGCCGGCGCCCCGTGGCAGACTATTTCCCGTGGTGACCGGCGACAGCGCGAAGGGGGTGGCCTACGAGAGCCCCGCCGGTCGCTGGGTGCTGGCAATCGCCGTGGTCGGATCGGGCCTCGCGTTCCTCGACGGCACGGTCGTGAACGTCGCGCTGCCCGAGATCGGTCGCGACCTCGGCGCGTCGACCAGCGGCCTCCAGTGGATCCTCAACGGCTACCTCCTGACGCTCGCGTCGCTGATCCTGCTCGGCGGGTCGCTGGGCGACCGTCACGGGCGGCGGCGCATCTTCGTGCTCGGGGTCGGCATGTTCACGGCCGCCTCGCTCCTGTGCGCGATCGCTCCCAATGCCGAGATGCTGATCTTCGCGCGGCTCC